>NZ_BDLU01000053.1 GCF_006538165.1 Komagataeibacter diospyri
CTTTCACACCAGCGGCGCAGACGCCGGTGCACGTTTTTCCAGTCCCCGAAACGGGCAGGAAGGTCGCGCCATGGAATACCCGCGCGATAGCGATACAGTACCGCCTCCACGAACAGACGGTTGTCCGCCGCAGTGCCGCCGACATAGCCGTCTCGACCGGGAAGAAGATCCTTTATCCGATCCCACTGGTCATCGCGTAAACCATAGCGCCGCATCCGTCTGCCTCCCCCAAAAATCGGGGAAACAGTCAGCACATGCCGACACAAAGTACAACCCTCACGTGCAAAACTCAGGGCTTAACTGACGACACGCCGTAGGACTGAGACAGATCCTTTCAAGGAAAAGACCATGTCCAAACTGTTTACCCCCTTCAAGACAGGGGCGCTGTCGCTCGACCATCGTATCGTCATGGCCCCGCTGACACGTCTGCGGTCAGAACCCGGAGACAAAGCGGGCGCGCTGATCCGCGACTATTACACTCAGAGAACGTCGGAAGGCGGCCTTATCATTTCCGAAGCAACGCCAGTGGCCCGGGAAGGCTACGGCTATGCTGGCGCCCCCGGCATTTATGAGGATGCGCAGATCGAAGGATGGCGTGCTGTCACGGACGCCGTTCATGCGAGAGGCGGAAAAATCATCATGCAGCTCTGGCATGTTGGACGGCAGTCCCACCCAGGCCTTCAGCCAGACGGTAAAGCCCCGGTCGCGCCGTCAGCGATTCAGGCCAAGGGCGATGCCTACACCCCTGATGGACCTCGACCGTTTTCTATGCCGCGTGCCTTGGAGCTTCATGAAATTCCGGGTGTGATCGACCAGTAACGTCAAGGTGCAGCCCGCGCTAAAGCCGCCGGTTTCGATGGCGTGGAAATCCATAGTGCGAATGGTTACCTCCCGGACCAGTTTCTGCAGGATGGCACCAATCACCGCACGGATGAGTATGGCGGCCCGATCGAAAACCGCGCGCGGTTCCTGCTGGAGATCACGCAGGCTGCCATTGATGTATGGGGAAAAGAGCGCGTCGGCGTCCGGCTTAGCCCGAGTGGCATTTACGGCTCCATGTCAGACAGCAGCCCACAGGAGACCTTCGGGTGCGTCGCCGAAAAACTGAGCGATCTGGGCATTGCCTATCTGCATGTCGTCGAACCACGCATCAAGGGGACGGAACTGATCTCCGTGTCAGAGCCTGTGGCGGCGAAAAACCTGCGCCAGCATTTTCGTGGCACCCTCATTGCTGCGGGCGGCTTCACCGGTGAAAGCGCCGAAGCCATCCTTCAGGCAGGCGATGCGGATGCCGTGGCGTTCGGTAGGGCATTCATCAGCAATCCCGATCTGCCTGAACGTCTGCGCGACAACCTGCCTCTCACGCCATACGACCGCACAACCTTCTACGGCGGCGGGGCGCACGGATACACCGATTATCCACGTGCTCAGACGTCCGACTGACGATTATTCCGGCATGGAAAGACCAATAGTCCTCCATGCCGTCATCCCTGAAAAAAACCAGCGCCCCTAACATCAGGCGTCGCTTCATTCCAAAGGAAATAGCCATGTCTCTTCAGATAAAACTCGACGCTTTCAAAGCTGACTTCGAAGCGGGCAAGCCGCCTTACAATGTTCCTGCTTCGGTGATTGAAGTCATGCACCGTGCAACCGCTGAACTGATCACTTCGGGTGCAGCAGAAAACACGCTCAAAGCCGGCGACAAGGCTCCGGCTTTCACCTTGAACGACCCGGAAGGCAATCCGGTGTCCTCCGCAGATCTGCTGTCAAAAGGCCCCTTGGTCATCAGCTTCTATCGCGGTGTGTGGTGCCCCTACTGCAACATGGAGCTTCAGGCTCTTGAGGCTGCACTTCCATCTTTCCGCGAACTCGGAGCAAGCCTGATTGCCATCTCACCGCAGACGGCTGTGAACAGCCGCAAGTCGGTCCGGCAGAACAATCTTGATTTCCCGATCCTGTCGGATACGCATAATGACGTTGCCGCAGCTTTCGGTCTGAGGTTCGCATTGCCAGACTATCTCGTAGAGCTCTACAGCAATCTGAAGAACGATCTTCCGTCCTTCAACGGTGATGACAGCTGGACGCTGCCGATGCCCGGCCGTTTCGTCATTAGGCAGGATGGCGTGATCCTCTATGCCGAGGTCAATCCTGACTATACCCGACGCCCTGAGCCGGAAGACATGCTGCCAGTACTTCGAAAAACAACACAGGCTTCGACAAACTAATTCTTAGCCTTTTATTGTCCGGATATGGCCTTATCAGCTCCTGGTAGGGCCAGCCCGGTCGATACCTATCGTGGTGCCCAGCATGACGCGGCATTTTGGGTCATTAATCCAAATGGCAAGGTTCCGGCGCTTGTGGATACGGATGGTCCGGAGGGGAGTACCGCAACCCTGTTCGATTCCACGGCCATCCTTCTCTATTTGGCTGAAAAAAACAGGACACTTCATCGGAACGGCGCAGGATCGCCCCCAGATTCTGTCCTGGTTGATGTTTGTTGCAACGGGTCGTGGTCCCTTCTCGGGACAAGCCTTACATTTCCAGCATGCGGCACCAGAAGGCCTGGACTATGCGGTCCATCAATACCGTCGTGAAGCGGAGTGGCATTATCAGGTCCTGAACGATCATCTGGAAGGGCGATCTTTCATTGTCGGCGATCATTATACGATTGTGGACATATCCGCATGGGGCTGGCTGGATCGGGCAGCACGGGTCATGAAAGGTGAAGACAGGCCGCTTGAGCGCTGGCCCAATCTTAGCCGTTTCATGGACATAATGAACGCGCATCCGGCAGTGGAGCGTGCGCATACCATCATGAACAGCCACGCATTCAAGACCGTGATGGATCAAGATGCGCGGCAGGCCATGTATCCGACCAGTTTCTCCTCAGTGCCAAAAGGAACAGTGTCATAAGCGGACTTTCCGATTATACACCTCCCAAAGTCTGGACGTGGACGGCACCAAGCGGCAAAAATTCGCCAGTATGAACCGCCCGACTGCGGGTGTCACTCATGAGCAGACACTTCCTGTTGGCCAGCATTCCCTCCAACTCTATTTCCTGGGCACGCCCAATGGCGTCAAAGTCACGATCCTGCTTGAGGAACTGCTTGCTGCGGGGCACACGCAGGCCGAATATGACGCATGGCTTATTCGCATTGGCGAGGGGGATCAGTTTGGATCCGGCTATACGGACATCAATCCAAATTCCAAAATTCCAACCCTTGTCGATCATAGCGGCGATCAGCCTCTGGCCGTTTTGGAGTCCGGTTCGATCCTACTTTATCTGGCTGAAAAATTCGGTGCCTTTATTCCCAAGGATATCGCCCGTCGGACAGCGTGCCTGAATTGGCTTTTCTGGCAGGTTGGCAGCGCACTTTATATCAGTGGCGGTTTATGCACTTTGCGCGAGCAGTTAAGCGGCATTTCTGAACATGAAGCCAGCGAAGGCAACGGTGTGCGTTGCGGCGAGGGTTGAGGCGCAGCGCTCGTAGTCTTTTACGAGCCTTCTGCAGCATGTCGCCCATGCGAACAATCTCACCACGATCCATCGTCTGGGCAGCAACACAAAACCCCGCTTTGCCCGAAGCAGCCTGACTATTTCCAGGATGATATCCTGCTCTCTGGCAGCTTTCCGCCGGCTGAGGCCTGCATGCATCCGCTTCAGACGACGGTTCTCATCTTCCATGACTTTCATCTGGCTGATCAGCGAAGCATCCATCTCACCATACTTCGCACGCCATTTGTAAAACAACGCGCTGCTCATACGGTGCGCCCGGCATAGCGAGGCCACTGGCATCCTACGTTCCGTCTCACACAAAATCCCAAGGATCTGCGCTTCAGTATATCTACTTATCTTCATTCGAAATCTCCTCGTTGATCTTGACGAGAGAATTCTACTTTTGAAGCCTGTTACTTTCTGGAGGGATTACCGCTAACCGAACATGAGGCCGCTCTGTGGCCAGTCCGGTATTTCCATGTCATCTTCACCCTGATAGCGCCAGTCGCCCATTCCCCATATTTGAATAATGAAGCCAGACGGAAACCACCAGATGTATGACTGATCTACCTAGCAGTCCCGTAGATTTTGAGGATGAATTTCCCGTAGCTTCCCGGTATGGGTTCTGGGCGGGGACATAAGAAATGGTATAGGCCCCGTTCCTGTATCACAGTCTGGAACTTCTCTGCCGTGACCATTTTGCCGACATTGTCATACCATGGTGCAGGTGAGGCTGACTGCCAGTCCGTTTCAGGCAGAAATCGCATCAGGCGAGCCCGTCGGCTTCGTCGTCTGGCACGTGTCAAAACCCTGAAATGGCATAGAACACTCATGTATTGCTCAGGGGCTGTGCTGATCGGGGTTATTTCCGTGATCTTTGCCCATCTGGGAGATGCGGCAGCAGATCTGCGTTACCACATTGTGACCCTGAATGCCTGGTCCATGCTCCTGATAGCACCGCTTGGACTGGTCGTCATTACCTGGTTGACGCGCCTGCTGTTCAATGGTGCCCAAGGCTCTGGTATCCCCCAGACAATTGCAACACTTCACATGCACGATTTCATGCTGGTGGATCAGATCCTGACCTTGCGCATTGCGCTCGGCAAGATTCTAATGACCTGTCTTGGTCTCATCTGCGGCGCCTCGATCGGTCGCGAAGGGCCTAGCGTCCAGATCGGGGCGTCCATCATGCATGCGTTCTCGCGAGTTATGGGCCAGCACAAGGACGTTACCCGGCACGGCATGATCCTGGCGGGCGGTGCCGCAGGCATGGCTGCAGCTTTCAATACGCCTCTGGCAGGCGTCGTCTTCGCCATTGAGGAACTTGCCCATTCCTTTGAGCAGAAAGCATCAGGACGGACGCTGACTGTCATTATTTTTTCCGGGATTACCGCGATCGCCCTGTTAGGAAATTATACGTATTTCGGCCATACCAGCGTTGTCGTCCCGGTGGGGCGCGCATGGCTGGCCGTTCTGGCCTGCGGCGTGAGTGGCGGTCTTGCTGGTGGTCTCTTTGGCCGCCTGGTCATCCGGCTCTCGAAAGGCCTGCCAGGGCTCCTGGGCCCATTTTCTGCCCGCTTTCCACTCGGGTTTGCCGCCTTGTGTGGCCTGCTTCTGGCCCTTATTGGATTGGCCTCCGATGGCGCGACCTATGGTACAGGCTATCTTCAGGCGCGAGGAATCATTGATGGCAGCCTGCATTATCCGGCTTCCTTCTTTCTCCTGAAATACCTTTCCATGCTCATTACCTTTTGTTCAGGCATTCCTGGCGGTATGTTTGCGCCCTCTCTCGCCATCGGAGCCGGAATGGGCGGGTGGATTGAACAGTTTCTGCCTCATACTGCCCCAGGCGGCGTCGTCCTTCTCGGTATGGCGGCATATTTCTGCGGTGTCGCACAGTCACCGCTTACCGCCACGATCATAGTCATGGAAATATGTGATAACCAGCAGGTCACGCTAGCGCTTCTTGCGACCGCGTTTCTGGCGTTCGGGGTGTCACGTATGGTCTGCCCTCATCCGCTTTATTCTGCCCTTGCTGCCGGATTCATGGAGAAAACGGAGCGGAAGATAGGTCAAGAAAGGACGACGTCAAGACAGGGCGCAGATGTCCCCTGAAGCTGGATCCCGGTCGCAGGTGCAGTGTCCCGATCCGGAGAATCATCAGTCCACGAAAGAAGACTTTATGCTGCAGCAGGTGCTGAACCCGCAACTACAACCGGAACATACCGGGACTGCAGTCTGGTGTTCCTGGCATCAGCGTCAGTCGTGATCGGGCTTGCAGCCGGTGCAATCTGTGGAACCTTTCGCCTGTTTCTTCAATGGCTGGAAACCGCGCGAACGGATCTGACTCTTCGGTTTGTGCATGGTTCCCCATGGGAGGGTTGCATTCTGGTCGTCGGGGTCGCATTGGCGACCTTTGTGGCAGCGGAAATGGTGCGCCGCTGGCGTCAGGCAGTGGCATTCTCCATGTCGAGGCCGTGCAGGATGCCCGACGCCAGATCTGGCAGGATCTGCCTGCCTTTCCTGCTCTGGGGGCGCTGAATGCCTGGCTGGAAGCCCGCTGCCTGGACTGCTGGGAACGGCTGCAGCATATCGAACTGGCCCGGAGCATCGCCGAGGTCCATGCCAGCGAGCGTCCTCACCTCACTGCTGGTTGTCGTCGCCGGACGTTTGTCATCCCGCTTTCTGATATGACCGTGCCTTATGGGCGGCATACCATGCGCCTGACAGACCTTCACCATTATGTGGCCCATGCCCTGGGTGGGTCTGCAGGCGAAAGAATGGCAGAACGCCTGCGTTGCCCGGTCAGCGCAGACACTCTGATCCGCAGGCTCCTTTCCAGAATGTCAGGGAAGCCCTCTGCGCGGTCTCCCCGTGTTCTGGGTGTGGATGACTGGGCCTGGCGTCGCGGGCATCATTACGGCACCATCCTGGTCGATCTGGAAAAAAATGATGTGGTCAACCTGCTGCCAGACCGGCAGGCGGATACCCTTGCTGCATGGCTTGTGCAAAATCCCGGTATTGAGATCATTGCCAGAGACCGGGCTGGAGCATACGCAGATGCCTGTTGCAGAGGCGCACCATCGACCGTTCAGGTCACAGACAGATGGCATCTGCTCAGAAACCTCTCGGATGCCTTTGTGGCAGTTGTGGACCGGTATGCCCGTACAGCCACGCAGATCACGCAGAAACTCTGTCAGTCAGCCTCCACGGATACCGGGATGCGTGCCCAGCCATCATACCTGCAAAAAGCACAGGCGCCCACACGGAATGCGAGCCAGGCCGCACAGTCAAAGCGTGAAACCCGATTCAATGAAGCCCTTGCCCTGAAAGCCGAAGGGCATGACCTTCAGGCCATAGCTGACATGATCGGTGTCGAGCGCAAGACCCTGCGGCGCTGGTTCAGGCTGGGGCACGCCCCGACATGGAAGCGTACCACGACAAAGCCCGGTATCCTCGCGCCTTATACGGATTATCTGGACAGGCGATGGCATGAAGGATGCCATACCGCCACGACATTGTGGCGGGAGCTGGTCAGTCAGGGCTTTACCGGGAAATATGGGATTGTATGGAAATGGTTGACGATACGACAGGCTGCGTCTCCACAAATGCAAAATCTGCTCTGCAGGAAATCAGAGGATAACCTCAGGTTTTTACTGAAAGCAGGAAGGGATACGCTGCTCTCCCGTCTGGTTCCAGCCCTTGAACGGGATGCCGCAGCCATTCAGGCTTCTCTTGTGACATCGTGGACAACCAGCCCTGTCAAGGGGCAGATCAGTCGATTGAAAATGATAAAGCGCACCATGTTCGGGAGAGCAGGCTTCGAACTCCTCAGGGCACGTGTACTTCCAATCTCATAGCGCAAAAATCACCACACACATTGCGGAAGAGCCCACAAAACCCGGGGCAATTCACCCAGCTGGCACCTCAATAATATGATCATCCATTCCGACTTCCAGGGGCGCGAACCGGGTTCCCGCATACTGCGGCGAGAACTCTCATACGTTGTGAATACGTGCCCATTTCCCGCATCTCTTGGTACGCAAAAGCCACGTAACGTGGCCTTCAAGGAAAGGCCGGGATTTCAGGTGGTAAATGATGAGTCCGTTGTGATCGATGGACGTAGCTTTTCGAACCGGATCATGATCCGATAGCACGACCGTCATGGACGTCGCGTGACGCGGCAAGCCAAGCACCCGGAGACAAGCTCAGCTTCGGCCTGCGGCCGACGTAAAGCGTGAGCACGATCAGGCGGTTCGCACGCGTTCATGATCCGTAGCAGGCTTTCAGGAACTGGTTCACGCACAACATCATTGAACCGGGTGCGCAACCCTTGCTGCACCCAATATTCGAACGGATCAGGATCCCCCGCGAAAGGCATATCGTCTGTCATGGGTTCTGCAGTCCGTCGCTCACTGCCTCTCCTAACGGTAAACAACCCATTTCGTTCCACGTCTGAACAGGACGTGTATCAGGGCTGATATGCTGTTTCAGCATGGTAGATTGCAGTTCGCGTCTGACCTGCAACAGTAAGGAACCGAGCCCTCTAATGACCGGCTCCGGCCGACATCGATGAAACATGGCGACTTCTACCCAGCACCCGGGCGGCCCGTTCGCTCCGGAGCATCTTTTCCGCATGGGTCATGACTGCCGGCGCGTCCCTGATCATGGTCCGCAGGCGGGCATCGATCTCGACCAGACGTGCACCATGCGACCGCTCGGCATGCCGCGCCTGGGTTTTCAGAACGATCTCCCTTCCGTAAGGCCGACCTTCCTTTGCGAGCGTCTCCTGCATACGCCCAAGTGCAATCAGCTCTCGGATCCTGGCATCCCGGGCCTTGCGGGTTCGGGCAACCAGATCAGTGCCCAATGATTTATATGGTTTATGCGCCATTTTCTTTGCCACATAATCCCACAGATCGTCACTGGTGATGGGCGTCATATCCCCGAGCGCCCTCTGGTTCCGGACCGCCTCGAACGTCGCGCCATCGGAGATCATGGTCCATGTTGTGCCACGCGCCCGGCTTTCGGCGACGTATGAGGTAAATCCCGTCGCCAGTTCCGTGCCGCGCGGCATGGCGTTGATGTGCTCATCTGAAGTAAGCCCCTGTGCAGCATCAATCGTCATGGCATGTCCGAACCCCAGCATTACCCGACCAGTCTTCGCATCACGAAACCGCCGCCATTCAACATCAGCAACAAGCCCGTCCTTCGTGCGGACGCGAAGCCCCGCATCGCCATGGGCCAGAACTTCCACCACATCGCCGTTATTTCCGACTGTGCCGCCCTTTCCATCCACGCTGCCCCATGTCCGACGATACAGCCGAAGCCGGTCGCCCGTAGCGATCGCGAGATCATAGGTTTCGCCGCGCTGATCAATAGCCTGCACGGTGATTTCATGCGTCGAGATCTCGCCGCGCTCCTGCAGGATTTTACGGACTGCACGACTCAGATCCGCAGCATCCTGATTGGTCAGCGCCGACATGCTGATCGTCTTGGCCCGGCCTCGCTGCGGCCCGGCTCCCTCGGCCACCAGTGCATCGCGACGCGTGACATACAGTCGGGCAATATCCTGCAGGACTTCCTCATGATCGCCGCCGACCAGACGGATCGTGCCATCCGCCCGTTTCATATCGATCGCATCCCGCACTTCCTTCAGATGAAACCTGTTACGGACGTCATCATCATTTTCCTCATCCGTATGCGCGTTGGCCGCAGCCCCCCTGAACTCGTGGGCTTCCAGATCGCTCTCTTCGGGCTCCGCGCCACGAAACAGATCAGCAATCTGGCGATTTCTCGCTGATAGCTGCCGGACACTGGACAGAAGCTCCGGCATGTCTTCCGGGTCCAGGACCCGACGCAGCATCTCGATGGAGTCCCCAGCCTCGATATTCTGCGCCTGCTCATGGTCACCCAGCGCCTTGATCGTGCAGCCGGTATCGCGCTGCAACTGTAACAGACGAAGCATCTGGCGCGGACCGACCTGGCCGACCTCGTCAATCACCAGCACCGTATTCCGGTCCACATCGACGTCACCGCGCTCCAGCCGCGCCAGGAAAGGCAGCATCGCGCTCGTGTCAAAGATGCGAGCCTCACGTAATGCGTCCGCCTGACGCCAGGCATTGGCAATTCCGAGAACCCTGCGACCGTTCTTGTCATAACGCGTATCATGTTTCCACGCATCGACCAGCGGAGACAGGAGGGCCGTCTTCCCGGAGCCCGCGACGCCGGTGAGCATGGAGAGCGCACCGCCCCGGCCAAGAGCGTAAATCGCAGCCTTCTGCGTCTTTCCATGTTCGCTTGCGAAGTCGAGCGGCGATCGTCCGATCGCTTCTGTGATCTGGCGGTCCGACAGCGCCCCGCTTCGGTCTCCTGAAGCACGAGCCGCCTGAATCGCGAGATTTTCTTCAATGACGATCTGCGCGGAATTCGTCACCCTCAGCCTGTCGCCGCGCATTTCCTGAATCAGCGAGACCCGTTCCCCGCCGAGTTCAAGACCACGCTGTTCAATAAGGGCCACGACATGATCAATGTCCTTCACGCCGCCTTCAATACCGGTGCCGATCAGACCCCGGGCCGCATACGTTCTGAGCTTGTCGTGATCGATCACGGCGGCTGTTTCAAACTCCCTCGCGAGATGGCGCACAGCGAAACGGCAGGCAATATCGTATCGCTGTTCCCTGGTGCCCGCAGGCGCTACTGGCGCGCCAAGCAGACTTTTTTCCTCCCAGCCAAGACGCCTGGCCTGTTCTCGCCATATCTCATGGTCGCTTGTGCCTTCGTTCTTGTCCAGCCGGGCTGCCAGGCCGGCCATGGACAGGATGCGGCGCTTGCGTTCGATCGGCATGTGCGCCCAGTCCGCTCCTTCCGCCGCGGCGTACTCCTTGGCCGCCCTGATAACGTTCCGTCGTCCCTTGCTGAAGAAATCCGATATATCCGGCGGCACGGCCGAGATGACCGTCGCCTGCTCGTTCGCGTCGTATCGCTGGGCAATGCCGATCCGGCGCAGTTCATCAGCGAGCTGCGCCTGAAAGTATGCCCCGAATTCATGAACGCGCGATCGCAGCCGCTTCGTGTCAAGCGACCCCACATGCCCCTTTTCCGTGACCACGACATTGAACAGGGCGTTATGGATATGGGCATGGGGATCGCCGCCTGCGGGCGTGTCGATCAGATAGGTCTGGCCCGTCCCCGCGTCCCGCGCCTCAACCGTCGGGCGCGCGGTGTCATGCCGGAATGACACCCAGGCGACCTCGCCCGGGTCGGCACCATCTTCGCCCCCATGACCGCGCCGTGCGAAGCCGATTTCCCGCGCGACATAGAGCATGGTGGCGTCGTTTGCCCGATCAATGGCATGCCAGATGGCTGCCCTCTCGGCCTCGGTCGGGGCGAACTCGGCCGCGAGAGTCACCGACTTGTGTGGCGCCAGGGTCAGATCATAGGCACTGATCTTCCGGGAGTTCCTTGACCAGTCCTCGCCATTATCGGCCCTTTTTGCTTCAAACAGGCGATTGAGTTGCGCGTTCTTCGGTGGTGTCTTCGGATCAATGCCAAGAGCCGCCGCAATCTTGGGTTGCATGTCCGGTCGCCACGAGGCCCGCCCGTCGCGACCGGTGTAATAGCCCGTCAGTCGGCCGCCGTCCGCGTCAGGCACTTTTCCGGGCTGGGTACGGAAATCGTGCTCTGGATCTGGCAGTTCCTGCGTGAAGTAGGCAGTGATCAGCCGACCGCTGCTCTCAGCCGAGATTTTCCGGAATGTCATCATCAGGCGTCGGCCTGATCTTCCAGCTGAACGGAGCGCGGCGTCCGGCCTTCCTGAATGTCGAGTATCCTGCCGGTTGTGAGATCGATGCGCCTGAGAAGCGGACTCTGACCTGCGACCAGCGTCACCAGCCGACCAAGGATCTCATCGAGCGTGGGACCATCGGACGTTTCCGGAGACAGGATCTCAATGATCAGGGAAAGCTTGTCTTCGATTACCCGCAGCCGTTCCCGGATGTCACCGTCCCGGCTTGCAGCTGTGTCGGACCTCCCGGCTGTCTCGCTCATCGTCATCACCTCCCGTGTCAGAAACACGGGAAGCGTGACGCGGAATCATGCGACTGTTCAGGCCTTCTTTGTATCGGCCCCGGCGAGGGCATCCTTGACGGCCTTGGCCGGCGCGAAAGCCAGCTTACGCGAGGCCGGAATCTGCATCTCGGCGCCGGTCGCGGGGTTGCGACCCATACGAGCGGCGGTGTGCCGGACGGTGAATTTGCCAAAACCGGGCAGCGATACCTCGTCACCGGCTTCTGCAGCCTGAATGATAGAGGCTATGACGGTCTCAAGAGCGATCTTCGCATCGGCCTTCGTGCCACCCGTGGCTTCGGCAATACGGTCAATCAGATCGGTACTTTTCATCAGCGCTGTCTCTTTCGATCAAGGGAACATGGAGAAATGGAATCACGACCACGCCGGGTTTATGGTTTCTCCGGAGCGGGCACGATGACGCTGCGGGACAGATCCACCCCGATGCGAATGGCGTCATCAAGCTGGCGACCGATACCACTCTGAAGAACAGGGGAGCAATACATCGCCCCGTCGATTTTACGGCACATGCTCCAGACCGACCCGATCAGGTTCATGGCATGAACCAGTCCTTCCACGTCGTGACGGTCGAGATCGCGAATGAATTGGCAAGGGTCGACCTCTTCGACGTAGGGCTCATGTCCCGGCATCACAAAAACCATGTGAGGACCAGGCTGCGAAAGGCGCCGGGGCAGATCCATCTGGGCACCAGTGATCGTGGGTGGCTCTGCACCTGCAGGATCTCCACCGGGGACATAGCCGCCGGTTCGGCTGATCTGTGGCATCACTTCCCCAGTAATCCAGCGCCGAACCCGTCTGGCAACTGGCTTTCGAGAAATGAACGTCAGGTGGTTGGCGCCGCTTTCACTGACAAAGAGCTGGTCCTGCATTCCTCCTGCCGTCACTACGCTGATACGGCAGTATTCATCGTCATCGAGCCGTCTGACGGTCGCAGAGGGATTACTGAGGCCCAGGATGGAGCAAATCTCCCGGGCCGAAATCCAGCGCCTTCCAGTGACTTCCCGCACTGAGATCCGGGTTTCTTCGAATGTCAGATAATCCCGTTCGTTCTTATGCAGAACAGGCTGAACCGGATCACTGACCGGCTTTCCGGATCGCAGCCTCCTGGGCGCGGTGTCAGGCATATCATGTCTCCCCTGTTCCTGGGAAAACCATGCGCTGGCAACATGCGACCCGTTATGGAAGACGTGCCCGGTAGCATCCCCGTCACCTGCAGGGGTCTAAGCATTGCTTACACCCTTTCGCGTCCGCCCATCCCTGGCGGCGAAGCCGCCCGCACCAACGGTGCAATGGTGTATGAGGACCCCCAAATCAAAGGGAGCGGTTGGGGAGCGCTTGCCGGAGCGACAGGGGAGCGATATAGGAGCGGAAGGGGAGCGATCCAATGAGAAAAAATCACCCTCCACATACCCTCGGAACATGGGAAACGGGAGCTTTGGCCATGGCTGATCTGGATGTCCGGGGGCGCCTTCGCGAATGCGCGATTGCTATGGCGACCGAGGCGGCAGCGGGTTCTGTACTCCGCTGGCTCACCGAGCATCATGACGCTGTTGTCGCGACCCGGCCGCGTGGTGGTTCATGGAAGCCCGTCATCGCCATCATGCGCGAAGACGGGCTCAATATCTCAGCCGACCACTCCGGCCTGAGGAAGGTACGAAAGCTCTGGGTGCAGGTCCAGGCCTCCCGTAAAAAACATGCGGGGGAGCAGATTGCGCCGGTAGAAGCCGATCCCCCCGTCCACAATACCCATCCGAGCCGGCTGCCGCAGGACTGGAAGCCAGACCTTATCGATGATGGCCAGAAAAACCTCCCTCACCTCCCCGATGCATCAACTGTACCCGCACCAATAGTGCCCGCCGAAAAAAGCGCGCAGGTCGCATCATTGCCCACGACAGTGGCAGGGTGCTCGGGTAGCGAGACAACCGGGGAGAAGAGCTTTCCCATTGGTCGTGCCCGGGCTGAGGCCATCAAGCGGGATCTTCTTGCGCGACTGAAGCGGAAGGAGCCCGGTTTTCATCGGGAGTAAGGCATGGCATCCGCCACGATCACAGACGCCGCAGACCCAACGGTGCTGGTGACACGCCCAACCCTGCTCGTCGCAATCGGGCGCCAGCGGGTGGGAAAGACGACCTTCCTCAAATCGCTGGCCGAGATTACCACGCAGCAGGGAGGCAAGCCGGAGATCTGGAACACGGATTCCATGAACCGGTCGCATACGCTTTCGTCGCTTGGTCCGCACGTGCTGGAAGCAGACAGTACTTCACCAGCCGGGCAGGCAGCATGGCTGGAAACACAAATCGAAAGACTGGTTGAATCCCGCCGTGATGCCATTCTTGACATTGGGGGCGGATGGACAGCGATGCACGAACTGATCCGTTCATCTCCCCTTGTGGCGGCGCTGGATGAACTCGGGGTCTCGCTTGTGACGATCTTCATGGTCGGTATGGAGAATGCGGACATCGACTATCTGCAGGACCTTCAGGAGCAGCATGACTTCCTGCCGCCCCGCACCGCTATTGTCATAAATGAAGGCCTGCTTCCCGTCGGAATCGACACACCTCAGGCGGTAAGCCAGATCCTCGAAAACGAAACGGTAATCAACGCTTTGGACCGAGGAGCCGCACACGGTGTGTTCCCTGCAATCAACGGGCTCAAGAAAATCGCGGATCGTGGGCAGTCGTTCATGGATTTTGCTGCAAACAGGCCGGTTCCCGGACAGCCGAAAAGCTCGGTCTTCGACAGGCTACGGGTCAATCGCTGGCTCAAACGGGACGTGCCCCTCTTCCTGCGCGACCTCGGACCGGACTATCTGCCCCGGATGCCAAAGGGGCTGCCCGACGTGGTTATGGAGAATGTCTGATGGTAGCCCAGGGCGACATCGAGGCGGCAGACCGTGAATTCGCCGCGCGAATGGAGAACCTGCGCCGGGTCGCCGCCCAGTGGGTCGAGCGTCCGATCGCGCCCGAAGTCGAAGTGCTTTCGGCGCTGGTCGCAGCGATGGACCAGATCGGCACCCTCTGCATTGAAGCCAGGCGGGCCTCCATCCGCTCCGTTGCAGAGAGCAGGCTGGTGGCCGAACAGCAGCGCGAAACCCTGGCGCAGGATACAATCGCCATCCGCGGCTACCTCAGGGACGGAATTGAAGCGGTGCACACGCTGCGCACCATCAACGAAAAACTGGTCGAGAAGAAACTCCTCGCGATCACCGCGGATATGACGAAAGGATTAAGGGGCGCCATCGAGAGCCAGGCCACGGCCATGACCAGACGGTACAACCTGCAGACGGCCTTTCGCATCCTGGGATACAGTTCCATCGTCCTGATAGCGGGATTTGCGCTCGGACGGATGCCCTGAGCGTATCCACAACGGACACGCTCAGGGCCGGAACCGAAACGCCGTACCAAGTACTGACACAGGTCGCATGATGCTGGCCGATCCTGTCCGCCTCGCAACAGGAGGCCAAGGTGATCCGGCTCCCCTTTCCATGCCGCCGCATGGCGCAAGCGACCGTGGTCCTTGTAACGTGCGGCTTCGTCATGCCCTCCATCGGGCGGCCACAGACAGTAAATGTACCCGGCGGGCTCCCGACACATGTCAACGCGACCTATCAGGAACCGGGTCTCGGTGGCTGGACCCCGGACACGACGGGTACAGCCCAGACCACCAGCGGGAGCGGCGCGCTCACCCAGACAGCGACAGCAGGTACGTCCGACAGCGATGCGCTTGAGACCCTATACCAGCAGTCATGGGGCTATGCGGCAGCCCGGAACGCCGAGGCGCTGGGCGTCAATCCGTCAGCGCTCGCCGCGACCTGCGTGGTCGAATCCGGCTGCCAGAACCTCTACACGGCCGGAAACGGCAGCACGATCACCGGCGCGTTCCAGATGAGCAACGGAACTTACAGCCAGACCCTTGGAGAGGCACTGGCAGCAGACCCCTCGCTGGCCTCATTCCTCACCAGTGGCACGGCGGGCCAGCAGGACCCGGCGACACAGGCGATGGCTGCGGCGCAGTATCTCAAGGATGCTGCGACCAGTCTGCAGCAGAGCGGCATCAGTAACCCGACAGCCCTTGATGCCCGCGCCTATTACAACTTTGGCCCGAGCGCGGGCGCGGAAATCGCGACGGCCGACGACACCAGTCTCATGTCTTCGTACATATCGAGCGCGGCAATGTCGGGGAACAATATCAGTTCAACCACCACGGTCGGCCAATGGCGCGCGGCAGTCGCAGCGAAAATGGGCAGTGCCGCGTCCAGTTCGATCCTGACCGGCTGACGAGGAGGCCAGCATGAGGCTTTCCCAACGGGCCGCGATCCTTGCGGCCATCACCTGCAGCATCAGCCATCCGGCCTTCGCGCTGCACAGAACCCCGGTACGTGCGCTCGACGGGTACAGATGCATGGCCCTTGATGCGCCGGAGCGGGTCATGATGGATTTCGGGCATCCGATCCCGCTGCAGAGCGAACCACGGGACGATGCCCCGAGCATTGCTCCTGCGCTGGCAGTATTGCCCGTCGCCACGGATGCACCGCCTACGAACGGCTACGTCCGGAGCATGAACCTCTCATTGCGTCCCGGCTGGGTCTCGACAAGATGGCTGAAACCCTACGGCGCGGTCCATCCCGGCATGACCTGCACGCCCTACGTCATGAATGATGGCAAGCTTGGCTTCGTGTTCGGAAGGGCGACACAGTAGGTTTCTCATCTCCACAGTCCGGCAGGCCGCGTGACCGACATTGGTCTTCCCGGAAGCGGAACGAGGAATGCCGCTGCCCGCCGGGAGGGCCGCGAGGCACCCGGGTCAAGCCTGAGGGCATGCCCCTGAGGTGAGCCGGGTTGCCCGGATCGCGGGGCATCGCCCTGCGGTCCGGGCGGCCCTGTTCACTGAAAGGGGCGTGTCCTCACCGCGCGAAGCGCGGCGCGCAGCGGGCTTGAGGCGGGTGCCTCGCGGCAGCATGCTGGTGTCAGGGCATTTTTTTCCAGCACGATGGCGGCTCCGGACACCAGAAGCAGGAACCCGGTTTCCGGGCTCCTGCGGCGTGGGCTTTCAAGGCGTTGGATCGTCGGGCCACCAGGGGTCGGGAGCGTCCGCGATCTCGCGCGCTTTTGCTTCGGCTGCGGCCCTTGCGGCCCTGATCGCCTCCCGCCATGCGTCGATGCCGTGATCGGCAATAAAGTCATGGGCGCCGTCATCTTCGGGGTGCGGCATTTCCGGGCCATGATAAAAAGGATTGCGATGCCAGACATCCCGGTCCGTCAGGACCCATGCGTGGTCGGGCGCAGCACGCGAAAGCGCAAGGGCCTCGTCGCGGTCTGCCATGGATTCATATTCGCTCATGCGGGTCGATCCTTGCGGAAAGGTGCCTTGCCGTGGGTGGCCGGACCCGCCGTGGGTCCGGCCGGGCCGGTCAGAAACCAAGGGCGTCCATCTCGGCGGCTGCGGCCCGCTGGTCGATGGTGCGGGCGTTGCTGGCCGTGTAGGGCTTCCACGGGGTGCCGATCATGTCCTCGTAGGCGGCAAGGACTCCGCGGGCGGACGCGACCAGAGCGGCGGCCTTGATCCCCTGCTCGGCTGCGAAGCGGCGGGCGTTGGCCGCCCTGTTTTCCAGCCCGTCGACGCCCATCCGGTCCTCTTCGCGATACTCGTTGAACTGTGAGGACAGTTCGCTGGCCTGCGCGCGCTTGGCGTCATAGAACTGGGCAGCTCCGAACGCGGACGCGACAGCAGCCCCGGCCATGCGCTGGAGGTGCATTTCCAGCCCCTTGTCGTTCTGCTCGCCGTTCCATGTGGTCACGACCAGCACGGGCGAGAGGCTGCGGGCGATGACGGTGAAAGCCTGCCGGGCCGTTTCCGCGAGGGCGTCGGCGTCGAAGTCCTCAAGGCCGAAATGGGAAACGATCTTGGTGATCTGGTCGGGAACGGGGATCAGGGCTTCGGCGGCCTCGATGGTGATGACGGGCGCGCGCCGGGCCGCGTCCTCGAAACGGCGGGCGGCGGGGGCCTTCTGACCCGATTTTGCCTTGCCGGCGGCTTTCTTCTCTTGCGCGGAAGCGAGGGCGGCGGTCATTGTGCTGGTAGCGTTGGACATGAAACCTAACCTTTCTGTCTGGCGTCAGCCCTGTCCGGTGTTCCAGCATCGGGCGGGGCGTCTGTGGCGGGAACCATTTCCCTCTCCACAAATAAAGAATAGTACAGACAGAATATAAATACAATAAAAAAGACAATATATTATCAGTAAACATTAGTTTACTACTGTTTTTATTCTCTTTATTTCCTTATGCCCATTTTCCTAACTGAATAATTATCAGGTATTTCATAAGTATTCATCCTGAAGAACCCCAGGCGAGCGGTCGAACCGTTGCGCGAAAGCGTGGAGACCCCGCAGGGGGCTCCAGTGAGGTTAGCGGCGCAGCCGCTTAGCGAACCAGAGAGAGAGAACCCCGAAGGGGCCGCCCCTGATTTTCTTTTTTCCTGTTGAACAGCGATGTTTCCCGGACCGGGCCTTTCAGGAAAGGAAACCGTCTCCAGATGCCCTGGGCTTACGCCGCGTTTTGCGGGCATGCGCTGCAGGGACATAGATCCCGTTCATCTGTGACCCGCGACATTACTTCAGATACTCTTGATGAAACCGGAAGGCGTGCCTTCGGCAGGATCGACAAACACCACGTCATCCGGTGCACGGCGCGGTGTGTCGATGGCAAGAAAAATGACAGGATCACGCAGGATACGCGGCACTGCATGCACCGCACGCCGCGGAAAGACCAGCAGGTGCCCGGGGACAAACGGCGCTTCCTCAGCCGGATCATCAATCCAGAATGTCCCTTCTCCCGAAAGGACATGGAGGACTTCATCACACTGGGTATGATAATGCGGCGGCACGTCCCGATAGATCCGGAACACCCTGATACTGGCTTCAGGCCTGTCGGTCAGATAGGTATCCAGCAGCATCGTATCCGCGGTCTGCGGGAACGCCGCGGCAATCCTGTTGAGATCGAACCGTCCACCGGTACGGTTCATGGTCATCAGATGCTCTTCATCAGTCATGAGGCCTGTTCTCCGCCCATGTTCCACACCATGTCTCGACGAGCGCCTTCATGGTCTTCTCCATTTCAGCCAGGAAAACCTTCGAGCACGATCTTGCCTTTTGCCTGACCGCCCTCGATCAGGGCATGGGCCTGCCGCAGGTTCGCCGCGGTGATCAGGCCGAGGTTCCTGCCAAGCGTGGTGCGGATACGCCCGTCATCCACGAGGCGTGAGACTTCGTTGAGAATCTCGCCCTGCCTGCCCATATCGGCTGTGCCGAACAGCGGGCGGGTGAACATCAGTTCCCAGTGCAGCGACAGGCTTTTCTTCTTCAGCGGCAGGGCGTCGAGCGCGGCCGGGTCATCAATCAGACCGAAATGCCCCTGGGGCGCGATCAGTTCGACAATCTCTGGCATATGCCGATCGGTCTGTGTCGTGGAAAAGACGAAGCCGGGCGCACCGGTCGGAAGGGCCGCGACCTGCGCGGCAAGAGGCCTGCTGTGATCCACCACATGGTGTGCTCCGAGGGATGTCACCCAGTCGCGCGTTTCTGGCCGGGAGGCGGTGGCGATGACCGTGACATCGGTCAGGACCCGGGCCAGCTGGATGGCGATGGAGCTGACCCCGCCAGCGCCGCCGATAATCAGCACGGCTGGCCTCACGCCGGGGACTGACCGACGGATATCCAGGCGATCGAACAGCATCTCCCAGGCGGTGATCGCTGTCAGCGGCAGGGCCATGGCTTCAGCCCAGTTCAGGGAACGGGGCTTACGGCCGACAATCCGCTCGTCGACCAGGTGGAATTCGGCATCGGTTCCCGGGCGATCGAGCGCGCCTGCGTAGAAAACCTCATCCCCGATGGCAAAATCCATGACTTCAGGTCCGGTGCCGACAACGATCCCGGCGGCGTCCCAGCCCAGGACCCGCCACTGACCCGCGTCCGGCGCGGCGCTGCGACGGACTTTTGTATCGACCGGATTGACCGACACAGCCCTGATTTCCACCAGAAGATCCCGCCCTGAAGGGACCGGCTTCGGCAGATCGATATCCTGGAGCGAAGCCGGATTGTCGATCGGGAGAGGCGTCTGGTAACCGACGGCGCGCATGATGTCTGCTCCTGTGTTGATGAAGGAGAACAGTGAGCATTATGCTGGGTTCGGACAAGAACGCACTTTTAACGCCCATAGTATCGGAAATGATACCGTCATGGCCCGTATCCGGCATAAATCACTTGATTGCAGTCCCGGCTGTGCCGTTGAAGCGACGCTTCAGCTGATCGACGGGAAATGGAAAGGGGTGATCCTCTACCACCTGCTTGAGGGAACCCTGCGCTTTAACGAAATCCGCAGGCGCCTGCCCAACATCACCCAGCGCATGCTGACAGCGCAGCTCCGCGAACTGGAGCAGGACGGGTTTGTCCTGCGAACGGTTTACGCCGAGGTGCCCCCGAAGGTGGAATACAGCCTGACGCCGCGGGGACGGACCCTGGAGCCGGTCATCATGGCCCTCAAGAAATGGGGGGACGAGAATACCGGGTTCAGGCGGGATCCTGAATCCCCTGCGAAACTGGACGAGCCTGCCGCCGATTGTCCGGTCTCCTGCGTTCAGGCTGGCGGTTGAGCGGGCACTATTGGTGATCCGCATCCACGTTGCGGACATGCACCCGGACTCTCACCCGGAACATACGCGGTTCCCGGTATTTCCCATCCCAGTCGCATGACGGACAGATATACGGGACACGCTATCGGGCCATGGAACCACAGGGGGAGACTGCGTGGCAAGACTTCGACGTCATCGCGTGAAGCCTCCCGGCAGCTGCCGACTGACGGCCCATGAGGCGCAGGTCTGGCGGTCCTTTCGCGCCGCTATCCAAGGCGAGAAAGGAGAGAGCGCCGTAGCCCACATGCTCGACCGGAGCGGCCTGGCTGTGCTGCACGACGCCATACTGCCGGCGGGTGAAGGCAGGACGACCCAGATTGACCATCTGTTCCTCAGCCCGCGGGGCATCCATGTCGTGGAGACAAAGCGGTATGGCGGCAAACTGACCGGACACCCGGAAGATGAACGGTGGCGGCAGCGTTTTGCAGGCGAGGCACCCGACGCCCCGCCCCGGCTGATTTATAGCCCGGTGATGCAGAATGCCGCCCATTGCCGGGCCGTCTACGCGCTGGCCCGCCTCGTGGACCCGACCATTCAGGTCTTCAGCCACGTCGTGATGACGGGAACTGCGGTCCTGTCACCGGCGCTTGTCGCCTGCACCCTTTCCCTTTCCAAGTTGGAAACCCTGCTGCACGATCTTGAGCGCAACGTGCCGCGGGGCACACTGATTGACGCATGGCGGCGCATCGGGCTTGCCTGCCATGCCAGCGGGCATCAGTAAGCGGCCTCTCTGTCGAGAAAACCCAGCAGTTCCGCGATTTCCCCGGTTGAAAGCATGCGCCCACGACAGGCCTCGCTATCGCGGGGAAAATCGAGCGGCTCACCACCATGGTCACGGTTGCCGGCACTGATCCAGAGTACCCGCTCCGGCTCCTCGGGATCATAATCGACGCGAACCCCGAGGCCATCTCCAAGGTCGATGAAATCGGAGAACAGATCATCCTCACACCGAAGCGGAAGCGTGCCGATTTCCACACCGACCCACCTGTCGGGAAATCTGGCCCGAACGAGATCGGTAATCTGGCGCGTATGGGGCCTGAGATCCGTCGGGTCCCGGACGGGCGGCGGTGGCTCCAGAGGCTGCAGGAAACCCGCCTCGTCATCATCCCAGTCATCGGGCTCAATCGGCGGCATTGGCTTTTTCGCCATAAATCAGACGTCCTTCGACCAAAAGAAAAGCAATTAAAGACCGACGCGTCGGACAGGGACAACCTGTCTGATGCAATGCCCTGACGCTCGTGTGAAGCCGATTATATCGCAGCTGTGTGACTGCGTGCGTATTGTATCGAAACGCGGTCCTGTCCGGTTATCCATAAGCTCGCCAACATATGTCTGGGCCGCACCCGGCCATGCAAGAGCAGGTCGCCGTCCTGCGCCGCCCGCGCCCGATTACCCCTTTCCTGCATTCTCAATCCGGACTGCATCCAATTCCTGATCCGCAAGATTCCAGCGATCACGAAACTTGAGAGGCCAATTCAAAAGTTAATAAATATTATAATTTTATTTTATTTTTGTATTAAAAATCAAATGTTATATTTAATTTATTATATATTTATCTAATTATAATTAAAAAAATGATATCTGAAATTACTCCATCTCCCAAAGCCCCTCCTTTGGAACAGCATAATCTCCATCTTTTATAACAGGACGCCACCCGGATGCTGGATAAAACATCTTTAGATCTAATATACGATACATATCATCTGAAATCCGCTCGATAGATATTTCTCCATCTGCGTAATACGTGTATTTCCCTCCCATACCAGCAGGAGCCCTTTCGTTAATTAATTCAATATCCCATTCAGATACAATACCAACCACTTCCTGAAGAGGAGCCCTAAATTCTATCTCGAAATCACGTGATATTTTGCATAAGCAAGGTACAAACTTCTGATCAATAGTCATTTCTGATATAAAATTATCTGGGAATGATATTCTTAATTTCAATTCAACTCTCCAAATCCAAAAAAAATGACAATCATTCTACGAATTGACTTCATGGATTTCAAGGTAATGCCCGCACCGCCTTGCTGGTAAAGCCGACCACCGTCCTCATGGCGACATGGCCCATACGGCCGTTTTCATATCGCTCGGTCGCGGCGATCACTCTGGTCTTGCCTCCCGGACCCGAGCCCTGGTTGCGCTCGCCCCCCAGATAGACATCGTCTGCCTCGACCACGACCGGGGCACCGCCCGGACCAGAACCACCAAGAACATAACGGGTTTCCCGTTCGGTCATGGCGCGACGCAGGCGTTTGGCGAGGTACCACACGCCGTCGGATAGCTCACGCCCAGCCGACGGCCCAGTTCTATGGCCGAAACACCCTGTTTGGTGCTGGTCATGATATGCATGGCCCGGAACCAGATCGTGAGGGGGAGTTTTGTCCCGTTCATCACCGTGCCGGCCGTGACCGACCAGCGACGGTTGCAGCGTGTGCACCCCACCCGGCGACCACAGAGGTAATTCCGATCGTGGCCGCAGGACGGGCAGGCCATCAATGCCTCCCGACGCGCCATCATCAACGCCTCGATACAGGCTTCTTCCGTGCTGTAGAGACGCTCAAACTCAACGTCTGTCAGACCTCTCATGACTTTACAACATCACCAGAACTCCCGCCACTCAAGTTCATATGGGATGTCAAGGGACGCCAGCAAAGGCCGTGCTGTCTTGTTGATAAGCGGGTAAGATCTTTGGTCCCCTGATCTGCCTACCTGCTTCGAGAATTGAATAGACAGGCAGTCGCCCTCTTCTCGGACGTAGGGCGCGGCAATCTGTGTTGCCGAAAGCAGACGTCAAATCATAACCGGCCTGCTAGGCGGATCAGAAGATCCATGCGCTCGTGCAGGATGGCCACGACCAACGCTGGCGCACCTTCACGCAGCAGGCAGAAAATGTAGTGATGCTCGACCCGCACCATTCTCAACCCGGGATACAGCGTGCTCATGTCCTTGAAAGCGCTATGACCCTCGACGAGACTGACAATGCCTTGTTCCAGCACGGCAACATATCGACGGACCTGAGCATCGCCCCACTGTTTTTCTGTGTAACTGATGACCGCACGCAGGTCAGCTTCCGCTGCTTCAGTAAGGATGTAGCTTTTCAATTACGCTTCTCATCGAGTTCCTCACCAAGGATCGCACTGATGCTCTTTGAACTTACCTTGCCATCAAGGCCTTCCTGAACGCGGGCTCTAAGAAGATTTTTAAGTTCCTGCCATGCATGGTCAGTATCAAGGTTGTCAGGGAGTAGACGCTCAAGGGCATACTGCTTGATCGTCTTGCCCTGTAGCGCCGCCAGTGCTTTCAGACTCTGGTGCTGCTGATCCGTCATATCAATGGTCAGTCGGCTCATGATATATCTCTCCTGCGAAGCATAAACCCACATTAGCACATATGTGGGTATGATGCGAGGAAAAGGCGGCAGCCGCCTCATCTCTACCGTTTAACGAACTGTCATCGTGCAGGAACTGATCAGGGAGCGGGTCTTTCGCAGACTCTATCCCTCGTCCCCCGAACTGCCGCAGTAATGTCAGTTTCCCATCTCCCTGTCCGGATTTTGATCAGTTATCGCTGACGATCCATTCACCCTCACGGCGAACAAGAACGTTCGGAGCGTGTCTTGACCATGTAAACCCGTCGAAGGCCCTTTTCCTCGGCGCAATGCGTCTCAGCATACCCGATGCGCTGATACGCCCGGGATCGTTTTTTTAAGATTTCCCTCTCCTCCCGCAGAGTCCGATTCTCCAGACGAAGACGTTCATTCTCGCGGGCCAGATCACACTGAGGCTCGAATGTCGGCCCGGTGGGACGGTAATCCACTATCCATTTCACAGCGAAGAGGAAGGGTTCCAATCTCCACGCCAACCCACCGTTGCGGGAATTTCACCCGCAAAAAGTCAGCAAGCTGGCGCGTGTGCAGTCGGAGATCCTTCGGATCCCGCACGGGTGTCGGCGGTTCAAGAAGCGACAGGAAGGCCGCCTTATCGTCAGTCCAGTCCTCAGGTTCAATCGACAACACTGGCTTTTTCGCCATGAATCGGACGTCCTTAAAGCTACGCGGCTACGATTAAAGGCCAAAGCCCTGTGCTGGCCACCAGAGCAGATCAATTCAATGAGTTCAACGCCTGGCAGGCTGATGAAACCGATCGACTGTAATGGAGTTTCGCCTGACCTCAGCGCCCCTGTGCGGAGCAAACCCGTTTGTCTCCCGACAGGCCGGAGCGCACCTTAATGCAGGAGCGCCATTGCGCCGTTTTCGCCTGCAGACGCAATGATCCGACAGCCCGCGCCGGACAGTTATGCCGACGACTGTCTGTATGGTGTGAAGATGCATGGCATGTTTCCGGCTGAACGCATGCCAGTCCCATCTGACGGTGCCAGCGGGTCCACATCACGCAGGTAACAACAGAGCCAGCAATAACAATCAAAAACCACATCAGCTACCCGGCTTCACTCCGGAAGGCGGGATTGCCTGACCAAGATGCCGATGTTCCCCACAATACCAGTCATCACCGCCACGGGTATTGAAACCGAACACAGCGCCTTTCCCGCAGCCCTTACAGCTATGGGCATATCCGTGAAACGGGACAGATCGCGCAGACGCAGGCGTCCTGCCTCCAAAGAAATCTTGCGACGGTTCATCGCTCATGATCAGGGCCCCTGCGCATCAAGTGCGCGTCCGGCCTGCATCCAGCGCAGACTGGTCTGGCACGGCTCATGCCGAACATGGTTCCAGCCGGTAATCCGGTTCTGCAGCGGGATGTCGTCGATAAAGCGGGATGGCGCAGAAGAGCCGCCCTGTCGGTAATCACAAAAAGTGATGGTAGCCTGCTCCATCGCCCGGGTCAGCGCCACATAGGCAAGGCGGCGTTCTTCATCGAGATTACGCACCATGCCGCCAGGAAAGACAGCTTCTTCCCACGCAGGCAGAAACACGTGGCGAAATTCCAGCCCTTTTGCCCGGTGCATGGTAATGAGCTGCACCCGATCCTTCCCTTTTTCCCCAGGCGCCACGCTCGCCAGAGCTGCATGCTCCATCAGATGCTCCACACGTTGGAAGCCATCCGCCAACGCAACCAGTTCAGCCAGGTTTTCACGCTGTGAGACTGCATCGTCCGTGTCGTCAGCGCGCAGCATGTCCAGATAACCGGTTTCCTCAAGCAGCCAGCTGACACGCTGACCGATGGTTTCACTCCCGCGAGAGGCCGTCCGCCTGACGATCTGAACGAAGCTGTCCAGCGCCCGTCCACATTTCAGGGGCAAGCGGACCCGCGTTGCAGCGGCACACAACGACAGTCCGGAATCCCTGGCTTTGGCCTCGATCATTCCCAGGCCTTTTGCTCCAAGTCCGCGGACCGGCCTGTTGGCGACCCGGCGAAATGCCTCCTCAGACTGGGGCTCATCGGGACACGCGGAGAGTGTGAGAAGGGCCAGCGCGTCCTTGACAGCCATACGCTGATAGAACCCCACGTCCCCGACAATCTCATGCGGAACGTGAGCATGGAGCAGCGCTTCCTCCAGAACCCACGACAGCCTGTTCTGACGGTAAATGACCGCCATATCGTGCCAGGCTGTGCCCGCGGCCGCATGACGGCCGATCTCACGGGCAATCGCGGCGGCTTCCTCGGTGGCATAGGAAAAGCCCAGTACCTCGATCGGCATTCCCTCGCCCCGACGCGTGAACAGGCTCTTCTCGATGCGGGACGGATCGTATGAAATCACGGCATTCGCCGCATCAAGGATATGGCTGGTGGAGCGAAAATTCTCTTCCAGCTTGAATATTTTCGCACCAGGAAACTCTGTTGAGAAATTCCTGAGAAACCCGACTTTTGCACCACGCCAGGAATAGATGCTCTGCGAATCATCACCCACGCAGAACAGTTCGCCAGATTTTTTACTCAGCAGTGCAAGCCAGAGATGCTGTGCATGATTCACGTCCTGAAATTCGTCTGCCATGACGGCCGTAAAACGGCCTGTCCAGCGGCGATGATAGGATGGGTCATGCAGCATGGCGAGGGTTGGCCACATAAGAAGGTCGCCAAAATCCGCGGCGTTCTGATCGCGCAGGACGGCCTGGTACCGGGCGTACAGGCCGATCACGAAACGCCAGCTGTCATGATCTACAAAACGGTTTGCCGACTGCCGCGTGTGGATCATGGCCTCGACATGCGCTGCAGCCGTTTCGGGTGTTACCAGATTCTCTTTCAGACGTGAAATCCGCTCGGCCATCTTCCTGATCTGCCTGGCATCCCCGGGAGCCCCTTCCTGCGGGTCAGGGAGTTGCGCCTTCGGAACCGCCCTGATCAGGCGACGTATGATCGCGAGACTGTCATCTGCATCACGAATGTCGAAACCGCTACGCAACTGCGCCACCTCGGGCTCGGCCCGTAACTGGCGGGATGCGAGCGCGTGAAACGTGCCAACCATGGCAGTACCGAATGTGGTCCCAGAACACTGGCAATGCGTCTGCGCATTTCCTGCGCCGCCCTGTTGGTGAACGTGACACAGAGAATCTGGCCCGGAACCATGCCGTGGAGTTCGATGCGCGTCGCCACACCCGCTGTGAGGGTCTTGGTCTTGCCAGTTCCCGCACCGGCGAGAACCAGGACACGCCCCAGCGCCATGGCAGCAGACCGTTGCTGCACCGTCAGATCGTTGAGGATTGACGCCAGGGCGTGCGGAACAGAAAGATCCCCGGACGTCATAGTTCTTCCATCCCTTCCGCCAGGCAGCCGCGGGTCCGGGTAACCTCACCGCTCGCGAGCAGCAGCGTCACGGGACAGGAAAGATCCCAGTTCCCGAACCCCCTTTCCCAGCACCCGTCGATAACCAGCCCGACCGGACAACCGACACGTTCATAGAGCCTGACAGCCGTCTCGGGGATCGGCAGGTCATCTTCGATCCCCATTCCACGGCAGCACACATGGCGGTTCCAGATCGCCCCTGCCAGGGCAGAACGGGCGAAAGCCCCGGCTAGGGCCTCCTTGATGGCCAGGCGCGCAACCCCCAGATCCGCGTAACTGGAAATAGCCATCATCACTTTCTCCTGCATGAGATGGTCCTGAAAACAGGATCGCTCGGCCGACACGTCTGTGGCCCGCCAGCCGTAAATGACGGTCACCTCGTGATCGTCAGTGAAGAGAACGGTACGCGCTTCGAGATCCCACCCCTCGGGCAGCGAAGTGTCGCGCGTCCCGCCGATCACCACACCGCGGAACTCGGCGCTCCCGTTGCCCATCCCGACAAAACAGTCAGGGAGGGTACAGCCGGACGGACGATGCTGTTGCCAGATCGCACTGGCCTGCTCGTGAAGCAGGAAAGCCCGAAGAAGACGGCTCCGCCACATCCGGGAAGCAAAAGGTTCGAACCAGATCATGGTGATGCTTCCGGCGACGGGGCTGCTGAGCGCGATATGGTCGGAGACGGTGGTGCGCCCTGTTCCGGACCAGAGAGCACCTTCTGATGTTTCGCGTGATATGTCTCGGCCTGATCCAGCCAACCCGTCGAAACTTCCGCCGGGTTGGCAGCCGTTCTGGTAGTCAGGGCTTCGGACAGGCGAGAGAGCGGATCTGCAGGCGCAGGTCCGGGCTGCGCCTTATCTTCGCGTGCCTGCAGCACCCTGTTCCAGTCATCTCCAGGTACTTTCGGCGAAATCCGGCCTGACCAGAGACCGGCTTCCTGCGCGAATGTCGTAAATTTCGAAACGTATCGATCACCCTGCAGATCGTTATCGACGGCAATGACCAGTCGCGCATGCGGCTGCTGCGCGACACGCGCCATGACCAGCTTCAGGTTCGCCTCGCCCTCGGGACTCATGCCGCCCCCGGTCGAAGCATAGAATGTTCCCTTACGAAAATGGTCCAGCGCGGCAAAAGACAGGGCATCAATGGCCCCCTCGGTGACCACAAGGCGTGTTACGGGTTCGGTTCCTCCATCGGCCCGGAAACCAAACAGGCGCTTACCCCCGCCACCCGTCGAAAAGCCCTTGTACTCGGGACCACGCATCTCCATCCCGGTAAGCTGCCCGCTGATATCGCGGTGACTGAACCAGGCGGTCCCGCGTGGGCCTTCTTTCAGCACACCCTGCCGGATGGCGGCAGCGAGGATATCGGCGGGCAGCCGCCGTTCTTCCGTCAGATAGCGCCACGCTGCCGTCCCTTTTCCGGGTGCGGAACGACGATCCCATAATTCAACAGGATCACGGCGCGGTCCGTCACTGGCACCTGTGGTACGCTGGGCGACTTCCAGCGTCGGGTTCATCCCGACCAGTGCGCGAAGTTCCCGCCTGACATGGCCGAGATTTTTTAACGGATCGAGATACTGGACGAGTTTGAACACGTCACCCTTTCCATCACCTTTTGGATCCCACCAGCCCTTGCCGCCATGATTGACAATGATCACATCGTTGTCGCGGCGGAACTTCAGGTTACGGGCCGACTGTTGTGCAGTAGCCTGCCGATCCAGCCTGAACCCGGCTTTTTCAAGCACAACCGCGCAGTTTACCGCATTGCGAAGCTCGTCAAGCTCCCTTTGCTGCGCTTCTGGAGACGATACGTAAGCCATGGGATAAATCCTTTCATGAATGGCTCCGCCTTTCTGGAAACAATACGGCAGAATTCCCGAATAATATCCGCGAACAGAATAGTGAACGGAGCAATACAAGCCGCATAAAAGCGGCATTTATTACTTTAGGTCCGTATCCATATATGTTTTCTTCGTTCCGGCTTCCCGATATGGATGCAAGGGGCAAGGCAGCCTTCAGGCACCTGCAATCCGGACAGAACGGGAAGACTGGAACGTACACGACACGGGACACTCCCTGTGGAATGTCCCATGTCCGCCCACATCATGCGACCAACGAGAAAAAACCGGGATCGGGAGGAGGAAACGCGCGATACTACTGCCCGTACAACAACATGGGCACGCCCCGTTTCCATCCGCCCAGAAATCTATCATAACAGACCGGTTCTGCTGGCTTTTCAGTCCCCCGACCCGATCATCAGGCACCGTCGCGGGGACTTCGGGCAGTTACGCTTGTGGATCTCCAAGGCGCAATGCCGGAATTTGACCCTCTGTCCGGAAGATATCCCTGGCAGAGAAGCCGGGCTGTCTCCAGCCCGGCAAAACCGCAGCTAGAACGGAATCTCGTCCTCCATTTCCTGGCCACCGCCAGCAGGAGCAGGTCGTTGGGCGGCGCTACGCGACGGGCGCTCTTCATCAAAACGTCCATCGCTGGTGCTGCGGCCATTGGCCAGCACCTTCAGGTTCCCATCAAACCGGTCGATGATGATCTCGGTTACATAACGGTCCTGTCCCTGCTGATCGGTCCATTTGCGTGTTTCCAGATGGCCTTCGATATAGACCAGGGTTCCCTTCTGGCACCGACGTTCGATCACGGCCGACAGGTGATCGTTGAAAGAGACGACACGGTGCCACTGGGTTTTCTCCCGGCGTTCGCCGCTGGCGCGATCGGTCCAGGTTTCGCTTGTCGCCACGCCGAAAGACGCGATTTTTCCATCCCCCTCCCTGCGTGCGGCAAGATCCGGATCCCTGCCCAGATGACCGATGATGATGGCACGATTGACTGACTGGCTCATGGTCCTGTTCCTTTTTTCCTTCCCGGTCCTCTCCGGCCCCTGCCGGATCTCTGACCTGGTGCGGTCACGCGGAAGCGGGTATCAGGCGGCGGGCGCAACCCCTCGGGGCGGCAATGGTGCGGAAGCCGCGCCTGCGGCTTCACGGTACCGTCCCGACCGAAGGCCTGGGGGTTGCGCCCGACGACGACCGCTTCAGACCGCAGAAACCAGGTCAGAGACCCGGCAGGAGCACTGATGCAAAATTCTGTTTCTTCGGGGTCTTTGTTTTCATATTATTGTTCTTTTTTTATTCGTACCTGTGCTGTTTTCTCTTGTACAATGAAAGTATTCATTCTAGAATTTCCCTGTTGCCAACGTGGGGGTTCATCATGGCTGTGATTACCGTGTCGGGAGACCGCATCACGCTGAAGGCGGATTTTCATCCCGAACTGTCGACCCAGGCCGGCCGGTACAGGGGACGGTTTCTCGGCAAGGAAATCGGCTGGTCCTTCCTCCCCGAACACGAGCAGGCGGTCCGCCAGATCTGCCAGACCCTGTATGGTGTAGATGGCACGCCGGCTGCGTGGAACGACTGCTGCACCGTGCAGGTCGACGTTGACGAACAGGACGTCCGGGCACCACTGTGGCGCAAGTTCAACGCCGATATTTACCTTGGTGGTCGTCACGTCGTCGGCGTTTTCGGTCCGCGTCAGGCCGTCCGGACTGGCAGGGGCGTAAAATTCCTGCTCGGCCAGCCGCGCTGCGCCACCCGGCTCGGCGCCTACCATATGGAGGTGCCCACCGGCAGCCTGCTGGAAATCAGGAAATACCCACGCGCAGCGCTGGAGTTCCTGGCCAGATGCCTTGATGGGCACGGGTCCTGGAGCGTGGATGCAGGCTAGAAGAGCCCAGGCTGCACGGGAGGCGCGGGGGCAACCGCGGATGTTGTGGTCCCGCCATGCTTTGCCATCAGGCCAGCCAGTTCTGACTTCTCACGCGCAATCTGTTCTTCGCGGGCACGGGCTGCCCATGCCTCGACCAGAAGGTTCTCGCGGATGCGCTGCCCGATTTCCCTCTCCACATCCGACCAGACAAAAGACGGGTCGCCCCAGCAGGGATGTCGCGCAACCTGATCGAGGAAATCGCGACGTGTGGCTGCATTCTCGAACCATGTCTGCGCAAAGCCGATCCGATTATAATGCGCGATAAATCCGAACATGTTGCTCAGGCGGTTATACAGGGCCGGGGTAAATTTTCCTGCAGGCATTCCGAGTGCGATGAACCGCAGGATCGCATTACCAAGCTTTGCCTTTTGCTGGGCTGTCGCCCATTTGGTGGGTTTCAGGACAGCCGGGTCGAAAGGCGGGATCCGAAGCCGCTCGCACAGGATTGGCCTCGCCGTCATGACACCCGGCTCCGGCATCGATAGCCGTTATGGAAGCGGTTCACATCCGGCAGTTCTGGATAATGCCCCTCGCTCAGGCCCCCTTCACTCATCCTTTCCAGATAGCGCACTGCCACGGTCACACGGCGGGAATTGGCGAGGCTGCGCAATACGACCAGATCCGAGCGGCCTCGCATATAACGGTCTTCCCAGAGACCGGTGACGGGGTTCAGCGCAGCCGCCCCCATCATGCCGTTCAGAAAGCATTCCACGATCCACGGCCGGGTCCGATAGGGACGTCCCGAAACAGGAGCCGGAAGACGGAAGATGGTTCCGCTGGCAATGGTCCCGACCCGGAGCGGGTTATTACCGCCCTGAAATGGAGACGTATAATACTGACGGATCATGCCATGTCTCCTTTGCAGGACGCCATGTTTCCGGTTTCGGCTGCGGATCGTCCATGCAGGATCCGCGCGCCATCAGCGTCGTTATCGACCATGAGAACCCATCTGTCGGTCCCCAGGGCGCCAGTGCGGTAAGCCGCATCAAAGCCACGTGGCTTACGATCACCCCGACGGATATGCACACTGATGGAAAATGAGCGCCCGGGATGCACGCCGGCGATCCTCTCACCGTAAAGCGTTACGGCAGTCGAGATTTCCGCGAGCGTCCGGGCTTCTGTCATCCCCCGTGCACCAAGGTGTTCCATCGGCAGTGCCTTAAGGATGGCGCAGCCGTCAGAACGGATGCGCACGGCGGGAGTGGCAATCAGGGCAAAGACAGGCATGATGAACTCCATCACCCGGCACGCCCTCGCAGGCGCACAGGTTTCCAGGGTTGGGTTTCAGGCGGCAGAAGCCACATCTCCGACGGACGGCTGACGTGTCGATGAGCTGAAAATGTATTGGGCCGCGGCTGAAGCTGCGCTCGCTGCGGTGAAAATAGCGCGCCTGTCAGCCTTCAGCAGTTCCAGCCAGTTCCCGATGTAATCAGCATGGCGGACCGTCGGTTCGATCTGCAGTTCCGCGCACACGAAAGCTGATGTCATCTCTGCGACGAGCTCCTCGGCCGCGTAGGCATGGTCCCCAAACCGCCTGCCAAAAGTGCGCGACAGCCGGCTTTCAGCCCCGGTCCAGTGCCCGATCTCATGAAAGACGGTTCTGTACCAGTCGATCTGGTTGAAATAGGACTGCCGGGGCGGAACCCGGATGAAGTCCGCATCCGGGGCATAAAATGCCTTGTCGCCGCCGATACGGATGTCCGCCCCGGTTTCGCTCATCAGCGCTTCCGCATGCGGCACGATTTCGCGTTCCGGCAACAGAGCGGTCGGCGCGACCATGCTCTCTGGCAGGTTCTCGCACTGGTCAATATTGAACACCGTAAACCGCTTGAGAAACGGGATCTGGCGGGGATCATCGGAGCCTGCTTCCGACTTTGGCGTGAAACGGTCAGCATAGAACACCGTTGTTCCCTTCTCGCCTTTCCTGACATTGCCGCCTTCGGCCTGCGCCTGACGGAACGTCAGCCATTTCTGGGTGGAAAACCCATGCATCTCCACCGCGCCCCACAGCATCAGGATGTTGATCCCGGAATAGGCCCGATCGGTCGCGGCATTACGCGGCAGGGCAATCCCGCATTTCGCGCGGTTCCATGGGCAGACCCATGGCACGGTTCCCGCTTCAAGTTCGAGGATGATGCGGTCGGTGACGGACTGATGAATGTCGGTACGTTCGGTTCTGGCCATGATCAGTCTCCAGAATATGCAGACGCCGCCCTTCAGGGCGGCGCGGATAGACGACTTGCGATGCGGGTGTCATCTGAGATCGATGATGCCGGTGCACGGATCGAGAAAGATGTCGGGCAACAGGAGGAAGGTGACCAGGGAGGCCGTCCAGAGGAGCACGATGGCGACGAATTTGGCGATTTCGACGGCAGGGCGGGACGGCGGCACGATGCGGTTCTGAGTCATGTCCAGATCCTTTTTTCTGGCGTTTCGACCCCTTCCGGCGACCGCAGGGCAGACTGGCGGGCAAGGGCGCCGCGCAGCGGCGGCACCGGAGCCGCGCACAGATGGCGCAGCCATCGCGCACGGCGAGGAGCCACCCCTTGCGCGGCAGGCTGGACTGTGGTGCCCGCCTCCTACCTTTACTGTTTCATTTATTTATATATTTTGTTTTTATTGTATTTTTATTCAGGTCAGGCCTTTCCAGATCCGCCATCCGGTCGTCCGGATCGGTTTTTTTGCGGGGATGCCAGATAGGGGCAACTGATCCGCGCAGGCGTGACATCAATCCACAAACGACTGCCCGCAGTCGCGTCCAGCGCCTTGCGGATGGTGTCGGCGGAAAGAAATTCCGCGCCATCGTCACCGCCAAACGACGCGCGTTTGACATCGTACCAGTCGTCAGGACATGTGCGCGGGTCCGCTTCGACAGCATAGGCGACAAGGTTCGCCTGACCCTCGGCGTCACTGAAGCCCGGATAACCATTCGACATCAGGTACACCCCATGATCGCCAACCAGCATGAGGCCTGCCGGTATTTTGGTACGATCGACATCCGCACCGGTCGGATGGCGTGACGACACGCCAGCCTTGAGAAAGGCCGGGTCAACAAGCTGATCATAGGTAGGGGAATGTTCGCTCGCGGCTTGCGCATGAGCAAGAAGACGCGCCACCAGGGCACGGTCGAAATGAAGTTTCATGGCAGTATTCCTTTGTGTAAGCCCCTTGCGAAGACACAAAAAAGGCGGAACACCGAAGTATCCCGCCTTAAGAAATGGGAACCGGCACATCTGGACCGTGGTACCCCCGATGCCGTTGCCGATCATTCATTTTCATCGTCATCAAAGAAACGAAGCGAAGCATCGACCGGGCCGTCCGCGTCAAACAGGACGTAATCGCAGTCGTGATTCCGGGCCAGGGCGAGAATGGCCCGCAGTGTCCGCGACCCCGGCCAATCACGGGAGTATGGATCCAGCGGGACATGGACAAACCATCCATGCGGGCCGGACAGGCAGGTCAGGCCAAAGGAACCACCTGACCTTGCATATCTCTCAAGGTGTTCGCGGTCCGACAGGGGGAGGTGACCGGTGCTCAGGTCGAGGAATTTCCGGATCTGGAAAGGCGCTAACATCGGGTTTCTTCCTGCTGAAGGATGAGGCTAGTCAGACCGGCCCGGCGCTCTCGCCGAATGCGCCAGCGGGCAGGAGCCACTGTTCGGGGGATGTGAGGACACGACCACACCAGCGATGGCAGAGCGCGCGGCGCACCAGATCCGGGCGCCGACGCACGGAGCCGTAGACCGTGCCGCCACTGGCCAGCGTGCTCAGGTCCCGGTCGCGTCGGATGGTGCAGCCAAATGCGCGTTCCCATTCACACAGCCGGGCGAACCGATCCGGGTCCATGTGACGCAGCGTCGCAGCCTGATCGGCAGACATGAAGACGCATGTCAGGCAGGACAGACGGCCAAACCCGAGCTGATAGGGAAGCGGCGGAATCACGCCATGCCGGCGCAGGATCTGCCAGACAGCCGCTTCGCTCCAGGCATGTACCGGCCGCCAGTGATCGATATGCCGTCGGACCCGACCATCACGACAGTCTGTCCGATGCCGCTCAAAGGCAGCGTAACGGGCACGGTTCGCGGATTCCGCCGCGCGTTCTCCAGTTACAAACAGGGTACGGGCATGACTGAAGCGCGCCTGGTTCCGCAGGGCGCCATCCGCAACCATGATCTTGGCATATGGGGAGCACCAGCGGACCGACAGGTTCGCCGAAACCTGCGGGAAGCGGCGTCGTGTATTGGGCGGCCCCTTGCCACCGACAGTGACCCGCCCTGTCGGGGTATCAAACCAGACTGGCGCGGTCGGCACATTATCGCGCAGCATTTCCCGCACGATCCCGCCCTGCCGCGCGGAGAAAAACAGTCTGATACCAAGGGCTGCAGCCAGATGCCGCCCGTAATCAGGCACGTGCGGCCAGTCAAAAACGTCCCCGTCATCATCCACAAGATGGTGCCACCACTCGATGCGGTCGGGCGCCACGCCATTTTCAAGCAGGTGCAGCGTGCAGGCGAGGGAATCCTTGCCAAAGGAACAGGCGACGACGACGTGATCATAACGCGACAGATCAGGCATCTCTTCCTGCCCCGGCACGACAGTTCTCTGACGGGATGACGGGCTTGCGGTCGCCATGGACATTCTCCTTGTCTGAATGTCTTCTGGCGGTCTGAAGGGATATCGCGGGTCAAACGCGGCGCGTGCGCCGGCATCGCAGGCCCGCGGAGCGGGACAAGAGCCACCGTTTGAGGCGCGGTGGCCCTTCAGACATATTTTTTCCTGTTTCTTCCTGCGTTTCCTACGCGTCCGCGTTCAGGTATTCGTGCAGGTACCGGCGCAACAGCATGCAGGCTGCATGAGTGTCCCGCTCACCGTCATCCGCAAGGACACGATCCATCACTCTAACAAGAACGGCGGCTGCCTCCCGTCCCGGGCTGAAAACAAGGGAAAACCCAAACTGTCCCTGCAGCACGCCGGTCCCGGCATCGTGGACCATGGCCACGATCTCGCCATGGACGACTTCCTCAACCTCAAGATCCACTTCCTGACCGTCAGGCAGAATGGTGGTCCGGATCCCGTCAGAGTCCACACTGTCGGGAACGGCATTGAGGACGATCCGCGCAGCCGCCTCGGCGTCCGTCGCCGTGACCCTGAAATCGCCGGCATCCGCTTCAAACAGGCGCTCAACCAGCGTGACACGAAAATCAGGCATTGCCGTCCTCCCTTACCAGGACAAATTCACTCAGTGTCGTGGCTTCCCGCCATGGGCAGTGCCAGATCATCACGTCCTTTCCGCAGATTTCAGCGACAGAACCACTCTCTCTCAGCCGGGCCAGTTCGTCCGACGTGACTCTTGGAACCGCCGTGAAAGCGGAAAATTCGACCACCGCCGCCTCCACGCTCTCATAGGGTCCCCGCCATCGGCGGGCCGCGGGCGGGTAGATTTCAGGCGTCCGGATCAGAACTCCACCATCCGGGTGGAAGCCCAGTTCAACCACATACCTGCCGATCAGACGCTTTTCCGTCATGTATTCATGGGTCATCACGGTTCTCCTTCGCCGACGCAGGTGAACGCGTAACCTGACGTTCCGGATAAGCCCGGTGGGGGCGTATCGCAGAATTTCCCGGTCGACGTTCTACCAGAGGCAGTTGCTGGCTCACCGCCCGACGTCACCATTGGGGCGACGGGCCGTGAGCCAGAGCAGTACGGCAGCACCAGCTTCGCTCAGCTGAAACCTACAAACTCAACATGCGTCCTGAGGAATTCTTCAGGTGTCTGCGATGGCGGAGCCAGACTTTCCACCCTGCCGTGCGGCACGTCATCCTCCTGATCTGCCGCCTGGTCCGGGGGCGTGTCAGTCACTTCATCCAGCTCAATGCCCGTCGCAGCAGGATCATCGGTTCCCGGACCATCAGCCAGCGCACCAGCATCGTCTTCCGGGTCGATATCATCGTCATGCGCCAGTTCCCCGTCATCGTCATCCGCTGCGGATGGCGGGGTAAGCGCTTCCGCGAAAGTGGCATTCAGCGCTGCGACATCGACCTGGAAACGTGCTGCAGGGTGCACCCAGATCCCCTGCCCGACATGGTCCATCAGGGCGCGGCGCATTTCCTTACCGGTATTGCGCGGCAGGATGCCTTCGGCCTTTATGGCCTTCGTGATGCCGGGCTTGCTGAGCGTTTTCAGGAAGTCCTCGTCCGCCATGGTGGGCAGGTGGGCATCCGCGTTCACGATATGGCCGACCAGGACACTCCAGTCACCGCTATTCGTCCCGTTCTTCTCGCACGACAGCACGGCTTTCAGCACGTCGACAGCGGCGCCACGCAGGACCGCCTCGTCCAGCGCCATCTCGCCATCCTGGAACAGTCCGGCGGCGGCCAGAAGCCGGCGTGAAGGGCAACGCTGCGGATAATGTGCTCCGGCATCGCCATCAACCCGGACATTCTGCGCGTTGAGGGCCGCGATCATCAGTCCGACCAGGATCCATGGATCGGCAGCCCCCCGCATGCCGTCCAATGCGGCATGCAGCGCCTGGGTGCGGAAACTGCCGATCATGTCAAAACCGCGCCCCGAAATATCGGGCCGTTCCCTTGGCCCTTCGGGCAGGGCTTCAATGACGGCGGACGGCGTCGTGCGACCTGCCGCCTCACTGCCCGGCAGAACGCACCAGCCCTCGCGAACCTTGAGGCGATGATCAAGCCAGAAGAATTTCGTGGCGCCCTCGCGCTGCCAGTAGATCCGGACCATGCCGGGTTCGAGGACCGGGTCGCCGTTCTCGTCGCTCTGCAGGATCAGTGCGTCTTCAGGCGTGTTCTGACCTAGCCACTGCCGCTGCGCCTTCTCGTAGGCGAAGCCGTCATCGGTATAACGGCCGTCCTTCCCGGCTTCACCGAACAGATCTTCCTGCCAGGCGATCCGGCAGCTTTTTGCAATGGCGTCATCAAACGAGGCCTCGATTGCATAAAAACGGTCCTGCCGCAGGGCTGATGCAATCCGGTCCCAATCGGGGATGGCAGCACCGGGTTCCCAATTTCCGTCGGGCAGTTGCTCGCCCTCATCTTCGCAGGTTTCGACATCCTCGGGCGGCGCCGCGCCAACCGGAAACCCGAAATGGCCCCAGACCTGTTCCTGCAGCGCGGTGGACGCAAGGGCGATGCTCGCCAGTTCACGATTGCCGGGACCTTTGCCCGCCTCGATCCACGCCAGAATATCAGGCAGGATGGCAGACAGGCGGCCGATCTGCTTCAGCTGCACCGGTGTAAGCATCAGAGCCTTGCAGATCGCGGTGTCATTCCACTTTTTTTCCTCCCGGAGCCTGGCAACGACCCGCCACTGTTCAACCTGGGTCATGGGCTGACGGATCATGTTCTCCGACGCGGCACGCATCCGGTCCAGTTCCGCATCATCGCCTGCCACCGTCACCTGAATGGTTTTCAGGCCGGCCTTGACCGCAGCACGCCGGCGGCGATGCCCCGCAACGATCATCAGGCCGCCCGGGGTTTCGCGGACCAAAGGCGGGTGGATGATCCCGACGGCCTTGACGTTCAGCGCCAGCTGGCGCTCTTCCGCCTCGTTGGGCGCGGATTTCCGCGGGTTTTCGGGGTTATCGAGCAGGGTTTTCGGATCAACTTCGCGCAGTTCCATGGTTTTTACTCCGTGTTCTCAGGACGCCTTTCCTGATGCACTCCGGCGGCCAGCACCGGGCTGGCGGGGCAAGGGCGCCGCGCAGCGGCGGCACCGGACCCGCGCGCAGGCGGCGCAGACGCCGAGCACGGGGAGGCGCCACCCCTTGCGGCGCCTGACCGGAGATGGCAGCCCTTCTCAGGCTGCCGCCTCTTCTTCCTTCTCCCTGTCCTCGGTGTCGTCATGCACCGGGTCTTCATCGGTCGCGGTCGCCGCCAGATCGTCTTCCAGCGCTTTCAGCTCCGCGCGCTTTTCATCAAGCATCGCCTGTTCCGCGAACGGCAGGCCCAGACGGGCCCGGTAGGATGGCAGGCGACGCTGCGCTTCCTCCCGCATCCGGATTGCGTCACGGAGCGCGTCATCGATCCGAAGCAACGCATGCTCGAGACGCGACGTCAGCCCAAGGCCCTTCGTGTCGTCCTCGACGGCGATCTCAATGCGACCCGAGCGTGCTTCCACAAACAGCGTCACGTCGACCGCGCGCTTTTCGCCGCGCACGCGACGGCCTGGCCCAGCTTCGCATATGACGGCGAACCCACCGATGCGTCCGAGGTTCCAGACCCCTGCCTCACCGTTCTTCGCCGCCAGGCGGACCTGGGACAGGAGCCATGATCCGGCCTTCTCACGTTCGCTGACATCCCCCTTGTCCCGACGCAGTACGAACGCGTCCCCCTTCGTGGGCTGACGGCTGGTGATATCCGCCTCGATGAGCGGGATCTGACGCTCCGCGCCCGCAATCTCACGCTCGGCCCGGTCAATGGCACGTTTTACGGCGAACTGGTCGTCATAATGGGCGGCCGCCAGTCTCTCCAGCCGCGCAAGATCGGCCTCCAGCCCGGCTTTGTGCATCAGCCGGGCATCGCCTGAGGCGAGCGCCTTGGCCATGGCGAACTGGTTTCCCCCTTCCCCGCCAATGTCCTCAATCCGGCGGATGGAACGGTCACCTGACATCGCAAGGCCAATAAAGCGCTGCTTGCGCTCGAGGAGCTGCCAGTTGGTCGCGTCAACAGAACCCTGCTGGGCGTAGGCGTAGAGTTCGATTTCCGCGTGCTGGTTGCCCTGCCGCTCGATACGTCCCTCGCGCTGGATGATGTCGGAGACCAGCCACGGCACATCGAGATGGTGCAGGGCCTTGAGGCGCTGCTGGGCGTTGACGCCGGTGCCCATGGTCGCCGTCGAGCCGATCAGGATCCGCTTGCGGCCGGCATTGAGATCACCGAACAGCTTCTGCTTCGCCGCACTCTTCCTGTAGTGCTGCATGAACGCGATTTCCGCGCGCGGCACACCCAGACGGATCAGTTCATCGCGGATCCACGTATAGGCGGAAAAACCGCGTGTCTCCATCGCGCTCTCGGTGCCCAGATCCGAAAAGATCATCTGCACCGCCCCCGGCAGGTCGTACGACCGACCGGTTTCAGGATCGCTGTAACGGCTTTCCAATGTCTCCTGCCATATCCGGAACACGTTCCCGATCATCAGGTTCAGCTTCGACGTGTCATCATTCGCGGCGAGAGGGGCGACGAAGCGCAGGTCGATCGCGGCATGACGGGCATCCGTAATGACGGACAGGAGGATGTCATCGCCCTTCTGGGGACGCCCCTGGCGTGCTTCGATGGCGTTGATGCGGGCCGCCAGCGTCTTCTGGTAGGCCCTGAAGTTATCGTTTGTCGGCGCGACAATAATCTCGCGACGTCCGCCCCGGATCGCAGGCAGTTTCACGTACTGGCGCAGGTCATCGTGCTGCACGACATCCGCGAAGTCGCGATACATCGCCATGAGGTCGGCGACGTTGACGAACTCGGTGAAGCGCGTGACCGGCTTGTAAAGCCCGCTTGGCTGCAGTTCCAGTTCGGTACGGGTTTCGCCGAAATTGGCTGCCCAGGCATCGAATTCATGCAGGTAGCGCTTCTGCAGCGCCTCAAGATCCATATAGCGGCTGACCGTCCACATCTCGGCCAGCGTATTGGTGATCGGGGAGCCGGACGCCATGATCAGCGGGCGTTCCGGATTTTTTGCCGCCAGGTAGCGCGTCTTCACGAAGAGATCCCAGGCCCGCTGCGAGCCGTTCGGATCGACCCCCTTGAGGTCGGACTGGTTGGTTGCAAAACTCAGCTTCCGGAACTGCTGCGCTTCATCGACGAGGATCTGGTCGATGCCGATCTCTCCCAGATGCACGAGATCGTCCTTTCGAGCGGCAAGGCCTTCCAGCTTCGCCTGCATCTTCTCCTTCATGCTCTCGACCCGCTTGCGCGACAGGCGGTCGGCCGCATCGACGCTTTCCAGCACTTCCTCGTAAGACGTGATCTGCGCCTCGATCATCTGGCGTTCGAAATCGCCCTCTACCGGGATGAACCTGAATGCATCATGCGTGATGATGATCGCATCCCAGTTTCCGGTCGCGGCCCGGGCGAGGAACCGCTGGCGCTTTGCCTTCACGAAGTTCGTCTCGTCAGCGACGAGGATCCGCGCGGTCGGGTAGAGCATGAGGAATTCGCGGGCCATCTGGGCGAGGCAGTGACCGGGAACGGCGATCATCGCCTTGCTGATCAGGCCAAGCCGCTTCTGCTCCATGACGGCCGCAACCATCGAGAAGGTCTTTCCGGAGCCGACCGCGTGCGCGATATACGTGCCGCCGGCAGCGATGATCCGCCAGATGACCCGTTTCTGGTGGGGGCGCAGGCTGATCGTGGTGCTTGCACCGGGCAGGCGCAGATGGGAGCCATCAAACGCGCGTGCAACCAGGTTGTTGTAAGTATCATTGTACAGCCGGACCAGCCGCTCGGCCCGATCGCCATCCTGCCAGACCCATGTCTCGAACGCACGCCTGATCGCTGCCAGTTTTTCCTTTGCGGCTTCCGTCTCCTGTGTGTTCAGTTCGCGGTGCTCATTGCCATCGCCATCACGCCAGACATCCCATATCTTTGGCGATGCCTGCGTCAGGGCATCTTCCAGCAGTTCGCCGGCATGTCGCCATTCCGTCCCCCAGACTGACGTCGCCTCGGCCTTGCCCATGAACGCCCGTTTCTCCACGGTCCAGCAGGCGACCGCGGGTGCGTGATAGATGACCGTTTCGACCCCGAGCACCTCGGCGGTAAAGGCGATGATGTCGCTGACCGGCAACCACGGAGCGCCAAGGCGCGCGGTGATCTCCGACGGACGCAGATCGGCTGGCTGGACGGCTTCCAGCGCCGTGACGTTCCGGGCGTAGCGCCAATCGATCCGGGCTGCATCGCGTGCCTCTTCCAGCTTGGTCCGCACGGCGCCGGAGAGCATTTCGTCAGCCGTGACCCAGACATCGCGACCGTCCACGCTCCGTACCGGATCGAGATACACCGCATCCCCCAGTGCGGCTGCGACCTCAGCTTCGGACTGTCCCATGAGTTCCGCGATCCGCGGCATTTCCACGCCGCCTGTTTCATGCAGGCAGACAGCCAGGGCGTCGTGGGCGGAATGGATTTCCGGTTCGACAGGCGCATGAATGACCCGTTCCGAGAAAAGCGGTCCCATCCGGCCCTTCTGTGTCGCCTCGTCATATTCCTCGATGGACGAAACCAGCCAGACATCGGGATCATCGTAAAATGGCGTCAGGTTTGGCCGCCGCTGGGTTTCGTTCTCGACCCCGGTTTCCGGGTCGATCCTGACCGTCACGTTCATCAGGTTGATCGGTCCGAACTGTCGGACAAAGCTGAAATAGGCACGCTTCAGATCGCCCTGCAGGCGTCCATAGGGCAGGTTCTCCATCTGCGCCCGCAGAACCGCGCGTGCTGCATCCCGGACGGGTATCAGTGCGGTAATGATCCGGGCATGCTTCTGGAAAAGGCCGTCCTTCTGGTCCCCCTTCCTGATGGCTACCGTAGCGGCTTGGCCGTCGCATATCTGTTGCAGGACGCCTTTCGTGACGAAGTAGGATCCCTCTTTCAGCAGGGCGCCATCGGCCGCCGTGCCGATCAGGACACTGGATCCCGTCGGTCGGACGATGCGCTGGTCCAGGGGTTCCGAAAAGCGCACGTCCTGCCCGATCCGGCTCAGGGCCTCGGGCAACATCACATCGAGTCCGCAGTCGGCACACGCGTGGCATGTGTAATCGGGGCCGAACTGGGTGGTGGTCCAGCCGTGACGGCCAAGCACCTGCTCCGGATGGTCGAGGAAATAGCGGTTAACAAGGAGCGGGCCGTTGCCCTGGTCGCTGTCCACAAGAGCGCTGGTTTCCAGCCAGGCCTCATCATCGGCCATGTCGCCGATCATGCGCTTTCGAAACACCAGCACGTCCACCACGACGTCCGTGCCGGCGTCATCGCGCATGGCTCCGGCCGGAAGACGGACCGCCCCCACGAGGTCAGCCATTTTAGCGATGGTCCGACGCGCGGTGCTGTCCGTCTTATCCAGCGTATGGCGGGACGTCACGAAGATTGCAATGCCGCCCGGGCGGAGTGCTTCGATGGATCGGGCGATGAAAAAGTCATGCAGGCTCAGGCCAAGCCGCCCCAGACCTTCGGGGCCCCGCACGGTGCGATTGGAAAAGGGTGGATTACCGATCGCAAGGTCGTACCCGGTTGCGAGCTTCGCTGTCGTGAAATCCTCGCTGCGGATCCACTGGTTCGGATAGAGCCTGCGCGCAATCCTTGCTGTGATCGGATCATTCTCGATCCCGGTAAAGGCGATGCGTCCCTCGAGCTTTTCCGGTCGGGCCGCGATAAAAAGACCGGTGCCACACCCGGGTTCGAGCACGGAACCGCCTCTAAATCCCATCCGCAACACTGTACTCCAGAGTGCGTGCACGATCAGTTCAGGGGTGAAGTGCGCATATTGTGTTGCGCGCTTCAGTCCTGCCCTCTCAATGTCTGTTGTGGAGGCATGGATCGCCTCGCCAATTTCTTCCCAGCCTGGACGGGCACTATCGCTTCCAGATGGGAACAGGTTGTTCGCCAGTTCTCCTGCTCCAAAGCCGATGAAGCGTGACAGGACGATCTGTTCGGGGGACGATGCGTTTCGGTCAGCTTCTTCGATCTCCTTGAGCAGTGCGATTGCCAGCGCATTGTCACGGGCTCGCTGTTTCCACGTAGCTGCGAGGCTTCGGTCGGTAACCATATGAAAGTCGATCTGGGGAAGGGCCATCGCGGCCGGTGTGGCGGGCGAGGCAGGGGATGAACCGTCTTCACCTTCAAGTTCGCCCCAGAAAAGGTCGTTCTGGGTATCTGCGAGAGCGGTTGTACCGAAGAGGTTGAGCTGGAACGACATGGCCGTGCTCCGTACAAACGCCGGCACCCGGCACTGCTTCTGCAGGCCGGGATGGTTCCGGGGTCAGGTTTTCGGGATGTCAGGAACGGGCGTGCTAACCAGGTTGTGCTGCCTGATTACTCTTTCCTTCAGATCTTATCGCAACCGGGTCGGGCAGTGCGGTGCAAGGGTGCCGCGTAGCGGCAGCACCGGACCCGCGCGCAGGCGACGCAGACGCCGAGCACGGGGAGGAGCTACCCCTTGCGGCGTGCTGACCGATCTGGTGCCGTTTTGTGTTATTTAGATCTTTTTTTGCCCATTCCTCTTCGGCAAATAACGGGCAAAAGACCCAAAGCTCTGGCGCAACCGACCGTAGGTAATCTAACGGCAGTGCCAGACGATACATCCCGCGCAAGCGGCGCATCACATCAACAGACAGAAGCGTTTTACGCGGTAAAATTTTTACGGCGTAAAAGATTTGGAAATCTTCGCTTGTCTTCAGAAAGCTGTCCTGTAAAAACTTCTTCTACATGGTGGCGGTCCGCGGAACTCCTGCATCGATAAGGTCCCAATGACAAAACATCCCTCTCCGTCAAAGCAATCCATCGTGATGCTATCATCGCCAAAGGGCGGTGTCGGAAAATCGTCGTTATCCCGGAATATACTTGTCTTAGCTGCTCAAGCAGGCAGACAAGTATTAGGATTGGATATGGATAAACAGGCAACTCTAGCCACATGGGCGGAACGCAGGGAACGCGTCCGTGCGAGTATTCCGGCTGTATCCCATATTCCTGTACATCGCGCGTCTCTTGATGACTGGCGGTCTACCCTGAAAATGGCGAGGCAATCCTCCGCCGATTTTATTGTCATCGACACGCCGCCTTCAATCGAAATCAACATGACGGCAATCTTGGGCTTGTGTGAGGGTTCTGATTTTGTTCTGGTTCCTTGCCAGCAAAGTCAAGACGATTTAGATAGCGTGATACCGTGGATGCGCCATTTGAAACAGAGCGGCGCGAAAGCAGCGTTCATCATTAATCGGGCGAATATTCGAACTCGTTCCTACGCGACTATCCGCTCCAAATTGCTGAATGTCGGACCCGTGTGTCCCGTAGAAATCGCCCAAGCAGAGGAAATATCACTTGCAAATGGTAAAGGGTTGGGCGTCATGGATCTAAGTCGGCCCAAAAACGCGGAAGCGTTTGGCGCACTCTGGTCTTACTTGCGACAGGAGTTGGACCTGTGAGCAAAGCCAATTCGACGCGCGGTATCTCGCTGCGAGCTTTGCAGGGCCTTGATGCTGACGAAATACAGCCGTCTGACGCGCGTCCTAGTGAGCTACATGAACTCACCACCGTATCCTCTGAAACCTTGGAGACGATTGCATCAGTATTTTCCGGAACGGACCTCGCGAAGGACGAGGGCCGCATCCGGATCATTCTTGACACCCAGCGCGCAGTCACATCGGCGTGGGAAAAGGCTGCGCGTTCCTTTCTGGAAATCGGTCGAGCATTAAATACGCTAGAAAATGCACTTTTTTCGCGAGAAGAGAAAAACCGTCTTAAATCCAGCTTCGAGCGCTTTTTTCCTTTCTCCGAACCGGTGGCTTCTCAGTTGCGTCGGATCGCAAGCATGGTAGATAGTGGCCGAATTAGCGAGACTTCACTACCGGGTTCATATAGTGCAGCGTACCAACTGACTTTGCTGGGACCAGAAGAACTCGATGCGGCTCGCGAGAAGGGCCTAGTCGCACCCAGCGCGTCTCGTTCCGCAATCATAGCATTCCGAAAGTCAATCAAGCGGCCCGAGGCCCATGTTGATTTTGCCGCGCTCGTAACAGAGGCGCGGCGCCTTAGAAGCACCAGGCGCCAAATGCTGGAACAGCTTGTTGCCATCCGAAAGCGCTTACGTGAAATCGATGAACTTATCGGTGACGAGTAAGGAATCCGAGAGAATATTAAGAGGCCAACCCACGCATCTATTACGGGATCGGTAATACGACCTTCCACAAAAGGCGATCGAAATACGGCGGGATGGAAATGCCGGAAGCACAGTGCCTCAAGCCTCTTGAAGAGGAGAACGAAAACCTGAAGCGGCTCCTAGTGGAAAGCGTAATGGAGGCCTCGAAGCTGGAGGAGCAGCGAATAGGAAATTCGTGAGACACCTAGTTTATGGCGTAATGCTCTGACCAGAGCCATGACCGAACGGGATTGCTCGCAAAAACGGGGCGGGCCTGTAGCCTCATCAGCACCGACCCACGGACGTGGCGTTATGCGTCAGTCATGCCGTCCATATGATACCGAGGCGCGCAGCCCACTATGCCACCTTGCGGGCGAACGATGTCGGTTCGGCTATCAGAGCCGGCAGGTTTTTTCTGGATGTGCGAGGGAGTAATGATGATCCACAAGAAGCTGTTCCGGTTGTATCGCAAGGAAGAGTTGTCGGTCCACAAGTCTGGTAGCCAGAAGCAGGAAATCGGCATCTACTCGCCAATGCTGGTACCCGACGGTCTTAATTAGCGCTGGAGCCTTGATTTTTTTCGGACGCGCTGGATAACGGATGTCGCTTCCGCGTGCTGCCAGTTGAAAACGATTACACGCGGGAGGGCCGGGCGCTAAAGGGGGGGACGTTACCGTTACGCGAACTCGACCGGATCGACGAATATCGCGGCTTCAACATGATGATCGTCAGCGACAACGTCCTATATCGGGAAGCATCCGGTCGATTTGGCAACACGTCTCTATCGGCAGTTTGCACTGTCGTTGAAAAATACTGCAAGCAAAAACTAGGCGGTCTCCACCGCAAAATAAGGTGCTCCCTGCCATAGCAAACACAGAGTCCAGAGCGGCGTGATGGCGCCGTGGCTCTAACCGTCCTGAAGATGGGATGCGATAACCCAGGTGGAGGACCCAAACATTATCTACAGGGTCGCTAACGCGCCCTCACGGCACTGAGTGAGAGGGGTTCCTCCACCTGGAACCGGCCCCTCAACGAAGGGCCGGTAATCGTCACCGCGTTTAATGATCGCGTGCACAACACGTCCCATCTTTGCGGTGATGGCTGTGAACGCCTTGCGGCGCAGGTCCGGATCATGCCGGTCCCTGGCCACATAGCGATCGAACTTGTCACGGAAGCTGTTCTCGCGCTGACGAATGGCGACCTGAGCTGCCATCCACAATGTGCGGCGCAAGCGCGCATTACCGCGCCTGGACAGCTTCGTTCTGCCGCGATACTGACCCGACTGGTAGGTGGACAGATCCAGACCGCAGAATTTGAGAAATTGCCGATGATGACGAAAACGTCTCAGATCACCTGCCTCGGCCAGGATTGTCAGGGCATGGATCGGCCCGATGCCTGGCACCTGCTGCAGACGCCGGAAATCGGCATGCTCGCCCAGCAGTTCGATGGCCGCGGCCTCAATGTCGTCGCGCTGGGCAATCAGGCGCCGCGCCTCTCCCAACACCAGCCTGAACATCCCGATCGCAGGAGCATCCGGGGCAATCGGCAAGGCGATGGATGTCCGGGCTGTGTCCCAGATGTCGCCAGGCAGACGAGACTTGCTGACCTTGCGACCGACGACGTCCCAGGCTGCCGCGACAAACGCATCTTTGCCGAGCACCGTGATGCTGGCGGGAACCGGGAATTGCTCGAGCAGAGCGAAAAACCAGTCGCTGCGGGTATTGCCCCTGAAACGATCGATCTCCGGAAAATAAAGCGGCAGATAATGGGTAAGGATCCGGTGCTGGACCTCAGTTTTGGCACGGGAAATCACCTCGTGCGTAACGGACAGTTCCTGAACGTCATTGATCCTGTTGGCCAGCGGATCGTGATACGGTTTGGTCGCACCGATCTGGAGCATGTGCAGGATGACCTGCGCATCCTTGGGATCATTCTTGTCCCAGCCATTGTGCAGAGCTTCTCGTGTGCGGGCGAGGGCGACCGAAGAAATCAGGCGTGTATCAAACCCAGCCTGCACCAGGCGCCAGGCCAGTGGCCGATGATAATGGCCTGTCGGTTCGAAGCCAACAATGACCGGTCGCGGCGCCAGAGCCTGGAGCTCTGCCACGAAGCGGTCATGCTCGACGCGCGTGTTAGCCACGGTCAGGCGTCGTCGCCGCCGGCTGCCGGGCATTTCGATCAGGACCTCATTGCGGGATTTGGCGACATCGATGGCGACGAGGACGGCAGTCATTGGTATAGTATAGTATCGGATCTGGTCACGGTCGGTTGTCTCCTCTGTGTGGCTGGACACCATCACTATGGAGACATGTCGCCTGGTCATGGCCGCCGATCTGGCCTTAAGGCCAGATCGGCATTACCGATGCCGGCGCTTCCTGATGTGCTACGGCATCGAGATGACGTCGAACGCAATCCTGGCCTGGCAAGAAAAACGGTCGGTGCTGTGGCACTTTATCATACTAGGCAGGCCGCAGAAGAAAGGGCTCGTCGAGAGCTTCGACGGCCGGTTCCGGGACAAATGCCTCAATGAACGTCTGTTTCGCAACATCGCTCACGCACGTATTGGTCATCGAGATCTGGCGTGCCGACTACAATGCCGTCAGGCCCCACGCTGGCATGAACGGCATGACGCCAAAGACTTTCGCCCAACACGCCAATAAAGCAAATAGCAATCCATAGAACTCGACCTAAAACTGAGGGCACTTTCGGGGCAGGGTAATGTCCCGACGGTTTGGGCTCTCTCTTTTAGGGCCTTCAACACGACACGGCTATCTTCGACTGTTCGTCCGCAATTATTCCACTGATCTGCCTCTATGTGACTCAGACGTTTTAATCGTTTACGTCGAGTGAGGACTTTAGCGGGACCGAGGAAATGCGACTATCGAGCGTTTTGGCTCAACGGGTGGAGGTGAGGGAACTAATGTTAGGCCCACAGCACTCAGTTTGACTACCGCTTCCGGATATACTGCCAGCGCCAAATTGAGTTGAGCGCAGAAGGTATCACGGAAATGGTCTAGGCGTTTCACGCCAGCACCGAACTGGGCGTGAAGACCCTTCCAAGTGATTGGTGTGTCCTTCTGGAGGACATGCAGCCGATATGCAAGCCAGCAATATATGTCTAAAGCCATCGAGTGCTTACTGATCGCTCGAATTGCGGATTCCTGGATGGGAACAGGATGTCGACGAAGCTGATCGTAGAATGTTTCACTTAGCTTCGTTCGCGCTAAAAGTTGCCCCCCGCTAGAGTCCTCACCATCTTCCGTAAACAGCGCTTTATCGACTATAAGTTGCTGTACTAATGCTGACTTTCCTGCTTGTTGGACCTCGAAAGTGAGACGGCAGCGTGTGATGCGGAGTGCCTGCTCTCTTACGTCGGCTATCGTTTTACCGCCGGGAGAGATGTTCATCTTCTTAAGCCAATCGCGGAGCGACTTCCCGAGTTCAATTTCGCGGCTCTGGGTTCTTAGAGCCTCAGTCTGCAGATATAGCAGTATAAGTCTGGCCCGGCTTCCGTACGGGACACCAATCCATTGAAGTTCTCCATTTGGAAGTGTCCGTCGACCTGGCTCTACGAGAAGGGTAACTCTGTCGGTACGAACCTGCCAAGGTGCAGAGTCGGGCTGTTTTTTATGCGGGAGCGGTGCTTGTGCCCAACCGCTATACATGAAACCTAGTCCGGCATCTTCGTCTGTCAGATATGCGGCTGCCGCATCAACGACCCGGCGGTCCATGTCTAGCTGGAGTACATGCTGTCGACCATGCTCCTGAAGCAAGTCATGCACTTCCGCCATCATGGCTCCCCTAGGCATACGTATGTTGGCTCGATTCTGTGTCCATGATGCACGGATTTGTTCGGAATGTCTCCGAGGACTGTAGCGGGATCTAATACTAGTTAGAGATAATTGTATTCTAATATTAGTTTGTCCCGTTAGTGTCCTCGGGATAACTTAAGCGAATCGCGCTTGCTCCGTAAGCTCGTGTCGTTAGAGTCCTCAGTTTTTCCGCTACAGTCCTCAGTACCCTGTTGGTCACCTTGCAAAAGGGAGGTGGAGCGAATCGGTATCTCTGAGGGCATCAAGTTTCCCGTCAGAGTCCTCGATTTGCAGATAGCGCTAATTTGGCCCCCCGTCAAAGTCCTCAAAACTGAGAAATTTTCAGGTTAGGAGGCTTCTAACAGGCCGATTTTCCTTGATGTTCGGCGGATAAACTGTTTTTGGCGCACAAAACCCCGCTAGAGTCCTCACTTCGAGGACCGTTTTGCGATCTGTTTCGGCTCCAGATTTTCGGCATATCTCAGAAATTAACCTTGCGCGTCGCATGTTCCCGCCAGAGTCCTCAGTTTTTGCTTCTGAAAGAAACTCCATGAGGACTCTGGCGGGAATGTAGGCGGGAACATGTGTTCAGAACTTTTACTTGGTCGGGTGGCGCGCTGAGACGCTGGCTCCGTCAATGTACGTTTTACGGTCTGTCGGGATAATGTCGTGGCGTGGGCTACGCCCGCCAAAGTCCTCATCTGGATGTTGTGGTTACACTGGGGACTGACGTCCGTGATCACGCGTGACATGGCCCTGGCTATTTCCGCAGACTCTGCGAATCGACTGTCTCGGATATCCCAACTGATTTACCCAGTGACGCCGCTGTGAGTCGCGGTAGGGAGATAATCAACAGGTCTTCAACAGGGGAAATACTGATTTCCTGATATTCTGCTTTTTTGCTGTGTGTCCACTGGACGAATGCAGGTGAAAGCATGACCGCAATCAGGAAATTTCCCGATTTATTGCCGGGCTTTAGCTGGCGGGATATCGAGGTGAATGGCGTGCAGATCCGCACGGCTACCGGCGGAAACGGACCGCCGCTGCTCATGCTGCATGGTCATCCGCAGATGCATCTGACATGGCACAAGGTTGCGCCCGCACTGGCGAAACGTTTTACCATCGTGGCCCCAGATCTGCGGGGTTATGGTGATAGCGCCAAGCCTGAAGGTGGGACGGATCACGCCAACTATTCCAAGCGGGCCATGGCGGCTGATCTGGTTGGCGTCATGCACCAGCTTGGATTTGCACGGTTCATGGTCGTCGGGCATGACCGGGGCGGACGGGTGGCGCACCGCATGGCACTGGATGCACCGCAGTCGGTGGAAAAACTGGTGCTGATCGATATCGCACCGACAGCAACGATGTATGCCCGGACCAATATGGAATTCGCCCGACGCTATTTCTGGTGGTTTTTTCTGATCCAGCCCGCCCCACTGCCCGAAAGGCTGATCAGTGGGGATCCGGATTTCTTTCTCGAAAGCCACATTGCAGGACAGATCAAGATACCAGGATCGGTCGATCCGCGTGTCATGGCCGAATATCGTCGATGCTACGCCGACCCGGCAATGCGTCATGCAGCATGCGAAGACTACCGTGCTGCGGCAGGCATCGACCTCGTTCATGATGCAGCTGATGCAGACAGGCGGATCGAGGCCCCATTACTGGCTCTGTGGGGTGCACGTGGCACCGTGGGCGCGTTATATGATGTTGTCGAGACATGGCGCGAAAAAGCCGTGGATGTGCGGGGATACGCGATCGACTGTGGTCATAGTCCGCAGGAGGAAGCACCGGCAGAACTGTTGCATCGGCTTGATGCGTTTCTCTGACCTTCGCGAAACAGTTGGAGAGTCAAAGCTCGATTTTCACCGCATTACAGTCACTTATGATTTAAAAGCAGACCCGCTCGATCCAGATGACGTGACCGGTGGAGGTACCGATCGGCTGTGTGTGGATTCAGAGGTTACGGAGCGACCCCTGACTTGGATCGACGGGAAGCAACGGCATGTTCCAGATAGAGCCGCAGCATCGTAACGGCTTCCTTATCCTGGGTAGGGCGGGGGACCGAAAGATCCTGTGGCAGGGCAAAGATCGCCTTGACCAGATGCAGCAGCATCACGGCCCGTTCGTCATGTGGACCCGGAGAACCACCCAGCCGTGACAACAGCTGGCTCATGCGCCCGATCAGCGCCTTGCGGAGCGTTCCGGTCCCATCTGGCAGGGTAATCCCGCTGTCGATCAGGGAAAGGACGACTGAGCGTTCCGTCCGTAGACGCTGGATGATGTCCAGCAGTCCTTCTGCCGCCTCACGTGGCGACGACAGCGGCGGATCGCGGTCGACCAACTCATCCAGGGCATGCAGGAGCCACGCGCCGTAGCGTTCGAGCACTGCGGCGGCCAGCACGTCCTTGGTCGGGAAGAAACGGTAAAGCGAACCGATCGCCGTGCTGGAGCGGGCAGCGATCTCGGTCATCGTCGCCGTCT
>NZ_BDLU01000054.1 GCF_006538165.1 Komagataeibacter diospyri
TGGCGTGCTTTGAACAGGGCCCCATCGAACGGGCGTCTGTCGAGGCGGTTTTTGCGCTGGGGAATGACCACACAGGCCCCTTGCGCGTGTAGGGCGTCCACGATCCAGTGGACGTCAAACGCTTTGTCAGCGAGAATCCCCTTGAAATCCGCCGGTTCGAGAAGGGGGGCAACCCCGACCGTGTCGTAATGCTGGCCAGGGATAAGCGTGAAGCGGACCAGATTGCCCAGGGCGTCGGTCATGGCGATGATCTTCGTTGACCACCCCGTTACACTCCGCCCTATCGCCTGGCTTCGGGTCCCCCTTTTGCGCCCTGGCCGTGGCGGTGAACCCGGACCACCGTGCCGTCAATCATCGCGTATTCCATGTCGGGATCATCGGAGACAGCCTCGAAAATCTTCTGGAAAACACCGGCTTTCGTCCAGTCGCTGTAGCGCGAATAAACCGAGTTCCAATGTCCGAAATACGTCGGCAGGTCCCGCCACGGACTACCGGTCCGGGCGATCCATAGGACCGCCTCGATGAAGAGGCGGTTATCCTTCCCGCTGCGACCTCGATCCGTCTTCCTGCCAAGGCACAGCGGTTCCATTTTCGCCCATTGGGCATCCGTCAGTATGAAGCGATCCATATGGTCTTTGAAACACATCATGGCCCTTTAGAAAACTCAATTCCCAACAGCCCCTGGGAAAAACTTCTTTTAATTTTTTGGTGCTGTCATGAACTGACTTTCTCAGGCAGTTTCTTAAGCAGATGCGCGAAACTGCCCTGGTTTCCACGACTGATGGATGGTCAGCACCCGCCATGCAGAAAGCCCAGTGCGGGCAGGGGACGCCATGCACGTGGCAGGTCCGCGCGGCGATAGGGGCGGATGCTGTAATGTGGCGCCGCGATTTCATTGCGTTCCAGGAAATTGCGGTAGGCAGCCACCTGCTGGCTGCGCCATTCACAGTCCGCTTCGGCACTGGCGCGTGTGGGATAGATGCTGGCGATTCGCGTGTTGCCCCCGGTGCGGGCAACCACCGCCCAGGATTCATCACGTCGTGCCGTGGTCCGGAAAACAACAACCTTGCCCATTGTTTTGCCCCTGTCCCGGTGGCCTGTTGCGTGTCATGGCCTGTTACCCGCAGGCAACCATGCCTGTTGCGTGCAATCAAGCTTCACGCCGGATGAATTGATTTTCTTGCAGCCCCCTGTTCTTGGCGGTAGGGAACAAGGATCATGATACGTCTTTTCATTACCCTGCCCGTGATCGTGGCGCTGATCATTTTCGCGGCCTGTAATCAGGCGCCGGTGGAACTGTCATGGCTGCAATGGAAATGGACGTCATCGCCCGGCGTGCTGGCGTTGCTGGTCGCTGCCCTGCTGTACGCCACGGGGTCTGCCAGCGTGTGGATTGTGGTCCTGCGCCAGATGCGCCGCGCCCGTCGCGCCGAACAGGAAGTGCGCGCCCTGCGCGCCCGCCTGCCGGAAAATGATACCGGTACCCCCCGTGCCCCCGGCCTGACATCCGCCCCGGCCAATTCCCCGATGGTGAAGGCGTATGAAGCGGAACAGGCAACGGCTGCGGCAAGTCCCGTCGCGACGGAACCCGCCGTGGTGACGCCGCCCGCAATCACGGCGGAAAAGCCACCGGGCGCCTGATCCCTTCGTTTCCGAACCCCATCATTACCTGCATGCCTGACCATGGAGCACCGCCAATGCCTGGACGGTCCACCCGCCTGATTGTTGCCCTCGATACCAAGGATACGGCACAGGCCGCGTGCTGGCGCGAGCAGGCGGCAGGCCACGCTGGCGCGGTCAAGCTGGGACTGGAGTTCACCTATGCCCGCGGGCTGGATGCCGTGCGGGCGGCTGCGGGCGGCAGTCCGCTGTTCCTCGACCTGAAGCTGCATGACATTCCCAATACCGTGGCGTCCGCCATCGGCAGCCTTGCCGTTCTGCGGCCCGCCATGCTGACCATCCATGCCAGCGGCGGTCGCGCCATGATTGCAGCCGCGCGCAAGGCTGTGGATGAAACCTTTCCGCCCGGTAGCCGCCCGCTGCTGCTGGCCGTGACAGTGCTGACCAGCATGGATACGCAGGGCCTGCATGAAGTGGGCGTGCCCGGCAGCGTGGAAGAACAGGTTGTCCGTCTGGGCAGGCTGGCCATGGAGTCGGGGGCGGATGGACTGGTATGCTCCTCGCACGAAATCATCCCCCTGCGTCAGGCGCTGGGCGAAGGGCCGGTACTGGTTGTGCCGGGAATCCGTCCTGCTGGTAGTGCACTGGGGGACCAGAAGCGTGTCATGACCCCGGCACAGGCCCGCGCGGCGGGAGCTGACTGGATCGTGGTAGGTCGCCCCATCACCCGCGCGCCTGATCCGGCGGCGGCGGCGGCGGCGATTGCCGCCGAACTGTCGTCCTGAAACCGGGCAGGGGAACGCGCGCCATGCCGGTCAGGGTCAAGATCTGTGGCATTCGTGACCATGTGGGACTGGATGCCGCAACGCAGGCCGGGGCAGACTGGGTCGGGTTCGTATTTTTCAGCCGTTCGCCGCGAAATATTACGGCACAGGCCGCAGGCGTGCTGGCACGCGACATGGCGACTGGTGGACCAGAGCGGATTGGCCTGTTTGTCCGCCCGACTGATGATGACATTCGCCGCGTGCTGGACAATGTACCGCTGGACGGGTTGCAGATTTATGATGATGCGGACCGCACGGATGTTATCCGCAGGCGGTTTGGCCTGCCGGTATGGGGGGCTGTCGGGATTGCCAGCATGCAGGATCTGCCTGAAACCTGCGCCGTGGATGGGCTGGTGATTGAATCCCGCGCGCCCGCCGGGTCGGACCGTCCCGGCGGCAATGCTCATGCCTTTGACTGGACGCTAACGGATGGATGGCAGGCCCCGGTGCCGTGGCTGCTGGCGGGTGGGCTGAACCCCGATAACATCCAGCGCGCCATACGGCAGAGCGGGGCGCGTGCCGTTGATGTCTCATCCGGCGTGGAATCCTCCCCCGGCGTCAAGTCGTCCGAGCTGATCCGCCGTTTTGTGCAGGCTGCCCGCGCCTAACGGTAATACCCGTAATACGGTGGCGGGGGAGGCGGCGGAGGCGGGTACGCATAAACCGGATAGGGCGGTGGCGGATAGGCATAGGCCGGGTAGGGATAACCATAGCCATACGGCCGGTAGCGGTAAGGCGACATCGCGACACCCAGCGCCGTGCCCGTGGCAATGCCAAGGCCGAATCCGCCCCAGCCCCAGCCACGATGCCAGCCACCACCCCAACCGCCGCCACGCCACGCATAGGCGGCAGGGGCGGGCAGAACACCGACCAGTCCCATGGACACGGCCAGCAACAGGGCCAACTTACGCATCTCGGGTGGTTCCTTTTCCTGATCTCGTATCCGCTGATATTGGCATATGTCCACCGGATATCCAGTCCTGTGTCCATATCGTTATGTGACGGACCATGATTGGTACCCGTATGAAAATAAATTATTGATAAATAAAAATAAAAGTTTTTTTGGTGCTCTCTTTTTTTCAAGATGACGTTCTTTGAAGCTTTTTGAAAAAAGCTTCACCAAACATTTTCTTATAATTTTCAGGAGCGCTTCGAAGGCAGATTTTTCCAGACCTCCCTACCGGTCACGACCGGCATTCAGCCAGCCACCCAGCCGGGACAGCGCGTCCTTCAGCGGCCCGTCGGGCATGTCGTCAATCTGCACGGGAGGCGGTGGCGGGCGGCGGGGCGCGGCAGTAGAGGCACGTGGGGCGGCGGTCAGATCCTGCACCATCTTCAGTCGCTTGACCACGCCCTGCCCACAGGTGGTGTTGATGCGTGCGATGACGGTGGGGGCAAGGTGCTGCAGTTCCATCGCCACCGGCCCCCGGCAGGCAACGGTCAGGGTCCCGGCACTCAGGCGGCGCGGCACGGTCATGCCTGCCAGATGGGGGCCGACAATATCGGGCCAGTCCGTCATGACCTGCACGGCGGCGGGAGACTGCTTGCGAAACACGGGACGGCTGATATGCGGCAGCAGGGCCGCCATGCTGCGTGTACGCATGGCCCGTCGGGGTGGTTCGGAGGGGGCTGCATCATTGTTTCGCTTGCTGCGGGTCGGCGGGTTCGTCATAAACGGGTCCGTGTTACCTTCTGCTGCCGCTCTGTTACGCTGGTATGACCGGCACCGCCGCACTCTGCCATGGCGCGCCCTGCCGGGCCAGAGTGCAGATCCCTATCGCGTGTGGCTGAGCGAGATCATGCTGCAGCAGACCACGGTTACGGCGGTCATACCCTATTTCGAGCGTTTTCTGGACGCCTTCCCCGATGTAACGGCACTGGCCCGCGCCCCGCAGGATCGGGTCATGGCGTTGTGGGCAGGTCTTGGCTATTACGCCCGCGCGCGCAACCTGCATGCCTGCGCACGCGTGGTGGCGGAAAACGGCGGTCACTTTCCCGATACGGTGGCGGGATTGCTGGAACTGCCGGGAATCGGGGCCTATACCGCCGCTGCCATCGCCGCCATCGCCTTTGGCCGCCCGGTCGTGCCCGTGGATGGCAATGTGGAACGCGTGACGGCGCGGCTGTTCGCCATGACTGACCCATTGCCCGGATCGCGCAAGGCCATTGCCCGGCAGGCGATGACACTGAATACGGACCGGCAGGCCGTCGCCCGGCCATCCGATTTCGCGCAGGCCCTGTTTGACCTGGGGGCCGGGATCTGCACGCCGCGTACGCCCGCCTGCGTTTTGTGTCCGTGGCGGGAATCCTGCACGGGAAACCGGCAGGGAATCGCGGCCAGCCTGCCCCGCCGCGCGCCAAAGGTGGCGCGGCCGGTGCGCCATGGCGTGCATTTCGGCATGGTGGATGCGGCAGGGGGTATCCTGCTGGTCCGGCGGCCCGAAAAGGGGCTGCTGGGTGGCATGATGGGCCTGCCCGGCCCGCACTGGCGCGATGCGGTGTGGCCGCAGGCGGAGGCGCTGGACCATGCGCCCACCGCACCCCGGCTACGCGCCTGCTGGCAACCGGTCGGGCAGGTGAAGCACGTCTTTACCCATTTCACATTGCTGGTGGATGTCTATGCGGCGCGCGTGCCCGCTTTTCCCAACAGTCTGGTAGGGGCGGATGGGGTCATTCATTATGTGGATGGTGGGGATGTGGCGCTACCCTCACTCATGCGTAAATGCGTGGAACTGGTAAGGGACAGCAATATTTTTGATTGACGTAGGTATGAAACGCGCGGTTGACTGGTAACTGTCCGATCAGGAAAGGGACCGTGATGTTCACTTTTGTCCAGATGCTTTCCCCTGTTGTCGCCCTGCTGGGGCTTGCTGGCGTGGCGTATTGCCTGCGTGCACCGGCACGCGCGCTGCAGCCGGTCCGTGTGCGGGTCCGTCGCTGATAGCTGATGCGTCGCAGGTCAACGGGTTGATGTCCGCCCGTTTCTTTGCATCCCCGCACGGCTTCATGTAGCAGCCGTTCCATGACATTCATTACCGTAAATCGTGCGGCGCGGCATGAAAATGCCCCGTCGCGCATCGGGGTTCTGCTGAGCAATCTTGGCACCCCCGATGGTACCGGCTATGGCGCGGTGCGTCGGTATCTGGCCGAATTCCTGTCAGACCGGCGCATTATCGAGGCCAGTCCCCTGATCTGGAAACCCATCCTGTACGGGCCGGTACTGACCTTCCGCCCCCGCAAGTCAGGGGAGGCCTATCACCGGATATGGCATCACGACCGTGATGAAAGCCCGCTACGGACCTATACCCGTGCGCAGGCGGAGCAGCTGGGCGCGCGGCTGGCGGCAGATGATGTGCCGGTGGCATGGGGCATGCGGTATGGTCAGCCGTCCATAAAACAGGCGCTGCATGACCTGGTGGGGCAGGGGTGCGACAGGATTCTGCTGGCGCCGCTTTATCCACAATACAGCGCCACGACGACCGCGACCGCCAATGACCAGACGTTCCGCGCGCTCATGCGTATGCGCAACCAGCCTGCCATCCGCACGCTGCCGCCGTTCCCGGATCATCCCGCCTATATCGCGGCCCTTGCGCGGTCCATCTCGGCACGTCTCGCCACGCTGGATTTCAGGCCACAGATGATTGTGGCGTCCTTCCATGGATTGCCAAAGATCTATGTGGAAAAGGGCGATACCTATGCCGCCGACTGCCAGCGTACCATCGTGGCGCTGCGGCACGCCATGGGTTACGATGAACAGATGATGCCGCTGACCTTCCAGTCACGTTTTGGCCCGGCAAAATGGCTGGAACCCTACACCGCGCCGTTTATCGAATCGCTGCCCGCGCGCGGGATCGAACGTATTGCCGTCATTACGCCGGGCTTTATTTCCGACTGTATCGAAACGCTGGATGAAATCGGGAATGAAGCGGGCGATGCTTTCGTCAGGGCTGGCGGTAAGGAACTGGCGTTGATTCCCTGTCTGAACGATTCTCCCGACGCGATTGACCTGCTGGAAACCCTTGTGCGGCAGGAACTGGGTGGCTGGCTGCCGCACGCGGGCACGGATACCGTAGCTGTTACGGCAGGTTAAAGACTGCTTAAAAATAACCTGTTGATAAAAAAATAAAATTTTTTGGATGCCGCCTTATTGTTAAGGCGGCGTTCCCTAAAAGTTTGTTGAAAAAAGCTTCACCAAAAACTTCTTTTAATTTTATGGCGCTGTCACGAACTGACGTTTCGAACACTTTTTTCAGGCTGCAGGCCGCGCCATGCCGACCTTATGGCCGGTCGCAGCTTTCGGTCAGGGTGTTATAGACCTGACCACGCGGGCAGGTAACGGGTTTGGCGGGGGGCGGCGCGGACTGGCCCGTGGCCGGTTGTCCCTGCTGTGGCGGGGCGGTCTGGTCGGTCAGGAGCGTGGACAGGTCCCTGTCATAGACGGAATCGTCTTCCGGCGCATTATTGCCCGTACCGTTATAGATTTCGGGTGCCGCCCGGTAGCTGGCGCTGGCTGCGGCCGCTCCCATGGCAGGGCCCATGGCGTAACCGCCCCAACCCCATCCCCAGCCGCCACCCCAGCCCCATCCGCCCCACGGATAACCCCAGCCACCATAGACGGGATAATAGGGATAGTAGCCACCGCTCCAGCCACCCCATCCCCAACCACCGCCACGCCATCCGCCGCCACGGCCCCAGCCACCACCATGCCAGCCACCATCGCCACGACGACCGCCACCACCGCGCCAGCCACCACCGCCGTCACGGCCGCCGCCATGGAAACCGCCCCCACCGCCATGTGGTTCGGCATGGGCGGATGGTCCGCATGCGATCAGTGTCAGCAGCGCACCCGTTACGACATGTTTCAGCTTGAGCATGTTCCATTCCTGCATATCTGAGTGCGATGTATCGCAGAAAATCATCCGTCCGGAAAAGACATGGCATGCCATGTGGCCGGATTGTCCCCACATGGTCCCGGATAGCGTATGCCCCATATGGTCATCTTCCGTCCGCTTTGCACCTGTGCATCGGGACGGGGCATGACGCCATAAAAAAATAGCGGGCGGGATATATAAAATTATGACTGCGCATTCTAACAGTATCCACCCGGGCCGGTTCGGATCAGGATGGGGAAACGTGTACGTGCGGGTTAATCAGGGCATCGGGATCAGGTTATTGTCATCGCTGGCGTATGGAAATATCCAGATGCGCCATATTCCCTTCATTTTTTCATATGAAAATATACTAACATTGCCATGAAAAATAAAATCCATATGGAAAATATGAATTTTGATATAAAAAATTTAGAAAATAAAAAATCAACATGGATTTATATCGGAATATTTTTCGTATTCGCCCTTCTCGCCCCACATGTGGCGTTTATTACTGCCCATATCTCGCTATCCAGTAACGAAGGGTGGAATGCCTATCTGGCACGGCGCGCCATAGGGCTGGATCATGCGCCGCTATACCCGCCATCGGAACAGATGGTGTTCAATAATTACCCCCCCAGTTCGTTCTATGTTGTCGGTCTGTTTGGCTGGTTGCTGGGGGACATGATCGTGGCGGGGCGCGTCATTTCGCTCCTGGCGCTGCTTTTCTGTGCCTGGGCTACGGGGCGTGTTGTCCTCTCCTGTGGGGGAACACAGGGCGGGGCATGGCTCGCGGGCCTGCTGGTCATGCTCTATTCCGCTGTTTTCTACAGCGATTATGTCGCCATGGATGACCCGCAATGGCTGGGGCAGGCTGTCATCATGGTTGGGTTCATGCTGTTGCTGGGCAATGGCCGCCAATCGGGATGGACCGGCGCATGGCGGCCTTTCTGCGCCGGCTTCGTTATGGTGGCCGGCCTGACCTTCAAGCATAATATCCTTGCTCTGCCAGCGGCGGTCCTTGTGTGGCTGCTGCTGACCGACTGGCGCCATGCCGTTTCATGGATGGCGGGATGCCTTGTGTCCCTGTGCCTGCTGGGGGGGCTGTATTACAGCTGTTTCGGTCCGGAGTTCATTCAGGGGGTCTTTGCCCACAAACGCATTTTCTATGTGCACGGCATGCTCAAGGGGCTGGGTAACGTGGTGGGGCTGGGTGGTATGATGGTGTCATGCGCGTTCGTGCCATGGCTGCGTCTGCGCCATCGGTCCGGCCTGTTGCTGGGGCTGTATCTGCTGCTGGCGATTGCATCGGCCATCGTGCAGCGCACAGGGGCGGGAGTGTCGCATAATGCCTGTTTCGAGGCACTGATCGCAGCCGCCATGTGCGCGGGGCTTGCGATGTCGTACCTGGCGACGGCCGGGGGGACGGCTGGCCGTATGCCTGCACGCACAATGCTTGTGGGCATGGTGGGGCTGAACCTGCTGCCGGTGGTGGTCAGCCTGCCGGTCTACCTGCCCTACCTTTACCGTAGCAATGTGACCGCCATCGTGGAGCATCAGGGTGCATCAAACGAAACGATTGCCGCCGTGCGTGCGATTGATGGCGATGTGGCGTGTGAAACGCTGGCCCTGTGTTACTGGGCGCACAAGCCGGTAGTGATGGATTTCTTCAACTATTCCCAGCATGTCGCGGTCACGCATGATGCACAGGCGCTGACGCGGGCCGTGGATCACCATGACATCGCGGCGTTCGTAAGCAATTCACGCTTTGATACACAGGAAGAGGTGTGGGAGTTTTCCAACCTGTGGCGCATTATTCGCGCACGCTATACCCATGTGCGGCTGCAGGGGGCAGCCTACATTGTAACGCCATGACCGATGTGATGGCGGCATACCGTGCATGCCGCCATCTGTCCGCGTATCAGGGTTAGGGGCGGCCCACCCCGCGCAGGCGATGCAGGGTGATGATGGCTGCTGTCAGCACGATGGCCGCACAGGTCTGGTGGATCGTTCCCGCCCATACCGGCACCACCAGCAGCAGCGTGGTCACGCCCAGCGCGTACTGTAACAGCACCAGCCAGCCCAGCACCACCAGCGCGCCGTGGACTTCCCTGCCCAGTTGCGGCGTGCGCAGCCCCAGCACGATGGTGATGCCAATGAGCAGCGCCGTCGTGGTGGCCAGCAGGCGGTGGTCGAACTGGACAGCGGGAATGTTCTGGAACCAGTTCAGCCAGAACGGGTGCAGCCGTCCGTAGCCCGACGGGATCAGGTGACCATCCATGAGCGGGAAGGTGTTGTAGGCAAATCCCGCATGCGTGCCCGCGGTAAAGCCTCCCGCGATGACAGTGATGCCCACCAGAAGGCAGATGGTCCAGACCAGGCGGTGGATGCGTACGACCTCAGGGGTTGCGGGGATGAAGGCCGGACGTGGCGTGCGTACGGAAAGCGCCGTCCACAGGATGGCGATGTACAGCGCGAAGGCGCAGCACAGGTGCAGCACCAGCCGCACGGGGGCGACCGCCGTGCTGTCGGGGTTGAAGCCTGACGCCACCATGAACCAGCCGATCGCGCCCTGCAGCCCGCCCAGCACGAAAAACAGCACCAGCCGTAGCGCCAGGCCCCGGCTCAGCGCGCCGGTGATGGAAAACCAGACCAGTGGTATCAGCAGCACCAGCCCCATGAGCCGCCCCCAGAAGCGGTGCGTCCATTCCGCCCAGAATATCTGCTGGAAGCCCGCAAGCCCGAATCCGTCGTGCAGGATCTTGTACTGCGGAATGGTCTTGTACAGCGCGAACTGCCGTTCCCATTCCGCGTGGCTCAGTGGTGGGATCATGCCCGTAATGGGCCGCCAGTCCATGATGGACAGGCCCGATCCGGTCAGGCGGGTATAACCGCCAAGTGCAATCATGCCGACAAGCATGAAGCAGATTGCAAACAGCCACGTGGAGATACGCTGCCGGTTGCGCAGCTCCTGCGCGGACGGGGGCGTACGGCCCATCAGGGAGCCGGAGGAAGGATATGCGGACATAACCGGATTTAGACCGCCCTTGCAGTCCGCCGCAAGGCGATGCTAGGCGCGAAGAAGCAAATCGCTGTCGGAAAACGGGACGCACGCATGACATTACCGCACGCCGCACGGCCTGCACCGCCCGCCCGGGTCACGTTGCGCGTGCTGGTCCGGCCCATCATGCTGCTGGGGGTCTTTGTCGGGCTGGCCGTGGCCATGGGCCGTCTGCCGGGAATGCGGGAGATGCTGACGGCGGCCCCCGTCGCGCATGTGGGCGGGAAAGGGGTGGCGATATTCATTCTGACCGCCAGTGCGTTCTGTGCATCTGGCCTGCCACGGCAGGCTGTGTGTTTTGCCGCCGGCGCCGCCTATGGAATCGGGGTGGGATGCGTCCTTGCCACGATTGCGACCCTGACGGGCTGCCTGTGTGGCTATGGCTGGGGACGGTGGACGGGACGGCCGCCCATGCCCGCGCGGCTTGCGGCAACCATGGCACGGCTGGATGGTTTCGTGCGGCATGAACCGTTTGCATCCGTCCTGACGCTGCGGCTCATGCCGGTGGGGTCGGCACTCCTTCTCAACCTTGCGGCGGGCATGCTGGGGGTGCGGGTCGTGCCGTTCATGCTGGCCACGGTACTGGGCAGCCTGCCACAGACCATCGTGTTCGTGCTGGTGGGATCTGGTATCCGGCTGGGGGGGGCATGGCGCATCGGGGTGGCGGTCATGCTGTTCGCCCTGTCCGCGCTGGTGGGATTATGGCTTATGCAACGTGTGCGCATGGGCCGTCCCGACATGGCACGGGTATCGCGATAGCGAATTGCAGTATGGCGTAATTAGATGGTGAAAAAGTGGACCCGGCTGGTCTACTAGTCCCACAATCTTTCAATATGGAGTGCCTCATGGGCTCATCCGCAACGGCGGGCCATTCAGCGGAAAAGCCCGTGCCGGAAACGACTGCCCGCCCCATGGGGTGGATTGCGATCCTGCTCGGGTTCCTGACCGCGGTCGGCCCGGTTTCCACCGACATCTATCTCCCGGCTTTTCCCGAGCTGGAAACGACGCTGCACGGACGCGCGGGGTCGGCGCAGATGACGCTGGCCATATGGTTCGTGGGACTGGCGATCGGGCAGATCACCATGGGGCCGTTGTCGGACCGTTTCGGGCGGCGCAGGCCCATGCTGGTTGGCACTCTGGTCTATACGCTGGCATCGGTCGGGTGCGCGATGGCGCGGGATATTCCCACGTTTTCGTTCTTCCGCCTGGTCGCATCGCTTGGGGCGTCGGCCAGCCTGATCATCCCCAGTGCATGCGTGCGTGACATGTCGCATGGCAATGAATCCGCCCGCCTTATGTCGCGGCTGGTGCTGGTAATGGGGGTCGTGCCCATCCTGGCGCCCACGCTGGGGGGCATGGTACTGTCGATTGCGTCATGGCGGTCGATTTTCTGGGCGTCGGCGGTGTACGGCCTGATCTGTATCCTGCTGATCTGGCGCGTCCTTCCGGAAACGCTGAAACCCCAGAACCGCAGCGAGTTTTCGCCCGTCACCCTGTTCAGCCGCTACATGATGCTGGCGCGTGACCGCGGGTTCATCACCCATGCCATGATCGCCGGTTTTTCGTGCTTCATGTCGTTTACCTACCTGTCCGCCGCCCCGTCGGTGTTCCGTGGCCTGTTCGGGCTGTCGGCGGCGCATTTCGGCATGCTGTTCGGTGTGTTTGCGGTGTGCATGATCGGGGCGTCACAGCTGAATGGCATGCTGGTGGGGCGGATTGACGCGGCCCGTATCCTCGGGGTCGCGGTCATGGTCGCGGTGATGGGAACCATCGCCATGACCACCATGGCCACCATCATTGCCTTCGCCATGCAGCATGGCGGTCATGCGCCAGCGTGGATGATGGGGTGCCTGATCCTGACCATGATGGTGTCACTGGGCACCACGGGCATCATCGGCCCCAACGCCACGGTGGGCGCGCTGGCCGACCATCCGCGTTTCGCGGGCAGTGCATCGGCATTCGTGGGCACGCTGCAATACGTGCTGGGTGCCGTGGCGGGTGCATTCGTGGGCATGCTGCCGACCAATTCCCCCATTCCCATGGCGGGTGTCATGCTGATGGGGGCTGCGATCATGCTGGTCATGGTGCTGCTGCGGCCCGCACGTGCGCCCGTCAGCACGGAGGTAGGGAAGGAATAAAGTCTTCCCCCGCCACATCCGCCCGTCAGTGCGCGCCAAAGCATGTGTCCGGGACCCGGTTGGGGTTGTCGCCCCGCCGTGTGGCGGCTACAGCGGGGGGCCGTCCGCAGGGGCGACACTTTCGTGAACGGGGCAGGCATGTCCCGGATCTGTATGACCACGCAACGGGGACTGCACACCGATCATGACGACCGCCAAGATCGACCTGAAACAATACATCCGCCACATCCCGGATTTTCCCAAGCCCGGTATCCTGTTCTACGATATCTCGACCCTGATGCGGAACGCGGATGCGTGGCAGATCGCCATGGGACGTCTGGCGGCGGCTGTGGCGCCGTGGGCGCCGGACATGCTGGCGGCCATCGAATCGCGCGGGTTCCTGACGGCGGCCCCGCTGGCCAGCCGTCTTGGCTGCGGGCTGGTCATGCTGCGCAAGCCGGGCAAGCTGCCGGGCAAGACCGTGTCCCACAGCTATGACCTGGAATACGGGTCCGATTCGCTGCATATCCAGGCGGATGCGATCCAGCCGGGACAGCGCGTGGTCGTGATGGATGACCTGCTGGCCACGGGGGGCACGCTGGTGGCGTCCGTTTCCCTGCTGCGCAAGGTGGGCGCCGATGTGGTGGGGGCCGCCACCATGATCGAACTGACGGGTCTTGGCGGACGCGGCCGGCTGGATGTGCCGGTCAAGACCCTCGTCTCTTACGACGAATAACCGGCGACGCCGGGCGCGCGGTATGCGGCAGGCACTGTCTCGCATGCAGTCATCGGGCTGTCGGCCTGTGCGTGTGGCCGGTATGATGACGTACAGTGTAGACGGATTGTATCTGAACAGGGGGGCTTGACGCCGGGATGAAAGGTCTTGAGCTTTCCCTGATCCGTTTCAGCAATCAGGTCCGTGATTTTTTCAGGCGACTGTGGCCGCCGGGCATGGCCGTGCGGCAGGATCACCTGCGCTGGCTTTATGCCCCTGGCATCTTTACCTTCGGGTACGCGCTGCGGACCACCATTACCTCCCTCATCGCGCTGGGCATTGCCCTGTGGTGGGAACTGGGCAGCCCGCAATGGGCGGCGCTGACGGTATGGATGGTGGCGCAGGGCACGCGTGGCAAGAGTGTCGCCAAGGCGCGATGGCATCTGTTTGGCATGGTGGTTGGCACGATCTGTGCCGTGCTGCTGGTGGCGGCGTTTCCACAGGCGCCGCTCATGTTCATCCTCATGCTGGCGATCGGGATTGGCACGTTCTGCTTTATCGGGACATTGCTGCCCGGTCCGGCGACCATGACCAATTACCGTATCCACGGCATGCGGGCGAGTGGCTTTACCTATGCCATCATCTCGCTCGACGGGATTGCCGATCCCGAACATATCTTCATGACGGCCATGGCGCGCGCGACCTATATCGTGCTGGGCATCGTGCTGGAAAGCACCATCTCCTCCCTGTTTCAGTTCAAGCTGGAGGAACGTGCGCAGGACCGTCTGGCCGCCAATTTCCTGACCGCGATCAACGGGGCGGCCCAGACCCTTGCTTCCCTGCTGTCGGGGGATACGCAGGTTCTTAAAAAGGCGCGTGGCGTCTTTTCCAATATTACGACCCTGAGCGACCAGATCGAATTCGCGGAAGTGGAGATGGGATCCCATCGTGGGCATGAGGGCGATCACGCGCGTGCCGCGCTGGCGCGGGTGGCCATGCTGCTGTCGCGCGGGCTGGATCTTGCCGCACTGATGCAGGGGCCATGCGGGCGGCCTGATGCCGCTTTCACCGCGACATCAAGCGAGGTGGAGGCCTTCCTCAAGGACATGGCGTCACAGCTTGAATCCAGTGATGACATCCATCCCGTCCTTGCCCGTCTGGCAGCGTTGCAGGCATCGTGTCGGCAGAGTGTGGCCGATTCCCTTGATGAGGAAATGGGCAGTCCCGGCAGCGCCCCCGTGGACCCGCAACTGGTGCGGATGCTGTCGCAGCAGCGCATGCTCAACTACGCATTGGGGGAAATCCTTGATGAACTGGAACAGGCGCTGATCCAGTTTGACGCCAGCCGTAATCCCCTGCTGCATGACCATTTCCATTACCGGCTCAAGACCTTCCGTGACTGGCAGCAGGCCTTTACCAACAGCCTGCGGGCGTCGGTCACCATTTTCGGTTCCGGCCTGATCTGGATCACCACGTCATGGTCGGCGGGACTGACGTTCATGATGTTCGTGTCCATCGTGTGCAGCCTGTTCTCCACGCTGGAAAAACCGGCACTGGCCACACGGGCCTTCCTTGGTGGCGCGATCATCGCCTCGGTCGTGGCGGGGGGGCTGGTGCTGTGGCGTCTGGCTGAACCCACCACGTATGAAATCATGGCCGTGTGCCTGTTCCTGCCCATGCTGGCGGGGGGACTGGCCTTTGCCTATCCCGCACTGGTGCTGGGGGCGGTTTCGTACAACCTGTTCCTGCCCATCCTGCTGGGACCGGGCAACCAGTCGCGACTGGATGAAGTCGCGTTCTTCAATACCGCCATGCCGCTGGTGCTGGGGCTGTGGTACGCCATGTGGTCGTTCAGGCTGGTCCTGCCGTTTGATACGAACGACATGCGCTGGCAGATGCGTACCGGCATCCTGCATGGGCTGCGTTATGTCGCGCGCGCGCGCAACCTGCCGACCACCCTGTATGTGGTCGAACACAACGTGGACCGCTTTGTGCGCCTGCTGACCAATGCCGAAAATACGCCGGATACGATTATCGATGCGTACCTGCAGGGTATCCTGTCCGCCATGACGATCGGGCTGAACGTCATCCGCCTGCGTGCGATTCTGGAACGTCACATGCTGCCGCCAGAAGCCCAGCGCGTTGTGGGCGACATGATGGGGCGCATGGCGCAGTTCAGCGGACGGTACGGGGGGCATTACGGCCGTACGGCGCGATCCGCCAAATTCGCCATCGCCCATCTGCAGCAGATAGCGGGACAGGCGGATAATCTGGGTGTGCGGCTGGAAATCGACAGTGCGTTGACCTGCCTGTACGTGATTTCCTATGAACTGGATCACAACCAGAAGTTCTTTGACGCTTCCAGCCCCTATCTTGATCCGGTCATGGCCTGAACCTGCGCGGGTCTGCCCGATGCATCATTCTGCGCCGCTGGCCTGTCGTGCCAGATTGTGCGCCAGTCATCCGGGCAAAGGCATGAAAAATAAAAGTTTCTGGATGCCGCTTTTTTTCAAACAGACGGCGCTCCCTGAAGCTTTTTGAAAAGACTTCACCAGAAACGTCTTTGATATTTTGCAGAATGTTAAAAAAAGGGCGACACCATAATGGTGCCGCCCTTTTTTCGTGGAATATGCCACGGCTTTCGGGGTGTACCCGGTCAGTTCTTTTCCTGCTGGCGGGCTACAAAGTTTTCCAGCCAGTGAATGGTATAGTCACCCTTGCGGAACTGGGGATCTTCCAGAATCTTGCGGTGCAGCGGGATGACCGTCTTGACCCCTTCGATCACGAATTCATCCAGCGCGCGGCGCATGCGCTCGATGGCTTCAAGCCGCGTTGGCGCACGTACGATCAGCTTGGCGATCATGCTGTCGTAATAGGGCGGTACGCGATAGCCCGCATAAAGCGCGCTGTCGATTCGCACGCCCAGGCCACCCGGGGGGTGATAGACGGTGATCGTGCCCGGCGTAGGCATGAAGGTCTGGGGATCTTCCGCATTAATGCGGCATTCGATCGCATGGCCGGAGAATTTGATGTCCGACTGGCTGTAGCCGATCGGCTCTCCCGCCGCGATGCGGATCTGCTCACGCACCAGATCCACGTCGCACACCATTTCCGTCACCGGATGTTCCACCTGCAGGCGGGTGTTCATCTCGATGAAGCAGAACTGTCCGTCCTGGTACAGGAATTCCAGCGTGCCGGCATTGCGGTAGCCCAGTTTCGTCAGCGCGGATGTGGCGATCGCACCGATTTCATCACGCTGCTTTGCCGTAAGCGCGGGTGACCCCGCCTCTTCCAGCAGCTTCTGGTGACGGCGCTGCAGCGAGCAGTCACGTTCGCCGTAATGCACCACATTGCCATGCGTGTCGGCCATGATCTGCAGTTCGATATGGCGCGGCTTGTCGAGGTATTTTTCCAGATACACCTCGTCATTGCCAAAGGCGGCACGGGCTTCGGTGCGGGCGACGCTCCAGGCTTCCTCAAGGTCGGCTTCTGTGGGGGCGACTTTCATGCCACGCCCGCCGCCGCCAGCGGCAGCCTTGATCAGCACGGGATAACCGACCCTTGCCGCCACTTCGCGCGCCCGCTCAAGGTTTTCCAGCGCACCATCTGATCCGGGGACCAGTGGCACGCCCAGCGCCATCATGGTGGTCTTGGCAGTGATCTTGTCACCCATCATGCGGATATGTTCCGCCGTCGGCCCGATGAAGGTGATGCCGTGGGCTTCCACCGTTTCCGCGAAATCAGCGTTTTCCGACAGGAAGCCGTAACCGGGGTGGATGGCGTCCGCCCCGGTAATGGTGGCGGCCGACAGGATGGCCGCGACATTCAGATACGAGTCGCGGCTGGCTGGCGGCCCGATGCACACGGCTTCATCCGCCAGGCGGACATACATGGCATCGGTGTCGGCCGTGGAATGCACGGCGACGGTCCGGATACCCAGTTCGCGACAGGCCCGCAGGATGCGCAGGGCGATCTCGCCACGATTGGCAATGAGGATCTTGGAAAACATTACTCTATGATGACCAACGCTTCGCCAAATTCGACCGGGTCGCCCGACTGCACCAGAATCCTGCTTACGGTACCCGCGCGCGGGGCCTTGATCTGGTTGAAGGTCTTCATTGCCTCGATCAGCAGCAGTGTCTGGCCCGCGCTGACCTGCTGGCCTTCGGTCACGAACGGCGGAGAAGACGGGTCGGGCGCCAGATAGGCGACACCCACCATCGGGCTGGTCACGGCACCGGGGTGCTTGGACGGGTCGGTGGTCACGGGGGCGGCAGGGGCCACCGGCGTTACGGGAATGGGTGCTGCCACGGGTGCCGGGGCCGGCACGGCATGGGCGACCGGCGCCGCCGCGCGGACAACACGGATGCGGTTGTCCTTTTCCGCGATCTCGATTTCGGTCAGGCCGGTATCGGTCAGAATTTCAGCCAATGCCCGAATGGCATCCGCATCCACGAGCAGTCGGCTCATTGATCGTCCTCGTCCAGAATCATGTCTGTCATGGCCTGAAGCGCAAGGGCATACCCCCGTACGCCCAACCCGCATATGACGCCAATGGCGGCACGGGAGACGTAGGAGTGATGACGGAAGGCTTCACGGCGGTGAATGTTGGAAATGTGTACCTCGATCACAGGCAGATCAACGGCAAGAAGCGCGTCAAGGATTGCGACCGAGGTGTGGGAATAGGCCGCCGGGTTGATGATGATGCCGCGTGCGCGGCCCCGGCATTCCTGTATCCATGAAACAAGTTCCCCCTCCCCATTTGTCTGGCGGAAGTCGATGGCCACATCCAGGCGTTCGGCGGCCTGGACACAGACCTGTTCCACGTCATCAAGCGTGGCGTGACCATAGACCTCGGGCTGCCTTAGCCCGAGCATGTTCAGGTTGGGGCCGTTCAGCACGGCAATGAGAGGGCGCTCCATGATGCACGCGCCTAGCACGCCCGCCGCCCGGTTCCAAGCCCGATCATGTCACGCATGTCGTGCAAACGCCGTTCGGCGCGGTCCATGACGGGCGCAGCGTATCATGACGCTATTGATATGATATCGGTGCATCACATGATATGGTGGGGTCATGACAGGAGATCCCGATCACCCACGTGGTGGCATGGGCACAGGTCACGATGGGGCACGGTTTACGTTGCCGATGATTGTGGCGTGTCTCATGCTGGCGGCATCCGGTGGCATGCAGGTGGCGTGTGCTGCGGTGCGGCACGGTGCGCCCGTGGGGCGGCATGGTGGTCGTGGTGCCGCGCGGCGGCTGCCTGTCATGGCGCAGGTTCCCACGCACTGGCGCCAGCATGGGCTGGCCAGCTGGTACGGCTCCGGCAGGCAGCTGGGTCATGCCACCGCATCGGGTGAAATGTTTGATCCCGGCGCGCTGACGGCCGCCCACCGGCAACTGCCGTTTGGCACCCGGGTTCTGGTGCATTCGCGCCGGACGGGGCGTTCGGTCGTGGTCAGGGTGAATGACCGGGGTCCCTATCATGGTGCCCGTATCATTGACCTGTCGCTTGAAGCCGCGCGCCAGCTTGGCATGCTGGGCATGGGTATGACGCAGGTCGATCTGCGTCCCATGCCGGATGATGAGGAAGAAGTCGCAAGCGCGCCGCGCTGACCTGTCCGGCTTACAGGCTCTGGTGCTTGGTCCAGCCTTCCATGGTCTTTTCAGGTGCGCAGCGCAGTTTCATCTCGATTTCAAGCCCGGCGTTCAGTTCGGCCCCCAGCAGCACGACATAGGCCGACACATAGAACCACATCATGATGGCGATGAACGCGCCCAGCGGCCCGTACGTGGCGCTGTAGCCCGCGATATGGCTGACATAATACGAAAATCCCGCCGATGAGAGCAGCCAGAGCAGTGTCGCCCCCACCGATCCGGGCAGGATGCAGCGCCAGTATGTATGGGGCCGGTTGGGACCAAAGCGGTACAGCAGCGAACACAGCGACAGCACGAACAGCAGCATCAGCAGCGGTCCCCCCATGCGCACCAGCAGTTCGACCGAACCGGGCGGCGGGGCAAGCGCCAGCCGCTGCGGCAGGTAATCAAGCAGGAACGGCAGCCCCACCATCAGCGCAAGCGTAAGGATCCCCCCACAGATCGAACAGAACGTAAGTCCCATGCCCATGGCCTGAAAGCGCACGAAACTGCGTGTTTCCGGTGTATTGTAGGCAACGTTCATCGCCATGATAAGCGAACGCGTGGCAGCGGACGCCGACCATGTGGCGATGGTGGTCGATATGATCAGGTTTAACGTAAGCGACGAATGCGATTCGGCCACCAGCAGGTGGATACGGTCCCCGATCATGTCATAGGCGGAAGGCGGCAGCAGGTTGCGCAGCACCACCAGCTGCGGTTCCACTGTCTGGGGATCGAACAGCAGCCCGTAGAGGGAGATGAGCGTACTCATGGCGGGGAACAGGGACAGGGTGGCATAGAATGCACATCCCGCCGCAGCCAGCGTGATCTGGTCGGATACGATGTTGCGGGCGACCTGTTGTGCCACCTTCTTGACCTGCTGCATGGAAAACTGCGGCAGGTGGGATGCTGGTGGCGGGATATCCGTCATATCGATTTCAGTGGATGAGGTACCAATCAAGGGGAACTTCGTGTCCTGTCTGCTGTCACGTGGACGGGCCGGGGCAATGCCGACCATGTGTATATTGCGCCACGATCAGGTGACCTTAGATGAAAAACTGTCGGAAGGGATGATTTTTCTATTGCGTCACGGGCGTATTGTCCTCATATGCGCTGCTTACGCAACAACGCACGTGCCACTGGCCCTCTGAGGTTACGCAACGACGTCAAGCGTTCTGGCAATCGGGCCGCCACAGGGTGGGGGTCCTTAATTGGTCGCTGGTCCGTTAGACCGTTTCGCAACATCTGTCCGTTTGTGCAATCCCAGAATTGTATCCATCCGGACGGCAGTACAGAAGGGATTTGGGTGCGATGACTCCCAAAATCGCTCGTTATCTGGCTGAGCAGTCGCCTGCTACGCCTTGCCTTGTCGTTGACGTTGACCGGGTGGAAGAACGCTATCGCGCGCTGCGCGATGCGCTGCCGCTGGCCCGGATCTATTATGCCGTCAAGGCCAATCCCGCCCGTGAAATCCTGACCCGCCTGGTGGGTCTGGGTTCGGCGTTCGACGCCGCGTCGTGGGAAGAAATCTCCATGTGCCTCGATGCGGGTGCGCGTCCGGCTGATGTCTCCTTTGGCAACACCGTCAAGAAGGCGTCCAACATCGCCCGCGCCTTTGCCGCGGGTGTGGACATGTTCGCCTTCGACTGCGCGGAAGAACTGGAAAAGCTGGCCCGCCATGCGCCGGGTTCGCGCGTCTACTGCCGCCTTATCGTGGAAAACGAAGGCGCCGACTGGCCGCTGTCGCGCAAGTTCGGCACGACGCTGGACAATGCGCGTGACCTCATGCTGCGTGCCCGTGACCTGGGGCTGGACCCGTATGGACTGTCCTTCCATGTGGGCAGCCAGCAGACGGCGACCGGCGCGTATGAAGCCGCCATCGCGCGCGTGGGCATGCTGTTTACCGACCTGAAAGCGGCCGGGCTTGACCTGCGCATGGTCAATCTGGGTGGCGGGTTCCCCATCCGGTACCGTGACGACGTGCCGGGAATCGACAGCTTCGCGCTGGCGATCAGCCACGCCATGACCGAACATTTCGGCAATGACCTGCCGGAAATGATTGTCGAGCCGGGTCGTTTCATTGTTGGTGACGCGGGCGTGGTGTCGTCCGAAGTGGTACTGGTCAGCCGCCGTGGCATCGATGATGGCGTGCGCTGGGTCTATCTGGACATCGGGCGCTTCGGTGGCCTGGCGGAGACCGAAGGCGAAGCCATCCGCTACGGTATCCGTACCCCGCATGACGGAACGGCCACCGGCCCCGTCGCCATTGCGGGTCCGACCTGCGATGGCGCGGACATCATGTATGAAAAGACCCCCTACGCCCTGCCGCTGGGGCTGGCGTCGGGGGACCGGATCGAACTGCTGTCCACGGGGGCGTATGTCTCGACCTACTGTTCGACCGGGTTCAATGGCCTGAAGCCGATTCAGGAACATTATATCTGATACGCCATGGCCCTGTGGGGTCAGCCAAAATGCAGGGCGGCGGGACGAAGGTCTTGCCGCCCTTCGCATATCGGGGGAATACACACGCAAGGTTCAACCATGCCGGAGGTGTCGTTCCCGTGTCCTTTTTTTCAATGCTGCGCATGACTGGCCTGTCAGCCGTCCTGTCCGGCATGGTTATGGCGCAGGCCTGCGCCGCCCCGGTGCTGGTACATTCGGAACCCATGCCGGGACAGCATGTTGCTGTGGGCAACGTAGCCGTAAAGCTGTCGTTCGACACTGTGATCGACCCATTCCGTGCCCGCCTGCTGCTGCTTGGTCCCAGTGGGGTGCCGCAACTGCTGCCTGCATCCCCTATTGATGATGAACAGCAGTCCATTGCCACCAGCGTGACGCTGACACCGGGTCACTATGTCCTGCACTGGCGCATGCGGGCACGGACGGGCGACCCGGTGCAGGGGACGCTACCGTTTGACGTTGGCGCTCCCTCGGCACCCGTTGCAACCAGATAGGCTGCCGGGTCCGAAAGATTGATAAATAAGAATAAAAGTTTTCGGGCGCTGCCTTTCTGAAAAACAGCTTCACCAAAAAATTTCCCTTTTATTCTACAGCGGCCCGCAGTCCGGCTCCCGCTGCCAGCGGGCACAGGGGAATCGCCGCGGCCAGAAAGGCGCCCAGCAGTTCAAGGTCCGGTCCCCATGACAGGCCGGTCTGGGCCGCATCCAGCGCTGCCGCGCCAAAAATCAGCGCGGGCGTGGTCAGTGGCAGCACCAGCAGCGGCAGCAGCACGCCGCCCCGTCGCGCGCCCAGCACCACCGACGCCGCCATGCCCCCGATCAGTGACAGGATCAGCGTGCCAAGGAACAGCCCGGTCAGCAGCACGACCATGCTGCCCGTGGGCATGCCCAGCATGATGGCCAGCGGCCCCGCAGCCAGTAGCAGCGGCAGGCCGGTCGTCAGCCAGTGGGCCATCATTTTTGCCAGCGCGATAAGGGAGGCGGGCAGTCCGGTCATCAGGAGCTGGTCCAGTGATCCGTCCTCCAGCTCCGCACCGAACAGACGGTCCAGCGGCAGGAGGGCAGCGAGAAGCGCACACACCCAGACAATGCCTGGCGCCATACGCCGCAGCAGTTCGGGCGAGGGGCCAAGGGCCAGCGGAAACAGCGCGCCCGCAAGGATGAAGAACAGCACGGCGCCCAGCGTATCCGCCCCATGGCGCAGGGCAAGCCGCAGATCACGTTCCAGAATGGCCATGATGAGGGAGGGAATCTGGAATTTCACAGCAGGTCGTCCTCGGGGAAATCCTCCATCGGTTGCGGGATGTCGGATTCGTTCAGGCCCGGCAGCGCCAGCGTGCGGGCATTGGGAAGGGGCAGGGGAACATGGGTGGTTGCAATCACAATTCCGCCAGCCTGCCGGTGGGCCGCAAACAGCGTGCCCAGCAGGCCCATCGTGTTGATGTCCAGTCCCAGGCTGGGTTCATCCAGCAGCCATAGCGGGGCCTGCGCCAGCAGGACACGCGCCAGCGCCGCACGCCGTTTCTGCCCCGCTGACAGCATACGCGCGGGCAGGTCGGCCAGCCCGGAAATATTAAGCGATTTCATACACAAATCAGGATTCCCGCCACTGGCGCGCGCTGCCAGCGTCAGGTTTTCACGCAGTGTCAGTCCCAGCTTCAGCGCATCCTGATGGCCCAGATAGGCCACCCGTCCGGCATGCTGGCTGCGATCGGCCAGCGCATCGACCCCGGACCACAGAACATGGCCGCCTTCCGGTTTGCGCAAACCCGCAAGCACGCGCAGCAAAGTGGACTTGCCAGCACCGTTCGGCCCGGTCAGGAGCAGGGCGTCGCCCGCATCCAGCGTAAAGCCGACACGGTCCAGAACCAGCCGTTCACCGCGGAAAACCGATATATTTTCCACTTCCAGCAGGGGGCGGCCGGGGGGAGTAAAGGCAGGAATGACGGAAATCCTCCGATCGGTGGGTGATGGGGCGGGCGGGTGAAAAAAAACGCCCGCTCCCGCTTTCTTGTTACCGGGTCCAGCTTGTGTCGCAACCGCGTCCGGGTATGTTCTACCCCCGTTGGGAGATCAAGCAGGTTGTCCCCGACAAGGCCGCAAATCGCGCCCCATGGAAATGGGGCGCGGGAAAACGGTCATACGGGACGATCCGTTGCTGATGCCTCGGAGGAAACAAAGCCAATGAAGACGGTTGGGCACGACTCAATGAAAACGGGCCGCACACTGAATGTGGACGGCAAGACCTATCATTATTTCTCAATCCCGGAAGCTGAAAAGACAATCGGCTCCGTCAGCCGCCTGCCGGTCAGCCTGAAAGTGCTGCTGGAAAACGTGCTGCGGTTCGAGGACGGGCATTCCTATTCGGTTGAGGATGCCAAGGCCATTGCGGAATGGCTGAAGGAAGGGCGCAGCACGAAGGAAGTTCCCTTCAAGCCCGCGCGTATCCTGATGCAGGATTTCACCGGCGTTCCCGCCGTGGTCGATCTGGCCGCGATGCGCGATGGTATCCTGAAGCTGAAGGGCGACCCGCAGAAGGTGAACCCGCTGGTTCCCGTCAACCTGGTGATCGATCACTCGGTCATGGTGGACGTGGCGGGCTCGCCCGAAGCGCTGCAGGACAACGTGACCATCGAGTTCGAGCGCAACGGCGAACGCTATGCCTTCCTGCGCTGGGGTCAGGAAGCGTTTGAGAACTTCTCCGTCGTGCCGCCGGGCACCGGGATCTGCCACCAGGTGAACCTGGAATACATCGCGCAGGCGGTGTGGACGGCGAATGTGGATGGCAAGGACTATGCCTATCCCGATACCCTGTTCGGTACCGACAGTCACACCACCATGGTCAACGGCATGGGCGTGCTGGGCTGGGGCGTTGGCGGGATCGAGGCGGAAGCCGCGATGCTGGGCCAGCCGATCGCTATGCTCATCCCCGACGTGATCGGCTTCAAGCTGGTCGGGAAGCTGCCCGAGGGTGCCACCGCCACTGACCTGGTGCTGACAGTCACCCAGATGCTGCGCAAGAAGGGCGTTGTCGGCAAGTTTGTCGAATTCTTTGGTCCCGCCCTTGACCACCTGCCGGTTGCCGACCGTGCGACCATTGCCAATATGGCACCGGAATATGGCGCGACCTGCGGCTTCTTCCCTGTTGACGACCTGACGCTGGATTACCTGCGCCAGACTGGCCGTGAAGAACACCGCATCAAGCTGACGGCGGAATACCTGAAGGCACAGGGCATGTTCCGTCATGCCGAATCGGCGCACCCCGTGTTCACCGATACGCTGGAACTCAACCTTGAGACCATCGTGCCGTCCATCGCCGGCCCCAAGCGCCCGCAGGACCGCGTGGTGCTGAAGGGTGCGGACAAGGCGTTCGAGAAAGAACTGACCGGCAGCCTGGGCGTGCCCGAAGCCGACAAGAACAAGAAGGCCAAGGTGGCCGGCACCAATTACGAGATCGGCCACGGCGACGTGGTGATCGCGGCCATCACCTCGTGCACCAATACCTCCAACCCCGCCGTGCTGATCGCGGCAGGTCTGGTGGCGAAAAAGGCACGTGCGCTGGGCCTGAAGCCCAAGCCGTGGGTCAAGACCTCGCTCGCACCGGGATCGCAGGTTGTCACCGACTACCTCAACCGCGCGGGCCTGCAGGCTGAACTGGACGCGATGGGCTTCAACACCGTGGGCTATGGCTGCACGACCTGTATCGGTAACTCCGGCCCGCTGGAAGATCACATCGTCGATGCGATCGAAGGCAACAAGCTGGTTGCGGTGTCCGTGCTGTCGGGCAACCGTAACTTCGAAGGCCGCATTTCGCCGAACGTGCGCGCCAACTACCTCGCCAGCCCGCCGCTGGTCGTGGCGTATTCCCTGCTGGGCACCATGCGTGAGGACATCACCACCACGCCGCTGGGCACCTCCAAGGATGGCAAGCCGGTGTACCTGAAGGACATCTGGCCGACCAACCACGAAATCGCCGCCCTGATGGGGTCCGCGATTACGCGTGAGGAGTTCATCAACCGCTACAAGCACGTCAGTCAGGGCACGAAGGAATGGCAGGCGCTGAAAGTCGCCACCGGTTCCGAGACGTACAAGTGGGATGCCTCTTCCACCTACGTGCAGGATCCGCCGTACTTCCAGGACATCACGCCCGAGCCCAAGCCGCGTGGCGACATCATCGGCGCGCGTCTGCTGGCCCTGCTGGGTGACAATATCACGACCGACCACATCTCGCCTGCCGGCGCGATCAAGGAAAGCTCGCCGGCTGGAAAATACCTTGAGGAGCATGGCGTCGCGAAAAAGGACTTCAACTCCTACGGTTCGCGTCGTGGCAATGACCGCGTGATGGTGCGTGGCACGTTTGCCAACATCCGCATCAAGAACGAGATGCTGCCCGGCACCGAAGGGGGCGTGTCCAGGCACTTCCCGGACGGCAAGGAAGGCTCCATCTACGATGTGGCGATGGAATACAAGAAGGAGGGCGTGCCCCTGGTCGTGATCGGCGGCAAGGAATATGGCATGGGCTCCTCGCGCGACTGGGCGGCCAAGGGCACCCTGCTGCTGGGCGTGCGTGCGGTTGTTGCTGAAAGCTTCGAGCGTATCCACCGTTCCAACCTGGTGGGCATGGGCGTGCTGCCGCTGCTGTTCGAGGAAGGCACGACGCGCAAGACGCTGGGCCTGAAGGGTGACGAGACCTTTGAAATCCGTGGTCTGGACAAGATCACGCCGCGTATGACGATGACCATGACCATCACCCGCGCCGATGGCTCCAGGCAGGATGTGCCCCTGCTGTGCCGTGTCGATACGCTGGATGAGGTGGAGTATTTCCGCAATGGCGGCATTCTCCAGACCGTGCTGCGTGGCATGACCAAGGCCGCGTAATCACACGATCTGTCCCGGCTTTGGCCGGGATGGAATGACAAGACGGCGGTCCGTATGATGCGGGCCGCCGTTTTTTTATGAACAGATCATATATGCATATTCAGCATAGGTTTGCGGTGTTACCGTTGCATTTTACACATATCGGTGGTGTCTTTTCTCTGTGTTGTGCATAAATAAGATGCCGTTTAAAGCTATGACTATGTAATAACATAGCTGAGGACGCTGGGCTTCATGGATCTGCTTTCTGCCTTGCATAGCTTCGTCCGTGTGGCCGCCACGGGTTCATTCTCGGCGGTATCAAGGGAAACGGGGGCCAGCCAGCCCACCATTTCCCGTCATATTGCGTTGCTTGAAGCCCATTATGGCGCGACCCTGTTCGCCCGTACCACCCGCAGCCTGATGATGACGGAAGACGGGCGCAGCCTGCTGCCGCATGCCTATGAAGTGCTGGAAATACTGGAAACGGCGGAAACGGCGCTTGGCCGCAGGCGGGCTTCGGTTTCGGGGCTGGTGCGGCTGGGGGTAACCACGGCGTTCGGCCTGTACCTGACCAGTCGGCTGAGCAGCCTGCTGGAGGAACATCCCGACCTGTCGGTTGAACTGGTCATGCGTGATGGATTCGGTGATCTGGTGGAAGAAGGCCTGGACCTTGCCATTCGCATCGGTTCCATTGCCGAAGGGTCGCTGATTGCCCGCAGGCTTGGCTCGGTCCATCGCTGCGTGGTGGCGTCAACTGACTACCTTGCCCGTCGTGGCACGCCCGAACATCCGCGTGACCTGCTCAATCATCCCTGCATTGCCTATAGCTACGGTGGCACCCGCCACGACTGGCAGTTTGCCCGCAAGGGGGAAGCTGAAACCACGGTGGCGGCCAGTGGTCCCTTCCGTGCCAACAGTAGCGAAGCCGTGCTGCAGGCAGTGCGTGCGGGGCTGGGGATTGGCATGCTGCCGACATTCCAGGTGGAAGAAGACATTGCGGCCGGGCGGCTGAAGCACCTGCTGCCGGAATGGACGATACCGGAACTGCCTTTCTATGCCGTCCATACGGGACCGCGCACCCTGCCGCTGCGTACCCGCACGGTGCTGGATTTCCTGATTGAGATTTCAGACGTCTTACGGCAGGGCTAGGTTTTTGCGCCCTTCATGCAGGTAAAACTGCTCCAGAAGCCTGCCCCGAAAAAGAAAGTTTTTGGTGAAGCTTTGTTGCGGCATCCAAAAACTTTTGTTTCTTGTAACCTAGTCCAGCGGGCTGCCCCGTCCTGGCTGGGGTGCTGCGGGATCGTGCGCCAGACGGGCGCGCTGTTCATCGCTTGATGCCAGCATGTCGCTGTTGAACCCGTCATGCAGGACCTGTGCCCAGCCGGCCATCCATGTATTCGTCCGCTTGACGAAATCGCTGGCGGCGGGCTGCTGGCCCAGTGTGTCCTTGGCCCAGTAATCAGGTGTGCGCAGCATCTTGGTGCTGTCGGTGTTCACGGGATTGAGGAAAATGGTCACCGTCTCGACATTGACGTTGTGGTCACCCGCAGGCGTGCTGTAGCTCCACCCGGCTTTCAGCAGTACGGGTGGCAGGATGAATCCTTCTTCCTTCAGCCGGTTGGCGATGATGGCCGTACGGTTGATCGAGGCAGGATAGACCGCCGTGGTAAACCAGCATTCCATTGACGGCGGGTGTGCGGTCAGGACGCGCGACATGTAATTCCGGTCGTCATGGCAGCTGGAATCGATGGACGTAATGGCCGTTTCCGGCACGGGCTGGGTGCTGCCTTCCGCCCCGATCATGCCGGTGACGACATGACCTTCCACACGGATCAGGACATTTTCCAGCACTTCCCCATGCGGGCCGTTGATGATGTTCATGACCGGGTGCCATGTGCCCTCGGGCAACGGCAGGATGCGACCTGCAAACGGAATCGCCTTGGTCAGCCGGTCGGTGATCGGCATCATGGTGATGACGCCGTCCTCCCCATTGCCGTCCCCGCTGCCTTCACCCCTAGCCGGGGCATCATGCATGCCCAGCCGGTTATGAATGCTGGAGGACAGCGCCGCCAGCCGGGGAAGCAGGCGCGTCAGGTAGGCTGGCGGGAAGATCAGCGTCAGCACCGTGAACGGCACGATCATGTAAAGGCAGAACCGCCATATCGGTGCCCGGTGCCATAAGCGCGAAAAAGCAGACATTCAGCAGTCCATGCCACAGGCCGCGACGGCCGGTCGCCGGGGCCGGAAACGTGATACCATCCGCATGGGTCAGGAACTGATCGGCGCGCGCTGGGCATCGCGGTTGGCATCCGCGATTTCAGCCACGACGCCATCTTCGCTGGAGACGATGCGCACCAGTTTCGCCCCCTGCTGGCGGGCGGTGATGAGCGAGTCGCTGATCATGTCCTCAATGGACCGCGCCAGATCACGTGCGCTGGCGGCGGGACCCATGCGGTCCTGCCGGCGCATGACTTCAAACAGCAGGGCGGGGTCGATGCCGCCGGTTTCGACCTTCAGGCCGTAGCTGTCGATCATGGCCTCGATCTCAAGCGCCGAGACACGCGCGATGTCGAGTCCTTCCAGAGGACGGAAGATGAAAATGCGGTCCAGACGGTTCAGCACTTCCGGCGCAAAACCGGCCTGACGCAGGGCTTCAACCGATTCGGCGCGCATCTTGTCGGGTTCATCCGCAAGCCGGTCTGCAATTTCGGTCAGGGCTTCGGTGGCAATATTGGACGTCAGCATGAAAATGCAGCGTACGGTGGAAATCTGCTGCCCGGTGGAAGCTTCGGTCACATGGCCATCGTTCCACGCGGTCAGGAATTTCTTGAAAACGTCGGGATGCGCTTTCTCAATTTCATCCAGCAGCACCACCGCGTCGGGCTTTTCCTTCAGCCCGCCGGTCAGCTTGCCGTATGTATCCGACCCTACATACCCCTTGGGGGAGCCGAACAACTGGGTCGCGGCATGGGGGGAACTCATCTGCGTCATGTCGAAATTCAGCAGAGGACGGTCAAGCTGGCGCGCCAGCTGCTTGGACAGATAGGTCTTGCCCGTGCCCGGGGGACCTGCCAGCAGGAAGATACCCACCGGCTTGCCACGGACCTGCAGCGCCAGGCGGCGGCGCAACTGGGTCGCCACGTCCTCGCACACCTGGTCCTGGCCGATCACGCGGGCGCGCAGGCTTGCGGCCAGTTCCTCCGCGTCGATCACGGTTTCTTTCTGTTCGCGCGCCAGCATTTCCTCCAGCGCGCTGCGATTGGTCAGCCTGGCGAGTACGTCCATTATCCATCCCCGTCTGCGTCGGATCCCCTTGCGGGCCAGTTTTTCGGCCCGGTTCTCGAACCACAGCCCGGTCAGCGCCAGCAAGGCGCTGGCCGCTGCCACGACCGGATAGGCCGGGGCACACCATTCCATGAAATGCCGCAGGCTGGCGAGCGAAAGATGCAACGCCATCGCCGCCTGAAAGCTGCCCAGCACCAGGAAAATGACCATGATGAGGGGTACCAGCCGCTCCATTAGCGCCGGATAGAGCGGTTTCATTGTACGACTACCCCGATCACGATTTCGGTGTCACGCGTCAGCACGGGCAGCGCCGTGGGGCCGGGCACGAATACCGCGCCCGCATGGATGCCGACCGGCCCCGGGTCTCCTGCCGCGGTAATGGACACATTGCCCGCCACGCGGATGGGCAGGATGACGCTTTTGGGCTGCGGGCCAAGGTGTACTGTCTGCACCAGTCCCAGTGACTGCACGTTCACCACCGCGTTGCCGCCTGTCATGTCATACATGGGCATGTCGGCCAGTATGATGTCGCGGCGCTTCAGCGCAGCCATGATCTCGGCCTGCTGCTGTATGGAATAGGATGTCTGGCGCAGCATTTCTGCCGCGCGATCGGGTGCGATCATGGGCATCTGGCCCATCATGTCAGGCCGGTTCTGTACCGGGGCGTTCAGCATGAGGTGCGTGCCGTCGCTGGTGCCGCCGCCGCCCGCTTCGGCGGCAACGGGGGGTGTCTGGCTGCCACTGCCGCCTTCACGCGCCGCCATGAAGCCACCCGTGCCCAGACCGCCGCCCGCGACAACGGCCGCGATCAGCCCCACCACAACCAGCCTGCGGCTGGATGAGCGTTCACTGCGTTCCCGTGCGGGTTCCGGCGGTGAGTTCAAGGGCGTCATGCGTGCATAATGTGGGTCAGGGGTATGATATGGCAAGACGTTAAGATGCAGGAAATGTAACGTCTGCCCGGACATATAGTTCTTGCGGTTACGGTGGGCGTGACCTATGGTACGGGCAATTCCTTCATCTCTGGTTTTTTCTTTGGGGGGTGGCCGCAGGGCTGCCTTTTTTGCATTGGACGCTGATCTGCCATTCCTGACGGGCCTTGATGCCCGTATTGCCGAAATGATCGCGCCCGCACTGGCCGACATGGGCTTTGACCTTGTGCGCGTGGCGGTGCTGGGACGCGAATCCCCCACGGTGCAGATCATGGCGGACCGTGCGGATGGCACGCTCATCGCCATTGAAGACTGCGAACAGATCAGCCATGCGGTGGGCGCGATACTGGATGTCGAGGACCCGCTGCCGGGTGCCTGGACGCTGGAGGTTTCGTCTGCCGGGATCGACCGCCCCCTGACGCGCGCCAAGGACTGGGAACGGTTCGCGGGGCACCTTGCCCGGGCCGAGATGAACATGCCCATTGATGGCCGCAAGCGCTTTGCCGGCATCGTGCTGGGCGCGCGCGACGGCCATGGCCTGATGCGGCTGGATGACGGGGCCGAGGTCGCGCTGCCTTTCGCTGAAATGCGCAAGGCGCGGCTGGTCCTGACCGACGAACTGATCGAGGCGAGCGCCCGGATGATGAAGCCGGATGCCGCCAGCGACGAAAACGGGCCGGGGGATGAAAATGCTCCGGCCGGAACGCAGAAGGCCCCTGGCAAGCCCGACCGCAAGCCGGCGCGCAAGGCCAACTGAACGATGTTGTGGAGACACTGATGGATACGTCCGTTGCCCGTCCCGAACTGCTGCTGGTTGCCGATGCCGTAGCGCGGGAAAAGTCGATCGACCGTGAAGAAGTGCTGGAAGCGATGGAACAGGCCATCCAGAAGGCCGGCCGCGCAAAATACGGTCATGAAAAGGATATCCGCGCCACCATCGACCGCAAGACGGGCGATGTCCGGCTGTCGCGCTGGACCGAAGCGGTCGAGACGGTGGAGAACGAGGAAACCCAGATCCCGCTCTACATCGCGCGCAAGTTCAAGCCCGAGATCCAGCTGGGTGAATACCTGATCGATCCGCTGCCGCCCATCGACTTCGGTCGCATCGCGGCGCAGACGGCAAAGCAGGTCATTGTCCAGCGCGTGCGCGAATATGAACGCCGCCGCCAGTTCAACGACTTCAAGGACCGCGTGGGCGAGATCGTCAACGGCACCGTCAAGCGTACGGAATACGGCAACCTGCTGGTCGAGATCGGGGATGCCGAAGCCCTGCTGCGCCGTGATGAACTGATCCCGCGTGAAAGCTTCCGCAATTCCGACCGCGTGCGCGCCTATATCTATGATGTGCGTGATGAGCCGCGTGGCCCGCAGATCTTCCTGTCCCGTACGCATCCGGCATTCCTTGCCAAGCTGTTCGCGCAGGAAGTGCCCGAGATCTATGATGGCATCATCGAGATCAAGGCTGTGGCCCGTGACCCCGGTTCGCGTGCGAAGATGGCCGTTATCTCCCGCGATGCATCGATCGATCCGGTTGGTGCCTGCGTCGGTGTGCGAGGTCGCCGCGTTCAGGAAGTCGTGAAGGAACTGCAGGGCGAAAAGATCGATATCATACCGTGGAGCCCGCAGGCCGCGACCTTCGTCGTCAACGCCCTTGCCCCGGCTGAAGTCAGCAAGGTGGTGATGGATGAGGAAGCTGGCCGGGTCGAGGTTGTCGTCCCTGATGACCAGCTCAGCCTTGCCATCGGACGGCGTGGGCAGAATGTCCGTCTTGCCAGCCAGTTGACGCGCTGGGACATCGACATCCTGACCGAAGCCGAGGAATCGGAACGTCGCCAGGAAGAATTCCGTCGCCGCAGCAACCTGTTTGTCGAGGCGCTGGATGTTGATGACGTCATTGCCGGCCTGCTGGTGACCGAAGGGTTCCATTCCATCGAGGAGCTGGCGTTTGCCGACTCCGAGGAGCTGGCCAACATCGAAGGTTTTGACGAGGACGTGGCCAGTGAACTGGTCCGTCGCGCCGAAGGCTACCTTGCGGGTCAGGAAGAAGAACTGGATAACAAGCGCCGGGCGCTGGGTGTCACCGATGACATCGCGGCGCTTGGTGTGTTCACCAACCAGATGCTGGTGACGCTGGGTGAGAAGGGCGTGAAGACGCTTGATGACCTGGCTGACCTTGCCGGTGATGAACTGGTTGAAATCCTCGGCAGCGATGCGATTGATGAGGATGCAGCCAACGAAATCATCATGGCGGCGCGTGCGCACTGGTTTGATGAAGACGACAGGGCTGGTGAAGACCGGGCCGACGAACAGGAGACGTCCGACGTCTGAACAGGGACATCTGACCGCGGAAGACGCGGGCGACATGGGACATGAAGAGCGCGGTCCGCTGCGCCGCTGTGCCGTCACCCGTGTCCGGCTGCCGAAGGAGGAAATGATCAGGTTTGTCATTTCCCCGGACGGAGTCGTGATCCCTGATCTTTCCGCACGTCTGCCCGGACGGGGAATTTGGTTGAGCGCGCGTGCGGATGTGTTAGAAACAGCACGCACACGTGGCGCATTCGCTCGTGCGGCACGGGGAAGGGTTGTTATTCACCCTGACCTGACCCATCTTATTGAAGACGGGTTGCTGCGGCGCATGATGGATGTTGCAGGACTGGCGCGGCGGGCCGGACAGATTGTCTGTGGTTTCGCCAAGGTGCGTGAGTGGGTTGTGGGCGGTCGGGCCGGTCTGGTTATCCAGGCCGCCGATGGCAGCCCCGACGAGAGGAAGAGAGTTTTGTCTGGTGCACGGGACCTTCCGGTTACGGTTGTTCCTACGGCATCGGGTCTGGGTGCGGCATTTGGCCGCGACCATGTTGTTCATGCGGCGATGCTGCATGGTGAACTGGCGCGCCGTTTCCGTATCGAGAGTGAACGTTTTGCGGGTTTGTCCGGCAGGGCCAGCCCGAATTCGGCGGAGTGTTCCGCCGGACGGTGTGAACAGGCGGGTACATGAGCGAAGGCAACGATCAGGATCAGGGTAAGGGACGCTTGTCCCTGCGGCCGGCGGGCCGTAGGGAAGTCGGACGGACGGTGGATGCCGGTTCCGTGCGACAGAGCTTCAGCCATGGTCGGTCAAAAGTGGTTCAGGTCGAGGTGCGCAAGAAGCGCGGGGCCGGGGCCGCAGGTAACGGATCGGGGCCGGCTGGCGGTCGCGCCGGGGGACGGGGAGGTCGCGCGCTGACGGCAGCCGAGCTGGCAACCCGCCAGCGCGTGCTGGACGAACAGCGCCGCGCCGCCATCCAGCGCGAAAAGGACGCGCGCGAGCAGGAGAAGATCACGATCCTCTCTGCTGCGGAAGAAGCCCGTCGCCAGGAAGAGGAAAATGCCCGCCGTGCCGAAGAAGAGGCACGCGCAAAGGCAGATGCCGCGGCTGAGGTCGAGGCCCGCAAACAGGAAGCCCGCAGTGCCGCGGCACAGGGCGCGTCCGAACCGGCGGAATCCGCCGAACCGGAAGGGCCGGTTGTCTCCTCCGTGCCAATTCCCGGTGAGGTCACGCTTGCGCCGCCGATGCAGCGTCTGCGTCCGCTGGCCGAACGTGCGATCATGCCGGCACAGCCGCTGCGTCCCGCGCGTCCGGCAGGTGGCGGCAACGCTGCAGGTGGTGCCGGACGTACTGCCGCTGGTGCAGGTGAGACCCTGCGCCTGCGCAGTGGCCGTGCGGAAGGGGGCGAGGAAGAACGTCGTCCCAGCCGTCGACCCGGCAACGCCGCGCCCGGTCGCCGCCCCTCGGGCGGTGCGAAGAAGAACAATGACAGCCGTCGCGCTGGTCGCATTGACGTGCAGGCCGCGATCGAAGGGGATGACGACAAGACCCGTTCGCTCGCATCCGTTCGCCGTCAGCGCGAGCGTGAACGCCGCCAGGCCGAACTGGAACGCCTGCGTTCCGATCAGGTCCGTGTGGTGCGTGACGTGGTCCTGCCTGAAACCATCACGGTGCAGGAACTTGCCAACCGTATGGCTGCCCGTCAGGGCGAAGTCATCAAGGCACTGATGAAAATGGGCGTCATGGCGACGGTTACGCAGTCGCTCGATGCGGATACCGCTGAACTGGTCGTACAGGAATTCGGTCACCGCGTGCGCCGTGTGTCCGACAGCGATGTTGAAATCGGGATCGAGGGGATCGAGGACAAGGCCGAGGACCTCAGGCCGCGTCCGCCGGTCGTGACCGTCATGGGTCATGTCGATCACGGCAAGACCTCGCTACTTGACGCGCTGCGCACCACCGATGTCGCCAATGGTGAAGCCGGTGGCATTACGCAGCATATCGGTGCGTATCAGGTAACCCTGGCATCGGGTGCGAAGATTACCTTCATTGACACCCCGGGTCATGAAGCCTTTACGGCCATGCGTGCCCGTGGTGCATCGGTAACCGACGTGGTGGTGCTGGTGGTTGCGGCGGATGACGGTGTGATGCCGCAGACGATCGAAGCCATCAAGCATGCCAAGGCGGCTGATGCCCCGATCATCGTGGCGATCAACAAATGCGACAAGCCGGGTGCGAACCCCGACCGCGTGCGTCAGGAACTGCTGAACCACGAAATCGTGGTGGAAAGCATGGGCGGCGATACACAGGATGTCGAAGTTTCGGCGCTCAAGCGCACCGGGCTGGACAAGCTTGAGGAAGCCATCCTGCTGCAGGCCGAAATTCTTGATCTGAAAGCGAATCCGGATCGTGTTGCCGAAGGTTCGGTTATCGAAAGCCGTCTTGACCGTGGTCGTGGCCCGGTTGCGACCGTGCTGGTCCAGAAAGGCACGCTGCGCCGCACCGATATTGTAGTGGCCGGGGCCGAATGGGGCCGCGTTCGCGCCATGATCGACGACCGTAATCGCCAGCTGGGTGAAGCCGGTCCGTCCATGCCGGTTGAAATCCTGGGTATTACCGGCGTGCCGGGTGCAGGTGAGCCGTTCGTGGTGGTCGAAAACGAGAATCGCGCACGCGAAATCTCGGAATTCCGTCAGCGCGTGATCAAGGATCGCACGGCAGCCGGCCAGACTGCTGCACGCGGCACGCTGGACCAGATGCTGGCCCGTATTCAGGCTGGTGCGCAGAAGGAAGTTGCCGTCCTGATCAAGGCGGACGTGCAGGGTTCGGCCGAGGCGCTTGAAGCCACGGTGCAGAAGCTGGAGCATGAGGAAGTCAAGATCCGCGTGCTGAACGCCACGGTCGGCCAGATCACTGAAAGTGATGTGCAGTTGGCCAAGGCGTCCGGCGCCGTCATCATTGCCTTTAACGTCCGCGCCACGGCGCAGGCGCGTGAACTGGCACAGCGTGAAGGTGTGGATATCCGCTACTATTCCATCATCTATCAGGTTGCTGATGATGTGGAGCAGCTGGTCCGTGGCAAGATTGCGCCCAAGCATCGCGAAAAGTTCCTTGGTTACGCCGAAATCCGCAAGGTTTTCGAAATTACCAAGGTGGGCAAGGTCGCTGGTTGTTACGTTACCGAAGGCGTGGTCAAGCGTGGCTGTGGCGTGCGTCTGCTGCGTGACAACGTCGTGATCCATGAAGGTGAGCTGAGCCAGCTCAAGCGCTTCAAGGATGATGTCAAGGAAGTGGCGCGCGGTTACGAGTGCGGCCTGTCCTTTGCCGGGTATAATGACCTGCGCGAAGGTGATGTGGTCGAATGTTATGAAATGGAACTCGTCCCGGCATGAGCCGTAATTCATCCAGAAAAGGGATGAGCGAGAGCGGGCCGGCAGGGAAACTTGCCGGCCATTCCGCGTCTGGTCCCTCACAGCGCCAGTTGCGCGTGGCGGAAGAAGTCCGCCGCGTGCTGGCGGAAATATTTGCCCGCACGGAATTCCGTGACCCGGATCTGGCGGATGTGCGCATTACGGTGACCGAAGTGCGTATCTCACCCGATCTCAAGCATGCCACCGTATTCGTGGCGCGTCTGGGTCGCAGTGATGTGGCGGAACTGCTGCCCGCGCTCAAGCGTGTGACGCCTTTCCTGCGCACGCGTCTGTCCCATGCGCTCAGGCTGCGGGGCGTGCCCGATCTGCATTTCCAGCCCGATACGGCACTGGATTACGCAATGGAAGTCGATAACATGTTGCGTCAGCCGGAAGTCAGGCGCGATCTCGAAGACTGAATCTTCCCGGCCCTGCGGCAGAATCAACTTTCTACTGAATAAAAATTTTTGGTGAAGCTTTTTTCAAAAAGCTTCAGAAGAACGTCGGCTTTTTAAAAGATGGCACCCAAGAACTTTTTATTATTCCTATAAAAAAGGCCGGACTGGCATTATGCCATGACCGGCCTTTTTTCATGGTCCCAATATGGGAAAGGGGTCAGTTACGCCGCCCCATCAGCAGTAGCTGCGGGTTACGTTCCACATCGGTGGCAAATCCACGCAGCGCGGACGCAGCAGCAGCAAGGTCACGTAGCGACGAATCGATATTGGAACGATCGGCCGTGCTGGGGGCGGTAATGTCATGCAGGCCAGCCAGCGCGCCCTTGGCCTCGGTTACCGTTTCATTGGAATTGACCAGCAGGGTATGTAGTTCGTTGCCACGCGCATCCAGCTGCGCCGTGCCGGTATCGGCCAGATGGTTGATGGATGCCAGTGTCGTATCCATCTGGCGGTCAAGGTCACGGATCGCATCGGTCGCGGTGTCCACCGTCACCCGCGTATGGTCGGACGTGGCGCGCACGCTGTCCACCAGCGGGGGCAGGTCCTTGTCCAGCTTGTCTGCCAGCGTACGGATGCTGACCAGCATGGCATCAGCATTGTTGGCGATGTTTTTCAGTGGCAGCGCCGTCAGCGCGTCGGTCAGCTTCTGCATTTCCGATTCACGTGCCGGGATTTCCGGCAGCGGGCTGATGCCGGGATGCAGGTGCGCGGGCACGCTGGGGTCAAAGGTCAGGTCGATTTCTTCCTGTCCCGTGACAAAGCTCTGCATATGCAGTTCGGCGCGTAGCCCGTTTTCCACCAGTTTCGGAAGTTCGCGGCTGTCCAGCACCTTGCCATGGCTGCCCGCCATGTGCGCGCCATTGGCCTGCAGTTCCAGGGTGACGGGAATGAAGGCCTGATGCGTCTGGGGATCAAACTGGACGGCAATATGGTCCACGTGGCCGACCTGCACTCCGTCGAAGGTGACGGGGGCGCCTACGCCCAGCCCATTGATGGGACTGTCGAACACCACCACGGCCCGACTGGTGGGGGAAAAGGGATGAAACTGTCCGAACAGCGCTATGGCCGTCACACCAAGCAGGGCTCCACCCAACACAAATGCACCGACCGTGGTCTGCCGTTCAGCCATGGTGTTCAGGTCTCCCTAGACGCAGAATAAAAAACGATTGCGGACACATTTGGCCATGTGTCCGTTTGCTGCAAGATGACATTACATCCACGACTGGCAAAGCGGGCTGCGGGGATGGCAGGCATGTGCCCGCTTCGCCTTTTACCACGTGTGACGCAGGCGGCCAGCCCCGGTGACGGAATGGGGCATTGCCGTGCATGCGTGCCTCGTCTAAACGCACGGCATTCCCCCCTCATTGATCAAGGTGCCTGCAATGGGACGCAAACGTGGACGCCCGCTCGATGGCTGGCTGATAGTGGACAAGCCATTGGGAATGACATCCACCCAGGTCGTGGGCCGGGTGCGTTACCTGTTTGACGCGGCCAAGGCAGGACATGGCGGTACGCTGGACCCGCTGGCGACGGGACTGCTGCCCGTGGCCTTTGGCAGGGCAACCAAGACCGTGCCTTATATAATGGATGGCACCAAGCGCTATCATTTCACCCTGCGTATCGGGGAAGCGCGCGATAGTGATGATGCGGAAGGCAGCGTGACCGCCGTATCCGACGTGCGACCCGACAATGCCGCGTTTGAGGCGGCCCTTGCCGCCTTCCGTGGCGACATCATGCAGGTGCCGCCGGTCTTTTCGGCGCTGAAGGTCGGGGGGAAGCGGTCTTATGATATGGCGCGCGCGGGCAATGCGCCGGAACTGGTCCCCCGTCCGGCGCGGATTGACCGTTTTGAACTGATTGCGCGCCCCGATGCAGACACGGCGGTGTTCGAGGTGGAATCGGGCAAGGGCGTGTACATGCGGGCGCTGGCCCGCGATATCGCGCTGGCCTGTGGCACGGTGGGACATGTGGCGGCGCTGAGACGGCTGAACGTCGGGCCTTTTGATGAATCCCATGCGATTCCACTGGACAAAATTGTCGCAAGCGCCGACAACGCGCCTGCTCCACCGGATCTGTTGCTTCCGGTCGCGACCGCGCTGGCCGACATCCCGGCGCTGGCCCTGACCCGTGAGGAAGCGGATGCCCTGTCATTTGGCCAGGCAATAGACCTGAACCAGCTGGCGGACCGGATGCCGGATCACGTTGACCCCCGTTCGGGTGTCGTGCGTGCGATGGATGGGGCGCGTGTGGTCGGGCTGTGCCGCCCCGAAGGCGGGCTGCTGCGATCGGTACGCATGCTGTGAACCGAATTATCAATGGAGATGACGATGTCGATTACTGCTGAACGCCGCACGGCGCTGATTGGCGAATACCGCAACGCCGAGACGGACACCGGTTCGCCGGAAGTACAGGTCGCCCTGCTGACCGAGCGGATCGTGAACCTGACCGATCACCTGAAGACCCATGCGAAGGATTTCCATTCGCGCCGTGGTCTGCTGATGCTGGTCGGTCGCCGCCGCCGCCTGCTGGACTATGTCAAGCGCAAGGACCAGGCCCGTTACGAAACGCTCATCAAGCGCCTCGGCCTGCGTCGCTGATTTGCGACATGGGGGGAACGTGGTCATAATGCGTTCCTCCCGCACGACCCGCACGGACACGGCGTATGCACCTGCATGCCCGTGTCCGGTCGGGTTGGCTATTTTCCGGTGTCCGTGACCAAACGGGTGCCATCAACACGCTGCCGACGCCACGGCGGAGATGTCCGGACCGGATCGCAGCGTTTCAGGCCACATGGTGTTCTGGCGGTATGTGCCGTCATCACTCCATGCCGTCCGAGGCGCTGCCATCAACGTTCCAATGTCCGGCCCGCCTGCATTGCGGCAGTCAACGGACAGGGTTGTCTGGATGTTTAATTATTTTCGCAAGGAAATCGAATGGGGCGGCCGCCCGCTGGTGCTGGAAACGGGCAAGATCGCCCGCCAGGCCGACGGCGCGGTTGTCGTAACCTATGGTGATACGGTGGTGCTGTGCACGGCCGTTGGCGCCAAGAGCGTGAAGCCGGGGCAGGATTTCTTCCCGCTGACGGTCAACTATCAGGAAAAGGCTTACGCCGCGGGCAAGATCCCCGGTGGCTTCTTCAAGCGCGAAGGCCGCCCGAGCGAGGCCGAAGTCCTGAACTCCCGCCTGATCGACCGTCCGATCCGGCCGCTGTTCCCCGAAAACTTCCGCAATGAAGTGCAGGTCGTCGCCACCGTGCTGAGCCACGACATGGAAAACGACCCCGCCGTCGTGGCGCTGATCGGCTGTTCGGCTGCGCTGACGCTGTCGGGCATTCCGTTTTTCGGCCCTGTGGGCGCGGCCCGCGTGGGGTATGCCAATGGCGAATACGTACTGAACCCGACCATTTCCCAGCTCAAGGAAAGCGAGTTGGATCTGGTCGTGGCCGGCACGTCCGAAGGTGTGCTGATGGTCGAGTCCGAGGCAGTGGAACTGTCCGAGGACGTGATGCTGGGTGCGGTGACGTTCGGTCACGAAGCCTTCCAGCCGGTGATCGATGCGATCATCGACCTGGCCGAAAGTGCCGCCAAGGCCCCGTGGGATCTGGCCGAGCCGACGGCTGAGGAAATCAAGCTGCGCAAGAAGGTGGACAAGGTCGGTCGCGCCCTGATTGCCGATGCCTACAAGGAACGCACCAAGCAGGTGCGTTACAAGAAGGTTGCCGCAGCCCGTGAAGCCATCCTCGCCAAGATCGGTGAGGCCGATGCTGACGCCGCCAGGCCCATGATCAAGGATCTGGAAGCCGACGTGGTCCGCACCGAAGTGCTGGATACCGGTTTCCGTATCGATGGCCGTGATCTGGAAACGATCCGCCCGATCGTGTCCGAAGTCGGTATCCTGCCGCGCGCGCACGGTTCCGCCCTGTTTACCCGTGGCGAGACGCAGGCCCTTGTGGTCGCGACCCTTGGTACCGGTCAGGACGAACAGATCGTGGATGCGCTGGAAGGCGAATACCGCAACAACTTCATGCTGCATTACAACTTCCCGCCCTTCTCGGTCGGTGAGTGCGGGCGTATGGGTTCTCCCGGCCGTCGTGAAATCGGTCATGGCAAGCTGGCATGGCGTGCGATCCACCCGCTGCTGCCGGGCAAGGATACCTTCCCGTACACCATGCGTGTCGTGTCCGAGATCACGGAAAGCAACGGTTCGTCCTCCATGGCGACCGTCTGCGGTACCTCGCTTGCGCTGATGGATGCCGGTGTGCCGCTGAAGCGCCCGGTCGCGGGTATTGCCATGGGTCTGATCAAGGAAGACGAGGACTTCGCCGTCCTGTCCGACATCCTTGGTGATGAAGATCACCTGGGCGACATGGACTTCAAGGTGGCGGGCACCGAGCAGGGTGTGACCGCGCTGCAGATGGACATCAAGATCACGTCCATCACGCCGGAAATCATGAAGATCGCGCTGGGTCAGGCCCGTCAGGGTCGTCTGCACATCCTTGGTGAAATGGCCAAGGCGCTGACTGAAGGCCGCACGGATGTCTCGTCCTCCGCACCGAAGATCACCACGATCTCGGTTCCGAAGGAAAAGATCCGCGACGTGATCGGTCAGGGTGGTAAAGTTATCCGTGAGATCGTTGAATATTCGGGTGCGAAGATCGACATCAACGATGACGGCACGATCATGATCGCCGCGTCGTCCGACGATCAGGCCGAAAAGGCCATCGAACGGATCCGTGGCATCGTGGCGGAACCCGAAGTGGGCCACATCTATAACGGCAAGGTCGTCAAGACCGCCGATTTCGGTGCGTTCGTCAACTTCCTGGGCCCCCGTGACGGGCTGGTTCACATTTCCGAACTGGCGCAGGGCCGTGTCTCCAAGACGACCGATGTCGTCAAGCAGGGAGACGAGGTGAAGGTGAAGGTGCTGGGCTTTGACGATCGCGGCAAGGTCAAGCTGTCCATGCGCGTGGTCGATCAGGAAACCGGTGCCGATATCACCGAGACAGTGGGCGCGAAGCCCGGTCGTGCGCCCGCGCGCTAAGACGCGGCGCCGACCTGTATGACACCCGGCGGCGGGATGTGCCTGGTATGGGCATACCCCGCTGCGCGGGCAGACACATGACGATGGAATGGTGATGAAGCCGATCAATGCGATCCGTATGGGCGGGACGGATATTCTGCCCCTGGTCGAAGGGGGGAAGGGCGTCTCGATCTCAACCGGCATATCCGCCGGGCACTGGGCGGCAGCCGGGGGGGCTGGCACGGTCTCGATCGTGAATGCCGATTCCTATGATAAAGATGGCAACGTCGTCCCTCAGGTCTATCATGGTAAAACACGGCGCGAGCGGCACGAGGAACTGATCGATTACGCCATTCGTGGCGGGATCGCGCAGGCCCGCATCGCGCATGAAATCGCAGGCGGCAAGGGACGTATCCATGCCAACATCCTGTGGGAAATGGGTGGTGCGGAACGTGTCATAAACGGCGTGCTGGAAGGTGCGCCGGGGATGATCCAGGGTCTGACCTGTGGTGCGGGCATGCCGTACCGCCTGTCGGAAATCGCGGCGCGGTTCGGCATTCATTATTATCCCATCGTATCGTCCGCCCGTGCGTTCAACGCCCTGTGGCGACGTTCGTACCACAAGACGGGTGAGCTGCTGGGTGCGGTGGTATATGAAGATCCGTGGCGTGCGGGTGGTCATAATGGCCTGTCCAACACCGAAAACCCGCTGGCGCCGGAAGACCCGTTTCCCCGCGTGCTGGCGCTGCGCAAGCAGATGCGGGCCTTCGGTCTGGATGACACCCCCATCATCATGGCCGGTGGCGTATGGTGGCTGGAGGAATGGCAGGACTGGATCGATAACCCCGAACTCGGGCCGATCGTCTTCCAGTTTGGCACCCGTCCACTGCTGACGCGTGAAAGCCCGATTCCCGATGCGTGGAAACAGCGCCTGCTGACGTTGAAGAAAGGGGATGTGTTCCTTAACCGTTTCTCGCCCACCGGCTTCTATTCGTCGGCGGTGAACAATTCGTTCCTGCGCGAATTGCGGGGGCGGTCGGAACGCCAGATTCCGTTCTCCCCTGAATTACTGGGCGAACACACGGCGGCACTGGCCATCGGCGCACGTGGACGGCAGGTTTTTGTCACCCCGGCTGATGCGCAGCGTGCGCGGCTGTGGACGGAAGAAGGCCATACCGAGGCCATGCGCACGCCGGATAATACGCTGGTGTTCGTGGCCCCGGAACGGGCGCGGGAAATCCTGGCCGATCAGGGGGCATGCATGGGTTGCCTGTCGGAATGCCGCTTTTCCAACTGGTCACAGAAGCCGCCCGCCTATTCCAACGGGCACAAGGCGGACCCGCGTTCCTACTGCATCCAGAAAACGCTGCAGACGGCGGCCCATGCCCATGGGCCGGATCAGGCGGAAGTCATTGACCACAACCTCATGTTCGGTGGCACCAACGCATGGCGTTTCGCGACCGACCCGTTCTATGCCAATGGCTTCGTGCCCACCGTGGCGCAACTGCTGGAACGGATCATGACCGGGCGTTAGGCCGGTGGTCCGTACCATGTGAAAAAGGCCGGATCCCGTAAGGGGGACCGGCCTTTTTTCATTATAAAAAACAATAGAAGTTTCTAGGTGTCGCCGTTTTTTCAAAAAGGCGGCGTTTTCAAAGCTTTTTGAAAAAAGCTTCACCAAAAACTTTTTCTCTTATGCTGTCGCGGGCAGGCAGGTGTCACGGAATAGCGCGAAAGCCAGTGCGCGGTGACTGATGGTGTTCTTTTCCACATCGCTCATGTCCGCAAAGCTGCGGGTGCCGCTGCCGGGGGCGAAGATGGGATCATAGCCGTGACCGTTTTCGCCATGCGGCGGCCAGATGACATGCCCGTCAATGCGCCCTTCAAAGGTTTCGGTCCGCCCGTCAGGCCATGCAAGACACAGGACGGAAATGAACCACGCGCTGCGGTCGGGGGTATCGCCCATCTGGTCATGGATGCGGCGCATGGCGTCGGGGTAATTCTTTTCCGGACCAGCCCAGCGGGCGGAAAAGACGCCCGGCGCGCCATCCAGAGCCGCAACACAGAAACCCGAATCATCGGCCAGTGCGGGCAGGTTGGCGGCTTCTGCCGCAGCTATGGCCTTGATGGCGGCATTGCCGGTAAAACTGTCGGCGGTTTCCTCCGGTTCAGGCAGCGACAGATCACCAGCCGAGACGACACGGATGCCGTATCCTGCCAGCAGTGCCGCGAATTCCGCGATCTTGCCCCGGTTATGCGTCGCCAGTACCAGCGTGTCGCCACGGTTCAGGCGGGTAGGGGTTATATTCATGCCTTTAGTGCCTCTTCCACAATAGCGGTCTGGATACGGAACAGTTCAGCCGTGCCGGTACGGGCCAGCCGCATGAGGGTGTTGAACTGGGCTTCGGTAAAGGGATCCTTTTCCGCCGTGCCCTGAATTTCCACAATCCCGCCATCGGCGGTCAGGACGAAATTGGCGTCGGCGCTGGCCGTGCTGTCTTCCCTGTAGTCCAGGTCCAGAACCGGGCCGTCATCCGTCAGCCCGCAGGATATGGCCGCGACCTGTCCCTTGATCGGCAGGGCGGGCAAAGTGCCGTTGCGCACCAGTTTTTCCAGCGCCAGGCGCAGTGCGACCCACGCCCCGGTAATGGCGGCGCAGCGCGTGCCGCCATCGGCGTTCAGCACGTCGCAATCCACCGTGACCGAGATTTCGCCCAGCGCCTTCAGGTCCACCACCGCGCGCAGGGCGCGGGCGATCAGGCGCTGGATTTCCTGTGTGCGACCGGTCTGCTTGCCTTTTGCGGCTTCGCGCTGGCCCCGGTTGTGGGTGGCGCGCGGCAGCATGCCGTATTCCGCCGTGACCCACCCCTGTCCCTTGCCGCGCAGGAAGGAAGGCACGCGGGTTTCGATCGTGGCGGCGCACAGGACTTCGGTCCCGCCCATGCGGATCAGGGCGGACCCTTCGGCATGGTGGGCGAAGCCGGGCTGGATGAAGACGGGACGCAGGGCGTCTATGGCACGGCCGGATGGGCGCATGGGCGTAAAACTCCGCAAGGTGATGGGGCGGCATAGCCTGCAACCCGTTCCTATTTCCAGTCCCGCGTGGGCAGGACATGGCAGGATCTGCTAGGATGGGGATGCGGATGGTCCGCATGGAATGGATACGTGCAACACAGGAGGCATGGCGATGGAAAACCGACCACAGGTATCGCAGCCAGCCCTGCTGTCCGGGCTTGATGCGCGTTCTGCCGCGATCCTGCGCGAAATCGTGGAGCAGTATGTCGAAACGGGTGAGCCGATGGGGTCGCGCACCCTGTCGCAGCGCCTGCCGCTGTCGCTGTCGCCAGCCACGATTCGCAATGTGATGGCGGACCTGACCGATGCCGGGCTGCTGTTTTCGCCGCATGCCTCGGCAGGACGGCTGCCTACGGAAAAGGGCGTGCGGCTGTTTGTCGATGGGCTGCTGCAGTTTGGCAGCCTGAGCGAGGAAGAACGTGAAAGCATCGAGGGGATGCTGGACGTCAAGGGGCGTTCGCTTGAGGACATGCTGGCCAAGGCGTCGTCCATGCTGTCGGGCCTGTCATCCGCGGCAGGTCTGGTCATGGCGCCCAAGAGCGATGGTACCACCATCAAGCATATCGAATTCGTGGCCCTTGGTCCGGGGCGCGCGCTGGTTATCCTGGTCAGTGCGGACGGGCAGGTGGAAAACCGTGTGATCGAGACGCCGCCCGGCCTGCCGCCCTCGGCGCTGGTGGAGGCAGGAAATTACCTCAACGCCCATCTGTCGGGCCAGACGCTGGATCGCCTGCGTGAGACGGTCAGCACCGACATGACCGCCAACCGCAACGAACTGGACCATCTGACGGCTGAAGTGGTGGAAAGCGGGCTGGCGACATGGAGTGATGCCGATGAACGCGGCGGCACCCTGTTCATACGCGGGCAGGGGCGTCTGCTGGCCGATGTAACGGAAATCGAGCGCCTGACCACCATCCAGATGCTGTTCGAGCGGCTGGAGACACAGGAAACCATGCTGCGCCTGCTGGACCTTGCACGCGAATCCGAAGGGGTGCGGATTTTCATCGGTGCCGAAAGCGGGTTGTTCGGCATGGCGGGAATGTCGGTGGTCGTCGCCCCGGCCCGCACGGATTCCAACCGCATCGTGGGCGCGATTGGCGTGATCGGGCCGACGCGCATCAATTACGCCCGCATCATTCCCGTGGTGGATTACACGGCGCGGGTGATCGGGCGCATGCTGGGCTGAACTGCGGGGGTTTCATGCAACCGGACTCGCGCGGGTGGCCTTATGCCTGGCAGACAGCAACCGCACGTCCTGACCACAGTGATCACGGCGTGCCCGCACCGCGTAAGGAAAATGGCATGTTTACACCCGATGCAAGGCAGTCCGGATCATTCATGATTGGTGGTGACCTGGAGGTCACACGGCTTGGCTTCGGGGCCATGCGCATTACGGGCAAGGGCATATGGGGAGAACCCGCCGATCGGGCTGCGGCACTCGCCACGCTGCGCCGTCTGCCGGAACTGGGCATAAACTTCGTCGATACGGCGGATGCTTATGGCCCGTTTGTCAGCGAAGACCTGATCCGCGAGGCGCTGCATCCCTACACGGACACCATTATCGCCACCAAGGGCGGGCATACGCGCCATGGTCCCGACATATGGAAGCCGGTGGGCAATCCCGATTACCTGCGCCAGTGCGTGTTGATGAGCATGCGCAGGCTGGGGGTCGAACGCATTGATCTGTGGCAGCTTCACCGCGTGGGGCCCGACTGCACGCCCGAGCGGCAGTTCGAGGCGATTGCGGCCATGCGCGCGCAGGGGCTGATCCGCCATGTCGGTCTGTCGGAAGTGACGGTGGAGATGATCGAGCGCGCACGGCTGTATTTTCCCGTCGCCACCGTCCAGAACCGCTTCAACCTCGTCAACCGCTATTCGGAAGACGTGCTGGATTACTGCACAAAGGAAAATATAGGCTTCATCCCATGGGCGCCGCTGGCGGCGGGCAGCCTGACGAAAGGGGACACGCTGCTGACCCGTCTGGCCAGTGAAAAAGGCGTGCAGCCCGGACAGGTCGCGCTGGCCTGGCTGCTGCGCCGTGCGCCGGTCATGCTGCCCATTCCCGGCACCAGCAGCCCCGACCATCTGGCCGATAATGCGGCGGCCGCCGTCATTGAACTGAGCCATGAGGAATTCCAGCAGCTTGATAATGACGGACGCGCGGAATGGGCCAGCCGTAACAGCGCATAAGGGATCGGCAGGCCCCCGGTCTGGCGGATCGGGGGCGACGGCGGCGGCGGACAATGCTAGACAGGGGCCTCGACACAGAACGGCCCCTTTCTTTCCTTATTGGATACCGGATGACGCTTGCTGACGGATCAGGCCGCGATGGCCGGATTGATGGACCCACACGCCCCGATGCCGGCGGCCCGCGCCGCCCACGTTACCGTATGGTGCGCTGGCTTGCAGGCACCACGCTTGCCGTCCTGCTGCTTGGTGGCGGTGGGGCGGCCCTTCTGGCATGGGGGGAATATGAACGTCTGAGCGAGGGCCTGCCCACGGTTGACGGCCTGCGCACCTACCAGCCCCCGGTCATGAGCCGCCTGTATTCGGGCGATGATCAGGTCATGGCGGAACTGGCGGCGGAACGGCGTATATTCGTGCCCTACAGCGCCATACCCGAACGCGTACGCGATGCCTTCCTTGCGGCGGAAGACCAGAAATTCTTCACCCATGGCGGTGTCGATCCGATGGCCATCCTGCGCGCGGGCCTGACCGACATGATGATGCACGGGACGAAGCACCGTCCCATCGGGGCATCCACCATCACGCAGCAGGTCGCACGCATCATGCTGCTGGGGTCGAATGCGGTCTCCATCGATCGCAAGATCAAGGAAGCACTGCTGGCCATGCGGCTGGAGCAGACGCTTAGCAAGGAACAGATCCTTGAGATCTATCTGAACGAAATCTATCTTGGCGAAGGGGCTTACGGTATCGGGGCCGCCGCCCAGACCTATTTCAACAAGCCGTTGGACCAGCTGGACAATGCCGAGGCCGCCTTCCTTGGCGCGCTGCCCAAATCGCCCACCAACTACAACCCCCACCGTTTCGTACAGGCGGCGACCAACCGGCGCAACTGGGTGCTGGACCGCATGGCGGACCTGAAGGTCATAACGCCGGAAGAAGCGCGCGCGGCCCAGCAGGAGCCGCTGGTGCCCGCCAACTTCACCCGCCCCGGCCCCGTTCCCGGTTCCGAATGGTTTGCCGAGGAGGTGCGTCGTGAACTGATCGAACGCTACGGCATCGGCACCACCATGGAAGGTGGGCTGTCGGTCCATACCTCGCTTGATTCCCATCTGCAGCAGGTGGCCACCACCGCGCTGCGCGACGGGCTGCTGCGCTATGACCGCGCGCATGGCGGCTGGCGCGGCGCGTTCACGCATATCGATGCAGCCGACGCAGGCGGGGACTGGGCCAATGTGCTGGCCCATGTCACGGCACCTGCCGCCATGCTGGAACAGTGGCGGGTCGCGGTCGTGCTGTCGCCCGCCACCGGGCGCGTGGGCTGGCTGGAAGGACGTGATCCCGTCATTCCCCATACCGGTGAACTGCTGGCGCGCGACCGGACATGGATGCGCACCGGCAAGGGATTGCAGGTGGGTGACGTGATCCTGATCGAACCACAGGCCGATGGCGGCGGCGTTGCCGTGCGGCAGGTGCCGCGCGTGGAAGGGGCGCTGGCCACGGTGGATGTGCATACCGGGCGCGTCATGGCCATGGTGGGCGGCTGGTCGTTCAGGGAATCGCAGTTCAACCGCGCAACGCAGGCGGCGCGGCAGCCGGGATCGTCGTTCAAGCCCTTCGTCTATCTGGCGGCGATGGAGCAGGGGATTTCCCCTTCGCAGAAATTCGATGATTCCCCCGTCAGCTATGGCGAATGGCATCCCAACAATTATGAAAAGGATTTCTGGGGGCCGACCACGCTGCATGACGCGCTGCGGGAATCGCGCAACCTTGTTACCATCCGCCTTGCCGCCCAGATCGGCATGAAGCCGGTGGCGGACCTTGCCCAGAAACTTGGCCTTGTCCATTCCATGCCGCTGGTGTTGCCTGCGGCGCTGGGTGCGGTGGAAACCACCGTCATGCGCGAAGCCGCCGCCTATGCCACCATCGCCAATGGCGGCAGGCTGGTCACGCCTACCCTGATTGACGATATCAAGGACCGCAACGGCAACGTCGTATGGCGCCCCGATGGCATGACGTGGAAGGCTGGCAGCATGGCCGCCGATGGCCCGCAGATGGAGGATACCCGCCCACAGGTGGTATCGGCCACATCCGCCAGCCAGATCGTGGCGATGATGCAGGATGTGGTGCGCCGCGGCACCGGCGTGCGCGCGGGGGCGGGCATTGAGCGGCCCATCGCGGGCAAGACCGGCACCAGCCAGGACTTCAATGACGCATGGTTCGCGGGCTTTTCCCCCGATCTGGTGACGGTGGTGTGGATCGGGTTCGACACCCCGCAGTCGCTGGGCAGGAACGAGACCGGGGGCGTGATCGCCGGCCCGATCTGGAACCAGGTGATGAAGGCGGCGCTCGCTACCCGCCCGCGCCTTGATTTCCGCGTGCCCGATGGGGTGCAGCTGGCCCGTTACGATACAGGGATGGGCATGGCGATTGACGCCTTCAAGCCCGGACAGGTGCCGGGCGTCAGTGTTGATCTTGGCGCGGGTTCGGGCATGGCGCTGACAGCAGCGGATACCGGTGCTGAAAACATGCCTGATTCCGAAACCGACATGGCCACCATGCCCGGTAATCCGGCAGTGGCGGGGGATGGCAGCACATCCGCAGGTCATCCCGTGGCGCCGTCCGGTCCCGCCGCATCGCAGCCTTCCGGGGGTGACATTGGCATGGGCGGCCTGTATTGACGCCCGTTATGCCGGGTGCCCGCGTGCATGCCCGCATTGTTTACCGTTGAGCGAGGAGCAAGCCCATGTCTGCCGAGACAGAGGCCCTGAACGACCAGATCAAGCAGTCGGTGGCACTGCTGAGGAGGCATCTTTGACTGGGATGTCGCAATCGACCGCCTGGCGGAGCTGAACAACCGGGCCGAAGACCCCGAGTTGTGGAATGATTCCGAAGCCGCCCAGAAGCTCATGCGCGAGCGTACGCTGCTGGCCAACCAGATCGAGGGCGTGCAGAAGCTTGAAGCTGATGTGAACGATACGATCGAACTGGCGGAACTGGCGGAAATGGAAGGCGATTCGGCTGTCGTGGCCGAAGCGCTGGCCAGCCTGCGCGCCCTTGCGGAAGAAGCCAAGCGGCGAGAGACGGAAAGCCTGCTTTCGGGGGAGGCGGACAGCAATGACTGCTACCTTGAAGTCAACGCCGGCGCAGGCGGGACGGAAGCGCAGGACTGGGCCGAAATGCTGCTGCGCATGTACACCCGCTGGGCTGAACAGCATGGTTACAAGGTGACCATGATGGAAAGCTCGGAAGGCGAACAGGCCGGGATCAAGTCCGCCACCATCCAGGTCAGCGGTCCGAATGCCTATGGCTGGCTGAAGACCGAGGCGGGGGTGCATCGCCTTGTCCGTATCTCGCCGTTTGATGCGGCGGCACGGCGGCAGACGTCGTTTGCATCCGTGTGGGTCTATCCGGTGGTCGATGATTCGATCGAGATCGAGATCAACGAAGCCGACCTGCGCGTGGATACGTTCCGTGCATCGGGTGCGGGCGGCCAGCACGTCAACAAGACGGAATCGGCCATCCGCATCACCCACATCCCCACCGGGATCGTGGTGGCCTGCCAGACCGACCGTTCCCAGCACCGCAACCGCGCCACGGCCATGACCATGCTGAAGGCGCGCATGTACGAGCAGGAACTGCAGAAACGCGAAGCTGCCGCCGCCCAGACCGAGGCGAACAAGACCGATATTGGCTGGGGGCACCAGATCCGTTCCTACGTGCTGGCTCCGTACCAGCTGGTGAAGGACCTGCGTACCAACGTGGAAAAAACCAATCCGGACGCCATTCTGGATGGTGATCTTGATGACTTCATGGCCGCCGCCCTTGCCGCCCGCGTGGGGGCGACCCGGTCGGAAGCCAGCGCGCAGGCGCAGTAACCCGGTACGGCCCGCTTATGAACAGGCCCCACGACTTTCGGTCGTGGGGTTTTTCATGCTTGGGTGGGAACCATTGTTCCACAACAGGAAATTTGTTCCGCACCTGTTGCATATCGTGCTTGACACATACGTCCCGACCACGCCCAATCATGGTCTGGCAATTAATGGCGCGCAGGCCCGGCAAGGGCGCTGGCTGGTGGCGTCTGGACGGGAATGGCATGTGGTCTGACGAAGTCATGGGATTGGATTATGCGGCCAGGCAGCGACGGCGTACGCCGTACGTGCGCGTGGTGGGTGTCATCATTGCGGTCCATGTCGTTGTCCTGTCGATGCTGGCCTATGGGTTGCGGCCCAAGGCCAAACCCATGTTTCCCGAACCCTATCGCCCGTTGCCGCCGGTGACGCTGCGGATCATTCCCGAACCGATGCCGCCCGCACCACCCGCGCCCCCGCCTGTGCGCCCGGTCATGGTCCAGCCGGTGGTTCCCGTCATTCCCGCACCCGTCATCGGGCGTGACCGACGGGTCCACATGCCGGAAATTGTTCCGAAATCGATACAGGTGGATTGATTTTCATCTCCCGGACTGGTCAGATAACAGTCATGAAATGTGTTGCAGGCCAGACCCATGGCCCTATTCGTCAGAGGATTTCAGGTAAATGACCCGACAGCATCGTAATCAAGTCATCGCGGCCGCGCTGCTGACTGCATTGCCCGCCCTTGCCTACGCCACCCCTGCGGCGGCTGCCGATTCCAACCCGTATGGCCTGGGCGCGCTGTGGTCGAATGGTGACTTCATTGCCCGTACCGTGCTGATCATCATGGTCGTGATGTCTGTCGGGACATGGTACATCATGATCACCAAGTTCCTTGAGCAGGCGCGCATCCTGAAGGACGCCAAGGAAGTGAAGGCGAAATTCTGGCCTGCCCATGATATCAAGGAAGGCGCGGCACTGCTCGATACCGCATCGCCCTTCCGCTACATTGCCGATACCGGCATCAAGGCCGCCGAACACCACGAAGGCACGATGCAGGAAACCATCGATCTGCATTCCTGGACCACCATGTCCATCCAGCGTTCGGTGGATTTCATCCAGAACCGTCTGCAGGGTGGCCTGGCCTTCCTCGGCACCGTGGGTTCGACCTCGCCGTTCGTGGGTCTGTTCGGGACCGTCTGGGGTATCTATCACGCGCTGACGGCCATCGGCATTGCAGGTCAGGCATCGATCGACAAGGTTGCCGGTCCGGTTGGTGAATCGCTTATCATGACAGCCATCGGCCTGGGCACCGCCGTGCCTGCGGTTCTGGGCTACAACATGCTGGTCCGCCGCAACAAGGGCGCGCTGGATGAGGTCCGCAACTTCGCTGCTGACGTGCAGTCGATCCTGATGGGCGGCTATCGCCATGAAACGCACGACGTCGCTGAATAAGCCCGCTACCCGCGCATGATCTGATTTCACGTCGTGACACGGCAGGCGCATTTCATGCGGCCTGCCGTGCCGCCATCGGTCAGGGGCGGATTGAATGATGGGCCGCGTGGGTCCATCGTGATGCCCTGGCCGATCAATCGGGCCATGACCCGTTCATGGAAGGACATCCAGTTGAAAAACATCACATCCAAATCGCTGTTCCAGCTGCGCGGGCGCCTGCTGGCCGGGGTCATGATGGCGCTGCCGGTGGCGGGCGTACTGCCCGTCCATGCCGCCAGTGCGGCGGACCAGCTGGGGGAAAAGGTCGGCACGGCGCTGCAGAAGGCCCAGACCGACCTTGCCGCCAAGAAATACCCGCAGGCCATGGCCGATGTGGACGCGGCGGATGCCGTGACGGGCAAGTCCGATTACGAATCCTACACCATCGCGCAGATGCGTGCCGCCGTGGCCGCCCAGTCGGGTAATGTGTCCGCCGCGATTTCGGCCTATGACACACTGATCGCATCCCCGCGCACACCGGCCGCGACCAGGGAACAGATGGCGCTGGCCGAAGGCAGCATGGCCTTCACCGCCAAGGATTATCCTACGGCGATCACGGTCACGGAAAAATACATCAAGGCGGGTGGCAAGAACCCGCAGATGCTGACGATCCTGATCCAGGCGTATTATCTGCAGCATGATTACGCCAATGCCGCCCGCGTGCAGCAGGCGCAGATCGACGCCACCATCAAGTCGGGCGGCAAGCCTACGGAAAACCAGCTTCAGCTTCTGGCCGCCTGTCAGGCGCAGCTGAAGGACAATGCGGCGCTGACAAAAACCTATGTGCTGCTGGCCACCTATTACCCCAAGCCGGATTACTGGGCGCAGGTGGTGCATTCGGTCCTGAGCAACCCGAACATGGCCCCGGGCCTGCGTCTGGATATCGACCGGGTGCGTCTGGAATCCGGTCTGGTCAAGACCCCGGCCGAATATATGGACATTACCGAACTGGCCATGCAGGCGGGGCTGCCGCAGCTTGCGCTTGATGTCATCAACCAGGGTTACAGCACCGGCGTGCTGGGCCATGACGCCAGCGCCCCGCGTGAGGAAAAGCTGAAGGCGCTGGTGACGCAGAGCGTCACTGACCGCAAGGCCGGGCTGGATACGGCGGCAGCACAGGCCACCACCGGCAACGCCATGCTCACGGCAGGCTACAACTACGTGCTGTTCGGCCAGGGCGACAAGGGCATTGCCCTTATGAAGCAGGGCATTGCCAGGGGACCGTCGGACGTGAACATCGCGCGCCTGCACCTTGGCCTGGCGCAGGCCGCAGCAGGGCAGAAAGATGCCGCCATCGCCACCCTCAACAGCGTGGAAGGCACCAATGGCGCACGTGACATTGCCCAGTTCTGGGTGCTGAAGCTGAATTCAGCTGCCGCCGCCGCGCACTGACCTTATCCGGCAGGTCGGGTGTCATACGGGGTGCCGGATTCGTCCGGTGCCCCGTTTTTGTTTCGTATCCGGTCATGACTGACATTTTATGATATGAACGATGGTCTTATCCCGGCCCGGTGCGTTGGATATGCTGGAGGCCGTCGCATGAATGGCATCATGACTGTCCCTGAACCGAAACATGGCCGAGAGAATGACACAGATACCTGCCACTGATGATCTGCCCGCCCGTATCCTCGTGGTGGAAGATGACCCTGGCATGCGCACCCTGATCGTCCGCGCCCTGCAGGGCGATGGCTACCGCGTGCGCGGTGTGCAGGATGGCCCTGAAATGTGGGACGCGCTGCGTGCGCAGGCGGCTGACCTGATTATTCTGGATGTCATGCTGCCGGGCACCAACGGACTGGACCTGTGTCGTGGCCTGCGCGCACAGGCTGATCCGGTGGCGCCGGGCGAGGCGCCGTTGACGGAAGTGCCGGTCATTATCGTATCCGCCCGCGGCGAGGAACTGGACCGTGTGCAGGGGCTGGAACTGGGTGCGGACGACTATGTGCCTAAGCCCTTTGGCCAGAAGGAACTGCTTGCCCGCGTGCGCGCGGTGCTGCGGCGTCGGGGCGGTGGGGTCACGACCCCGAGCGCTGGTCGCCAGCGCAAGGAAACCGTGCGTTTTGCCGGCTGGACGCTGGACCTTCGCCGCCGTGAACTGACGGACCCGTCCGGTGCGGCGGTCGAGATTTCGGGGGCGGAGCATGACCTGCTGACCAGCTTCCTTGACAACCCGCAGCGTGTCATTGGCCGCGACCGCCTGCTGGAACTGTCGCGCACGCGGCTGGGTGATGTGTCGGACCGTAGCGTGGATGTGCTGGTCAGCCGCCTGCGGCGCAAGCTGGGACCGGATTCGGACGGGTTGATCCGCACTGTACGCGGCATGGGTTACATCTTTACGTCGGAAGTGGAGCGGGTCTGACGGGAACGGGGGAGTGAGTACGATCCGGACCGTACAGCCCCCGCGAGAGCAGGAGCCAGCGCCCCGGCGGATCACGCTGTGGCCACGTGGGCTGGTGGGGCGCGTCATGTTCGTGCTGCTGGCTGCGGTCGCACTCGTCTTTGTCGGCAGTTCCGTTTTTTATGAAGAAGCCGAGACCTACACCATAGACGATGCCCAGTTGGAACAGGTGGGCGAGCGGCTGGTGATCGACGCCCGCGTGCTGGCCGCGACACCCACGTCGCAGCGCATGGTGCTGGCGGCCATGCTGTCCACCAATGACCTGACGGTAGACTGGCGCACCCCGGCACAGATGGGGGTGATGAAGGTGGAACCCCCCTCACTGCGCAAGCTGCATGACCGTATGGCGGGATCACTGACGGCACTGCGGGGGGACGCACTGAACCTGTCGGGCACGATCGCGGCGACGGAGGACGTGCGCGGCACGCTGCGCCTGCCCGATGGCAGTTACATGGGCTTCCTTGCCCCCGCCATCCTGCAGCCCCATCACATGCGGCGGGGCATTGTTTCGGCGGCGATCCTGGCGGGGGCGGTGCTGCTGGCGGCGGGCATGCTGGTGCGTGCGCTGAGCATGCCGCTGCGCGCCCTGGCGGATGTGGCCGATACGGTTGGGTCGGGCCGGTGGGTACCGCTGGAAAACAAAGGCCCGCGGGAAGTCCGATACCTTGCCCGCGCCATTAACGAGATGCAGGAACGCATCGACCGCCTGATCGCCGACCGGACCGAGGCGCTGGCTGCCGTGTCCCATGACCTGCGCACGCCGCTGGCCCGCCTGCGGCTGAGGGCGGGATTTCTGGATGACGCGAACGCGCAGAAGGAAATCGAGGCCGATGTCACGGAAATGGAGGCGATGATTGCCGGCGTGCTGGCCTACCTGTCGGGGGAAAAGGACCCCGAACCCGCGCGGTCGGTCAATGTGGCCTCGATCCTTGCAACGCGGGTGGATGATGACGCCGACCAGGGCCGCGATGTGACCTATGACGGACCGGATCAGGCGCAGGCCGTGGTGCGCCCGCTGGCGCTCAAGCGCGTGCTGGGCAACCTGATCGACAATGCGGTGAATTACGGTGGCAACGCCCATGTCAGCCTGACGGTGGGGCCTGAAGTCCTGTGCATACGGGTGGAAGACGATGGCCCCGGCCTGCCCGAGGCCGAGATCGGACGCGTGACGACACCCTTCTACCGGGTGGAAGGGTCGCGTTCGCGCAGCACGGGGGGGCTGGGTCTGGGGCTTGCGATTGTCAGCCGGGAGGTGGAGCGCGATGGCGGCCGTTTCCACCTGTCCAACCGGGCGCATGGCGGCCTGTGCGCGGAAATTGTCCTGCCACGCAATGCTGTGATACGTCCGGCCGGTTAAAAGCGGGTCAGGTTTCCCTGCGTGGGGTTGGATTTACACGCGGGTCGATCATATAACAGGACTTGGGAAGTACGTTTGCATGTCCCGCTTTCCCGTCATGTCTGGAAGACCGAGCAATGTTCATCGAAACAGAAGATACCCCAAATCCCGCAACGCTGAAGTTCCTGCCGGGGCGCGAGATCATGGCCAATGGGGCCACGGCTGATTTCATCAGCCCCGATTCCGTGGCCGGGCGTTCGCGCCTTGCGGAACTTCTGTTTGATCTGGACGGTGTGGCGCGCGTCTTTTTCGGCAATGACTTCGTGGCCGTGACCCGCAGTGACACGACGCAGTGGGACGACCTGCGCCCGCAGGTGCTGGCCGTACTGGCGGATTACCTGGCGACGGAACAGCCCGTGGTCGAAAGCGATGCGCAGGTGGTCGAAGACCTGATCGCGCCGGGGGATGAGGAAATCGTGCAGCAGATCAAGGAACTGCTGGATACCCGCGTGCGCCCCGCCGTTGCGGGTGATGGCGGGGACATTGTATTCCGGGGCTATCGTGACGGTGTGGTGCGGCTGACCATGCAGGGTGCGTGTTCGGGTTGCCCGTCATCGCGCGCGACGCTCAAGCACGGGGTGGAGAACATGCTGCGCCATTATGTGCCGGAAGTGGTATCGGTAGAGCAGGTAGAGGCCTGATCGGCAGGCCTGCGGGTAGTCTGGGAATGTTTCATGGCGCTTGATGACGCTGGGCTTGATCTTCTGTTTCGCAACGCACGCACGCCGGTGGCGTGGAATGACCGGCCGGTAGGGCAGGATACGCTGCGGCAGTTATATGATCTGGTCCGCCTGGGCCCGACATCGGGTAACTGCTGCCCCGCGCGTTTCGTGTTCATCACTACCGAAAGCTGCCGTGAACGCCTGCGCCCGGCCCTGTCGGCAGGGAACGTGCAGCGCGTGATGACCGCCCCGGTCACCGTGATCGTGGCGCATGACCCACTGTTCTTTGACCGGATGGATTCACTCAACCCAGCCCCGGACGTACGCCAGTGGTTCGCGGCTGATGTGGGGCTGGCGGAGGAAACGGCCTTTCGTAATGGCACGTTGCAGGGCGCTTACCTGATCATGGCCGCGCGTGCGCTGGGCCTGTCCGTGCTGCCGCTGTCGGGGTTCGATGGCGCGATGGTGGAAGACTGCTTCCTGGCGCAGAAAGGCTGGCAGGCCAATTTCCTTGTCTGCCTTGGCTATACGGATGGGCCACCACCCACCCCGCGTGCGCCGCGGCCCGATTTTGATGACGCCTGCGTGATTGTATAGGTCATGCGGATTCTGGTGATGGACGGCAGCGCCACCGGAACACAGGCGCGGGCCGTGATTGCCTGCCTTGTGTCGGATGATGACGGCGTGTTGTCCGTTCTGGCGACCCGGTTCGCCACGGGGCGGGGGGCAGCCGAACAGTTTCCCCTGCTGGCGACCGAACTCTTTGCGCAATGTGGCTGGACCCATGCCATGCCCGAACTGGTGGGCGTGGTGGTCGGGCCGGGATCGTTTACGGGACTGCGGGCTTCGCTGGCGTTTGCCCATGGCCTTGCGGCGGGCAGCGGTTGTGCCGTCATGGGCATGACGGGGGGGGAAGCCATGGCCGACGCCCTGCATGACGTGGCCCGCCCACTGGCGGCCCGTCCGCTGTGCTGTACCACCGCGCGGCGGGGACGGGTATTTGTCGAAACGCTGGCGGACGGGAAGGATGCGGGCAGCGTGTCCGCCCATATGCTTGAGACACTTGAACTGCCGCCGGGTCCCGTGTTGCTGGCAGGGAATGCGGCGGATGATGTGGCGCAGGCCATGCCAGCGCGTGGAGACGTGCGGGTATGCGCATTGACGCAGCCCGCCCCCGTGGACATCGCCACGGTGGCCCTGCGCCGTTTTTGTGGCCACCTGCCGCCCCGCGCAGCCCAGCCACTCTATGTCGATGCGCCGGAGGCCAGACTGCCCGCGGCTGGCCTGCGACCGGCCCCCATCAATACGCCATGACCCCGCCCCCCCGGCCTGCCGGTGCGCAGGCCACGTTGCTGGCCCATATCCATGCGCAGGCATTTCCCGCCACCCACAGGTGGGATGCGCAGGCCATGCAGGCGCTGCTGGACATGCCGGGTGTATCCGTTGTGATGGCGGCAGGGGATGCGCCCGGCTTCATCATGATCCGCACCCTGTTTGATGAAGCCGAAATCCTGACTTTTGCCGTGGATACGGCATGGCAGAGGCGTGGCATCGGGCGTGACCTGCTGGCGCGTGGCATGCGGCAGGCCGGGAAAGCTGGCGCACGGACCCTGTTTCTGGAAGTGGCGATGGATAATGCTCCCGCCATGGCATTGTACCGCACGAATGGATTTGTGCAGGCGGGCGTGCGGCGTAACTATTACCCCGACGGGATGGATGCCTGTGTCATGCGGCGGGACATTTAAGAACAGTCAGCCGATATGTCATGCCATCTGTTTCTGTCTGTATTTCTTCCACAACATGACCAAGCAGCTTCAGACTGCGTGAAACATTGTCCAGTGGAGTTGCGCCACGCAGCCGGACAAGCAGTTTTTCCCCGGCGGAAAGTCTGTCAAGTGCCAACCGCGTGCGTACGAAAGTCATGGGGCATACTTCATGGGTGATATCTATTTCTGCCATATCAATATCAGACATATTACCATGAAACCTTTGTTGTTACCTGTTGCGGTCCGTCGGGAATTATTTATATAGGATATATCATTATTCCAGAGTGACAGGATCAGATTAATGGCTGATGCAGCGGCAGAAGTTGAAGTGCGGGAACTGGCTGCCGAAATCGTTTCGGCATACGTATCCCGTAATGAGCTGGATGCGGATACCCTTCCCGATCTGATTCACCGGGTTTACGAAGCCGTGGCCTCGCTTGGCCGCGCGGAGCCCGTGCCGGAAAAGCCGGTGCCGGCCGTTCCGCTGAAAAAATCGGTTTTTCCCGATTACATTGTCTGCCTTGAGGACGGGAAGAAGCTCAAGATGCTCAAGCGCCACCTCAAGACCGCCTATAACATGACGCCCGATGAATATCGGGAACGTTGGGGCCTGCCCCATGATTATCCCATGGTGGCCCCCAACTATGCCAGCCACCGTTCATCGCTTGCGCGCAAGATCGGGCTTGGCACCAAACGTGAGGACTGAACCACACACGGTGTGGTAGTGTGGACAGGTATCTGCATGATCGGCTACGCCCGTAAACATGGCACCAGACAGTAACGGACTACAAACCCGCATCGAACGCATGTGCACCGAACGCGGCCTGAAAATGACAGGCCAGCGGCGGGTGATCGCACGTGTCCTGTCTGAAGCCCACGACCATCCGGATGTGGAGGAACTGTACCGCCGCGCATCCCAGCTGGACGGGCGTATTTCGGTTGCCACGGTGTACCGCACCGTGCGTCTGCTGGAAGAAAACGGCATTCTGGAACGGCGGGATTTCGGTGGTGGTCGTGCCCGGTACGAAGCGACGGAAGAAGGCGACCACTACCATCTGATTGATGTGGAAAGCGGTCAGGTGGTGGAATTTACCCATGCAGATCATGCCGAACTGCTGCGCAGGATCACGGCCGAACTCGGGTTCGAACTGGTATCACATCGGCTGGAACTGTTTGCACGCAGGCTGCCCGACGTGCCAGAAGAACAGACGGGCCAGATGGCGCAAACGCAGCAGAAAGGCAGGTCACGGCCTTGAGTATCGAGAAAACCATACAGTCCCTTTCTACTCTGGACCTTGAACGCAACGGCTTTCCTGAATTGCGTGGGGGCAACCTTGGTGTCCGGATCGCCACGACGGATGAGGAACGCGACGCAGCCCAGGCACTGCGCTACCGTGTGTTTTATGAGGAAATGGGGGCGAAGCCCGATTCCCGTACCGCGCGCCTGAAGCGTGACATTGATGAATTCGATGAATATGCCGATCACCTTCTGGTGATTGACCATGCCATTTCATCTGGCGCCAAGGGCGTGGTCGGCACCTATCGCCTGATGCAGGGTGATGCGGCCAGTCGACTGGGCAAATTCTATACGTCCAGCGAATATGACATTTCCCCCCTGACCGAATTTCCCGGCAGGCTGCTGGAGGTAGGGCGGTCATGCGTGGACCTGAACTATCGCGGGCGCGCGGCCATGCAGCTGTTGTGGCGTGGCATTGCGTCCTACATTTTCCTGCACCGCATTGATGTTCTGTTTGGTTGCGCCAGCCTGCCGGGCACCAATCCTGATGCGCTGTCGGATGAACTGACCTATCTGTACCACAACCACCTTGCCCCGCCTGCACTGCGCGTGCGCGCCCTGCCTGAACGGCGGGTGGAGATGCTGCGTACGGACCCGCAGGTGCTGGACCACCGGCGTTCGCTTGCACGCCTGCCTCCCCTGATAAAGGGTTATCTGCGGCTGGGTGGTTATGTGGGTGATGGCGCCGTGATCGATGAACAGTTCAACACCACCGATGTCGCGGTACTGGTCAAAAGCGAACTGCTGGCTGACAAGTATTACCGCCACTACGAACGTCGCCTGCGTGACGCACTGGACTAGCCCCGCATTGCCCGGGGGAGCGGATTGCGGCGCTCCATGATGTCCCTGCACACTCTGTATATGAAGCTTGCGCGCCTGCACGGATGGCGGGCGGATCTGGCCATGCTGCTGGCGGGCGGGGTGTATGCCCTTGCGTTTCCGCCGCTGCATGCGGTTTTGGTGCTGCCGGTTGCTTTCTGTCTGCTGGCTCTGGCGATTGACAATGCGGCTGGCTGGCGTGGGGCCGCGCGGCGTGGCTTCATGTTTGCAATGGGGCTTTATACAGTGGGCCTGTACTGGCTCATGTATGCCATCCTGCTGCGCGCGGATGATTTCTGGTGGCTGGTGCCGCTGGCGTCACCGGGCTGTGCGCTGATCCTTGCCCCGTTAAGTGCCCTGTCCGCCGGGCTGAGTCGACTGGTGCCGCGGGGCACGGGACGGCTTATGGTGCTTTCGGCACTGTGGACGTTGACCGACATGGCGCGGGTGTACGTGTTCAGCGGCTTTCCATGGAACCCGCCGGGCAGTGTCTGGGAATTTCCCGGCCTGGCAGGGGATATCATGATCCAGCCTGCCGCATGGATCGGGGTGGATGGCCTGACGCTGCTGACCTGTATCGTGGCGCTGGTCCCGCTTTATGGTCGCGTGGGCCGATGGGCGTGTCTTGCACTTGTGGTAGTCTGGGTTGGTTGTGGTGCGGCACGCTTCGGCAGCATCCATGACACCTATCTCCATAACCCTGAAATTGTGCTGGTGCAGGGTAATGTGCCTGAAACTGACAAGATCGCGGGCAATTCGGACGTGGCGATTTTTCGCCGTTACCTTGGCCTGACCCATCAGGGGGTGGAACAGGGGCTGAGGCAGGCAGGCGATACGCGGTCTGTTGTGTTCGCATGGCCGGAATCGGCGTTTCCGGGGCTGCTGCTGGAAGATGATATTGCACGTCCCATGATCATGCGGGCTGGGCAGGGGGCTGCAGCGGGCATTATTGGCAGCGTGCGCTGGCTGGAGGACGACCACCACTGGCGTAACAGCATGGTGGCCCTGATGCCGCCCGATGGCGCGGGCACCATGGTGTATGACAAGGCGCATCTGGTGCCCTTTGGGGAATATCAGCCGGCCTTCCTCCCCTTCCATGTCGTGCCGGGTGAAGGAATGACCCCCGGCCCCGGTGTGCGGACATGGCACCTGCCCGGGATCGCCCCGGTGGGGCCGCTGATCTGTTACGAAGTGATTTTTTCAGGACAGGTAGCCGATCTCCACGACCGGCCGGACTGGCTTATGAACAGTACCAATGATGCCTGGTACGGTAACAGCGCCGGCCCCCGGCAGCATCTTGCCGCCGTGCGTCTGCGCGCAGTGGAAGAAGGGCTGCCCGTTGCGCGTGCCGCCAATACCGGTATTTCGGCCGTGTTTGACGGGCGCGGGCATGAACTGGCACGGCTGGGCTGGGACAGGCAGGGCGTGCTGGTCCATGCCGTTCCCGATGCTTTGCCCTGTACGTTCTTTGGGCGTTATGGGCGTCTGGTTCCGCTGCTGCTGGCGTGCGTGCTGGGGCTGGGCGGCCTGTGGCGCGGGGTTATGCGGGACAGGGTCATCTAGGGAAAACAGGCCTGCCCATCTGATCATCTTAATTCATGCATTTTAAATGCATGAATATTTTCCTAAATCCCCGTCAAATGCATGACAAAGGTTATTTTATGTAATGCCTGTGCGCCGTCCTCTGGAAATTCGTATAAATAGCGGATTTATTGTAGCCATTCTTGATTTAAAAAACCTTAACGTTCACATGTGGGTGGTTGAGGTATCTTAATTTCCAGTTGGTCTGGGAATATCAGGCAGGGAAGGTAAGACCATTATTGTGACGGGGAAAATGTCCGCTACGTCCAATCCTGTAGATGTGCATGTCGGCAACCGTATCCGCCTGCGTCGCACATTGCTGGGTATGTCACAGGAACGATTGGGTAATGCCCTGGGGCTGACATTCCAGCAGGTGCAGAAGTATGAACGCGGGCGTAACCGGGTAGGGGCGTCACGTCTGTACGACCTGGCATGCGTCCTGGATGTTCCGGTAGGATTTTTTTTCGCGGATCTGCCCATGCAGGCCAGTGACGCAGACCAGCCCGATACAGGCAATGCGCAGGGCATGGCCGAACCCACCGCCAGCCTGCTGTCGCCTGCATTGCCTACGGTGGCGCAGGATGACCTGGCCCTGCTGGCACGTCGCGAAACCATTGAACTGGTCCGGGCCTATTACGGGATCGAGGACAGTGGCACCCGCCGTCGCGTCCTTGATCTTGTCCGGTCCATGGGCGCGTCCTGAACGGCTGGTTATTCCCGCCTGAGCACCTGATCGGTCATGAAGGATGCGATTTTTCCGGCACGGAAATCCGTGCGCAGGCGGTCTTCATCATATTCCGTGCGGACCCAGTCCATGAAGGGCAGTCGTCCTTCGGCCTCCGCTGCGTAACGCAGGAAGAAGGCATCCAGAACCCCGGTCCGTGAACTGTTGAAATGGCCGTTTTTCCATGAAAGCTGGCGCAGCGCCTGTTGCGCCGTCCCCCCTTCGAACAGGATAACAAGTCCCGCTGCCAGTCCCGTGCGATCGGCACCCGATTTGCAGTGCATGAGCATGGGAAAGCGGATGTCGCGGTACAGCCGCGCGAATCGTTCAATACGATCCTTGTGCGGGGCATTGCGGCTTTCGAACGCCATGTCGATATGGATCAGCCCGATCTTATGGGCGGCTTCACGCGACAGGGCATCCGACCCGCACTGGCGGTGCCCGCGCAGGTTGACCAGTGTTTTCAGCCCGTAGCGGCGGGTGGCAAGCCGCAGCCGCCATGGCGTGGGGTGGTTGCAGCGATAGACACGGCCGGGAATGACCACGCGGAAATTGGTCCATGTCTGCCGCAGGATCGCATGGTCCACGAACAGGCTGTCGATCCACGCACGGCTCCGGCCGGCAGGGGTGGACAGGTTTCCCTCAAACACCAGCCATGTCCTTTCAAACGGGTGGATATGAAAAAGGCGCTGGATTTTTCACATCCAGCGCCTTTCGCGTCAATCACGAATGAGGTGACTGTCCGTTACGCCTTGCGTTCCAGCTGCAGTTCCTTGATCCGGCCAATCGCCTTGGCGGGGTTCAGGCCCTTGGGGCAGGTCTGGGTACAGTTCATGATCGTGCGGCAGGCATACAGCTTGAGCGGATCTTCCAGCGCGTCCAGACGGTCGCCCGCATGTTCGTCACGGCTGTCGGCAATCCAGCGATAGGCCGCCAGCAGCGTTGCCGGTCCAAGGTAGCGGTCGCCATTCCACCAGTAGGACGGGCACGAGGTGGAGCAGCAGAAGCACAGGATGCACTCCCACATGCCATCCAGCTCGGCACGTTCCTCAATGCTCTGGCGGCGTTCGGAATCCGGCGGCGGCAGCGTGTCGGATTTCAGCCACGGATCAATCGAGCGCAGCTGCGCGTACGCACCGTCCAGATCGGGCACCAGATCCTTGATGACCGGCATGTGCGGCAGCGGGTAGATTGCGATGTCACCCTCAATGTCCCGAATGGGCTTGAGGCACGCCAGCGTGTTTTCGCCTGCGATGTTCATCGCGCACGACCCGCAGATTCCTTCACGGCACGAACGCCGGAAGGTCAGGGTGGAATCGACATCGTTCTTGATATGGATAAGCGCGTCGAGCACCATCGGCCCGATTTTGTCCAGATCAATCTCGTAGGTATCGACCACGGGGTTCTTGTCATCGTCCGGGCTCCAGCGATAGATCCGGAAGTTCTTGACATTGGTGGCGCCGGGGGCGGCGGTGAAAATGCGGCCCTTGCCCACCGTGCTGTTCTTTGGCAGCCTGAATTCGACCATCGTCTCGTTCCTTTTCCGCCGTTACGTCAGTAGACGCGCTTCTTGGGGGGGAAGACCTGCACATCGTTGGTCAGCGTTTTCATGTGCACGGGGCGGTAGCTTAGCGTGACATCGCCCGTGTCGGTCATGTGGGCGACGGTGTGCTTCATCCAGTTCTTGTCGTCACGGTCGGGATAGTCGTCATGCGCCTGGGCGCCGCGGCTTTCGTGACGGGCGTCTGCACCCGCCATGGTGACGGTGGCATTGGCCAGCAGGTTCTCGAACTCCAGCGCTTCCATAAGGTCGCTGTTCCAGATCAGCGAACGGTCGTTGATCGAAATATCGGGAATTTCCGACCAGATTTCTTTGATCTTTTCCACACCCTGCGCAAGGCTTTCGGTGTTGCGGAACACGGCGGCGTGCTTCTGCATGGTGCGCTGCAGCTTGCTGCGCATGTCGGCCACATGGGTCTTGCCCTTGGCGTAACGCAGGCGGTCGAAGCGTGCGATCGCGGCGTCACCCGCCCCTTCGGGCAGCGGCGGGATCACTTCCTCGCTCTTGATGGTGGCGGCGGCACGCTGGGCGGCGGCGCGGCCAAACACCACAAGGTCAAGCAGCGAGTTGGTGCCAAGGCGGTTTGCGCCATGCACGGATACGCAGGCCGCTTCACCCACGGCCATAAGGCCGGGCACCACCGCATCGACATCATCGGCCGTGGGGCGGATGACCTCGCCATGGTAATTGGTGGGAATGCCGCCCATGTTGTAATGCACCGTCGGCAGCACCGGCACCGGCTCCTTGGTCACGTCGATACCGGCAAAGATGCGCGCCGTTTCCGAAATGCCGGGCAGGCGTTCATGCAGGATCTCGGGGCCAAGATGCTCGAGGTGGAGCATGATGTAGTTCTTTTCCGGACCACAGCCGCGACCTTCGTTGATTTCGATGGTCATGGCGCGCGAGACCACGTCGCGCGACGCCAGGTCCTTGGCCGTGGGGGCGTAGCGTTCCATGAAGCGCTCGCCTTCGGAATTGGTCAGGTAGCCACCTTCGCCACGGCAGCCTTCCGTCAGCAGGCAGCCCGCGGGGAAGATACCGGTGGGGTGGAACTGCACGAATTCCATGTCCTGCATCGGGATGCCCGCGCGGATCGCCATGCCACCGCCATCACCCGTGCAGGTATGCGCCGAGGTGCACGAATGGTAGGCGCGGCCATAACCGCCGGTCGCCAGCACGACTTTCTGCGCGCGGAAACGGTGCAGCGTGCCGTCTTCCAGGCACCATGCCATGACGCCACGGCATGCGCCATCGTCATCCATGATCAGGTCGATGGCGAAATATTCGACAAAGAACTCGACGTTATGCTTCAGGCACTGCTGGTACAGCGTGTGCAGGATGGCATGGCCCGTGCGGTCGGCGGCGGCGCAGGCGCGGGGCACCGGGGCCTCGCCATAGTTGCGCATGTGTCCGCCAAAGGGGCGCTGGTAGATCTTGCCGTCTTCCGTGCGGGAAAAGGGCACACCCATGTGCTCGAGTTCCTGCACGGCGGGCACGGCTTCGCGGCACATGTATTCGATGGCGTCCTGATCGCCCAGCCAGTCCGATCCCTTGACGGTATCGTACATGTGCCAGCGCCAGTTATCCTCGGCCATGTTGCCAAGCGATGCGCCAATGCCGCCCTGTGCGGCGACGGTATGGCTGCGTGTGGGGAAAACCTTGGTCACGCAGGCGGTCTTGAGGCCGGCAGCCCCCATGCCCAGCGTGGCCCGGAGGCCGGAGCCACCAGCGCCTACGACAACCACGTCATATGCGTGGTCAACGATCCTGTAGGAGCCGGTGAGTGGTGAAGTGGTCGCGTTCATTTCTTGGACGTGTCCCGATGCTCGTTCGGACGGCCGGCCAGTATTGCGGCCCGCCGGTCCGCGAATGTCATGTTCTGCTCAGGCGATTGCGTGGGCCTCAGCCCGCGGCAATCCTGCCCCGGCTGCTACCGGCCAGCGCCAGCTTCAGTACGGAAACCGTGCCGAACAGACCCAGAAGGAAGACGATCCCCTTCATCAGCAGGCCCGCAGGCAGGTGCGCCTTGCCATGCACGTAGTCATCAATGATGACCTGCAGCCCAAGCTGGGTGTGGTAGAAGGTCAGGATCACCAGCGACAGCATCATGGTGGTGTTCAGCGGGCGTGCGCCCCACTTCGCCACTTCCGGCTGCGATGCGCCGGCCAGGCGGAACACCTGGATCACGAACCAGCCCGACAGCGGCACAAGGGCCACCGCCGATGCGCGTTCCGCCCACCAGTGGCCAACACCGGCCTGCCCCGAACCCAGGCCCCGCGCGCGCGACAGCTGCGAGCGCATGACCGTGACATGCGGCTTCTTTGGATTGCTCATGGTCAGGACGCCTTCTTGCGGGAACGACAGATCGCGACACCAAGGATACCGGCCACCAGCGCCAGCGTGGTGCCCACTGTCACGCCCACGGCCACGGGGCCATCCTCGTTGATTTCCTTTTTGGAGAAGCGATAGCCGCTATCCCACACCAGGTGGCGTATCCCCGCCACGAAGTGATAGACCAGCGCCAGCGCCCACCCCGCGAGCAGCATCTGCCCCAGCGGGTTGCCGGTCACCTTCTGGACCTTGCTGAAAGATTTTGGTCCCTTTGCCGCCGCGCTGATCCAGCACAGGCCAAGTGCCGAACCGCCAGCGGCGGCGACACCGGCAGCGCGGTTCGCGATTGAAAGGAACATGGAAAGACGGAAGCGGTAGACCTGGAGGTGTGGGGACATAGGCCGCCTGGTCAGAGTTCCGTCGCTTCGCTGCCCTACATAGAGCGCATCACGGACATCCTGCATGGTCGTCTCGTCAATTTCCCTGTTATGGCTTCGGTTTGTTCCGTCGCCTTGTCTGAATTCGGTCCTACGCCGCACGGAAGGCGGGGTCAACGCACGCCCGGAACACGAGGTTGAGAGACCTGATCTCCGCTACATGGCGGTACAGCCCCGCTGCACCGCCATTCATGCCTGCCCTGTGGCCAGCCGGTCAGTGCCCGAGCAGGTCGAGTGCGACCATCGTTTCCGCGATCTGGACCGCGTTCAGCGCCGCCCCCTTGCGCAGGTTGTCGGCAACGCACCAGAAGCCGAGTCCATTGGGCACCGTCGGGTCGATGCGCAGGCGCGAGACGTAGGTCGCGTCCTCACCCACGACTTCAAGCTGGGTAGCGTAGCCGCCATCCTCGCGCTTGTCATGCAACACCACGCCCGGCGCTTCACGCAGGGCTTCGCGGGCGCGTTTGATATCAACGGGTTCCTCGAATTCCACGCTGATGGCCTCGGCATGGCCAATAAACACGGGAACACGCACGCAGGTGGCGAAGACCGCGATGTCGGGGTCGAGGATCTTGCGGGTCTCGACCGTCATCTTCCACTCTTCCTTGGTCGCGCCGTCATCCATGAAACGGTCGATATGGGGAATGCAGTTGAACGCGATCTGCTTGGTGAACTGCTCGGCCTTCAGCGGGTCGCCCACCAGGCTGCCACGCGACTGGTTGAACAGTTCGTCCATGCCGCTTTTGCCCGCACCGGCCACGGCCTGGTAGGTAGCGACCACAACGCGCTTGATTGTGAACAGGTCATGCAGCGGCTTGAGGGCCACCACCATCTGGATGGTCGAGCAGTTGGGGTTGGCGATGATGCCGCGCTTCGCCTTCTTCACATCGTTGGGATTGACCTCGGGCACCACCAGCGGCACGTCCGGCTCCATGCGGAAGTGGGAGGTGTTGTCAATCACGATGCAGCCCGCTTTCGCGGCCCGCGGCGCATGTACGGCCGAAACCGCCCCACCGGGGGAGAAAAGGGCGACATCCCAGCCGGTAAAGTCGAAGGTTTCAAGGTTCTGGACCTTCAGTACCTTCTTGTCGCCAAAGGAGACTTCCTTGCCCGCCGAACGGGCGGACGCAAGGGCCACGATTTCATCCACAGGGAACTGACGCTCGGCCAGAGTCTTGAGGATCTCGCGCCCCACAGCGCCGGTGGCGCCCACCACCGCAACGCGGTAACCCATAATCTTCCATCCTGTCCTGTCATGCCGGTCCCGTCCGGGCGGACGGGCCGTTAGCCGTAACTGTAACGACACGTAGAGCCTGTATGCCAAAGGCGCAAGCAGCACGGACCATGCGGAACCGGGAATCGAATCGGGGGTAAGGTCAAGGTGGCATGTCCCATGCGGTGATAGGTCTTGTCCGTTTCCGCGTGCCGGGTGCACGCTTGGCCCATCGCGCCATACCGGGCAGGCCCCAGCGGCCACCCGTCCCGGTACAGGGCGCAGGCAAGAACGGTTAGAGAGATCATGGCCTTATCATCCGATACTTCCAAAACCATGCCCCCCGGCGCGCGCAGGGCGCCACCATGCACCCTGGTCATTTTCGGGGCGCATGGGGATCTGACCAAGCGGCTGCTCATGCCTGCGCTGTACAATCTGGTGGGCAACGGGCTGCTGGATGACGGCTTCCGCATCATCGGCGTAGACCGCGTGGACAGCACGACCGCGCAGTGGCGCGACGGGCTGGCCGACATGATGCAGTCCTTCACCCGTAATCCCAACGCCGAATTCCATCCTGCCAGCATCAACGCGCAGCAGTGGGACTGGCTGGCGCAGCGCCTGGAATACGTGCAGGCCGATTTCAGTGATGCGGACGCCCTGCGCCAGCTTGGTGCGAAACTGCCGGGTAACGCCATCTTCTACCTTGCCATCCCCTCGCGGTTTTTCGCCACGGTGGTGGAAACACTGGGCACGGCCGGGGTGGTGACGCAGAAAGAAGGTGTCTTCCGCCGCGTGGTGATTGAAAAGCCCTTTGGCTCCGACCTTGCTTCCGCGCAGGAACTCAACCGCCGGGTGCTGTCGGTGCTGGAGGAGTCGCAGGTCTTCCGCATTGATCACTTCCTGGGCAAGGAAACGGTGCAGAACATTCTCGCCATGCGATTCGGCAACCTGATATTCGAACCGCTGTGGCGCAACGAATATGTCGATCATGTCGAGATTACCGCCGCCGAGACCATCGGCGTGGAACAGCGCGGCGCGTTTTACGAACCTACCGGTGCGCTGCGTGACATGGTGCCCAACCACCTGTTCCAGTTGTTCGCCATGGTGGCGATGGAACCGCCCAACACGTTCGACGCCGAAAGCGTGCGCAACGCCAAGGAACAGCTGTTCGAGGCCGTGACCCCGATCGACCCGAAAGACGCCGTGCGCGGGCAGTACGCAGCTGGCACGGTGGAGGGCAAACCCATGGTCGGCTACCGTGAAAGCCCCGGCGTCGCCCCGCACAGCAACACCGAAACCTATGTGGCGCTGAAGCTGCATGTGGATAACTGGCGCTGGGCCGGGGTGCCGTTCTACCTGCGTACCGGCAAGGGGCTGGGGGGACGGCGGACCGAGGTCGTGGTGCAGTTCCGCAAGCCGCCGATGCTTATGTTCCGTGAAACCGAAACGGAGGAACTGCCCCCCAACCGCATCATCCTCAACATCCAGCCAGCCCAGGGGCTGACGGTGGAACTGGGGGCGAAAAAGCCGGGACCGGAAATGGACCTGACCAATGTGCAGGCCCGCTTCCGGTATGAGGACGTGTTCGCCAAATCCCCTAATGTCGGGTACGAAACCCTGCTGTATGACTGCCTGATGGGTGATGAAACCCTGTTTCAGCGCGCCGATAATATCGAGGCGGCATGGAAGGCCGTGGATCCCGTGCTGCAGGCATGGGCGAAGGATACGGCGGGGCCGGAATTATACGAAGCTGGCACGACAGGCCCCCGTGGGGCGGATGAACTGCTGCATCGTGACGGGCGGGCATGGTACCCGCTCGATCGCGCCTGACGGTTTCAGGCGGGGTCTGGATACGGTCACGATCCTGTCGTGACGCGGTATCCAGACGCCGCCCGCAGAAGTTGCGGGCGGGAGGGGGCAGAAATCAGATCCTGCCCTGTAACGGGATGCGGGTTACTGCGCGGGTGTGGCCGTGCTGCCCTGCGCTTCAGTGGCCTTGGCCTGCTGTGCGGCGGTGTGTTCGCTGTCGCCCTCGCGGAACAGGGTATCGGCGTGCTTGCGCTGCTTCTTGGAGAAGCTGTCATACAGCGACGCGAACGCGGTGTTCAGCGTCTGCATGTCATGCGCGCGCTCGACCACCAGTTCGGCATAGGACTGCATGTTTTCCACGGCGTTCAGGGTCGGCAGCTTGCCGCGGCGGTCCTCGATCGCGTCATGCAGGCGCTGCCCGTTGTCGCGCATGTCCTGTGCGAAGGGGGCCCACAGGGCTTCCTGCTTCTTGGTGATGCCCAGTTCGTCATGCAGCGCCTTGATGTGCGCTTCCACCTGTTCCGGCTCAGGGTCGCGTGGGGTGTGGGCCAGCGGTGCTGTCGGGTTGGGCTTGCCTGCCTCTGTCTGGGCGGCTGCCGCGGGCTGCTGGTCGGCCGCCATGGCCATGGCGGGCAGCATCAGGAGGGCGGCAGCGGGTAGGAACCGACGGAACATCATGTTGTGTGTTTTCCTTCGCAGTGTGTGTCAGTGTGCGTGGGATGTGTCAGGGCTGCGGTTATCAGTAACCGCCACCATACGGGTAATAGGCCGGCGGCGGGGCAGCCGGCGCGGGCGTGGGATAATAGGCTGGCGGAGGGGCCGCTGCGCCACGTTCGGCCAGCGTGCTTCCCAGCATGGCGCCAACCGCAAGCCCGGCAAGGCCGCTGCCTACGGCCAGCCCCGCACCCCCGCCGCCACCACGGTGCCCGCCATAATAACCGCCGCGCGGTGGGGGCGGCGGCGGTCCACGATGTCCGCCACGCGGGCCGCCATGCCATGGCTGGGCCTGCGCGGCCGGTACGGCTGTTGCCAGTATGCCCAACGCAAGGCTGGCTGACAGGAGGGAAGCGGTAAGTTTGCGCAGATGCATGGACTTTGAGAACCTCGACATGTCGTGAAGGCGGAGAACGGGACAATCATGACCGATGTCCGTGTCGAAACGATGGCCGGCCATGTGTCAGGCAACCCATGGCAGACGTTTTGTCAGGGCGGATAACCGGTGACGACGCAGTTCGTTGCGTGCGCGGGCATCATTGGTCATGTAATTCAGCTGGATGGTATGGCGTGGGCCGACATACTGCCGGTGCCCATGCCATGTGTCCGGCCCGTTGGGAAAGACCAGCAACGTGCCGTTGACGGGCGGGATCTCGGCGGCGAAATCCTCAAGGTCATGCGCGTTGCGCAACAGCCGCAGGCAACCTTCGTGCCGTGACCATGCCGCGTCATCGGCAGCATTCAGGTACAGCAGGACGGTTACGCGCTTGCTGTCGGAATCGCGGTGGATGCGCCCGTCTTTCGCCCGCGTGCGTCCGCGCAGTGTCAGCATGGTCGGCGCGGTATCCAGATCCAGCGCGAATTTGCGTGCGATCAGGTTCCGCAGGCGTGGCCCCTCCAGCTCCCGCACCAGCTGCGCCATGAGGGGCGACAGCGTCAGGGCCTGGGGCGGGAAGGACCCGCCGGAGCGGATATCGGGCAGACTTGCCGCCAGGGCATGCAGGTCATCCGGCCCGATGAAATGCGGCACCACCACATGGGCGAATGGCGCGATGGACACCGCTGCCGCTTCCAGCGCCGCATAATCGGGGGTGACGGGTTGGATCATGCCATCCTGCAAGCTGGTTCAGTAAACGGCCCCCAGATTAAGCCCGGACACGTCCCCCCGCAAGACATGTGTACGGGGGTCAGCCGCTGACCGTGTCCACCGCGTCCAGCACCCGGCTGGAATAGACCGTGGCGGCGCCCGCGTTCAGGGCGACGGCCACGCCCAGCGCCTCGGCAATTTCCGCTTTTGTCGCACCCGCCTTTACCGCCGCTGTGGAATGGACGGATATGCAGCCGTCGCACCGCGTGGTCACAGCCACGGCCAGCGCGATCAGTTCGCGTGTCTTGGCGTCCAGATGGCCGGTGCGCGCGGCGGCCCCGTCCAGCGTCTGGAGTCCCTTGATCGTGTCGGGCGACAGCGCGGCAAAGGCTTTGATAGAGTCGCCCAGATGGGCGCGGTAAGCGTTCCAGTCAGTCATCACAAACTCTCCATTTTGGATGGTTTCAGTTCACCAGATGGAGAGAACCCCTGTCATGACACAGTTTGGAGAGTTTACGGCCTTGATGGGGGGTTTGTTACGGACTATCGCCGAAATATCATGGATACAGATATCGCCCCCGCCCGCCCGTCCGCTGCGGCGCTGCCCGCAGGTACCGGCCCCCTCGCCGCCTATGAGGCCCGTGTGGCCTCGGGCCGTCTTGATCGTGACCCGGAACAGGAAAAGGCCGCCCGCAGGCTCGACCGCCTGTGGCGGGAACTGCGTGACTACCATCCGGTGGTCCAGCAGCACGCGCCACCGGTCTCGGGCTGGCTGGGCGGGCTGAAGGCGCGGCTGGGTCTGTCGGGACATGCCCCGGCTGAAACCCCGCGTCCGCGCGGCGTTTACATGGTGGGGCAGGTGGGACGTGGCAAGACCATGCTCATGGACCTGTTCTTCAGTCTCGCACCCGTGGAGCACAAGCGCCGGGTCCATTTCCACCGCTTCATGCAGGACGTGCACCAGCGCCTGCATGACATGAAGGTGGCGAATCCCGGCCTGACCGATCCCATCCCCCCGCTGGCACGCCAGATCGCGCAGGAAGCGTGGCTGCTGTGCTTTGACGAATTCCAGGTCAATGACATTGCAGACGCCATGATCCTTGGCCGTCTGTTCGACTACCTGTTCGCCGATGGCGTGGTGGTGGTGGCGACATCCAATACAAAGCCCGAGGACCTGTTCCAGGACCGCCCCGGCGCTGATGCCTTCAAGCCGTTCATCGCCACGATGCTCAAGGAAGTGGATACCGTCATCCTCGATTCCCCGCGCGATTACCGCCGGGGCAACGCGCGCGGCATGCAGACATGGATCATCCCCGTTGATGATGCGGCGCGCCGCGAACTCGACTCGATCTTTACCCGGCTGGCCGACGGCGCGGCGGTCGTGCCGGTCACGCTGGACATCATGGGCCGCAGCCTGAAGGTGAAACAGGCGGCAGGCCCCGTCGCGCGCTTCAGCTTTGCCGATCTGTGCGGCAGGCCGCTTGGCGCGGGTGACTACCTGGCGCTGGCCACGCGGTTTCCCAACCTTGTCCTTGATGGGGTGCCGCGCATGGGGCCAGACAATTTTGACGAGGCCCGACGCTTCATCGTCCTGATCGACACGCTGTACGAACAGAACGTCAAGCTGTTCGCCTCCGCCGAGGACAGGCCCGACGCCATTTACGCCAAGGGGCAGGGCGCGACCGCGTTCGAGCGCACGGCGTCCCGTCTGGAGGAGATGCAGAGTGCCGCCTACATGCAGCTGCCGCACCTGAACGCATAAAGGGGGAAATGGGTGACGGGGTCACGCCATCGTGACGGTTATGGCGGTGGTGTGACTGGTCAGGCGGTAGGCAAGCCGGACTGTCTTTGCTTGGGTATGGGCAAGTTCGCATCAGCCGGGACGAACGCCACGGATAGGGATGTTTTGCATGCAGGTTTCCCCCGACCGGGGACAGGCACGAAAATGTCAGTATGCGCGGCAAGCAGACCTGATCCTGATGAATGATGGCGGCATCCCGGCATGGGTGCGGCTAGGGTAGCGATACAAATCGGGCCGGTGAAAGTTACAGGCCGGACCCGACAATAGCGCGGCCAAAAAAGGCCGCCAGCGAGGAGATGTCTTCAATATGGCGGGCGTAGATATTCTTTCGACCGCATTCAGTGGCGCCAATACAGCCTATCTGGCTGAATTGTATGCGCGCTGGGTGGCCGATCCCAACAGCGTCGATCCTTCCTTTGCCTCCCTGTTCCAGGAACTGCATGAGGATGGCCCGGAAATCGTTCATGATGCGGAAGGGGCGTCGTGGGCGCCACGGCCGCATATCATCACCGGTGACGAACCCGCACCCCTGCCGAATGGCAAGGCGGCGGGTGTTACGGCCGAAGGGCTGCGGGCCGCGGCTGATGACAGCCTGCGCGCAACCCAGCTGATCCGTGCGTTCCGCGTGCGTGGCCACCTTGAGGCCCGTCTGGACCCGCTGGGCCTGCAGGTGCCCCAGCCCCATGCCGACCTTGACCCGGCCACCTATGGCTTTGGCCCCAGGGATCTTGATCGTCCGATCTACCTTGGTCACATCGTCGCCAGCCTGGTCGGGACCGATACCGCGACCATCAACCAGGTGCTTGACGCCCTGCGTGCTGTCTATTGCGGGCCGATCGGCGCGGAATTCATGCACATCCAGGACCCCGAGCAGCGCATGTGGGTGCAGGCGCGGCTGGAAGGTGACAACTGGCGTAAGGGCGCAAGCCCCGAGCAGAAAAAGGTCATCCTGCAGCAGCTGACCGAAGCGGAAGGTTTCGAGTCCTTCTGCCAGAAGCGTTACGTCGGCACCAAGCGCTTCGGCCTTGAGGGCGAGGACGTGACCATCCCCGCGCTGCATGCGATCATCGATCAGGCGGCGGCTGGCGGCGTGCGTTCGGTCGCCATCGGCATGCCGCATCGTGGGCGCCTGAACACGCTGGTCAACATCGTGCGCAAGCCCTACACCGCCATTTTCAGCGAATTCGCCGGTGCGTCCTTCAAGCCTGATGACGTGCAGGGGTCGGGCGATGTGAAATACCATCTCGGCACCTCCACCGATGTCGAGATTGGCGGGACCCCGGTCCATATCTCGCTTCAGCCCAACCCCTCGCACCTTGAGGCGGTGGACCCGGTCGTGATCGGCAAGGTCCGCGCGACGCAGGATGATGACGACCCCCAGCAGCGTGGCCGCCACATGGGCCTGCTGCTGCATGGCGACGCGGCGTTTGCCGGTCAGGGCATCGTGTATGAAACGCTGGCCATGTCGCAGCTGATTGGCTACCGCACCGGCGGCACGATCCACGTCGTGGTCAACAACCAGATCGGCTTCACCACCGTATCGGTTCATTCCTTTTCTGGTCTGTACTGCACGGATGTGGCCAAGGCGGTGCAGGCCCCGATCCTGCATGTAAACGGCGACGAGCCGGAAGCGGTGATCTACTGTTCGCGTCTTGCGGCCGAGTTCCGCCAGAAGTTCGCATCCGATGTAGTGCTGGATATCGTGGGCTACCGCCGTCACGGCCATAACGAGTCCGATGAGCCGTCATTCACCCAGCCCACCATGTACAAGGCCATTGCCGCGCGCCCGACCATTCGCACGCTGTATTCCGACCGCCTTGTGCGCGAGGGTGTCGTGACCGAGGCGGAGGTCACGGCCGAATGGGATGGTTTCCACAACAGGCTGGAAGAAGCCTATCAGGCGGCACAGGGTTACAAGCCCAACAAGGCGGACTGGCTGGAAGGCGCATGGCAGGGGCTGAAGCCGCCGCCGGTGGACGCCACCCGTCCCGCACCGGAAACAGGTGTCGCCATTGACCGGCTGAAGGAAGTGGGTGCGGCGCTGGCGCATGTGCCCGATGACTTCAACGCCAATTCCAAGATCGTCCGCCAGCTCAAGGCCAAGGCGAAGATGTTCGAGACGGGCGGGGGCATCGACTGGGCTACGGGTGAGGCGCTTGGCTTCGGCACGCTGCTGCTGGACAAGCACCATGTCCGCCTGTCGGGTGAGGACTGCCAGCGCGGCACCTTCAGCCAGCGTCATGCGGTGCTGATCGACCAGATCAACCAGAATACCTATGTGCCGCTGAACAACATCGCCAAGGATCAGGCCGCGATCGAGATCTACAACTCGCTGCTGTCCGAATTCGGTGTGCTCGGGTTCGAATACGGCTACTCGCTGGCCGATCCGAACGCGCTGGTGCTGTGGGAAGCGCAGTTCGGTGACTTCGCCAACGGCGCACAGGTCATCATAGACCAGTTCATCGCATCAGGTGAGACCAAGTGGCTGCGCATGTCTGGTCTGGTCATGCTGCTGCCACATGGGTACGAAGGGCAGGGGCCGGAACATTCCTCCGCCCGTCTGGAGCGTTATCTCCAGCTCTGCGCCGAAAACAACATGCGCGTTTGCAACCTGACTACGCCGGCCAACTACTTCCACGCCCTGCGTCGCCAGCTGTTCCTTGATTACCGTAAGCCGCTGATCATCATGACGCCGAAATCCCTGCTGCGTCACAAGCTGGCGGTCTCTGAACTGAAGGATTTCGGTCCGGGCACGCGCTTCCTGCCAGTGATTGGTGAAATCGACCAGATCGCGGCCCCCGCCAAGGTAGACCGCGTGGTGATCTGTTCGGGCAAGGTCTATTACGACCTGCTGGCTGAACGCCGTGAACGCAAACTGGATAACGTCGCCATCATCCGGCTGGAACAGTTCTATCCCTTCCCCGAAAAGATGCTGGCGGAAGAACTGGCCCGCTACGCGCAGGCCAAGGTGATCTGGTGTCAGGAAGAGCCGGAAAACATGGGTGGGTGGAACTTTGTCGATCGTCTGATCGAAGGCGTGCTGACTTCCGTGAACCACAAGAGCACACGGCCGACCTATGTCGGGCGCGTGGCAGCGGCCAGCCCCGCCACGGGTCTTGCGAAGGTTCATGTCGCCGAGCAGACGGCGCTGGTGAACAGGGCGCTGGGTGTCAGCGCCTGAGGGCCACGGGCTTTACACATAAAGGATACGGGAACGGCGTTCCGGCCGTTCCCCTGAATAACGATAAGGCCGCCCGGGCGCGCGATTGGGGTGCCAGGGTGGCCAAGGGATTGGGAATCAAAAGATGTCTGCCGATATCAAGGTACCGACACTGGGCGAAAGTGTTACCACTGCAACCGTTGCAAAATGGCTGAAGCATCCGGGCGATGCCGTGAACGAAGATGATCCGTTGGTGGAACTGGAAACCGACAAGGTCAGTGTGGAAGTTCCCGCTCCGCAGGCTGGCGTGCTTGGCCCGCTGCTGGTTCCCGAGGGCGAGGAAGTCGAGGTCGGCACCGTGCTGTCCACCATCGAGGCCGGAAAAGGTGCAGCCCCCAAGGCTGCGGCCGCTCCCGCCCCCAAGAAGGAAGCAGCCCCCGCAGGCGTGCAGGCCCAGCCTGCGACCCCGGGCCCCGTCGCCCGTCCGGCAACGCCGCCGTCTGATGTTGCTGCACAGGGGGCGGCTGCCGTGGCTTTCCCGAGCGCGCGCAAGATGATGACCGAACAGGGCGTGTCCGCAGCCCAGGTCGGCACGGGTACCGGCAAGGATGGCCGTATAACAAAGGGTGACGTGCAGTCGTTCCTGTCGCAGCCGCGGGCAGCCCAGCCTGCGGCTGCCGCCCGCCCGCCGCGTCAGGACGACCCGCGTGAGGAACGCGTGAAGATGACGCGTCTGCGCCGCACCATCGCCCGTCGTCTGAAGGACGCGCAGAACACTGCCGCCCTGCTGACCACCTTCAATGAGGTGGACATGTCGGCGGTGATGCAGATGCGTGCCGAATACAAGGACCTGTTCATCAAGAAGCATAACGGCGTGAAGCTGGGCTTCATGTCCATCTTCAGCCGTGCGGTGATCGCGGCCCTGCAGGAATTCCCGGCCATCAACGCCGAAATCGACGGCGATGACGTGATCTACCGGGAATTCGTGAACCTCGGCATTGCCGTGGGTGGCCCCAACGGGCTGGTTGTGCCGGTGATCCGTGATGCGGACAAGATGAGCTTTGCCCAGATCGAAGGGACAATCGCAGGCTTTGGCAAGAAGGCACGCGAAGGCACGCTGAAGATCGATGAACTGTCGGGTGGCACGTTCTCGATCACCAATGGCGGCATCTATGGTTCGCTCATGTCCACGCCCATCATCAACGCGCCGCAGTCGGCCATCCTTGGCATGCATGCCATTCAGGATCGCCCGGTTGCCGTGGACGGGCAGGTGGTGATCCGCCCGATGATGTATATCGCCCTGACCTACGATCACCGGATCGTGGATGGCAAGGAAGCGGTCAGCTTCCTTGTGCGGGTCAAGCAGAACGTGGAAGACCCGCGCCGTCTGCTGCTGCAGGTCTGATGCCTGCCGGGGCCGTGCCATGCGCGGCCCCTACGCGCAACCGCATAGCAAGCAGGACTGAATAGACATGACAATCGACATCAAGGTGCCCACGCTGGGCGAAAGTGTGACCACGGCTACGGTCAGCAAATGGCTGAAGCAGCCCGGTGACGCCGTGAACGCGGATGAACCGATCGCTGAACTGGAAACCGACAAGGTCAGCGTGGAAGTCCCCGCCCCGCAGGCAGGTGTGCTTGGCGCGCATGCGGTGAAGGAAGGTGACGAGGTTGAGGTCGGGACCGTACTGACCACCCTGGCCCCCGGCGCCGGTGGCCAGAAGGCGGCCCCGGCAGCTGCCAAACCGGCCCAGTCCGCCCCGGCCGCCGCAGCACCTGCCGCCGCCCCCGCGCCTGCCGCCGAAGCCCCGGCCGAGACGGATTACGACGTGATCGTGATCGGTGCCGGCCCCGGTGGTTACGTGTGCGCCATCCGCGCGGCCCAGCTTGGTTTCAAGGTGGCGTGTGTGGAAAAGCGCGCGACGCTGGGGGGCACCTGCCTCAATGTTGGCTGTATCCCGTCCAAGGCGCTGCTGCAGCAGTCCGAGAACTTCCATGCCGCCAAGGATGAATATGCCGATATGGGCATTATCATCGACAGCGTAAAGCTGGATCTGGCGAAGATGATGGCGCGCAAGCAGTCCGTGGTCGAAGCCAACGTGAAGGGCGTGGAGTTCCTGTTCAAGAAGAACAGGATCACCTGGCTCAAGGGCACCGGCAAGGTTGAGGGTACGGGCCGCATCACGGTTGATGGCAAGCCGGTTACGGCCAGGCACATCGTGATTGCCAGCGGCAGCGACAGCGCCGGCCTGCCGGGTGTGGATGTTGATGAAAAGCAGATCGTCACCTCCACCGGCGCGCTCGAACTTTCCGCTGTTCCCAAGAAGATGGTGGTGATCGGTGGCGGCGTGATCGGGCTTGAGCTGGGCAGCGTCTGGCATCGTCTTGGCGCGGATGTGACGGTGATCGAATACCTCGACCGCCTGGTTCCTGGCACCGATAACGAAGTGGCCAAGACATTCCAGCGCATCCTGACCAAACAGGGCCTGAAGATGAAGCTGGGCCACAAGGTGACCAGGGCGGAAAAATCTGCCAAGGGCGTGACCCTGACCGTGGAACCCGCGCAGGGCGGAGCGGCGGAAACGCTGGAAGCCGACGTGGTGCTGCTGGCCATTGGCCGCACGGCGGCCAGCAAGGGCTTCGGGCTGGAGGAAGCCGGCATTGAACTGGACAGGCGTGGCCGGATCGTGACCGACGCGCATTACGCCACCAGCGTGCCGGGTATCTATGCCATTGGCGACGTGATTGCAGGCCCGATGCTGGCGCACAAGGCCGAGGAAGAAGGCGTGGCCGTGGCTGAACTGCTGGCCGGTCAGGCTGGCCATGTCAATTACGGCGCCATCCCCGCCGTAGTGTACACGTGGCCGGAGGTCGCGACCGTTGGCAAGACCGAAGAAAACCTGAAAGAAGAAGGGGTTTCCTACAAGGTTGGCAAATTCCCCTTCACTGCCAATGGCCGCGCACGCGCCATCGGCATGACGGACGGATTTGTGAAGGTGCTGGCGGATTCCACCACCGATCAGGTGCTGGGTGTGCATATCATCGGCCCGATGGCGGGCGAACTGATTGCCGAATGCACCATGGCGATCGAATTCGGCGCATCGTCGGAAGACATTGCACGCACCTGCCACGCCCACCCCACGCTGAGCGAGGCGGTAAAGGAAGCGGCGCTGGATGTGGACAAGCGCGCCATTCATATCTGAACCAGCGTACTAGATATAAACCCCGCCCGACAGGTTTTCTGTCGGGCGGGGTTTTTTATTTAAAGTAAAATAATCATATGAAAATTAATATATGATGCTTATATTGATTTTGATAAGCGCAATGTCAATATAATTAACTGATTTATATTGGTATATTCAGGTGTGATATGTCGATCTATGTGGAATAAGTAATAAAGTTTCTGATCTATTCCTTTTTTAAAGGGCAGAGTTTCCTGAATATTTTTGAAAAAATCTTCACAAAAAACGGTTTAATGGTCTGAATACTGGTCCGTTATGCGCCATAACCTGAACGGTCTGGTATAATGTGGACTCAGGCTGTCGTGGAAGCGGGGTTCCACGCATCCTCACGCGTGATGCGGATCAGTTCCGTGGCGGAAACCGCGCGCGAGATGAAGAAGCCCTGCACATAGTCCACGCCCAGCGTGCGCACGGTGTCGAATTCTTCCTGCGTTTCCACGCCTTCTACCGTTACGGCCAGATTGTAGCCATGCCCAAGCTTGATGAGGGAGGCCAGCAGGCTGCGGGCCTTGGTATCGGTTGCAATGTCACGCACAAGGCAGCGGTCCAGCTTCAGCGACTGCAGCGGCAGTTCCCGCAGCGTGGACAGGCGCACCGTGCCATACCCGAAATTGTCCATGGCCAGCCCGAACCCGTCTTCCGCCAGTCCACGCAGGCGCAGGCGGCTTTTTTCCGCGCGCCGTCCCTGCAGCATCTGTTCGGTAACTTCCAGCATGAAGGTGCTGGGGTCGAGGTTGAGCTGCCGGATTTCACTGAACAGGTCAATCTGCTGTTCAAGGTTCAGCAGGTCCAGATGTGACAGGTTGACCGCCAGACGCAGGCTGGGCAGGCCCGCTTCCTTCCACTTCTGGATGTCGTCATGGAAGGACTGCACCAGATGCGTTTCCATGATCTGGGCCAGCGCCGAATCCGCGAACACATCGGTGAATGCACCGGCGGAAAGCAGCCCGCGTTCGGGATGGTGCCAGCGCATCAGGGCTTCCGCCTGTTCGATCCGGCCGGTACGGGCGTTCAGGATGGGCTGGTAGTAAACCTCGAACTGTCTTTCCGCGACACCCTGCCTGGCTTCGGACAGGATCTTGGCACGTTCCATCGTGGTCTTGTGCAGGCTGGGCGTGAACATGCGCGCCTGCTTGCCGCCCGCCTGCTTGGCGGCATAGACCGCGACATCGGCGTTCTTCTGCAGGGCTTCCAGCGATTCCTCGCCGGTGATGGGGGTTGCGCCGATGCTGCCGGAAATACGCACGGTGGCGCTGTCCAGCATGATCGGTTCTTCCAGCAGGTTCTGGATCTTGTTCAGGATGGTCTGCAGCGGCATGATTTTCAGGCTGTGATGCAGGATCACCGCGAACTCGTCTCCGCCCAGGCGGCTGATGGCATCCTGCGACCCGATCAGTTCGATCAGGCGCGTCGCAATGGTCTTGAGTACCTCATCACCCGCATGGTGGCCGTGGATGTCATTGACGGGCTTGAACCCGTCAAGGTCGAACATCACCAGCACCTGCGGGTCGGCGTTGCGGCGTCTGCTCGCTTCCACGGCGGTGACAAGGCTGGCGTTGAACCCCCCACGGTTCAGCAGCCCGGTCATCATGTCGGTCGCGGCCTGCTTTTTCAGCCGCACCTTGGTGTTCATAAGCTCGGTAATTTCGAAACGGGTCGCGACAAACCCGCTTATTTCCCCGTTTGCGTTCTTGTGGGGAATGATGGTGGTCGCCACCCAGTAATGGCTGCCATCCTTGGCACGGTTGCACAGGTTACCATACCATGTCTGTCCCGAATACAGGGTCCGGTACATGTCCCGGAAAAACGCCTTGTTATGTTCCCCCGAGTTCAGGATGCGATGGGTATGGCCCAGCAGCTCTTCGCGGGAGTACTGGCTGATCTGGCAGAATTTGTCGTTGACGTAGGTAATGATCCCCTTGCGGTCGGTCACGGCGACAATAAGGACATTATCAACCACGTCTGCCCAGAAGTCGGCATCTTCATGTGTTAGGGCACGAAGCCTGTTATCATGGGGTGCGGACATTCTGGTACCTCGGATACGGAGCAGGAAACGGGGAATTACCTGTAAGCAGTCTAGGGTTATTTCTTTTTGTCGGAAACATTTTTGGCGGCAGGCGTGGCCGGCATGATCTCACGGATCGTCTTGTGCTGCCTGACCCATTTTTCCAGGTCATCGGGGGCCAGCGGCTTGGCGAACAGGTAACCCTGCATCACGTCACAGTTCAGTTCTTCCAGCAGGCGCCACTGCTGTTCGGTCTCGACCCCTTCGGTCACCACGGTCATGCCCAGGCGCGAACCGATGCCGATCACGGCCATGGTTACGGCCTGGGCATTGGTATCATGCTCGAAATCATTGATGAAGCTGCGGTCGATCTTGATTTCCGTCAGCGGCAGGCGCGTCAGCCGCGACAGGGACGAATACCCCGTGCCGAAATCATCCATCGACAGGCCACAGCCAAGGTTGCGGATGGACTGCAGCACTTCCTCGGTATCGCGGCTGTTGTCCATCATCACGCTTTCGGTGATTTCCACCGTCAGGCGCGCAGGCTTCAGGTCATGGTTTTTCAGCAGGGTTGCGATGTGTTCGGGCAGCGCGCGGTTACGGAAATGCACCGCCGACAGGTTGACCGCAACGGTGGGGACATGGATGCCGTCGCGGTCCCATTTCACGATCTGGCGGCAGGCTTCCAGCAGTGACCACCGGCCAATGGCCTCGATCTGTCCGGTTTCTTCCGCCACGGCAATGAAGCGGGAGGGATAGATGTTGCCCAGTGTCGGATGGTGCCACCGCGACAGGGCCTCCACACCGCTGAGTTCCAGCGTATGCGTGCGCACCTGCGGCTGGTAGTGCAGGTTCAGCATGCCCTTGGCCAGCGAATCACGCAGCGCGGAGCCCAGCACCAGCCGGTCCTGCGCCACCTGGTTCTTTTCCAGGTTGGCGAAGCGGAAGGTGCCTCGCCCGTTTTCCTTGGCCTGTCGCAGCGCTACATCCGCCGTGCTGAGTAGCGATTCACTATCCGGCCCGTTATCGGGATAGGAACTGATGCCGATCGAGCAGGAAATCGTCAGCGTGTTCTGCCCGATCTGCATGGGCCTGGCGATGGTGGCCAGCAGGCGTTCGGCAAACTCCGTGGCGTCCTTGCTGGGGCAGTTGGGTACCACCACCACGAATTCATCTCCGCCGGAGCGGCTGACGACATACCCGTCCAGCGCGATGGAGCGGATGCGGGCCGCGATCTCGACCAGGAACTGGTCGGCATAGACATGACCCAGCGCGTCGTTGATATCGCGGAAACGGTCGATATCAAGCATGAAGATGGCGAACTGGCGGTTGCCATCCTGCTTGTTGATCATGCCTTCGATCACCTTGTGGACCGAGGAGCGGTTGAGCAGCCCGGTCAGGCTGTCGAAATTGGCAAGGTGGGAAATATGTTCCTGTGTCGCATTCTGCTCGAACGCCAGCGCGCAGAAGGGGATGCAGGAATCGACAATGCGCTGCGGCCATGTGTTGCGGCCCTGGTTCTCACGCGCATACAGGGCGAAGATGCCCTTTACCTGACCCGAACGCGTGCAGACCGGTGTGCAGAAGCACTGCTGCAGCCCCAGCGAGATACCAAGCGAACGGTAGCTGTCCCATACCAGCCGCGTGGCGTAGTTGGAATCCAGCCGCAGCTTTTCCAGTTCGGAAGATGAAATGTACAGGCTTTCCAGTGACGCCCGGTACCGCTTCGGCAGGGTGGGGCTGGACAATACGCGCAGCTGCCCGTCAGGCGCGATGAGCATGAGCACCGCAACCGTACCGGGCACGAAGCTTTCCACCCGGCGGCACAGCAGGTCGGCCACGTCCTGTATCAGCATGTCGCTGGCCAGCGCCTGCAGCACGTCGTTCTGCAGGATCAGGATCTTGCGCTGCTGGCTTTCATTGGTGACGTTCTTCATCACCCCCATGAAGAAGACGCGTCCGTCATCAGTCACGACCTTCGACAGCGACAGTTCACCGCAGATGTATTCCCCATCGCTGCGGGTGAACTCCACCTCACGCGATGTGCCGACAATACGGTTCTGGCTGCTGGTACGGCTGCGGTCCACAAATGCGTCATGACCACTGCGGTGCAGCAGGGGCACCAGCACGTTCACGTTCTGGCCAAGCACGTCCTTCTTGTCCAGGCCCCACAGGTTTTCCGCAGCGCTATTGAAAAAGATGACATGGTTCTTGTCATCAATAATAACGGTTGCGTCTATGGCCTGTTCCAGTGCCGAAATCAGGACTTCAGCGCTCAGGTTGGGCTTGGACATTGAATTACCTCGCAAAAAGGACAAGGACGGCCCGCCGCTACAAGCCGTGCGGACCGGGGGTCATGCAATATGGAACAGTCTGATCACGCTGCTTGCCGTACATGCCGTCATACATATCAAGGCAGGCAGGGCGGTGGTAGCAGCGGTCAACGGGATATCCTATGACCGAAAAGCATATATTTCATATTATATGGAATAATATTTATTCTTAATTTATATAAAATGGAACCATTAGACATAATTATGACAAAAACAGGACGGTCTATATACAGCATCCCGCCGCGCTGATCCATCACGTCATTTATTTAAAATATGTGTCTTTACCTGAACGGTTTATCGGGCGTGCTGCGATCACCACTGCAGCCCGAACATCCGCCGCAGCCCCGGCCGGTGCGTGGGGTTGCATGCCGTGTGGCATAACGGATCAGGGCGGTCGGGGCATGGACCTGCCGCAATACGGTAGCTGCCTGCCGCCAGCCCTTTTGCGCCAGCGCGGGAAACAGCCGTCCCGCCCAGTACAGCGCACAGGCCAGCACCAGCCCGCAGGCCAGCAGCGTCTGGAGCAGTGTTGCAGGGTGCATCAGAACATTCGTGCGATATGGTAGGTCAGGAACGCCGCTGCATAGGCCAGGGCGAACAGGTATCCCGCCGCCAGCGCCACCACCCGCCAAGACGCGGTTTCGCGCCGGATGACCGCAAGGGTCGCGACGCATTGCGGCGCATAGACATACCATGCCAGCAGCGACAGCGCGGTGGCCATGCTCCAGTGCGTGGGCAGCATCTGCCCAAGCTGGGCTGCGGCCTGATCGGTATCCGTGCCGGAACCAAGGGAATAGACCGTGGCCAGTGCGCCCACCGCGACTTCACGCGCGGCAAGGCCGGGGATCAGGGCCACGCAGATCTGCCAGTTGAAGCCCAGCGGCGCGAAGACCGGCATCATCAGGTGGCCGATCCGTCCCGCAAGGCTCCAGTCAATGGCCGGTCCCGGTGCGCCCGGCGGTGGGGCGGGAAAGCTGGACAGCCCCCATAGCAGCACCGTGAGCGAGACAATGGTCGTGCCCACGCGCATGAGGAATATGCGCGCACGTTCCCACAGCCCCAGCGCAAGGTCACGCGGGTTGGGCAGCCGGTAGGCGGGCAGTTCCATAAGCAGGGTGGCTTCCTGCCGGTCGGGGTCGCGCCAGCGCAGCACGCGCGCCACCACCACGGCGGAAATGATGCCCAGCGCGTACAGCCCGAACAGGACAAGTCCCTGCAGGTTCAGGAACCCGGCGATGTTGCGATGGGGAATGAACGCCCCGATCAGCAGCGTATAGACCGGCAGCCGGGCGGAGCAGGTCATGAGCGGTGCGATCAGGATGGTCACCAGCCGGTCGCGCGGGTTCTGGATCGTGCGTGTGGCCATGACACCGGGCACGGCGCAGGCGAAGCTGGACAGCAGCGGGATGAAGGAACGCCCGCTCAGGCCCGCGAATGACATGAGCCGGTCCAGCAGGAATGCCGCGCGTGGCAGATAGCCCGATTCCTCCAGCGCCAGTATCCATGCGAACAGGATCAGGATCTGCGGCAGGAATGTCACCACGCTGCCCGCACCCGCAATCACGCCATCCACGATCAGGCTGCGCAGCACGCCATCGGGCAGCAACCGCCCGACCTGCTGTCCCAGCCAGCCCATGCCCGCGTCTATACCGTCCATCAGTGGCTGCGCCCACGCAAACACCGCCTGGAACATGAAAAACAGCAGAACGATCAGGATGACCGGCCCCCACACCGGGTGCAGCACCCAGCGGTCCAGCCGTTCTTCCACCCGGTCGGACAGGGGGGTGGACTGGGTAACGCAGTCCGACAGGATCTGCCGCACAATCGCATGCAGGTCCGTGCCCGCGGGCAGGGGGACGGGCACTGGCGGCAGCGTGTCATCAAGCTGCGCCAGCAGGCTGCGTGCCCCGTCGCGTTTGATGCCCACCGTGGGCACGACCGGCATACCGATTTCCGCCTGCAGGCGTGGCAGGTCGATTTCCATGCCACCGCGCTGGGCTGCATCAATCATGTTCAGCGCCAGTACCACCGGGCGGCCAAGGTTGCGCATTTCCAGCACGAAACGCAGGTGCAGCCGCAGGTTGGTCGCATCCGCCACGCAGACCAGCAGGTCAGGTGCGGCCTCCCCCCGGTAGGTTCCGGCGCAGACGTCGCGGGTCACGGCCTCATCGGGGCTGGTGGCGTTCAGGCTGTACGCACCGGGCAGGTCCAGCAGCCGCACGGTATGGCCCGCGGGCGTGGTGAACCAGCCTTCCTTGCGCTCCACCGTGGCGCCGGCATAGTTGGCTACTTTCTGCCTGCTGCCGGTCAGCAGGTTGAACAGCGCCGTCTTGCCGCAGTTCGGGTTGCCGACCAGTGCAATGTTGAGGGGGGTCATGCCTGTGCCCCTGCCGGATGGACGTTCACGCGGTCCGCTTCCGTGCGGCGCAGGGCAAAGCGCGTGAAGCCGATGCGCACCGCCAGCGGGTCGCCACCCATGGGTGCGGTCGCGACGACGCGCACTGCCTCACCCGGCACGAAGCCAAGTTCACGCAGTCTCTGGGCTACGGGGTCGATGCTGCCGTGGTCATCAACGCTGTCAATCACGGCGTCGGTTCCGCGTGGCAGGTCACTCAGTCGCATAAGGCGATATTATCCGGACAATAGAAGTAAGTGATAATTATTATTAAATACTGGTGGTAATGTTGTCCATCATGTTTGTTCCGATACCTGCGCCGTGCCGGGTACGGGTATGTCTGTGGCGCATATAGTGCCCGCCTGCATTGCGGGCAGCGTGGACAGCACATGGAAAAACGTGCCCGATACCAATCCGCGCTGCCCGCCAGCCGTGCCGCGTGGTTCGCCATATCCGTCATGCATGTCCGCCAGCGGCGTATCATGACCCGGGCTGGTCACGGTGGCGTAATGGAATTCATGCCCGCGCAGGACCGTCCCCGTCCGGCCGATGGCGCAGTCATGGCGCAGGGTGGCGCTGCGGTAGCCAAGGTTCATGCGGCGTCTGGCAAAGGAAGTGGCATGCCCCAGCAGGCCGGTCATGCGGTGCGTCACACCCGCCTTGTCCGTCAGGCTTTCCCCCAGCACCATGAAGCCGCCGCATTCCCCATGCACCGGTCGGGTCTGCGCGAAGCGCGCCAGCGCATGGCGGAAATGCCCTGCCGCCGCCAGCCGTCCCGCATGCAGTTCGGGATAGCCACCGGGCAGCCAGCAGGCATCGCAGCCTTCAGACGGGCCTTCGTCATTGAGGGGGGAAAAGGACCGGATTTCGGCCCCCGCCCGGCGCCAGCCCGCCACCACATGTGCGTACAGGAAGGAAAAGGCCGCATCATTCGCCACCGCGATCCGCTGCCCCGGTGGAGGCAGGGCGATGGCGGTGGATGCCACGGGATCGATGCGCGGCGCCCGGGCGCAGGCCAGTATGGCGTCCAGGTCAAGGTCGCGTTCCGCCTGTGTTGCCAGCCGGGCCGCCAGTTCGTCCAACCCGCCATGCTCACGCGCCTGCACCAGCCCCAGATGGCGCTCGGGCATCTGTAGCTGCGTATCGCGGCCGAATGCGCCCAGCACCGGTATGCCCGTGGCGGTAATAGCCTGCGTCGCCATCGCGGCATGGCGGGGGGAGCCAACACGGTTCAGGATGACACCTGCGATCCGGACCGTGGGGTCCAGCGTGGCAAAACCCAGCGCGGTTGCTGCCGCTGACTGGCCCTGTCCCGAAATATCCAGCACCAGCACGACCGGCAGTCCAGAACGCGCGGCGATGTCCGCAGGCGCGCCCCGTGCGCCCCGTGGCTCCATAAGCCCGTCAAACAGCCCCATGGAGGCCTCGGTCACCAGTATTTCGCAGTCCGAGCAGGCCTGTGCCATGACATCATCCAGCAATTCGGGTGGCATGGCCCAGCTATCCAGATTGAGGCTGGACAGTCCGGTCAGTGCTTCATGAAAGGCGGGGTCGATATAGTCCGGCCCGGTCTTGGCCCCGCGTACCGCAACGCCCCTGCGGCGCAGGGCGGCCAGCAGGGCCAGCGTCAGCGTGGTCTTGCCGCCGCCTGATCGGGGTGCGGCTATCATCAGCCCTCGTGTCATCGTGTGCGTTCCTGCTAGACCGTGGTGAACGGAGCCACCTTTTACCCCCGTAGGGAAAGAAGATCACCCAGATGGAGCGTACCCATACCAGCCTGCGCCGGGGATGGACCACAGGCAGTTGCGCCACCGCCGCCGCCCGTGCCGCGTGGAACGGGCTTTGTGGGGGCGAATTCCCCGATCCGGTGATCATAACACTGCCCGGTGGGCAGCATGTGGCGTTCGCGCTGGCCGCCCATGGGCATGAAGGGGATGGCGCATGGGCGGCGGTGGTGAAGGACGCGGGCGACGACCCGGACGTAACCCACGGTGCGCATGTGCGCGTGGATGTGCGCCGTGGGCCACCGGGCAGCGGCGTAGTATTTCAGGCAGGCGATGGCGTGGGGACCGTGACCCTGCCCGGCCTGCCCATCCCGCCGGGTGAGCCTGCGATCAATCCCGTGCCCCGTCGCATGATCCGCGCCGCCCTGCGTGACGCGGCGGGGCGGGAGCCGGATGTGGTGGTCACGGTGTCCATTGCCGGGGGGCGGGATATGGCGCGGCATACGCTCAATGGCCGTCTCGGGATCGTGGGGGGGCTGTCCATTCTGGGTACGACGGGCATTGTCGTACCGTTTTCCTGTGCCGCATGGATCGACAGCATCCATCGCGGCGTGGACGTGGCGCGCGCGCTGCGCCTGCCCCATGTGGCGGGCTGCACGGGTGACGTGTCGGAACGGGCCACGCGGGCGCTGTATGGTCTGCCGGAGGAAGCCATGCTGGAAATGGGGGACTTTGCCGGTGGCCTGCTGAAATACCTGCGCCGCCATCCCGTGGGTCGTGTGACCATTGGCGGTGGTGTTGCGAAAATGACCAAGCTGGCGCAGGGCTTTCTGGACCTGCATTCCCGCCGGGGACAGGCCGATATGGCCCGTCTGGCCGATCTGGCGCGGGATATGGACGCCCCCGACGCGCTGGTGGCGGCCATTGCACAGGCCCATTCCGTCGCCGCCGCCTTCGCGCAGGCACAGCAGGCGGGGTTTCCTCTTGGTCCGGCGGTGGCGCGTGAGGCATGGGCACGTGCGCAGGGTGTTCTGGCAGGCAGCGACTGTATGCTGGATGTGCTGCTGTTTGACCGCGCAGGCCAGTTTGTGGCACGGCATGGCCCCTGTCGGGTTTAGAATAATGCCTTGATAAAAATTAAAAGTTTTTGGGTACCGTCCTTTTCAGAAAGGCGGCGTTCTTCGAGGCTTTTTGGAAAAAGCTTCACCAGACACTTTTGTCGCTTTCAGGTTTTTATTTTTCCCTGCGCACTCTTCCGGTCTTTCCGCCCACCTTTCGTCGTGGTCACAAACCGGATTTTTATTATTGTGCAGACAGTCCCTGCACGATTCAGGACCGGAAACGGCGGTGGTAATCGGCGTTATACAGCGCGCTTTCACGGAAATCATGCGTGCCCAGCGCCCGGCCAACCAGCACCAGCGCCGTGCGTTCGATCGGGTTTTCCGCCAGTTTGTGGCAGATATCGCCCAGCGTGCCGCGTAGTACCAATTGGTCGGGCCATGTCGCCCGCGCCACGATGGCGACAGGACAGTCCGCGCCATAAAACGGCGTCAACTGCTCCACGATCCGGTCCAGCACATGAATGGCCAGATGGATGGCAAGCGTCGCCCCTGTCGCGCCGAAAGCCGCCAGCTTTTCACGCTCCGGCATGGCCGATGCCCGACCGCTGACGCGGGTCAGCACCACGCTCTGCGCCACTTCGGGCACTGTCAGTTCACGCCCCAGCACGGAGGCGGCGGCGGCAAAAGCGGGCACGCCTGGCGTCATGGTCCATGGAATGTTGTGGCGGTCCAGGCGGCGGATCTGCTCGGCCACGGCGCTGTAGACCGACAGGTCGCCCGAATGCAGGCGGGCAATATCCTGTCCTGCCGCATGCGCCCTGACGTATTCCGCTTCGATCAGGTCCAGCGTCAGGGGGGCCGTATCCACCAGCCGTGCATCTGACGGGCAGTGTTCCAGCATTTCAACCGGTACGATGGAGCCTGCGTACAGGCAGACCGGGCATTTCGCCAGCAGGTCGCGCCCGCGCAGGGTCAGCAGGTCGGCAGCCCCCGGGCCTGCGCCAATGAAGTGTACGGTCATGCATCCTCTCCCTGTGCCATGGCACATGTTGCGTGGGTGCCGGTCAGGCGCGGCACGATCAGTCGTGAGTGTGGCCCCGCCGCCGCCAGCGCGCAGCCTTCCGCCACTGAAGCTGCCCCCAGCGTCGCCAGCGCGCGGGCGGATCGGGTGACGCAGCGCGGCTGGGCGGCGGCCAGTTCATCGGGTGCCACCGCGCGCAGCATCAGGCCCAGTCGGGCGAGTGCTGTCCGCAACCCGGCTTCGCGGTAGCGGAAGGCGGGCACGGCCACAAGGTCGGGCCGCATGCCGCAGCGTTCATGGGCTTCGCGCAGCAGCCCAAGGATCACATCCGCCGCACATCCGCTGCGCAGGCCAAGTCCCGCGACAATCATGCAGGCGTATCCTGCGTGCGGGTGACGGCATAGCTGGTTACGGTCATGCCGGGACGGAAGCTGTGGAAGCGCCCGATGGTCTCCAGCCGTTCCACCTGCATGCGCGTCAGCGTACCACCCCAGCGGGCATGGGCAGCGATGACGGTTGCCTCGCTTTCCAGCGTCACGGCGTTGGCGACCAGTCGCCCACCGGGGCGCAGGGCATGCCATGCGGCATCAAGCATGCCGGGATTGCTTATGCCGCCGCCAATGAAGATGGCATCGGGGGGCGGCAGGCCACCGGTTGCAAGCGTGGGCAGGACAGCAGGCGCTTCCCCCGCCACGACATGCAGCGCAGGTACGCCAAGGTTCAGGGCGTTATGGGCGATACGTGCCCGGCGATCGGCTGCTTTTTCAATGGCGACGGCCCGGTTGGCGGGGTGGCGCAGCATCCATTCAATGCTGATGGACCCCGATCCCCCGCCAATGTCCCACAGGACCTGGCCCCGTCGTGGAGCAAGGGCAGACAGGGTCGCGGCACGGATCTCGCGCTTGGTGATCTGCCCGTCATGGGAAAACAGTTCATCAGGCAGCCCGCAGGACAGCGGGATGACCAGCGCATCACGCGTGGCCACGATGTCCAGCGCCATCAGGTTCAGCCGGGGCAACCGGGGCGCATCTGTTGCCATCTCGGCTGCTGTTGCGGTGTGGTGTGTCTGGCCTGTCCCGCCAAGTGCGCCCAGCACGTGCAGGGTGGATGGCCCGAAGCCACGTTCATGCAGCCAGCGTGCAAACCGGACCGGGCTGTCTTCATCCGCTGACAGCACCACCAGCCGTGCGCCCGGCTGCAGGGCAGGGGCCACGGTTTCCATCGGGCGACCGCACAGGGACAGCACGTTTATGTCCTGTTCCGCCCAGCCCAGCAGATTGCATGCCAGCGCCACGCAGGACGGGGCTGGATAACAGATCATTTCACCCATCGGTACATGACGGCGCAGCGTGGTCCCGACCCCAAACAGGAACGGGTCGCCCGACGCCAGCACACAGACTGCCTGCCCCCGATGGGCCAGAATCCGGTCGATGCCATCGGCAAAGGGATGCGGCCATGCCAGCGTGCGCCCGGTTATCACCGATGCCGCAAGGGCAAGGTGGCGTGCGCCACCAACCACCAGCCCCGCCCCCGCGATCAGGGTGCGGGACGCGGGCGGCAGCCCCTCGACACCGTCTTCGCCAATGCCGATAACATGCAGCCATGGGGTGGTCATGCGCGTGCCCCGCTGAATGCAAGAGGAAAAAGATGCGGGTTCTGGTTCTGGGTGGCACGACTGAGGCCCGCGCGCTTTATGGACTGCTGGAACAGGCGGGGGCGCGTTTTGCTGTCACGGTCTCCCTCGCCGGGGCCACGCGCGCGCCGGTCCTGCCCCGGCTGGCGGTCAGGATTGGCGGGTTTGGCGGTGTGGATGGCCTGTATGACTGGCTGCTGGCGCACCTGGTCGACGCGGTTATTGATGCTACCCATCCCTTTGCCGTGCGCATGAGTGGCAACGCCGTGCAGGCGTGTACGCGGGCCGGTGTCGCGCTGCTGCGCGTCGAACGCCCCGGCTGGACGCCGGTTGAAGGGGACCACTGGATACGGGTGGCCAGCATGCAGGCCGCCGCCCGCGCGCTGGGGACCACGCCACGCCGTGTGCTGCTGACGGTGGGGCGCAAGGACCTGCTGCCCTTCCATCATGCGGGGGCGCATGACTGGCTGCTGCGCAGCGTGGACCGGCCGGATGCATCCCTGCTGCCGCCCGGCGCGCGGGTATTGCAGGCGCGCGGTCCCTTTGATGTCGCGGCGGAGGAGGCCCTGCTGCGCGATGAACGGATTGATGTGATCGTCACCAAGAATTCCGGTGGCACCGCCACCCATGCCAAGCTGGTGGCGGCCCGCGCGCTGGGCCTGCCGGTCATCATGGTGGACCGGCCTGCTGTGGCGCCCGCCCCCACCGTGGCTGATGCGGAGGAAGCCATGGCATGGCTGGAGCGCCTTTATACGCACGACTCCTCCACCCGGCGGGAGGTATAAAGCCACTTCCCGCCATCCGCGCGGTCGATCACATGGGTCAATGGGCAGCCGATCAGCACCAGCGTGCTCATGTCCACCTGTTCGGGATCGGCATGGGCAATATCGGTCAGGATCACCCGTTCGTCCGGGCGGCCAATGGCGCGGGCGAAGGCCACCGGCACATCACCGGGCAGGATGGTGCGCAGCAGGTCCAGCGCCTCGCCCAACTGGTCGGGCCGGGCTTTCGATCGCGGATTATACAGCGCAATGACCAGCCCCGCACCCGCAGCTGCCGCCAGCCTGCGATGCACGACCGCACGTGGCTTGAGGTTGTCTGACAGGGAAATGACACAGAAATCCCCCCCCAGCGGCGCGCCCAGCCGGGCGGCAGCCGCCAGCACGGCGGAAACGCCGGGAATGACCGTGACATCCACCCCCCGCCACGCGGCGGGGCCATGGTCTATGGCCTCGAACACTGCGCTGGCCATGCCGAATACGCCTGCATCCCCACCGGATACGACCGCAACACTCCGTCCTGCCAGCGCCAGTTCAGCGGCATGGCGCGCGCGGTCCAGTTCCACGCGATTGTCGGATGCATGGCGCACGACTTCCGGCCCGGCCTCGACCCGCGCGACATAGGGTGCATAGCCGATCAGGTCGGTCGCCTGCGCCAGTGCGGCACGTGCCTGCGGTGTCATCTGTTCCGGCGCGCCGGGGCCAAGACCCACGATGAAGATGCGCCCTGCCGCCTGCGTCATCGCGCGTCCTCCCGTCCCGGGACAAGGATGATGGAAAAATACGGGGCCGGTCCCGTCATGTCGGTCAGCTTCATCCAGCGCTGCTGCGGCTGGGTCGCGCGTTCGACATAGATCGCACGCGTTTCGCGGCCCGCATGGCGCAGGGCGGTGCGCACCTTTTCAAGGTTGCGGCCCAGCTTCATGATGACTGCGGCCTCCGCCCGTTCCAGCCATCTGGTCAGTTCCGCCTCATCCAGCGTGCCGGGAATGACGCACAGCACGTCATCGCCATGTACCATCGGCTGACGTGCCGCCGACCAGCACCCGGCCATGGCCGTAATGCCAGGCACGACCGTGCAGGCAAAGCGTTCGTGCAGCCGGTCAAACACATACATGGCCGATCCGAACAGGAACGGGTCCCCTTCACACAGCAGGGCAACGTCCTGCCCGTTCTGCAGGCGGGTTGCGATGTGTGCGGCGCATTCGTCGTAAAAAGCCGCCATGCGCACGAGATAGGTCGGGTCGCTGACAGAGATTTCAGTGGTGAAGGGATAGGCAAAGCGCATGGTCTCGGCCTGTTCGGGCAGCATGTCGCCCGCAATCTGGCGGGCATGGCCGGGGCGGTCATGGCGACAGAACCATGCCACCACCGGGCTTTCACGCAGCACGCGCGCGGCTTTTACGGTCATAAGTTCCGGGTCGCCCGGCCCCATTCCCAGAATGGACAGACGGCCCGTAGCAGGACTGGCGCTCATTCCGCTTCACTCGCCAGCGCGTTGACAGTAGCCGCCGCCATGGCGCTGCCGCCCAGTCGCCCACGTACGATAATGAACGGCAGGTCGCCAAATTCCGCCAGTGCTTCCTTGGATTCCGCGGCCCCGACAAAACCGACCGGCATGCCAATGACCGCAGCGGGCCGGGGCGCGCCCGCACGGATCATTTCCAGCAGGTGGAACAGCGCGGTTGGCGCGTTGCCAATGGCCACCACCGCGCCATCAAGCTGGTCGCCCCACAGGTCCATTGCCGCGGCCGAGCGGGTATTGCCGATTTCCTGCGCAATGCCCGGTGTGCGCGGGTCGCGCAGCGTGCAGATGACCGGGTTTTCGGCGGGAAGGCGCGTACGGGTCACGCCGTGGGCGACCATGTTGGCGTCACACAGTATAGGCTTTCCCGCCAGCAGGGCGGCGCGCGCGCTGCTTACAAAATCGGGGGACATGCGGATGGATTTCACCACATCCACCATGCCGCAGGCGTGGATGATGCGTACGACCACGCGGGCTTCGGCCTGGCTCAGTCCGCTCAGGTCGGCTTCGGCGCGGATGATGGCAAAGGAACGGGCATAGATCGCCGCTCCCTCATGAATGTAGTCGTACGGTTCCGTCTGCGGGGTCATGCCGGTTCAGTTCTCCCGTGGGGTGGCGTCGGTTGGTGCCGGGGACCAGCCCCGCACGATCGGATGTATCTGTGCCAGTGAAAGCCCGATGTCCACAGGCGTATTGTCCGCCCGGCCATGCGGGCACAGCCCGTAGCCGTCCGGCCCCGCTACCAGCGTGATGTCGGCAGGGGCCGGATGGGCGCATCCCTTGGCGCATCCTGATACATGCAGGCTGACGCCTGACGGCAGGTCGGGAGCCAGCGCGTCTGCATCGGCAATGACGTCGCGCGCGGCACAGGCGCAGCCCCGCGTGCCGATGCACGCCCATATGCGCAGGCGCGGGTCCGAAGCCTGCGCAATCAGGCCGGGCAGGGAGGGCCGTGCGTCACACTGTTCCAGCACGATCGCATGCCATGGGGCGATGCGCATATGGCCGTTGCCATGTCCGTCGCACCATCGCGCAATGTCTTCCAGCATGGCCGCCGTAATGGGGCCGGGCGGCAGCACGACACCCATGGCATGACCGGGCAGGGGACCAGCCAGCGCGGGGGGGTGCGGATGGTCGGAGGGGGCTGTTGTGGCATCCCCCATTCCGATTCGTGCAAAGGCGGTCCGGCCCAGGGCAGGATCGCGCAGGGGACGCGTGGCGGGTTGCGTCGCCGCCAGCGCGTGCGCCACAGCCACGACAGTGCGTGGAATATCTGCCCCGGTGCAGGCCAGTGCGCGATCGCCACAGACCACCATCCATCCGGCATCCGTGGCGCGGGCAACGATATCCGCCCGCAGCGTGCCCGCCGGGATATGCCCACCGCATTCCACCGCAATCACGAATTTGGCGGGCAGGCCGCGCAGCGTATCGGCACCAGCAAGGGCGGCATCCAGCGCGCGGATCACATCCGGTGCATCGGGTGCGGCATCAGGGTCGATTCCCGCCAGTGGCGACAGCAGCAGGCCACGCCGGGCTTCGGTCGCGGCATCATTGCTGCCCAGTCCTGCCGTATGCATGTCACGGGCAAAGGCGCGTGCGCTGTCGGGTGTCAGGCCGCGCAGTTGCAGGTTGCCCCGGCTGGTCAGTTCAATCAGCCCATTGCCATAAGTTGTGGCCGCATGTGCGACCTGTCGGGCCTGCGTCCCGGACAGGCGGCCAAGCGGGGGCCGCACGCGGACCAGCCAGCCATCGGCGGCTTCCATCGGGGTATGCAGGCCAGGGCACCAGCCGCGTACGCTTGGTGCCGTGGTCACGACTGTGGATCCAGCAGCATGGCCGCGGAATTGCTGCGCGGTTGCCACAGTTCCCGGCGCAGGGCATCGGCCAGCAGGCGGCGGATGGCAGCATGGGCATCGGGGTTGGCGTGGCGCAGGAAAGCGTCCATTTCCGCATCGTCCAGCAGAGCGCGGAAGGTCAGGTCGAACTGCCGGTCAAAACGTGCGGGTACGGTTGCGGCAAAACCATGCAGCGCCTCCACCCCGCGTGCAATTTCGGCAGCGCCCCGGTAGCCGTGGCGGCGCATGCCTGCCAGCCATGCCGGATTGGCCAGCCGCCCGCGTGTGACGCGGGCCACTTCCTGTGCGGTCGCGCGCAGGCGCGGCACATCGGGGCGGGAAGTATCGCCATGCAGCAGGCGTGGCGCATTGCCCAGCATGCCGGCCGCTGCTGCCATGCCGCCTTCATGGGTGGCCATGTCGGCACTTTCCAGAATGTCGGTTTCGGCATTGTCCTGCACATGCAGCACGACTGCGGCCCCCGCCATGCGGGCGGCCAGTGCGTCAGGCTGGCGCTGTCCCTCCCGCTCGCCGCCATAGGTCCACGCCGACCCATCCAGCCATGCCTGACCCAGATCGTCCCGCGTCGTCCACGCACCACGCGCCAGCGGGTCTTCCACTCCCGTGCCGTAACTGCCCGGTGCCGCGCCAAACATGCGCGCGGTCGCGGTCTGTAACGCAGTTCCCTCCAGTCCCATTGCCTGCGCTGCCAGCGGGTTGAGGTCGGGGGATTCGAAGCCGCGTGCGGCAACAGCCTGCACCGCCTGTTCAAACAGGGCGATCTGTCCCGGAAAGGCATCACGGAACAGCCCTGACAGGCGCAGCGTCACATCCACGCGCGGGCGATCAAGTTCGGCCATCGGGATGATCTCGATCCCTGTCACCCGTCCCGATACGCCATCCCATATCGGGCGTACCCCCATCAGCAGCAACGCAAGGGCCAGGTCCTCGCCCCCCGTGCGCAGGCTGGCCGATCCCCACAGGTCGATGACAAGGCTGCGCAGCGGTTCGCCCTGATCCTGCAGGTGCCCTTCCAGCAGCAGCGTCGCCGTACGCTGCGCCAGCACCATGGCGGATCGGGTGGGAATGGCGCGCGGGTCCATGGCGTACAGGTTGCGCCCCGTGGGCAGCACGTCGGCCCGGCCACGCGTGGGCGCGCCCGCAGGTCCCGCCGCGACAGACCGCCCGTCAAGGGCCGCCAGCAGTGCCCTGCTTTCCGCCGCACCACAGGCCAGCAGCCGGGTGGTGATGGCGTCTGTTCCCACTCCGCCGCATGAGCGTGCAATGGCCTGCACCAGTTCTGGCGCGCGCGGCGGCGTGCTGCCGAATATGTGCAGTCCGTCGCGGATCTGCAGGTCCTTGACATCACATAGATAGGCATCGAGCCGCGCGAGGGCTTCGTCCTCGTCATCCGTGCGGGTTACGCCGGATTCGTTCAGCAGCCCGAGACTGTCCGCGCGTTGCAGGATTTCCCCGCGCAGGATTGCGCCCCGCCTGCGGTCCAGTCCGTCCGCTGCGGCATATTCGTCAATCAGGCGTTCAAGGTCGCCCGTATCGGCCCCCGCTGTTCCAACGGGCACAATGGGGGGGGTCATGTGACCGATCGTAACCGCCCCCAGCCTGCGCCGGGATGCCGCAGCTTCGCCGGGGTTGTTGACGATGAAGGGATAGATGACCGGCATTCCCCCCACCAGCACCGATGGCCAGCACATGGCCGAAGGGGCCGCCGCCTTGCCGGGCAGCCATTCCAGCGTGCCATGCGTGCCCAGATGCACCATGGCGTCCAGCCCGCATTCATGGCGCAGCCACAGATAGAACGCGACATAGGCATGCCGGGGGGGCGTATCGGGATCGTGGTACCCCCCGTGCCGGTCGGTCGTGGCCCCGCGATCGGGCTGCAACGCCATGAGGATATGCCCCACGTGGACATGGCGCAGGTGGAACCGGCCATCCATTACGGTGGGATCATCCTCTGGCGTGCCCCAGCAGGCGGCCAGCGCGTCCTGAAGTGCTGCAGGCAGCGCTGTCAGCCACTGGCGATAGGTGGCGACGGAAACGAAGGGCCGTGCCGGGGCACGCGCCAGCATGCGGGCCAGTGTATCCGCCGTGGGCAGGGCGCTATCGCCCGTATCGTAACCGGCATTGCGCAGCAGGCGCAGGATATGTTCAAGGCTTGCGAAACTGTCCAGCCCCACGGCATGCGCCGCCTGCCCCGTGGGCGCGCCCTGCGCGCCGGGGTAGTCGGACAGGATGATCCCGACCCGTCGCGTGGCGGGCGGTTCATGTCCCAGCCGCGCCCAGCCCACCGCGCGCGCGCAGGTCAGATCTATGCCATCGGGATAGGGTTCATGCCGTGCTGGCAGGCCGGGAGCAGTTTCTTCCTTGAAGGAAATGGGGCAGGCGGGAATGCGGCCATCCAGTTCGGGCAGCACCACCTGCATCGCCAGGTCGGCCTGCGACAGTCCGCGTACGCTGTCGCGCCATACGGTATGGGGAATGCCCGGCTGGTGTACCTGCAGCACTGGCACGCCCGCAAGGTCCAGCGGGGAACTGCCGTCTTCTCCCGTGCGGGCGGAAAAGAAGGTGGCGTTTATGATGACATCCGGTGGGGCCTGCGCCAGCCGCGCGGCTACGAGGCGGGCGGAATCGGGGTTCTTGAGCGACGTGACATAAACAAGGTCCGCCCCCATGCCGCGGCGTGCAAGGCGGGCTGCAAGCTGCGTGATGGGCGCGATATCCCCCGCCAGCAGGTGCGCGCGGTAGAACACCACCATGGCCCGCAGCGGCAGGGCCGGGTCGGCTGCGTGCAGTAATTCGGCAGGTGGCAGGGGGACGGGGGTGGCACCATCATCCGGTCCACGTCCGGCCAGATGCGCCATAAGCCGCAGGGCGGCTTCCATATTGGCCATCCCCCCGGTGCGCAGTAGCGCATCAAGGCGGGCGCGCATGGCTTCCGGCACGGTGGAAAGATTGGTAAGGCGGGGGTCATCGCGCCCGTCACCCGCCACGAAGGCCAGCGGAATTCCGGCCTGCCGGCAGGCACGGGACAGTTCTTCCGCCCCGTAGCGCCAGTATTCCACGCCGCCGAGCAGCCGGACCACCACGCAGCGCGATTCCATGATCGTGTCGGCCACGTACAGGTCGATCGACATGGGGTGCAGCAGGCGCGACAGCGTGGCCATGCGCAGGGTTGCACTCGGCGCATCCTGCGCCGCGTGGGCTGCGTTCAGGCACAGAAGGTCACTGTCCGAAAAGGACAGGAACACGATATCCGCCGGGGCGTGCCCCAGGTCTTCAGCCTGTTCGCCGTCCTCCAGCGTGCGGACTTCACGTGCAAGCAGGTGCATGGTGGCGCCCCGTTTTCCGCTGGCCTGCCGTCTAGCCCTGCGCCAGGGCAGCGGTAATGGCGGACTGATCCATGCCCTTCTGTCCAATGACCACAAGGCTGCCCGTGCGCGGCGCGTCAGGGGACAGGGCGCGGTCGAACTGGTGGCGGAAACGGCTGCCAACGCCCTGCACCGCAAGGCGCATCGCCTTGCCGCGCACGGTGGCGTAGCCCTTCATGCGCAGGATGTCATGCTGTTCGGCCAGCGTTTTCAGACGGGCAATGAAGCCTTCTACGCTGTCCTGTTCAGGAATGGAGGCGACGAAGCTTTCAAAATCATCATGCTCGTGCTCGCCGCCTTCGGCATCGTGGTGTGACGGGCGGGCGTCAAGGTCGTCTTCCGCCGCAGCGTCAAGGCCCAGCAGGATGGCAGGGTCCACCTGTCCATCGGTCGCACGCACCACTTTCACCACGCGCGGGATCTCGGCGCGGATGGAGGCTTCCACCGCATCGGCCTGTGCCGGGGTCATGAGGTCGGTCTTGTTCAGCATCACAAGGTCGGCGGACAGCAACTGGTCTTCGTACACTTCCGCCAGTGGATTGTCGTGGTCCAGCGACGGGTCGGCCGCCTGCTGGCGGGCGACTTCCGCCGGGTCATCGGCAAAGCGGCCGGCAGCCACGGCGGGGCCGTCCACGACCGTGACCACACCATCGACCGTCATGCGGGTGCGGATGGTGGGCCAGCCAAACGCCTTGAGCAGCGGCTTGGGCAGCGCCAGTCCTGATGTCTCGATCACGATATGGTCGGGGGCTGCTTCACGGTCCAGCAGGGCTTCCATGGTGGGCAGGAAGTCGTCGGCCACCGTGCAGCACAGGCAGCCATTGGTCAGTTCCACAATGTCCTCGTCCCGGCATCCTTCCACGCCACACGCGCGCAGCGTGTCGCCATCAATGCCCAGCGTGCCGAATTCGTTGACCACTATGGCGATGCGCCGGCCTTTCGCATTGGCCAGGACATGGCGCAGCAGTGTGGTCTTGCCTGCCCCCAGAAAACCGGTGATGACGGTAACGGGCACCTTGGCGCGGGCCGTGTTGGATGGGGTCATGGCGATCAGGCTCCAGGAAAAAGGGTGGCAGGAAAACGGCCGCGTACCATGTCCGACAGGCTGGCAGGGCGGCGGGACGGCATGACGGTACCGCTGCGTGAAGCGCCGTAAGCGGCGACATAGGTCATGAGGTCAGCGGCCTTTTCCGGGCCAAGGTTGGCCAGCAGCCAGCCCCATTTTCCCGGCATGGCCACCACGGCAGTGCAGCCATCGTTACAGGCGGCGAGGCAACTGACTTCATGCACGACGACCTGCGGGTTGCCTGATGCCAGTACATGCATGGCGTCATGCAACTGGCGCCCCGGCGGGTTGTCGGACGCGGGCAGGCCATGGCGGCACGTCACGCAGACATGCAGGTGAACGGGGCCAGCCTCCATGGGATCGGGTGATGCGGGAATGCTCATGATGGTCCGTGCCCTTTCGCGGCGTTGCTGCGCACGGGCAGCGGTGGGCGGGGTGCACGGTCATGGCCCTGCGACCTGCGTACGGGCAGGGCGGTGGCCTGTCGCGTGCCGGGCACCCCGCCGGCCATGCGATTGAATCTCGGTCCTGTTTGTCCGCCTGCGGACGGACATGATGGCAGGTCTCCTGGCTTGTGGCGGAGGGTGCTGGGGTCAGCGTCCTCGATCCCGGCGGCCTTCCCGGTCCCGATCACGGGAACCAGTGGCGCATGCTGGCCCGCAATGGGCGGACCAGGCCGGGAAACAGCCACCTACAGTTGCGGGGGCAGCGACGGAATTGCCGGTATGGCGCACCGTCTTCCCTATTCTCCCCCAACAGGGGGACCATCACTGGCGGATTTAGACGATCGGTCCCGGCGCTGTCAAAAAAACCGGGGCCGTCGCGCATGTCATGCGGTCATGGCAGTGGTGCGCCACTGACGGCCACGCGCCATGCCGTATGGCGCGTCAGGTGCGTCCGGGTCAGGGGGGCGATATCCAGACGGACCAGCATTGCCGCTGTGCCGCCAAGGGCGGCCACCACGATGGCCCGTACAACCGTGGCATCGGCCAGCACTGCCATGCGTGCGGGCGCAGATGGCAGGGCTTCAAGCCACCGCGTCACGCGCTGCAGGTGTGCAGCCCGGCTTTCCCCACCCGGCGGGGCGAAACCGGTATCGGCAACCCAGCGCGCAAGAGCGGCGGCAGGCAGGTCTTTTAGTGACTGTCCCTGCCATGCGCCCATATCCGGGGCGCGCAGGGCTGGTTCGGACAAGGTGTTGCGTGTGTCTGGGGCTGGCATGGTGGGGGGCAGCAGGATCTGTTCGGCGTCCTCGACATGTCGCGCAAGGCCGGCGGGTAGCGGGCATGTCTCGTCATGCAGTGGAAAAATGCCATGGCGCACGCAGTCGGGGGCAGGCAGTGCAATACAGGTCAGGGTCTGGTTCATGCCATGCGGCCCTGCGTGTGGGGAAGGGGTGGGATATGCAAGGGAATGATTGACCTTCCACGTCAATTTTGAAAACATGGACCCAGATCCGGTTATGGGAAGGGCGGCCTGACATGGTGCGTCCCCTGCATGCTGCTCCGGGTCGCACGAGATCCATGGAGTTACCAGTATGAGCCAAGATACATCCGTTCTGTCCAGCGCCGCCATCGCTGCGCCGCAGGTTTCCATCCCGGTTCGCGACCTGCTGCCGTGGGGTGTGTTCGGGCTGGTTCTGGCGTCGCTGCTGATCTATTTCGTGGGCGCCGAGCAGGGTGCGACTTCCCTCATTTCCGGACATTACGTGCATGAATTCGTACATGATGGCCGCCATCTGCTGGGTTTCCCCTGTCACTGAACGGCCTGCGTGCCGATACGGCGCGACGGTGAATGAAGGACGGCATGCCCCGGCGGGTATGCCGTTTTTTATTGGGTGTGTTCGAGGGGCTGTTTCCTGAAACCGGATCAGGAAATGCTGCCTTTGTAAAAAACGCTGCGCCCGCAAATTCCATTTTTCCCGCCAGGTATGCTGATCAGCCCATGTTGATGACAGTCCGTCCCCGGATGTGACCGGCAAGGATGCGCGGCGCGATGCCGATGGCATCAGCCAGGGGGGCGTCATGCAGCATGTTTTCCAGGCGCACGGGATCGATATCGCGCGCAAGGCGCGTCCATGCGGTCATGCGGCGTGGGCGCGGGCACATCACGCTATCGATTCCCTGCAGGCGTATGCCGCGCAGGATGAAAGGCGCCACTGTCAGCGGCAGCGTCAGTCCGCCCGCCAGTCCGCAGGCCGCCACCGTGCCACCGTGCTGGATGGAAGCGCACATGGCGGCCAGTGTCTCCCCCCCCACCACGTCGATTCCCCCCGCCCAGCGTGCGGTTTCCAGTGCCTTGCCCGTGGGGCTGAGTGTATCGCGTGGCAGCACCTCCGCTGCACCCAGCCCGGTCAGGTAGGCATGGAGCTGTGGCCGCCCGGTTACCGCCGCCACCTGATACCCCAGCTGCGCCAGCAGCATGATGGCCATGCCCCCCACGCCGCCGCCTGCGCCATTGACGATAACGGGGCCGCTGGCAGGGGTCAGGCCGCCGTCCTCCAGGGCCATGACACACAGCATGGCGGTAAAGCCCGCCGTGCCGATTCCCATGGCCTGCCGTGCGGTCAGCCCGGCAGGCTGTGGCAGCAGCCACCGCCCCGGCAGGCGCGCCATGCGGGCAAGCCCGCCCCAGTGCCGTTCCCCCAGTCCCCAGCCGGTGGCCAGCACCCGGTCGCCCGGGCGGTGGACCGGATCATCGGAATGCAGCACGCGTCCTGCCAGGTCGATGCCCGGGATCATGGGAAACTGCCGCACCACCGGCGCGCCACGGGTCATGGCCAGCGCGTCCTTGTAGTTCAGGCTGGAATGGTCGATTTCCACCGTTACGTCGCCTTCGGGCAGGCGCGTGGGATCGACCTGCTCCAGCCGGGTCGTGACCACGCCATCCGCGCGGCTGATCATGAGGGCGTCGAACATGCTGGCAGTCTTCCGTGATGATGAAGGAAAAATGGAACGCTGAACCGCGTTCAATGCAGTTTTCATGCCCGATTTAGGTCTATCTTCCTATGTGCAACTACGTGATTTCGCATGATCGTGAAGCAGCGTGTTCAGAAAAACCGTTGATTATACAAAATGATTTTACAATGGCGATCAGCCGGGACTCATGTCGCGCATGTCATCTGGCCGCGGCATGTGCGCTGACATGAAAAAGTGCAGGTCTGGTGTGACCTTCCCACGCTTCCCGCCGGGGGGACGGTGTGGTGTGCTGCTTTTTCAGCCATTATTGCACAGGCAGGAGGCATGCCGATGTCCGACGTCACAGTTTCTTCCTTTCCCGCCCTGTCTTCCATGAATGCGCTGTGGCAGGCGCGGTATGGCACCCGGCCGCCGCCCAGCCCCCTGCCGGAAAGCCCGGTGGCGCGCAGCCTCATGACCCATCGTTCCGTTCGCGCCTTCAGCCCAGCGATACTTCCCGATGGCGTAGTGGAAGCGGCGGTGGCGGCGGCGCAGTCGGCCTCGACATCATGCAACCTGCAGGCATGGAGCGTGATCGCCGTGCGTGACGCTGGCCGCCGCGCCCGGCTGGCGAAGATCGCGGGGGACCAGGATTTCATCGCACAGGCGCCACTGTTCCTGGCGTGGATTGCCGACCTGTCGCGGCTGGAGCATGTGGGCCAGGCGGAGGGCCGCACATTACCGGGGGTGGACTGTCTGGATACCTTCCTGGGCGCGGTGATGGATACTGCTTTCGCCGCGCAGAATGCAGCGGCCACGTTCGAATCCTACGGTCTGGGAATCGTGTATGTGGGGGCGGTGCGCAACCAGCCCGAAGCCATCGCCGCGGAACTGGGCCTGCCAGCGCGCACGTTTGCGGTATTCGGCATGAGTGTTGGCTACCCCGACCGCAAGAAGCCAACTGCCATCCGCACCCGCCTGCCGCAGCATGCCGTCCTGCATTCCGAGCGGTATGATCCTGATGCCGCCAGTGACCGCGCCACCATTGCCGCGTATGATGAACGTCTTGCCGCCGCGCGCGCGGCACAGGGGCAACCCGCGCGGGGATGGAGCGAAAGCGTTATGGCGCGGTTGGGTGATGTGAAGGCGCTGCACGGTCGCGAACATCTGCCACAGGCACTGCGGGTCCTTGGTTTCATGCTGGGCGAGGCATGAAAAGCAGGGGTCATGCGCATGCGTCGGGGTTGACCGGCACAATGTTCTGGTGAACTTCTGCTACGTTGCCCGCGTCTGTTGGCGGGCAGGGGCGCGCCCTGTGTATCGCGCCAGCGCCATGATGAGAGAGAAACAACGGCTATGGACTGCGCCACTTCCCTTCCCTTTACGCTTTCCCCCAGCACCTCACCGGTTTCGCCGCAGCGGCGGGCGGAAATTCTGGCCAATCCCGGTTTCGGGCGTGTCTTTACCGACAACATGGTCGTTATCCGTTATGTGGAAGGCAGGGGGTGGCATGATGCCCGCGTACAGCCCTATGCACCGATTTCGCTGAACCCGGCGGCGGCCGTGCTGCACTATGCGCAGGAAATTTTCGAGGGGATGAAGGCCTACCGCACGGCCGAAGGCGGCATTACCCTGTTCCGCCCCTATGCCAATGCAGCGCGCTTCCGCAAGTCGGCCGAACGCCTGGCAATGGCGGATCTGCCTGACGAAGTGTTTGTCGAGGCGGTGCGCCAGCTGGTGCGCGTGGATCACGCATGGGTGCCCGGCAATCCCGATGAAAGCCTGTATATCCGTCCCTATATGATCGCGAGCGAGACATTCCTTGGTGTGAAACCCGCGTCGGAATACATGTTCATGGTCATCGCCTCGCCCGTGGGCGCCTATTTCGGTGCGGAAGCGGTCAGCGTGTGGGTGTCCGATTTCTGTCGCGCCGCCCCCGGCGGCACGGGGGAAGCCAAGTGCGGCGGCAACTACGCAGCAAGCCTTCTGGCGCAGCAGGAAGCCAAGGGCCATGGCTGTGCGCAGGTCCTGTTCCTTGATGCGGTGGAGCGTCGCTGGATTGAGGAAATGGGCGGCATGAACGTGTTTTTCGTGTTCGATGACGGTTCCGTCGGCACCCCGCCGCTGACCGGCACGATCCTGCGTGGCATCACGCGCGATTCGCTGCTGACGCTGGCGCGTGAAATGGGTCTGGCCGTGCGTGAGGAACCCTATGCCATCGACCAGCTTTATGCCGATGCCGCGTCCGGTCGCCTGAAGGAAGTGTTCGCCTGTGGCACGGCGGCGGTGGTGTCCCCCATCGGGCGTTTCCGCAGCCACAAGGGCGAAGTGGTGATCGGCGATGGCAAGGGCATTGGCCCCGTGACCGAAAAGCTGCGTAATGCCCTGATTGGCATCCAGCGCGGCACGGCGCCCGATACCCATGGCTGGGTGGAAAAGATTATCTGATTTTCCGGTCATGGCCGGGGTGTCCTGCACGCCCGGCCATGACTGATGGTTATCATATACAGGGGCCGGCTCATGCGGTTGCGGCATGTTCCGCCCCGTCTGTATCCAGATGGACAAGCTTCAAAAAAGAACGCTGCCTTGTAAAAAAAGGCGGCACCCGAAAACTTTTGGTATTTTTTAGGAAAAGAAACAGGTCTGATGACTGGGAAAGTGCTGGATGTAACAGGGCAGTGGGATGGGCAGTTCAGTTATCCCCACACGCTGACACCGGAGTTTTTCTCTGCATCGCTGTTCGAGGCCGGTAGCCATGTGGGTGGCACGGTGACGGAACGTGCCACGTCGGGTGCGAATGCCGGGCAATGTTTCATTGCCATGGTGCGGGGAGAGCGGACCAGTACGCAGGTACGTTTTACGAAAATGTATGAGGACGGCGTGCGCCAGCATGCCGTGCTGTACAGGGGTACGCTGAACGCGGATGGCAGCGAGATCGAGGGGGAGTGGCATATCGCCGGTTCCTGGTCGGGCCCGTTCCTCATGATCCGTCGTGCGGCAGGCAGTGTCGTGGCGGAAATCAGGGTGGCCGAAACGCCTGCATCCGATGCGGATTGCGTTACCATTTCCCGGTAATGGCTTGTTTAAAAAATAACCTGTTTACAAGAAGATAAAAGTTTCCGGGCGCCGCCTTTTTTAAAAAAGATTCACCAAAGACTTCTTTATTTTTGTGGTGACAGGCCCAGCCCCATGCGTGTTGGCATGGGGCTGGGCGCGTCTTATTCCGCCGGTGTGACCGCTTCATCAACCGGTACATAGATCCGGTTGCCGTTATTGCGGAATTCCTCCTTTTTCTGTTCCAGTCCCGCCTGTCGCCGTGCATTGGCCTTCAGGTCATGGCTTATGCGCATGGAGCAGAATTTGGGGCCGCACATGGAACAGAAATGCGCGTTCTTGTGCGCTTCGCGCGGCAGTGTCTCGTCATGGTAGGAACATGCCGTATCCGGGTCGAGCGACAGCTTGAACTGGTCGTTCCAGCGGAAGTCAAAGCGCGCGCGGCTGATCGCGTCGTCACGGATGCGTGCCGCCGGGTGCCCCTTCGCCAGATCGGCGGCGTGGGCGGCGATGCGGTAGGTCACCACACCCACCTTCACGTCATTGCGGTCGGGCAGGCCCAGGTGTTCCTTCGGTGTGACGTAACACAGCATGGCCGTGCCGAACCATCCGATCATGGCTGCACCGATGCCGGATGTGATGTGGTCATAACCCGGCGCGATATCGGTCGTCAGCGGACCAAGCGTGTAGAACGGGGCTTCGCCACATTCACGTAGCTGCTTTTCCACATTGACCTTGATCTTGTGCATGGGCACGTGGCCCGGTCCCTCGATCATGACCTGGCAGCCTTTTGCCCACGCGATTTTCGTCAGTTCGCCCAGCGTTTCCAGTTCGGCGAACTGGGCGGCGTCATTCGCATCGGCAATGGAGCCGGGGCGCAGGCCGTCACCCAGCGAGAACGAGACATCATAGCGGCGCATGATGTCGCAGATTTCCTCGAAATGCTCATACAGGAAGCTCTCGCGGTGATGGTGCAGGCACCACCCGGCCATGATCGACCCGCCGCGCGAGACAATGCCGGTAACCCGGTTGACCGTAAGCGGCACATGCTGCAGCCGCACACCCGCATGGATGGTGAAGTAGTCCACACCCTGTTCCGCCTGTTCGATCAGCGTGTCGCGAAAGATGTCCCATGTCAGGTCTTCCGGCACGCCGCCGACCTTTTCCAGTGCCTGGTACAGCGGCACCGTGCCGATGGGCACCGGGGCGTTGCGCAGGATCCAGTCGCGGATGTTGTGGATGTTGCGCCCCGTGGACAGGTCCATGACCGTATCGGCCCCCCAGCGGATGGACCAGACCATCTTTTCCACTTCTTCCGCGACCGATGACGTCACGGCCGAATTGCCGATATTGGCGTTGACCTTCACCAGAAAGTTGCGCCCGATCACCATCGGCTCCAGCTCGGGGTGATTGATATTGGCGGGCAGGATGGCGCGACCCGCCGCGATTTCGGATCGCACGAATTCCGGGGTGACGAAGGCGGGAATGTCGGCCCCGAAATCCTCGCCATCCGCGCGGCGTTCTTCAGCGCCTTCGTCCATGGTGGCGCGGCCAAGGTTTTCGCGGTGGGCGGCGTAGATCATTTCCTCGGTAATGATCCCCGCGCGTGCAAATTCGTACTGCGTGACCATCTGTCCCGGCCTGCCTTCATGCACCGTATGGGGCGCAGGGCAGGCGGGGACCAGGTTTTCGCCTTTGGCAAAGCCATTGTCTTCGGGCCGGACGGCGCGCGGCGTAATAGTGGGCAGGTTGCGGGCCCCAATCCATGGTGCGCGGACGGGTTTCAGCCCCGCGCGTACATCGATACGCGCATGCGGGTCGGTATAGGGGCCGGAAGTGTCATAGACCCGCACCGGCGGTTCGTTGGCACTGGGTTCAAGGGCGATTTCGCGGAAGGGCACGCGGATATGCGGGTGCCCATCGGGCGTGGACCAGACCTTGGTGGACCCCATGATGGGGCCGGTTGTGACATGGTCGGGAGATGAAGGCGAAGCAACGGTGGTCATGGCAATGCTCCTCGTTTTCTCTCCGACAGGGGGTGTGGGGGAGAAAACCGGAACGCCACATGGATCATGTGCGCAGTGTCGTCAGGTCTGACGCATCGTGCCGATTGTCTGCACCAGTCCCTCCGCCGGTATGAGCCGGATCAGGTTCCCCGGAACGCACGATGCGCCCGGAAGGGTCCCCGCGCGCATGGTCGGACCATGCCAGCGGTATCTCAGCCCCTTGCCGGGACTCCCCTTGGTCATTTCAGGATCATGAAACACCCGGCATTTGTCAACATCGTCAGACGGGGTACGGACGGGCGGGATGAAAAAGAATTCGTGTGCCGATTTGCCAGCCGCGCGGTTGTGTTAGACTGCTGGGGAATATCCATCTTTTGCGGGGAAGCAGGACAGTATGGCAGGTAGCGTGATTTCCGACCGGATCGCACAGGGTAGCGGACGGGTGGCGGCGGACACCGTGATCCGCAATGTCCGCCTGTTCGATCTGGTGACGGGCGAACTGCTGCCGACCGACATCGCCATATGTGGTGACACCATTGTCGGCACGCTGGATCATTACGAGGGCGAAAACGTGATCGAGGGGCATGGCCGCATTGCCGTGCCGGGTTTTATCGATACGCACCTGCATGTCGAATCCTCGCTCATCACCCCGTTTGAATTCGACCGCTGCGTCCTGCCCCATGGCGTGACCACCGCCATATGCGACCCGCATGAAATGGCCAACGTGCTGGGCCGACCGGCGCTGGATTACTTTACCGAAGCGGCCATGCGCACGGTCATGGACCTGCGGGTCAACCTGTCCAGCTGCGTGCCGTCCACCGCGCTTGAAACATCGGGTGCGACGCTGGGGGCGGCTGACCTGCTGGCCTATCGGGACCACCCCAAGGTCATTGGCCTGGCCGAGTTCATGAACATTCCCGGCGTGCTGAATGGCGACCCGGTGTGCATGGAAAAGCTGGCGGCCTTTGCCGGCGGTCATATTGATGGCCATGCACCGTTGTTGCGCGGGCGTAAGCTCAATGGGTATCTGTCGGCGGGCATCACCACCGATCATGAGGCCACGACGGCGGAAGAAGCGCTGGAAAAGGTGCGCAAGGGCATGATGGTGCTGATCCGCGAGGGATCGGTATGCAAGGACCTGCGCGCGCTGGTGCCGCTGCTCAACCCCGTGACATCGCCGTTTTTCGCCTTCTGCACCGATGACCGCAACCCGCTGGAAATCGCGCATGAGGGGCATCTGGATTACCTGATCCGCCTTGCCATCTCGCTGGGGGTGGAACCGCTGGCGGCCTATCGCAGCGCCTCGCTCAGTGCGGCCAACGCGTTTGGCCTGCGCGACCGGGGCATGATCGCGCCGGGGCGGCGGGCGGATATCGTACTGCTTGATGACCTGCGTGAATGCCGGGTGTCAGATGTTATCAGCGCGGGGCGTCTGGTGAATGACGCGCTGTTTGCCGCACGTGACATCATTCCCCCCGTCGGCACCGACAGTATCAGCCTGCCCGCGCCCGTCAGTACGCAGGACATGCAGGTCGCGGGAAGTGGTGCGCAGCGCCCGGTGATCGGCCTGCTGCCCGGCCAGATCATCACCCCCTTCCTGCATGCCGATCTGCCGGTAGTGGATGGTATCGTCCAGCCCGACCCGGCACAGGATATCGCACGCATCTGCGTGGTGGCGCGGCATGGGCACAATGACAATATCGGGCGCGGGTTTGTTAAGGGGTTTGGCCTGTCGGGCGGCGCGCTGGCGTCCTCGGTCGGGCATGACAGCCACAATATCTGCGTGGTGGGCATGAATGACGCGGATATGGCGGTTGCGGTCAACCATCTGGAAAAGACCGGCGGCGGCTTTGTCGTGGTGCGTGACGGGACAGTGGTGGCGGATATGCCGCTGCCGGTGGCGGGCCTTATGAGTGACGCCCCGTTCGAGACCGTGCGCGATCAGCTGGAGGTACTGCGCGCCGCCGCCCGTGCGCTGGGCTGCCAGCTTGACGAGCCGTTCCTGCAGCTGGCCTTTCTGCCGCTGCCGGTTATCCCGCACCTGAAGATCACGGATTTCGGCATGGTGGATGTCAACCGGATGGAACTGGTCTGATACGGTCCACGATACAGGAGCAGCCCATGACAGGGGCCAGTGATATCGCAGCCCCCGCGCGCGAAGCCGTGGCCACCCTGCGTGCCTACCGTGCGGACTGGGTGCATTTCACCAACTGGTGCGCCGTCCACGCGGTTTCCCCCATTCCTGCAACGGCGAAGGTCGTGGCGACCTATCTGCGCAGCCTGACGGAATTCGCGCCTTCAACCATCCGGCGCAGGCTGGCCGCGATTGGCAAGATGCACCGTTTCAACAACATGGCGTGGGACGTAACCGAGCCCGGTATCCGCGCGGCCGTAGCCGACATGACTGAACGCGCCAGCCGCCCGGCCGCTCCCCCTGCGGTGGTGACGCCGGACATGCTGCGCGCCATGGTCGAACACTGCGCGGATGGCTCCCCGCGGGGGCTGCGTGACCGCTGCCTGCTGCTGTTCGGTTTCGCGGGCGCGCTGCGCCGTTCGGAACTGGTGGGGCTGCAGGTGGAAGACGTGCGCGCTGAACGCACGCAGGTCGTGCTGACCATTCGGGAGGAGGGCGCGGCACAGTCGGTCAGCCTGCCCCTGCCATCCGATGGCGCGATGTGCCCCGCCGCAGCGTTTGCCGCATGGCAGCAGGTGGCGCACCGGCAGACCGGGCCGCTGTTCCGTGCCATCTCAAAAGGGGAACGCGTGGGCGGACGGGCGCTGACTCCGTACGCCGTGACCCGTATCCTGCAGCGCCGCGCGTTGATGGCGGAAGTGCCGCCGGATATTGCCGCGACGTTAAGCGCCCATGCCCTGCGCTCGGGCTACATTGTCGCGGCATTGCGGCAGGGGATGGAAACCGAAGCCCTGTGCCAGCATACCCGTTACCGTGACCCGCGCGCCCTGCGGCCGTATGAGCGCCTGCTGGCCCATGACTGAAAACCTGCGCCTGCCATGGGCTGATCTGCCGCCCCCTGCAACCGCACGGGAAGACGAGGCCGCCGGGACCACGCGGCGCGCGCCGGGACGGCGGGGACGGCGTCCGCTTTCCGCCTGGCCGCAGCCTGCCGAACCATCGCCATGGCAGTGGTGGCACCTGCTGGTATACGGGCCGGATACGGACATGGACGCATTTGTTGCGGACGCGGCAGGCCCCGGCCTGATCCCATGGCCGTTTGATGCCGAACGGGTGGAGGAAGACATGTTCGCGCTGGCGATCGGCGCCAACTCGCCCGCGCGTGGCCGGGCCGGACTGTCCATTGACGGCTGCCGGATCCTTGCGCGCCAGTTCCGTACGGCGGCGGAAGCCCGTCACGCCCGGTTGGGACTGCGGGCGGACACGGCATGTCCGCTGGATTTCCATCAGCTTGTCCCAGTGCCGGAACGGATTCTCCAGCTTGGCGCCACCCACCCTGATGCGCGGGCATGGCTGCGTGACAACTGGGGCCTGACCGAAGCGCCACGTCAGGTACGCCACCTGCCAGGACGCAAGGCGGGGCGTCGGCTGCCACGTGGCTACCGGGCCATGGTGTACGGCTTCTTTACCCGGATGGGCACGCCCGGGCCCGTGGTCCGCCAGATGGAGGAACATTATCCCACCCTGACATTCCGCCTGTCGGAACGGTCGCTGGCATGACGGGGCAGACCGAGCTTTTCAGCGCTCCGCTGCCTGATGGCGAAGCTGTCATCGTGCTCGACATCTATCAGGGCGGCCTGTCGCATCTGCTGCAGCTGGCGCATGCGCGTGAAATCGATCTGGCGCGGCTGGATATCGTCACCCTGATCGATCAGCTGGCCGAAGCGGCGCGGACGCACACGTCGCTGCCGCTGGGGATCAAGGCGCAATGGGCAGTCATGGCGTCGGGGCTGCTGCTGTTGCGGTCGCGCCTCATGCTGCCAGCCGATGACCCACGCCAGCAGCAGGCGACACAGGAAGCGGCCGACCTGCGCACGCGCCTGCTGGCGGCGGAAGATTCAGCCCGCCTTGCCGACTGGCTTGCGGCGCGCGAACAGCTTGGCCGCGACGTTCATGCTTTTGGCGGCGCGGTTACCCCCGATGGGGACGAATCGGCGCAGTGGGAAGTGGACCGGATCGAATTCCTGTGGGGGTGCCTTGCGGTATTTGACGGGAACTGGGGCGTCATGCCGGTGGAGACTCCGTTCTATGCCCCGGTGCAGCTTGATCTGTTTTCCGTCGAGGACGCGCGCATGCGCGTACGCACCTGCCTGGCGCGGGCCCATGACGGGCCGGTGCCACTGGACCGGATGCTGCCCGATTCCGTGCGCGTGGGGCCGGCAGCCAGCCTGTCATCGGGGCAGCGCCGTTCGGCATGGAGCAGTACGTTCGCCGCCTGTCTGGAAATGGTGAAGCAGGGGGAGGCGCTGGCCTATCAGGCCGAACCGGACACGCTGCCCCGTTTCAGCGGCGTGCAGGCGGAAACGGGGTAGAATGGGGTAGGACTCATTTCACCCGAAAATACAGTGAAATGAATTTATCGTTGCATCTTATATTTGATAACTGTCAGTTTGTATCGAAGTCGCAACAGTTTGTTGGAAAACAGGCGGTCCCGGCCGGGATGACAGATTTTTTTTCCTCATTTTTTAACAGTTTGCTTGACTGGGATTTTTTTTTGACCAAGCTGGCAGACGAGAGTTTTTTACTGGCCTGCCGGGCACTGACAGGGGCTGTTTCATAGGGCGTTTTTCGCCATGGGCCATGATTTGTCGGGCAGGACGTTCATACCAAGATTATTTCATATAAGATCAGGGTTGATTTCGAGATGTTAATAATGTTTATGGATAAAACGTGATGAATGAGTGGCTTGGCCTGTCGGGGCAGGGTGCATGCAATGTCCGTGCATTGGCATATGCACTGCCGGAGGCGGCGACGGTCGTGCCTTCCCGTTCCGCCGGGGAGGGGGGCTGTCGTGCTTCAGGGTTGAGCCGGGGAGAACAAGGCGGATCGCATCAGTCGTTTCGTAGAAATCTGGTCATACTCCCGTAGTAAAATTGGTGAAATCAGAACATCCAGAACAAATTCTGTAATAATTCCTTCCTAAAACTATGCCGTTCTGAGTGAGGTATGGGTATGACGTATGCGGAACAGAGTGATAATAGACTACAAAAGGTAATTGTTTTCGCGCTTGTCCTGGTGTTTGAAGGGCTGCTGGTGCTGGCGCTCCTGTTCGGGCTCAGTTCCCCGCCGGATGCACCCAAGGAACCGCCGCGGCCGCCGGTGCAGGTCCACATGATCAAGGAACCGCCACCGCCGCCACCGCCGCCGCCGCCACCGCCACCGCCGCCGGAAATTACGCAGCCGCCGCCGCCGTACATTCCGCCGCCGAAGATCCAGGTTCCGACGCCGCCGCCGCCGATGAAGGTGACCCACACGAAGCCGCCGAAGGCGATGCCGCCTGCAAAGGCGACCCCGCCGGCTGATGCGCCCGTGTCCAACGCGCCGCCAGTGCCCGATCACATGGCCGGTACGTCGCCGCTGAACCATGTCGTTCCGGAATATCCGGAAGAAATGTCGGAAGAAGGCCGTGAAGGCGTTGTGTCCGTGGCATGTGACGTGGAACCGACCGGCGTGACCAGCAACTGCCAGGTGGTCAATGTAAAGGGCGGTCAGGCATTCGCTGATGCCGCACTGAAGGCGGTCCGCCGTTCGCGTTATGCGCCGGCTGTCAAAAATGGTGTGCCCGTCAAGGAGTTCCACCATCTCTATACGATCACGTTCAGTCTGAATGACTGAGCCTGAATGTTAGGTCAGGCACGGCGGGGGCCGGCAGCACCCCGCCGCCTCGGAAAAAACATCCTGCTCCAGAGGATTTTGGTTAAATGATCAGACTGCATCGTAAACACACTCTTGTTGCCTCGGCTGCTTTCGCTGCCATGCTGTGCGCGGCTTCCCCGCTCGCCGCGCTGGCCCAGGATGCCGCCCCGGCCGCTAGCGATGCGGCCACGGCACCGGCGGTTTCCGCCCCTGCGACCGATGGCACCGGCGCTGCCGCCACCCCGGCCCCCGGCGCTGATGCCCCGGCCGCGCAGGCACCCGCCCCGACCGACGCCGCCCCGACCGATGCTGCCCCTGCTGACGCAGCACCGGCGCCCGCGCCTGCCGCTGAAGCCCCGCCGGCTGATGCCCCCAAGGCACCCGAAGGCAACCCGTACGGTCTGGGCGCGCTGTGGGCCAATGGTGATTTCATTGCCCGTGGCGTCCTGCTGATCATGGTCTTCATGTCGCTTGGCACATGGTACATCATGATTACCAAGTTCTTTGAGCAGGCGCGTGTCATGAATGCCGCCAAGCAGGTCATGAGCGACTTCTGGACCAAGGGTTCCATCAAGGACGGTGCTGCCGCCCTGCCCGCGAACTCCCCGTTCCGCTACATCGCCGATACCGGCGTCAAGGCTGCCGAACATCACGAGGGCACGATGCAGGAATCCATTGACCTGCATTCCTGGACCACCATGTCCATCCAGCGTTCGGTTGACGTGATCCAGACCAAGCTGCAGGGCGGCCTGGCCTTCCTCGGCACCGTGGGTTCGACCTCGCCGTTCGTGGGTCTGTTCGGGACCGTCTGGGGTATCTATCACGCGCTGACGGCCATCGGCATTGCAGGTCAGGCATCGATCGACAAGGTTGCCGGCCCGGTTGGTGAATCGCTGATCATGACCGCCATCGGTCTGGGCACCGCCGTGCCTGCGGTTCTGGGCTACAACCTGCTGGTCCGCCGCAACAAGGGTGCGATGGACAAGATCCGCAACTTCGCCGCTGACGTGCAGTCGATCCTGATGGGTGGTTATCGCCATGGTGCGGAAATCACCGTTCATCCGGACAACTCCCCGACCACGACGACTATCGATAACCGGGTGGCCTGATCATGGGTATGCAAGTTGGAGGTGGCAGCGATGAAGACGAGGTGGTGTCCGCCATCAACACCACACCGCTTGTCGATGTCATGCTGGTGCTGCTGATCATCTTCCTGATCACCATCCCCGTCGCGACACATACCATCAAGGTTAGCCTCCCCATGGATGCTAACCAGCCCACCCGGACGATGATGAACAACATCGTCATCGCGGTGACCCCGCAGGGGCAGGCATACTGGAACGAAACGCCGCTTAACAGTTATGCCGACCTGGAATCGCATCTGGAGCACGTGGCGGCGGAAAACCCGCAGCCACAGATCCAGATCCGTGGTGACCAGGCGGCGAAATACGAAGGTGTGGGCAAAGTGATTGCAGCCTGTCAGCAGGCCGGTATCGTCCACATCGACTTTATTACCGAGCAGCCGCACGGCTGATATCCATTCCCGGCCGGGGCCTGTGTGCTCCGGCCAATTTCGGGAGAGTAGACCATGGGCATGAATATCGGCTCAGACAGCACGACCGAGGACGAAGGTATTGTCGATATCAATACCACGCCCCTGATTGACGTCATGCTGGTGCTGTTGATCATGCTGATCATCACCATTCCGCTTCAGACGCATTCAGTCTCGATCGATCTGCCGCAGGGCAATCCGCCGCCGTCTTCTCCGCAGCCTGATCCCGTGGTGGACACGGTAGCGATCGATTTTGACAACACCATCACATGGAATGGCGAACCCGTTGCCGATGATGCGGACCTGCAGGCCCGTTTCAAGGATGCGGCGGCCCAGCCGGTCCAGCCGGAAATGCACATTCATCCCGACCGCCTGGCCAGCTACAAGGTCGTGGCGAAGGTACTGGCGGATGCGCAGCGCCTGGGTGTGAGCAAGCTGGGTATCATGGGCAGCGATCAGTTCATGGATGCGCAGTAAGCCAGCCAGTTCCTGATTACTGTATAACGGTCAGCACAACGGCCCTTCCTTCGGGAGGGGCCGTTTTTTTGTGCCCGGTTCCAGCCGTAAGGAATGCTGCTTTTTAAGGCATTCCGGTGATTTGCCCTGTGGTATAAAAGGCACACATGCCACATTGTTCAGGCTGTTTCAGCCGTCGATATCTGGTCCGGAAAATCAGAAAAAATGCGAAAATCGTTGTATTTGTGCGGGATACGGGTTGATACCTGCCGGGGGCAACAGGCTGTGGTCAGATAGATAAACAGCGCGTTGCATTTTTTAAACTTTGCCTGTGCATGTGTATTTCATAAGTCAACAGACAGGCGGAATGTTCAGTTTCCGTAATTACTTCAGCATGACCGGACGGGACGGGGCTGTGGACAGGAAGGCAGACGGGGATGGCTGCCACTGGAAACCGTATGGCTGTCCGTGAGCGTGGGCACCACATATATTTGCGGGGGAATACATGAAGACGGGCCGGGATTTCTATAGCGCAGTAAAACGTCAGGTACGGGTCGCGGGGGGACGCGCCGGACTGGCCGGTCTGCGGATGCCGGGACTGAAGACACGGCTGCGTGCCATGTCCTGCCTGGTGGGGACCGTCTGTATCGCCACGGGGGCAGATGCGTGGGCACAGACAGCCACGCCCACCACACCGGCACAGCACCGCCATGTCACGCCAGGGCATGTTGCGGCGGCACAGCCGAAGACTGCCACCCCGGCACAGCCCGCGGGTATCGTGGACCAGCAGGGGCCGGAAACGATCCGCGTTGCCTCGTCCCGTCAGGCGCGTGATGGCGGCGGCGGCATGATGCGGCTGGAAACGGCGCCACATGCGGTCCAGACCATTGGCAAGCAGTTCATTGAAATGCGTAATCCGACCAGCACCGCACTGGATCTGGTCAAGAACCTGCCCAGCATGAACGTGACCACACCCGATCCGTCAGGTATGGAAGGTGGCCAGATCCAGACCCGCGGCCTGACCGATCTGGATATGGGACTTATGCTGGATGGTGCACCCGCAGCGGCGGCGAAGTATCTCAACGAGGATATCGATTCCGAAAATCTGGAAAGCGTGGAAGTCACGCCCGGCAGTTCCGCCACGGACCTGCCCGCCATGTCCGCTGCAGGCGGTGTGATGAACGAGCGTTCCCACACGGCATCGCACAAATTCGGTGGCATGACCGACTTCTCCTACGGGACGAACAACATGTCGCGTGAGTTCATCCGCCTTGAATCGGGCGATATCGGCAAGACCGGTATCCGTAGCTACTTCTCGTTTTCCAACACGCATTCACGTTCGTGGATGGGTTCGGGCATCAACCAGCGCAAGCATATCGATTTCGGGCTGCAGAAGGACTGGGACAACGGATCCAATGCCAGGCTGTTCGTGTCATGGAACTCCGAGGACTTCACGATCGACGCCTATCCCGACAGCACGGCGTTCTACAACTACAAGCACACGGGCACCGGTTACGGCCGTAATTCCGACCCGACCAGCGACAACTACTGGAAAAACAACAACGACCACTGGAACCAGATTTTCCTGACGGCGCCGATCCATGTCGTGCTGCCTGCGAAATTCGCCTTCGACCTGCAGCCCTATTTCAGCTTCGGGCAGGGGTGGGATGCCTCACCGGGGAACAATACCCTGTACGGCCAGAACTGGAGCGCGTCCGAAAACCGGAACTACACCAGCTATTTCCTGGAAAACGAAGCCCGACAGGTCGGCGCGGTCGCCAAGGTGAGTTACGACATCGACCGGCACAACCATCTTTCGTTTGGGTACTGGTATGAAAACAACCAGACCATCCAGAACTATCCCACTGGGTACACCATGGCGAACGGGGCGGCACCCAGCCCCAACTGGCAGCAATATCAGGGTACGGCCGCCAATGGGTACGGCATTACCGGTGTTAATGCCGGTTATGAACTGCATTCGCTGTTCATTCAGGATACCGCGAAGTACTTTAACGACAAGCTGCAGATCCATGCGGGCTTCAAGTTCGTCATGTCTGATGCATGGAACAAGGGCTGGGCAGCCAATTCCGATGCGCGCAAGTGGGTTTATGGCCAGAATGGGCAGCAAACGGGCCATAACGGCGCCAATACGACTGAACCCCTGCCGCAGCTTTCCATCAGCTACACCTTCAACGATCATCACCAGATCTATGTGAATGCCGAGGGCGATTACCGTCAGCCGAGTGCTACGGATCTGGGCTGGCTGTCACCCACGACGGGTTCACCCATGCTGAAAAACCAGTATTCCATCAAGGAAGAACTGGGTTATCGCTATCACGACAAATACGTGATGCTTGACCTGTCACTGTTCAACTACAATGTGACGAACCGTATTCTCAGCACCTATCTGGGCGCCAACCAGTACATGCCGATCGAGGGTGGCAACCAGACCATGCGTGGCTTTGACGTCATGATCGCCAGCCGCCCGTTCCACGGGTTCAGTCCCTACGCTTCGTTTGAATACCTGCACGCAACGCAGGATTCCAATGTAGTGGACTCCAACCCGTTTGATGCCAGCTATGGCAAGACGATCGCGGCAAAAGGCCAGCAGGCCATCATGGCGCCGCATGTGATGGCAAACTTTGGCCTGACCTATAAGTACAGGGGTTTCTTTGCCAATGCTGCCGTGCACTACACGGGTCCGCAGTCTGTCGCGCTGGACAACAGCGAGCGCATGCCCGGCTACGTGACCGATACCCTGTCGCTGGGATATCACTTCAAGCCGTTCATGTATGCCAAGTCGCCTTCCTTCAAGCTGAACTTTAGCAACCTGACCGGTTCCATCGTGCGGACAGGGGCCATGGGGGCCATCTATCATGCCGGCAGCCAGAGCGGCAGTTATCCGGTGTTTTATGGTGCATCCAGCCCCACGGGTCGTGCAGCAGACGGCAACTCCTTCATGGTCGAGCCACGCTTCACCATGACCGGCACGATTTCCACTTCCTTCTGATCATCATCACACACGGCAAACCCCGTCTTTTGCAAAAAAGGCGGGGTTCTTTGTGTCAATGCTGTCCCGTCGTAGCGAAAACGCGGGGGCAGTCAGCTTGGGAAACGGATTGTGAAAACAGGCCCGATACACCCCGTTGATGAAATGCTGCCCGCGGGCATGCTGTTTGCCTTTGGCCTGCAGCATGCGCTGGTCATGTACGCCGGTACGGTCGCCGTGCCGCTGGTCTTTGCCGCGGCCATGCACCTGTCACCGGCACAGACTGTCCTGCTGATCAATTGCGGGCTGATGACATCGGGTATCGCCACGATCATCCAGAGCATCGGTATAGGCGAATTCGGTTCCCGCCTGCCCATCGTGCAGGGGTCATCCTTCGCCATGCTGGCGTCCATGCTTCTGATCGGCCAGATATACGGGGTGCGCTCGGTCTTTGGCGCAGTCATTGGCGCGGGGCTGGCGATGGTGGTGCTGGCGCCGGTCATGGCGCGGCTCATGCGGTTTTTTCCGCCTGTGGTGATCGGCTGCCTGATTACGATCATCGGCCTGACGCTGGTGCCGGTGGCGGGGCGGTGGATTGGCGGCGGCACACCTGGCGCGCCCGATTTTGGCAGCATAGCAAACCTTGGGCTGGCGTTTGTCACCATCCTCATCACCGTGGGGGTGCAGGCGTGGGGCAGGGGGTTCGTGGCCAATATCAGCGTGCTGGTCGGGCTGATCGCGGGCAGTATCCTCGCGGCCCTGTGCGGCATGGGGCATTATGGCATGGTGGCGGATGCCCCGTGGTTTGCCGTCAGCATGCCCTTTGCATTCGGGCTGCCGGAATTCCAGGTCATGCCGGTGGTCATCATGCTGCTGAGCATGGTCATCATCGTAGCCGAAACGACCGGCAACTGTCTGGCCATTGGTCGCGTGGTTGATATGCCGGTGACCGACGCCACTATTGCGGGCGCGCTGCGGGCGGATGGCCTGTCCACCATGCTGGGCGGGATGTTCAACAGCTTTCCCTACAACGCCTTTACGCAGAATACCGGGCTGATCGCCATAACCGATATCCGAAGCCGCTTTGTCGTGGCTGCCGCTGGTGTGGTCATGATCGGACTGGGGCTGTTTCCCAAACTGGGCGCGCTGATCGCGGCCCTGCCGCCGCCGGTGCTGGGGGGATGTGGTCTGGTCATGTTCGGCATGACCACCATTGGTGGCATACGTGAACTGCTGCATGTGCGTTTTCAGGGGACACGCAATGGCCTGATTGCCGCCGTGTCCATTGGTCTGGGCGTATTGCCCATGGCATGCCCGGACCTGTTTATCCATCTGAACGGGCTGGCGCGGCTGCTGCTGGGCAATGGCGTGCTGTTGTGTATCCTGTCGGGCGTACTACTCAACCTGCTGGTGGGACGCAGAAGCAGTACGCCTGATGTGGAGGATGCCGCGGTTCAGGGGGCAAAAGACACACCGACCCTGTCGCAGACTGTCAGGACTGGTTAAGGGCAGCCTTTCAGGGACGGAAAGGATTGTGCAGATCAGCGTTATTGTCGTCCCGGTCGTTTTCAGGCATGTGCCAGCCCTGTGTTTGCACGATGTTGCCTTTCAGCCGGGTAAAAAGAACCACATAAACCGGAACAGTGTTCAGCCGGTTCATGTTTTCACGGAATCCGGTGTGCCTGTACACGGCCTTGGTAAAATACAGGCCGCATATATGGTTGCGGGGGCAGATAGGGTCTGTCGCCTGTGAGCAGCAGACGTCGTTTCTCCGCCAGGGTGCAGGCATTTGGCCATCAAGATAACAGGACAGATGCCGCCATTTAGCCTGCGCAGGTTGGCGCGTAATGGCTTTCAGGCTGTGCTGCTGCGGGGTCGGAAGACAAGGCGGCTGGCGCTGCACAGCATGCCGATAAAGGCGACAGCCGACCCGAATCCCAGGCAACTGCGTTCCGCGTCATGCGCGATCAGGCCAAAGACCATGGCCACGCACATGGCCCCGGTGGCCTGCCCGCACTGGCGCGCGATCTGCACCATGCCCGACGCGCCGCCCGAACGTCCTGGTGGCGCGGTAATCATCATGATGCGGTTGTTGGGGGGCTGGAAAACACCAAACCCCATACCCGCAATCGTGATGCGCCACGCAATGTCGTACCATTCCGGGTGGGGTGGCAGGAAATAGAGCGTCAGAAACCCCATTGAGGTCATGAACAGCCCGACTGATGACAGGATGGCAGCCGGTACCCGGTCTGTCAGTCGGCTTATGACGGGGGCAACGGCCATGATGCCGACCGGCCACGGTGTCATGAGCAGCCCTACGATGGATGGCGGGTAATGGAACATCGACTGCAGCGTGAACGGAAAGGAAATCATGAACAGGTTGGAGGAGACAAAGGCCACGAATCCGACCAGTGTACCCATGCGGAAGGCGGGAATACGCAGCATGTCCACCGGGAACATGGGGTGTGCCCGCCCGCGCTGGCGGCGTACCAGCAGCCAGCCCGCGACAATCCCGGTCAGCAATAGTGCGATGACCTGCGGCATGCCTGCATGGTGCGCCACCGAATCCCCCGCCATGATCAGCGCGCCGAAGGCCAGTACGTTCAGCAGGGCGCTGATTCCGTCAAACGTTCCCGCGCTGAGGGGCGTGCGCGGCAGGGAAACCAGCGCCAGCACAAGGGCTGTCAGCCCCAGCGGAATGTTGATCAGGAACAGCCATGGCCATGTGGCGACCGTCAGGATGATGGAGGCTACCGTCGGCCCGCCGCCTACGCCCAGCGCCACCATCACGCCATTCAGCGCAATGCCGCGACCAAGGATGGCATGGGGATAGATGAAGCGGATCAGCGCGATGCTGACACTCATGATGCATGCGCCACCCACGCCCTGTACCGCGCGCGCCAGTGACAGCATGAGCAGCGAATGCGACAGCGCGCAGAACAGTGATGCCACCGTCAGCAGGGCCAGGCCGATCTGGCACAGCCGCGCAAAGCCGATGCGTGAACCCAGCGCCGCCATGGGCAGCAGCGAGACCACGCTGGCCAGCTGGTAGGAATTGACGATCCACACTGCTGATGCGGGCGAGACATGGATATCCTGCGCAATGGTGGGCAGGGCGACATTGGCGATGGCGTAATCCAGCAACGCCAGCAGAACCGACAGCGCCACGGCGGTTACCGCGCGGACGCGGGCCGCGCCATGCAGGCCTTCGCCTTCGGTCAGGACAGGGGTCGATCGGGGGGGCATGGCAGCGGCTTTTCAGGCGGGAGTATCTGTTATGATAATGTAACGGCATGTGGTCGCGCCGCAATGCCCCGGTATCCATGCGGATACGGGGGACGACCGTGCGGCAGGATATTTAAGGTCAGCCCTGTGCGTTGAGCGCGCGCTGGCCGATGTCATGGCGGTAGATGCCATCGGGCCAGTTAATGACCTGAACGGCTTCATACGCACGGTCGCGGGCCTGCCGCAATGTGTCCCCCGTGGCGCAGACCGCCAGCACGCGACCGCCTGCGGCCACCAGTTCGCCTGCCGCATCCTGCTTCGTGCCCGCCTGGAATACATGCACGCCCGGCATGGCTTCGGCCGCTGCGATATTGCGGATCACGCCGCCGGTCACCGGCTTGCCGGGATAGCCACGCGCGGCCATGACCACGCTTATGGACGACTGGTTGGAAAAGCGGATATCGGTCTGTTCCAGTTGCCCCTTCGCCACGGCGGCAAGGGCGGCCAGCAGGTCGCTTTCCAGACGGATCAGCAGGGCCTGTGCTTCCGGGTCGCCAAGGCGGACATTGTATTCGATCAGTTGCGGGCCGGTCCGGGTCAGCATGATGCCTGCGAAAATGATGCCGGTGAACGGCGTGCCGCGACGCGCCATTTCACGCAGCATGGGGCGCACCAGCAGGTCCAGCGCCGCTTCCTGCTGCGCACGGTCAAACCCGGTGGGGGGAGAAACAGCGCCCATGCCGCCGGTATTGGGGCCGGTATCGCCATCGCCAATGCGTTTGTGGTCCTGCGCCGCGCCGATCAGCACGGCGGTTTCCCCCGCGCAGAAGGCGAACAGGGAGACCTCATCCCCCATCAGGCAGTCCTCGATCACCACGCTGTGGCCCGCCTGTCCCAGCGTGCCGTCGGTCATCATGTCGGTAATCGCCTGCTCGGCCTCGGCTGCACTTTGGGCCACGACCACGCCCTTGCCTGCCGCAAGGCCATCGGCCTTCACCACGACCGGCGCGCCATGACGGCGCACGTAATCCAGTGCGGGACCGGCTGCGTCAAAGCGTTCCCACCGCGCGGTGGGAATGCCTGCTGCATCACAGACTTCCTTGGTGAAGGTCTTGCTGCCTTCCAGTGCCGCGGCAGCCTGCGTGGGACCGGCGCAGGCAATGCCCGCTTTGGCGCAGGCATCGGCAATGCCCGCCACCAGTGGCGCTTCGGGGCCGGGCACGACCAGGTCGATGCGCTCACGCTGCGCCAGCGCAATCAGTCCCGGTACGTCATCGGCGCGGACGGGGCAGTTCGTGCCCAGCGCCGCAGTGCCCGGATTGCCCGGCGCAATGAACAGGGCATCAAGCAATGGCGACCGCGCAATGGCAGCGGCCATGGCATGTTCCCGTCCGCCTGATCCAACCAGCAGCACCCGCATCACTCGTTTCTCCCGTTTTTCATCTCTGCCCTTTCGGGGTGGCCGTCTCTATCATACCTTGCGCGGATGGATGAACAGTTTCCCGACTCCGGCCGCGCCATGGGCGGCAATACCCCGGAATTTTCGGTCGCCGAGATTTCAGGGGCCATCCGCCGGGTGCTTGAAGGCACGTTCGGCCGTATTCGCGTGCGTGGTGAAATCACGGAATTCATGCGCGCCCGGTCCGGGCACCTGTATTTCGCGCTCAAGGACGAAGGGGGCAAGCTGTCCTCCGTCGTGTGGCGGGGGACCGTGCCGCGGCTGGGGCTGAAACCGGAAAACGGGGTGGAGGTCATCGCCACGGGCCGGATTTCCTCCTACGGCGAACGGTCTTCCTACCAGATGGTGATCGACCGGCTGGAATATGCAGGTGAGGGTGCGCTACTGGCCCGGATCGAACGCCTGCGCCTGCGCCTTGCGGCGGAGGGCCTGTTCGATGCGGACCGCAAGCAGCCACTGCCCTTCCTGCCGCGTGTGATCGGGGTGGTCACATCGCCACAGGGCGCGGTGCTGCATGATATCCGCACCACCATTGCCCGCCGCTTTCCCCATCCCGTCCTGGTCTGGCCGGTGGCGGTGCAGGGAGAAGATGCGGCCGAACAGATCGCCCGTGCCATCACGGGTTTTGACGCGATTACGGGGGACGGTACGGTACCTCGTCCCGATGTGCTGATCGTTGCGCGTGGCGGTGGGTCGCTGGAAGACCTTATGGCGTTCAATGACGAAGCCGTGCTGCGTGCGGTAGCGGCGTGCCGTATCCCGGTGATTTCCGCCGTGGGGCATGAAACGGATACGACACTGGTCGATTTCGTGTCCGACTGCCGCGCGCCAACGCCCACGGCGGCGGCGGAAATGGCGGTGCCGGTGCGTGCCGAACTGGAGGCGGGCCTTGCGCAGCGTGATGCGCGTCTGCGCGGTGGACTTGGGCGCACGCTGCAACTGGCGCGCGCACGTCTGGACCGGGCGGCGGCGGGGTTGCCGGACCTGCCCGCCGTTGTGGAAAATGCCCGGCGGCGGCTGGATGACCGGGCCTACCGGCTGGATCTGGCGCTGCCAACGCGGATGGAACAGTTGCGCAGCCGCCTGCGTAATGCGTCCGACCGGCTGCCCGCGCCGCAGATGGTCCTTGCCCTGCGCCGCGCGGACCTTGCGCGTGTTGACGCGGCATCCCGGCAGGCCATGGCCGGTTTCCTGCATCGCCGCGTTTCCACATTGCGTGGCCTGCGTGTACCGCCCGCCATGCTGGTGGCGCAGCTGCATGCCAGCACCAGCCGCCTTGCCGGGGCGGCTGGGCAGTTGGCCTCCCTTTCCCCGCAGGCCGTGCTGGAACGTGGTTACGTGCTGGTGACCGACAGCGCGGGCAAACCCCTGGCACATGCGGCACAGGCCCGCCGGGCGACACAGGTGACCCTGACCTTTGCCGATGGCAAGGTCGCGGCCCGTCCCATCGGTCCGGGAAAAACGCAGCAGGGGCATCTGGATCTGTAATGCACATACAGGCACGAAACATGACGATAACGATACGATTCTGCGCCATGGGCGCCGCCCTGCTGCTGGCGGGGTGCGCGGGACAGGCGGCGCACCGGCCCGCACCCCGTCCCGCCGCGGGACAGGCGGCCACGCCGCCGGGACGTATTCCCCCACAGGATTTCGCTCCCGGCCTGACGGGGGAGGAAGGGACCCCCCCACAGGGCGCCATCCTGACCAATGACCCTTCGGCACCTGCGGATACGCCGCTATGTGGCCATGCGGCAAGGGAGGCGAACAGCATTGGCGCCACCATCCACCCCGATATCACCCCAACGGCCAGCAGTTGCGCCGCCAATGCATGTTTCGATGCGCAGACCGGTACCTATATCGCCGCCGATGGCAGCCGGCGGGTCTGCCGCTAGCGCCCGGGGCACAACACGCTGCATGGGTCATATACCACGGGCGGGCAGGCGGGCGTCATATTCCGATTGACTTGGTCCGGATGGATGGTTGACCCTTTGGGACATCATGAGCCTCCCCCCATCATCCGATAGCGTAGGCGACCCGCAGGCGACGGTACACATGTTCCCCCTCAAGCGCATGCTGTCGCTGCGCGAGGCAGCGGAGTATGTGGGCATCACGCTGCTGCGGCTGCGTAGCCTGCGTCTTGTGAATGCGGGGCCCCATGCCGCCATGCGCAACAAGAGCGGGGTCATGTTCCGGATCGAGGATCTGGATGAATACGTGGACAGCCTCTATCGCCGCGCCAACATTTCCCATACCGAACAGGCACGGCATCGTAACGAATGGCGCGGCAGGCTGGCCGCCCTGCCCGAAGAGGCACGCGGCGGCATATCCGATTCCTTCATGCAGATACTCACCCGTGACGAACTTCTGGAAAAAGGGGCCAATCGCGGGTTCCGCGTCCTGTTTCTTGGCGGCCTGTGCCTGATTTTCCTGTCGCATACGCCCCTGATCTGGCGGCTGTAAGGGTGTGACGCGGGGCGCATTTCGGGAAAATGCGTTTTTTGGGCTGTGCGGGTATGTTCATTCGACATACGATCCGCTACGCAGAAACCACGATAGCGGAACAATAATGGATCGGATAATGACAGGTATGCGCAGCAGCATTATGGCCCGGACCGGATACGCGCGGCTATGTGGCGCGGTTTGTGGGGCGGCACTTGCCCTGATCCCTGTCCTTGCCATGGCGCAGGATGCCGGTGGCGGCCAGCAGCAGGCACCCATACTGCCCATGCCGCCCGTGCCGGAATTCAAGCCGCTACCCCCGGGCACGAAGCCTGTGGCGCCTGTCATCGGTATTTTCAATACCCAGCAGATCATGGCGCAGTCCACGGCAGTGCAGAAGCTGCAGACCGAACTGGGCACCCGGCGCGAGGCGCTGGTGCGTGACGTCCGCGCCGAGGACGGGCAACTGCAGGCCCTGCGCCAGTCCATCATCAAGGCAGGAAAGGCTCCCACGCCGGAACAGCAGCAGGAACTGCAGAAGCGTGTGAATGCCGACCGTACCAAATTCGGGAACCGGAACCGGATTCTGGAAGAAGATGCGCAGGTTGCCCTGAACCAGGTGCAGCGTGAAATGCAGCAGATTGTCAGCGCCATTGCCACAGCCCGTGGCATGACCATGGTGCTGCAGGCTGGCACCGCCGCCCTGCATGACAACAGCCTTGATATCAGCGATCAGGTCGTGACCTATCTGAATCAGGCGCTGCCATCGGTGTACCTGCCCAGTGCTACGGAAGATCCTGAAGAAATCGCCAAGAGCGGTAAATACCCGGTCATGCCGTTCCAGCCGGCCGATAACGGCGGCGAATGATCATCTGACGGTCATTTAAAGAGTAGTAAAAGTTTTTGGGTGCCGCCTTTTGCAAAAAAGGCGGCATTCTTTTTGAAGATTTTTGAAAAAGGCTTCACCAAAAACTTCTTTATGATTTTCAGGCCAGCAGGTCGGCTGTGATCGCCCCGGTTGCCAATACGGCATCAGTGGCCGCCAGCCGGACCAGATAGCCCCGTTTTCCTCCGTTGATGACAACATAGGGCTGTGTCAGCGCTTCCTGCGCCAGGGCGGTCCGCACGCGTTTGCGCTGGCCGAACGGGCTGATCCCGCCTACGCGGAAACCCGTGCTGCGTTCGGCATCGGGGGGTGGCATCATTTCGGCTGATTTGCCGCCAAATGCGGCAGCCACCTTCTTCATGCTCAGGGTGGCAGCGACCGGCACCACAACACAGGCGGGGCGTCCATTCACCATCACCATCAGGGTCTTGAATACCCGCGCGGGATCGTCCCCGATTGATGCGGCGGCATGGTTGCCCGTCTGTCCGGCATTGGGGTCATATTCATATTCAATGACGCTGAATGTAACGCCTGCCTTTTCCAGTGCCGCCGTGGCGGGTGTCGCCCTGCTCATACGGTTTCCTTTTCCCTGAAATCATACAAAAGTTTTTGGTGAAGCCTTTTTCAAAAAGCTTCGAAAGACTTCCGCCTTATTGAAAACAGGTGGAACCCAAAAACTTTTATTTTTCAATAGGCTGTTTCAATCCCGAAATGTACATAAGTCCCCTGTGGCTGGGGACCGGGCAGGCACAGGCTGACGATCCGGGGCGCTACCGCCTCGGGCGGGGTCAGGCTGTCCATGTCCAGTGCCGGCATGGCCAGCCGGCGCAGCCGGGTCGCGACCATGCCAGGTTCAAACAGGTTGATGCGCAGCGCGCTGCCCTGTGGCAGTTCACTGACCCATGTCCTGACAATGGCGTCCTGCGCTGCGCGGGTCGCGGCCACCAGCCCCCAGAAAGGGGCGGGCGTCTGTCCATGGCTGTCGGTCAGGAAGACGGCGCGCCCGGCGGGGCTGCGTTCCAGCAGGGGGGCCAGCGTGCGGATCAGCCGCCATGTTGTCCGGGGGCCGGCCTGCATGGCCCGTTCCCAGTCACCGGGCTGCATGTGGGCCAGCGGGGACAGCATGCCCAGTTCCCCCGCGCAATGGACCATGCAGTCCAGCCTACCGAACTGCATGGCGATGGAAGGCCCAAGCGTATCCAGCTTTTCGCCATCCAGCAGGTCCAGCGGCAGCAGGGTGGCGTTCTGACCCGTATGCTGGCGGATCAGGTCATCCGTCTGTTCCAGCCCACCCTGCGTGCGTGCGGTCAGGATGCAGTGCGCGCCCGCCCGTGCCAGTGCCACGGCAACCGCCCGCCCGATGCCCCGGCTGGCGCCGGTAACCAGGGTGATGCGCCCGACGAGGTCGGTAAGCGAACCCGTCATGCAGGTTCGGGGTGGTGTTCGGCTTCGTAATCCACCAGTTCAATCGGGTAATCGCCGGTAAAGCAGGCATCGCAGTAGCGGTTGGCCGCACTCTTGCGGTCCTTGTAGCCCAGTGCGCGGTACAGCCCGTCGAACGAGATGAAGGCAAGGCTGTCCACGCCGATCAGCTTGGCCATTTCCGCGACATTGTGCTGGGCGGCAAGAAGCTGGCTGCGCTCGGGCGTGTCGATACCGTAAAAACATGAATGCGTGGTCGGCGGGGAGGAGATGCGCATATGCACTTCCTTGGCCCCCGCCGCGCGCACCATGTCCACGATCTTGCGCGACGTGGTGCCGCGCACGATGGAATCATCCACCAGCACCACACGCTTGCCATCCAGCACGGGACGGTTGGTGGAATGTTTCATCTTCACGCCCAGATTGCGGATCTGGTCGGTCGGTTCGATGAAGGTGCGGCCCACGTAATGGTTACGGATGATGCCCAGTTCGAACGGGATACCGCTTTCGGCGGCGAACCCCATGGCTGATGGCACGCCGGAATCGGGCACCGGCACGATCACGTCTGCCTCGACCGCGCTTTCACGCGCCAGTTCCACGCCAATCTGTTTACGGGTGTCATACACGGCCTTGCCATCCATGACGGAATCGGGCCGGGCGAAATAGATGTATTCAAACACGCAGAAGCGCGACTGCTTGCTGTCGAACGGCTTGAGGGAACGGATGCCATCATCGTTGATGATCACGATCTCGCCTGGTTCCACGTCGCGCACGAATTCCGCACCCACGATGTCCAGCGCGCAGGTCTCGCTGGCCAGAACCCATTTGCCTTCCGAGCCGTCTTCTTCCCGCAGGCGGCCAAGAATCAGCGGACGCACGCCCAGCGGGTCGCGCACGCCAATCAGTTCATTGCGCGACAGCACGATCAGGGAATACGCCCCCAGCACCTGCTTGAGCGCATCGATCAGACGATCCACCACGTTGGAATAGAGCGAGATGGCGATCAGGTGAATGAATACCTCGCTATCCGTAGTGGACTGGAAGATGCAGCCCCGGCGCACCAGCGCCTTGCGCAGGGTTTCGGCATTGGTCAGGTTGCCGTTATGGGCCACCGCCAGCCCACCGAATTCAAAATCGGCAAACAGCGGCTGCACATTGCGGATCAGCGTCGCCCCCGTTGTGGCGTAACGGTTGTGGCCCACCGCGCAGTTGCCCGGCAGGGTGGCCATGACGCGGGCATCGCCAAATACCTCGCCAACCAGCCCAAGTCCCTTGTGGGTGTGGAAGCGTTCGCCATCAAAGGACACGATGCCGCTGGCTTCCTGCCCGCGATGCTGCAGCGCGTGCAGACCAAGGGCGGTCAGGGCGGAAGCATCCTTGGTGTCCCATACGCCAAAAACTCCGCATTCCTCATGCGGCTTGTCATCATCATGCCGCCACTGGGCGGCGATATCATCGCGTTCGTGCTGTGTTGTGGGATCGCCGGAAACAGCATGGAAGGTAGTGCGGGACATGGTCAGCAATCTTTCCTTGACGGACGGGTGCGGGGGGTACCGACAGAAGGTTCAGATGGGCGCGTCATGCCGCGTCCCGGCGGGTTGCGCAAGGTGCGCGTGAAAGTTATCGGGCGTATAGGCGTTCAGATACGTCACACTGTCGCCAATCAGGGGAACGATACGGCTCGATCGCATGACATCGGGCCATTCGGCTGCGGGGATGAGGGCGGTGATGCCCGCGTACAGCAGTATAAGGCAGACATACCCGCGCCCCAGCCCGAATATCAGGCCCAGCATACGGTCGATCCCCGACAGGATGGACCCCTGTACCGCCTGCCCTGACAGATGGGCAGTCGTGGTGAAAATGACAAGGAGTACAAGGAACAGCACGGCAAAGGACGCAAGGGCTGCCAGCGTATGGTTGCTGATCCATTGCGTGGCATAGGGCATGAGCGCGCCATACCACGCCACGGCCATGATGATGGCCATGACCCAGGCGGCAAGGCCCAGTACTTCGCGTGAAAAGCCGCGGACCGCACCCACCACAGCCGACAGGGCGACAATGGCGATGCCTGTTGCGTCAATCCAGTTCATGCGTGCCGGACCGGGGGAGTGCCCGCCGGCAGGTAACAGGCATGGACCTGGTCCATCTATCGCGACATTTCCTGCTGTTCCGCCTGCGGCCAGCTTATGCCACCGGCATGCGGTAACGCATAGGCCAAAAATGGTCCGTTTCGATTTCGTACCCGTACTAGGGGGGTCAGGGCAGCTTGGTGGTACGGATTTTCCATGGCCGTCTGCGCGCGGCGGTGGATATGGATGTGCGTTCGGTCATGTTCAGCGCCAGCAGCAGGTTGCCCATGCGGGTGCGGCGGTCAAGTTCGGTCCACACATCCTCGGGATCGATGCTATCGGCGGCCCAGATTTCCAGCAGGTGGGTCAGGACATCGGCGCTGTGTGCGATCAGGCCCGTACGGTCATGGGTCATGAGATCCATCACGCACTGTTCGGCAGCACAGGTGAAGGCCCGACCGGCCTCGCGCGTGACACGGGTATTGCGGGGCCTGCCATCAGGGATGCGGGCCGCGTCCAGACGCGCCTGCAACCGGCCAAGCGCATGGTCGGCGCCGGGCCGGTCTGATGGCGGGGAAGGCGTGGGGCGGGAACGGGACATGGCATGATGATGGACATTATTTCGCCCACCGGTCAACAAGTCCCGCCGGATGGCCCCGATGCGTTTTTCAGATCGAGAAATACTTCGCGTGCGGGTTGAAAATCACCAGCGCCGAAGTGGACTGTTCGGGGTGCAGCTGGAAGCCATCGGTCAGGGATACACCGATTTTTTCCGCATCCAGCAGCTTCAGGATCGGCTCCTGTTCCTCCAGCCGGGGGCAGGCGGGATAGCCGAAGGAATAACGTGACCCCCGGTAGCCCTGCTGCAGCAGTTTCGCCATGTCGCGGTCGTCCTCGGCGGCGAACCCCATTTCGGCGCGCATGCGCTTGTGGGTGTATTCCGCCATGGCTTCCGCCATTTCCACCGACAGGCCATGCAGGTAGAGGTAATCCTTGTAACGGTTCGCCTCGAACCATTCACGCGCGCGGTCCGATGCATTCTGTCCTACGGTCACGACCTGCAGGCCGATCACATCGCGCTGTGCATCGTCAATGTCGCGCACGAAGTCGGCAATGCAGGCCCCGTCCGCGCGTGGCTGGCGGGGCAGGGTGAAGCGGGCGACCTCATTCGTGCCGTCCTCGCCAAACAGCACGAGGTCATTGCCCTCGCCTGCCGCCTTCCAGTAGCCGTAGCTGGCGCGCGGGTGCAGGATGTCCTGATCCGCGCACAGGGTCAGCATCTGGCGCAGCACCGGGCGCAGTTCCCTGCGTGCCCAGACCATGAAATCATCCAGCGAACGACCCTGTTTACGGAAACCCCACTGGAACTGGTACAGCGAACGTTCATTAAGGAACGGCAGCACTGCCTCCGGCGTTGCTTCCAGCACGCGCGGCCCCCAGAAGGGCGGGGTCAGCACGGGTTCGTCCGCTGTCAGTTTTTCGCGTCGTGCGCGGGCTGCAACCTTGTCCACGGGGCCGAAGCCACGGGTTTCGGCGGCTTCGATATCCTGCGTGCGGTTGGCGCGCGTGGCCTTGCCCGCGCGACGGGACTGGATGGCGGCAAGGTAGGTATCGAACTCACCCTGCACCACCTTGTCCATAAGCGACAGGCCATCGAACGCGTCACGTGCGTACGCGACACGCCCGCCTTCGCCATAGGCCGCGGTGCAGTCCTCTTCCACGTAATTGCGCGTCAGCGCCGCCCCACCCAGCATGACCGGGGCGTCAATGCCCTGACGGTGCATTTCCTCAAGGTTTTCGCGCATGATGACGGTAGACTTGACCAGCAGGCCGGACATGCCGATCGCATCGGCCCTGTGCTCACGCGCGGCCGCGATCATGTCGGCCACCGGCACCTTGATGCCCAGGTTGATGACCCGGTAACCGTTATTGGTCAGGATGATGTCGACAAGGTTCTTGCCGATGTCATGCACGTCGCCCTTTACGGTGGCCAGCACCATGGTGCCACGGGCCTGCCCTTCGGTGCGTTCCATGTGGGGTTCAAGCCATGCAACGGCGGCCTTCATCGTCTCGGCTGACTGGAGTACGAATGGCAGCTGCATCTTGCCTGCGCCAAACAGTTCGCCCACCACCTTCATGCCATCCAGCAGCACGGTGTTGATGATGTCGAGCGGCGCCATGTCCTGCATGGCTTCGGCAAGGTCGTCTTCCAGCCCCTTGCGGTCGCCATCGACAATGCGGTCCTTCAGGCGTTCGGGCGCGGTTTCGGCCCGGGCCTTCTTTACTGCGTCCGCGGCCTTGCGGTCGGCAAAGATTTCCAGCATGCGCTGCAGCGGGTCATAGCCTTCGGCGCGGCGGTCGAAAATCAGGTCTTCGGCGACCTTCACTTCCTCGGCCGCGATCAGGTGCAGCGGGCGGATTTTCGACACATGCACGATCGCCGCCGTCATCCCCGCGCGCACCGCGTGGTCAAGGAAGACCGAGTTCAGCACCGCGCGCGCTGCCGGGTTCAGCCCGAACGATATGTTGGACAGCCCCAGCACGATCTGGATATCGGGGAAGCGTTCGCGGATCAGGCGGATGCCCTCCAGCGTCCATTCGCCCAGCTTGCGGTCATCTTCCGTGCCGGTGCCGATGGTGAATGTCAGCGGGTCGATCATCAGGTCGGATTGCGGCAGACCGTGCTTTTCGCATGCGAATTCAACCAGCCTTGTCGCGATGCGCAGCTTGTCTTCCGCAGTCTTGGCCATGCCCACTTCATCAATGGTCAGCGCAATGACCGATGCGCCAAACTTGCGTGCCAGCAGCATGCGTTCGGTGGCGATTGCCTCCCCATCCTCGAAATTGATGGAGTTGATGATCGGCTTGCCGCCATGCAGCTTCAGCGCCGCCTCGATCACCGGGGTTTCGGTGGAATCGATCACCAGCGGCGCGTTGACCGAGGACGTGAAGCGGGTGACCACCGCGTTCATTTCCTTCATTTCGTCACGGCCCACGAAGGCGGTGCAGATATCAAGTGCGTTGGAGCCTTCGGCCACCTGTTCGCGGCCCAGCGCGACACAGCCATCCCAGTCGCCGGCTTCCTGCAGCTGCCGCCATTTTTTCGATCCGTTGGCGTTGCAGCGCTCGCCAATCGAGAAATAGCTGTTTTCCTGCCGCAGCGGCACCTGTGAGTACAGGCTGGCGACCGACGGGATCCATACCGGCTTGCGCGGCACGGGGGCGGGACGGATGCGGCCCGTGCCCTCGGCGCGCTTGCGCAGCATCTGGTCCAGGGCCTGCGTATGCGGCGTGGAGGTGCCACAGCACCCGCCAATCAGGTTCAGCCCGTCCTCGGTAATGAAACGCTCGACCCAGCTTGCCATTTCGGCAGGTGTCAGCGGATAGTGCGTCGTGCCATTGACCAGTTCGGGCAGGCCCGCATTGGGCTGGACCGAGATCAGGCCCGGCCAGTTTTCGGACAGCCAGCGCACATGTTCCGCCATTTCCTGCGGGCCGGTGGCGCAGTTCAGGCCCATAAGCGGCACGTCCAGCGCGTTGATGACCGTGGCGGCGGCGGCAATGTCGGGGCCGACCAGCAGCGTGCCCGTGGTTTCCACTGTGACCTGCACGAAAATGGGGGTATCCACGCCCATCTCGGCGCGCGCGATCTTGGCGCCATTCACGGCGGCCTTGATCTGCAGCGTGTCCTGGCATGTCTCGATCAGGAAGCAGTCAACACCCCCTTCGATCAGGCCACGGCACTGCTCGGCCAGGCCCGCTTCCAGCGTGTCGTAATCGATATTGCCCAGCGAAGGCAGCTTGGTCCCCGGCCCGATGGAGCCGACAACGTAGCGGTGGCGGCCATCGGCAAAGGTCTCGGCAGCTTCACGCGCCAGATGGGCGGCCGTGCGGTTGATTTCACGCGCGCGGTCCGCCAGCCCGAATTCCGCCAGTGTTATGGGCGAGCCGCCAAAGCTGTTGGTTTCCACCATATCGGCCCCGGCCTCGAAATACCCGCGGTGAATTTCGCGCACCAGTTCAGGCCGGGACAGGTTCAGGATTTCGGTGCAGTTTTCCTGCCCCCAGTAATCGCGCTCGACCTCAAGGTCCAGAAGCTGTACGCGCGAACCCATGCCGCCGTCACACAGCAGGACCTGATCGCGAAGGGCATCGAGAAGATGGGGACGAGTGGTCATTGTTATCCTGATGTCTCATGAAAGGGGACACGGCGGGCGATGGCATTGTGCCGTCGGGTGTCCGGTAACTGTCTTGCATAAAGTTATGTCCGGTGCCCTTTATTCCCTTAACTTCCCGCCAGTGTCCAGCGCCATTGCCCCAGATGGAGCATACCCGCAGGCCCGTATGGATAAATGGAGAATGCCATGACCCGTGACGGGCGTATCGTGCTGGAATTCCTGACCCGCCCCGCAATCCCCCATCCGCGCGCCGATACCCTGCTGGTGGTGGATCATGCGCATGCATCCGTGTCGGGGGCTGCATGGGCCGGTGTCGTCACGGTGGACCAGCCTGCCGCATCGCCGTTCACGCATGCAAAGGGATGCGTGTGCTGCACGGGGCGCGGCGGGGAACTTGCAGCGGTGCTGGGTGATGTTGTCCGCAGGCGTGCCACGGGCGACCTGAAATGGTTCGACCGCGTTGCCGTGCTGCCACCCGAAGGGCAGGAAACGGCCTGGCGGGCAGCACTCTCGGGGGATGTCGTGGTCAATGCGCGCTTTGCCATGCAGCCCCCGCATCCGGATTCGGCCTGAAAAACAGTCCCGTTAAGGAACCCTTTGCTTTCTGCTCCTAGTCTGAACCGCGTGAATGGACAGAGCGTGTAGAGCAAAAGGGGTGCCGTGGGCCATCCAGACCAATCAGCGGACCCGGACGCACATGGACAGGCGGATACCCGGCATGCACCGGAACTGATCCGCCTGCAGGCGGTGCTGCGCGCGGCCCGTTTCCACGGCATTGACCTTGACGTGCGTGATTTTGCCGGCGAGGCCGGCCAGTCCGTGCCCACCATTCCCGCCCTTGCGCGGTGGGTGGAGGAAAATGGCGGCAGCGCACGGGGCATGCGCCTGCAATGGCGTGAAGTCGTGCGCCTGCGTGACGTGCCGCCGGTTGTCCTGATGTTCACGGACGGGTCGGCGGGGCTGATGGTGGGGGCGGACGCGGCCCGTGGCGTGGTCTGGCTGGCTGATCCCTTCGCCAGTCCTGACACATCCCCCGTGGCGGTGGACGAACTGCGGCTGGAGGGCGTGTGGAGTGGCGACGTGCTGCTGGTGCGCGGCGGGCAGGACGGCGCACGCAGGGAAGACGCCATCAACTTCGCATGGCTGCGGCGCATGGTGCTGGGGGAACGCCGGCTGCTGCGCGACGTGATTATCGCCTCCATGGTCATAAGCGTGCTGGCGATCTTCCCGCCGCTGATCGTCATGCAGGTCATTGACCGGGTGGTGAACTTCCATTCCATGTCCACGCTGGTTTCCCTGACCGGGCTGGTGGGGGTGATGTCGTTTTATGAAATCCTGCTGACCTATGCCCGGCGCGAGATCACGCTGGTACTGACCACGCGGCTGGATACGCGCATATCGCTGGCGGTGTTCGACCGCCTGCTGGCCCTGCCGCTGGAATTCTTCGAACGCGAACAGGCGGGCAACGTGATCGGCCGCGTCAGCGCGATCTACAAGGTCCGGCAGTTCATGACCGGGCGGCTGCTGGGTACGTTCCTTGACATGTTCACCCTGCTGGTCGTCATGCCCTTCCTGTTCTGGCTCAGCGCCACGCTGGCCTGCCTGACGGTGGTTGCGGCCGGACTGATCGGGGTGGTCATCCTGCTGGCCATGCCTGCCGTGGCGCGGCTTATGGGCCGGCAGGTCCGCGCCGAGATGGAGCGCAGCGGCGCGCTGTATGAAACGGTGGCCGGTATCCGCACCATCAAGACGCTGGCATTGGAACCCGTGCGGCGCGAAGTCTGGGATGAAAAGACCGCTGATGTGGTGGCCGCGTCCCTTGATGCGGGGCGCATGGGCAACTGTGTCGCGACGGCGGTTATGCCGCTGGACCTGTTCATCAATCGCGGCATCATCCTGATCGGGGCGTATCTGGCCATTACCTCGACCACTTCAGGGATGGAGGCCGGGGCGCTGATGGCATTCACCATGCTGGGTGGCCGGGTTGCGGCCCCGCTGGTGGGCATGGCGCGGCTGATTGACGACCTGAATGAAGTGCGCAGCGCGCTGGCGGAAGCGGGGTCCGTCCTCAACCGCCCGACCGAAACCCGGGCGCTGACCACCGGCCTGCGCCCGCCCATCCATGGCGCGCTGGCGTTTTCGGATGTGTGCTTCACCTATCCCGGTGCGCCCGCGCCCGCGCTGTCGGGTGTCACGTTCAGCGTGCCCGCGGGCACCATGCTGGGGCTGGTCGGGCGCAGCGGGTCGGGCAAGTCCACCATCACGCGCCTGCTGCAGGGTGTCAGCCGCAGCTATACCGGTCACCTGCGGCTGGATGGCATCGACCTGCGTGAAATCAACCTGACCTACCTGCGCCGGTCCTGCGGGGTGGTGCTGCAGGACAATTTCCTGTTCCGCGGCACCATCCGCGACAACATCATCGCAGGCCGCCCCGGCCTGACGCTGGAAGACGTGGTGCGGGCCGCGCGCCTTGCGGGGGCGGAAGAATTCATAGAACGCATGCCCGCGGGCTTCGATACATGGATCGAGGAAGGGTCCACCAACATATCGGGCGGCCAGCGCCAGCGCCTTGCCATTGCGCGCGCCGTGATCTCCGACCCCAGGCTCATGATCCTTGATGAAGCGACCTCCGCCCTTGACCCGGAAAGCGAGGCGGTGGTCAACGCCAACCTGCGTCACCTTGCGCGGGGACGCACGATGGTGATCGTCTCGCACCGTCTTGCCTCGCTGGTGGCGTGCCATCAGATCTGTGTCATGGACCATGGGCAGGTGGTCGATATCGGCACGCATGACGAACTGCTGGCACGCTGTACCATCTACCGCACGCTGTGGATGCAGCAGAACCATCCCGATGGCATGAATGATGGCGATGGGCCGCCTGCCGTCCCCCATATGCATGGGGACGCGGCATGAGTGGTCATGACCTTGTGCCTCCCACGTCCGAGGCGGCGGAAGAATCCGGCATGCTGTCGGTCCTGCCGCCACCCACGGCGGATATTCCCACTGACCTGCCCCCCGCGCTGCTGGCGTTCTATTCCCCATCTGCTGCACTCATCGACATGCCGCCGTCCGATGCGGCACGCTATGTCATCTGGCTGGTTGCGGCATTGGCCGGGGCGGGGCTGCTGGTCATGACGTTTTTCCCGCTGGACCGGGTGGTCAGCGTGAATGGCCGCCTGACGCCGTTTGACGACACGATGGTGCTGCAGCCGCTGGAAACCTCCATCATCCGCATGGTGGAGGTGCATGAGGGCGATACCGTACACAAGGGGCAGGTGCTGGCCCGGCTGGACCCCACGGTAACGGATGCGGATGTCACCAACATGCGCCGCCAGGTCGCGGCCTACCGGGCGGAGGTCGCCCGCCGCACGGCCGAAGCCGAAGGGCGTCCCTACACGGCGGACATGAACGATCCCGCATCCGTGCAGGAAGCCGCCGCCTACCTGCGCCGTCAGGCGGAATATACCGCCCAGATGTCCAATTACGACCGGCAGGTTGCCGGACTGGAAAGTGAACTGCAGGGGTATGAGGCCAGTGCGGCAATGTATGCCGCCCGCGCCCGTGTCGCACGTGATGTACAGGACATGCGCGTGCGCCTGCAGCATGAACAGGTGGGCAGCCGGCTGTCCACACTGGCGGCGCAGGATACGCTTATGGAGGTGACACGCTCACAGGTGTCCGCCCGCCATTCCGCCGACAGCACCCGCGCCCGGCTGGAGGCCATGAAGGCCCAGCGCGACGGATATGCCAGCAACTGGCACGCCACGGTATATCAGGACCTTGCCCTGGCCCAGCATCGTCTGGCGGATGCCGATGACAGTTACAGCAAGGCGGTGCTGCATCATGACCTGATCGTCATGCGTGCCGACCGGGACGCGGTGGTACTGAGCATCGCGCACCTGTCCGCCGGTTCGGTCATTCAGGCGGCGACCCCGCTGCTGACGCTGGTGCCAGCAGGCAGCCATCTGGACATGGTGGCCACGTTGCGCGGGGTGGATGCGGGTTACGTGCGGGCGGGGGACCCGGCACTGCTGAAATTCGCAGCCTTCCCCTACACCCAGTATGGCGGGGGGGATGCGACAGTACGTGTCATAAGTCCGGATTCCTTTACTACATCTGGTGCAAAGCCCGGCGCCAGCGCCGAACAGGGTGGTGATACGGGCGATACGATGAATGCCTATTACCGTGTGCGCCTGTCCATCGACCGGTACACCCTGCATGGGGTGCCGCCCTTCTTCCGGCCCCAGCCGGGTATGCCGGTCGAGGCGGATATCCATGTCGGGCGTCGCACCATCATGCAGTACCTGCTCAACCGCCTCCTGCCTGCCGTGACCGACGGCATGCGCGAACCCTGATCGGGGGACAGCGTTGGTGCGCAAATTTCTGTCTGGCCTGCTGGGGGGGATCACGCCCGCCGCCCGTTTCCGCCATGCGTGCCGCCTGCTGGAACATGAAGGGCGTTCGGCGCAGGGGTTCGCCCTTCTGGGGCGTCTTGCGCGTGGGGGCATGGTAGTCGCGCAGTATCAGGTGGCGCGTGCCTACCTTGATGGCAGCGGCGTTCCGCGCAGCCCGCTCGAGGGCGTGCGCTGGATGCATAGGGCCGCGTGCGCGGGGCATGTGGAGGCCTGCTTTTCCCTTGCCCTGATGCTGCTGGTTGATCCACCGGGCCACGGGGGAGATCACAGGGGGGCTGATGGTCTGCTGCCCATGGCGTTGCCCGAAGGCATCGACCGCTGGCCTGACCCTGAAGCCGCAACCGGCTGGGCGCGGCAGGCGGCGCAGGCAGGGCTGGCGGACGCGCAGGCCCTGTATGGTTACCTGCTGGCGACCGGCCCGGAATCCGTGCGCGACCCGCAGGCCGCGCGGATGTGGTGTGAACGCGCGGCACGGGCCGGTTGCCCACAGGGGGACCTTGGGCTGGCGGTGACCCATTTTTCGGCATCGGACCAGTTGCCGGGAACCGATCCTGACGCGGTGGCGGCCCTGATCCGTGCAGCGGATAGCGGATTGCCAACCGCGCAGTACATGCTGGGTCTGCTGCATGAACGGGGCTGGGGTCTGTCGCTGGACCGGACGCAGGCTGAACAGTGGTATGCCCGTGCCGCAGTACAGGGCGTGCGTCCCGCACAGGCGCGTTATGGCGCGTTGCTGCTGGAGGATACGGGCAGCAGGCCGCGCAACGCCATGACAGCCGAGACATGGCTGCGCCGTGCCGCCCTTGCAGGTGATCGGGAGGCGGCGGCCCTGCTGGGGGACCTGCATGCGCGTGGGGAAGCAGCCCTGCCAGGCGATCATGAAGCCATGATCTGGTACCGCCGGGCGGCGGAACAGGATCATGCAGTGGCCTGTCGCATGCTGGCGCTGCTTTACATGCACGGTCGCGGCGCGGCGGCCGATCCTGATCAGGCCCGTCACTGGCTGGCGCGGGCGGCCGAACTGGGTGATGTCGCGGCCATGACCGACCTGGCTGCATCACTGGTGGCGCAGGGACAGGAAATGCATTCCGTCACCGGTCTGCCACTGCCCGATTTCATGTCCGCGGCACAGGCGGGGGATCCGGTTGCGGCTTTCAACCTTGCGGTCTGCCTGCATGACGGGGTGGGGGGCGTGACGGATCCGGTACAGGCCGCGTCGTGGATGGAACGGGCCGCCCATGCGGGCGTGGTCAATGCCGAATACTGGTATGGACGCATGCTGCTGGATGGGGACGGGGTGGCGGCGGACGCGGTCCACGCCCGTCTCTGGCTGGAACGTGCCGCCGAACATGGACTGGCCGAGGCCTGCGTGGCGGCCGCGCAGTTGCGGCTGGAAGGGCGGGGTGGTCCGCGTGACCATGCGGGCGCGCTGGCGCTGTACCATCGTGCGGCACGATCGGGTCGGGCCGATGCCATGTTTTCCCTTGGCGCCATGTATGGCGGCGGCCATGACCTGCCGCCGGACCGGGCACAGGCGCTGCACTGGTTCACGCAGGGTGCCGAAGGGGGCAATGCCCTGTCGCAGCTCATGCTGGGTCGGTATCTGGCAAGGGGGCTGGCTGGCTCCGTGGACCGTGTGCGTGCCCGGTACTGGCTGGAACAGGCGGCGGCAGGGGGCGTGCGTGCCGCACGTGATGAACTGGACCATATGACCCGTACGGATGAACATGCCCCAACGTGAAGCGGGCGTGGCGGCCGGACCGGGTGCGGATGTCGTGGATGCCATGCGGCATGCGCGTCATCTGGCTGAACAGGGGCAGCATGAGCTGGCGCTGGCGTGGATGGAACGTGCGGCCCGTCTGGCTCCGACGGACAGGGGCGTGCTGTACGCGTTGGCCGCAGCCCGTCTGGGTGCCGGTGACGGGACTGGCGCGGCCAACGCGGTTGAAACGGTCATGGCGACGGGGGAATTCCGCGCGGGCCTGCGCCTGCAGGTGCTGGCCCATTGCGTGGCGCGCGCCTGGACACAGGCGGCCCGTCTCCTGGGGCGTTTTTTTACCTGTTACGGCTTTGACCCGGCCCTGCGCATTCCGGCGGGACTGGTATGCCAGCGTATGACGTTGCGTGGCTGGTGTGCGCTGGAGCCTGATGGCGTTCTGCACTGGGGCGGGCTGCCCGACGGCTGTGCGCCGGATGTGATACTGGATGGGCAGGTATGGACGCCCCGACGGCATGACGGGCTGTGCGTGACACTGCCTCGGTACTGGCGGCAGGCCCATGATATCGTGGTGCAGTATGACGGCATACCCCTGCTGGGCGCACGGCCGGACCGGGCGGAACTGTTGCATGTAACAGGGGCTGTCATGCCCGATGCTCAGGGCATGACAGGCTGGGCCTTCATGCCCGCGCAGCCTGATCAGCCCCCCGTGCTGTCCGTATCCGATGATGCCTACGGCAGCCGTTCCCCTGTCCTGTCGCGGCAGTGGGGGGCAGGGGGGGACGATATTGCTGGTCCAGGCGCGCCGGTATGGGGCTTTGGCATGGCGTGGGCCGATCTTGCGCCACAGGGCATGGTGCATGTCGCCTTGCCTGATGGGCGGCAACTGACTGGTGCCCCGCTGCCGGTGTGCCTGCCACGGGCGCGGCAGGTGTTTCCTACCATGCGACGACGGGTGCGCATCCCCGCCCATATGTCCCCGCGTGCGGCGCGCTGCCGGGTGGTGATCCCGGTCTATGCCAATCGGGTGCGTACGCTGGCCTGCCTGAACAGCGTGTTTGACACGCTGGCCCGGCGGTCTGATGGCACAGTCACGGAAATCATGGTGGTGGACGATGCGACGCCGGAGCCGGCGCTGGCATTGGCGCTGGATGATCTGGCGGAGGCGGGACGGATCAGCCTGCGTCGGCATGATGCCAATCTGGGGTATCCGGCAGCGGTCAATACCGCCCTGTCCGACGCGGATGGCATGGATGTCGTGCTGCTGAACAGCGACACGCTGCTGGCTCCTGGCTGGCTGGATGAAATGCTGCGCGTGGCTTACATGCGGATTGATACGGGCACGGTCTCTCCCCTGTCCAATGATGCCTCCATCCTGACATGGCCCGAGCCGGAGGCGCCCTGGCCCTGTGACATGGAGACGGTCCACCGGATTATGGCGGCCAGCCTGCACGCCAATGGGGGGCAGGATGTGGAAATCCCCACCGCGCATGGTTTCTGCATGCTGGTCCGTCATGACTGCCTGCGCCAGACCGGCCTGTTCCGCCCTGAATTCTATGGCCGGGGATATGGGGAGGAAAATGATTTTTCCATGCGCGCCCGGCTGGCGGGCTGGCGGCACCGGGTGGCGGCGGGCGTATTCGTGGGGCATGTGGGCGGTGTGTCGTTCGGGGCGCAGCGCAGGGCGCTGCAGCAGCGTAACCTGTGGATACTGAACCGGCTGTTTCCCGGTTATGACGCACTGGTGCAGGCGCATATCGCGGCGGACCCGCTGGCGGCGGCACGCCAGCGCCTGTCGCTTCTGGTGTGGCATCGTGCCGCGCGCCAGATGGGGGGGAATGGTGCGGTCCTGCTGGTAACCCATGCCGGGACGGGGGGCGTAGCCCGCGTGGTCGCCCATCGCGTGCGGGAATGGGGGAAGGCGGGTTGCAGCCCGCTTGTGCTGGAACCGGCGGCGGATGGGTTCTTGCTGCGTGACGGCAGGCAGGCCAGCCCGTGTCCCGCGCTGCATTTTGCATGGCCGGCACAGGGGGACGCGCTGGTGGCGCTGTTGCGGGCAGTTGGTCTGCGTCTGGTCGAGGTACACCACCATCTGGGCCATGGTGCGCGGGTGCGTGACCTGTGTGCGCGACTGGACGTGCCATATGACCGGCATGTGCATGATTATGCCGGGATCTGCCCGCGTATTACGCTGGTGGGGCCTGCGGGGCGTTATTGCGGGGAGCCGGATGTGGCGGGGTGCCGGGCCTGTGTCGATGCGCTGGGTTCACTGGTGGATGAGACGGATGTGGACCGCCTGCGCAGCATTACGGCGTGTGAACTTGCCGGGGCGCGGCGCGTGATCGTGCCGTCGGCGGATGTGGCCAGCAGGCTGGCGCGTTACGTCCCGGATGTTCCGTATGAAATATCCGCGCTGGAACATGACAGTCCCGGCCTGTCCCTGCACCAGTTCGCTGCAGCCTGCGCGGACCGGCCCGCAATCGGCCTGCCGCCGCGTAATGATCGGTGCCGCGTCGTGGTGGCGGGGGGCATCGGACCGGACAAGGGGCATGGGATCATGCTTGCGGCTGCACGGGACGCGCAGGCGCGGGACCTGCCGCTGGAATTCATCGTGGTGGGCCATACGTCCGATGACGCGGCCCTGCTGGAAACCGGGCGCGTGTTCATTACCGGACGGTATGAGGGGGAGGAAGCGGTGTCCCTGCTGCGTGGGGCGGCGGGAGATGTGGGGTTCGTGCCCTCCATCTGTCCCGAGACATGGTGCTTCACCCTGACCCAGCTCTGGCGTGCAGGACTGCGCTGCGTGGCATTTGACCTTGGTGCCGTCGCGGCCCGCATCCGCGCAACGGGGCGGGGGACATGTCTGCCGCTGGGGCTGCCCGTTCACCAATTGAATACGTTTTTGCTGTCTTATGCCCGGGCCGGGCATCCCGCCACGGCCAGCGTCCATCCATTGATTTAAGCGAAAGAGGCCCGTCTTGATCGTTATTGTCCCAGCCCATGTGCGTGCGGTGTTGTGCCTTTTCGTGGCGGGATGCCGGTAATGGGGACCACAGGAACTGCCCCGCGGGCAGGTGACATACAGGCCAGCGCGCAGCTTATGCGGCTGGAAGGTGGCACGTATTGCATTTTCCATGCCTCTGCCCCCGCAGGTGCCGGGTTCAGCCCTCTGTCGGGCATGCGCGTGACCGCGCCACCCGGCATGGCTGGGGTAAAGGTCAGTGCATTCGATGCGGATGGCTGGATGGGGGCGCAGGGTGGGGCGGCCCTGGTCCGCATGCCTGATGGCGGCGGCGGGGTGCTGGTCACCACCTATCGTGATCCGGCGCATGATGGGGCTGCCCTGCCGGGATTGCAGGTGGTCAGACTGTCCGGCCCACAGGCAGTGGACGCGGCAGTCGCCGCCCCGCCACCAGCGGCGGTGGACGCCGGGGGAATCGATGCAGGCAGCATGATCGCCCATATTCAGGGCCGGGGTGATATCAGCGCCCCGCTCGGGACGTGGTTGGGCAAGGGTGGCAGCGGGCAGTGGCTGGAAGGGTTTGCCATCCAGCCCGCTTCCGGCCTTGCCGCAGGTGACATGGAGTATCAGGCCATTCTGGGCGAAGACTGGTTTTCGCCATGGGTGGACGGTGGGGCCTATTGCGGCAGCCGGGGCATGGCGCTGCCCCTGCTGGGCCTGCGGGCCCGGCTGAAGGGGGACGCCGCGCGGCGGTTTACATGCCATATCGAAGCCTGCTTTACCGATGGTACCCGTCTTGGCCCGCTGGAGGACGCGCCGGTCATGGCGCCTTCGCATGCGCCACTGGAAGCCTTCCGGATTGAAATCCTGCCCCGGCAGGCTGTTCCGCCGCCATCCTCATGTCCCGATGGCGGGGCGGAAGACGCATTGCAGGCGACCGTTCCACATGACGAACCGGCGCCATCGCCCGTCCCCCGCGTGCGGCGGGGCAGGCGCACCCCGCCCGCGCGTGTGCCGGCGCATCAGTCCGAAACACCCGAAAACAAGTCTGGCCAGTCCGTGCCATGGTGGCACCGCAGGCCCGAAAAGCATGCCGCAGCACCCGCATCCGCCGCCCCGCCGCGCGACCGGCGCCGCAAGGCGGGGCGACAGTCACGCACGATGGTGGGGTCGTGAACATTTGCGACCTGCCAGCACGTAGTACCCTTCCACCATGCCCGGCCCGAACGGTCTGGTTCTGGAAACAGCCGGCGTGCCGGAGGAACAATCGGGGCGACAGGGGATGAAATACCTGTTCGTGCACCAGAATTTTCCCGCCCAGTTCGTGCATCTGCTGCGTGACCTGCGGACGCGGGGCGGGAATGAAATCGTTTTCATAAGTGAAACGGGACAGGGGCATATGCCCGGCGTGCGGCGGGTATCCTATCGCCTGCCGCCACCCGTGCGGATGGCGGCCCCGGCCCCGGTGGCCGAACTGGCCCGCGCCATGCAGCGCGCGGCCGAGGTGGCGCGGGCGGCCCGAACGTTGCGGGGGCTGGGTTACGTGCCTGACATCATCATCGGCCACCATGGCTGGGGCGAGATGCTGGAACTGGCCGATGTCTATCCCGATGTGCCGATGCTGGGATATTACGAATTCTTCTACCACCCTACCGGCCTGGATGTGGGCTTTGACCCGGAATTCGCCCCCGCCGCTGGCGTTGCCCCCCTGGTCCGGGCACGCAATACGCTGAACCTGCTGGCCCTTGCCGGTTCAGGCTGGGGGCATTCCCCCACCCGCTTCCAGCGCGACACCTATCCCGACTGGGCGCGCGCGCGCATAACGCTCCTGCCTGAAGGAGTGGATCTGGATCGATGCGCCCCCGACCCGCAGGCAGCCACGCAGCCCTTTGCACTGGGGGACATCCATGTGGGCACGGATGAAAAGCTGGTCACCTATATTGCCCGTGATCTGGAGCCATATCGCGGGTTTCACGTCTTCATGCGCGCCCTGCCACATATCCTGCGCCAACGCGGCGACGTACGGGTGATCATGGTCGGCGGCGATGGCGTAAGCTACGGCGGTCGCGCGCCGGATGGCCGGACCTGGCGGCAGCATATGCTGGCGGAACTGGGCTCCACGCTGGATGCGGGGCGCGTCCATTTTGCGGGAAAGGTCGGTTACGGTGATTTCTGCCGCCTGCTGCAGCGATCGGATGCGCATGTCTACCTGACATATCCGTTCGTGGCGTCATGGTCGCTGCGTGAAGCAATGGCGTGTGGCTGCGCCATCGTGGGAAGCCGGACGCCGCCAGTCGAGGAATTCCTGCGTGATGGCAGGACGGCGCGGCTGGTGCCGTTCCTTGAACCCCGGCGGATTGCCGAAGGCGTGCTGGAACTGCTGGAAGACAGGCGTCTGGCGCACAGGCTGCGGGCCAATGTCCGCACACAGGCGGAACGCATGCTGGACATGCACGCCTACATGGCGCGCTATCACCGGCTGATCGGTCAGCTTGCGGGAGGCATGGCCCACGCCGCGCTGACCGATGCCGTTGCGTGACCTCCGGGCCGCATGGCCCGGCGGACAGCAGGGCGTGGCTTACTTGCCAGCTACGGCCTTGACGGATTCAAGGATCACTTCGCCGGCGACCTTCTTGTCGGCCCAGCCTGCGACCTTGACCCACTTGCCCTTTTCCAGATCCTTGTAGCGGGTGAAGAAATGCTCGATTTCCTTCAGCACGATCTCGGGCAGGTCTTCCAGCTTCTCCACCTTGGAGTAGTAGGGATGCACCTTGTCATGCGGTACGCAGATGATCTTTTCATCCTGCCCGCTTTCGTCTTCCATGCGTAGCACGCCAATGGGGCGCGCACGCACCACAACACCCGGCACGACGGCTGCGGGCATCAGCACCAGCGCATCGGTCGGGTCGCCATCGGCGGCCAGCGTGTTGGGAATGAAGCCATAGGCTGCGGGATAGACCATGGGCGTGAACAGGATGCGGTCCACGACCAGCGCGCCGCTGTCCTTGTCGATCTCGTACTTGACGCCTGAACCCTGCGGGATCTCGATCACGACGTTGATGTCGTTGGGTACGTCCTTGCCGGGGGAAATCTTCGATACGTCCATTGCTGTTCAGGCCTCCTGCTGCCTGTATGTGCGTTAAGGGCCGCCCCGGGGTGTTGCGGCATGAATTAACGGGGGATGACGGTATATCTCCCACCGTTTCCTGTGCAAGTCATGTTCCGTGGCAGGATGTCCAACCATGAGCCAGATCATGAAGTTGTTTTTTTTATGGCGATATCGCCATCGGAATGGAAAAAATTACGCGGAAAAAGGCACGTGGATCTTGCCAAATCCTTCTACATGCGCGAGATCAGGGGCTGCCTGCGCGCCCGTAGCTCAATTGGTTAGAGCGGGCCGCTCATAACGGCTTGGTTGCGGGTTCAAGTCCTGCCGGGCGCAGGCTTTTTAGCATGCAGCACAGCGGTAATGGCCCCGTGCCAGTCCACGCCGTGCGGGTGACTTGCCAGTTTTTCTTTCAGTTTATCAGGAGCCGACCGTCATGGCCGCCACGCAATATGTCTATGTGATGAAGGACCTGACCAAGGCGTATCCGGGTGGGCGTGAAGTCTTCAAGGGTATTACCCTGTCCTTCCTGCCCGGCGTCAAGATTGGCGTGCTGGGTGTCAACGGTGCCGGTAAATCCACGCTGCTCAAGATCATGGCGGGCGTGGAAAAGGAATTCGGCGGCGAGGCATGGGCGGCCGAAGGCGCGCGCGTGGGCTATCTGGAGCAGGAACCCAAGCTGGATGAAAGCCTGACGGTTGGCGAAAACGTGGCCCTGGGTTTTGGTGAACTGAAAAAGGCCGTGGACCGCTTCAACGAGATTTCGATGAAGTTCGCCGAACCCATGTCCGATGACGAAATGAACACCCTGCTGGCCGAACAGGCCGAACTGCAGGAAGTGATCGACGCGGGCGATGGCTGGGAACTGGACCGCAAGCTGGAAATCGCGCTGGAAGCCCTGCGCTGCCCGCCCGCCGACAGCCCCGTTGACAAGCTGTCCGGTGGTGAACGCCGTCGCGTGGCCCTGTGCCGCCTGCTGCTGGAAAAGCCCGACCTGCTGCTGCTGGATGAGCCGACCAACCATCTTGATGCGGAAAGCGTATCGTGGCTGGAAAAGACGCTGCGTGATTACGAAGGCACCGTGATGGTCATTACCCATGACCGTTACTTCCTCGACAACGTCACCAACTGGATTCTCGAACTCGAGCGCGGCCGCGGCTATCCGTTCGAGGGCAACTACTCCTCCTGGCTGGAACAGAAGCGCAAGCGTCTGGCGCAGGAAGAGAAGGAAGAAAGCGCCCGCCAGCGCGCCCTTGCCGCCGAGCAGGAATGGATCGGCTCCTCGCCCAAGGCCCGTCAGGCCAAGAGCAAGTCGCGTATCGCGCGCTATGAGGAAATGCTGGCCCAGAATAACGAGAAGGGCGGTGGTGTGGCCGACATCATCATTCCGCCCGGGCCCCGTCTGGGCGGCACGGTGATCGAGGCCGAGGACCTGCGCAAGGGCTTCGGCAACCGCCTGCTGATCGATGACCTGAACTTCAAGCTGCCACCGGGCGGCATCGTGGGCGTGATCGGGCCGAATGGCGCGGGCAAGTCCACCCTGTTCAAGATGATCATGGGGCAGGAAACGCCCGATAGCGGCACGCTGACCATCGGTGAGACCGTGAAGCTGGGTTATGTGGACCAGTCGCGCTTCAGCCTTGATGACGACAAGACCGTGTGGGAAGAAATCTCCGGCGGGACGGATGTCATCTATCTGGGCAAGCGGGCCGTGCCGTCACGCGCCTATGTCGGGGCTTTCAACTTCAAGGGGCCGGACCAGCAGAAGAAGGTGGGCGTCCTGTCGGGGGGTGAGCGTAACCGCGTCCATCTGGCCAAGATGCTGCGGCAGGAAAGCAATGTCATCCTGCTCGATGAGCCGACCAACGACCTTGACGTTGATACCCTGCGCGCGCTGGAGGAGGCTCTGGCCGAATTCGCGGGCTGTGCGGTCATCATCAGCCATGACCGCTGGTTCCTTGACCGTCTGGCGACCCATATCCTCGCCTTTGAAGGGGACAGCCACGTCGAGTGGTTCGAGGGCAACTTCCAGGCGTATGAAGAAGACAAGCGCCGCCGTCTTGGTCCAGATGCAACCGAGCCGAGCCGCATCAAGTACCGTCCCATCGAACGCTGATTCCATTTGCCATCGGCAACATTATCTGCCTTCAATAGTGGTCAGGTTCACGCACCTGCCACGATGGAGGCAGTCATGGGATGTCGATACAGCATACAGACCGGGCACCTGCGACTTGACCCGGTTTCCTGGACCGATCTGGAAGATGTGGTCCGGCTCAAGGCCAGTGCCGGTGTCACCGGTCGGCTGGCCAGCGGCGTGTGCAGCCGTGTCCTGAGTGAACAGGATATGATGACCGACCTCATGACATGGGGACGGGAAGGCGTGGGGATGTTTGCCGTGCGCCAGCAGGACAGCTTTATCGGCCTTGCGGGGGTTCAGCCCTCCAGCACTACGGCGGATTGTCATGAACTGCAGTTCGCCATCCTGCCCCATGCGCGTGATACGGCCCTGTCACGGCAGGCGACCAGTATGGCACTCGCCTTTGCGCACGAGGCCGGGGTCGGGCGCATCATTTCCTATGTACGTGACAACGATATTATCGCCCGGCAGGTTTTTGGCGGGGCAGGCATGAGCCTGTGCACCGAACAGCCGGAATGCTGTGGGCCGGATATCCTGCTGTATCACAGCCTGCGTGGGGCACCGGCAGGCAACAGCATGCATTGACGGACAGTTTCCACCACAGCAGGTCAATGCGACATTGTGATTCCATTGGAATTGATTTTATACATCATATAAAATAATAATTATTTATGTTTTGGTGTTTGGTTAATTTTTCTATCTTTTTTGTAGAATGCATATTTATTAATATTATAATACTAAGCATAATTCTCCCATTCATGCACAATACGTGAATCCTGCAACAACAGGTTCAGTCCATTAAAATTGCGTGAAACAGAGGTATGACTACGCCAGTCCGTATTCGCAATGGTGACATCAGGCTTATGACCCAGATCAGTAAGTAACGGCTGCTGACTCAGGGCTGTTTCATCTGTATTGCCCTGTGCTGCGGCTGGTAGATACCCGTATCTGCTTGCTGATCCGATAAAATTGATACCATGCATCCCTGATGATACTCATTGATGGATAGACTGGGTAAGGATGCACACCAATAGCAGTGAAGCTGTGCGCGCCTTTTCCCTGAAGCTTTTTAAGGAGACGCGGCTTCGGGGAAGATTTTGATTCATGGTCCTTAAATTACGATCGATCAGATTTCGTCTGTGTGTGAATGTAAATATATAAGTAAATATACCGTAATATATTTTTTAAAATAATAATAAAATTATATTAAATATTTATATAATAATATGTTTGCAAATTATTATTATATAATTTTATTTACATAAAAATACGAAATATTATGGAAAACATGCGGGGCATGAACGTATAGCCCATAAAAACTGATGGCCTATTGAATCCACTGTATACTTCGACCGTAGCGGGGTCTGGTGAAATACAAAAGTAGGGGAGAATACGAGCAGGGAATGGCATACAGGATCTCCATTACCACGAGGGTCAACTGCCCGGTACGAAAGGGTTTGCGCCCAATTTCAATCAACAGCCACGGGAGAAGGAAGAACGGTTTAACCGTAAATCCAATTACGACCAGTATGCCCGTTATCATGGCACGCCAACCCTGCCGCCCAACTGGTAAGGCATAGGGAAAACAAGCAGTATCACCAGTTCTTCTCTTTGCGCGAATTCCTGTGGCCAGTTCAAGCGCATGCATCGCAAGAAAGGTCTGCTCTCAAAAACCTATTCAAATAATAGGGAAATATTTCATATACCGTCTGGATAATACACGATAACCGGACAGCAAATCGGAAATCTGATTATCAGATACTGTGGTGACGCATCGGATCAGCATACGGTTGCGCCCGCCTGACATATTAATGAAACAGTATCATCTGTTGATTTGTTATCGAATACATAAATGACGCATGATCTGAATTAATTGAAAATATCAATTATTGTTGTGTATTAATTTCAGAATATTATTAAAAGATCAGCGGGATATATAATAATTATAAATAATTTTCTTGTTAATATTTCTTTATGCAGCACATTCATAATTAGAGCAGATCCAGTTTGAATGGACACATTCGAATTGGTGAAGATGCACGATAAACAACGAGTTAGGGCAAATTCTACTGAGCCAGAGTTCAGTGGAATTGCTCTAGATTACAAATCATTTCGGTTCAAAGGGCATGTCCGATCAGTGCATAAATTTCTCTTTTTTTGTGTGTATCAGTCAGGTATTTGGTGAAAAATAGATATTCAGCACGGATGTTCGTCATAAAAAAACCAGCACTTGTGCTGGTTTTTTTAACGCTGCCTGACCCCGCGTGGCGGGGACGAAAGATTTAATGGTGGTTGGCGATCTGCTTGTCCAGCGCATGCAGCAGGGCATCCACATTGCCGCCATTGCGTGCGATGAAGGAACCGTAATCCTGTCGCTGGGTCAGGCGCAGGCTGGCCCCTTCGCCCACCACGTCCACGACCTTCGGGCTGCCGCTGGTGGTGCTGATGATCCACTGGGTGTCCGCACCTGGCTGGCCGGGGCGGTTGATGACGGTGGAAACCGCCGTGTCCTCACCCGCGGGCGCGCTGGAACCGACCACGAAGGTCACGCCGCGATAATCGCCGATCTTGTCGGTAATGGCGTTGACCAGTACCTGATGGAACAGCTTGATGTAGCGCGTCTGCTGCTCCGGTGTTGCAGTCCGCCAGTAGCGGCCAAGGCAATAGCGGCCGATGGCGTCCACATCCACATACTGTTCCAGAAGGGGCAGGATATTCTGCTTCTTCTTTTCCAGCGGGATATCGCTGTTGACCACGCCAACCAGCTTGTTACCGAACATGGTGACGAAGGAACGGGCCTGCGCGCCGGCATCAACCGCCCATGCTGAAGCAACAGGCATGGCGGCGGCGGTCGCTGCCAGCAGAGCCAGTGCATGGCGACGGGGGATGGATGTCTGCATCGCTGTGTCCCTTTTTATCTGTTGTGGTACCAGTCGGGCACGGTGGCCCGATGGTCGTTCTTTATGTTTTCCGCCATTGCCTTGCGCTGCTGCTGGTAAGCACTGCGGATGGTGGCGTAGGGATCAAGCGAATCCTTCATGACCTGGTCCAGCGCATCAACATTGGTGGCCATGCCGTTGATGGTGCCCATGATGTTATAGGCCCAGTTGAAGGTCAGCAGCCCATAACCGCGGGGCACGTAGTTCCACGGTGACAGGCCGACGTCGATGCCATAGCCGACCCCGTCACGGAACGAGGACGGACCCAGCACCGGCAGGAACAGGTAGGGGCCGGATGGCACGCCCCACGTCGCCAGCGTCAGGCCGGCGTCGTTGTCGTGGTGCTTGTAGCCGGCGTAATTGGCCACATCGATCAGGCCGCCAATGCCGACCGTCATGTTGATGCACCACCGCACGAAGGCGTCGCCCGCGCGGCGTGGCTTGCCCGCACCCACGTCGTTAAAGAACACGACGGGTTCGTTCATGGTCTGGTACAGACCACCGATCGAATTGCGCAGCGGGCGCGGCACGGCCCAGATATACGCCTTGGCCACCGGGCGCAGGGTATATTTGTTGGCCCACATGGTCAGGTCGAAATTCTTCCGGTTCAGTTTTTCGTACTTGTCGTTGGCTTCCTTGTATTCAGCCAGCGCGTCCGGGTCCTTGGGTGGCGGGGTCGCGCATGAGGCAAGCCCGAGCAGTCCAAGTGCCACTCCCGCGACGCGAAGCGACGAGCGACGCGGGGACGGGCGGGACGACCAAGAATTCGATCCTGTCTCTGCGCGCATACTCGTTTCCGCTTCCCTCTGTATTCGCTTGCCCACCATGCTGGCATGGCGGGATGGCCCAATGTGTTGGCAAGAATCCCGAACCGGGCAATGACGCCCCTTTCTTGCGTCACTCTCTAGCATGGGATCGCTGTTGTGCAATCCGCTTGCCACGGGATGAAGGCATATTGTGTCTGCCCTGCATGGGGAAGGTGGGACAAAGCCTGCCCTGAAGCGGCCATGTGAAGGGGAGACTTGGCAGAATTGCCGCGCTGAGTGTGACGTAAAATCCACAATATCTTCAACGTCACGCTACCGGCACGGTGGCATGGTATCACGATTTGTTGAAGATACGGCAGGCCTCAGCGGGCAAGCTTCGATGCGATTTCGGGAAACATGTCCGCCAGTTCCCGGATCTCACGCTTTGACATGCCAGCCTGCGCCGGATCAACGGCCTGGCCAGCCATTGCCGCGCGCAGCACCTTCAGCGCGGGACCGGACAGCAGGACCGCGTCACGCATGTAATCGGTAAAGGCCTCGTATGTCAGTGGTGCCCATTTCTGCACGATCTGCAGGATGGCGTCGGCATAGGCGCGGATTTCGTACTGCGCGTGGCTGTCCGCGCGCAGGCGCAGGAAATGCAGCAGGTTCCACAGGTTAATCTGCCAGTAGAACTGGGTCATGATGTTGACCGGCAGGTTCATGCGCGCCAGTTCACGTGCGATGGCCGGGCGGTCCGGGTCGCGCTTTTCGCCGTTTTCGTCCTCGTTGAGCAGGTCGAGGTAATGGTCATAGCAGCGCGATGCGTCATCACGCAGGATATCGAGTACCTGCTGCGCCTGCTCGGGCGGTAGCGCATCGGCCCGGCCCTGCTTGTTGTTGGTGGACTGGGCGGCGATATCCTCGGGGCGGGGGAAATAGAATTCCTTTTCCAGCACCGAATAGCGGGCCGAGTATTCATTGATGCTGGCGGTGCGGTGGCGGAACCACTGCCGGGTGACGAAAATGGGCGCGCGCACATGCAGCTTCAGCACCGCAAGCTCGAACGGGCTGGTGTGGCGGTGGCGCATGAGATAGCGGATCAGTCCCCGGTCATCGGACGTGCTACGCGTGCCCTTGCCGTAGGATACGCGCGCGCCCTGCACGATCCCGCTATCGCCGCCCATGTAGTCCACGGCGCGGACAAAGCCGGTTTCCAGCACGGGAATGGGGGAATACAGCACGTCTTCCACCGCGGGGACGACAAGGCGGCGGGTCTGCGCCCATCCGGCGCGGGCTGCCTCGATTGCCGATTTCTGCTCAGTGGAAAACATGTGTCGCCCCGTCCAGTCTGTGTCGATCATAGCAAAGGACGCGGGCCATACCATACGGGGCATGTCATATCCAAGACGCCAACCCGTAACGATGGCCCGCCTGGCCTGTCCCGGTCGCATGGCTGTGACCCGTCTTTACGGCGGTATCATGGCGGGTGACGGACGTGCGGGGCCAGTGTTTTTTTCACGAAAAACAGGGTCTGTGGCCGCCCGACCGCGCCATCACGGGGCCAGCATGGGGCAGATTTCAGGCACCCTGCCGAAACGGGGGCGCCGTCGGATATGGGACAAAAAATATCCATGACTGTTTCGGGTGCGGGAATCCCGCTCCATATGTCGCAGCCACCTTCGGCGGCCCCTTGCCAGATGCACGGCCAATCCCTATATCCGGAAGTGCCGGAGGGGCTTGCCCCTTGGCTATGGCGATAAACGGCGCGTGGAATAAGTGTTGTGGACCCGGGGGCGGTACCCGGCGTCTCCACCAATTTCCCCCTGGATGGGGAACATGGGGACGAAACAGGCTCGACACGCATGGTAAAGACCCGCCTTTTGCCCGGCATTGTACCACCGTTATCGGGCTAAATTACAAGTGCCAATGATAACTCTGAGGTGCTCGCTGTCGCTGCATAAGCGATAAGCGCGGTTCGGGAGGGCACCGGGCAACAGAAGCCCTCCCACCTTGTCTGCTGTTCATGTTAGGTTGATGGTGCGGTATCCGCTTCGTGAAGGGATGCCCGACCTCAGTGGCTTTTCACGCCATGAAGTTTGACGCACAGCTTGAAGCTGTGGCACGGCGTGGCCTGAACCCGCATGTCTGCAAAAATCCGGTCCGGCGGGGAAACCGTCCGGGCGGATGTACGGAGAAGTCCGATAATGTCCGATGATCACGACGAGGAAAACGGTTTTGACACCGCCATTCCCGACAGCCTCATGCCCTATGATTCCTGGATCGAGGATGCCTACCGGCAGGTCATGCTGCGCGCGCTCGACTATGCGGCCGCGCAGGGACTGCCGGGTGATCATCATTTCTACCTGACATTCAGGACCGACTGGCCGGGTGTTGAAATGCCCGACCGCCTGCGTGCCCAGTATCCGCACGAAATCACCATTGTCCTTCAGCACCAGTTCTGGGACCTGAAGGTGGACCGCACGCACCAGATCATATCGGTCGGGCTGTCATTCGGGGGGATTCCTTCCACGCTGGTGATTCCGGTGGCGGCCGTATCAGCCTTTGCCGACCCGCATATCCGCCTTGCCCTGCGCTTTACCGTGCCCGAACAGCCGCCCGTGGCTGCCGCAGCACCCAACGTGGTGCCGGTGCAGCCCGCGATGGCGGACACGACGCAGGCCACCTCTGCCGCCGATATGGCAGCGGACGGCGCGGATACGGACAGGGGCGAAGGGTCGCAGGTTGTCAGTCTCGCCGCCTTCCGCAAGAAGGGGCCGGGGGGACCGGGCTGAGCCACATTTTCCATCCGGGCGCGCCGGATGCGCCGGGCGCGCCCTGAACCTGAACGCCGCCACCTGGAACCAATCCGGGGGAAAAAAGGCAGGAGACCGTCCGTTGAATGTATCCGCACCCACGCGCAAGCCATTTGTCTATGGCCCGCTGTTCCCGCTGCATGATGATGATACACCGTGGAAGAAGCTGGAGATCGAGGGGATAACCACCTCGGTCCTCGGTGGCCGCACGGTGGTCCATGTCCGGCCCGAAGCCCTGACCGCCCTTGCGGCCCGCGCCTTCAACGACGTGGCGCACCTGCTGCGCCCGGGCCATCTGGCGCAGCTTGCCAAGATCCTGAAGGACCCGGAAGCATCCGAAAACGATCGCTTCGTGGCGCTGGACCTGCTCAAGAACGCCTGCATTGCGGCCGGTGGCGTGCTGCCCATGTGCCAGGATACCGGTACCGCCATCGTGTATGGCAAGAAGGGCCAGCGTGTGTGGGTGGACGGGAACGAGGAGGAAGCCTTCTCCCGCGGGGTGTACGACACCTATACCGGCACGTCGCTGCGGTATTCGCAGATGGCGCCGGTTTCGATGTTCGAGGAAGTGAATACCGGCACCAACCTGCCCGTGCAGTTCCATATCTCGGCAAATCCCGGTGACTACCATGCCGAACAGATGGACCTCATGTTCATCGCCAAGGGCGGCGGGTCGGCGAACAAGACCTTCCTGTTCCAGGAAACCCGCGCCCTGCTGTCCAGCAAGGAGCACCTGCTGAAATGGCTGGATGGCAAGATCCGGACGCTGGGCACGTCCGCCTGTCCGCCGTACCACCTTGCCGTAGTGATCGGCGGCATGTCGGCCGAGCAGAACCTTGAGACCGTAAAGCTGGCCTCCACCCGCTGGCTGGACAGCCTGCCGACCGAAGGCAGCGCGCATGGCCACGCCTTCCGCGATCTGGAGATGGAAGAGGAAATCCACAAGCTGACCCAGCGCCTGGGCATTGGCGCGCAGTTTGGCGGCAAGTATTTCTGCCACGACGTGCGCGTCGTGCGCCTGCCACGCCATGGCGCATCACTGCCGGTGGGGATCGGGGTTTCGTGTTCGGCGGACCGTCAGGTCAAGGCCCGGATTACCGCCGATGGCGTCTTCCTTGAACAGCTTGAAACCGATCCAGCCCGCTTCCTGCCCGAAACCACGGATGATGATCTGGACGGGGAGGCAGTGCAGATTGACCTGAACCAGCCGATGGATGAAATCCGCCGCAAGCTGTCGCAGTATCCCGTGCGCACCCGCCTGTCCCTGACCGGCACGATGGTCGTCGCCCGTGACATCGCGCACGCCAAATTCCGCGAAAGGCTGGAAAAGGGTGAGGGGCTGCCCCAGTACCTCAAGGACCATCCCGTCTATTACGCCGGTCCCGCCAAGACGCCCGAAGGCATGCCCACCGGCTCCTTCGGTCCTACCACGGCGGGCCGCATGGACAGTTATGTGGCCATGCTGCAGAAGGCTGGCGGGTCGTATGTCATGCTGGCCAAGGGCAACCGGTCAAAAGCCGTGCGGGATGCATGCAAGGAATATGGCGGTTTCTACCTTGGTTCCGTTGGTGGGCCGGCGGCCCGCCTGGCGCAGGACTGCATCCGCAAGGTCGAGGTGCTGGAATATCCCGAACTGGGCATGGAAGCGGTGTGGAAGATCGAGGTCGAGAATTTTCCGGCCTTTATCGTAATCGACGACAAGGGTAATGATTTTTATGACGGCCTGACTGGCTGAACGTACCTTCCTGCGGTGCGTCCGGCCTGTCTGTCGGGCCGGACAACCGGAGGTTTGAGAGCGCCATGCGTTTTACCGTCGATCGTCTTGACCACCTTGTGGTGAGTGTCCGCGACCTTGAGGTCTCGGCCTCGTGGTTCCAGCGCGTGCTGGGTATGGAGCGCGAGGAATATGGGCGCAACAACCGCACGGCGCTGAAATTCGGTGGCCAGAAAATAAACCTCCGTCCCTATGGGGCCGAGGGCTGGACCACGGCGGAAGACGCGCTGCCCGGCACGAATGATTTGTGTTTCACCACCGCGCTGAACAGCGTCGATGTGATCGAACATCTTGAAAAATGTGGCGTCCGGGTGACCGAGGGGCCGGTGGCCCGTCTGGGGGCGCTGGGGCCTGTGACATCGGTCTATTGTAACGATCCCGATGGCAACCTGATCGAAATCGCGTCCTATCAGGGGTAAAGACCGCATGGCAGCTGATCTTGTGGCCGGTTGCAGCATTCCGCCTGCAGAATGTTAAGCGCATATTAGAGGCTGTTTGAAAAGTCGGATCAGGATAGCGATTTGAAATTGAAAGAGGTTTTTGGTGAAGCTTTTTCAAGAAGCTTCTGGGAACGCCGCCTTTATTTAAAAAGAATGGCACCCAAAAACTTCCATTATTTATCAATATCTTATTGGGAATGTACCTTTTGCGTCGCCGCGCATTCACGCGCGGCGACAGGGTCGTCATTTCGGCTGCTTGCCAAACACGGCGGTCAGCTTGGCTGAACCAAGGCTGTGCTGGTTAATGACAAAGCCCACCATGGCGCCCGATGCATCACTGGGCAGGTCGATCCGTTCGATGTCCAGCGCGTGGATGGTGAAAATGTAATGGTGATCCGGCCCCGGCGGGGGGGCGGCACCGCCATAGACATTGCCACCGAAATCGGTGCGGGTCATTTCAGCATGTTCGGGCAGGTTGTTGTCACCCGATCCGGCACCTGCGGGCAGCGAGGACACCGTGGCGGGAATGTTGATGACAATCCAGTGCCACCAGCCTGATCCCGTCGGTGCGTCGGGGTCGTACATGGTGATGGCAAAGCTCTTGGTGCCAGCGGGCGCGTCCTGCCATGCCAGCGGCGGCGAGATATTGCCGCCGGAATAGCCCATTCCATCAAACACCTGTGCCGCGGGCAGGCGGTCGCCTTCGTTGAAGGAACGGCTTGTCAGTGTAAAGGTCATGTCGGTTTCCTGCTTTCCGCGCGGTCTGCCGCGCGGATAGGGGGTCAACGTTGGCCGGGTATCGGACGTTACCAGTTCTGGCTGATCAGCCAGAACTCTTCCGATGTCAGGGTAATGACCTGATCGCCGTTCTTGCTTTCGGCGGCAGCGCGGGCCAGGGCCTCGATGCGCTGGATCATCAGCGTCTTGCGCTGATAGGTCTCGTTGCGGTCTTTTTCCTCGACCGATTCAAGAACCTGCAGCGCGGTGTGGCAGGCGCGGGTAATGCGGGCGGCATCAAGTGCGGCGTAGGACATGGGTCTTTTTCTCCATCTGTTCACTGATCCGGCCGGGACCGGGTCCAGGGAATTCCCGTGCGGGAATCGCTGTCTTATTCTGGCTTCCCCAACCGTGTCTGTCCAACATCGCCATGCATGGGCCCCACGGGCTGGCCACCCAGTGGCGGTGATGACAGTTCGGGCTGGCAAGTATGGTGCGGATTCCGTAAAGGGAGCCGCATGACGGATCTGGTTTCTGATTTCGACTTCACCCTCCCGCCTGAAAACATCGCCGACCATCCGGCCCGTCCGCGTGACAGCGCACGCCTGCTGGATGTGCCGGTGGATGGCCCGTTCAGGGATCGCCACGTGCGTGACCTGCCGGGGTGCCTGCGCGCGGGCGATATTCTGGTGGCCAATGATACGGCGGTGATTCCGGCCCAGTTGTCGGCCATGCGGGGGGACGCGAAAATTGGCGTCACGCTGGACCGTATCCTGCCTGATGGCACATGGCACGTGCTGGCGCGCAACGCCCGCCGCCTGCGTCCCGGCGATACGCTGACCTTTGGTGCGTCCCATGTGACGGCACAGGTGATTGCGCGCGGGGACGCGGGCGACGTGACGCTGCGCTTCAGCGCGGAAGGGGAAGCATTCGACCAGTTCCTGCATGATGTGGGCCATCTGGCCCTGCCACCCTACATCGCCCGGCCCGACGGTCCCACGGACGAGGACCGCAGGGATTACAGCACCATCTTTGCCCAGCACCGTGGCGCGGTGGCAGCCCCCACGGCGGGGCTGCATTTTACGCCCGGGCTGCTGGCGGGGCTTGATGCGGCGGGCGTGATCCGTCAGACGCTGACGCTGCATGTGGGGGCCGGAACGTTCCTGCCCATGCGCAGCAACCAGATTTCCGCCCATCGCATGCATGCCGAACGCGGTACGATTTCCCCCCATGCCGCGGCCCGCATCAATGCCGCCCGTGCTGCAGGCGGACGGATTGTTGCGGTCGGCACCACGTCACTGCGGCTTCTGGAAAGTGCCACGGATGAAAGCGGTATCGTCCATCCCTTCCATGGGGAGACGGCCATCTTCATCCGCCCCGGCTACCGCTTCCGCGCGGTGGACATGCTGCTGACCAATTTTCACCTGCCGCGTTCGACGCTGTTCATGCTGGTCTGCGCCTTTGGCGGCTATCACCGCATGAAGGCCGCCTATGCCCATGCCATCGCCAGTGGCTACCGCTTCTATTCCTATGGCGATGCCTGCCTGCTGCACCGCACCGAAGGAGACCTGCCATGACCACATTCCGCTGGCGGCCCGAAGCCCGCGCGGGCCATGCCCGTGCCGGCTGGCTGGACACCGCCCATGGCAGCGTGCCGACACCGACCTTCATGCCCGTTGGCACTGTTGGCACCGTCAAGGCCATGACCATGGACAGCGTGCGGTCCACGGGCGCGGGTATCGTGCTGGGCAATACCTATCACCTCATGCTGCGGCCCGGGGCGGAACGGGTGCGCGCGCTGGGGGGGCTACATCGGTTCATGGACTGGCCGGGGCCGATCCTGACCGATTCGGGCGGGTTTCAGGTCATGTCGCTGGGACCTTTGCGCAAGCTTGATCAGGACGGGGTTACTTTCCGGTCGCATATTGATGGATCAAAGCACCGGCTGACGCCCGAACGTTCGACCGATATCCAGTACGCGCTCGATGCCACCATCAGCATGTGCTTTGACGAATGTCCCGCATTGCCTGCGGCGCCCGACGTGATCGCAAAATCCATGCGCATGTCCATGCGCTGGGCCGAACGGTGCCGCACGGCATTCGTGCAGCGCCCCGGTTACGCGCAGTACGGTATCATCCAGGGCGGGACCGAGCCGGAACTGCGGGCCGAAAGCGTGAAGGCGCTGACCGGAATCGGGTTCGAAGGCTACGCCATTGGCGGCCTTGCGGTGGGGGAGGGGCAGGAACTCATGTTCTCGACCCTTGAGGCCACCGTCCCGCTGATCCCTGATGCCAGTCCGCGTTACCTTATGGGCGTAGGCACGCCCGATGACCTGCTCGGCGCCGTGGAACGCGGGGTGGACATGTTTGACTGCGTCATGCCCACACGGGCGGGACGCACCGCGCGCGCCTATACCGAACGGGGCACGCTGAACCTGCGCAATGCCCGGCATGCCACCGATTCACGGCCCATTTCGCCGCATTGCGACTGTCTGGCCTGTTCGCGCCACAGCCGCGCTTACCTGCATCACCTGTTCCGGGCCAATGAAATCCTCGGTCCCATGATGCTGACATGGCATAACCTTGCCTATTACCAGCGGCTCATGCGCGGGATGCGGGCGGCGATCGTCGATGGTGCGTTTGCCGCTCATGCCGACCACCTGCGCGCGCAATGGGCAATGGATGACTGGAGTGGTGATGAAATGCCCTTTCCCGACATTCCCCCGGTGGCCTGATGCGTGCCGCGCCGCCCGGCCCTGACCCCGCGCGGATGGCTGCGCGGATTGCAGGCCACGCGCGTGATCTGGGTTTTGACGCGGTGGGATTCGCGCCCGCCCGGCTGGATGATGCGGTGCGCACCCGTCTGGCCATGTTCGTGGAACACGGATTCGCGGGCAGCATGGGCTGGATGGCGCAGCGCATGGACCAACGTGGCGACCCGCGTGGCCTCTGGCCCGAAGTACGCAGCGTGATCGCCCTTGGCCTGAATTACGCGCCCGAAAGCGACGCGCTGGCCACGACCCGGGTGCCTGATGCGGGCAATATTTCCGTTTATGCCCGTAACCGGGATTATCATGACGTGGTCAAGGGGATGCTCAAGCACCTTGCGCAGTTCGTGGTGAACGAGGGGCGACGGCAGGGCATGGATGACACGCAGGTGAAGGTCTTTGTCGATACCGCGCCGGTGATGGAAAAACCGCTGGCGCAGAACGCGGGCCTTGGCTGGCAGGGCAAGCATACCAGTCTGGTGTCGCGCCAGCATGGGAGCTGGCTGTTCCTGGGCGAGGTCTATACCACGCTGGACCTGCCTCAATCGGCCCCGTCGGGTGGCGGGTGCGGCAGTTGCACGCGCTGTCTTGATGCATGTCCGACCAATGCCTTTCCCGCCCCCGGCGTAATGGATGCGCGGCGGTGCATTTCGTACCTGACCATCGAAAACCGTGATCCGATTCCCGAAGCGCTGCGCCCCGCCATGGGTAATCGTATCTACGGGTGTGATGACTGTCTGGCCGTCTGCCCGTGGAACCGCTTCGCCGCAGCTACGAATCACATGAAGCTGGCCGCGCGTGACGACCTGCGCGCGCCCGCGCTGCGCACACTCGCGGGACTGGATGATGCCGGTTTCCGCGCACGGTTTTCCGGCTCCCCCATCAAGCGCATTGGCCGGAACCGTTTCGTGCGCAACGTGGCGGTGGCCATTGGCAATAGCGCGCAGCCTGCCCTGCGCCCCAGTGTCGCGGCATTGTGTGACGATGCTGATCCGGTGGTGGCGGACGCCGCGCGCTGGGCCATGTTGCGGCTGCCCCGGTGACGGGACGGGAGGCCATGGGCATGCCGCTGCCCGCGCAGCGCGGCGCGCGGCTGTTGCGCAAACGCAGCCTCAACCTGTCAGGGCACCGGACCAGCGTGGCGCTGGAGCCGGAGTTCTGGCATGCCCTGCACCTGATCGCGCAAAAGCGTGGTCTGACCCTTGCCGGACTGGTGGGGCGCATTGACGCGGGGCGTCCGCCGGACCGCCCGCTGGCATCCGCGCTGCGGGTGGAGGCATTGCGGGAATGGATGCCTGCATTGCCGGAAATTGCCGGTACGGACAGGGAAGATCAGTTGGGTTGACCGGGCATCCGTGCTAGCCTTGGGGCATGGCAATCTGGGGCAAACTTTTTGGTGGCGTTGCGGGGTTCGCGGTTGGCGGCCCCATGGGCGCTGTCGTGGGCACGGCGCTCGGGCACGCGGCGGATAATGGTTCCCTGCTGGAAACGCCGGTGGGGGGATGGACCGACCGCTGGGGCCCCCGGCTGAACGCGGACCCGAATGGGGCGGCGACCTTCATGGCGGCCAAGATGGCGGCCGCGATGGGCAAGCGCGACCAGATGTACGGTCTGGTCATCATCATCCTGTCCGCCAAGATGGCGAAGTGCGACGGGGCGGTGAACCGGGCCGAGATCGATGCCTTCAAGCGCCGTTTTCACCTGCCGCCCGAAAACATGCGCGAAGTTGGCCGCCTGTTCGACAGCGCGCGGCAGCGCACGGACGATTACAAGGCCTTCGCCACCGAACTGGGACGCGCCTTCGCCAACAAGACCGGCATGCTGGAAGACGCGCTGGCGTCCCTGTTCGTGATCGCGCGCGCGGATGGCGAGATCAATGCGCGCGAGGAAACCTTCCTGCGCGGGGTGCACAAGGCTTTCAACCTCAGCCCCGGCGCATGGGACCGTGCGCGTGACGGTGGCGCGCGGCCGGGCGTGAGCGAGATTGACGCTTATGAAGTGCTGGGTATCTCACGTGATGCCAGTAATGACGAAGTGCGCGTGGTCTGGCGCAGGCTTGTGCGTGAATACCATCCCGATGTCATGACCGCCCGTGGGGCGACATCCGCGCAGCAGGCGCAGGGGGCTGCCCGCATCGCCCAGATCAATGCGGCATGGGACCGGATCAAGCGCGACCGCAGGCTGTAAAAACCAGCCTGTGAATCACCCTGAAAATTAACAGTTTTTGGTGGAGCTTTTTTCAAAAGCTTCGAGGAACACCGTCCTTTTGAAAAAAGGCAGTACCCAGAAAACTTTTGTTATTTAATTGATCACGTTGGCCCATCCAGCGCAGTCAGCCCGATCATGGATCAGGCCAGCGGGAGAGGGACGACCGAAAAAAGCCACTGCCATCCTATGTTATGACGCGGATCGTACCGATCAGCGCGCAGCCTTTTTCTTCTGTTCCAGCAGGCGACGGAGTGCCCCACCGACCGTATGGGCCAGTGCGCGATAGGCCTGTCCCGCCGGGCTGTCGGGGGCAGCAATCACGATCGGCGCGCCATTGTCGGCACTGGCGCGGATATCGGCCAGCAGCGGGATTTCACCCAGGAACGGCACGCCCATTTTTTCAGCTTCCGCCCGTGCGCCACCATGGCCGAACAGTTCGGTGCGGTGGTTGCAGTTGGGACAGCAGAAATAGGACATGTTTTCCACCATACCCAGCACCGGCACGTTCATCTTCTCGAACATGGCCACGCCTCGCCGGGCGTCCAGCAGGGCGATATCCTGCGGGGTGGAAACGATCACGGCACCGGCCAGCGCGGTTTTCTGCGCCAGTGTCAGCTGCGCATCCCCCGTGCCCGGCGGCATGTCCACAACCAGAACGTCCAGCGCGCCCCATTCCACATCACCCAGCAGCTGCCCGATCGCCCCCATGACCATTGGCCCGCGCCAGATCATGGCCTTGCTTTCATCTACCAGCATGCCGATCGACATGGCGCTGATGCCCCATTTATGTGGCGGGATCAGGCGACTGTCACGCACTTCGGGCTGCCCGCCCACGCCCATCATGCGCGGCAGGGAAGGACCATGCACATCCGCATCCAGCAGCCCGACCTTCAGCCCCTCCAGCCCGAGCCCCACCGCAAGGTTGACGGCCGTGGTGGACTTGCCCACGCCGCCCTTGCCCGATGCCACGGCAATGACCACGCCTACACCCGGCGGCAGGGGGCCGGTGGCGGGCCGGGATGCCTTGCCACCCCCAAGGTTGAGGGGACGGTGGCCGCCGCCGGTGGGTGCAGGCGCCGTCTGTGGCGTGGGTGCGGCTGGTGCCGGGCGGTGCGCGGTCAGGATGACGCTGGCCGCCGTGCAGCCGGGAACCGCGGCGACGAGGGCACGTTCCAGTTCGGGCAGCAATGGCTGCAGCGATCCCGCCCGCGTACGGTCGGTCGCGATGGCGACATGCAGGACGCCATCGCGCACCATGAAGGCGTCCAGGCTGCCCATATCCGCAACACTGGCGGCATGATCCGCGGTGCGCACGCGTTGCAGCACGGTCTCGATGGTTGTCCTGTCGGGACTGGTCATGGTTGTGCGCTCCCTGCTGTCTGCTATCTGGCCCGTGCGGGTATAGAAGGGGCGGCCCGTGCTGGTCGAGTCATGAAACGGTGGGCACCCGACCGCATGCCGGTCACATGTCATGCCCGGCATGCGGGGCATCCCTGTCATTGGGGGAATGGCTGACTGCGCGGTTTGCTGCTTTACGCTCGCTGCGCCATGATGGTTGCAGCCATTTTGTGCATCGTTCAGGCGGACAGGGGATACGATGGGCAGCATTTCCACTTCGCGGGGGGCGGTACCCCACCGGCGCGATCACCGGATTGATGCGCTGCGCGGGGTGGCGCTGCTCATGATGTGCATCGACCATATCCCGCAGGACGTGCTGAACCGTTTCACCATGCGCAATGTCGGTTTTGCCGACGCGGCGGAGGTGTTCGTGCTGCTGGCGGGCTATGCCTCGTGGCTGGCCTATGGCCGTGCGTTTGGCAGGAAGCAGCCGGTCATGTCGGTGCTGGCGCGGATCGGACGGCGGTGCTGGCAGCTTTATGTCTTCCAGATGGTGATGGTGGTGGTGTGCATTTCCACCATCCGCATATGGCGGCATTTCTGGCCGGTGCCGGTCGATTTCCTTGAACCCGAACTGGCGCACGGTCTGGATTCGGCATGGCGGGTGCTGTCGTTGCAGGCATTGCCGGGCAACCTGAACATCCTGCCGCTTTATATCGTGCTGCTGCTGGGGTTCGCGCCCTTATACGCGCTGCTGCGCGGGGTGGGGACGCCCGTGGTGCTGGGGGTAAGCGGGGCGGTCTGGCTGCTGGTCAACCTGGACCCGCGCCTGAACTTTCCCAACTGGCTTGATCCCGACGGGTGGTATTTCGACCCGCTGGCGTGGCAGTTCCTGTTCGTGCTGGGTGTATGCGGGGCGCGTCTGGCCGGACGGCATGATGGCAGCCTGCCGCGTTCGCGCGTGCTGGCGGGGGTGTGCGGGCTGTATCTGGTCTTTTCCTTCGTGCAGTCCTTTCCATGGACGGACTGGGGCTTCGCCGACCTGCGGCCCGTCGGCATGGCGGTGCCGGACAAGATGATCCTTGCCCCGTGGCGGCTGCTGGATGTGCTGGCGCTGTTCTATCTGGTGCAGTCCTCGCCGCGGGCCACCGTGCTGGCGGGGACGCGGGGTGGCCAGCTTATGGCGCTGTTCGGGCGGCATTCGCTGGAAATCTTTACGGCGGGCACGCTGGTGGACCTGTACGGGCGGCTGGTGCTGACCAGTTTTGGCACCGGCTGGGTCATGCAGGTGGTGGTGAACGTGGTGGGGTTCGTGGTGCTGCTGTGGGTGGCGCGTAACCGCGAACGCGCCCGTGCGGCGGCCCGCAGGCCGGCGGCGCCGAAACCGGACGGCCTGCCCGCGCACGCGCCCCTTTGCGGGAACTGAGGCTGTGGTTTCCGAGCGCATGAAGGGCGTGATATAGGGAATGCGTCAGACCCCGTTCAGCAGGATATACAAGCCCCATGTCCTTTCGTGCCGCTGCCTTTTCCCGATCCTGCCTTGCCATGGGGCTGGTTACGGCCCTTGGGGGGTACGCCGCGCGCGCGGCTGATCCCGTTCCCGCCCCGAATGCGGCGGCCCCCGCGGCCACGGCCCCCCTGCGCCTGCCGGGCGAGGGGCGGAACATGCCCGACAGCTTTGCCGACCTTGCGGCGAAACTGCTGCCCGCCGTCGTCAATGTATCCACCACCGAGATGGTCCGCCCCGGTGAGGATGATGATGATGGCGATGATGGTGACAACACGCCGCAGGTGCCCAATTTCCCTGAAGGGTCGCCGTTCGAGAAATTCTTCCACGATTTCATGAACCGGCAGGACAGCCCCAACGCGCCACCGCGCAAGATGCAGGCGCTGGGATCGGGCTTCATCATCGACCCTTCGGGCGTGATCGTGACCAACAATCACGTCGTGCGCCATGCCGACCAGATCACCATTACGCTGCAGGACAATACCGTGCTCAAGGCGCGGCTGCTGGGCCATGACGACCGCACCGACCTTGCGGTGCTGAAGGTGGACAGCCCGAAGCCGCTGCCTGCCGTGCCCTTTGGTGACAGCGATCATGCGCGTGTGGGCGACTGGGTACTGGCGATCGGCAACCCGTTCGGCCTGTCGGGCACGGTGACGGCGGGTATCGTCTCCTCACGCGGGCGCAATATCGAACAGGGTCCGTATGATGATTTCATCCAGACCGACGCACCGATCAACAAGGGCAATTCCGGCGGTCCCCTGTTCAACCTGCATGGGGAGGTGATTGGCATCAACACAGCCATTTTCTCGCCTTCCGGCGGGTCGATCGGGATCGGGTTTTCAATTCCTTCGGCCGAGGCGCAGGGCATCATCGAACAGCTTCGCCGTCATGGCCGCGTCACGCGCGGGTGGATTGGCGTGCGCATTCAGGACGTGACGCAGGAAATCGCCGATGGGCTGGGCCTGACAAGTCCCCATGGCGCGCTGATTGCGGGAGTTGAGCCAAAGGGACCGGCGGCGGTGGCCCACCTGCAGACCGGCGACGTGATCCAGAGCCTGAATGGCAAGGAAATCGATGGTCGCGCCCTGCCGCGCCTTGTGGCCGAGCTTGCGGGTGGCAGCGTGGCCCATCTGGGGATCTGGCGTAAGGGACAGCAGATGAATGTCGCCATCACCATCGGCGCCCTGCCCGAGGAAAAGACCGACAAGGCCGATGGCGCCAACCCGCCCGCGAAAAAACCGGCACAGGGCAGCATGGCCATTACGGGCATGGGCTTCACGGTGGGTGATCTGGATGACATCGCGCGCCAGAAATACAATATGGCGGAAGGGCAGAAGGGTGTGCTGGTCACCGGTGTGACGGATGACAGCCCGGCTGCCGAACGCGGCCTGCGCCCCGGTGACGTGGTGACCGAAGTGCAGCAGTCGGCCGTGAATACGCCTGCCGACCTGCGCCGCCAGCTTGATACCGCCCGCAGCCAGCACCGCAAGACCGTGCTGTTTCTGGTGCAGAATTCCGATGGCCTGCGCTGGGTGCCCTTTCCCCTGCCGGATGGCGCCGGGCACTGAACCGTATGCATGAACGCCTGAAGAACCTGCTGCTGTCCATCATGCGGCGGGGAACGTGGCGGCAGGTCGTGCGGATGAATGTCTCGCTCATCCTGTCGGGTATTGTCGCCACCATCATCCATCTGGATGAACCGGTCTGGGCGCTGATTACATCGGTCATCGTCATTACCCAGACCCGCCTGACCCAGACGCTGTCCACCGGGCGCGAACAGATTGTGGGCACCCTGATCGGGGCGGCGGCCGGCATGTCGGCCATCGCGCTGGAACAGTGGTGCGCGCTGTCGGTGGGCATGGTGTTCTGGGTCATGCTCATGCCGCTGGCGGTGCTGGTGGCGTTGCGGCCCAAGATGCGGGTGGCCATTGTCACCCTGATGGTCGTGCTGCTGTTTCCCGCCACGGGGGAACCGTTCTCAAGGCCGCTGCAGCGTATCGCGTCGATCATGACAGGCGTTGTGGTGTCGTTCGCGGTCTCGTTCTTTGTCCTGCGCAACGAAGCGCGGCGCGAAGTGCTGCGTAATGCCGCAAGCCTGCTGCGGCGCCTGTCCGACCTGCTGTCCACGGCGCTGCACCCGCATCCCGATCATGACGCGCTGGGCACGGTGGATGTGATGTGCCGTTCCCTGCTGCAGGACATCAATGACGGCGTGCAGGAGGCGGAGGTCGAACATCCCGGATCACTGGCGCGGCATGATCCGCTGGTGATGCGCCTGCCGGGGCTTCTGCGCCGGATCCGCTCTGATGCCATTTTCATTTCACGCGCGGCGGTGGAAGGGGAAACCGCCCGGACGGGCGATATCCTGCAGCAGGAGCGTGACATGCTGGTGCGGATACTGGCCCAGATGGCCGATCGATGTGATACACTGGCCACGTTCCATCGCGGACGCACGCTGCCCGATGACGGAATGCGTGATATTCTGGACGAACTGGAACGTCAGGGGGAACACTGGACCCCTGTCATGCGTTTTGCCACCGGACTGCTGCATGCCGACATGCGGCTTGCCGTGCGCAACATCTGGTCGGACGGGCAGACGGATGACGGGCCGTTCCCGCTTTCGGGTCATCCGTTCCTGTCCGAGGCTTCGTTCGAGCCTGCCCCCACCGATACGGTCGTGCAGCGATAGGGCGGGGGCCGATACCACAACCAAAGGAGTGCAAAAGACACCATGTTGAATGAAAAAACCCTGAATCACCTTCCCGCCAGCGTCCAGCCGCTGCGTTACAGGCGGGAGGAAGTGGGGCGAGGGATCGTTCATTTTGGTGTCGGCAACTTCTTTCGCGCGCATGAGGCGTGGTACGTCAACAGATGCCTTGCCCTGCCGGGGCAGTCACAATGGGGCATTGTGGGCGTGGGACTGGGCGGTGGCGCGCGCGGTGAGGCCAAGGCCCATGCCTTCACGCAGCAGGATTGCCTGTATTCCCTGACGGAAGTCGCAGCCGATGGCGCGCGCACGGTTTCCATCATCGGCGCACTGCGTGAATACCTGCTGGCGCCTGCCGATCCCGAAGCCGTGCTGGCCCGCCTTGCGGACCCGCAGACGCGCATCGTCAGCATGACGATCACGGAAGGTGGCTACAACATCAACGAGGAAACCGGGCAGTTCCGCCTCGATACCCCTGCCGTGCAGGCCGACCTGAAAAATCCCCGCCGTCCCACGACCGTGTTCGGGTATGTGGTCGAAGGGCTGCGCCGCAGGCGGGAAGCGGGGGCGGGACCGTTTACCGTCCTGTCATGCGATAATCTGCGCAGTAACGGCCATGTCGCGCATGAGGCGTTCGTGGGCTACGCCCGCGCGCTGGATGCGGATCTGGCGGAATGGATCGACGCCAATGTGACCTTCCCCTGTTCCATGGTGGACCGCATTACGCCGGGCGTGGATACCGCAACCCGCAACGCACTGAATGAAGCAGGTGGTCTGGATGACGACCTGCCGGTACTGGCGGAAGATTTCAGCCAGTGGGTGCTGGAAGACAGCTTCTGCAATGGCCGCCCCGCGCTGGAACAGGTCGGTGTCGAATTCGTGGACGATGTGGCGGGGTATGAGCAGGTGAAGGTGCGCATGCTGAATGCGGCGCATCTGCTGCTTGGCTCGGCGGGTCTTCTGCTGGGGCATCGCTATGCGCATGAAACGGTTGAGGACGCCGATCTGGCCCGTCTGGCCAATGCGTACTGGACAAAGGATGCGATGCCGCAGATCGATGCCCCGGCGGGCGTGGATCTGGACGCCTATCGCAGGCGTCTGCTCAGCCGGTTTTCCAACCGTGCGGTGGCGGATACGCTGCTGCGGATCTGTAGCGATGGGGCGTCCAAGGTGCGGGTGTTCTGGACCGATACCGTGCGCCGGTCACTGGACAGCGGGCATGATCTGCACCGGATCGCCTTTGGCATCGCCGCCTATCTGGAGATGCTGCGTGGGCAGGATGAAAAGGGCCAGGCCTATGCCCCGATTGAACCCACGCTGGATGCCGACCAGATTGCGCTGGTTAATGACAGTGATCTTGCAGCAGGTCTGAGCCTGCCTGCCTTTGATGGCTGGCGGGACATGGATACCACCGCACTGGATGCGGCGGTTGTCGCCGCGCGCAGGGCCATCCGTGATCGCGGCGTGCGGGCCAGCCTGCCTGCACAGGAAATGGTTTCAGAACAAACCGGCAATAATAAATAATAGAAGTTTTCGGGTGCCGCCTTTTTGAAAAAAGGCGGCGTTCCCTTGAAACCTTATGCCTGCATTGTTGTGGAAATGGCGCGGCGCATGGGGCAGGCATCCGCCCCGTAGGATGCGGTAATGTGCGCCGGAATATCGGTCATGGTTTCAAACCCCATATGCGTCCAGACCGGGCGCGCCCCTTCCGCTGCCATTAGCGTCATCCATCCCACGCCATGCTCGCGGGCGTGACGTGTCAGGATGCGCAGGGCATCATGCATTGCACCCCGTCCGCGCAGGGGGGGGGAAATGGCGATGTCGTGCAGGTGCCAGCAATCCGCCCGCGCGGGCAGGTGACGCAGGTAGGTATCCAGCGCGGGCGGGCGGTCCATGCGCCATGGATGGCTTAATACATAACCGCCAGGTTTTCCCCATGCATCGGGCAGGATCAGGCAACCCGCCGGGCACAGCCTGCGGCGTTCATCCAGCACATCCGCCCGTTCGGGGCAGCCGGGGTGCATGGCGGTGGCCAGCGCCATGACGGCAGCCAGATCCTGTGCCCGCATGGGCCGCCATGTGCCTGACAGTGGCCCGGACGGGGAAATGGGCTGGGTCATTATGGGAAAATTCCGTTTCAGGTGAAGCCGTTTCCGGTAGAAGGGGCGATGATATAGCTGTGGCCAGGAGTTTTGAAACCATGACAGAAATGCGCCTGACATTACGGGTGGACGCGAATGGCTCGCCCCTGCTGGGGCATGGCAAGATCAAGCTTCTGGAACAGATTGGCCAGACCGGATCCATTTCGGCGGCGGCACGCGCCATGGGCATGTCCTATCGTCGCGCGTGGCTGCTGGTCGAGGCCATGAATACGACCTTCGTGCGGCCGCTGGTGTCCGCCCGGCCTGGCGGTGGCGGGGGTGCTGGCCTGTCCCCCGAAGGCGAGGCCGTACTGCACCTGTATCGTGAAATCGAACAGTCGGCGCGTAACGCCGTACAGGGACCGCTGGAAACCTTGGCGGCCATGTGTTCACCCTCGCCGTGAAAAAGCCTTGGGCAGCCGCGATCAGGGATGTTCCGGCATCATTTTTGCCAATTGGTAAAAATGATGTGCCAATACGTTTAAACAATAAGAATGAACTGGAGTTAAACTCAGTGTTACGACGTGATTTCATGAAAGCGGGAACAGCCCTGTCCGCCATGACCCTGGCGGGCATGGGTATTACACGTCCCGCCCGCGCAACGCAGAGTGGCAATTTCGATTCAACCACCGTGCGCACGCTGGCGCACCAGTTGTCGCAGCAGGCGTATCAGCCCCCGTCACAGTCCCTGCCTTCCGCGTTGCGTAACCTGAATTTCGACCAGTACAATTCCATGGCGTTCCGTTCGGAACAGGCCCTGTGGCATGGCGAGAACCTGGGTTTCGATGTCGAATTCTTTCCGCGCGGCTATCTGTACGCCCCGCGTATCGACATGCATGAAGTCATTGACGGGCAGTCCCGGCCCATCGCCTTCAGTCCCGACATGTTCACCTATAACGATCCCGCCCTGCGGGTGAGTGATGATATCGGTTTTGCCGGCCTGCGGCTGCGCGCGCCGATCAATACGCCCGGCGTGATGGAGGAATTCTGCGTATTCCTTGGCGCGTCCTATTTCCGGGCGGTGGCGAAGGGGCAGAATTACGGCCTGTCCGCGCGTGGTTTCGCCAATGGGACCGGTGACCCGAAGGGGGAGGAATTCGCCCTGTTCCGCGCCTTCTGGCTGGAAAAGCCCAAGGCGGGCGTGGACAGCGTGGTCATCCATGCGCTGCTGGACAGCCCGTCCCTGGTGGGGGCTTTCCGTTTCACCATCCGCCCCGGCGAGACGACGGTCTTTGACGTCCAGTCCTATCTCTACCCCCGCAAGGCCATTGAGGAATCCGGCATCGCGCCACTGACCGGCATGTTCTATTTCGATGCCAATGACCGCACGCGCGTTGATGACTGGCGGCCCGCCGCCCATGACAGCGAAGGCCTGTCCATGTGGACGGGCAGTGGCAAGCAGTTGTGGCGGCCGTTGCGCAACCCGCGTGACCTGCAGTTTTCGGCATTCAGTGACGTGCGCCCGCATGGCTTTGGCCTGATGCAGCGCAAGCGTGCCTTTACCGATTTCGAGGACGTGTCACTGAATTATGAAAAGCGTCCCTCGCTGTGGATCGAGCCGATCGGGGACTGGGGGGCGGGGTCCGTGGACCTTGTGGAAATCCCTACCCCGAACGAGGTGAACGACAACATCGTTTCTTTCTGGCGGCCGCAGGAAGCGCTGGCGGCGGGGCGTGAATATGTGTTCACCTATCGTATGTACTGGGGGTGGGATACACCCTGGCCCACCAGGCTGGCCCGTATTGCCGCCACCCGTGTGGGGGAGGCAACGGACGATTCGCATACCCGTTTCTTTGACCTCGATTTTGTGGGCACACCCTTCGAAAACCTGCCTGAAAAGCCGCATTTCCATCTGGAATGCCGTACGTCCGCAGGCGAAATCCGCAATGTGGTGGTCGAACCGGTTCCCCCCATACATGGCTGGCGCAGCACATTCGAATTCGCGCCCGGTGACGCCAAGGTGGCGGAACTGAACTGCGTGCTGGCCGATGATAATGGGCCTGTGTCGGAAGAATGGGTCTATCGATGGACACCCTAGCCGCGAACGCACCATCCGGTCCGGCGGCGGGTCAGCCCGCGCCGCTCCTGCCGCAGGGGTGGTGCGCCCTGCCGCCTGCCGCACCGCTGGATATGCCGGTCCATCCGCTGGGGGCGGACCCCGACCTGCATGGACGTGGTCCGGTGCCCCCCACGGAATGGCGGATGATCCACCTGCGCCGCCTGCTGGTTATCGGGGGGGCTGTGGCCATGACGGGACTTGCCGGTTACGAAATGGACCTGGTGTTCAATGCCGTGCAGCGCTCGGTGGCCGGTATGGTGATGCTGGTGCTGTTCGTCATGCTGTTTCTGTGGATCGCGCTGGCCTTTACCTCCGCCCTTGCGGGGTTTGGCTCGATGCTGGCGCATGGCGGGCTTGGGCTGGGGATCGAGCGCAGTGGCCCGCTGCCGCGCCTGACCGCCCGTACCGCACTGCTCATGCCGACCTATAACGAGGACCCCGGCCGTGTGATGGCGGGCCTGCGCGCCACCATCGACAGCCTTACGGCCACCCGTCAGGAACGCGCGTTTGACGTTTTCATCCTGTCGGACACCACCGACCCCGATGTGTGGGTGGCGGAAGAAGCGGCTTACATGGCCCTGTGCCGCGCCACAGGCTGGGGCGGGCGGCTGTTTTACCGCAGGCGCGCGGTCAATACGGACCGCAAGGCGGGCAATATTGGTGAATGGGTGCGGGCCTATGGCGCGGCCTACCAGCAGATGATTACGCTGGATGCCGACAGCGTCATGTCGGGCGACGTGATCGTGCGGCTGACGGCAGCCATGGAGCGGAACCCCGGTGTCGCGCTGATCCAGTCCCTGCCGGTCATTGTCAACGGGCAGACGCTGTTTGCCCGCATGCAGCAGTTTGCAGGCCGTGTCTATGGCCCCCTGATCGCCCATGGCATTGCATGGTGGCATGGGGCGGAAGGCAATTACTGGGGCCATAACGCGGTGATTCGCACCCGTGCCTTTGCCGAGCAGGCGGGCCTGCCGCACCTGCCGGGGCGCAAGCCCTTCGGTGGGGCGATCATGAGCCATGATTTCGTGGAGGCGGCCCTGATGCGCCGGGGGGGCTGGGCCATTCACATGGTGCCCGCCCTGGCTGGATCGTATGAGGAAAGCCCGCCGTCCCTTACCGATATCGCCATCCGCGACCGCCGGTGGTGCCAGGGCAACCTGCAGCATGCGAAGGTCGTGTCGGCACGGGGCCTGCACTGGATCAGCCGCATGCACATGCTCATGGGCATCGGATCGTATGTCACGGCTCCGCTGTGGCTGATCTTCCTGCTGGTGGGGATCGTGGTTTCGCTGCAGAACCGGTTTTACAAGCCGGAATATTTTGGCGATACCAAGCTGCTTTATCCCCACTGGCCGCATGTTGACCCGGTGCAGGCGGAATACATGTTCATCGGCACCATGGGTGTGCTGCTGGCGCCCAAGATACTGGCCTACCTGCTGCTGCTCATCGACGGGCCGCTGCGTCGTGGCTGTGGCGGCGCGATTGCGGCTGCGGCGTCCATCGTGGTGGAAACGGTGGTGGGGGGGTTGCTGGCCCCTGTCGCCATGATGATCCAGACGGCGGGAGTCATTTCCATCCTGCTTGGCCGCGACTCGGGGTGGAATGCGCAGCGGCGTGATGCTGGCGGCCTGCAGATCATGCAGAACGTGCGGCTGTACATGATCCATACCATCATGGGTATCGCGCTGTCGGTGGCGGCGTGGAGTGTCTCGCTGCCCCTGTTTCTGTGGATGCTGCCGGTAACGCTGGGACTGGTCTGCGCCATACCGCTGGCGGTGCTGACGGGCAGTGCAGTAGTGGGACAGGCGTTCCGGCGCGCCCACCTGCTGCTGATACCCGAGGAAACCGCCCCCCCGCCGGTACTACGCGCGGCCGTGGCCTACATGATGCAGATGGCGGGCCAGCCCGTGCAGGATGCATTTGCGGCGCTGCGCGGGCGGGCAGGGTTGCTGAAGGTGCATGAAATCATGCTGCCGCCGCCCCGCAGGCCGGGCGACCCGATCAATCCGGCCCTGCTGGTCGGCCTGTTGAAACTGCGTGAGGCGCCTGACCTTGCCACTGCCCTGCGTGAACTGAGCCGGGCGGAAAAATCAGCCGTGCTGGGCAATGCGGAAGGGCTGCACCTGCTGGCGCGCCTGTCCTGATCCGCACCATTATGGGCGTGGTCTCAGTCTGAGGCCGTGCCCTCGGGCGGGGTTACGACTTCCTCGCCTTCATCCGACCCGTCGACCGACATGATCGCATCAAGTGAGTCACACAGCTTCTTCTGGTTGGCGCTGGCCAGTTTTCCGGGGGCGGCGCATAGCTTGGCAGCGTCAGGCACGCAGGATTCTGTTGCGTCCTCGTAATCGGATTCCATAATGTCGTGCGCCAGCGACAGGTTGGGGTTGTGCGCACTTTCACCTGCGTCCTCAATGACCTTTTCCATCTTGTGCAGGTCTTCAAGCTTGTCGAGGCAGGCCTTGCTGGCCAGGTCCGGCTTCAGGCGCAGGACATCCATCGCGCGCTGCACCTTCTGTGTAGCCAGGCTCTGGCCGTGGGCGGGGGCGCAGGCCAGCGCGGGGGAAAGCAGCAAAGCAACCGGCAATGCGGCAAGGCGTATGGAATTGATGTTCACCGTAACCGTTCCGTCTGTCCATGCCCCGGCATGGGAGGGTGCAGCAGGCAATGCCTGTCCCGCACCGGGGTGCGGCCCCGTCCGTGCGCGGGCGGGATGGTGACTATGGCAGGAACCCACCCGGGACGAAAGGTGCTGTCTGGTCATGATGCATATACCGTATGCATAAAAATATGATCTGAATTCTTCTGATATAATAAGGGAAAAATCAGAATCGCATCGAAAATTTGAGATTTCCCTTACATTCTCGAGAGTTTTTTAGTATAGATTGACCCCACTGAATATATTTTTTGTATCCGTATGGAGGTTGGAGACTATCGGATCACTGTGAAATCGTCCGCAACTGCAACGATTTTGTATATCCAGCCAATTCCTGGTCTTTCCAGTGATGGGAGATCACGCGGTTGTGCCTTTTTTCAGGTGTGGCCGGGTGTTTTTTCATCGGTATTGTTGTGCAACCCGTACCAATTGGTGCGTTTTCTGCTGGATCGACGACTTTTGGCCGGTGGCATTTATGGGGAAGCAGGTTTGCCAGGCATGATGCGCTGGCGTTTTGGCGCTGGTGCCATTCTTCTGTTCCCGCATTGCTGTAGCCGGTCCGGGTGATTGCACACCCGAACTTGTGAAACTGAGGTTCCGCACTGGTGTTTGCCGGAAATCCGGACTGTGCGGACGCAGCCTGCATCGACGCTCCACAATGAGGTGGAGCCCCTCATCTTCGTGTCGGCTGCCTGTGAAAGAGGAGAATCTCCCCTTGAAACAGACAGACAATCTGTCCGAATCAACGTCCATAGCTGATAGGCTTGGCATCCCGGCGCCCCTGTTCTGGGGTTTTGTCGGCCTGCTGTTCTTCATGATCGGTGATGGTGTCGAGGCCGGCTACCTGGCCCCCTATCTGGAGGGGCAGGGCATCTCATCGCGCAATACCGCGCTGCTGTTTACCATTTATGGTGTGACCGTCTCGCTGTCCTCATGGGCGTCGGGGCCGCTGTCCGACCTGTGGGGCCCCAAGCGGGTCATGTGGATCGGCCTTGCCATCTGGGGTGTGTTCGAGGTCCTGTTCCTGACCTTCGGCGTGGCCGTCAACAGCTACCCCATCATGCTGGCAGCCTACACCATGCGTGGCTTTGGCTATCCGCTGTTCACCTACGGCTTCCTCGTCTGGATCGCCGCCGCAACCCCGCCGCGGCAGCTGGGTTCGGCCGCGGGCTGGTTCTGGTTCGCGTTTTCCGGTGGCCTGCCCACGCTGGGTTCGCTGTTCGCCAGCTTCTCCATTCCGCTGATCGGCGAAATGGCAACGTTCTGGTCCTCGCTGGCGCTGGTCATGTTCGGCGGCCTGCTTGCCCTGCTGATGACGCGTGAACCCATCGGTTCCCGCCGCCTTGCCCCGGTGGGCACGAAGCCTGCCACGATCTTCTTCAGTTCGATCAGCATCCTGTGGCGTGAACCCAAGACGTTTGTCGCCATGATCGTGCGGACCATCAACACGTCGTCCGAATATGCGTTCCTGGTCATCATGCCGGCGTTCTTCACCAAGGTCATCGGTTTCTCGCTGTCGCAGTGGCTGCAGCTTCTGTCGATCATCTTCCTGTCGAACATTCTTGTGAACCTTGTGTCCGGCATCACGGCTGACCGTCTGGGTCACCGCACTGTTGTTGCCCTGTTCGGTTGCGTAGGTGCCGCGATCACCGTGCCGCTGTTCTACTATGTGCCGCAGATGTTCCCCGGCAACTTCCCCATTGCTGCCGCCATGGGTGCGCTGTACGGCGCGACGATTGCCGCTTTCGTGCCGCTGTCCGGCCTGGTGCCGCAGATCTGCCCGAAGGAAAAGGCTGCTGCCCTGTCCGCCCTTGGTCTGGGCGCGGGTGCCAGCACGTGGGTTGGTCCGGCTATCGTGACGTGGTTTGAAAGCTGGCATGGGATCGAAGGGATCATCTGGATCTTCTCCGGCCTGTATGTTGCCTCGGCCCTGATGACGCTGGTGCTGACCGTCTCACCGGAAGCCCGTCGTTATATTGATGCCGCCGCGGCACGCGGTGATGTGGCGGAAGAAGTGACGGTTGGTCACTGATCCTTCCCATTCTTTACCAGACCTGTTGTTTTGATACGGGTGAGAAACGGGCCTGCTGCAAAGCAGGCCCGTTTTTTTATTGTCCTGAAGGATAAGGGTGAGATGGCAGGCATTACCGGGGAATATTGCTTGCCTTGTGGGCGGCAGCCTGAAACTCCGTGATTGTTAAGAACTGCCAACCATGAAGAAGTTTTTGGTGAAGCTTTTTTTTAAAGCTTTGAAAAACGCTGCCATTTTAAAAAGCAGTATCCAAAAACTTTTGTTTTTATTTTATCTGTCAACCGACACGACGGACATATGTCTGGGAATAGCCGGATCTGTTATCCTGGCAGATGGTACGACATGAATAAGGCCGGTACCCAGTGGGACCGGCCTTATTCATGTCTGTTCAGATACTGCGTTCAGGGCGCCTGCGCGGGCTGCGGGGCCGGTCCGCCGTGCCGCCGGTGGGGCGGGGGGCGTTGCGCTGTTCCCCGGCCTTCAGGGCGGGGGCGGCGCTGACCTCGCTTTCCAGCTGACGGATGCGCTTCTGCACGCTTTCGCGCAGGGCGGGGGCGGTGTGCGATTTCATGGTGGCCAGCGTTTCACGCAGGTCACGTAGCTGCTTCTGTTTTTCAGCAAGCGTGCGACGGATCGGCTGGTTGTCGGACATCTGTCCGTGGAATGCGCGCATGATAAGTGTCCTGTGGACCTTGGGTCCCGGAAATGAGTTGTCAATCGTATGGTGGAAAGACGGACGGCACGTACTGCCCCCCTCCTGCCATTCACGGCAGGTCGGACGGGTACAGGTACGTGATGAACCGGGGGCTAGCCCCCGTTTTGCGCCAGCACGTCAGCCAGTCCCGATATCAGGGCCTGACATTCGGCGTCAGTACCAATGGTGATGCGTAGCCATTGTGCAATGCGCGGGGTCCGGAAATGACGCACAATGATTGCCCGTTCCCGCAGGGCGGAGGCAAGGTATGCGGCGTCACGGTCCGGATGCCGGACGAATATGAAATTCGCCTGTGATGGCAGAACCTCGAACCCCATCTTTCCCAGGCTGTCGGTCAGCCTGTTCCGCGAGCTTATGATTTTCTCGCGGGTGTTTGCAAGCCATTCCCGGTCCTCGATTGCGGCAATGGCGCCTACCTGCGCCAGACGGTCCAGCGGATAGGAATTGAAGCTGTCCTTTACGCGGGTCAGGGCTGCGATCAGGTCGGGCTGCCCGATGGCGTAGCCCACCCGCAATCCTGCCAGCGCACTGGATTTGGACAGGGTACGCACCACCAGCAGGTTGGGGTGCTGGTCCACCAGCGCGATGGCCGTTTCCGCGCCGAAATCGACATAGGCCTCGTCAACCACGACTACGGCGTCCGGGTGGTCCACCAGCACGGTGCGGATGGCATCCAGACCCAGTGCGATTCCTGTTGGGGCATTGGGATTGGGGATGATGATGCCACCGCACGGCCGGCGATACGCGGCAGGGTCGATGCGCATGTCGTCATCCAGCGGCACCGTTTCATGCCGTATGCCATACAGCCCGCAGTAAACGGGGTAGAAGCTGTAGGTGATGTCGGGAAACAGGAGTGGCTCGGGGTGGTTGAGCAGCCCCTGAAAGGTATGGGCCAGCACCTCATCCGATCCATTGCCCACGAAAACGTGGTCGGCCGGGACATCATGCGCGCGCGCGATCGCGGCACACAGCGCGTGCGCCGTGGGGTCGGGATACAGGCGCAGCGTGTCGTTGGTGGCGGCCCGTATGGCGTCCAGCACCTTCGGCGAGGGACCATACGGACATTCATTGGTATTCAGCTTGATCAGGTTGGCCAGTCTGGGCTGTTCCCCCGGTACATAGGGGGTCAGGGTGTGGACGACAGGGCTCCAGAAACGGCTCATCAGGGTGAATTCCAGATTGTCAGGGTCATGAAACAGACGCACCCGTTCCCTGCATTCAGGATGCGGGTGCGTGGAACGGATCAGGGGGAAGCCGGTCAGCCCTGTGCCGTGGCCGGGCGGCCCATGGCGGACAGAAGGGCGGCATTGCCCTGCCGGGTGGCCAGGATGCGCGCGCTGATCCCCTCGCCATCACGCAGGTCGGGGTTGGCGCCATGTTCCAGCAGGAAGGTCACCATGGGGTCGCGGTTGAACATGACCGCGAAGGCCAGCGGCGTGCGCCCGACGAAATTCGGCACGTCAATTCCCGCGCCATGTTCCACCAGAACGCGTGCGCATGGCAGGTCGCCCTTGAACGCGACACCGGCCAGTGCGGTCGCCCCCTTTGCATCCTGCAGGTTGGGGTTGGCCCCGCCCGCCAGCAGTGCGCGCACGGTTTCGGCATGGCCATTATAGGCCGCCAGGATCAGCGCGGTGTAGCCTTTGTCATTGCGGGTGTCGGGGCTTATGCCCGCCTTCAGGAATTCGCTTACCAGATCTGTCTGCCCGTCACGGGCGGCGGACAGGAACAGGGTCTCGATTTCCGCGTTGCTGAAGGATTCGGGTGCGGCGGCGGCGGGGTCGCCGCTGGCGATTGTCTTGCTCATGTGCCTGCCTCGCTGGTCGGGTTGCGGAAAACGGGGGCGGGGGCCGGTCCCGTCAGGTGCGGCGGATCATAGGACGGTTCGGCTGAAAAGAACATACGGGCAATCACGCGTCACCGGGTTGCCGCCATGCGATGTCGCGACATTCCCCGTGTTCCAGGACCCCCATCATATCCGGTGGCAGGCCGGTATCCTGCACGGCCCGGGCCAGTCGGCGCACCGGCTCGTCCATGGGTTCATCCGTCAGGCGGAACGTGCCGAAATGCATGCCGATGCCATGCTTTGCCCCAAGCTGGCGCAGGCCCTCCAGCGCTTCCTCGGGGGTGGTATGCACGCCCGCCATCAGTTCGCGGGGATCATACGCCCCGATGGGCAGGAGTGCGATATCGGGTGCGCCCAGACGGTCGCGGATCAGCCCCCAGTGCCGCCCATGGGCCGTGTCGCCCGCAAAGAACAGCTGGTGCCCCGCCCCGTCGCGCAGCATGAACCCGCCCCACAGGCTTCTGTTGTGGTCAAACGGAGTGCGGGCCGCGCCGTGGCGGGCGGGCGTGCAGGTGATCTCCAGCCCCGGGATGGCCACGGACTGCCACCAGTCCAGTTCCATGATGCGTTTCAGCCCGGTTTTGCGCATGAAGCGGGCATTGCACAACGGCGTGACCACCAGCGGATCATCCCCACGTCGTGCAATGGCCCGCAGCGTGGGCAGGTCCATGTGGTCGTAATGCGCGTGGGACACCAGTACCACGTCAATGTGTGGCAGGTCGGCCAGCGCGCGCCCCGGTACGCGCACCCGCTTTGGTCCCATGAAGGAAAAGGGCGAACAGCGCAGGGAGAAAACGGGATCGGTCAGGATGCTCAGCACCGTGCCATCGGGGCGGGGCATACGGATCAGGAACGTGCTGTGCCCGATAAACGTTACCTGCACCGTGCCCGGTGCGGGAAGGGCATGCGGGTCGCCGGTGGGGACGGGGTTTTCAATCCATGCGGGCCAGTCCGATTTGGGCCGGTTCCATTGCCATTTCAGTATGGACAGCCGCCGCATCCGTCCCGGTGGCGCTGCGGCGGGGCGGATGGAAGGGGGATTGAAAAAACGGGTGCCATCCGTGTGGTCGCTGGCGGGTAGCGGGGGCATGCGTGGTCTCCATCGGCGGACGGTGGGATGCCCTGATCTGGTGGGGGAGGTAGGGGGCTGTGTCAAATTCCACGCCCGTGCGCTGTCAGGGTGCGCAGGCAACCGGGTGGGAAGCCATGCGCTGTCATAGGGAATGGCGGGGCACGGCGCGCATGTTCGTTCAGGGCGTGGGTAACGGCTTGATGAGATGGCTTGTTCCGTCCCGTAGGTCGTGAGAAGGTGCGTGCCGTGAAAAGCCTTTTTTCCTTGCGCTCCGCGCTGTCCGTCGGCGGGTGGCCCGGGTGCGGGTGGTATGGAAAGAAAAACAAGAAAGGTTGTCATGTTCAGGCGGCAGGCCCGGCCCGATCAGGACAACGACCATGGCTGTAAGGAGGCCGGTCTCTCATGCGTTCTTTGACAACATCCCCCCTGATGGCACCTGAAGGAGGTGGCGCAATGCCCACCAATATCGATACGCTGTGCATCAATACAATCCGCACGCTGTCCATGGACGCGGTGCAGAAGGCGAATTCCGGCCACCCCGGCACCGCCATGGCGCTTGCCCCCGTGGCCTATACGCTGTGGCGCGATGTGCTGAACTATGACCCGGCCAATCCGTTATGGCCCAATCGTGACCGCTTCGTGCTGTCGATCGGGCATGCCTCCATGCTGCTGTATTCGCTGATCCACCTGGCCGGTATCCGCGATGTGCGCCCCGGCGGGATCAGCAATGACCGTCCCGCCCTGACGCTGGAGGATCTGGAACAGTTCCGCCAGCTGGACTCGCTCACCCCCGGCCATCCGGAATACCACCACACCGCTGGCGTCGAGACCACGACCGGGCCGCTGGGTCAGGGCTGCGGTAACTCCGTCGGCATGGCGATCGCGGAAAAATGGCTGGCCGAACGCTACAACCGTCCCGGGTTCAGGCTGTTCGATCACCATATTTATGCACTGTGCGGTGATGGCGACAACATGGAAGGCGTCGCCAGCGAGGCTGCGTCCATCGCGGGCCACCTGAAACTTGGGAACCTGACATGGATCTATGACAGCAATCATATTTCCATCGAAGGTTCGACCAACATCGCCTTTACCGAAAGCGTGCACAAACGCTTCGAAGCCTATGGCTGGCATGTCCTTGAACTGAAGGACGCCAATGATACCGGCGACATGCGCCGCCTGCTGGCGGAAGCGAAGGCCGAGACCTCGCGCCCGACGTTGATCATTGTCCATTCCATCATTGGCTGGGGCGCGCCGCACCTTGCCGGGACGGCGGAAGCGCATGGCTCCCCGCTGGGTGTCGAGGAAATCCGCGAGACCAAGAAATTCTACGGCTGGCCGGAAGACAGAAGCTTCTATGTGCCTGATGGCGTGCCGGAGCATTTCCAGGCGGGTATCGCCACCCGTGGCGCGGCTGCGTCCAGGGCATGGGACGAGCTGTTCAGGGCCTACCGCGCCAGGTATCCCGATGAAGCGGCCCAGCTTGACCATATTTTCGCAGGCACCCTGCCCGAAGGGTGGGACAGCAATATCCCCGTATTCGACGCGGACGCCAAGGGTGTCGCCTCCCGCGCAAGCTCGGGCAAGGTGCTGAACGAAATCGCGAAGAATTACCCGTGGATGATCGGTGGCTCGGCCGACCTGTCGCCGTCGACCAAGACACACCTGACCTTCGATGGCGCGGGTGATTTCCAGCCGCCGCAGTGGGGCGGGACCTATGGCGGGCGTAACCTGCATTTCGGCGTGCGCGAACACGCGATGGGATCGATCAGCAACGGCCTGGCGCTGTATGGCATACGGGCCTACTGCTCGGGCTTCCTGATCTTCTCCGATTACATGAAGCCGCCCATCCGCCTGTCTTCGCTCATGAAGCTGCCGGTGACCTATATCTTTACCCACGATTCGATCGGGGTGGGGGAAGATGGTCCGACCCACCAGCCCATCGAACAGCTGGCCCAGCTGCGCGCCACCCCCGGCGTGACCGTGCTGCGCCCGGCGGATGCGAACGAGGTGGCGGAAGCCTGGCGCACGCTGATCCAGCTGACCGACCGGCCCAGCGTGCTGGCGCTGAGCCGCCAGAACCTGCCCACCATCTGCCGCAAGACCTATGCGCCAGCAACAGGTCTGGCAAAAGGGGCCTATGTCCTTGCAGACACCGACGGGCGTCCCGATGTCATCCTCATGGCAACGGGTAGCGAAGTCGGCCTGATTGTAAAGGCCGGGGAAAAGCTGAAGGCGGATGGCATCAAGGTGCGTCTGGTCTCCATGCCGTCATGGGACCTGTTCGAGGCCCAGTCCAAGGCTTACCGCGACAGCGTACTGCCGCCCGATGTCACTGCTCGCGTTGCGGTGGAACAGGCGGCCCAGCTTGGCTGGGACCGTTATACCGGTCTGGCGGGGGAGACGATCGTGATGCATGGCTTTGGCGCATCCGCCCCGGCGGAACGGCTGGAAGTCAAGTTTGGTTTCACGGTTGACGCCGTGGTGGCCGCCGCCCGCAGGCAGGCGGGCAAATAGGAAGAATGGACAGGCAGGCGGGACAGGACGTTCCGCCTGCCTTGTTTTTTGAAGACGCAGTATTGGCGACGCGGGGCCTGCCCGCGCTGTCGGCAAGCAAAGGAAGCACGGCATGAGTGCGCACGAATCTGGTAGCGAAAATCCGTTAAAGGAACTGGCCCGCTATGGTCAGTCCCCATGGCTGGACTTCATCCAGCGTTCCTATACCGAAAATGGCAGTCTGAAGAAGCTGGTGGATGAAGACGGGCTGAAGGGTGTGACCTCCAACCCCGCCATCTTCCAGAAGGCCATGGGACAGGGCACGGATTACGATGCCCAGATCCGTTCGGTGCTGGCGCACCAGGTGCTGGATGCGGGCGCGCTGTACGAACTGCTGGCCGTGGACGATATCCGGGCGGCAGCCAAAGTGCTGTATCCCGTCTATGAACAGACAAAGGGCGTGGACGGTTACGTCAGCCTTGAGGTCTCGCCCTATCTGGCGCGTGACACCAAGGGCACGCTGCATGAGGCGCTGCGCCTGTGGAAGGCGGTTGATGCCCGCAACCTCATGATCAAGATTCCCGGCACTGACGAAGGCGTGCCCGCCGTGCGCGCCGCCATTGCCGAAGGGCTGAGCATCAACGTCACCCTGCTGTTCTCGATCGATGCCTACAAGAAGGTGCTTGAAGCCTACATCACAGGGCTTGAAGACCGCCTTGGCCGTGGCGAGAGCGTGAAGGGTATCGCCAGTGTCGCGTCCTTCTTCGTCAGCCGGATCGACGTGAAGATCGACAAGGAAATCGACACCCGCGTGGCGAAGGGCGACAAGGACAGCGCCGCGCTGAAGGCGCTGCGCGGCAAGGTCGCGATCGCCAACGCCAAGATGGCGTACGAACACTGGAAAGCCGTGACGGCCAGTCCGCGGTGGAAAAAGCTGGCGGATGCCGGTGCCCAGCCACAGCGCCTGCTGTGGGCCAGCACGGGCACGAAGGACAAGTCGTTCAGCGACGTGCTGTACGTGGACGGGCTGATCGGTCCTGAAACCGTCAACACCATTCCCCCCGCGACATTCGACGCTTTCCGTGACCACGGCAAGGTCGCACCCACCCTGACGCAGGATGTCGAGGGGGCCAGAAAGGTTCTGGCCGAAGCCCAGCGCCTTGGCCTTGACCTTGAAGGTGTCACGAAGGTGCTGGTGGATGAAGGTGTGGCCTCCTTCGCTGATGCGTTTGATGACCTGCTGGGTTCTGTCGCGGCCAAGCAGGCGGCGTTCCTTGGCAGCAAAGTTACCTCCACCGCGCTCAAGCTGCCCGCTGATCTGCAGAAGGCAGTCGATGCCGAACTGGAGACATGGCGCAGGAAGGGCAATGTCCGCCGCGTATGGGACAGGGATGCGAGCCTGTGGACCGGCAAGGACGAGGCAAGCTGGCTGAAATGGCTGGATATCACCGATGACCAGGTGGCCGCCCTTTCCAGGTTCGAGGATTTCCAGGCGGAGGTGAAGGCGCGCGGCTTCCGTGATGCGCTGCTGCTGGGCATGGGTGGTTCCAGCCTTGGTCCCGAAGTGCTGGCGCAGACATTTGGCAAGCACGAAGGCTTCCCGCACCTGTACGTGCTTGACAGCACCGATCCGCAGCAGGTGCGTGATTTCGAGAAGAAAATCGATATCAGCAAGACGCTGTTCATCGTCTCGTCCAAGTCCGGTGGCACGCTGGAACCGAACATCCTCAAGGCCTATTTCTTCGATCAGGCGAAAAAGGTGCTGGGCGACAGGGCCGGTTCGCACTTCATCACCGTGACCGATCCGGGTTCGCACATGGAAGACGTGGCGAAGAAGGACGGGTTCTGGAAAATCTTTTACGGTGAAAAGCAGATTGGTGGCCGGTATTCCGTACTGTCCGACTTCGGCCTGGTGCCTGCCGCCGTCGCGGGTCTGCCGCTGAAGCTGCTGCTGGAATCAGCACAGCGTGGTGAGAAGTCCTGTGCCGCATCCGTGCCGCCGGTGCAGAACCCCGGTGTGGTGCTGGGGGCCGTGCTGGGGGTTGCCGCGCGTGATTTCGGCCGTGACAAGGTGACCATCATTGCGTCCCCCGGCATTTATGACATGGGCGCATGGCTGGAACAGCTGATTGCGGAATCGACCGGCAAGGATGGCAAGGGCCTGATTCCCATCGATGACGAGACCATCGGCAAGCCGGGCGTGTATGGCAAGGACCGGGTTTTCGCTTACCTGCGCCTGGCCGAAGATCCGTGTCCGAAGCAGGACGCGGCCTTCGCCGCACTGGCCGAGGCGGGTGAGCCGGTCGTCACCATCGAACTGCATGAACGCCGTCAGGTGCTGGAAGAATTCTTCCGTTGGGAATTCGCGACCGCCGTCGCCGGTGCGGTGATCGGGATCAACCCGTTCAACCAGCCCGATGTCGAGGAATCGAAGATCGAGACCAAGAAGATCACCACTGCCTATAACGAAACCGGCAAGCTGCCGCCGTACGAACCCTTTGCCAAGGACGGTCCGTTCGCCTTCTATGCCGATCCGAAAAATGCTGCGGCACTGGGGGGGGGCAAGACGGCGGATGCGATCCTGAAAGCCCATTTCGCCCGTGGCAAGGCGGGTGATTATGTTGCTCTGCTGGCCTATATCGACCGTGATACATGGACGCGCGAATGGATCCAGAAGGTCCGCCTGAACCTGCGCGATGCGCTGAAGCTGGCCACGGCCGCCGAATTCGGGCCCCGTTTCCAGCATTCCACAGGTCAGGCCTACAAAGGTGGGCCCGACACGGGCGTGTTCCTGCAGATCACGTGTGATGATGAGGTCAACCTGCCGGTGCCGGGTGAGAAATACACCTTCAGCATCGTCAAGGAAGCGCAGGCCCGTGGTGACATGGAAGTGCTGGCCGAACGTGGCCGCCGTGTGCTGCGTGTCCACATCCATGGTGAGCTGAAGGCTGGCCTTGAAAAACTTGGGCAGGATATCGCCCGCGCGGTCTGACCGCATGCTGGCCCGTCCCTTCCGGCGAAGGGGCGGGTTTTTTGATTGGGGTCATTGGGTAATGACCGCCAAAGCGGTAGGACTACGGCCCTATCCCCTCTTCCAGGAGTTTTTGATTATGCAGATTGGTATTGTTGGCCTTGGCAAGATGGGCGGCAACATTTCCATCCGCCTGACCCGTCATGGTCATGATGTAGTGGCCTTCGACCGTGATTCCGCTGTAACGGCAAAGGTGTGCGGGCAGGCCGAAGACGGTCGCTGCACCCCGGCCACCGGGCTTGCGGACATGGTGGGCAAGCTGTCCGGTCGCAAGGTGATCTGGCTCATGCTGCCCGCAGGTGAGGTGACGGAAGCGGCGGTGCAGGAACTGGGCGGCCTGCTGGGCAAGGGTGATATCGTGATCGATGGCGGCAATTCCTTCTACAAGGACGACATCCGTCGTGCTGCCGAACTGATGAAGAAGGGCATCCACTACATTGATGTCGGCACGTCCGGCGGTGTATGGGGGCTGGAGCGCGGGTACTGCATGATGTACGGCGGCACCAAGGACGCCACCGATTATATCGACCCCATCCTGTCGGCCCTTGCACCGGGGATCGGCGATATCCCGCGCACTCCGAACCGTGACAGGCCCGGCTTTGACCCGCGCGCGGAACAGGGCTACCTGCATTGCGGTCCCGCAGGGTCCGGCCATTTTGTGAAAATGGTCCATAACGGTATCGAATACGGCATCATGCAGGCCTTCGCCGAAGGCTTCGACGTGATGAAGTCCAAAAACTCTCCTGATCTGCCCGAAGACCAGCGTTTTGAGCTGAACATGGCGGACATTGCCGAAGTCTGGCGTCGTGGCAGCGTCGTGTCGTCGTGGCTGCTGGACCTGTCGGCCAGTGCGCTGGCGGGTAACCCCGATCTGTCGAACTACAAGGGCGACGTGGCCGATTCCGGCGAAGGCCGCTGGACCATCGAGGCCGCGATCGAGGAAGCGGTGCCCGTGCCCGTCATCACCGCATCGCTGTTCACGCGCTTCCGTTCCCGCACGGGCAACAACTTTGCCGAAAAGATGCTGTCCGCCATGCGCTTCGGCTTTGGCGGTCACATTGAGGGTACGAATAACTGACCTGACGCACGGTTGGTAACTGACGGGATGCCAGGATGCTACGCATGCTGGGTCCCGGCTGTTCCCGGACAAAACGACAGCGCTCAATGACTGCAACCGGAACAGCCGGGGGAAGGAATACAGGCGGAAACAGTCCAGGGACAGCAGTACAATGGAAAACATCATTGCCTCGGCGGTATCACAGGTTGGCGATCCCGGGCATGAAGCTGCGCCCCGGCGCAGCCCGCCGGGATCATTTGTCATCTTTGGTGGCGGGGGTGACCTGACGCGTCGCCTCCTGTTGCCTGCCATATACAACCTTGCCTGCGCGGGGCTGCTGGATGACGGTTTCAGCGTCGTGGCAGTTGACCGCGCCGACCTGACCGATGCGCAATTGCAGCAGAATGTCCGTGCGGCGCTGGAAGATTTCACCGCCCGCCGTGGTGCGGAAGCCGTGACATTGCGTGAAGACGTATGGGCATGGATGCAGTCGCGCATCCGCTACGTGCGTGGCGATTTCGAAACCATGCAGACCTATCAGGACATCGCCACGGTGGTGGGCACCCAGAACTGCATATTCTACCTTGCCGTGGCCGCCCGGTTCTTTGGCCCCATTGTAGACCGGCTGGGGGAATCGGGGCTGGTGCACGAAGGGCGCCATACCTTCCGTCGCGTCATCGTGGAAAAACCCTTTGGCAGCGATCTGCCTTCCGCCGTGGCGCTGAACGAACGGCTGCTGCGCACGCTGACGGAACAGCAGATTTACCGGATCGACCATTACCTTGGTAAGGAAACGGTCCAGAACATTCTTGCATTGCGGTTTTCCAACGGGTTTTTCGAACCCCTGTGGAACCGCCAGAACATCGACCACGTGCAGATTACCGCCGCCGAGACGGTGGGTGTGGAACAGCGTGCGAAATTTTACGAAGGCACCGGCGCCCTGCGCGACATGGTGCCCAACCACGTCATGCAGCTTCTGGCCATGACGGCGATGGAAGCGCCCATTTCCTTCGATGCTGATGCCGTGCGCAATGAAAAGACCAAGGTGCTGGACGCAATCCATCCCCTTTCACCGCAGGACGTGGTGCGCGGGCAGTACGCGCCCGGCGTGGTGGGTGGAAAGGAAGTGCCCGGCTACCGACAGGAACCCGGTGTTGACCCCCATTCCCTGACCGAAACCTATATGGCGATGAAGTTCCAGATCGATAACTGGCGCTGGGCCGGGGTGCCGTTCTATGTGCGCACGGGCAAGCGGCTGGCGGCGCGCAAGACCGAAATCGCCATCCACTTCAAATCGGCCCCTTATGCGCTGTTTCGTGACACGCCGGTAGACAAGCTGGCCCCCAACATCATGGTCATTCATATCCAGCCGACCGAAGGGGTGACCATGCAGTTTTCCGCCAAGATCCCCGGGCCGTCCGTGCGTCTGGGTGGTGTGCGGATGAAATTTGACTATGCCGAATGGTTCAGCGAAGGCCCGAGCACGGGGTACGAGACCCTGATCTATGACTGCATGATCGGAGACGCCACCCTGTTCCAGCGCGCGGATAATATCGAGGCCGGATGGCGCGCCGTGCAGCCGGTTCTGGACTGGGGGCAGGACGCGCGTTTCCTTGATTTTTACGCCGCTGGCAGCGAGGGGCCGGAAGCGGCCGACGCCCTGCTGGCCCGTGATCACCGCCACTGGCTGAAGATTGGATGATGCCCATGCCCCAACCCGTTGCCCCCGCAGGCGGCGTTCGCCTTGTCGTATCCGATATTGACGGAACCCTGATTACGCCGGAACGCAGGCTGACCCCAGCCGCCCGGCAGGCGGCGGACGACGTGCGGGCGGCTGACATCCGGCTGAGCCTGGTCAGCAGCCGCGCGCCACGCGGCATGATGCAGTTTGTCAGGGAACTGCGCATCGATACCCCCATCGCGGGGCTGAATGGCGGGCTGATCTGCGATCCCGATGGCACCATCCGCGAACGGCTGTCCCTTGACCCCGAAACGGCCCGGACGGCGGTCGAATTCCTGATCGCCCACGGGGTCGAGCCATGGCTGTTCATCGGTCATGACTGGCTGGTGCGCCGTGATGACACGCCGCAGGTCCGTCATGAACGCGACGTGGTGCAGACCACCCCGGTACAGGTGGATGATTTTGCCGGGCATTATGAAAATGTCGGCAAGATCATGGGGGTTTCAGCGGATCCCGCCACCCTGCCGGGAGTGGAACGCAGGCTTGCGGACCTGCTGGCTGGCAAGGCGAGTGTACACCGGTCCTCGCCTATTTACCTTGATATTACGCATCCGCAGGCGAACAAGGGCTATGCGGCAAAAGAACTGGCAAAACTGCTGGATATTGATATCCGGAATACTGCGTGTATCGGGGATATGAACAATGACATCCCCATGCTGAAGGAAGCCGGGGTCAGCATAGCCATGGGCAACGCGCCCGATAATGTGAAGGCCCATGCCCGTTTCGTGACGCGATCCAATACGCAGGACGGGTGGGCTTTTGCCATGGAAAGTTTTGTACTGCCCCGCGCATAGGCGCGCGGCACAGAAGGAGAGGCACCATGCCCCAGGACGCAGCCGGAACGCCCGCCAGCCAGATCAGACTGGTCCTGGCCGATGTGGATGGCACCCTGGTCACGAAGGACAAGATCCTGACACCCCGCGCAATCCGGGCGGTCGAGCGCCTGCGTGAACGCGGTATCCTGTTCACCATAACCAGCGGCCGCCCGCCCAGGGGCATGAAGATGGTCA
>NZ_BDLU01000055.1 GCF_006538165.1 Komagataeibacter diospyri
GGTCGAGCGCCTGCGTGAACGCGGTATCCTGTTCACCATAACCAGCGGCCGCCCGCCCAGGGGCATGAAGATGGTCATCGACCCGCTGAAGATTTCAGAACCGATCGCGGGTTTTAACGGCGGCATGATGGTCAAGCCCGATTTCACCGTGATCGAGGCCCGCACCCTGCCAGCCGATACCGCGCGCAGGGTGATCAGCATCATCCGCGACCACAAGGCTGACCCGTGGGTCTATAATGGCAATGACTGGATTGTCTCGAAACTCGACGCCCCCCATGTCGCGCGTGAGCAGTGGACGGTAAAGTTCCCGCCTGTGGTCGGCAATGTCGAAGAAAAGCTGGATCAGGTGGTCAAGATCACCGGCGTCAGTGATGATCTGGATCTTATGAAACGTCTTGAACACGACCTGCAGCAGGCGCTGGGCGATACGGCGTCAGCCGCCCTGTCGCAGCCGTACTACGTGGATGTGACCAACAGGGACGCCAACAAGGGCGGCGTGGTGATGACGCTGGAACGCCTGCTGGGCATTCCAGCCAGCCAGATGGTGACACTGGGCGACCAGCCCAACGACGTGCTGATGTTCCGCAAGAGCGGCATGTCGATCGCCATGGGGCAGGCCAGCCCCGAGGTGCAGAAACAGGCGACCCATGTCTCGACATCGTGCGAGGAGGAAGGATTCGCCAGTGGTATCGAGAAATTCGTGCTGGGAGATGCATGACATGACAGCTGGACAGGACGTGAAAACGGGCGCGATGGTGGTCCTGCCCGATGCCGAGGCCATTGCCCGATACATGGCGAAATGGCTGACGGAGCAGGCGCTGGCGAAAAAGGATGGCCCGTTCGTGATCGCGCTATCGGGTGGGTCCACGCCAAAGCGGCTGTACCAGATTCTGGCGTCCGACGCCTATCGTGACCGTTTCCCGTGGGCGAACACGCAGTTCTTCTTCGGTGATGAACGCTTCGTGCCCGACAGTGACCCGGCCAGCAACTATAACATGGTGGAAGCCGAAATGCTGGCGCATGTAAACGTGCCGCCTGCCAATGTGCACCCCATGCCGACATCGGGCGACCCGGCGCAGGCGGCGGCCAGATATCAGGCGGAACTGGAAAAGGTATACGGCGGCAAGGTGCTGGAACCCGGTCGCCCGCTGTTTGACGTGGTGATGCTGGGGCTGGGTGATAACGGGCATACCGCATCGCTGTTTCCGCGCCAGCCGGTGCTTGACGAGCGAAAGCTGTGGGTTTCGACCTGCGTGCCCGATGACGCGCCGCATACGCGCCTGACGCTGACCTATCCCGCCATCCATTCCAGCCGCCATGTGGTGTTCATGCTGGCGGGTGCTGGCAAACGCGAGGCCTTTGCGAAAGTGCGCGCCGGTGATCCGGCGGAACCCGCCAGCCACATCACGACCGAGGGCGAACTCATCTGGCTTATGGACAAGGCGGCGGCGGGACAAT
>NZ_BDLU01000056.1 GCF_006538165.1 Komagataeibacter diospyri
TCCGGCGGAACCCGCCAGCCACATCACGACCGAGGGCGAACTCATCTGGCTTATGGACAAGGCGGCGGCGGGACAATAAGTGGCACGGTATCGTGTTTGTGCGATACGGATCACGGTTCAATAAAAACGACGGGGCACCCGATGGCGGGATGCCCCGCAGGAGAGGAAGCAGCGCATGTCCACCCAGAATGCGGACCCACGGGCAGAACTGAAGCGCAAGGCAGCGATCGAGGCGGCCGACATGGTCAGGGAAGGCATGGTGGTTGGCCTTGGCTCGGGCAGCACATCGGCCTTCATGATCGAGGAACTTGGCCGTCGCTGGGCAGAAGGGCTGCGTTTCGCCGCCATTCCCACATCCGAACGCTCGGCCGAGCAGGCGCGCTCGCACGGGATCAAGCTGGTGACGTTCGCAACCCATCCGCAGATCGACATCGATATTGATGGCGCGGATGAGGTGGAACGCGGTTCGCTCAACCTGATAAAGGGGCTGGGCGGGGCGCTGTTCCGTGAAAAGATCGTGGCTGCTGCCTCACGCAAATTTGTGGTCGTGGTGGATGACAGCAAACTGGTTGACCGGCTGGGCGCACGTGTGCCCGTGCCGGTGGAGGTCGCGACCTTTGGCTGGACCGCCACGGCGCGGCAGATCGAAGCGCTGGGCGCGCGGATCACCCAGCGTATGGACCGTAGCGGCAACGTGTTCGTAACCGATGGGGGCAACATGATCCTTGACTGTCATTTCGGTGAAATCGCCAGTTCCGCGCAGTTGCAGGCGCAGCTTGCGCCGATCGTGGGTGTGATCGAGACCGGGCTGTTCATCGGCCGGACATCCGAAGTGATCGTGGCGACCGCCACGGGACTGCAGAAACTGGTTGCGGCATGACCGGGCGGGAACTGCAGGACCAGGGCATCCGGCCGCAGGTACTGGTCATCATGGGTGTGTCGGGCTGCGGCAAGACCACGCTGGCGGAAGGGCTGCACAACCTGCTGGGCTGGCCCTATCAGGAAGGCGACATGCTGCATCCGCGCGCCAATGTGGAAAAGATGGCGGCGGGTATTCCCCTGACTGATGCGGACCGTCTGCCATGGCTGCAGGCATGCCATGAATGGCTGTTGGGTCGCGTGGCGTCGGGGCAGGGGGGAATCCTGACCTGTTCCGCGCTGAAGCGGTCGTACCGCGACCTGCTGCGGGCGGACGGGGCGGCGGATGTCGTGTTCGTCTATCTGGAAATTCCCGAGGATGTTCTGGCCGAACGCCTGCAGCGCAGGCGCGGGCACTACATGCCGCCCAGCCTGCTGCCCAGCCAGCTTGCCACGCTGGAGCCACCAATGGCTGATGAACACCCGGTTGTCGTGCATCTGGAAGAAACCCCTGCCGACCTGATTGCCGAGACCATCGGCCTGCTGCGGCAGCGTTTCCCCGAACATACTCCCGAAAAGGGATAGATGACCGATATGCATGCGGTCCTGTTTGTCTGCATGGGCAATATCTGCCGCTCCCCCCTGGCGGAGGCCGCATTCCGCGCGGCTGCCGACCGGGCGGGACTGCCGGTCATGGTCGATTCGGCGGGGACGGGCAACTGGCATGCAGGCGCGCCCCCTGACCGGCGGGCCTGCGCTGTTGCCCGCAGGCATGGCATCGACATCACCCGTTATCGTGCGCGGGTGGTGACAGTGGCAGATTTTGACCGCTTTACCCACATCATTGCACTGGATCACGCCAACCTTGCGCATCTGATGGACATGAAACCGGCGGGCAGCCGGGCGCAGGTCTCGCTGTTGCTGGACCATGTGTCCGAACGTAAAGGCCATGCCGTGGCCGATCCGTATTACGGGGACGCCAGCGGGTTTGACATTACATGGCGCGACGTTACGGCGGGTGCTACGGCGCTGGTGGAAAAACTGCGGCGCGACACTCCATGACGCGCCTTGCCCGGCACGGTGCGGCCCTGCTGGGGGCAGGGTTGTGGAACTGGCATCCGCTGCCCGGGGGTGACGTGGCGCAGGTATTGCTGGTCTACCTGAATGATGGACGCAGGGTCGTGGTCAAGCATGGGCCTGACCCTGTGGCGGAGGCCGCCATGCTGCGGGCCCTCGGTCAGACGGGCGCGCCTGTGCCGGATGTGCTGGCGGTGGATGAAGACGCGCTGGTGCTGCAATACCTGCCCGCCGATGGCCGCCTGTCCCGATGCTGGGACGATCTGGCACGTGTGCTTTCGCGTGTACGCTCGGGACGGCCCGATAGGGACAATGCCCGTTATGGCTGGTCCGCGGACTATGCTTTTGGCTCCGTAACAGTGCGCAATGACTGGACGGCGACATGGCCTGATTTCTGGGCGCGTCAGCGTATCGGCGTGCATCTGGCGCATGTGCCCATCGACCTTGCCCACCAGCTTGAAAACCTGATGCGCCGCCTGCCTGACCTGCTGCCCGCAACCCCCGCGCCGTGCCTGCTGCATGGTGACCTGTGGGGCGGGAACGTGCTGGTATCGGGCCAGCATGTGACGGGGCTGATTGATCCATGCTGCTATTATGGCCATGCCGAGGTCGACCTTGCCACGCCGGGCGTGTTTAGCCAGCCGCCTGCCGGATTTTATGCCCGCCATGGTGGGCTGGAGCGCGGGTATGAGGTCCGTTTCGCCATTTACCGCCTGTGGACCGCGCTGGTTCACCTGCGTCTGTTTGGCGAAACCTACCGGCCTATGGTGGCACAGTATCTGAATGATGCCGGGATGTAGGACGCAGAAAGTTTTTGGTGAAGCTTTTTGCAGAAGCTTTAAAGCACGCCGCCTTTTTTCAAGAAGGCGGCACGCGAAAACTTTTTATCATTCATCAATCATGCGGAACGGTAGCGCGCCAGCCAGTGGGCATAGGGTGCGGGCAGAACCCATGCCGCGTCCTCACGTCCCAGCGCCCGTGCCGCCGCATACGGCCAGTGCGGGTTTTCAAGGAAGGGGCGACCGATCATCGCAAGATCGATCTTTTCCTCGCGTACCAGCCCGTCAATGGCGGGGGCGGTGCCCAGATACCAGCTTGTGGCGACCGGCAGGCCGGTTTCGTGCCGCACGCGCTGGGCGACCGGGGCCATGAAGGCCGGCCCCCAGGGGATCTTTGCCGTGGGCGTGGAAAAGCCAATGCTGACATCAAGGAAGTCCAGACCCGATTCGCGAAAGACCTTCGCGACCGCAATGGCGTCCTGCAATGTCTGTTCGTCGTGGCCGTCGAATTCGATCATGCCCAGACGTGCGCTGAGCGGCCGGTCCTCGGGCCAGACGGTGCGCACGTCGCGCAGGGTTTCCACCAGGAAGCGCGCACGGTTTTCAAGGCTGCCGCCATAACTGTCATTACGCTGGTTGGAATGGGGGGAAAGGAAACTCTGCGCCAGATAGCCGTGGGCGAAATGCAGCATGAGCCAGCCAAATCCCACGTCACGCGCACGCACCGCTGCGGCTACGAAGTCCTGCCGCACGCGGGTTATGTCGGCCATCGTCATGGCGCGGGGCACCTTGGACAGGCCATCGCCAAAGGCAATGGCGGACGGGGCGATGGTGTCCCATCCACGCGGGTCATCGGCGACGATGTGGTCGTCGCCTTCCCACGGGCGGTTGGCGCTGGCCTTGCGGCCTGCATGGGCGATCTGGATGCCCGGTACGGCCCCCGCGTCGCGCATGGCGCGCACCAGCGGGCGGAAGGCTTCGGCCTGCGCATCATTCCAAAGGCCAAGGCAGCCTGGCGTGATGCGTCCTTCGGGTGATACGGCGGTGGCTTCCACCACAACCAGCCCGCTGCCACCACGGGCAAGGGTGGGGTAATGCACATTGTGCCAGTCATTCACCATGCCATCGCGCGCCATGTACTGGCACATGGGGGACACGGCGATACGGTTGCGCAGGGTCTCGCCCTTGAGGGTATAGGGGGAAAATAGATCGGTCATGCCCGTTGGCTCCGTCATGCGGGAAACTGGCCACAGACTGGGCATGTTGGCGGCATGACGCAATGCATGCGGTCATGCTGAAACGGCAGGACAGGTTTCAGTGGAAACCGATCAGGCATCAGATTTTTATTGTAAAGGAATGCACCGTAAAATGGCGCGAGTGACGGGGCTCGAACCCGCGACCTCCGGCGTGACAGGCCGGCGCTCTAACCAACTGAGCTACACCCGCATCCGTTACCGCCCCGCGGGGCTGCAACCGTTCGGTGAAAGGGCAAATAACAGGCTGGCCCCGTCATGGCAACAGGGCAGGCAAAAAAAAACGCCATGACATTCATGTTCATGGCGTTTTGTCTGTAACCAGGACGGATCAGGCAGGGATTTCCACGCCATCCAGCGTCACGGCCACGCCATGTACGGTTGCGGCGACGCGCACGGCGGCCTGGATCTGTTCGGTCGTGATGCCTGCTGCACGCAGCTGGCGTTCATGGCTTTCCATGCACAGGCCACAGCCATTGATGGCGGAGACCGCCATGGCCCACAATTCGAAATCCGCCTTGTCCACGCCGGGGTTGGCAATGACGTTCATGCGCAGGCGGGCTGGCATCTTTTCGTAATCGCCGCCAACCAGGTGCACGAAACGGTAATAGACGTTGTTCATACCCATGATGGCGGCAGCCGCGCGTGCGGCCTGCAGGGCTTCGGGTGACAGTTTCGGACCGTATTCCGCCACCAGGGCGTGTGTGACCGCCGGGTTGCGTGATGCGATGGCGGACGCGATGAACGTGCCGCCCAGCTGCTGCGGCGTCAGCACGAAGTCATTGGCAAGGGAGCCAAGGTTCAGCTTCAGGTCCTTGGCGTAGTCGGGCAGGGCAGCCTTGAGGGAGTCGATGGACATGGACGGGTTCCGTGTGTTGCCAGTGCGTGATGGTGGTGCGCCACCTGTCCCGATCCCTGCGGGCGGGACACGGATCGGGACAGGCGGCGTGGCCGCCCCGCATGGTGCGGGACAGCCGGTCGTGCGGGATCAGGCCTTGAGAAAGGCGTCGCCCTTTTTCCAGTTGCACGGGCACAGCTCGTCGCTCTGCAGGCCATCAAGGATACGCAGGACTTCCTGCGGGTTGCGGCCAACCGACAGGTCATTGACGCTGACGTGGCGGATGATGCCCTGCGGGTCCACGATGAAGGTGGCGCGCAGCGCGGCCCCTGCCTGCTGGGCCATCACACCACAGCTTTCGATCAGCTCGCGCTTGATGTCGGACAGCATGGGGATTTCAAGGTTCTTCAGCTCGGCATGGTTCAGGCGCCAGTTCAGGTGTACGAACGCGCTGTCGATCGATACGCCGTAAACCACCGCGTCACGGTCCTTGAATTCACCGGCCAGCTTGCCGAACGCCACGATTTCGGTCGGGCAGACAAAGGTGAAGTCCAGCGGCCAGAAGAAGACGACCTTCCACTTGCCTTCGTTGGATTCATCCGTGATCTGGACGAAATCGCCCTTGAGGCCTTCGGGACCACCGGGAACGGCGCTCAGGTTAAAGGCGGGAAACTTGTCACCGACTGTCAGCATCAGGGTGATCTCCTGTTGGGGTTATATATGGCCGGGACGGGCGCGCCGCCCCGCGGGCTGTATCTATGCCGGGAGTGATGCTATCATGCCATTGAATAATTTACATATGCATGATCGGAATTATCGATGCTTCCGATGCCCTCCGCACAGCAGTTGCGGTACCTCGTCACCCTTGCCGAACTGCGCCATTTCGGCCGGGCGGCAAAGGCGTGCGCGGTGACACAGTCCACGCTGTCCGCCGGGATACTGGCGCTTGAACGCCAGATGGATGTCAGGCTGCTTGACCGTGACGTGGGCAAGAAGGTCGTGTTCACCCCGTTGGGGGACAAGGTGGTCGTGCGCGCCCGCACGGCACTGGAGGCGCTGCAGGACGTGCTGGACGTGGCCGTGGCCTCCCGCGAGCCGATGAGCGGCCTGCTGCGCCTTGGCGTCATTCCCACCATCGGCCCGTTTGTCATGCCGACACTGGTGCGCCGCCTGCCCGAAGCCTATCCGCAGCTGCGCCTGTCGCTGAACGAGGACATGACCCATAACGTGATGGAAAAGCTGGCGGCAGGGCGACTGGATCTCGTGCTGCTGGCCATGCCGTGTGACTGCGCCGATAGCGAGACGCTGCCCCTGTGGCGCGATCCCTTCATGGTGGTCATGCCGCGCGACCATGCGCTGGCGCACCTGCCGGACGTGCCGGTGCGCAGCATCATGCATGAGCGGATGATCCTGCTGGAGGATGGGCACTGCCTGCGTGACCAGGCGCTGGCCATGTGCCGGCAGGTCCGGGGCTGGACCCAGCCGGAGGACGAGGCGGAATGTACCGTCAGTTCGTTGTACACCATGGTGGAAATGGTTGCGGCGGGCATGGGTCTTGCGCTGCTGCCCCGGCTTGCGGTCGAATCCGCGCTGATGACGGGACAGGATGTGGTGGTGCGTCCGGTGACCGGCGCGCAGGCCTGGCGTACCATCGGACTGGCATGGCGGCCCCGGTCGCCCCGCACCGCCGATTTCCAGACCATTGCCCCGTTTTTCGTGCCGGATTCGATCACAGATACGATTTTACGCCTGTAAATGACGCCAGAATCCGGCCCGCCAGTTGACTCTTGGCGCAGGCAGGGGTATTCGGGCGCCTCTTTGGCGGTATTCCGCCGTTAGTCGAGGGTCGGATCATGAAAATCAGAAACAGCCTGAAATCGGCCAAGGTTCGGGACAAGGACTGCCGTGTGGTCCGTCGCCGTGGCAAGGTCTACGTCATCAACAAGAAGAACCCCCGCATGAAGGCCCGTCAGGGCTGATTGCCGGACGGCCTTGACCGTCAGGTTCATCTTTGAACAGCCGCAAAGCTGCGCAGGCAGGTTTTTAGGAACCTGTTTTCGTGGCTTTTCGTGCGTACCCATGGTTCTGGCCGTGATCCTGATGGGACACAGCCTGCAGGCCCATGCCGCCCTGCCGTCGCACGGGGTGGACCAGCACGCCGGTCCTGCCGCCATAGGCGGCCATCCCCCCGGCAGGGGGAAGGCGGATGCCGAGCCGTCGCTGGATGATCTGGAAACCGAACTGGCGCATGCTTCAACCGCCCGTGGCGCACATGACCTGCTGACCCGGATCGAGCAGATACGCCAGAAGGACCTTGCCCCCACCACCAGCCTGCTGCTCAAGCGCGCGCAGGATGATCTTGACGCCCAGCGCCCGCTGGATGCGGTGCAGGACATGGATGATGCCCTGCTGCTGCAGCCGGAGGTGGAGGTGCTGTGGCGCAACCGTGCGCAGGCCCGTCTGGCCGCAGCCAATCCCGATGGCGCGGTAGCCGATCTTGGCGTCGCACTGCACCATGACGGGCGCGACGTGACTGCCTGGAAGATCCTTGAAGATACCGAGGAGCAGCGTGGCGACTGGCAGGCGGCATGGAAAGCATGGCAGCATGTGCTGCAGCTTGATCCCACCATTCCAGACGCAGGCCATGAAACAGAGCGTCTGCGCCTGAAGGCCTTCGGGCAACCCACCTGATCTTAAGAAGTTTTTTGATGAAGCTTTTTTCAAAAAGCTTCAGGGGAACGCCACCTTCTTGAAAAAAGGCGGCATCCGGAAACTTTTATTATTTCATGTCAGATCGTGGCACTGCAGCAGGCAAGGACCGCGTTCCTGATCCAGGAATGCAGCGACAGGCCGCCAGAGGTGGCCTGTCGCCATGTGCCGTCCGTGGTGGATCAGCGATCCGTCAGGCGGAATTCGATGCGCCGGTTGCGGGCAAGGGCCTCGGGTGATGTGCCGTGGTCCAGCGGCTGGTAATCGGAAAAGCCGGTTGCGGCCAGATGGTGCGGGTCGATCCCTTCGGCAATCAGCAGTTTGACCACTGTAATGGCACGGGCGGATGACAGTTCCCAATTGCTGGGGAAGGCGGTGTGAATCGGCTGGCGGTCGGCATGGCCATCCACGCGCAGGATCCAGGGTACATCGGATGGGATCTGGGCTGCCACCTGACGCAGGGTCTTGGCCAGTACCTTGATTTCCGCCGCTCCTTCCGGTGAAAGCTCGGCGCTGCCGACGGGGAACAGGACCTCGCTCTGGAACACGAAACGGTCGCCGACAATCTGCACGCCTTTGTGGTCCTGCATCACGCTGCGCAGGCGACCGAAGAATTCGGAACGGTACTGCTGTAGCTGCTCGACCTTTTTCGCCAGCGCCACATTCAGCTGCATGCCCAGATTGCTGATTTTCTGGTCGCGGTCATGCACCTCGTTCTCGGTCACTTCCAGTGCGGTACTGATGGCGGCCAACTGCGCGCGCAGCTGCGCCACCTGGTCATCCAGCGCCGTGGCGTGGGCCTGCGCACTGTCGCGCTCGCTGGTCTGCTGGTTCAGCTGCGCGGTCAGCGATGTCGCGGTGGCTACATCGGCATCATGCGCCTTGTGCAGGCTGGCGACCTCGCCCTGCAGGGATGTTGTATGACTTTTTTCAAGGGAGAGCATCTGCCCCAGCTTCGCCACCTCGCGTTCAAGCTGGTCAAGGGCCTGCTGGCGCTTGTTCAGTGTGACGGACAGGAAAGCCTGCCCCAGCACAAAAACAAGCAGCACGAATATGATGACCATCAGCAGCGTTGACAGTGCGTCAACATAGCCGGGCCATGCATTCAGTTCGGAACGGATCGAGCGACGGGAACGGCGCGCCATGGGATGAACCTCAGCCTTGGGATACGGTCAGGAAGCGGAGTGGTTCGTTCCGGGGGCGCTTGCGGCGATGGTGCGTGCAAGCAGGCGCAGGTCGTTGCGAATGTCGGTTGCGATCTGCTCCCGTCCCGCGGCGGATTCCTGCACCAGCCGGGCCAGCAGGGATTCGATGCCCTGCAGGTGCTCCTCGCCCCGGCTGTCCGCCAGCTGCGCCAGACGGTCGTTCAGCGCGGTGAGCAGGCGCTGTTCCTGTGCACGGGTTTCCTCGCTGCGGGCCAGCAGGATCTGGAGTTTTTCCATGTTTTCGGCGGTGTGTTCCAAAAGCGCCTGCACATAGGCCGGAATGCTGGCGTCATTGCCGCCAACCTGCAGCCCGCCCGCCGAAAGGCGGGTGATGGTGGCCAGCCATTCTTCCAGTTCGTTGAAGAAGCGCGTCTGTGCCTGTCCTGCCGTAAGATCCAGAAAACCCAGAACCAGCGCGCCCGCCAGCCCGAACATGGACCCCGAAAACGCGGTGCCCATGCCATGCAGCGGACCCGCCAGCCCGGATTTGAGCTGGTCGAACATGACGGTAGTGTCCCCGCTCCCTACCGACATGTTGCCAATCACGTCGGCAATGGAGCCAACTGTCAGCAGCAGGCCGTAGAACGTGCCCAGCAGGCCAAGGAAGATCAGCAGCCCGGTCAGGTAGCGTGACAGTTCGCGTCCTTCATCCAGGCGCGCCGACAGGCTGTCCAGCAGCGACTGCATGACCGGGGCGGACAGGGTCAGCCTGCGCCCCTTGTCATGCGTGGCCAGCATGGACGCCATGGGGGCCAGCAGGCGCGGCGGCGGCGGGGTAGTCAGGCCTTCGCGCGGGTGGCGCAGGATGTTGACCCAGCGGACTTCGGGGATCAGCCGCAGGATCATGGAAATGTTCCACCCGATGCCCAGCAGCAGGATGCCGATGATCAGGCCATCAAGATAGGGATTGTTGCAGAAGGCCTGATACAGTGTGGAGGAAAGCAGGGCTGTGACAACCCCGACCGCCAGAAGGAACAGCAGAACCCGGACAAGATAGGTGGTCGGTCGTGTCACGCAGTGGTTTCCTTAACGCGAAGGTGAGCCTGTAGCGTTTGAGGCCACCACACCCGAACGGGTGACGTCAATACAATCCGCGCCCGCCCCGTGCGCATTTTCATCGGGCAGGCCCACCGCGCGGACATAGATACGCGTGGGTGCGATACCGGCGTGCAGCAGCACCGAACGGGCCGCAAGCCCGCGCGACAGCGCAACACGGCGGGGTGTGGACGGATCATCGGCGCGGCCTTCGCCGTAGGCCGCGATGCTGATGTGCTGGTCGGGCAGCTTCTGCATGACTGTGGCAAATGTTTGCAGCGCCGAAATCATGCGTGAATTCATATCCGCTGACTGCGTGGTGAAGTGCAGGCGCGTACCGCCGGCAATCCGTTCCGCCCGCCCGCGCGCCTGCGGGTCGGCCTTGACCTCGGGCGGCATGGGAAAGGGATGCTGCGGCACATGCAGTTCCGGTGGCCGCAGGACGGGATTGGCGGGCGGTTGGGTCGCGACCGGTGGCAGGGAGGCGATGGCCGCAGGCGATGCAATGGCCGTGGCGGGCGCGTGGCTGCCGGGAATATCTCCGGTGGCACTGCCGCCAGTGCCGCTGGCACCCGCCACGTTGCCGTTGCCCGTTGTCGTGCTGGTCGTGGTGCCGGTGGGGGAGGCGGACATGCTGCCGCCATCGGGCAGCATGGCGGGGCGTCGTGGCGCGCCCAGCGCATCAAGTGCATTCCTGCTGGTCGTAACCTGCGCATGGGCACCAGCAATGGGGGCGGACAGCCCGACTGCCACGGCGCCCAGTACGATCAGCCCACGCAGGGAGCGGCGGTGAAAAGGGGAGGATATGTATTGCATCGTGTCCGGCAGGCTACCGGGCGACGGGCGGGGGCGCAATCGGCAAACGGGTCACACCCGCGCCCCCGGACATCAGGCGATGCTGCTGGCCACCAGTTCGCGCAGCGGTCCATGCAGCTGCGGGTTGCCCGCGACCGCGTCGATGGAGGCGCCAAGGTCATTGAGGTCAATGCCTTCAGGATCGGTGGCGTAACCACCCGCTTCACGCACCAGCAGGATGCCGGCCGCGCAGTCCCACGGCTTGATGCCCATTTCCCAGTAGCCATCATAACGCCCCGCCGCGACCCATGCGAGGTCGAGCGCAGCTGCGCCGAATCGGCGGATACCAGCTACCTGCGGCATGAGCGCGCCCAGCGTGCGCGCGAACGACAGGCGGTTGCGGGCCGAAACCCTGGCAAACGGGATGCCGGTTGCAAACAGGGCCTCGTTCATCGACCGGCGGGCGGATACGCGCAGCCTGCGGTCGTTGAGGAACGCCCCCACACCCTTTTCGGCCCAGAACATTTCGTTGGCGGCCGGGTTGTACACCAGGCCCGCCACGATCTCGATCGTGCCATCGGGCAGGCGGCGCTGCAGGCCGATCGAAATGGCCCAGTGCGGGATGCCGTGCAGGAAGTTGGTCGTGCCATCCAGCGGATCGACGATCCAGCGCCACGTCCACCCCTCATTCCCCGAGGCACCGCTTTCTTCCATCAGGAAGGCATAGCCGGGGCGGGCGCGCGCCAGTTCCTCGCGGATGGCGGTTTCGGCCCGCAGGTCGGCCTGCGACACGAAATCGCCAGGGCCCTTGATGCTGACCTGAAGCTGCTCGACTTCGTTGAAGTCACGCAGAAGACGGCGTGCAGCCTTCTGGGCAGCGTTCTGCATCACCGTCATATGGGGAGAGAGTCGCATTGCCACGGTGATCGGTCCTGTCTGGTTCGTGCGGTGGAACGGAGGGTCGGGGGTTTGAAAAACCGGCCCGTGCGGGATGGGGACACCCCGGCACGGGCTGGTGGATGGTCAGGACTTGGCGCGTTCGACGTAGGTGCTGTCCTCGGTGCGGACCACGATACGCTCACCCGCTTCGATGAAGGGGGGCACCATGGTCTTGACACCGTTGGACAGGCGCGCGGGCTTGTAGGACGAGCTTGCGGTCTGGCCCTTCACCACGGGGTCGGCCTCGACCACTTCCAGTGTGACCTGCGCGGGCAGGACGACGCCAACCGGATCGCCTTCGACCAGGTTCAGCACCAGCGTCATGTTGTCCTGCAGGAACGGCGCCTGGTCACCCAGCAGGTCCAGCGGCAGGATCAGCTGTTCGAACGTTTCGGGGTCCATCAGCACGATGTTGTCGCCGTCCATGTAGGAGTAGGTGTATTCCTTCTCCTCGGTCATCAGGCGCTCAACGGTGTCGGCGGTGCGCCAGCGTTCGTTGGTCTTGTTGCCGGTCTTGAGGTCGCGCATCTCCACCTGGATGAATGCACCGCCCTTGCCCGGCGTGATGATCTGCTGCTTCAGGACCGTCCAGCGACGGCCGTCGTGCTCAATAACCTGTCCGGCGCGGATCAGGTTTGCCTGCTGCTTCATGGTGGTCCCTGTATGGTTGTGGGAAGTATGGCGGTTCGGCTTCTAGCGCCCCACGCGCGTCAGGGCAAGGTTGCGGGCTGTCTTTTCAGCCGGGTTCGCGTGCAAGCCGGTGTATTGTGCCATCGGGCGCACGCACCCGCAGGGCGCCGTCCGGACCTGTATGCAGGTAATCGGGGGCAATGGGCACCTTTCCGTGACCGCCGGGGATATCAATTACATAGGTTGGCCATGCAATGCCCGTCACCCGCCCGCGCAGGGCGGCCAGAAGGCGCTGCCCCTCACGGATTGGCACATGAAAGCGCGCGGTCCCGGGGGCGGGATCAAGCTGGTGCAGGTAATAGGGGCGGATGCGGGCGGCCACCTGTGCGCGCAGCAGGGCCTCGAGCGCTTCGGGTGTGTCGTTGACCCCGCGCAGCAGCACGGACTGGCCCAGCACCGGAATCGCGCGTGCCTGCACGCGGCGGATGGCGGCGCGGGCGGAGGGGGTGAGTTCACGGGCATGGTTGACATGCGCCACCAGCCATATGGAACGCGTGGTTTCCAGCGCATCTGCCATGTCGTCATTCAGACGCGCGGGGTCGGCCACCGGCACGCGGGAATGGATGCGGATGGTGTGGATATGATCCATTCCCTCCAGCGCCGTCATGATCGCGCGCATGCGACGCGGGGACAGCATCAGCGGATCACCCCCGGTCATCACGACTTCATGAATGTCGGTATGGGTGCGCAGCCAGTCCAGCGCCCGTTCAAGGGCCGCGTCATCCAGCACGCCCCCGCCGGGGCCGACATGTTCGCGCCGGAAGCAGAAACGGCAGTACAGCGGGCAGACCAGCAGCGGCTTGAGCAGCGCGCGGTCGGCATAGCGATGCACGATTCCCGGTACGGGGGACAGGGCGTCATCTCCGATCGGGTCGGGGTTTTCCGTCGGGTCTGTATGGCATTCCGTAACGTCAGGTATGACCTGCCGCCCGATCGGGTCATCGGGACTTTCGATCAATCCGGCAAATGCAGGCGGGATGGCGGTTGCGTACTGCCGGGCCACCTGTTCCAGCGCCGGGACCTGCGTGGGGGTAACCAGTCCTGCTTCCAGCAGGTCCGTTACGGTGCGCAGCGTGCGCGTGGGGGGATTGACCGATGATGCCATGCCGGGGCTGTACTGCGCCCGCCTGTCCGCTGCAACCGGAGATCCCGCCCATGCCCGATTCTATCGCTCCCCATCCCGATTCCGCCCGTATTGCCGACCGGTTGCCGTTCCTGCTGCGGCGTAACCTCGTGCTGCGTGGCGTCCGGGCGTTTTTTGACGCGCGTGGGTATGTGGAGGTGGAAACCCCCTATGCCGTGCCGACTCCGGGTGAGGAAGTCCACCTGAAGGTGTTCCGCACCGAACGGGCGGGTGCGGATGGTACCCGCCAGCCGCTATGGCTGCACACCAGCCCGGAATTCGCCATGAAGCGGATCGTGGCGGCTACCGGCCTGCCGGTGTACCAGTTGGCCCGCGTGTGGCGGAATGCGGAAGGCAGCAGGCTGCATGCGCATGAATTCACCATGCTGGAATGGTATCGCCCCGGCGCCACGCTAGCTGCCTTGATGGACGAAACGGAAACCCTGCTTCGTGGCGTCCTGCCGCCCGTTGTGAGGGCTGGCGGCGATGACATCAGTATCAATGCCCCCTTTGAACGGCTGCGTGTTGCGGATGCATTCCATCGCTACGCCGGTGTGGACATTCTGGCGAACGAGGGGGATGCCGTATCCCTTGCCCGTGCGGCAGGCTGCGACCTGCGGCAGGGCGAGACATGGGAAGACCTGTTCTTTCGCCTGATGATGGCGCGGATCGAGCCGCATATCGGCCGTACGCGCCCTACCTTCCTGACCCACTGGCCGGCAAGTCAGGCGGCCCTTGCGCGCCGTGACCCGGCGGATCCGCGCGTGGCGCTGCGTTTTGAACTGTATGCGGGCGGGATCGAACTGGCGAATGCGTTCGAGGAACTGACCGACAGCACCGAACAGCGCCAGCGTTTCGAGGCCGACCGTGCGCGGCGGCTGGCGCTTTATCCCGATGAAGCCGGTCTGGACTGGCCGGTGGATGAAGCCTTCCTGTCTGCACTCGACCAGCTTCCGCCATGCGCGGGGATCGCCCTTGGTCTTGACCGGCTGGTGATGCTGGCGGCAGGCACCGGGCGGATCAGTGATGTGCAGTGGATGGGGGAAGGCTGAAGAACAAGAAGTTTTTGGTGAAGCTTTTGTCAGAAAGCTTCGAAGAACGCTGCTTTTTAGAAAAAGGCGGCACCCAAAAACTTCTGTTATTTTTTAAATGGTTTCCGCCGCCGAGATTGCCGCGTTCATGGCGCGTACTCCCGCACCCGGCCCATCGGGGTGGGACCAGACCGCGCTGATGACCGACAGGAAATCAGCCCCCGCACGCACCAGTGTCGCGCAGTTATCGGGATTGATGCCGCCGATGGCCACGACGGGCAGTTCGATCATGCTGCTCCACCATGTCAGCAGGGCGGGATCGGCGCGGATTTCGGTTTCCTTGGAAGGGGAGGGGAAAAACGCGCCAAACGCCACGTAATCGGCTCCGGCCTCACCCGCGCGCAGGGCCATGTCGCGGCTGTCGTAGCACGAAACGCCCAGTTGCAGTCCGTCACCCAGTATGCGCCGGGCCGTGTCCACATCCGTATCGTCCATGCCCACATGCGCCCCGTCACACCCGCAGGCGACGGCAAGGTCGGGCCGGTCATTCATGATGAAGGCCACGTCACGCGCATGGGCCACGGGCTGCAGAACGTCCACCGCACGGCGGATCGTGTCATCATCCACGTTTTTCAGGCGCAGTTGCACGGCCGCAACCGGGCCTGCGTCCAGCGCCTCGGCCAGACGGGGGGCGAACGCCGCCGGATCAAGCGATTCGGGGGTGATGAGGTAAAGCTGGCAATCAGTCATGTCGGATTGATCCTATGCCACCATCGGGATGGCGAACAGCCCCCGGCATGGCATGTGCCCGCAGGTACTGCTCCAGAACATGCCCGGCGCCGCGCAGGGGCAGGTCCAGCGATGCGGGGCGTTGCGCCATGATGTGCCCGCCCGTAACCTGCGCCAGTGACACCAGGGCACGGTGCTGTGCCGCAGGTACATGCGCGATGACGCCACCCAGTCCCGCGCGCAGGGCTGCTGCGGCATGGCCCGCCGCCTGCCCGCAATCCAGCAGGGCGGGCAGCGGGCAGTCCGTCACCAGCGCCACCCACCATGGTACCCCCATGACGCATCCGGCACCTGGAGGGGAAACCACGGTGCAGTTCACGCGTAACGATGCGGCCATGGCCATGACCAGTCCCAGGTCATGCGCGCAGGAAATGGTGACGCAGGGGGCAGGGCGCATAGAATGGTCATGTTTGTCGATCATGCTTGACGTTGAAACCGCACCGCGCGATCAGTTCAAGGGGAGGAACGAGGGAAAGGATGAACGTGTCTGATATTATCATGCCACCGGGGCAGGAAGTCGCCCCTTCCTCCTCGGAGACCGGGCAGGACCCGGTGGATCGTCTTGAACTCGCCCTGAACCGTATTGCCTTCGCCCTTGACCGGCGCGCGGAACTGGCGTCCATCGCCCGTCCGTCCGGGCCAGAGGTGGACGTGCAGGCGCTGGCGGCCAATATAGATGTCCTGATCGCCCGCGTGCGTGACGTGCTGGGCGAAGACGAAGCTGACAGCGGGAAGGAATAACGGCCATGAGTCAGGTGACCGTGCGCATCAACGGCTTTTCCTATGCCGTGGGCTGCAAGGAAGGGCAGGAAAAGCACCTGCAGGCCATGGCGCAGGAAGTGGAACGGCGTATCGACCGCATCCGCGAACTGGGTGGCCATAGTGGTGAAGGCCGCCTGCTGGCCCTTGCCGCCCTGCTGATGGCTGATGAAATCCATGACCTTACGGCGGAAAAGATGTCTTCCGATACCGCCCATCAACTGGCGGCGGGCCGTCAGGCGCGGATCGAGAACGAACGCCGCCGCGATCAGCTGGCGCATCTGGCTGAACGTGCGGAAAACATTGCAGCCGCGATGGAAGAAGACTAGATTGCAGGGGCGGGGCTGCCGGGTGCGTCAGGCATGATTCAACCCCTGGGCCGATAAGCACTTCCTAGGGAGCTGGCACTGTCGTGACCGTGGTCACGTTACCTGGCGCCCACCTGCGTCAGCAGGTCCGGGAGGGCTGATCCGACCAACGGCCATGGCGGCTCCGTATATGTTTTCATGACCTCTCTTGATCCCGAATCGTGGCCTGTCGTGCGTGCCAAACAGGCCCTGCGCCACCAGATGACGCACCACCGGCAGGCTTTCGCAACCAGCCCCACCCGCGCCGGTGCGGAAGAAGCCCTGTGTCACCGTATGGTGCGTGGCCTGCGTGGCATGGCCGGGGCAGGGGACTGTATCGCCCTGGTCTGGCCCCTGCCGGGGGAAAGCGACCTGCGCCCGGTCATGCAGGTCCTGCATGCGGACGGGCTGTGCATCGCCCTGCCGGAAACGCCGCCACGCGGGCACCCTCTGGTCTTTCGCCGCTGGCAGCCCGACTGTCCCATGCAGTCCGGACGCTATGGCACCTTTCATCCTGATGGTCCTCCCATGCAGCCTGATGTGGTGTGCGTGCCGCTGCTGGCGTTTGACCGGCGTGGCATGCGGCTGGGATATGGCGGGGGATATTACGACCGCACGCTCGCACGCCTGCCGCGTGCGCGGACGGTGGGGTTTGGCCTGTCCTTTCAGGAAGTGACATGTATTCCGACCGGCCTGTATGATGTGGCATTGCCCGCGATCGTGACCGAACGCGAATGGATCCGGTGTCGTGGCGACGGGCGTACACGGTAACAAAGGCTGTTTTCTTGAGAATACTGTTTCTGGGTGACATTGTCGGGCGCGTGGGGCGCGAGGCCGTTATTTCCCGCCTGCCCACCCTGCGGCGCGATCTTGCACTCGACCTTGTGGTGGTAAACGGGGAAAACGCCAGCCATGGTTTTGGCCTGTCGCCCGCCATCGGGCGTGACCTGCTTGAAGCGGGGGCCGATGTCATCACGCTGGGTAACCATAGCTGGGACCGTCGTGACCTGATTGGCCATATTGACAGCGAACCCCGCATCATCCGTCCCGCCAACTACCCGCCCGGCACGCCGGGGCAGGGTAGCGTGGTGGTGGAACTGGTGGATGGCCGCAAGGCGCTGGTTGTCAGCGTCATGGGCCGCCAGTTCATGGATGCGATGGATGACCCGTTCCGCTCCGTTACCGATATCCTGTCGCGCCACCGTCTGGGTGTGACCATGCATGCCGCCGTAGTGGATATTCATGCCGAAGCCACGAGCGAGAAATGGGCCATGGGTCATTTCCTTGATGGCCGGGTCTCGCTGGTCATCGGCACCCACACACACACGCCCACGGCGGACCACCGGATTCTGTCGGGTGGCACCGCGTTCCAGACCGATGCGGGCATGTGTGGTGATTATGATAGCGTGATCGGTATGGGCAAGGACGCGGCCATCGCCCGTTTCGTGCGCAAGATGCCTGGTGACCGTCTGCAACCCGCCGAAGGGGACGCCAGCATCGCGGGCATGATGGTTGAAACTGATGATGCCACCGGCCTTGCCCGTCGCATGGCTCCGATCAGGCAGGGTGGTCATCTGGCGCCGACACTGCCGGATTTTTAACGTATACATCACTGATGGGAATAAAATTTGGGGCTGCCTTTTTCAAAAAGGCAGCATTTTTCTGAAACTTTTTAAAAAAGCTTCACCAGAAACTTCCTGCGGACTGCCTTGTGAAGCAGATCCCAAAAAAGAGGTTTGCAAAGGCAGGTGACCTTTGCCGGGTTTCAGGGCAGTGCCCTGAGGAAACGTGCGCCTCGGGCAGGGTGTGGCAGCAGCCCTGTCCTGTCCCTGTCGTCGGTTACCGGAACGCCGGTTCGTCAAACCCGCGCAGCTTGCGCGAATGCAGGCGGTCCACACCCTGCGCGCGCAACTGCTGCATGGTTTCGATCCCCACCACCAGATGCTGGCGTACGCGTTCACGGTAGAAGGCATTGGCCATGCCGCGCAGCTTCAGTTCCCCATGCAGCGGCTTGTCCGATACGCACAGAAGCGTGCCATAGGGTACGCGGAAACGGAACCCGTTGGCTGCGATCGTGGCCGATTCCATGTCCACCGCAATGGCACGGGATGTGTTGATGCGGGTGAACAGCGCGCCAAGCCGCAATTCCCAGTTGCGGTTGTCCGTCGTCATGACCGTGCCGGTGCGCAGGCGTGTCTTGACTTCGGCATCGTGCAGGCCGGTCACGCGCGCGGTCACGTCCTGCAGCGCCACCTGCACTTCGGCAATGGGGGGCACGGGCACCCATGGTGGCAGGTCGTCATCCAGCACATGGTCATCTCGCAGGTAGCCATGCGCCAGCACGTAGTCCCCCAGCTTCTGGCTGCGCCGCAGTCCCGCGCAGTGGCCCACCATCAGCCAGCAGTGCGGGCGCAGCACCGCAAGGTGGTCGGTAATGGTCTTGGCGTTGGCGGGGCCGACGCCAATATTGATCAGCGTGATGCCATCCCCATCGGGGCGGCACAGGTGGTAGGCGGGCATCTGCGGCAGGCTCTGACCCGCATGGGTGGCCGTATGCGGGGTGTCGCGGGTATGGATGATTTCGCCTGGTTCGACAAAGGTGGTGTATTCCGATCCCGCATCCACCTGCGCATGGCCGTATTCGCGGAATGCATCCACGTAACGCTGGTAATTGGTCAGCAGGATGAAGCGCTGGAAATGGCGTGGGGCGGTGCCGGTGTAATGGTGTAGCCGCGCCAGCGAGTAATCGGTGCGCGCCGCCGTAAACAGCGCCAGCGGCCGGGGTACGCCGGGGCGGGGGATGTAATCGCAGTTGGCGATCGAATCATCGGTGACATGCAGGTCCGGCAGCGCGAAATGCGACTGGATCCATGCAAGGTCGGATTCGGTCAGCGACGTGACCGCTTCTTCCGTCACATAGGGCAGCGGGATCGGCTGGTTCGACAGCCCGACCATGACCGGTGTCCTGTAATGGCGCAGCAGGCTTTCGATCTGTTCGCGCCAGTAATCGGCAAACAGCGCGGGCCGGGTCAGGGTGGTGCCGTAAAATCCCGGCTCCAGCACTACGTCAAAGGGGGGACGGGGGCCATCGGGTGGCAGGGCGGCCTGCGGCATGAAAGCAAGGTAGGGATAGACCGCATCCGCAAGGCCCGTGGTGTCGCGGGTGGTGAAGGCGTGGCGGACCAGTTCGCCCGCATGGTCATACAGTTCGGTAATGCGGGCCACGGCGGCGTCAGCCGTATCAAACGGCTGGAAGTCACGTCCGACCTGCTGCAGGAGGTCTGCTGTATCCATGGCGGGTCTCTCCGTCTGCCTGACGCGCCTAGCGGCGGATCAGGATGTAGTTGATGGTCAGGTCAATGGGGAAGGTATCCCCCTGCATGTCCGGCGGCACGGGCGGTAGCTGCGCGTTGCGGAACATGCCCACGGTCGCTGCGTCAAGGTAGTACGACCCTGACTGCCCTGTCAGGCGCACCTTGGTGACATGGCCATCGCGGTCCAGTTCCACATGCACCGAGGACGGGCCTTCCTCACCCGCGCGGGCGGCTTCCTCGGGGTAGTACATGTGGCTGCGGATCCAGCGGTCGAGTTCGCTGCCATAATCATCGCTGACCCCCTTGATCTGCGTATTGGTGGAATAGGGGGCGTTGACCTGCCCGTTCTTGACCAGCGGGCCAAGCGACAGGTCGATCGGGCTGCCCGTGCCGCCTGCACGGCCACGCTGGTTGCGGCGTGGCAGCGGTGATTGCGACAGCGACCAGTTACGGGGATGTTCCAGCGCCCTGTAATCCGTGGCGGAGGAATGGCTGTGCGACTGCTGTGCGGGGTGGTTGCCGTGGCCCGAACTCTGCATGGACGGATTGAATGTGTCCTGCCGTTCGGACTGCGGTACCGACAGGTCGGATGGCGCGTCACTCAGCGGCGGGGCGGCGGGAACTTCCGGTGTGGGTATGTTGGGCGAAGGGGAGGAATCCTCGTCGCTCTGCTGCGGATTGGGGGTCTTTTCCTGTGCGCTGGGTTCGGGCTGGTCCTGCTGCTGCCTGGGCGCGTTCTGGCCGCCCGCCATATCGGGTGAAGACTGTCCCTGCATCCCGCTGGATGTCGGGGGCGAAAAGACCATTTCCACCTGCGGCTCCGACTGCGTGGCGTTGGGGGAGCCGTGCTGGCTGTGATGGGCGGATTCAATCAGGATGGTCGCCAGAAGGGCCGCGTGCAGCAGCCCCGATATGGCGATGGCCCGGCCGGGACCGGGGGTTTCTTCCGTATCCGGACGGATCAGGCCCGACATGGTGGGGCGCAGCTTGCGGTATCCCGGTGGCTGCGGCACGGCCACGCCCGCCAGCAGCCGTTCGCGGTCGGGTGGCCGGTACTGGTCCCCTGCCGTATCGGGCGGCAGACTGGCGCCGGGCTGCGTGCGGCGTGGGATCAGTACGGGCTCCACGGCATTGCGCCGCCGGGAGGAGGGACTGAGTGTCACCGTCATGAAAGGCTACGGGTCTCCGCCATGTTGGTCTGTTGCCGGGGCCGCGCACCTGCCTGCCCTGTTATATCGCCAGCATAACCGACGCGGATGGGGGGTCTGTCAAGGACCGGATGTGTAACGGAAGGCGGTTCAGTAACGTTCAGTAAAATTTTCCAGCAGTTCCGCAAATCTTTCAGGGTTTTCGACATGCAGCCAGTGCCCGGCCTGTTCGATCAGTTCCAGCCGGTAACACGGAAACAGCCGGCGCATGATGCCATAATGCTCCGGGCGGATATAGGGGGAATTCCCCCCTGCCAGGAATAGCGTGGGACCGGGATAGGTATAGCCTTCGGGGATATAGGGCCAGTTTTCCACATTGGGCAGCGATTCCACGATTTCACGCAGGCCGATGCTCCAGCCCGGATTTTCCCCCACCCGGATGTTCTGCAGCATCAGTGCGCGGACATCCGTGTTGGGAATGTAGTGCTGCAGCAGCCTGTCCGCCCCCGCGCGGTTGAGGAAGGGCGGGAACGGCACCCGCAGCATCTGCTCACCCAGCGCGAACTGACCATGCCCGGTGCGCGCGGGCGGGATGTCGGCCACCAGCAGACTGTGCACCATGCCCGGCCGGGTCAGCGCCAGCGTCATCGCAACCTTGCCGCCCATGGAATGGCCTACCAGGGTCGCGGGCAGCGCATTGTGGTGGGCCAGCGTTTCCAGCAGGTCGGCGGCCATGGTGTAGTAATCCATAAGCCCGTGCGGGCTGTCGCCATGGTTGCGCAGGTCGATGGCCAGCGTGCGGCGGGTGGTGGCAAGCCGGCGCTGGAAGAAGCCAAGGTTGCGCGCGCGCCCGAACAGGCCATGAAGCAGGACAACAGGGGGACGTCCGGCCGTGTCGGGGGTAATGTCTTCTGGTCCGCGCTCAATGACGTTCAGTAGCACCGGCTGTGTCCCTATCGTCCTGTCGTGTCCGCAGGCAGGTGCTGCAGGTCCAGCATGATCTTGCCCATGTGTGTTCCGTTTTCCATGAGTTTATGGGCATCGGCAACCCGCGCAAAGGGGAAGGTGGCATGGATGATGGGGCGGATGGCCCGCTGTGCGAGCAGTGGCCACACCCGTTCTTCCAACTGGCGGGCGATGGTCGCCTTGCAGGTAGCGTCACGCGGGCGCAGCGTGGTGCCGGTCACCACCAGCCTGCGGGTCATGATGCGCGCCAGGCTGACGCCATCGGCCTTTGCCCCGCCCTGCAGGGCGATGATGACCAGTCGTCCCGCCATCGCCAGTGACCGCAGGTTGCCATCCATATATGCCCCTCCGATCATGTCCAGTATGACGTCCACGCCCCGACCATCCGTCAGTTCCTTTATGCGATCAGGAAAGGTTTCGGTCCGGTAGTTGATGGCGGCGGTGGCGCCAAGGGCGGTGCACAGTGTGCATTTGTCGTCCGTGCCCGCCGTGGCGTAGACCGTGCCCCCCATGGCGCGGACCAGCTGGATGGTGGTGGTACCGATGCCGCTGGTGCCCCCATGCACCAGCACGCTTTCCCCCGGTTTCAGGTCGGCAGTCATGAACAGGTTGGACCAGACGGTGAAAAAGGTCTCGGGCAGGGCGGCCGCATGGATGGCGTCAAAGCCCGTGGGCCATGGCAGGCACTGGCCCACGGGCACGGCGCAGTACTGGGCATAGCCCCCGCCATTGACCAGAGCGCATACCCGCGCGCCGATGGCGGGGAAGGCGCCTGCGGGCACGTCCGGTCCGGTCGCCACGACTTCGCCCGCTACTTCCAGCCCCAGCAGGGGGCTGGCCCCCGGCGGTGGGGGATACAGTCCCTGACGCTGCATGATATCGGGCCGGTTGATGCCCGCCGCCATGACGCGGACCAGTACCTCGCCCCCTGTGGGCCGGGGCACAGGCAGGGTGGAAATGCACAGGGCATCGGGACCGCCGGGCTGGCTGAAGGTAATGGCCTGCATGGTGTCGGGTATGGCTTGGGTCATGTCTGTCCTCGTGAGGCGTGTACGTGCGGCATGCAGGCCTCAAGGTGTAGGCGATATGGCGCGCAGGACCAGTGTGCATGACCGGGAATCGAGCAAACGTGTGCATTCCATCCCGGTTGCCCATTGCTGCGCGTGGTCGTGATGCAGACATGAAAAAAGCGCCGGAACCATATCGGTTCCGGCGCTTTTGCCTGACAGGCTTTCCTGTGGGGAAGCCGTTATCAGACGGAGTAGTACATTTCGAATTCAGCGGGGTGCGGCGTGTGTTCGAACTTGTAGACTTCTTCCCACTTCACGGCACAGTAGCTTTCGATCTGGTCCTTGGTGAACACGCCACCGGCCAGCAGGAATTCGTAATCGGATTCCAGTGCTGTCAGGGCTTCACGCAGGGAGCCTGCAACCGTCGGGATCTGCTTCAGCTCTTCCGGCGGCAGGTCATACAGATCCTTGTCCATCGCATCACCCGGGTGGATCTTGTTCTTGATCCCGTCGAGGCCGGCCATCAGCATGGCGGCGAAGGCAAGGTAGGGGTTCGCGGTCGGATCGGGGAAACGGACCTCGACGCGCTTTGCCTTCGGGCTGGTCGCGTACGGGATACGGCACGAAGCGGAGCGGTTGCGGGCCGAGTATGCCAGCAGCACGGGGGCTTCGAATCCGGGGATCAGGCGCTTGTAGGAATTGGTGGACGGGTTGGTGAAGGCGTTCAGCGCCTTGGCGTGCTTGATGATGCCGCCGATGTAGTACAGCGCCTCATCCGACAGGTCAGCATAGCCGTTGCCACCAAATGTGGGCTTGCCGTCGCGCCAGATGGACTGGTGGACATGCATGCCCGAACCGTTGTCGCCATAGATCGGCTTCGGCATGAAGGTCGCCGTCTTGCCATAGGAATGGGCGACGTTGTGCACGCAGTACTTGTAGATCTGCATGAAGTCGGCGGAGCGGACCAGCGTGTCGAACTTGGTGCCCAGCTCATGCTGCGACTGTGCGACTTCGTGGTGGTGCTTTTCGATGGGCAGGCCCATCTCGCCCATGGTGGTCAGCATTTCGGCGCGCAGGTCGCCTTCGCTGTCAACCGGGGCTACGGGGAAGTAACCACCCTTGACACCGGGGCGGTGGCCCATGTTGCCTTCGGGGTAGTCCTTCAGCGAGGCGCCGGGGCCCTCGATGCTTTCCAGCTCGTAGATGCCGAAGTTCGGGCCGGTGCCGAAGCGCACGCTGTCAAAGATGAAGAATTCGGCTTCGGGGCCGAAGAAGGCAGTGTCGCCCAGGCCGGTGGACTGCAGGTACTGTTCTGCCAGCTTGGCGGTCGCGCGGGGATCGCGGTTGTAGAACTGCCCGGTGGACGGCTCGACAATGTCACAGATCAGGATCAGCTGCGGCTTGGCGGAGAACGGGTCCATAACCGCGGTGGTCGGGTCAGGCAGCAGGATCATGTCGCTTTCGTTGATGGCCTTCCATCCTGCGATGGAGGAGCCGTCAAACATGAAGCCTTCGCGGAAGGTGTCTTCCTCGATCGTGGTGACGTACTGCGTGGTGTGGTGCCACTTGCCACGCGGATCGGTGAAACGCAGGTCAACCATTTCGACCGCGTTTTCCTTGATGATCTCAAAGACCTTCGCAATGGCCTTGGCGGAATGTGACGGCGTGGAGGCCGCGGCCGGGGCCTGTGCTTTTTTTGCCATGTTAATTTACCTGTCCTGACTTTGGTGTGCCGTTCCATGCGGCGCGGCGGCTATGGTTACGGAAACGGAAGGCTGCTGTCGATAGGCGTGCTGCCATGGGACCCATGTTTACGTTCCGGATATCAGACCGCATCGGCGCCGCGTTCACCTGTACGGATACGGATGACATCCGTTACGGGGGTGACAAATATCTTGCCATCGCCGATGCGTCCCGTGCGGGCCGCCGCCATGATGGCTTCTATCGCGCGTTCGGTCATGTCGTCGGGACACACGATTTCCAGCTTTACCTTGGGCAGGAAGTCGATGATGTATTCCGCGCCACGGTACAGCTCCGTATGGCCTTTCTGCCGCCCGAAGCCCTTGGCCTCCGTGACGGTGATTCCCATCAGACCGATTTCATGCAGGGCCTCCTTCACCTCGTCGAGTTTGAAGGGCTTGATGATGGCCTCGATCTTTTTCATGCTGCTGTGTCTGTCTTCCGTCTCGTGGCGTAAGGTCCGCGTGCCGTCTGTCTGGCGCAGGCAGGGTTGCATGGCTTTGGATTTCAGGCAATCGGATGATAAGGCAAAAAACACGCGCGCGCGTCGCCACACGCGCGCCGGGACAGGATGATACGATGAAACCCGCCAACTCGCTGCTTTCGGGGCTGCCGACCACCATTTTCTCAGTCATCTCTGCGCTGGCGGTGAAACATGACGCCATCAACCTCGGTCAGGGCTTTCCTGATACCGAAGGCCCGGCTGACATGGTGGATGCCGCGGCCAGCGCCTTGCGTGACGGGCGCAACCAGTATCCCCCCCTTGCCGGCCTGCCGGAACTGCGGGGCGCCGTGGCGCGGTCCAATGTGCGCTTTTATGGAATCGAGGTCGATCCCGCGCGCGAGGTGGTGGTGACCTGTGGCGCGACAGAGGCGATTACCGCCTCCCTTATGGCGCTGGTCAACCGGGGCGATGAAGTGGTGGTGTTCGAGCCGTTATACGACACCTACATGCCCGTTCTGGAAATGCTGGGCGCGGTCGTGCGCAAGGTGCGGCTGACGCCGCCGCACTGGGACCTGCCGCGGGCGGAACTGGCGGCAGCCTTTGGTCCGCGCACCAAGGCGATCCTGCTGAATACGCCCATGAACCCGACCGGTAAGGTGTTCACGCGCGACGAACTGGAATTCATCGCGGGTCTTGTCGCGCGCCACGATGTCTACGCGGTGTGTGACGAGGTGTATGAACACCTGACCTTCGGCACGATCGGGCATCTGCCGCTTATGATGTTGCCGGGCATGCGGGAGCGCACGATCCGCATTGGCAGCGCGGGCAAGAGCTTTTCCATGACGGGGTGGAAGGTCGGTTACGTCACCGCCCCCGCCGCGCTGGCGGATCTTGTGATGAAGGCGCACCAGCTGCTGACCTTTACCGTCGCTCCCAATCTGCAGCGTGCGGTGGCCATGGGGCTGGACAAGGATACCGCCTATTTCCACCAGCTGGCGGAGGGCATGCGCGGTGCGCGTGACAGTCTGGCGGACGGACTTGCGCGCGCAGGCCTGTCAGTGCTGCCGTCGGATGGCAGCTATTTCCTGATTGCCGATATCGCGCCGCTTGGCTTCGCGGGTGATGATGTCGCGTTCTGTGAACAGATGATCCGCCATGTGGGCGTTGCCGCTATTCCGGTCTCGGCTTTCTATGATGCCAGGGGGGTGGATATTCCCGCCCGCTATGTCCGCTTCGCATTCTGCAAGAAGGCGGAAGTGATCGCGGGCGCCGTAAAGCGGCTGCAATCCGTGCGTGAACGGCTGTGCGCGGGAAATATTGTGGAAATCCAAAAAGGGTAGTTGACGTACGCGCACGAATTTTCTAAATGACTGCGCAGTTGTGGCGGACGTAGCTCAGTTGGTAGAGCGCCGGTTTGTGGTACCGGTTGTCGCGGGTTCAATCCCCGTCGTTCGCCCCAACTCTTCTTTCCAGACAATAATGAATATGGCATCTGGCAGCAGGCTTTCTTAACCGCGCCGGGCGAATGTGCGTTCCAGCCCAACTGTTAGTGGCGTGGGGGTAAGCCCCAGTTGCATGCGCATGGGCGTAATGTCGAAAATCTTGTCTTCCATCAGTCGCCGCACCTCCGCTGGCGCAATATGCGGGAGACCGGACAGGTGGATTCGCGCCATCGCCACCAGCAGCCATCCGGGCACTGGCGCGACAGGTCGTGGGCGCAACCCTGCCGCAAGGGCGACATGGCGCGTGAAATCGCGATAGGTGACCTGATCCCCGCCCGCAATGACCATGCTGTGTGGCCCATCCCATGGGTGGTCCACGGCCGCAAGGATGGCGCGTGTCACATCACCCTGCCATATGGGCTGGATGCGTGACCTTCCGCCGCCGGGCAGCGGCAGGATGGGCAGGCAGCGCATGAGGGCGGCCAGGCGCTGCACATTGTCTTCGCCCGTTGCGCCATAGATCATGGTGGGGTGCAGCAGCACGCCATCGCGGCCAGACCGGGCAAAGGCCCGTGCGCCTTCCATCACGCCACGGCCATGCGCGTCGGGCCAGCGGGTAAAGATACGGGTGCTGCCCAGTGCTACGATCCGGGCCTGTGGCGGGGCCGCCGCCAGCACGGCGGGAAGGTGGCGGGCATGGGCTGTCAGTACGATGGACGTGGCATCCGCCAGTGCGGCATGCAGGCGGTCAGCATTCCCCTGCAGGTCAGCGACGCGGGCGGGACAGGCAATGCCCGTTGCCTGCCACCGGGACAGGCTGCGCACTACGGGAATGATCGTCTGTCCACGCGCCGTCAGAGCATGGCACAGCGCCAGTCCCGACCGGCCGGTCGCGCCAATGACATGCACCGGCCCGGAATCGGTCATCAGGGTGTGGAGATGGTCAGGCCCAGCGGGGCTGCAACCGACGGATCTCCCGCCATGGACAGGGCAACGCCCAGCATCATCAGGTTGACCGGCTTCATCGGACGCAGGGCGATCTGCAGCGGGTGGTCCTGCGGTGACTGAAGGAAGCGGCCCATGGCCCGCATCGAAGCGTCATCGGATGTACCGAGCGAGGTCAGCAGATTCTGCCGGTAGGCATCCACATCCATATCACGGCTTTTGGCCAGCCCCGCCACCACGTGGCTGGCCAGCGACAGGTCATCCCACGTCATGGCGGCGGAGACGATGCGGGCGGTTTCGGGAATGATGGCCATGTCGTCAAACGGGATCTGGTCCAGTTCGGCCACCATGGTCAGGTTGCCCATGTCCGGGGCTTCGATGGTCAGCGGTTCCAGATGCACACGGCCCGCACTGCGGTCGCTGGTGCTGTCGGCGTGGATGTTGCCGCTGAAATGGTCATAGCCGAAGGCGTTGAGGATGGACGGGTTGTCCGTGCCGGTGGACCACAGGGTCAGGTGGTCCAGCTTCGTGTCCATCTTGTCTTCGGTTTCGGTGGAAAAACGCGACGTGGTGACATGGTCGATCTGCAGCATGGGGTGGGTGCTGTCGATTTCCACCTTCTTCAGATCCATGGTCTGCGGATGGCGTTCATGGACAAGGTGGCCTGACTGGATCAGGCTTGCCACCTCGCCAGCGAAATCCGGCCCGTCCACCACGATATGTTCGACGGCAATGCGGCGGGTGGGCGTCAGGTTGATCTGTGTCGCCAGCCGGTCAAGGTCCAGATGCGACGAACGGCCCATCCCGTACTGGCTGATGGTCATGCGTCCGATGGTCACGTCCGTCTGGCTGGCGGGAATCGCTACATGCAGGTTGGTGAACGCCCCCTTGTCCAGCACGAGGGAATCGAAACCCAGCGGGCGGGCCATGTCCCCCGCGACCCGCGCGGTATTGGGCAGGACAAGGTTGCTCAGTTCCACCTGGTCCAGCGATATGGTGTTGGCGGTGGTCATGACCTTCACGTTGCGCAGCACCAGGCTGCCGATCTTTTCGCCCTGCACGTTATTACCGGTCAGCCCCCCCAGCCGCACATCCGCCGCGATCAGCGTCATGGCGGGGTTGTGGTAGGTGACAGCGGTAAAATGCGCGCCCCGCGCCAGCGTACGCGGCCGCGCCGTGGCGTAGCTGAACGTGGCGTCAGGCCCGATGGAAGCCCTGAAGTCGGCGATGCCGGCCTCCAGCCTGCGTTGGGCAAAGTGATGCACCCCCCAGCTGCCAACCAGCAGCACAAGTATAAGCAGGGGAATGGCGGGATAGAGTTTCTTCACGAGCCTGGTATCCGTAATGACCTTGAACCGAGTGCTATCGCATTCCAGCCCCCTTGGGCAATCACCCGCGGGCAGAGAGCTGCGGAAAGATGTGCGGTATCATGATACCACACACGTTTTTTTACCGGAAAAATGCCGTCTGTACGGGATTATGTGCTTGACGTTCGCACCGCGTACGGATGATAACGCGCCACCTGTTACCGCTACATTACTGGACGGAACACTGAATCCATGAAGACCACACTTTCGCTGAAACCCGCAGAGGTGACGCGTGGCTGGACCCTGATCGACGCCGAAGGCCTCGTCCTGGGCCGCCTGGCGACCATCATCGCCCAGCGCCTGCGCGGCAAGCACAAGCCCCAGTTCACCCCGCATGTTGACTGTGGCGACAACATTGTCGTCATCAACGCCGAGAAGGTCCGCCTGACCGGCAACAAGGTGGACCAGAAGCTGTTCCATTATCACACCGGTTACCCCGGCGGGATCAAGGAACGCACGATCACCCAGCGCCTGACCGGCAAGAACCCCGGCGATGTCGTGCGCAAGGCCGTCGAGCGCATGATCACCCGTGGCCCGCTGCAGCGCGCGCAGATGAAGCACCTGTATGTCTATGCCGGTAGCGAACATCCGCACGAAGGGCAGAAGCCGCAGGTTCTCGACGTTGCGTCAATGAACCGCAAGAACGCCGTGAACACCCAGAAGGTCGGGGGCTGAACAACATGTCTGAAACCCAAGAACGTACAGGCACGCTGGCTGACCTCAAGGAAGCCGTTGCGTCCGGCCAGGTAACCTCTTCGCAGGAAGCCGCGCCCGTTTACGAAGCCAAGCGCGATGCGCAGGGCCGTTCCTATGCCACGGGCCGTCGTAAGGACGCAGTGGCCCGCGTGTGGATCAAGCCGGGCAAGGGCGACATCATCGTCAATGGCCGTCCGGTTGGCACCTATTTCGCACGTCCCGTGCTGCGCATGCTGATCACCCAGCCGTTCCTGGTTGCTGATCGCTACAACCAGTTTGACGTGTACTGCACCGTTGTCGGTGGCGGTCTGTCCGGTCAGGCTGGTGCGGTCCGCCATGGCATCAGCCGCGCGCTGACCCATTACGAACCCGCGCTGCGCAGCATCCTGAAGGCCGCTGGCTTCCTGACGCGCGATTCGCGTGTTGTTGAACGTAAGAAGTACGGTCGCGCCAAGGCACGTCGTTCCTTCCAGTTCAGCAAGCGCTGATCCTGCTTTCCCGTGGCATGCCACGGGATACGGGTTTTTCAACGGGGCCGGTCCAGCAATGGGCCGGCCCCGTTGTGCATCAGGCGGGCGGGACCCGCGCGTTATCAGGCAAAGGGATTGGCAACCTTGGCCGGTTTGCGCGGTGGCAGGGCATCCGGCAGGTTCTTCTGCGCTTCCAGCGTTTCCACAACCTGCTGCATGAAGGCCAGCAGCGCGCGTGCGCGTTCCAGTCCGGCCCTGTCACGGCTCAGGTCCGTCTGGCCGTAAAAGGCGATGCTGTCGGTGCCGTTTTCCACCGTCATGCCCCCGATGGTGCGGCTGACGCTGTTATCAGCAAAGGGGACAAGGGCTGTGTCGGCCTGCGATGTCGGGCAATGGGTGGTCATGATCGTGTCTCCTTCGGAAAAGGGGTCTACCACCAGCGATAATAGCTCTGTCGGGTGCGGCGGCGGCGATGGGTGGTCGTGCGTCTGTGTGTCGTGCCAAAGGGCAGCGTCATGCAGGTCTGCTTCATGCGTGCGGGCAGGGCGGGAAAGGGATCTATCCCGGTAATATGGGTCAGTTCCGCCACGCTGACATGGCTGCAGCCGGGCGCGCGCGCGACATTATGGCATACGTAAACCCCTGTCTGTGCACGACGGGGGTCGTATATGGCTTTCCATGTCGAAGTTGGCACCAGCACGTGGTTCGTCCCGATGGCCGATAGGGTGCGGGCATGGAAGGCGGGGCCAGTCACCACATACAGTTCCCCTTCACGCAGGGCCATCCTGCGCACGCCCGATTCGATTTCCGCCCATTTGCCCCGGTTCAGCACGGCGTGTTGCGGCACGATGTTGGACAGGAGGAAGGTTTCTTCCTGTGTCTGTTCGTCCGGCATGTCACCCGATGGGGTCATGTGTCCGCGGTCAAAGCCGGATCTGACATAATCCTCCAGTTCCGAGCGCGCGTCCGGCGGAATGCGCGTATCGGGACGGAATTCTCCCCGGCGCGGGGTGGATATGGCTGCGCGGACCATGGCGGTATCAAGATGCTCCGCTGACCACAGCGGTTCATGCGCCAGGCCGGAATACAGTACAGCATATCGGGCATTGCACAGCAGTTGCGTCCGGGACGACAGCTTTGCGTTGTCCAGCATCGGCAATTGCTGTTCCGCACCCAGTTCCGCGCACCCTTCAGCATGTGCCCCATGGGACGGGTACAGGGCTACAGGTCCGACCAGAAGGAGAAGGGACAGGACATACCGTGTCATGCGAAAGGCAGGGCAATGGCGGGGCACAGTCTGGCGTTATCCATCTGTTCTGGTAAAACGGGGCCTATCCATGAAACATCCGATGGGACAGGGCAATGGCCGAGCCACCTGATTTGGGAAATCCCGGCCAGCAGGATTCCTTTATCCTGCATCGTCAGGAATTACCCCCTACGCGGCGTGAGCGCATGTTGCGCATTGGCCTGCGCGTGGTGACGGTCATGCTGCTGGCGGCGGCGCTGATCGACCTTGTCGTGCAGCTTGCCGGACATGGCCGTTAAGGAGCAGGGGGAAAACCTGCATATTATAAAGAAGTGTTTGGTGAAGCTTTTTTTAAAAAGCTTCAAAAGACTGCCGCCTTTTTGAAAAAAGGGCGGTACCCAAAAAACTTTTATTTTTATTTATCAGGTAAGTTTTTATATCTCTTAAGGAGAATGCGTTCCTGCCGTTGTGGTGGGAAGCGGCAGGTCGGCTGAAATACCGCTTCTGGACAGGGCAATGGTCACATCTATCGTTTCCTGATTGACCTGGGCATCGAATTGCCGGTCCACCACCGGATTCTGCGCCATCGTCATCATGTCGCCAAAACGCAGGTGCGCCCAGTCGATGCGGTCATGGGCCTGACGGGTGACGTCAAAGTTCACCATGGGATGGGGCGTCCCGTTCGGGGCAATGTAGGACCATGCGAAATGGCAGCGCGCGGGCGCGCCACGCTGGGTAAACAGCGTATGGACGAAGCCGGGCGTTACATCCATCTGCAATGTGTTCATGAGATAATGCGGCGCCTGCCGCTGCAGGGTGGGTGTTACCTGCGTATTGAACAGTCCGGCCTGAATCATTTCGGGCATGTGGGCCATGAAAGTGGTCTGGTTTATGGCCATTTCGACCACACATGGCGTGGTCTGTGCAAAGCGGGTTTCAATACCCCATGCATGCGCGGTGGTTTCCGTTCCCATGATGGGCGCGGGATAGGTGAGTGATGCGGCATGCGCAGTGGCATCCATGCCACCCGGAAGGATCAGGCCCATGGCCAGGGCTGCGGCATGCATGACCCGCCGTGGCGGGATGGGACGTGCGGGAAAGGTCGGACGTGTCAGGCTAGGCAAGGGTTGGCACCGGTCTGTGTAAGGTCTTGATGATGGTCGGGGTGGCAGAAAACAGCTTTTGCCCCCTGCTGTCACGAAGGGTACGGGCATGTCAGACCTGCCCAATATGGGCGGTCTTTCCCATATTGGGCAAGACCTGTCGTATGGCATGTCAGGGTCTGCCTTTGAGCCATTGTGCAGGTTAACGGACAGTTTCTCCTGAAACTTTTTCAAAAAATTTCAGGAAGTGCGACCTTTCCGAAAAGAGGCGACACAAAAAGACTTTTATTTATCAATGACTTGTTTCCATATTGTTTTTCATTTTATTGCATTTTGGTATGGAATTATTTCCGGGTGTGCCATGTTCTGCATGTATTGTTTTAATATATGTATGTCCATATTGCTGCAGTCATGGAAATGCCACAATAATCGTCTTTTTCGTGCTCCACAGTCCCATTGCCATCGTCTGGCGGGGAACCTGTCGCATACTGCAGACCATGGCTGGCAACCGTTTGTGGCCAAAGGATTTTTGGGTGTGTGATGATGAAACTTCCGGTGCCCTGCCGCGTTTGCGGCGGGTAATGGAAATCAGAAGAATACTGCCGGTGGCAGCATGTTGGTACGGTTGGCCCATTGGGCAGTCGTGCGCACGGGCTGGCGTAACCGGTGGTGTGGGTCAGGGAACCATGTTTGAGTCAAAGATCATAGAAGTGGATGGCGTGTTCGTGGGGGCGGCCATCATTACGGGCATTGCTTCCTCGCTGCGTTTCTACGCAACCCATGACAGCGTGCGCTGCCTGCATAACGCCATCCTGCCCGATCTGGTGGCGCTGAAGCAGCGGGTTACGGCGACCTTCCGCCGCATGGGGCATAAGGCCGTCACTTTCCGCGAGGCGTAGCCATAAAACGCGTAACGCCCCGTTGGGAACCTGTGTCCCGCCGGGGCGTCGGTATCGTAAAAGGCTGTTGGCCAGGCTGCAATCATAAGGAAGTTTCTTGGTGAAGCTTTTTTCAAAAAGCTTCAGAAGAATGTCGCTTTTTTGAAAAAATACGGCATTCAGAAACCTTCATTGTTTTCAAACAGCCTGTCAGGCCGCCAGCTGTATCAGCGGCTGGTGCGGCGGCCAAGCTGGCTGACATCACGCACGGCACCGCGCGCGGCACTGGTGGTCAGGGCGCTGTAAGCCTGAAGGGCTACGGAGACTTCGCGCGTGCGGTCCGGCTGCCATGCGCGGTCGCCCCGTTCTTCCATCGCATCGCGGCGGGCGGCAAGGTCCGCATCGCTTACGGTGGTGCGCAGGATACGATTTGGGATATCGATCTCGATCGTATCGCCTTCCTCCAGCAGCCCGATAATGCCGCCTTCCGCCGCTTCGGGCGAGATGTGGCCGATCGACAGTCCCGAACTGCCGCCAGAGAAGCGGCCATCGGTAATCAGGGCGCATTTTTCAGCCAGCCCCTTGGATTTCAGGTAGCTGGTCGGATACAGCATTTCCTGCATGCCCGGTCCGCCCTTCGGTCCTTCGTAGCGGATCACCACCACGTCACCCGCCACGATCTTATTGCCGAGGATGGCGGAGACGGCCGCGTCCTGGCTTTCAAAGATGCGGGCCGGCCCCGTAAACGTCAGCAGGTTATCGGCAACGCCCGCGGTTTTGACGATGGCACCGTCTTCCGCAAGGTTGCCGAACAGCACCGCAAGGCCACCGTCCTGGCTGTAGGCATGTTCCGCATCACGGATCGCGCCATTGGCACGGTCGGTATCCAGCGCCTTGTAACGGCTGGCCTGCGAAAATGCTTCCGTGGTGCGCACGCCACCGGGGGCCGCGCGGAAGAAGGTACGTGCGTCCTCATCCACTGTATCGGTGCTGATATCCCACTTTGCCAGGGCTGCCGCCACGCTGGGGGCATGCACGCTGGGGGCGTTCATGTGCAGCAGGCCCATGCGGGCCAGTTCGCCCATGATGGCGGGAATGCCACCGGCGCGGTGCACGTCCTCCATGTGGATATCCATGCGCGACGGCGAAACCTTGCACAGGTTGGGCACCTTGTGGGACAGGCGGTCGATATCGGACATGGTGAAATGTACCTTGCCCTCATGCGCCGCCGCCAGCAGGTGCAGCACGGTGTTGGTTGACCCGCCCATGGCGATATCGACCGACATGGCATTTTCAAACGCGGATTTGGTGGCGATGCCGCGCGGCAGGACAGTGGCATCGTCGTTTTCATACCAGCGGCGGGCGAGGGCGACGATCTCGTGCCCTGCGCGCTCGAACAGGTTGCGACGGTCGGCGTGGGTTGCGACCAGGCTGCCATTGCCCGGCAGGGCAAGGCCCAGCGCCTCGGTCAGGCAGTTCATGGAATTGGCGGTGAACATGCCCGAACATGACCCGCAGGTGGGACAGGCGGAGCGTTCGATCGTGGCCGACTGTTCATCTGTCACATCGGAATTGGCCGCCGCCACCATCGATGTGATGAGGTCAACCTGCTGCTCGGCGCCGTTATTGATGATCTTGCCCGCTTCCATTGGCCCGCCGGAGACGAAGATGGTCGGGATGTTCAGCCGCATCGCCGCCATCAGCATGCCCGGCGTGATCTTGTCGCAGTTGCTTATGCACACCAGCGCGTCGGCGCAGTGGGCGTTGACCATGTATTCCACCGCATCCGCGATCAGTTCGCGTGACGGCAGGCTGTACAGCATCCCGCCATGGCCCATGGCGATGCCGTCATCCACGGCGATGGTATTGAACTCACGCCCGACGCCACCGGCTTCGGCCACCGCGCCGGCCACAAGCTGGCCCAGGTCCTTGAGATGGACATGGCCGGGCACGAACTGCGTGAACGAGTTGGCGATGGCGATGATCGGCTTGCCGAAGTCACCGTCCTTCATGCCGGTTGCACGCCACAGGCTGCGCGCACCGGCCATGTTGCGGCCATGGGTCGTAGTGCGGGAACGATAGGCGGGCATGACGGTGACCTCTCGCGACAAAGGGGTTAGCATAGGGGGAACAATATCGCCTGACCGCATACAGGACACGCGGCCTGCGCGCCAGTCCAAACCTGCCGTTAACCGTGGGCGGGTAGGGATGGGGACGGGCAGGGCGCGCAACTCCACCTGCGGCCATTCGTTCATCTGATACCTTACCCGCCATTGCACAAGGAGCGCACGCGGCATGCCAGAACCGGACCGTCAGGATGGATCACCCCCGGCACAACGGCGTGGCGTGTTTGCGCGGATACGTTTTCCGGTGCTGGGAGTTCTGGCGGTTGCGATCCTGGCGCTGGTCATCTTCTGGTCATGGGACTGGTTCATCCCGCTGGTGGAACGCCGGGCAGGCGCCGCGCTGGGGCGCAGGGTCACGATCGCGCACCTGCATGTGCATGTAGGCCGCGTGGTCCGCATCACCGCCGACGATGTACATATTGATGAACCTGACGGATTTGCCACCCTGCCGCCATTCGCCACGGCGGATCATCTGATGGTTGGGGTCAACCTGTGGCACCTGCTGGGGGGGACGGTTGACCTGCCGGTGATCGCGCTGGACAGGCCGGTCGTGGAACTGGATGAAAAACGTGACGGAACCGCCAATTATCATTTCCCCGGCGGCAGTGATGGCGGGTCCACGGCCATGCCACGCATCGGTGAACTGAACATTGCCGACGGGCAGCTGCATTTCGTGCATGCGGGCCTGCGCAGCGATATGCGCGCGCAGGTGCATACCACGCCAGCGAAAGGGGATGCGGAAGCCCGTATCGTGGCGGAGGTACGCGGTACCTATACCGGGCAGGCCATCACGGGGCATTTTTCAGGCGGGGCGCTGGTTTCACTGGCGGACAGGACGAAGCCCTATCCCGTGGATGTCGAGGTGCATCATGGTCCCACGCGCCTGACGCTGGTGGGGTCGGTGGATGACCCGCTGTCGTTCCGGGGTGCGCGTCTGAAGCTGACGCTGGCGGGGCCGGACATGTCGCTGCTGTATCCGCTGACGGGGGTGGTGATCCCGCAGACACCCACCTACCATGTGGCGGGCAGTCTTGATTACCAGGACCAGCGCGTGCGCTTCCATGATTTCGAGGGTACGGTCGGGTCCAGCGACCTTGGCGGCACGCTGAGTGTCGATCCACACCAGGTGGTAACGTTCGTGGATGCCGAACTGCATTCACGGCATGTGGACCTTGCCGACCTTGGCGGCTTCTTCGGGGCGACACCGGGGGATCATCCCTCCACCGCGCAGCAGGCGGCGGAACAGAAGGCGCATGAGGCCAGTGGCGCCGTACTGCCTACCACGCCCATCAACCTGCCCAGGCTGAAGGCCACCAATGTCCATCTGGCCTATCATGGGGACCATATCGAAAACCGGCATGTGCCGCTGGATAACATCGATGCGCTGGTGGATATCCGGGACGGGACGATTGATGTCCATCACCTGAGCTTTGGCGTGGGCAAGGGGAAACTTGCCAGCAGCGGTACCTTCGTGCCGCAGGGCAACGGTGTCGATGCGCGCATCCGGGTTGATATGGAACAGATCGATCTGTCCCGCCTCATGCAGGCACTGGGTAATTATCAGGGGCAGGGAACGATTGGTGGCCATATCATGGTGCATGGCCATGGGCAGTCGCTGGCGCAGATCGTGGGTGATGGCAATGGCGGTGTGACCATGGCGCTGGATGAAGGCGGGGATATTTCCGCCATTCTGCCCGACCTGCTGGGGCTGGAACTGGGCAAGGCGCTGCTGTCCGCCCTTGGCCTGCCTGCCAGGACAGACCTGAAATGCCTGATCGCGGACATGCCGCTGCGTGATGGCGTGTTCCATACCAGAACCATGCTGATGGAAACGGGCGATACCTCCACGGTGGGCAAGGGGGATATCAACTTCAGTGACAACACCATCAAATATGCCCTGCTGACACGTTCCCGCCACTTTGCCATCGCATCCTTTCCCGGTCCGCTGCACATTACCGGGCCGCTCAAGCATCCCAGCATCATGCCCGGGGCGGAAGTAATCGGCCGGGCTGTGGCGTCGGTGCTGACGGGCTTTGTTTTCTCTCCCGTGGGGCTGCTGCCCACAATCGAGGCGGGTGTGGGCAAACAGTCGTCATGCGCCGAGGCGATCAGGGAGGTGAATGAAAACCCCGCCGCCGGCATCGCGCCCCATGCCTCGCGTCCTGCGCGCCGTGCCGCACGGGCGCGCAAGGTTCCTGCGGCACAGCAGGCAACCGGCACGGTTTCCGGTAACCTGAGCCGTGCTGAACGTGACCGTATCCGTGCCGTATGGGCACGCCGGATGGCCGCGCATTAAAGGGTGGAATCCCTGCTTGACCATGCGGGGCATTTCGGCAAAAAGGGGGACAGGTGCGGTGAATCGTCCATATTGCCGGACGTTGTTCATTGTCATGCCGGGTTAGCACAGTGGTAGTGCAGCGGTTTTGTAAACCGAAGGCCGGGGGTTCAAATCCCTCACCCGGCACCATTTTTTCCCCAAAATACGGTAATCCATGCAATGCGCCTGTGGCGCGTGGGATTCCGGTTGGTAAAGAATGGCAAAAGTTTCTGGGTGCCGCCTTTTTCCAAAAAGGCGGCGTTCTTTCGAAGCTTTTTGAAAAAAGCTTCACCAAAACGTCCTTCAGGCGAAAATACGCTCCATCCATGCCTCGACCGTATCGCCACTGCTGATGGCGGGGTCGATCAGGCCGTCTACCATGAAGGTGGGGGAAACGTGGATACCGTTCTGGCGGCTATATTTGCATTGCCACTTGATGGCTTTCTGCAGTTCAGGCACGGCAAAGGCCGCAGCCAGCTTCACGCCGCTATAGTGTTCGATCCGTTTGATGATGTCGTTTGGCGTTGCATTCATATTGGGACCGGCGCAGTGATCGGTAAATTCGAATTCCTCACGATGCGCAGCTACGGCCGCCATGACGGCGCGGGCTGTATCCCTGCCCCCTTCCAGTGTGGAGGCCGCAAGGATGCACCGTATGATGATACCGGAAAACATGTGCCATGGCTGGGACTGCAGGCGGAGCCTGATGGTGATCCGGTCTTCCCCCGCCCTGGCCAGCAGGTCGGGCAGCTTGTTGAACGCACGAACCGAAAACGGGCAGGTTGGTTCAAGGAAAGCTTCAAAAACACGCGGGCCATGGCCCCATACAAGCGGATCGACATGCAGGGGGGACGGGGTTGCTGGCATTGCCTGGGTTCCTTCATGCTGGCGTGGTGAGTGGACAGTTTCCTGCCATGGAACATGGGTGAAGCCTGGCGGTTCATCCAATGTCTTTTTTACTCTACGGACAGGGCATATGCCTAATGGACCGCAGCGTGCCGGTCGTGCGGGCAGTGGTCTTTCATATAGGCACTCCGCTGGAAACCCTGCATAAACGCAACGTTTCCCTTTCTCCATGAACGGTTCCAGAAATCTGTCGATGCGATATCCTGCCAGACATGAAAAAGTTTTTGGTGAAGCTTTTTTCAAAAAGGTTCAGGGAATGCCGCCTTTTTGAAAAAAGGCAGTGTCCAAAAGCTCCTGTTATTTCTATCGACTGGTTGTCCTGAACTAATTTCCAAGGTGGTAATGCATGGTCCGTTCCCTTTTGCTCAAAAATGCGCTGCGTCTGGTAACGATGGATGGGAACAGGCGCGAAATCGAAGGGGGATGGGTACTGGTGCATGACCGGCAGGTCGCGGCCATCGGAACGCCTGCGGACCCGTTGCCCGCTGCGGATGATGTTATCGACATGACGGGACACGTGGTGATGCCTGGCATGGTCAATACCCACCACCATATGTACCAGACCCTGACGCGTGTCATTCCCGCGGCACAGGATACATCCCTGTTCGGGTGGCTGCAGGCGCTCTATCCCATATGGGCGGGACTGACGCCGGACATGATCCGCGTTTCCGCCTGCACGGCCATGACGGAACTGCTGTGGTCGGGTTGCACCACCACCAGCGACCACCTGTACCTGTTTCCCAATGGCGCGCGGCTGGATGATGAAATTGAGGCGGCAGGGCAGATGGGCATACGTTTCCATGCCGCCCGTGGCGCGATGAGCGTTGGTGAAAGCAAGGGTGGCCTGCCGCCGGACCGCGTGGTGGAGGATGAGGACGCCATCCTGTCGGATACGCAGCGCGTGATCGAAACCTACCACGATCCCGCGCCACTGGCGATGTTACGGGTTGCAGTGGCCCCGTGTTCGCCTTTTTCCGTCAGCCGCGACCTTATGCGCAATGCCGCTGCCCTTGCCCGCGCGACGGGGACGATGCTGCATACCCATCTGGCTGAAAATGCCAGCGACATTGCCTATAGCCGCGAGAAGTTCAACATGACCCCCGCCGAATACGCCGAGGACACCGGCTGGGTTGGCAGGGACGTCTGGCATGCCCATTGTGTACAACTGGATGACGCGGGTATTCACCGTTTTGGCGCGACCCTTACCGGTATGGCGCATTGCCCGTGTTCCAACATGCGGCTGGGATCGGGTATTGCCCCGGTACGCCGGATGGCGGCGGCGGGCATGCGGGTCGGGCTGGGGGTGGATGGCTCGGCCTCGAACGATGGCAGCCATATGCTGGGGGAAGCCCGTCAGGCCATGTTGCTGGGGCGTCTGCTGCCCACAGGTGATAACCAGCCCATGATGCAGGCGCGTGAGGTGCTGGAACTGGCAACACGCGGTGGCGCTGCGGTTCTGGGACGCGATGATGTCGGCTATCTTGCCCCCGGCATGGCAGCGGATATCGTGGCGTTCGACATGCGCGGGATTGACCATGCGGGCGCGCAGTCCGATCCGGTGGCGGCCTTGGTGTTCTGCACGCCGGGGCGGGTGGCCTGTAGCATCGTCAATGGACGGGTGCTGATCCGGGACGGACAGTTTACGGCGCATGACCCGGCCGCATTGGCCCGGCAGCATAATGCGCTGGCCCGTAACCTGTTAGAAAATTCCTGATAAATGATTGATAAAAAATAAAAGTTTTTGGGTGCCGCCTTTTTTAAAAGGCGGCATTCTTCGAAACTTTTGGAAAAACTTCACCAAAAACTTTGTTTAATCTGCAGGGCGCTTCATGAGCCGACTGCTTGAGGCAATTCCTGATCCGTCACATGCGTGAGGTGCGCCGTTTGTAGGTACGGTAGCCCATCCGTCCCAGAATTTTCATGACCGGCAGGCTTAGGTTGAGCAGCCCCTGGGACGCCAGGCAGGCATGGGTGAACAGTTTGTCAAAGACGGAACTGAAGATTTCCCGGCTGTTACGTTCGCAGCATTCCAGGATCCGTTGCGCCGTGACATCGGGTTCCTGTGGCTGGTCAATGAAATTGTATATTGACCCGCCTGCATCCATTTCATGGCGCAGCATGGGTGTATTGACGCTGGCGGGATATATGGATGACACCTGTATGCGCCGGGGACGCAGTTCCTGTTCCAGCGCACGGGCAAAACCGCGCAGGCCGAATTTGGCCGCCGTGTAGACACTGCTGCCCGCCAGCGGAAAAACCGCCGCCATGGAATTGACGAATACGATATGTCCACCGCGTCGCATCGCTGGCAGCAGGGCATTAGTCAGTTCAATGGGGGCGGTCAGGTCCACCGTGATCTGGTCGGCGATTTCCTGCGTGCCCATCTGGCCAACCGGTCGGGGTGTGATGATGCCTGCGCAATGCACGATAACGTCCAGTTGCGGCGCATGCTGGATAATTGTTCTGGCAGCGTTGCATATGCTGTCCATATTGGTCAGGTCGCATACAACCGGCATGACGCCGGGCATGTTCACCTGTGCCTGTCGGGATAATATGATTACTCGATAGCCGCGCCCGATCATGCGACGTACCAGTGCCTGCCCAATGCCACCGGTTGCCCCTGTCACGACGGCGACCCTGTCTGTCGCTGGCTTGCAGGTTCTGTCGTTTAAATAACTCTTTTCCAATGAACTACATACTTCCCTGACCGCAATATCCTGTCGTAGCGCCTGATACGCGCCAGACCCGACATTCTGCAAGGGCTTTTCCCTGCGGTGCAAGGGAATGCCTGCCCCTTGTCTGACCTTGTTCATGATATCTGTAATAAAATGATACGTCGATAACCCTTCACTCCTCTGCATCAATATACCGGCATATGCTGGCAGGGCCTGATGGTATTATACTGTATTATTGTTATGCCCGATACGAACAGTGCCAGACGCGGTTGGCGCGTCGGAAGCAGGCGGCCCGTCTCCGTGAATAAGGAATTATCCTGAGATAACGGACCAGAAAAGGGAATTTTATACCATAATTTACAATCGTATTTACATTTTACCAAGGTTTATGAATGTAATGTCAATTGTATATCTATATGAATTCAGGTCTTCCCATGAAGATGATCCTGTAGATTCGTCAATCTGTCTCGAAAAAATTCGTGATGCATTACCCGGAACCATGACCATTTTGAAGTGGAGGTCGGATAAGAGGGATACGGATGTCGAAATACTGCCAGTGTATGGAAGAACAGATCATCGGCATCCGGAAAGAACATTACGCAAATTTTTGTCGGAATTCTGTTTGTGCATACTGATTATTAAATTAAAACAAAATATTATTAGTAAAAATCATCCTTTACTGTAGGGATGTTTCCGATTCCAGCGGCAGATTGGCTTTCTTGCCTTCAGCCAGCAGGTCAAGGCTTATGGGACGGCGATTGAGCTTTTCTGAATACATCCAGCTATGGAGAAGTACTGTCTCGATCCAGTTCCGGATCCTGGGGTTGGGAATGGCCTCCAGAAAGGCCAGAGACTCATTGTTGCTGTGTTCGGAGGCATTCCAGTGGGCCACTGCGGTATGGCCGACTGCATAACTGGCCAGCAGGCGGATAAGATGATTGTTGATCTGCCCGTCCCGGGCAAGTGCCATCAGGTAACGCTGCCCGACCTGCAGATTGATGGAAGGATTACTTAAATCCTCCTTTTGGCCGCCGACGAAATTTGCGGCTGTACGCGGCATGAGCTGCATAAGTCCCCTTGCACCACTTCTGGAGACGACCGTGGGCTGAAAGCGCGACTCAATGGAAACAATTCCATAAATAAGCGCCGGATCCACCACAAACCCGCCGCGTGGGGTAAAATGCTGCGGTAGGTCAATAGTGTGACCAGGAACAAGTTTGCTGGTACCCGCGCGGCTGGCTGCTGCATCGGATGTTTCGGCCGCGTCCCCGACTGCGTGTGCAATCAGCCCTATGGATTGGCGCGCATTGGTATTTTCTGCACTCACCCAGTCAGTGCGCAGTTCGGCCTCGGCTAAATCCACGCGGCCAACCTGAAGAAGCGCCAGGGCACGGTGGCCTGCGGGCCGCGCGGAAACCGCACTGACATCAACAACCGTGGGCACGCCCGCATCATACATCTGTGCGCCGTTTTTATTGAGGGCATGGCGTGCAAGCACCCCATAAAAGCAGTCTTTGCAACGGGCGCTTTGTACCAGCCAGCGCAAGGCATCTTTCGTATTGCCAGTATGCCCGCTTACACGACCTGCCCACCAGGAAGCAGCGCTACGTAAATCTCTGGAACCGTTATCAGCATTGGCAGCCAATGCGAACAGGAGCTGTGCCTGCTGCATCTTCCCCAGCCGCCAGGCAGACAGGCCTGCATAAAATGCCACCTTGCCGCTCACGTCCCTAAGGACGGATGTGGGCATGGCCTTGCTGAGAACGACCTGATCGTGTCCCTGTATATAAAGATTTTGTGCATCCGCTGCGTTGATGGTGTCCCCGGATGTACCATTTCCACTGACAGGTGCTGTTGCCGGGGATCGCGTTGATGTATTCGCCGGCAGATCGGTGCGGGATTCCAGCAATGCCCGCATCATGGGGGCTGAGGGAAGGTCCTGGTAATGCACCAGCCAGTCTTCCAGCATGGGTGTCGCACAGGCATATGATGTATGAATGCACCGTTCAGCCAGCACAGTGCCGGTCAGGCTGTTATCCTTCAGTTGTTTCAGCAGGACATCTGCCTGTCTAAAATTGCCGGCGGACTGATCTGCAAAAGCTGTGCGGATACGGGAGGCGTCACTTGGGGAAAGCGGATGGAATAGGGCGGTCTGTCCTTGTTTTGTGGGGACGGCTACGGCAACTTCATCCACCAGCGATGAATGATCTGAAATATCAGACGCCTGGCAAGATACCGTTTCTAAAGAAAAAATAGAAATAAAAGCAATGGCGGATAGAGTTGCCGACCTGTTTTTTAAATGTTGCAAAATATACCGCATAATTTTTGGCAATAACAGATATTTTAAAATGAATAAACACCAGAATTTCACTCTGTCGGTCTGGCCTCTGTCGGGGCCTGATTGCAGTCTGTAACAGCCCGTCGTTCTCGCCCTGCGTTGCGACCAGATGTCCGCGGCGGCAGGCCGATCCCGGGCGGGTTGCCGGTGTCTTTCGCCGTTTTGCCGGAATGGTGGGATGCGTCTCCATGTTCGTGATATGCTCATGAAGCGCATGCAAGATCTTTCCCTATAGCTACCGCCCGGTGGGGAACGCCGGGAAAGGTGTTGCGTATGATGAAAGCCCTCAGTGGTTCGTGCGTCTGCACCAGGCTCCGGTTCGCCATTCCATAACGCCGGAAAAAACAACCGATATCCTATGCCGCAGATCCTGTGGCGGTGTCCTGCCACAAAAACGTATCATCGCAATCAGAGGTTCCCACATCGCCCCTGCTTCGTAAGATTGGCGACAGCCATACGGCTAACGATGCGTTCAGCGACCAGATGGGCACCCGGTTGCAAAAAGATTTTCAGAATGACGGTAGAGGCTACGCCATGCCAGGCGCTCTTAACACTGTCCGTCAGGCGCAGGCGGCCGTTGCCCAGCGTAACCACTGGATACAGTGGGATTGGCATCTGGCCATGGGCGGATTTGGGCCACCCTGATGGACCGGGCAATGCTCTATTCTTGCCTGGAGTGTCCGCAACTCGCCAATCGCTGTGAAGGACCATGTTCACCTGCTGAAGTCATGTTACCAGCAGGATAAATTGCCATTGTGGCATTGATCGGTAGTCTGGGGGGGAATTCAACCAGCTATATTTTTTATGATTTCTGGAACCGGCATTTCTGCTTTCTTTTTCTAGCCAGTGCAGATGTCAGTTATTCGGTTGGTCGACAGTTGCCCGAAGGAGATCAGCCCTGTTTGCGTAAATGGATGATTGGCGGCGGTATCGGGACTTCATATTCATTGCGATGCCCTTGATGCTGACAGAGGTCACAGAATGCGTACGAGATACCATTAAGGAGAAGATTGGAGGGGTGCGTAAGCGGCCAATGCGGGCACCTGTCCGACGCAGATATTGTATCGCTGTAGAGCTTGCTAGGTATTATGCACGGACGGCAGATAATACCATGCACGTCACGCATACCCTGCGATATGTCACTACATCATAAAAAACTGTAATGCCGTGCGCAGCTAAATGGTCAATTTTATGGGGAAAATATAGAATATGGCGGAGAGAGTGGGATTCGAACCCACGGTACGCTATTAACGTACACACGCTTTCCAAGCGTGCGCCTTAAGCCGCTCGGCCATCTCTCCAGCCGGTACCAGACTATATTCCATCCTGTCGGGATGGCAGGGTCCGATGCGTGCGGAACATATCACCAATTTTTATTGGCGCAAGTGGAAAACGCCATGTCCGTCCAACCTGTCACAATTATGGTGTGACAGGTCGGGACAGGGGTTACTGGTCCATCTTCAGTGCGGCGAGGAAGGCGCTCTGCGGAATTTCGACCTTGCCGAACTGACGCATGCGCTTTTTGCCTTCCTTCTGCTTTTCCAGCAGCTTGCGCTTGCGCGAAATGTCGCCGCCATAACATTTTGCCGTCACATCCTTGGACATGGCGCCAATGGTCTCACGCGCAATGATCCGGCTGCCGATCGCGGCCTGCACCGCAATCTTGAACAGCTGGCGGGGGATCAGTTCCTTCAGCTTGGCGCAGATGGAGCGCCCGCGCGTTTCGGCTGCCGAGCGGTGGGCGATGAATGACAGGGCATCCACCGGCTCCTGATTGACAAGGATGGAAATGCGCACGAGGTCGCTCTCCTCATACCCGTCCATCTGGTAATCGAAGCTGGCGTAACCGCGCGTGACCGATTTCAGGCGGTCGTAGAAGTCGAATACGACCTCGTTCAGCGGCAGGCGATAGACCGCCATGGCGCGGTTGCCGACATAGGTCAGGTCTTCCTGCGCGCCGCGCCGTTCACTGCACAGGGTCAGCACCGCGCCAAGGTATTCGTCAGGCACCATGATCGTTGCCTTGATCCATGGCTCCTCGATTTTCTCGATCAGCGACAGGTCGGGCATGTCGGCGGGGTTGTGCAGTTCCGCCGTTTCCCCATTGGTCAGCTGCATCTTGTAGACAACAGAAGGGGCGGTCGCGATCAGGTCGAGATTGAACTCGCGGCTCAGGCGTTCCTGGATGATTTCAAGATGCAGCAACCCCAGGAATCCGCAGCGGAAGCCAAAACCGAGTGCCGCGGAAGTCTCGGCTTCGTAATGGAAGGAGGCATCATTCAGCCGCAGCTTGGAGAGGCTGTCGCGCAGTTTCTCAAAATCATCGGCCACGACCGGATAAAGGCCGCACCACACCACAGGAATGGAGGGCTTGAAGCCCGCCAGGGGGTCGCTGGCCGGACGGCGGTCATCGGTAATGGTGTCGCCCACGTTGGTGTCGGCCACGGTCTTGATGGCGGCGTTGATGTAACCGATTTCACCCGGGCCGAGTTCGTCCACGTTGGTCATGCGCGGGGCGAACACGCCCACCTGATCCACCTGGTGGACCACGCCGGTGGACATCATGCGGATGCGCATGCCGCGTTTCAGGCGACCTTCCTTCACGCGTACCAGCGTGATGACACCCAGATAGGGGTCGTACCAGCTATCAACCAGCAGCGCCTTGAGCGGAGCCTCCGCATCGCCGGTGGGGGGCGGCAGGCGCTTGACCAGCGCTTCCAGAACGGCCTCGATGTTCAGGCCGGTCTTGGCCGAAACCTCAACCGCGTCATCGGCGGGGATGCCGACGACTTCCTCAATCTGTTCCTTCACGCGCGCGCAGTCGGCGGCGGGCAGGTCTACCTTGTTGAGGACCGGCACGATTTCATGGTTGGCGTCGATGGCCTGGTACACGTTGGCCAGTGTCTGTGCTTCCACCCCCTGTGACGCATCGACCACCAGCAGCGACCCCTCGCACGCGGCAAGCGATCGGCTGACCTCATACGCGAAATCCACATGGCCCGGCGTGTCCATGAGATTCAGGACATACGTCTTGCCATCTTCGGCAGGGTAGGACAGACGCACGGTCTGCGCCTTGATGGTGATGCCTCGTTCACGTTCCAGATCCATGTTGTCCAGAACCTGGTTGGTCATTTCCCGCTGTGTCAGCGCGCCGCATGCCTGGATCAGGCGGTCGGCCAGGGTGGATTTCCCATGGTCGATATGCGCGATGATCGAGAAATTGCGGATCAGGGAGAGGGGCGTGTCGGTCATGGGCGAGACATAGTGTAAATCGGGGAGAAAGTCAGCCGCTACCTGTCACGATAATACGGAAAATATCGCCGCCTGCACGCAATGTTACATGCAGGCCATCGTAATGCGGTGGATACGGGTCGCGCCGTCAACGATGATTTCCTCCCCCTCGATCGCGGCCAGTCCCTTTATGCGCACCAGTTCATGCAGGGGGGCGGTTACCGGCGCATCGTGCCAGCGTTCGGCCACCAGCCCGCAGCATGATGTGCCCTGCGGGGTATGAAGCAGGACACGGTCATTCACACGGATGGCGGCGGTAGGGGAAATGACCAGCGTGCCGCCCTTGCGGAAGATCGGTTCCATGGTGTCGCAATCCACATGCACGGCATAGGAATGGTGGTCGGCCATGCCATGGAATTCCCACTTTTCCCACCGTTCGCCATCTGGCAGCCCGGTTTCGTCAAACAGTTCGGGGTGGGCAAGCTGCGAGAAGGGGGCGATCCTGAGATGGGAATGATGGGCCTTGCTCGATACCTCGGGATCGTGGTGGCCAGACAGCAGGCGACTGAACCCTTCAAACGAAATGCCCGTGGCCGACAGTGTGCGTGCAAGGCTTTCCGTTCCGGGCCAGCGGGGACGGCCCGATGATGTGATCCGTTTGGACGGATTGAAGGTCGTGCTGTCCAGTCCCGCCGCCCGTGCAAGGCCGGAAGGTGTCAGCCCCCGTTCTGCGGCCAGCCGGTCGATGGCGCGCCAGATGTCGTCATGGCTGATCATGCGGGTAATTTCAGTATTTCGGTCCGGTGGCGGGCATCGCCCGCTCCGGTCAGGATGAAGCGGTCGTTTTCTTCGCTGCGCGCCAGTCCCATGTGGCTGAGCCGGTTCAGGCAGGGCGCATCGGGCACGTGGGCCGGGCGGCCGTCATGACCGCTCAGTTTCAGGCGGTGCAGGGCCGAACGACAGCATGTTTCAAGATAAGGTTCATTCCACATGGGACAGGGACCGCCAAGGAACAAGGTATGCGCACCGCCGTCTTTTCACGATGGATCGCGACCGGGGTTCAGGTATGGGCGTGTGTGCTTGTCCGTGTCACATAGTGGCATTATTACGGCATGTCCACCATGCGTGGCGTGTTTGCCTGCGCCAGTAAGAAGGGTGGCATGTGTTACATGCGCTATGCATTGGCGAATTGATTACTATATTCAGGCATGAAGTGGGTGCGTTGTCATATTCCCGACCGGAATATGGTCTATGATTTTCGTAAAATTCATGTAGAAAACAATTGCTTCAAGGTCCTGTTGATGAAATTCCATAAATATCTTCTTGCCCTGTCCCTTGCCGGTGCAACCGTGGGGGGAACCGTAGGGGCCATGGCGGCTGATTGCGACAATGGCCAGAACACTCCTGGCTGGGATCTGCTGGGCCGTGCGGCGCAGGCGGGCAATTGCGCGGATAGCCGCCTGCGGGACCGTCAGCAGAACCTCAAGCAGGATTACGATGACAGGGTGAACAGCCTGCATGACAACACGGTTGGCCGTTGGGATAACGCCCGTGATGCGGAAAAGCAGAAGCTGGAGAGCGCACGCAGCCGTGTTGACGATAAAATCCAGAATGGTCGCGACCGTCTGGATGCGATTCGCAATGCCCCGAAAAACCGTCTGGACAACCTGCGCAACGCAGGCAGTGCCGAACGCCAGCGCTGGGATGATCTGAAAAGCCAGACCGGCTCCAGTCTCAATAATTTCCTGGGCGGTGGCAACAGCCAGTAAAATATTGAACAGGTTCATGCCATCGGAATGCGGCCATGTCGGTCGCCCACCTTTTTCAGGGTCCGTTTCCGCAAGGGAACGGACCTTTTTTATCAGGGGTGCGTGCTGACGCCCAGACGGAAGGCGAAGGCGCGTCCCTTCTGCACCGTGGCATCGGGGCGTGGAGCAACCTCGACAAGGTAGAGGTCATCGCGCGGCACGGTCCATGACCACGTGACACCGGCATGGTTCATATGGGGGTCAATAACACGCAGTTCCAGCCCGTTAGCGGGGGCATCCAGCCGCGCTGTCACCTGCTCACCCTGATGCAGGCCGATGCGATATACGCATGTGCCACCCGCTTCCAGCATGCCCTGCCAGTTCAGCCGTCCGCCCGGTGGCAGGTCCTGTGGCTGGTTACAGAACGGTGGGTCGGCATCAAGGTTTTCAATCAGGGTCCGTACATCGGCAGGTTTGGTCAGCGGGACCGGGCCGATTGTGTAAAGTGAGAGCATGCCGGGGTTGAGCAGGCCAACCGTCATGTTACGTCCCCCCCGGTCAATCAGCAGCCATGCAGTGCGGCTGCCACCTTCATGCCGTCGGTTGCCGGTAATGAACAGGACGTCGCCCGCAGCCTCCAGCGGGCCTGCTACTTCCATGTTCCGGATGAAGCTGTCGTACTGTGCCCCCAGTGTCTGTTTCACGACGGTGGCCAGCGGCCCTTTTCCGAACAGGTCGGTATCAGGCGCGTAATGTCCGATGGCCGACGCCAGTTCGCGGCCCAGCGCAGTATCGGGATCAGCATGGGCAGGGGCTGCGGTCAGCAGCACCAGAAGGCTAAACAGGCAGAAGATGGAATGACGAAGTCTGAACACGGCAGTCCCGTCCTGTCATAGGGTCATGAAAACAGACATGCCCGGCTGAAACCGGGCATGAAAGAAACACAGCGTCTTTTATCGGGTTGCGTGCCGCGTTTATGAACGCGGACGCTTGCGGGAGGACGCCGCACCGCGCGGCGGCCCGCCAAACCCGCCACCGGGACGACCACCACCGGGCTTGCGCCCGAACGGACGCCCGCCACGTGGCGGCGGACCACCACGGCGCGGAGCACCCCCGGCCGGTGCGCTGGCGGGTGTGATCTGCACTTCGTCATTCTCGATCGCGGCAATGCACGAACGGAATTTCTCGGTCGAATCCGGAGTGATCTCGAACAGGGTCTGGGTATCGTTGATGCGGATCGCACCGATATCCGCCTTGCGCACGCCGCCAAGGCGGCAGATCAGCGGGATCAGCCACTTGGGGTCGGCCTTTTCCTGCCGGCCCACATTCATGGCGAACCATGCGCCAGGTTCGGCGCTGGCGTAGCTGTCGCGTGTGGGGCGGGGACCGTCGCGCTCACTGCGCTCACGTACGGGGCGCGGGGCGTCAGGCGTGATGTGGCGCACGTTTTCCGGTGTGGGCAGACGGGCGCGGTACATCTGCAGCAGGGCGGCGGCAAGCTGTTCGCTGCTGCGGCCTTCAACCAGCTGGCCAACCAGTTCCTTGTCCGCCTCAGCCACGTCCTCGTTCAGGACGGGATCGGCCAGCAGGCGCCTGGCGTCATTGGCGCGGATGTCAGCGGCTGTCGGCACACCGGACCATGTGGCCGTGATCTTGGCACCCTGCATCAGGCGTTCGGCGCGGCGGCGCTGCGACATGGGCACCATCAGCACGCACACGCCCTTGCGTCCCGCGCGGCCCGTGCGGCCCGAACGGTGCAGCAGGGTGGCGGGGTCGGTCGGCAGGGTCGCGTGGATCACCAGCGCAAGCGCGGGAATGTCGATGCCACGGGCAGCCACATCGGTTGCGACACACACATTGGCCTGACCCTTGCGCAGGCTGTCGATGGCACGCGTCCGTTCGTTCTGCCCCAGTTCACCCGACAGGGCGACGGAGGAGAAGCCGCGCTCCACCAGTGCCGCCTGCATGTGGCGCACCATTTCACGTGTTGCGCAGAACACCATGGTGGTCTGGCTGTCGGTATAGCGCAGCACGTTGACCACGGCGGGGATCAGTTCGCGCGCATCGGCGACGATGGCGCGGTATTCGATATCGGCGTGCTGCTTGGCCCCCGACAGGGTGTCGATGCGCACGGCGTCGTTCTGGTAACGGCGCGCCAGCGACGCGATTTCCTTGGCGATGGTGGCCGAGAACAGCAGCGTGCGACGCGTCTTGGGCATGGCGTCAAGCAACTGCTCAAGTTCATCACGGAAGCCGAGGTCGAGCATCTCGTCTGCTTCATCCAGCACGACCACGCGCAACTGGGACATGTCCAGACGGCCACGCGACTGATGGTCGCACAGCCGGCCCGGCGTGCCGACCACGATATGGGCACCCATCTGCAGCGCACGGGCTTCACGCCGCGCGTCCATTCCGCCGATGCACGATACGATACGGCCACCCGCTGGTGCGTACAGCCACGTCAGTTCACGCGTGACCTGCATGGCCAGTTCGCGTGTCGGCGCGATGATGACGGCCAGCGGCGGACCCGCCGGGCCAAAATGTTCGGCCCCACCCAGCAGGGTATCGGCCATGGCCAGCCCGAAGGCGACGGTCTTGCCCGACCCGGTCTGGGCGGAAACAAGCAGGTCGCGCCCTTCGGCGGCGACATCCAGCACGGCTGTCTGGACGGGGGTAGGGTTATCGTACCCACGCTCGTCCAGCGCGCGTTGCAGGGCGGGGTGGGTTTCGGGAAACGGCATGTATCGGGCAATCCGGACAAAAACATGAAGAACACGGGCGACGCAGGAAGGAAACTGGCCGCCGGCCCGTGTTCATGCGTCAGGGAGAAGGCCGGTGCATAAAGAATGATTGCCCCAAAAGCCAGAAATAATAATGGCGGGGGCATTTTTGCAGCGGTCGTGAATACCCTTCCGGCGGGGATCGGGGGGTATTTTCCACCTGCATGGGCATTGTGCCTTTCGGCCGGTTGCCGTAGGGCGCGTCAAAACAGGCGGGCGATCATGGCACCAGTAACATACGCACCCTGTGGCCGTCATCCCCGCCTTTGGCCACGCATGGTCAGGGCACCAGGACCGCAGCCCCTTCAAAGCGGCCATGGCGCAGGTCATCCAGTGCCCTGTTCGCCTCTTTCAGCGGGTACGGGGTGGTCGTGGTGCGTATGCCCACGCGCGGCACCAGTTCAAGGAAATCGATGCCATCCTGTCTTGTGAGATTCGCGACCGAGACGATCTGGCGTTCCTCCCACAGCAGGTCATAGGAAAAGGCAGGGATCTCACTCATGTGGATGCCCGCGCAGACCACGCGCCCGGCCTTGTGCACGGCCTTGAGTGCGGCGGGCACCAGCGCGCCCACGGGGGCGAATATGATGGTGGCGTCCAGCTGTTCGGGCGGCTGCTCATCCGATCCGCCAGCCCAGACACAACCCAGCGAGCGGGCGAATTCCTGCGTTTTCGTGTCACCCGGCCGGGTGAAGGCATAGACCGAGCGTCCCTGCCATACCGCCACCTGGGCTATGATGTGGGCTGCTGCCCCGAAACCGTAAAGCCCGATGCTGCGCGCATCCTTCCCCGCCATGACCAGCGACCGCCAGCCGATCAGCCCCGCGCATAGCAACGGGGCCGTCGCCACGTCGTCATCCCCATCGGGCAGAGGGAAGGTGAAATGCGCATCAGCCACCGCCATGGTGGCATAGCCGCCATCGCGCGTGTAGCCGGTGAACAGCGGGTGGTCACACAGGTTTTCATGGTCGGTTTCGCAGTAATGGCAGCAGCCGCAGGTATGGCCCAGCCACGGTATGCCCACGCGCTGGCCCATATGCAGGCCTTCCACATTCGGGCCGATGGCATCGATCCGGCCCACGATTTCATGCCCCGGTGTCAGCGCATGGCCGGGAAAGGGCAGGTCCGCATCCACCACATGCAGGTCGGTGCGGCATACGCCACATGCCCCCACCTTTACACGGATCTGCCCTGGTCCCGGCGTGGGGTCGGGCAGTTCGGTCCATTGCAGGGGAGTATGGGGGGCAAGCAGTCGCATTGCGTACATGGGGGGCCGCTCCTTGGCTGTCAGGCTGCGGCCTGCGGGCCGCCAGTCGTCATGCTACGCTATCATGTCCGGGTGTTCATGCGGCATGACATGTATCATCATGCCCATCACGACCCGGCGCGGTAGGGGGTCATGGCGTCCAGCGCGGGCAGTCCTGCCATGATGGCGGTACGTTCGTGGCGCAGGAATTCCGCTACCGCCTCACGCAGGCCGGGATGGCTGATCCAGTGGGCGGAATGGGTCAGGCAGGGGCGATAGCCGCGCTGCAGCTTGTGTTCACCCTGCGCACCTGCCTCCACCCGCTTCAGCCCGTGGGCAATGGCGAAATCAATGGCGCGGTAATAGCACAGCTCGAAATGCAGGAAGGGCCAGTCCCCCTCCAGCCGTCCCCAGTTGCGGCCATACAGCGTGTCGCGTCCCATGAGGTTGAGCGCTCCCGCCACCGGCACCCCATCGCGTTTTGCAATCATAAGCACCACCCGGTCCCCCAGCCGTTGCGACAGCAGCGGGAAAAAGCCGGGCTGGAGATAGGCGCTGCCCCATTTGCGGTCCACGGTGGACAGGTAGAACTGATAGAAATCATGCCACAGGGCGTCGGTGATCTCACTGCCGCGACAGGTATGGAAGGTCAGGCCACAGGCATTGGCGTCACGCCGTTCGCGGCGGATGGCCTTGCGCTTGCGGGACGCAAGGGTGTCCAGGAAATCATCGAAACTGGTGTAGTCGCAGTTGTCCCAGTGATACTGCATTCCAAGGCGCTGCAACCAGCCGGTCTGTCCCAGCAGGTCATATTCATGCTGCGTGCAGAACGTGACATGGACCGACGACAGGTCCAGTTCCCCACAGGCCTGCCGCAGCGCCCGGCCTGCAAGCTGGCGCAGGACATCGGCATCCGGCGCGTCCCGGTGTACCAGCAGGCGCGGTCCCGGCACGGGGGAAAAGGGGACGGCCACCTGCAATTTGGGGTAATACTGCCCGCCCGCCTGCATGAAGGCCTGCGCCCATTGCTGGTCGAACACATATTCGCCGTAGGAATGGCCCTTGGCATAAAGTGGTGCGACCGCCAGCAGGCGTCCCGTTCCGTCGCGCAGGGCAAGGTGCTGGGGCATCCAGCCGGTCTGCGGTCCGGTAGAGCCACTGTCTTCCAGTGCGGACAGGAAGGCATGGCTGACAAACGGGTTGTCATCGCCCGCACAGCCATCCCATTCGTGCGCCGGGATTTCGGCTATCCTGCGGTGCAGGATCATGGTGGTGCCGGTCATGACGGGCGCGCCAGTGGAAAAACCGCGTGGGGCGTTGGGGTCATGACAGGCTCCCTTTTATTGTGGTGGGGCTTTGCCTCAGCCTATTTCGAACAGGCCTTCCACTTCAACAGCCGAATCGAGCGGCAGCGATGGCACGCCCACGGTGGAGCGCGCATGACGGCCCGCGTCACCAAACACCGCCACCGCCAGGTCGGATGCGCCGTTCATGACGGCGGCATGCTGCGTGAAGTCAGGTGTGCAGGCAATGAACCCGCCCAGACGCACCACGCGCTTGACACGCGACAGGTCGCCAATCGCGGCCTTAACCTGCGCGATGACGTTGACCATGCTGTAGCGCGCGGCCTCGATCGCCAGTTCAACGGCAACGCTGTCGCCCAGCTTGCCCGTGGTCAGCAGCTTGCCATCCACCAGCGGCAACTGCCCCGATACCACCAGCGAGGAACCGCTGATGACGGCCGCGACGTAATTCGCAACCGGCACGGCCGGGGTGGGCAGGACAATGCCAAGCTGCTTCAGGCGCTGTTCGGGGGTGGTGTCGGGCATCGGGTCATCCTTTGTCGTCAGGGGCGGGGGAAGCAGGGCCGTCGCGTTATCCGACCAGCCGCAGCCTGCGCCGCCGTGGGGGAGTGTCATCGCCATCGTCATTGCCGGATTCGGGCAGGTTCAGCGGCAGCATGGGAGCGGGGCTGTCCACCATCATGTCCTCATGCGGGGCGTCGGGCAGCCTGCGGCCCAGATAGGCATCGGACAGCGCGCGGAAAGCGTAGTCCAGCATGGATGTCGCATAGGATGCAACCGGGTCGCCTTCCACCGTGCCGGCGGGGCCGAAATGGGTGTAGGCGAACGCCTCGACATAGCTTTCCAGCGGCGCGCCATATTGCAGGCCGATGCTGACGGCCTGCCCCAGCGTATCCATCAGGCCACGCACCATCGGGCTTTCGCGCGTGGGCGTCAGGCTGATTTCGCCCAGTGACCCATCAGCGTATTCACCCGTGCGCAGGAACAGGCGGTGGCCACCCACGCTGGCCTTCTGGGTAAAGCCGCCATGGCGCGCGGGCAGGGGGCGGCGTGCGCCACGTTCCAGCCCCGCGCGGGTGGCCAGCGTGTCGCGTGTGGCATCGGGGCGGGCGGGCACGCGGTCCACGAACCCGCTCAGCGCGCGGTGCATGGCCTGATGCGATGCGGCACCAGGCAGCGGCAGCACGGTGTCCCCCGCCAGGGTCGCTGCGAATGCCGCTTCCAGCGTCAGCCCCCGGCAGGCAAGGCGCGCGAGTGTGCTGGTGGCCAGACGCCCGTCGGCGCGCAGGGGGGAGAAGACCGGGGCCAGCCCGCATGATTCCACCCCCAGCAGCGCATCAATCGGGCCGGGTGTGGAAAAGCCGGTTTCGACGCGGGCGACGGGACAGTCGGTCTCGACGGCGGCTTCCTGCCACACCGTGCGTGCGATCTGGCTGACACCGGGCAGGATGCTGCGCACGGGCGGCAGGGGCATGGCGTCCGCTCCCTCGCCGGAATGGGCGACAAGGGTGGCGAGGGCCACGATGCTGCATGCCGCGTCGCGCCCGGCCTCGCTGTCATAATCCAGCCCCAGCCCTGCAAGGCAGGCGTCAAGGTTGGTCAGCAGGATGGCGCCAGCCGTGGGCGGGCGTTCATGCGGATCCGCGACAGTGGGGGCGGGAACGGCACGCAGGTGCGGAGTGGTCCGGCCCAACGGGTCGGGCAGCGGCAGTTCTCCATTGCGCATGGGCATCTTCTGCCGCGACACCGCGCGCAGCACGCGGGCCAGCAGGCGCAGGGCCGCGACAAAATCGGTGGCCATGAACCCGTTATCGGCTTCGACAAAGGCTGCAAGGTTGACCACGAAGGCGGGCCTGCGGTCATGGTGGCCATGCCACAGGCTTTCCGCGGGGGCCGCCTGCCGCATCAGCAGCAGGCACGACAGCGTGCGCGCGATGGGGCGGACCGTGGGGCCGGCTACCTCGCCCGTACACAGGTCGTCTATCCATCGCGCCGCCTCCGCCGGCAGGCTGGCGGGACCATGGCCGGGAGCAAGCTGGGCCAGGGCCTCGGCTGCCGTGTCATCCCAGTCGGCGGGCAGGGTAACGGAACGTGGTGCGTCGTCGGGGTCCGCTGCGGCCTCTACGGTTCGCATGCGCACGCCGTTCCAGTGGCTTCGTGCTGTCATGCCTTCTGTTTTACCGGCACGGACAGGGCGTGCGGAACCCGTCTGGACCGGAGTCGCAACTATACATTCCACTGGATACCGTGGATATGGGGGATAAGTATGCATGGGCCGGGACAGCGATGAAATTGCGCTGTGCTGCCACGCTGACGGCAGGAATCGAGTCCCGTTGCGCGATAGCGCATCCCGTCAGGCCTGTAACTGCACGGGGGGACATGGACGCCGCCCTGCCGCCACCCTGATCCCGCAGATGTGACGGCCGGTCGCGCATATGCGCGTGGACCGCGCGCGTGCGGGCGGACTAGGCTTCGGTCATGGCAAATCTAGGCACCCGTATCTATACGCATTTCAAGGGGCGGCTGGTCGGCAGGGACGCCGATGGCCGACCTTATTATGAGGCCCGGACACCCAACCGCACCGGCGGCGGGGAAAAGCGTCATGAACGCTGGGTCATCTATCACAAGGGGGAGGACGCATCCGCCGTCCCGCCCGAATGGTGGGGCTGGCTGCACCATATGGAGAATGCGCCCCTGCCCGAAAGCGCGCGCCAGCCATGGCAGCAGCCGTGGCAGCCCAACCAGACCGGGACGGTGGCGGCGTATCATCCCCCCGGCAGCGACCTGCGCGGTGGGCAGCGGGCTTCAACTACCAGCGATTATGAGGCATGGTACCCCGAGGGATGAAACCGGTGGCGTAACCTGCTAGGGTGCGCGCTACTGGATATTGGGGAAGCTTTGCCAACATGGTTGCTGCTGTTTCAGGGCGGGCGGTCCGCCAGCCTGCGGAACTCCTTGCCGGGTTTGCCGTGCTGGCCGTACTGGCGGGACTGCTGGCCTATGCCGTGCTGGACAAGGGGCGTCCGCATGAATCAGGCTATCGGCTGAATGCGGGCTTTGCCCATATCGATGGCCTGTCCGTGGGATCGGACGTCAGGCTGGCCGGTATCACGGTCGGTCAGGTGGTCGATGAGCATGTCGATCCGAAAACCTTTGCAGCCCAGGTTACCTTTACCGTGCGGCCCGATATCAAGCTGCCCGATGATACGGCGGCGATCATTACCAGCGACAGCCTGCTGGGGGGCAAATACATCGCCCTTTCGCCGGGTGGGGATGACAGGATGCTGGCCCCCGGCGGTACGATCGGCCAGACGCAGGGCGCGATCAGCCTTGAGCAACTGTTGAGCAAGTTCATCTTCTCCGTCACCGATACGCTGACCAAGGCCCGGCAGGACAAGGCCCAGGCTTCCCGGCCTGCGCAGGCCCCTGCGGGCGGAGAGACACCATGAACCATGAGGCAGGCGATGGTGCGGGCATGCCAAAGGTCTGGCCGCAACCCGATGGCGCGCCGGTGTCGTGTCGTGACAAATTACTGATATTGCAGGAAAACCATACTGAATTGCAGGGTATTCTCCGTGATGCGTTCGAGGACGCGATCCTGATGGGCGTGGATGAGGCGGCGATGCGCCAGATCCTGCTGGATCTTGTGAACAGCCTGCGGAGCCCGAAGGCATGAGGCGTCTGCTGCGCTGCCTGCCCGCCGCCCTGCTTGCCAGCCTGCCCGCCTGCGCCCATGCCGCTGAATGGCTGGCCCCACCCGCCATGTATCCCCCCGATACGTGGCAGGGACGCACCATTGCCACGGTGCGGGTGCTGGACAAGCTGGATGCCCATATCCAGATGCTCGACATCCCCACGGGGCAGGATGTGACATATAAAAGTCTGACGCTGCACGCCACGTCATGCCTGCAGCGCCCGGCCACCCTGCCAGCGGACAGCGCTGCATGGCTGGAAGTGCATGACGCGCATGAAGGCATGGCGGCCTTTCAGGGCTGGATGGCCATAGCTGAACCCGCGACCGGCGTGTTCCAGAACCCGCTATATGACGTACAGCTTGCGGGCTGCGGCGGGGATGCCGTGGCCCCCGTGCCGCCGCCGCTGACGGTTGCCGCCGCTCCGCAGCCCGGTGCGGATGGCAGCCCGGCCCCGGTGGCCGCCGCCGCCCCGTCGCCCACGACCGGTACGGGGGCTGCTGACGCGCCACAGCCCCTGTCTCCCTCGCAGGCCCCTACGGCAGCGCCCCCGGCTTCCCCGCCACTTCCGGCCCTGCCGCCTGCTGATCCGGCGGATGAGGGGGCAGCCCCGCTAATGCTGCATTAGATAATAGTTTAATTTGTATCGTATCAATGCTGTCGGCCTGTCCGGTATGGTTCCGGGCTTGCGTATTCCCCAGCTTTGCCGGAGGCTAGATCCATCATGAGCAAGATACCTTCCCTTCCTTCGCTCGATCGGCTGCCCCCGCCTGCCCGCGCGGCATTCCTGCTGGATTTTGATGGGACACTGGTTGATATCGCGCCCACGCCTGAATCCGTCGTGGTGGCGCCCGGCCTGCTTGATACACTCAGGCGCCTGCGCGACAAATGTGGGAATGCGCTGGCCGTGATTTCGGGGCGGCCCATCGATCAGATCGACCATTTTCTGGGGGATGTACCCTATGCCGTGGCGGGTGAACATGGCATCGCCATCCGGCACGCGCCGAGGCAGGCCGTTGAACGCGCCCCCCTGCCGTCCGTGCCCGCCGCGTGGATTGAACAGGCCGACCAGCTGGCCCACGCCCATCCCGGTGTGCGGATCGAACGCAAGAAGGCGGGTCTGGTGCTGCATTACCGTGGCGCCCCCGATGCGGGCGAGGCATTGGGCAGGGTGGCGGATGGCTGGGTTGCCGCGACAGGCGGCGCGTTTCACGTTCAGGCCGCCAAGATGGCATGGGAAATCCGCCCTGCCGGAATAGACAAGGGCCATGCGGTGGAAGTGCTTATGCAAAGTGCGCCCTTTGCCGGCCGGTCCCCCATTTTTGTCGGCGATGACGTAACGGATGAAGATGGTATCCGCATGGCGGTGCATCTGGGCGGGGTTGGGTTCCGTATCCCTGCCGATTTCCCTGATCCCGCTGCTTTTCGTGGCTGGCTTGCGCAACTGGCACAGGGGGGCAGGGACGCATGGGGCGACTGATTATTGTTTCCAACCGCGTCCCGTCCCCACGTGAACGCAGCCAGCCCGCCGGTGGTCTGGCTGTTGGCCTGAAAGACGCGCTGCGCGAAGGGGAATCGCTGTGGTTTGGCTGGTCAGGCAAGCAGGTGCAGCTTCATGGCGGCGATCCCGTGCCGCGGCTGGATCAGGTTGATAACGTAACCTATGCCACCATTGACCTGACTCCGCTGCAGTACGAGGGATTTTACCAGAATTTCTCCAACGGGATCCTGTGGCCGCTGTTCCATTACCGTGTGGGGCTGATGAACTATTCCCGCACGGACTGGGAAACCTACCTTGCGGTCAACGCCATGTTCGCGCGCACGCTGTTGCCGCTGCTGCGGCCCGATGACGTGATATGGGTGCATGATTACCACCTGTTTCCGCTGGGGCAGGCGCTGCGGGATCTGGGAGTGAAGTGCCGGATCGGCTTCTTCCTGCATATTCCCTTTCCGCCATGGAGTCTGGTGCGGTCGCTGCCCGGCGCGGAACTGCTGCTGGAAGACATGCAGAGCTACGATCTGGTAGGCGTGCAGACCCCCGAGGACGCCGAGAATCTGAACCATTCGCTGGAGGTCAATGGCCTGCCGCCGCGTGGGCAGGCTTTCCCCATTGGCATCGACCCCGACGAATTCCGCGCACAGGCGGAAAAAAGCATGCAGGGGCCGGAAATCGAGCGACTGGAGGGCAGCCTGCGTGGGGCCAAGCTGGTGCTGGGCGTGGACCGGCTGGATTATTCCAAGGGCCTGCCCGAACGCTTTCGTGGGTATGAAGCGCTTCTGGCCCGCTATCCCGAACATCGGGGCAAGGTGACTTTCCTGCAGGTCGCCCCGATTTCGCGTGGCAGCGTGGAGGAATACCGCCAGTTGCGTCGCCAGTTGGATGAACTGACCGGGCGGATCAACGGCGCGTATTCGGAATTCGACTGGACACCCATCCGCTACATCACCCGCCCCCTCCCGCGTGAGGTTCTGGCCGGGTTCTACCGCCGGGCGGAAGCCGCCCTGATTACGCCCCTGCGTGATGGAATGAACCTTGTGGCCAAGGAATACGTCGCGGCACAGAACCCGGCTGATCCGGGTGTGCTGATCCTGTCGCATTTCGCGGGGGCCGCGCCGGAAATGGATGAGGGGATCCTGGTCAATCCGTATGACCCTGACGAAATTGCCGATGCCCTGCATGAAGCGCTGACGATGGGCCTTGCGGAACGGCGTACGCGCTGGCAGGCCCTGGAACGGGAGGTCAGCAGCACGACAGCCGTAAGCTGGGCCGCTGATTTCATGCGCGCGCTGCAGGCCGCACCCGTCGTGGACCGATCGTAACCGGCCATGCGTTCAACTGCTTTATTGATGGTGCTGGCAGGCTTTGCCGCACTTGGTGTGGCGTGGTGGAGCCAGTATGCCCTGGGTCACGTACCCTGCGGGCTGTGCCTGTGGGAACGCTGGCCTTACCGTATCCTGATCGTGCTGGGGGGACTGGCCACCGTTCTGCCGCGTGACATGGCGCGTAGCCTGCTGTGGCTGTGCCTGCCGGTGCTGCTATGCGCCTTCGGGCTGTCGGTGGTCCATGTGGGGGTGGAACAGGGCTGGTGGGCCAGCCCGCTGCCTGAATGCCGTGCGCCCACTTTCCACGGCGGCAGTTTTGCCGAACGTCTGGCCTCCATGCCGCGTCGTCCGGCCAAGCCGTGCGACGCGGCCACCTATCTGGTACCCGGCGTGCCAGTGTCCATGGCCATGATGGACGGGATCTATGCCCTTGCGCTGATCCCGCTTGTTCGCCGGGGATTGCGGATCAGGGCGAAGTTCCGCGGCCGCGGCCGAAAAACAATCCAAGGATGAACAGGACGATAAAGACGAAGAACAGCACCTTGCCAAAATAGGCAAAGGTGTCAGATATGCCGCCGAAGCCAAAGACCGCGGCGATCAGGGCCAGGACAAGGAATGTGATGGTCCAGCGTAACAGGTCCATGATCCGGTTCCTTCCGATCGTTGTTGTGACAGACGCGGGCATGCCATCCGCTCTATAACAATGCGCCAGATGGCACACGGTTCATCGGGGGGCACGATTTTGGCCTTGGGGACGGGGATGCAGGATATGACAGCAGGCAGCGGCACGGCCGGATTTTACGCTCTGTACACCCATGGGTTTGCGCGTGTGGCTGCGTGTACGCTGCCGGTCGTGCTGGCCGATCCAATGGCAAACGCGCGTTGCACCCATGACGGTATCCGGGCCTGCCATGACGCGGGGGTGGTGGTCGCGGTTTTTCCCGAACTGGGCCTGTCGGGTTACGCGATCGAGGACCTGCGCCAGCAGGATGTGCTGCTGGACCGCGTGGGAGACGCCATCACGTGGCTTGCGGCGCAGACGGCGGGATTGCGGCCGCTGGTGCTGGTGGGGGCGCCGGTGGTGTGGGGGGATGCGCTGTATAACTGTGCCATAGCCCTGCATGACGGGCGGATTCTTGGTGTCATTCCCAAATCCTACCTGCCCGGTTACCGGGAATTTTACGAAACCCGGCAGTTCAGCGCCGGTGCAAGGCTGCGGGGCGGCCATGTTACGATCAATGGCCACGATGTACCATTTGGCACCGACCTGCTGTTCCGTGCCCGTGATGTGCCGGGGCTGGTGGTGGCTGCCGAAATCTGTGAGGACATGTGGGTGCCCCAGCCACCGGGCATTCAGGCAGCCCTTGCCGGGGCCACGGTCATCGCCAACCTGTCGGCGTCCAATATCACGGTAGGCAAGGCGCGTACGCGCACGCTGCTGTGCCAGTCCCATTCCGCGCGCTGCGTGTGTGCCTATGTCTACGCTGCGGCGGGAGAAGGGGAATCGACCACGGACGTGGCATGGGACGGACAGACCTCCATTTTTGAAAATGGCGCGATACTGGCGGAAAGTGCCCGCTTCCCTTCCGGTCTGGTTACACTGACGGCAGATGTGGACCTTGACCTGCTGCGGCAGGAACGCCTGCGCATGGGCAGCTTTGCCGATAACCGCGCACATGCAGGGACACCGGACTGGCGCTGGATCGACCTGACCCTGACGCCACCCATGGATGATATCGGGTTACGGCGCGCCATTCCCCGCTTTCCCTTCGTACCAAGCGATCCGGCGGTGCTGGATCAGGACTGTTACGAGGCGTTTACCATACAGGTTACGGCCCTGAAGCGGCGGTTGCAGGCGTCACGGGCAAAAACGCTGGTCATTGGCGTTTCGGGCGGCCTTGATTCGACCCATGCCCTGCTGGTGGCGGCACGGGCGGCAGATGAAAGCGGGCTGGGGCGGCAGGCGGTGCTGGGCTATACCATGCCCGGTTTTGGTACCAGCAGCGACACGCATGGCAATGCGCATGAACTGATGACGGCGCTGGGCATACAGGCGCGTGAAATCGACATCCGTCCGGCGGCAAGGCTGATGCTGGAACAGATGGGGCATCCCTTCGCGGCTGGCGAGGATGTGTACGATGTCACGTTTGAAAACGTGCAGGCGGGGTTGCGGACGGACTTCCTGTTCCGGCTGGCCAACCAGTCGGGCGGGATCGTGATTGGCACGGGGGACCTGTCGGAACTGGCGCTGGGGTGGTGTACCTATGGTGTCGGTGACCAGATGGCGCATTACAATGTCAATTCCGGCCTGCCGAAAACGCTGATCCAGCACCTGATCCGCTGGGTTATGGCCAACGGGCGGGAGCAGGCACGGACCTGTGCCGTGCTGGACGCCATCCTGTCCACCGAGATCTCGCCCGAACTGGTGCCCGCCACGGCGGGGCAGGCGGTGCAGAGCACGGAATCGCTGATCGGTCCTTACGCCCTGCAGGATTTTACCCTGTTCCATGTGCTGCGGTATGGGTTCCGTCCGTCAAAGATCGCGTTCATGGCGCTGCATGCGTGGGGCGATGCCACGCAGGGGGCATGGCCGCCGGGTTTCCCTGCCGGTAGCAGGCGGGCGTACGGCCTGCCTGAAATCAGGCACTGGCTGGGTGTTTTCCTTAACCGTTTCTTCGGCTTCAGCCAGTTCAAGCGTTCGGCCATGCCCAACGGGCCGAAGGTCGTGGCCGGCGGTGCGCTGTCGCCGCGCGGGGACTGGCGCGCGCCGTCCGATGGCAATGCCCGCATCTGGCTGGAGGAACTGGAAAATCGTGTTCCATTAAACTGAACCAATCTGACCCTGATTCTGAAATTCTTAACCCATTGCTGGCAATTACCGTCGTGAAAGCATCTCCTCCCCGGTCGTTGCGATCATGCGGCACGGGTAGCGGATATCTGTAGCGAGGTCGGGAGACATGCATGTTCCCGCAATGCGTGAAAAGGAACGGAATGCATGGGCGTGACCGTAACCGGGGCCACCGGCCTGACACTGGGGATCAACCCGGACAATAGCGATATCATACTGGGACTGAACCAGGTGAGCGAGGTCGCGGCCCTGCAGTCGCTCGCCAATGTTTCGGGTGCCGAGGTTTCTGCCCTGCAGCACGCCTATGGCAATGATATTCCGGCGCTGGCCGTGCGCATGTTCGGCGTGGCCGGGATTGATACCGTGATGGACCAGTCTGGCGGCGTGAACCAGCAGGTAACGACCCGCGGCAAATTCACCGTGACCGGCACCGAGGTCGAGATCGGCAGCACCACCTCCACCCCACTGGACAGCACGATCACCCTGAAAGGTGGCAAGCAGGCCACCACTGTCATTGATGGTAACATGGGCAGGGTGAATTATGTCGCGAAGACGGGGGACGTGAATTATTACGCTGCTGGTGGCAATACGGATTTCGTCAGTGGCAAGGGGCGGGACACCGTTCATGTCCTGGGTGGATCCGACACCATTTATGGTGCTGATGGACACCCTACCGTAACCGGGGACTGGAACGTACCGGGCAGCGTCGGGGACACGGCACAGTTTAACGGTGGCGGCGTGAAGTTGCGGGTCGTTGACGGCGTGATGGTCCAGGATGTCAATAATTCCACCATCAGTGGTTATGGGGATGACGATTACTTCGGGGAGCATAATCCCGCACGCTATACCAACACCATCGATGGCGGCGTGTCTGATTCCATTTATGGCAGCAATCGCCTGCTTGTTGATTCGGTCAGCGACAGCAACATCCGGGGACATGCGAAACTGACCGTGGATGGTGGCGTATCCGACACCATCTATGGGAACAGCAGCCTGCTTGTTGATTCGGTCAGCGACAGCACCATCCAGGGACATGCGAAACTGACCGTGAATGGTGGCGTATCCGATACCATCTATGGCAAGGGCAACCTGCTTGTTGATTCGGTCAGTGACAGCAATATCCAGGGACATGCAAAGCTGACCGTGGACGGTGGCGTATCCGACACCATCTATGGCAAGGGTAACCTGCGTACCGATTCGGTCAGTGACAGCACCATCCAGGCACATGCAAAACTGACCGTGAGTGGTGGCAGCAACGATACAATTTCCGCCAGTCATTCCACCCATCTTGATGATGTGGACACCAGCACGATTTCGGTCAGCGTGCATGGCAGCCTGACCTTCATTGATGGCAGCAATGGCATTTCCGACACCGTGACCGGCAGCCATGCCACCATTTACGGTACGGCTGGACTGGACCTGACAGCAAATACAGGGACGACCACCACCTATTATGCCAGTAGCGGGAACGAAACGCTGGATGGGGGCCTGTCAACAGGCAAGCTGTATGCCCGGGCGGGTAGCGGGAATGACACCCTGATTGGCGGTAGCGGGTACGATACCCTGCGGGCCGGAACGGGCGATGACCTGTTCGTGGCGGGCAGCGCCCAGACGGAATTCGAATTCATCAAGGGCAAGGCCGGCGGTAACGACATTATTCAGGATTTTGGTAAATCGGCAGGCAATGCCGTCAAGCTGTCCGGTTATGATGCGAAATCGTCTTCCATCCAGGCCATGCTGGACAATGCCACCATTGCTGGCGGGAACACGACCGTCAGCCTGACAGATAATACCCGGATTACCTTCGTCGGCGTGACGGACCTGAAGGTACAGAATTTCAAAAGCTGATCGGTAAGGCCTGTGCCAGATATGCCCCGGTTGGGAGCGTATCTGGCAATGATGCCATTTTGCCGGGTTATTTTTTTTGACCAAAATGATACGATTTCGATATAAACAATACGTTATCGCGGAAGATAGCCAATATAACTGCTGCTTGTAAAACGGCCACGGTTCTTGCTGACCACAACAGCAGAAATTTTTATGTGATAACAAAAAATTGCTGGTGTAAGCCCAATCATCAGGTTAAAAGCCGCGACCGTCCGGCCCAGATGGCGGCGATCGCCCCATTTGATTACGGAAACAGGATATTCACGACATCAATTTTCAGCCCGAAGGGAGCAGGCCGTTACGATGAGTAAAGCCTTTATTGCAGCAGTTATACAGGATTCGATTGATTGCACGGGCGTCGCGGCCAATCAGGCTGCATCTGATCTGATCGCGGCAATTGTAAAGGAACTGAAGCGCGAGGGTGGCTTTACCCTGCCATCTTTTGGCACGTTTACGGTTAAGAAAACCAAGGCCCGCAAGGCGCTGAACCCGCGTACGGGTGAGCCGGTAAAGGTCAAGGCAGGCAAGACCGTGCGGTTCAAGGCCAGCCCAAATCTGAAGAAAGCTGTCTGATATCAGGCCCCTTCGCACCATTTCGGGAAAATGGCGTGAAGGGGCCGCCTGTAATGTTCAGGCAAACCAGACCGAAAGGGAACGCACACCCTGTGCGCCCCGGATCAGCACGCCCTGAATATCCGCCGTGGCGGAGGGGCCGCTCATCAATACGCCATAATTGGCAGATCTGAATTCCGGTCGTTCCTGATACGCGGTGTGCATGTTGGCCATGATCGAGTCGGGTGACAGCACCACCACGATATGCTGCCCCAGATGGGCGAAGGAATTGATCGGTAGCTGTGATTCGCTGAGGAAGATCGATCCCATTTCCGCGATGCCGAAAGGCGCACGCACCACGGTGACATCGATTGCCGCAGCATCCTGCGGGGTCTTGACCTTCTCCACCGGCAATGTGCCCTTCGCTTCAGGCACGTTGGAACAGATCACCTTCGCATCCGGGTGTCGGCGCATGATGGCCTGATCCAGTGTTTCGTCCCCGACCGGTTCCAGCACATCACCGCCCAGTATCTTCAGGCTGGCGATAAAACGCTCACGGCTGGCATCAAGGTCGCCCAGTGTCCTGACCGGCGGAAGCGGGTGGTTTTCCGGCGTGGGGCGGTTGTTGCGCAGGGCCTGCAGGATCTCGTCGCGTGCGGTGTTCATTTCTTGGTCTCCGGTGCGGCGGCAGGCTCGGCCTTCTCACGGTTCTTGCGGTACCAGTCATTGAAGGTCTGCTTGACCGGATGGGGGTTTTCGCGGTGCTTGCCCCACGGGTTCAGCCAGTTGTACAGCACGAAGCGCGGCATGGTGCTTAGCGAGACCTCGGTGGCCTTGATGGCGGCGCGGTACAGCTTCGGCTGGCCCATAAGCTTGCCCGCCATGTGCATGATCTCACGTTTGACGAACGGCATTTCATGGTGCTGCACCAGCACGCGACGCCATTTGTACAGTTGTTCGTGGATGTTGATCTTGACCGGGCAGACATTGGTGCAGCTTCCGTTCAGCGTCGAGGCATAGGGAAGCGTGCTGTATTTGCGTTCATTGAAAGTCGGGTCAATGATTGCGCCGATCGGGCCGGAATACACCGCGCCATAGGACAGGCCGCCTGAACGGCGGTACACCGGGCAGGTGTTCATGCACGCGCCGCAGCGGATGCATTTGAGCGACGTCCAGAAATCTTCCATGCCAAGGCGGGCGGAACGACCGTTATCGACCAGCACCACATGCATTTCGCCACCCTTCTGCGGGCCACGGAAATGGGTGGTGTACTGCGTGATCGGTGATCCCAGCGCGCTGCGTGACAGCAGGCGGATGAATACGCCCAGATCGGCCATGCGTGGCACAAGGCGTTCGATCCCGATGGTTGCGATGTGCAGGTTGGGTACCGTCGCACTCAGGTCGGCGTTGCCTTCGTTGGTGCAGACCACGAACGTGCCGGTTTCCGCCACCACGAAGTTGCCACCCGTCATGCCCGCATCGGCATGCAGGATCACCGGACGGGCTGCCTGGCGCTGCGCTTCGGCGAGCAGGTGCGGGTCACGGATGTTGGGGTCGGTGTGGTAATCCTTGGCGAAGATCTTGGCCACGTCCGATGTCAGCTTGTGCACCGCCGGCACCACGATGTGGCTGGGAAGCTGGTCATCAAGCTGCTGGATGCGCTCGCCCAGGTCGGTTTCGGTTACGGTGACGCCCTGTTTTGCAAGATAGGGTCGCATGTCACACTCTTCGGTGACCATGGACTTGCTCTTGATCAGGTTGCGCGCGTTATGGGCCTTCAGGATCTCGCCCACGATACGGTTGTGTTCCGCCCCATCGCGCGCCCAGTGGACGTGAATGCCGTTCTTTTTCGCGTTTTCCTCGAACTGCTCAAGGTATTCGGGCAGGCGGGAAAGCGTATGTTCCTTGATGCGTGACGCTTCCTCGCGCAGTTCCTGCCATTCAGGCAGGATGTGCATCTGGGCGTCACGCTTCTGGCGCATGTCCCACAGGCGTTCGTCGTGGAACTGCAGGTGGGGCGCATCCTCAAGGAAATGCTCCGCCGCCTTGGCATGGTTGACGGGCTTGTTGCTCATTGAGCTGCTCCGTTAAGGATCTGCGCGATATGAATGAAGCGGATTGGTACTCCCGCACGTTCGGCGCAGCCCTGCTGGTGCATCACGCATGAGGAGTCGGCCGAGACGATGTACTCCGCCCCTGCCTGATAATGGTCACGCACCTTGTCCACACCCATTCTGGCCGATACGGCTTCTTCCGTGACCGAGAAGGTGCCGCCGAACCCGCAGCATTCATCAGGGCGCCTGGGGGTGACGAAGCGGATTCCCTTGACCTTCGACAGCAGGTCCATCGGCTTGGAAAACGGTTTTTCACCCAGCTCGGACATGCTGGCCGTGCGCAGGGCGCGCAGCGTGCCGCAACTGTTGTGCAGACCCACGGTATGGTTGAATTCCGCCCAGGGGAAGGCATCCACCTTCAGGACATCATGCAGGAATTCGACCAGTTCGTAGGTGTTTTCCCGCACGTGGCGCACTTCGTCGGTCTGCGGGATCGCATCAAAATTGTCGCGGACGTGATGCGTGCAGCTGCCTGATGGCATGACGATCTTGTCGTATTTGGCGAAGTTGCGAACAAACAGGGCTTCCGCGGCGGCGGCGTCCGAATTGCAGCCGGAATTGCCCATGGGCTGGCCACAGCAGGTCTGGTCCAGCGGATATTCGACATCCTGTCCCAGTTTTTCCAGAAGTTCCAGCGTGGCAATGCCCGCTTCAGGGTAGAACGCGTCGATATAACACGGAATGAACAGGCCAATTTTCATTATGGGATACTCATCCTCAGCACGATTGGCGCGAAACGTGGCGCAAGCCATGTTATTTCGTCAAATATATATTGAAAGACATTCCCATATATAATTTATATGGAATATGGATCTAAGGCATTTACGTTATTTTGTAGCCGTTGCTGACAATGGAAGCTTTACCCGTGCCGCAGAGCAGCTAGGCATAGAACAGCCACCTCTGAGCCAGCAGATCAAGCAGCTGGAAAATGAACTGGGTGTCCTTCTGTTCCAGCGGCTGACGCGCGGGGTCAAGCTGACGGATGTGGGGCTGGTGCTGCTGGATCAGGCGCGCGCCCTGCTGGGCATGCAGCAGCAGTTCCTTGCCACGGCGCAGGGGCTGGCGCGGGGTGAGAAGGGGCATATCCGCGTGGGGCTGGCGGGGGCGGTCTCTCTGCTGCCCATGATCCCGCTGACGGTGCGGCGTTTCCGGGAATTCTGGCCCGATGTCACGATCTATCTTGAGGAAAGCAATACCCCCGCCCTGCGCAAAAGCCTGCACGACCGGGCCATAGATATCGCCATTGTCCGCCCGCCGGTGCCAGACGGGGCAGGACTGCTGGTGTCCCCCCTGCTGGAGGAGGAAACGGTCGTGGCCCTGCCCAAGGGGCACCCGCTGGCCGTCCACCCCCACCTTGAGCTGGAAATGCTGGTGGATGAACCCTTCATCATCTTCCCGCGTGAACTCGGTCCGGGATTTCATGATGCGATCCTGTCCGCCTGCCATAATGCCGGTTTCACGCCGCGCATGGGACAGCAGGCCCCGCAGATCGCCTCCACCGTGCCGCTGGTGGCAGCCGGGCTTGGGGTATCGGTCGTGCCGCGTTCGCTGCACCAGATCCATTCTGGCGGCGTGACCTACCATTCGTTGGGCGCCAAGGCGCCGCGCGCGGAACTGGCCATCGCCATGCGGGCGGGGCAGCATGTGCCACTGCTGGCCAATTTCATTTCCACCCTGCGCGCGTGCTGCCGGGACATGAATGACAGCGCCATTTCCGTAGCACCCGTCCGGGAGGACGAGGAAGAAACGGCCTGAAAATCACAAGGCCGTTTCTGGTGATGCTTTTTTCAGAAGGCTTCGGGGCACGCCGATTTTCTGGAAAAGGGCGGTGCCGGGAAACTTTTATTAATTCTCAATGATTGTCTGGTCCATCCGGCTGTCACGGATCAGTTCATGGATGAAGGACAGCTTGCGCAGGATATCCGGCGTCAGTACGAACGGGTAGAAATCCGGCAGTCCCATGGAACGGTTGAGGCTGTTGACCGCATAGGTCAGGGGCAGCCATCCATCCGTGATTTCATCAAATGACATCTCGGTATAGGGATCGCGCCGGACCGTGGTGCGCAGCGGTGGCGCATGCGCCCCTGCGGCATCAATGGACATGCCATAGGCCCATGCGGTTTCAAGGGTCGAGATGATGTGCAGGTAATGCGCCCATGTCTCGGCAAAGTCCTCCCACGGGTGGGACGTGGCGTAGTGGCTGACATACTGGCCACGCCATGCGTCAGTGGCCGGGGCGGCGTAATGGGCCTTCAGGCTGTCGGCATAATCGCGACGGTCATCGCCAAACACGGCCCGGCAGGCGGCAAGCCGGTCAGGCCCCGCGTCCCGGATCAGAACGTTCCAGTAGTAATGCCCGATTTCATGGCGGAAATGGCCCAGCAGGGTGCGGTAGTATTCCCCCATTTCCTGTCGCAGCTGTTCACGCCGTGCATCATCCGTCTCGTTCAGGGCGATGGTGATGACGCCGTTCATATGGCCCGTCATGGCGGGCGTCCCATCAGGCAGGCTGTCGAGGAAATCGAACGCCAGCCCGCCTTCGGGGTCCTGCCGCCGGTTGCGCAGGGGCAGGCCGAGGCGTAGCAGGCTGTAGAACAGGCGGTGCTTGGCCACTTCCACCTTCTGCCACCGCGCGATATTGCCCGGCACCGACAGGTTGGGAATGGTGCGGTTGAAACTGCATGCGATGCAGAAGGGCTGCCCCGGTTCAGCCAGCCAGTTGCACGCGCTGTAGGCGTTGTTGGTGCATAGTGCGCGCGGCGGGGCCGCCGGTGTGGCCAGTGGCTGCCACAACCCGTCCCCCATGGCGTCCAGTGCGGACAGGACAGTCCGTTCCGGCACATAGCCCAGCGTGTGGCCACAGCGTTCGCATGCCGTATTCTCGAAAAACAGGACCTGCTGGCATGACTGGCAGAAAAACAGTTTCATGAGGGGTGTATAGCCCGGCGCGCGGTGGATGCCATATCCGCGACGGGGGGCATGGGCATGGTTTCCATCACGGCTTCAAATGTGGCGACGCACTGGTCCAGCAGGCCACTGACAGGGGCAGCCTGCTGCGGGGTCGTGCCGACCGCAAGCGGGATGTGTCCCTGTGCCGCCAGCAGGCCCGATGTCGTATCCAGCCCGATCCATCCCGCACCGGGTACATGCACCTGCGTCCATGCATGCAGGTCGCAGCCAAGCCGGTCCGGTGCGTTCAGGTCCGGCTGGAACAGGTAGCCCGATACAAACCGGGCGGCAAAGCCCAGCCTGCGCAGCACGGCGATCAGCAGCCACGCGCTGTCGCGGCATGAACCGGCGCCATGAGACAGGGTTTCTTCTGGCGACCATACGCCCGCTTCGGGTCGGATGCGGTAGGTGATGCGTGATGCGATGTCCCGGGTCAGGTCCACCAGCAGGTCCAGTGTGGGGCAGGGCAGCATGGCGCGCCATTCCCGCACAAAAGCATCAAGCAGCGGGGTGGGCGACCCGTCGCCGCTATCGGCCGCATTCAGCCTGTAGGGGGCAAGGGCGGGGTCGTCGCATGTCCTGCCGGCAGGCCAGTGGCGGGCGGAAGGGTCAAGGGTGAAGTGGAACGGGTTGACCGGTGTCTGGTCTGTTGCAAGGCGGATGGTGATATCGAAATGCGTAACGCGTTCGGGAAACGTGATGCGGGCGATCCGGTTGCCGAACGTATCCTGCCCCCATATGCGCGTACAGGGCAGGGGCGCTACGTCCATGTTATGGGACAGGATACTGCGACAGCCCGGCACGGGATGCAGGCGGATGGTCTGCGGGCCAAGGTGAACGGGCCGGTCGTATCGGTACCGTGTGTGGTGGACCAGTATGGCATGCGCGTTCATTTAATCTAGAGCCCCGGAAAACTGTTCCGCATGCCTGCCATCGTGATCCGGCGATGGTGCGGTTCGGACGTGGTTTATGTGTCACCGTCCACGCTATCAGGATTGGTGGCGGCGGCAATATCGTATTTTTCCGGCATTTTGACCTGAATGGGAAGGGAATGCAGATTCGTTCTTGGCAAGAGACGATTTTCTTGCTCCGCTAGAAACGGATCGAAACGAAATTGCAGGTGGGCGGACATGATTCCTTCGCGCCTGATCCACCTCCACGCCAGCGGGGGTAGGACATGAACGATATGAAGATGGCAGCACAGGCCGCCGGACTGTTCGCGACATACGACATTCCGGATTTTTTCTGTGAACTGCTCAATCGCGGAGATGATATCCCGCCGTCCGGCCTGCAACTGGTGCGCGACCGCCTGGCCCATTTTGACCTGGCTGAACTACGGCGCCGGGCGGCTGCGGTGGAAGCGCAGTTCTATCGTCTTGGCATCACGTTTACCGTCTATTCCGATCGGGAGGCGATTGACCGCGTCCTGCCGTTCGATGTCATTCCCCGTGTGCTGACGGCCAGGGAATGGGATCATGTCGAACGCGGCGTGCAGCAGCGCGTGCGCGCCATCAACCTGTTCCTGCATGACATTTACCACGATCGGCATATCCTGAATGACGGCGTGGTGCCACGCGATCTGGTGCTGGGCAACGCCAATTACTGTCAGGCCATGGTGGGGCTGGATGTACCCGGCGGGGTTTACGTGCATATCAACGGCACCGACCTTGTGCGCGACCGTGAAGGCCGCTTTCTGGTGCTCGAAGACAATGCCCGCACGCCGTCGGGCGTGTCCTATGTGCTGGAAGACCGGCAGATGATGCTGCGTCTCATGCCTGACCTCGCGCGGGGACTGAACATCCGCCCGGTGGATGAATATGGTCCCCGCCTGCACCGCGCTCTGGCGGAGGTTGCACCCACGGGTGTGGATGATCCGCAGGTGGTCCTGCTTTCACCGGGTATCTACAATGCTGCCTATTTCGAACATGTGTTTCTTGCGCGTGAAATGGGCATACCGCTGGTTGAAGGACGCGACCTGATGGTGGAGGAGGGGCGTGTGTACATGCGCACCGTAGCCGGCCCCCGTCCGGTCCATTCAATCTACCGGCGGCTGAATGACGATTTCCTCGATCCACAGGTGTTCAATCCCGACAGCATGCTGGGCGTGCCGGGACTGGTGGATGCCTACCGCCGGGGCAATGTGACGCTGGCCAACGCCATTGGCACGGGCGTTGCGGATGACAAGGCGGTCTATGCCTACATGCCACGCATCATCCGCTATTATCTGGATGAAGAACCGATCCTGACCAATGTGGAAACCCATATCTGTGCCGAGTGCGAGGGGCTGGAATACACGCTGGCCAATATTGAACGGCTGGTGGTCAAGCCGGTAGGCGAATCAGGTGGGTACGGGCTGCTGATCGGTCCCCACGCGACACAGGCGGAACTGGATGAATTCCGCGCCCTGCTGCGCGCCAACCCGGCGAATTACATAAGCCAGCCGGTCATAAGCCTGTCGGTTTCGCCGACCCTGTGTCCCGCAGGAGTCGAGGCGCGGCATGTGGACCTGCGTCCCTTTGCCGTGACCGGGCGCGATACATGGGTGCTGCCCGGCGGTCTGTCGCGCGTGGCGCTGCGCAAGGGGTCGCTGGTGGTCAATTCATCGCAGGGTGGTGGGTCAAAGGATACATGGGTGCTGGCATCATGACACAGGTTTCGGTCTTTCCCGCCCCGGTCATGCCGGGGCTGCGCAACCTGCTTTCGCGCTATGCCGAAAGCACGATGTGGCTGGCGCGCTATATGGAGCGTATTGAAAACCTTGCCCGTCTGATCGATGTGACCAGTACATCGGTTTCAGCGACCAACCCGGATGCGGGATGGGACAGCGTCATTCGCATCAATGCCGATGAGGGCCTGTTTTTCCAGCGCCATGAGACCGCGGGCGAACGCAGCGTCGTGGCCTTTTACATCACAGATTCCGACAATCCGGATTCCATCGTGTCCATGGCCCGCTATGCCCGGGAAAACGCGCGGGTACTGCGTCCCCTGATCTCGACCGAGATGTGGATGCACCTGAATGTCTTTACGCGCTGGGTCATGGAACTGGGGCCTGATGATGTCGGTGCGAGCTATCTGTCCACCCTGTGCACACGGCTGAAGCAGGACTGCCAGACCCATTTTGGCATAACCGAGGGCACGCTGTACCGCGATCAGGCGTGGCTGTTCTATATCCTTGGCAAGAACCTTGAACGCGCGGATCAGATCACGCGGCTGATCGACATAAAATACCATACCCTGCTGCCCAGTGGTGTCGGGATCGGTTCGGATATCGACATGAGCCAGTGGACATCCGTGCTGCGGTCAGCAGCGGCGTACCATGCCTTCCGCCGTGTCCTGCCCGAGGGGATGACACCCGCCAATATCGTGGGTTTCCTGCTGAAAAATGATGGCTTTCCCCGCTCGCTGTCCACCAGCCTGCGTAGTGTCTATAGCGTGCTTGGATCACTGGCGGGGGAATACCGCCTGCGTCACTGCGCCCCGATCATGGAACGGATAGAGGAACTGCGCGTGACACTGGTTGAACAGACGGTGGAAGACATCATCATGCGGGGCCTGCATGAATACATGGACTGGATCCAGCGCGAACTGCGGCAGATCCAGAACGAAATTGCCCATGCCTTCTGGCCGCCCGCCATATCCGTCCAGTCCATCGGGCCGGGGCACATGGAACAGATGCAGGATTAGGGAAATAATACATTGATGAGGAAGTCATGAAAGCTTTTGGTCGCTGCCTTTTTTAAGTAAAGGCTTCACCAAAAACGTCTTCTGCATTTGCACGGTGTCGCGTGGGTAGATTGGTCTGCCATGATGTGGTCATGCGTCATGGCAGGCCGCGCCAGATGACCGGTGCCCGATACATTACGGTTTCAGGCATGACTGGCTGGGGCGGGAGGGTTCGAACCTCCGCATGGCGGAATCAAAATCCGCTGCCTTACCACTTGGCTACGCCCCAATAAGTCCGGTAATCGCACGATTCGTGCGATACGGTGATCTTCTAATGTCTAAAGGGCCGTCCCGTAAAGGGGGGACAGCCCGATCGGGTTTATTCAGGCCGAAGGTTCCAGCGGCAGGTCCACCAGCGGGTCGGTGCCCGCGTCATACCCGGTACCGGACATCGGGGCCTGCGGTGCTGCCGGGGGCAGGCCGGTAAAGCGCGCAGCACGATCCAGCGCCTGATCAAGTGCTGCCATGGTGGTGCCCATGTCCTGACTGTCATCCCTGTCCCATGCACGCAGGGTCATGGTCCAGACGCCCAGCAGGGCCTGCAGGCGCAGACCGCCAGTCAGCCCGTTTGTTTCCATTCCCGCCGCGTTGGCGATCCACTTCATGCTTTCCAGTGTCGCCCCCCCCAGCAGGATGGCCAGCGCCGGGTCCGTGGGCAGGGCGCGCAGCACGCTGCGCACGCCTTCGCGGTACTGCTGGAACACATCCAGCCGGCGCATGAGCATGTCAAACAGCTTTTCGCGCACGCTGCCTTCTGATTCGTCCTCCACCAGTGCGGCCTCATCCGCCAGCCGGCCCAGCGTCAGCAGCAGCATCGCCTTGCATGGCGCACGCCTGCGCGCGGTCTCCAGACTCAGCCCGGCGTCCCGGGCCGCGTCAACGACCGTCACGCGTCGCCATCCGTGCGAAGCAGCACGTTCCAACGCTGAGCGGAGAAGGGTGGCGTCAAACAGGTCGTTATCCATGGAGGGCATAATCTTCCGGGTTAAAGGTATCGGTGGTGGGTATACGGCACCACGTGGTCATGAAACGGGCTGCGGGCCCGACAGTTCACGCGCCCGTTTTGCCCCTGCCTTCAGGGCGGCGGCAAGGGTTGCGGGCCATGCGCCATCAGCCATCAGCACTTCCAGCGCTTTCTGCGTCGTGCCGTTGGGGCTGGTTACGTTGCGGCGGAGGGTGGCGGCGTCGATGCCGCTCTGCTGCATCAGCGCGCCTGCGCCCGATACCGTCTGGCGCGCGATCAGGCGGGCAAGATCGGGCGGCAGGCCATCGGCCACGCCCAGCTGTTCCAGCAGTTCCGCCAGCAGGAAGACATAGGCCGGTCCGCTACCGGAAATGGAGGTGACGATATCGATCTGGTCTTCATGGTCGACCCACGCCACTTCCCCCACCGCGCGCAGCAGGCGCGTGCACAGCTTGCGCTGTGCGGGTGTTGCGTTGGGGGGCGCGTAGCAGACCGTCATGCCCTGCCCGATGGCGCTGGGTGTGTTGGGCATGGTGCGGATTACGATGGGTATCGGGCTGCCCGGTGGCTGCAGTGCTGCCAGCGCGTCCGTCAGGCTTTTCACCGTGCGGCCCGCCAGTACCGATATGACGGGCGCATGGATGGCGAATTGCGCAGCCGCTGGCAGGACGGCGTCCACCTTCTGCGGTTTCGTGGCCAGTATGATCATGCCCGGCCGGAAATCGGCCGGGACATCATCAAGGCTGCGGACAAGATGGTGCGGAGCGGGCACGGATTCCCGGTGGCGATCGACGATGAAGGACGGGGCCAGCCCTTCCTTCAGCCAGCCATCCAGCATCGCGCCGCCCATCTTGCCGCAGCCGATCAGCAGGAGGGGGGGAAGCGTTTCGGTCATCAGGCCATTCCTACGCAGTCAAGCATTGCGGCTTCCAGTGCTTCCGCCGGTTTCTTGCCGCCCCACAGCACGAACTGGAAGGCTGGGTAGAAACGTTCACATTCGGTAAGGGCGATATCGATCATGTCCTCCAGGCTTTCCACCGATGCGCCACGTGACCCACGCAGCAGCACCGCATGCCGGAACACGGGCGTACCGTGGTCCGGGTCCATGCTGAAATGACCGATCCACAGCCGTTCATTGGCCAGTGCGAGCAGTTCAAACAGGTTGCGCCGCTGGTCGGCGGGGACCTTGAGGTCGAACGTGCAGGTGAAGTGCATGGCGTTCACTTCTTCCGACCAGCAGAAGAACAGGCCATGGTCGCACCATTTGCCCGGTGCCTCGGCCGCCATTTCCGAATCGCTGCGGCGTTCGAAATTCCAGTCATATCCGCCCACGATCCGTTCCATCAGATCGAGTGGATTCGTATTGCGTGGGATCGCTGTTTCAGTCAGAGCTGGCATGTGGCACTCCCCGAAGCCGTCGTGGAGGAAATCCGGACATGGGCCGGATTCCGTATCTCTGCATCCGGTCCGTGGCCTGTTGCGGGGAATCAGGGCGCGGACCGTCCTGTTACACTATGGCCCACCGGCACGCGCTGCAAGCGTTGTGCTTACAGTCCCGAACGCGGGGACGTGGTGGGCGCGGTCAGGCTGGCTTCAAGGTCGGATACACGCTCTTCCAGCCGGCTGATCCGGTTTTCCAGTTCGCCCTGCGCCAGACGGGCACGGGTCGCGACTTCGCGCACGACCTCGAATTCATCGCGGCGCACAAGGTTCAGGCTGCCCAGTGTCTCATCCACGCGGGCGCGGACGATGGCGCCGATTTCCTCACGCACGCCAGCCAGCGCCGAGAACGCGCCACCGGCCACACCGGCTAGGTCATCAAAAATGCGGGGCCTGTCGGACATAGTGGGTACTCCATGACGTTCCGCGCCGCGTCCTGTGCCAGTCCACGCGCGAGATGAAAGCAGCTACTATAGACACATTGGCAGCTCAGGGCTATCCGCACGATTGTAGTGGCCGTGGCGACGCCGCAATATCGACTTCCATGCAACAGGGCGGGGTGCGGGACAGTGATCGTTATTACCGGGGGTGCGGGTTTCATCGGGTCATGCATGCAGCAGGCGCTGCACGCGCGCGGGGTTGAGACGGTCGTGGTGGACTGGCTGGGCAATGCGGGCAAGTGGCGCAACCTGCGCCATCACACGCCCGCGCGCATCATTGCCCCCGAGGCGCTGGACGCATGGCTCGAAATGCGGCCGGACATATCGGCGGTGATTCACCTGGGCGCGATAAGCGAGACGACGGCAACCGATGGCGATCTGGTGTGGCGCACCAATGTGGATCTGTCCGAACGGCTGCTGTCGTGGTGCGCGCATGAAGGGGTGCGGTTCATCTATGCCTCATCCGCCGCGACGTATGGGGCGGCGGACAGGGCTGAACAGTTCAATGACGATCCCGCCCTGCTGGACCGGCTGGAGCCGCTCAACCTGTATGGCTGGTCCAAGCAGGCATTCGACCGCTCGGTGCTGCGCCGGATTGCGGGCGGGGCGATGTCCGGCCTGTCATGGGCGGGGCTGAAGTTCTTCAATGTCTATGGGCCCAATGAATACCACAAGGGACGCATGATCTCGGTGGTGAAGGTCAAGTATGACGAGGCCCGTGCCGGCCAGCCGCTGCGCCTGTTCCGCTCCGACGTGACGGGGCTGGCGGATGGGGCGCAGGCGCGTGACTTCATCTGGGTGGGGGACGTGGTCGATGTCATGCTGTGGCTGCTGGACCATGGCACTGTATGCGGGCTGTTCAACTGCGGTACCGGGGTTGCGCGGACCTATACCGATCTGGCCCATGCGGTCTGTGACGCGGCGAATGTGCCGCGCCGGATCGAATTCATCGATATGCCCGAAGCCCTGCGCGGGCAGTACCAGTCCTTTACCTGCGCCGACATGCGCAGGCTGCGGGCGGCAGGCTACAGCCGTCCCTTCACAACACTGGAAGACGGGGTGCACCGTTACGTCCATGATTACCTTGCCGCCCCTGACCCCTACCTGTAATCGCCCCGCTACCGCCAGAACCATGACAATGAAAGTGGGCCGATGCTGCCTGTCCTGATCTTTCCGCAGTTTGATCCGGTAATGGTCCATTTCGGACCGTTCGCCATCCGCTGGTATGCCATGGCCTATATCGTGGCGCTGGTGGCGGGGTGGCGCATCGCGCGCCGTCTGGTCGCGCTGCCGCCCAGGGCCGCGACCACGCTGCAGGTGGATGATTTCCTGACATGGGCGACGCTGGGCGTGGTGCTGGGGGGACGGCTTGGCTACATCCTGTTCTACCAGCCGGGTTTTTACCTGACCCACCCACTGGCGATCCTGCAGGTCTGGCGGGGCGGCATGTCGTTCCATGGCGGGGCGGCGGGCGTGATTATCGCACTGATCGTGTTCACGCGCCTGAACGGGTTAAGCTTTCTTGCCTTTTCCGACCGCATCACCACGGTCGTGCCCATCGGGCTGGGGCTGGGGCGGCTTGCCAACTTCATCAATGGGGAACTGTGGGGGCGACCGGCCTCGTCCTCGTTGCCATGGGCCATGATCTTTCCCGATGCCGGGCCGGAACCGCGCCATCCATCCGAACTGTATGAAGCCTTTGCCGAGGGGCTGCTGCTGTTCACCCTGCTGTGGTGCGTGTCGCGCAGCCTGCGCGTGCGCCAGCATCCCGGCTTTATCGCCGGGCTGTTCCTGTTCGGGTATGCCGTGGCGCGGACGGTATGCGAATTCTTTCGCGAACCGGATGCCTTCATCGGCTTCCTGCCCTTTGGCGTGACGATGGGACAGGTCCTGTGCGTGCCCATGGCGATCGGAGGGGCGGGACTTATGCTGAATGCCTGCATGCGTCCCGCGCGCGCATCCGTCATGGCCGACGCGCCGGACGAACCCGCGGGCGATGACGGGACCGTCCGGTGAGTGGACCCGGCGAACGCCTGGACCATTTCATGGCCCGGGCGAATGCCGCCTATTACGCAGGGTGCGACCCGTTCGCCGATTTCATTACCGCGCCTGAAATATCGCAGATGTTTGGTGAACTGCTGGGCGCGTGGGTGGCGGTGGTGTGGGACCGGCTGGGTCGTCCCGATCCCTTCATGCTGGTGGAGGCCGGGCCGGGGCGCGGCACGCTCATGGCTGATGCGCAGCGGTTGCTGCGGCGCGTTGCCCCCGCCTGCCATAAAGCTATGCGCCTACATATGATCGAGACATCGCCCCGCCTGCGCGGGGTGCAGGCGCACGCCCTGCGTGATGCCACGGCCGTGCCGGTATGCTGGCATGGTGACCTGCGTGATGTGCCCGATGGGCCGATGGTGCTGCTGGCCAATGAATTCCTTGACGCCCTGCCCATCCGGCAGTTCGTCAGGCGGGGGCAGGGCTGGGTGGAACGCTTCGTGCGGGATGGCGCATTCATGCATGCTGCCAGTGATTTCCCGGCAGGGCATCCCGCCTGCGTGCGTCCGGTGCCGGAAGGCGACGTGCTGGAAACCTGCCAGCCCGCGCTGGATTTTGTCCATGCGCTTGGCACGCGCCTGCTGCGCTGGTCGGGGGCGGCAGCGCTGATCGATTACGGGTATGATGCCCCCGCCTGGGGGGACAGCCTGCAGGCATTGCGGGACGGCCGCCCGACGGACCCTTTGCAGGGCCCGGGCAGTGCGGATCTTACGGCGCATGTTGATTTCCGGGCCATTGCCGATCATGTCCCCCGTGGGGTGGAGGTGTGGGGCAGTGTGACCCAGGGGGATTTTCTGGCGGCACTGGGGCTTGCGGCGCGCACCGAACAACTTGCCCGTGCCGCTCCCGCGCAGGCGGATGAAATCCGCGCGGCGGCCATGCGGCTGGCTGCACCGGACCGCATGGGACAGCTTTTTCGTGTAATGGGGCTTTCGTCCGGCCTTGCAGGCGACCTGCCGGGTTTTGTGGGCAGGCGTGCAGGGGATGGGACAGGCAGGGGAAAAACGCGATGACGACCGACAGCGCGATTGTGGATGCGCAGGTGGTGCGCAGTCCGGTTTTCGCCGGGACCCGGCATGGATTCTTTACCCGTCAGGGTGGTGTGTCCACCGGACCGTATGCCAGCCTCAACTGTTCGACCCGTTCGGCGGATGATCCCGCCGCCCTGCATGAAAACCGTCGTCGCGTGGCGCAGTACGTGGGCGTGCGTCCCGATCACCTGATGGGCCTGACGCAGGTGCATGGCGATCGCACCATCCTGGTCACCAGGCCGTGGGCGACCGGACGAGGGCCGGAGGGCGACGCCATGGTGACCGATCGCCCCGGCCTTGCGCTGGGCGTGATTACGGCGGATTGCGCCCCGGTCCTGTTCAGCAATGCGCGTGGCACGGTCGTGGGGGCCGCACATGCGGGCTGGCGGGGGGCGTGTGGCGGGATTGTGGAGTCGGTGGTGACGGCCATGGGGGCGCTTGGCTGTGCGGCGGGCGACATCCGTGCCGTGGTCGGTCCCTGCATCACGCGGGACAGTTACGAAGTCGGACCGGACATGCGTGATGCCGTGCTGGCGCAGGATGCGGCGGCGGGCGCGTTTTTCACACCTGCGGCGCGGGCGGGGCATTTCATGTTCGACCTGCCGGGATACTGCGTCATGCGGCTGCAGCGCTGCGGGGTGGGACAGGCTGCGGCGCTGGGGATTGATACCCTGCGTGATGAAACCCGTTTTTTCAGCCATCGCCGCCGTACGCTGGCGGGCGGGGGGGCAATCGGGCACCAGATTTCCGTTATTGCCTGCCCGGCGATATAGATGGAACCATGATGTCAGAAGTTTTTGCCCGGCGGCTGCTTACGGGGTCAGCCATTGCAGTAATCTGTATGCTTGGGGGATGTGTCAGTGTGCCCCATCCCTTCCAGCACGGGACAGGGACAGCCCAGGCCCCGACGGCACGGCTGGCGGTGCCGGTTTCCACGGCGTCCGGCACGGATCAGGCCGGGGCGCAGGGCTGGCAGCACGCCATGGTCGATGCCCTGCTGGCGCAGTCGGTGCCTGCGATGGGCCAGCCGGTACGCCCGGGTGACTGGTGGCTGAAAATGACGGCCGATGCCCGTAATGGCGCGATTGTCCCGACCTATGCCGTCATAACCCCCAAGGGGGAGGAGCGCGGCCACATGGAGGGCGCGCCCGTGCCCGTGCAGAAGTGGCAGGCGGTGGATGGGCAGGCCGTCTCCCGCGCGGCGCAGGAAGCCGCACCCGGTGTGGCCGAACTGCTGACCGGGATACAGGCCGCCCAGATGCAGAAGGACCCCAACAGCCTCAAGAATCGTCCTGCCCATGTCTATTTCGCGGGCGTGCAGGGCGCGCCAGGTGACGGGGACCGCGCGTTGGCGCGGGCCTTTATCGCGGCGTTCCCCGATGCGCACGAGGATATCCGCCATACCGCCACCGGGGCGGATTACACGGTGCGCTGCACGGTCGTGCTCAATGACGCGGTCACCACGACATCCACCACGAAGCAGCAGCATATCGTGCTGACATGGCAGGTGCTGGATGCGCAGGGCAAGGAAGCGGGGGCCGCCACCCAGATCCATGACATAGCCGCCCATTCACTGGATACGAAGTGGGGTGATGTCGCCGTGGCGGCGGCGGATGAGGCGGCGGGTGCGGCACGCCAGATCATCACGCGCTATTCCGGTCGTGCCAATGTCCCGCTGGCGGCGGATGGCGTACTGCCCGCCCAGCCGGCATCCACTGCTGCGCGACCTGTGGCAGCCAGCATGGCCGCGCCTTCCGGAATGGCTGGCGGTGGCGGGAATGCCGTCGCGCCGGTGACGAAATCCGTTGTTTCCGCGCCATCCGCTCCCGTGGTGGCAAATGGCGGACAGACGACAGGGATGCCAATGGCCGTACATGCTGCACCGGTCCCGACGGTTGCCAGCGTATCGCCCGGCTCTTCCACGCCGTCCCCGGTGGTGACGGAACACGTGCCAGCGGCCACCAGGCCGACTGTGACACCCGCTGCGCCGGTGTCGGCAGCCTCCGTCAGTCCTGTTGCGCCGTCTGCCGCCCCGGTCACGGCCCCCGTGGTTCATGTCCCCGCCCCGGTATCCGTGACCCAGCCCAGAGCGGTTGCCGTTTCCCGCCCCTCGGCCCCGGTCGTGCAGAAGGCAGCCGGATGGCCGCCCATGCCCAGGGCGGTGCCGGCGGAGAATTCCGCCCCGAGCGAAATCACCGGCAAACCCGTACCCGTCACGCCGCCGGCACCCGCCCGGCCCTTTCCCGGCGTGACACTGCCACCCCGTCGTCCGGTGTGACGGATCGGCCACGAAGGGCAGGCGTGCAGGTTTCGTCATCCTTAGACAGGTGACAGGGGGTATGCCGGTTGTTAGAACCCCGCACATAACAACGGGGGTGGCGCCGCAAAAGCCACCCTGATCGCCTGCACCGCCGCCCGGGAGCGTCACACGATGAAGATTGTCGCCTGTAACAGCAACCTGCCTCTTGCTGAAAAAGTCGCAGCGGAACTGGGACTGCCGCTTTGTAATGCGACCGTGCGGCGTTTTGCCGACATGGAAATCTTTGTCGAGATCCATGAGAACGTGCGTGGCGAGGATGTGTTCGTCATCCAGAGCACATGCTCCCCCACCAATGACAATCTCATGGAACTGCTGATCATGCTCGACGCCCTGCGTCGCGGCTCGGCACGGCGCATCACGGCGGTCATGCCGTATTTCGGCTACGCCCGGCAGGATCGCAAATCCGGTCCCCGCACACCGATCAGCGCCAAGCTGGTGGCCAATATCCTGGTCGAGGCCGGGGCCAACCGTGTCCTGACCATGGACCTGCACGCCATGCAGATCCAAGGTTTCTTCGACATTCCGGTGGACAACCTGTACGCAGCCCCCCTGTTCACGCGCGACATCCGTGGGCGCATGAAGATCGATGGCGAGCCGCCGCTGCCCTATGACGCCCCGCCGATGGATATTCCCGGCGGTCAGCACAACCTCATGATCGTGTCCCCCGATGTGGGGGGCGTGGTCCGTGCCCGCCAGCTGGCGCAGCGGCTGAACGTGGACCTTGCCATCATTGACAAGCGACGTGAGCGCGCGGGTGTGTCGGAAGTCATGAACGTGATTGGTGACGTGCGCGGCCGTTACTGCATCCTGGTGGATGATATTGTCGATAGTGGTGGTTCGCTGTGCAACGCGGCGGAAGCACTGATGAAGCATGGGGCCGCTGCGGTGGAAGCCTATGTGACCCATGGCGTGCTGACAGGCAGCGCGGTCAGCCGCATCGGGCAGTCGCCGCTGGGCATGCTGACGCTGACCGACAGCATCAAGGCGACCGAGGCGGTGAAGGATTCGGCCAATATCCGCCAGATCAGCACGGCGGCCCTGATCTCGCGCGCCATGCAGGCCATATCGGATGAAAGCTCGGTCTCGTCGCTGTTTGACTGAAGACGGGATTGACCCCCCGACCGTCCCGGCGTTACCCCCACAGGGGTGTAACAAGAAGGAACGACCCCATGACTGACCTGATTGCCCGGCCTTACTGGTATCTGCGCCATGGGGAAACGGACTGGAATGCACAGGGGCGTTCACAGGGACGGACCGATATTCCGCTGAACCAGACCGGCATAAGGCAGGCCGAGGCTGCCGGCCTGCTGCTGGCGAAGCACTGGCATGACCATGCGCCAATCGTTCGGATCGTGTCGTCACCGCTGATCCGCGCGCGCCGGACGGCGGAAATCGTGGCCGACCAGCTGGCGGCCAACGGTGCGCCCCGGCTGGAGGTCGCGCTGGATGACGGACTGAAGGAAGTCTGTTTCGGTGACGAGGAAGGCAAGCCCATGGGGACATGGTACGACAGCTGGATCGCGGGCGATTACACACCGGCCAATGGCGAAAGTTTTGCCGATCTGCGTGAACGTGCGGTATCGGCCGTGAACCGGGCGCTGGAAAAAGACGGCGTGCCGCTGATCGTCTGCCATGGCGCGATGTTCCGCGCCCTGCGTTCGGCCATGCATCTCAAGCCCAACGTGCGCCTGCCCAATGCGACGCCGATGTGGGCCGAGCCGGGACCGACGCCGGTGTGGAACCTGACCGCACTTTCCTGAAAAACCGGGCGCGGACGGCCTTGGGTGATTGCATCGCACGCGGTTTTCCGTTAAACGCCGCGCACGCGCTGGCACCCCTGGAGGCCTGCGCGCTTGTGTTTCAGGAGCAAACAAGTGACCAAATTCACCAAGATCGAAGTCTCTTCGCGCGCGAAGGCTGGTAAGGGGGCAGCGCGTGCAACGAGGCGTGCCGGCCACGTGCCCGGCGTTATCTATGGCGGCGGCCAGGAACCCATCCTGATCGCGCTTGACCCCCGTATCGTGCACCGTGAGCTGCATAAGGCCGGCTGGCGTTCGCGCATCTATGACATCTCCGTTGAAGGGGGCGCATCCGTGCACGCCCTGCTGCGTGAGATCCAGCTGCACCCGGTGACCGATGCGCCGCTGCATGTTGACTACCAGCGTCTGGCAGCTGGCCATAAGGTGCACGTGGAAGTGGAAGTCCGCTTCACGGGTGAAGAAGTCTCCCCCGGTGTGAAGCGCGGTGGTGTGATGAACATCGTCCGCCACACGGTGGACGTGGTGGTTGATCCGGCCAACATTCCGGAATTCTTCACCGCCGACCTGTCCAAGCTCGACTTCCACGACAACGTGCGCTGGGAAGACCTGAAGGGCACGGAGCATGTCACCCCGGTGCTGCAGGACAATAACTTCGTGATCGCCAACGTCGCACCGCCGAGTGTTGATGAAGAGGCCGAAGCCGCTGCAGCCGCCGAAGGCGAAGCCGAGGGCTGATCCCCCCGCCGCCACACACCTGACAGGAGGATGAACGATGCTGCTCTGGACCGGTCTTGGTAACCCCGAGACGGGGATGAGCCGGAATCGTCACAATGTCGGGTTCATGGCGGTGGACCGGATTGCCGACCGCCACGGGTTCGCCCCGTGGCGGAAGCGCTTCCGGGGTGAAATCGCGGAAGGGATGATCGGTCGGCACAAGGTGCTGCTGCTCAAGCCCATGACGTATATGAACCTCTCGGGCGAGAGCGTTCAGCAGGCAGCCGCTTTCTACAAGCTGCCAGCCGATGCCATTACGGCATTCCATGACGAACTTGACCTTGAGCCCGGGCGCATCCGCGTAAAGCGTGGCGGCGGGGCGGCAGGGCATAACGGCCTGCGGTCGATGGACCGCATGCTGGGCACGAAAGAATACTGGCGCGTACGGCTGGGCATCGGGCATCCCGGCAGCCGTGAGCGTGTGACAGGCCATGTGCTGGGCGACTTCTCCCGCACGGACCGCGAGTGGCTGGACCCGATGCTTGACACGCTGGCTGATGAAGCCGTGCTGCTGGCGGACGGGAAGCCGGAACTGTTCATGACAAGAATGGCCGCGCAGGCCGGGGAGTAAGGGCGTATGGGCTTTAACTGTGGCATCGTGGGCCTGCCGAATGTGGGTAAATCCACGCTGTTCAACGCCCTGACGGAAACGGCGTCGGCACAGGCCGCGAATTATCCCTTCTGCACGATCGAGCCGAATGTCGGCCGTGTCGCGGTGCCGGATGCGCGGCTGGCCAATCTGGCGCGCATTGGCAAATCCCAGAAGATCCTGCCCACCAGCCTTGAATTCGTCGATATCGCGGGCCTTGTGCGTGGTGCGTCGCGCGGGGAGGGGCTGGGTAATCAGTTCCTGGCCAATATCCGTGAGGTGGATGCGATCATCCACGTCCTGCGCTGTTTTGAAGATGACGACATCACTCATGTCGAAGGGGGCGTTGACCCCATCCGCGATGCGGAAATCATCGAGACCGAACTGATGCTGGCCGACCTCGAATCGCTGGAAAAGCGGATTGTGGCGCTGCAGAAGAAAGCGCGTGGCAATGACCGTGAAGCCGCAGCGCAGGTCGAACTGATGGAACCGCTGATCGAAGCCCTGCGTGAAGGCCGGCCCGCGCGCGAGGCGATTCCGGCAGGGCAGGAAGAAGCGGTGCGCCGCCTTCAGCTTATGACCTCGAAGCCCGTGCTGTACGTGTGCAACGTGGATGAAGGGTCGGCTGCGACAGGTAATGAATTTTCCGAACGCGTCCGTGCCCGAGCCGAAGCGGAAGGGGCAGCCATGGTTGTGGTCTCTGCCGCGATCGAGGCCGAGGTCAGTCAGCTTGGCGCGGAAGACCGGGTTGAATTCCTCGAAGGTCTCGGCCTGAAGGATAGCGGGCTGGATCGCGTGATCGCAGCTGGCTACCGCCTGCTGGGCCTGAACACCTATTTCACCGTTGGACCCAAGGAAACGCGGGCCTGGACCATTACCGAAGGCACCAAGGCCCCGCAGGCCGCAGCTGTCATTCATAATGATTTCGAACGTGGCTTCATTGCCTGCGAAACCATAGCATATGATGACTATATTGCCTGCAATGGCGAAGCCGGTGCGCGTGAAGCGGGCAAGCTGCGGATCGAAGGGCGGGATTACGTGGTGCAGGATGGTGATGTCCTGCTGTTCCGCTTTAACGTCTGATACGGGCGTCGTGCCCGTTCAGCGATAGTATGTAAGGAGTGACGGATCATGGATCAGGCTGTTGCAACCCCCACGCGGGCCGACGCACCGCAGCCGGACGTGATCCGCGCCATGGCCATTGCTGCCCGCGGCGCAGGTCGCGTACTGGCCCGCAGCACGACAGAAACCCGCAACAAGGCCCTGATGGCTGCGGCAGATGCCCTGCGCGCCAGTCAGTCTGAACTGCTGGTGGCCAATGCGCGTGACGTGGCGGCCTTTACCGGGGCTGCGGCTTTCCGTGACCGGCTGACGCTCAACCCCGAACGGGTCGAGGCAATGGCGAAGGGACTGGAACAGGTCGCCAGCCTGCCGGACCCTGTTGGCCACGTCATGGCGGAATGGGACCGGCCCAACGGCCTGCGCATCCGCCGCGTTGCGACCCCGGTGGGTGTGATTGGCATGATTTACGAAAGCCGTCCCAATGTGGGGGCTGACGCGGCTGCCCTGTGCATCAAGTCCGGCAATGCCGTGATCCTGCGCGGCGGGTCGGATAGCCTGAGCAGCGCGCGCGTCATTCACGCCGCCATGCAGGCGGGGCTGAAGGCGGCTGGCCTGCCGGTTGAATGCGTGCAGATCCCGCCTGACGCCGACCGCGCGCATGTTGCGTCCATGCTGGGGGCGGCTGGCCTGATCGACCTGATCATCCCCCGTGGGGGCAAGTCGCTGGTCGAGCGTGTGTGCGCCGAGGCGCGGGTGCCGGTGCTGGCCCATGCCGAAGGGTTGTGCCACACCTATGTCCATGCCGCCGCTGATCTGGAAATGGCGCGGCGGATCGTATTGAACGCCAAGCTGCGCCGTCCTGGCATCTGTGGCGCGACCGAGACGCTGCTGGTGGACCAGGCGATTGCGCCCAAGATCCTGCCCGGCCTGATCGAGGATCTGGCCACCCGTGGCTGCACGTTCCGCGCCGATGCCCGCGCACGTGACATCGTGCCCGACCTGCCTGCCGCGACCGGGGATGATTTCGCCACCGAATGGCTGGATGCGATTCTGTCCGTTGGCGTGGTGGATGGCGTGGAAGACGCGTTGGCCCATATCGCGCGTTACGGCAGCGCCCATACCGAAGCGATCGTGACCGAAGACGAGGTGGCGGCGACCACCTTCCTGAACGGAACGGATAGTGCCGTGGTCATGTGGAATGCGTCCACCCAGTTCTGTGACGGGGGGGAATTCGGGTTTGGTGCGGAAATCGGCATTGCCACCGGACGGTTCCATGCCCGTGGCCCGGTCGGGCTGGAGCAGTTGACAACCTATCGGTACGAGGTAATCGGCACCGGACAGGTCCGGCCCTGATCCTTGCTGACGGGCGTGGGTGATGTCCTGCCTGCCTGTGGTGACGGGCGGCATATGCGTGTCGGCCTGCTGGGTGGTTCGTTCAACCCGGTGCATGAAGGCCATGTCCAGCTTGCCTGCCGTGCGTTGCGGCAGCTTGGGCTGGATCAGGTGTGGTTCCTTGTTTCACCGGGCAATCCGCTCAAGCCGGTGGCGGGCATGGCGCCCCTGTCGCAGCGACTGGCGCTGGTCCGCGCGCGGATACATGGCGTGCGGGGGCGTGGGTTGCTGGCGACCGATATCGAAAGCCGGATCGGTACGCGGTACACCGTCGATACGCTGCGCCGCCTGAAACAGCTTTTCCCGCATGTGCAGTTTGTCTGGCTGATGGGGGCGGACGGGCTGGCGCAGATGGGACGATGGCGGCGATGGCGGGATATCGTAAGCATGGTTCCGCTCGCGATTCTGCCGCGACCGGGCTATAATCCTGCCGCATTGCACGGTCAGATTGCCCGCAGGCTTGCGCGCTGGAGGCGACCGGCACGACAGGCGGGCATGCTGGCTACATGCAGGCCACCGGCATGGGTCTTTCTTCCCGCGCCGCAGAACGCTATATCAGCAACACAAATACGTGCATCGCAGGCCAATTCCGGCCACCGACGGGAGTAACAGCCATAACCAGGAAGCCTTCAGCCGAGAGTGGCGCCAAGCGCCGGACCGGCAGCACCCTTTCCGCGGGACAGCCACGCGTCAACGCGGCGTCATTGGGCAGTGCCGTGCAGGTGCCAGGCACGCCGCGCAAGAAGGCCGCCGTGGCTGGCCCGGTGTCTACTGACACGCGCGAAGCCGACCCCCGCGTGGAACAGTTTCTGGAAATCATCACCACCAGTCTGGAAGATGACAAGGCCGAGGATATCGTGGTCATCGACCTGACGGGGCGCGCATCCTTTGCCGACCGGATGGTGATCGCGACGGGTATCGCAGACCGGCAGATCGCGGCCATGGCGGCCCATATCGATCGCAAGCTGGGTGAGGTCGGGCACAAGCGCGTGCGGACCGAAGGGGCCAGCGGTTCCGACTGGGTGCTGCTGGATGCGGGGGATATCGTTGTGCATCTGTTCAAGGCGGAGGCGCGTGCGCTGTACGGTCTGGAACGGATGTGGGGCGCGGATCTGGATGTCCCGCCGGAGGCGCCAGCAACACCGGTGGACTGACCGGTGTTCCATCTGATTGCCGTGGGGCGCATGAAGGACCGGGTGGAGCGCGACCTGTTTGATCGTTATGCCAACCGGCTTTCGCCGCGCATCAAGCTGGTCGAACTGCCGGAAGGGCGCGGCGCACCCAATGAAATCAAGCGCAGGGAAGGGCAGGCGATCCTGGCCGCATTGCCCGACCGCGCGATTGTGGTGGCCATGGATGAAGGGGGCCGGACATATGACAGTCTGGCCTTTTCGCGTGCGGTAGAACAGTGGATCGAGACACCACGCCCACTGTGCTTTGTCATTGGCGGGGCGGAAGGGCTGGACGCTGCTGTGGTGCAGCGTGCCGATCATACGCTTTCACTGGGCAAGATGACATGGCCGCACATGCTGGTGCGCGGCATGCTGGCGGAACAGCTTTACCGTGCCCGTGCCATTTCATCCGGGCATCCCTATCACCGGGCCGGACGGCCCTGATTACAGGACCACAGTCTCTTTTATTTGATTACCGGACGGAACGATTCGGTGCGTCATCCGTATAGGCAAGGGATGAGGAGGCGTGACCGACGATGCCTTCGGGCGCTTCGGCCACTTCCGTGCTGTTGTGGCGCGTTGTCGTGTGACCGGAAGCCCGCGCCATGACGGGCGGGTTGCGCATGGCTTTCTGATAGGTGCTCAGCATCATGTTCGATGTCGTATCGGGTCGGGCGTAGATGAAGCCATAGGTCGGATAAATGCTGCCAAACGCACCGTTACGGCTGTTCAGCGCCACGCGCACGGCCGACCAGTCATTGTTGGGCGATACGTCAATCACCGGAACATCCCGGCTGATCCCGCGCTGCCCCCAATGGGACTGGTCAATGACGATGGTGCGGCTGTTGACGACCTGACGGACAACGGCCACATGGCCAAGTGGCATGCGACGGGTGCCGCGGAAGTTCAGGACACTGCCTTCTTCCGGCGCATTACCACGGGCGTAACGCCCGGCGGCCTTGTACCACCAGTCAACGGCATTGCCCCGGATTTCAACATCCGACGCCGACTTGGCGAAGGCTACGCACTGGATGACATGCCCACGTTCATGCGTAGCACGCGTGACGCGATGGTAGCTGGTGTTGTGCAGGGTGGTGCTATGATGTGCGGCAGCAGGATGCACATGGCTGACATGCCGGGTGGTGCTGGCATGTCCCTGTTCCGAAAACATGAACCCGAACGTGGCACCAAGAACGGAAAGCAAAACGCCACGCTTCATGTTTCTGATCCACATTGTCCGCAATCTCTCCACCACATTGGGGTGATTCTCTGATAACCCGCTCACATCGTGTTCATCGAGTAGCAAGCCCATTGCAAGTCTGACAAGCCTGCGCTGTGGCGGATGAACAGCAACGCTGCATATTTCACCCAAAAACTTCATCTGACAGGAAAAATAGGAATATATTCTTTATCCGGACTATTTATTCCCTGTTTTCCAATCGCTTATGTGTGAGAAATCAAAGGGGAGAACATAAGTGGAATGATTCTCGGGAAGCGGGAAAGTTGCAAAAATGTGACATGTTTATCAACCGACTTTCCCGCATCCCGTTGGCCTTATTTGGTGGCGATCACCATGATTTCGACCAGTACGTCGGGGTGAGCCATCTTGGCTTCGACGCAGGCACGCGCGGGTGCGCCATCCTTGGGCAGCCACGGGCCCCATACCGCGTTCAGCGCATCACGGTCATTGATGTCCTTCAGCCAGATCTGGGCCTGCAGCAGGCGGGTGTTGTCAGTGCCGTGCAGTTCCAGCGCAGCGTCAATCTGGGCCAGAATGTCCTTGGTCTGGGCCGTGACGTCGGCGGACAGGTCGCGGGCCACGAATCCCTGCGTGAACAGGAAACCATGGTATTCCACCACTTTGGACAGGATAGCGTTGGGTTCGGTACGGATAATCTTGCTCATGTCTTGATCCTGGTTGGTTTGCAGGCACGCGGATGGCCGCATGTCCTGTCTTCTCTCTTTGCGCCGGCAGGGGCTGAGGTCAACCGTCCGTAAAACAGCGTGCGAAATCTGCCAGTCGGGCCGGGGTATCAAAGTCTGCTGTAATTTCCGGTCCGGCCGTAACCCGCAGCATGTCGGGTTCATGCCGGCGTATCAGTGGACGTGCCCCCTGGTCACCCGTCAGATGCATCAGGGTAGGGAATAAGCTACGGCTCCACAGAACCGGGTTGCCGCGCCTGCCGTCATGCACGGGCAGCACGCCGGGATGATCCGGACTGGTCAGGAAAGCGTCGATCATGCGATCGATCAGGGCCGTGCCGATCAGCGGCATGTCCCCCAGACAGACCAGCGCCCCCGCCACTGCCGGATACGTGCCGGCGGCGTGTATGCCTGCGGCCAGTGTCTGGGACAGGCCGCAGGCATGGTCGGGTGCCGTAATGAAACGGGGGGCGTTCTGTGCTGGCATGTCCGTTGATGCAGCGGACCGAATTTCGGCCGCGCGGTGTCCCAGCACGACAATCACCGGGTTGGCCCGGCTGGCGGTGATGGCGCGTAGGGTGCGGGCAATCATGGGCAGGCCCGTGGCATCGGGCGTCAGCAGCTTGTGTAGTGGGGCGGTGCGGCTGGAACAGCCTGCCGCCAGTACGATGGCGGCAATGCCCAAACTGCCCCGCGTCATGTCCAGCCCGATATCCGCCCCAGCGGTTTATTGTGGCGCACGGCCACGATTTCAGCCAGAATCGACAGGGCAATTTCTGCTGCTCCCACTGCCCCGATGGCAAGGCCGACAGGACCATGGATACGGGCGATCTGTTCGGTGGAAAAACCGGCTTCGCGCAGTCGCTCGACACGCGAGGCCTGTGTTTTGCGCGATCCCAGCGCGCCAATATAAAAGGCGTCGCCATTCAGGGCATATTGCAAGGTGGGATCATCCAGCTTGGCATCGTGCGTCAATGTCACGATGGCGGTCTGGTTATCCACCCCCAGTCGCGCCATCGTTTCATCCGGCCAGTCGGTTTCCAGCGTGATGCCGGGAAAACGTTCAGCGGTTGCCAACTGGGTGCGAGGGTCGATGACCGTCACGCTGAATCCGGTGGTCTGCGCCATGGGGGCCAGCACCTGCGCGATATGCACCGCGCCGACGATCAGCATGCGTGGCGGCATGGGGATGAGATGGAGGAACCACAGGGCCTGTCCGGCCTCATCTTCCAGTCGCAGGCTGCGGCCTGTTTCAAAAACGACCCGCGCACGGGCGGTCAGCCGCGTATCAAGGTCGGACGTGGCATGGACATCGGGTGCGGCATCGGTCTGGTACAGAAGGCGGGAGGTTCCCGTCGCCAGATCCGTCGCCACAATAACCGGCACGCGGCTGCGGCGGTTTTCCGCCACGGTTTCCAGCATGGCCAGATCCAGCGTGCCCTGTGGGTGCATGGGGGTGCGCACGGCGGCGACATACACATCCAGCAGGCCACCGCAGGCCAGGCCAACCGCCCATGCATCATCACTGGATACGCCATAGGACAGGGTAGCGGGGTGGCCGGTGGCCATAATGCTTCCGGCTTCCTCGATCACCGCGCCTTCCACGCAGCCGCCACTGACTGACCCCTCGATGCGGCCATTGGCGCAGACCGCCATCATGCTGCCGGCGGGACGGGGGGAGCTGCCCCATGTCGAGGTAACGGTCGCCAGGGCGCAGGGCTGGCCCGCCCGTGCCCATTCGATCAGGAGATCCAGTGGATCCCGCGTGGATGAAACCTGTGTCATAGCAGGGCTACTCTATCAGCACGCATACATACGCACCAGCCGGTGGACATGCATGGATAGGCACCCCATATATTGTCACAACATAAGGCCGCCCCGACATGGGTGGGCGCATGAATGGAGTACTATGAATGAGTTATGTCGATCCTGCCTGGTATGTTGTTGCCGATAACATTCATGCCCGTATCCTGAAGCATGGCGAACATGGCCTTGCGACGTTTGAACACCTCAAGAGCGACGATGCGAAGGGTATTGATGCTCCGCGCAACGGCGCCTATGGCAAGGTCATTGCGGAATTCCTGAACACGGTCGTGCGTCAGAAGAAGGCTCCGGCCGTTGCGATCGCGGCTCCCGGTGACGTCATGCACCAGATCCGCGCCCATCTGGACGTGCATACCCGGCCGCTGGTGGTCAAGGAACTGGAGCGTGACCTGACCAATACCCCCGATCACGAACTGGCCAAGCATTTCGACATTCCGGCCACAGGCTGGCCCCTGCCCAACGCGGGCTGAACGGCGACTGGTTGCCTGATGCGCCCCGCGGTAACGTGGGGCGTTTTTTATATGTAGGGTTCCGCGCATGCCGACACCTCTTTCCCTTGAAATCGTGCCTGTTACCGCCTTCGGTCAGAACTGTTCCATATTATGGAATCCCGATACGCATCATGCCGTCGTGGTCGATCCGGGGGGCGATGTGCCGCGCATCATGGCGTTCATCACAGGGAAGGGACTGTCGGTGGACGCCATCTGGCTGACTCATGGCCATCTGGACCATGCTGGCGGGGCGGATGCGCTGCGCCATGAACTGTCCACGCGGCAGGGGGCCCCGGTGGAGGTTATCGGGCCGGACCGGGCAGATGACGCCCTGCTGTCCTCCATTACCCGGCAGGCCGCCCTGTTTGGCCTGAGCGGACTGGAAAATGTGTGTCCGGACCGGTTTGTAAGGCATGGTGAGACGCTGGACGCGCTGGGGCATCGGTTCGAGGTCCGTCACGTGCCCGGCCACACCCCCGGCCATGTCGTTTTCCATGATCCCGAATCCCGCTTTGCCTTTGTGGGCGATACCCTGTTTCGTGGCGGGGGGGGGCGCACCGATTTCCCATATGGCGATCATGACCAGCTGATTGAAGCCATACGGCGGGAATTGCTTCCGCTGGGCGATGATGTCACGATCCTGCCCGGTCATGGTCCCGCAACGACAATCGGTGCGGAACGGAAGGGTAATCCCTTCCTGAACTGACAGGCAGATATAAGGGTGCAGGAGAGAATTTGCTTATGATGTCCTTCAAGGCAGGCCGATGGCTGGCCCTGGCCGCATGTATGGCCACTGTATCGGTTCCCGCCATGGCGGCGGAGGAAACGGGTGAGCCGACCCACGCCCAGCCTGCGCTGCCAACGGTGCCACTGACCATTACGTCGGCTGATGGCGTCAAGCATGTCTTTACAGTGGAAAAGGCCATGACCCCGCGGGAGCAGCAGGTCGGCGAGATGTATCGTCCGTCGGTTCCCGCCGATGGCGGCATGATCTTCGTCTGGTCCTACCCCCGTCAGAGCGACATGTGGATGCAGCATACGCAGGCGTCACTCGATATCGTCTTTATCGGTGCAGATAACCGTGTGTCCTCCATTGTGGAAAATGCCGTGCCGCTCAGCCTTGCGCGGATCAGCAGCCATGGCCCCGTGCGCGCCACACTGGAATTGCAGGCCGGAATTACCGAAAAGCTGGGGATCGTTGTGGGGGATAAGGTGGATTCGGCGGTCCTGAACAGCGGGACGTCCGCTAAGTGATCCCAGAATTTACTAGTTTTCTGGCTTTTTTGGTTATGTGTTGTGATGGTTTCTGTTTTTTTTTGCAATTTTATGATTGACGGTTTGAGGGGTGGGTCCTATATCCCCATTCACCGGCGGCGCTGAGGAAACTTCTTGAGCCTTTCCGGTGGATTTGCTAGGTTATTCGGCCCTATTGGGTTTTGATCTTTGACAAGAGAATAGAGAGAGTATCTGGAAGGGATATGCTGGCGGCGCGATTGTTGCTCTTTAGGGGGTAATGATTGGCGGTCTGGACTGGGTGAGGCTGGTCTAGGTAGCTTTGCGTATCTTTTTAGGAATATGCGTTGAGTGTTTTGAAGCTGTATGCGGGTTTATCCTGTTTTATGGTT
>NZ_BDLU01000057.1 GCF_006538165.1 Komagataeibacter diospyri
CGCGGGGTGGAGCAGCCCGGTAGCTCGTCAGGCTCATAACCTGAAGGTCATAGGTTCAAATCCTATCCCCGCAACCAACGATACTTGCGATACGAACGCATCGAGAACGCCACTGTCCGGATGGACCGTGGCGTTTTTCTTGTGCGCCGCGAACTGCAGGATCGCCGCCAGATCACCGCGCAGGATGATCGCCAGCTCGCCATCGGCCGGCTGGAGCGTGATCTGCGAGACCAATGTGCGTAGGCGCTCGGCTGCCTCGCTCTTTGTCTCATCAGCCCGAAGGCTCTCATAAAGAGACGCGATCCGCTGCTGATAGATCTCCGCCATATTCGGATGGAGAAGGGGAGGCAGCTCCTCGGTATTGGCGACTTTCTGTTCCAATTCCTCCTTGCGGGCTTCGAGCGTCGTCATTTTTTTCATGACCCGCTTGGATGCTTCAATGTCATCTGAGGCAAGGATAAGATTCAGCAGTTTATCCAGTTCTCTGTCGATGCGAGGCAGTTCGTTCCGAATTGCTGCGAGATCGGCACCAAGTTCCATGCGCAGTCGGTTCATCTCGCGGGTGAACTCGTTGCAGAACTCTTTGAACAGGTCCGGTTCCATCAGATGCGTGCGCAATCCACTGAGGACCGATGCTTCGAGAGCGTCGCGACGGATGTTGAGCCGGTTATCGCATGTGCCCTTGTTGCGGGCCGTCGAGCAGCCCAGCAGATCTTTCGAGATCATGCTGTAGCCGCCGCCACAGCACCCACAGCGGATCAGCCCGGCAAAGAGATGGCGGGGACGCCGCCGGTCATTGAGAGCCTCGTTTCCCCGTTCCGGCTGGCTGAAGGTTGTTTCGGCCTGGCGCGCCTTCACGGCGTCCCATAGATCCTGCTCGACGATCCGCAATTCCGGCACCTCCTGGATCACCCATTCGGATTCAGGATTAAGACGGGAGACGCGCTTGCCGGTATCGGGATCTTTCAGGTAGCGCAGCCGGTTCCAGACCAGACGGCCGACATACATCTCATTGTTGAGGATGCCGGTGCCGCGTTCCCGATTGCCGTGAATGGTGGACGGTCCCCATTCGCGTCCCTGCGGGCCGGGAACGCCGTCGCGGTTCAGCTCCATGGCGATCGTGCGTGACGACTTGCCGCGCGTGTAATCGGTGAAGATCCGTCTGACTGTGCGGGCCTCCTCCTCGTTGATGGTCCGGTCGCCCCGGATGCGCTCGCCTTTCGCATCGAACTGGCGCACGACATCATAGCTGTAGGAATTGCCGCCGCCGGACTTGCCGTCCTCGACGCGTCCGCGCAGGCCACGGCGTACCTTCTCGGCGAGGTCTTTGAGGAAGAGGGCGTTCATCGTGCCCTTGAGCCCGATATGTAGATGGGTGACGTCGCCCTCGGAGAGAGTGATGATCCGCACGCCGGCGAAGGTCATCCGTTTGAACAGGCCGGCGATATCTTCCTGGTCGCGCGACAGCCGGTCCATGGCTTCGGCCACGATGATCGTGAAGCGGCCGCGCGTAGCGTCCTGGATCAGTTCCTGAATGCCGGGGCGGAGCAGGGAAGCACCCGAGATGGCACGGTCGGTGTAGCTGTCGACGATCGTCCAGCCCTGTTTCTCCGCATGAAGTCGGCAGAGGCGCAACTGATCCTCGATCGAGGCGTCGCGCTGGTTATCGGATGAGTAGCGGGCGTAGAGCGCGACTTTCACAATCCTATCTCCCTAGTCCTGGAGATCGCGTCGCCGCGCGGCCTCCATTTCAGCGTTGACGAAATCCCGTGCGGCCTGACGGGCCAGAAGCCGGACCAGACTGACCAGCCGCGGATCGGCTCCACTGCGTAAGGGTGTCACGTTGGCGTCCGGGGCGTCGAGAACGAGCCGCAGCTTGCCAGCTATCGTATCGCGTTGGCGTGCCATCTTCCCGTCCTTTCTGCATGGACCATCGCTTAGCTCTGAAAGTACTGTGGATGTCGGACGGGACGTGCGTGAACAAAAAAATGGGTTGAAACAAAGACATGGATCGCAGGAAGAGGGCTTCTGGATAGTCGCGAACACGCACGGCTATCGTGGTCGGCACTATCACAAATCGGTGATGGCACGACTATAATAGTCGCAATTTATCGAGGTAGTCCTCGACTCGAGGATCGGTCGGCACGGACCTGTGTTCCGTAAAGCCGTATCTACGCGGTTCCATGGATGCGATCCGGCGTCTGGTGGGGCCGGAAGAGAGGAAGAGGGAGGTTGGGTTTTCGTGACGGATTCAGGGGTGGGAGAGAGGCTTCCGCCCGTCCGTCACGGAGTGTCCTGCCATGGCGAGCGCCATCCAGAAAATCGCCCTCAATGCGTCCCGTGATATCCCTTTCAACAGGCTGGTGCTGTCGCAGTCCAACGTGCGGCGTGCGAAATCCGGCCTGTCGATCGAAGAACTGGCCCGCGACATCGAGCGTCGTGGGCTGCTCCAGAGCCTGAACGTCCGGCCCGTTCTGAACGGGGAGGGGGCGGAGACCGGGTCTTACGAAGTGCCGGCCGGCGGCCGCCGCTTCCGCGCCCTCGAACTGCTGGTGAAGCAGAAGAAACTGGCGAAAACGGCCCCCGTGCCCTGTGTCGTGCGCGAGGCCGGATCGTCCATTCTCGCCGAGGATGATTCCCTAGCCGAAAACGTCCAGCGCGTGGCCCTGCACCCGCTGGACCAGTTTCGTGCCTTTCGTGACATGCTGGAAAAAGGCATGTCCGAGGAAGAGATCGCGGCCGCGTTCTTCGTCGTGCCCACCGTGGTCAAACAGCGTCTGCGCCTGATGATTGTGTCCGACAAACTGCTTGAGATCTACGAGCAGGATGGCATGAAGCTCGACCAGCTCATGGCCTTCTCGATCAGCGATGATCACACCCGTCAGGAGCAGGTCTGGGAGATTATTGCCCAGAGCCATAACCGCGAGCCTTATCTGATCCGTCGTATGCTGACAGAGAAGACCGTGCGGGCATCAGATCGCCGCGTGCGCTTCGTCGGGCTGGAGGCCTATCTTGCCGCTGGCGGTCCCGTCATGCGTGACCTGTTCGAGGCAGACGATGGCGGCTGGCTGCAGGATCCGACCCTGCTCGACCGACTGGTGATGGAAAAACTGGCGTCAGCCGCAGAGGATATCCGTGCCGAGGGCTGGAAATGGGTCGAAACGGCGCTGTCCTTCCCCTGGGGGCACACACGGGACTTCATGGAGATCGAAGGCACGCCTGTTGCGCTTTCGGACGAAGAAGCCACCCGTCTGACCGCGCTGCATAGCGAGCAGGAAACCATTGAGGCGCAATACGCGCTGGCCGATGAATTCCCCGAAGACATCGATATCCGGCTGGGGGAAATCGAACAGGCCATTGAGGCGCTGGAAGAACGCCCCGTGTCCTTCGATCCGGTGAACATGGCGCGGGCCGGTGTCTTCGTCAGCCTGGATACCGACGGCACGCTGCTGGCTGAACGGGGCTTTGTCCGGCCAGAAGACATGCCGCTGGAACCCGAGGATGTCGCCAGCGATGGCGATGCCATGGATGGCATTGAAGGCTATGATGATCGGGACGAGCCGGAAGGCATGACATCCCAAGAGATCGAGCCTGAAGAAGAGGACGGGTTGAAGCCACTTTCCGACCGTTTGCTGACCGAACTGACGGCGTGGAGGACACTGGCCCTGCGGGATGCTTTTGGGGCCAATCCGCATATCGCGCTGACGGAACTGCTGCACACGCTGGTGCGCGACCTCTACTGGCAGGTCTCGGGCGCGGGTTGTCTGGAAGCCTATGTCCGGGAAATCCCGCTGCCGGTGCATTCCCCCGACATGCCTGCCAGCCCATGCGCTGCGCCAGCGCAACGAGGGCTGGAAGCATGACCTGCCGGAAGACGAGGATGCATTCTGGCTGTGGCTCGACCGGCTGGACGACACCGGTCGCGTCGCGCTGTTGGCGCATTGCCTGTCCTTCGGGATCAATGCGTTGCATGAATCGTCCCATGATCCGTCTCTGGCACGCAGCGTCCGGGAGCGGCTTGCGCGAGCTGGCCGTCTCGCCACGGCGCTCAAGCTCGACCTGGCCGAGGCGGGCTGGCAGCCGACGGTGGAGAATTATCTCGGTCGTGTCACCAAGGCCCGTATTCTCGAAGCCGTGCGCGAGGCGCGTGGTAACGAGGCCGCCGACCGCATCGCCCATATGAAGAAGAGCGACATGGCGCAGGCTGCCGAGCAGTTGCTCGACGGCTCCAGCTGGCTGCCCGAGGTGCTGCGGACAAAAGGTTTTGCAGGGCAGCTTGCAGGAGGGATCTAAATTTGCGCGTCCGATAGTTCTGAGGCCACCGCGGTAGAGTGATACGAGTCCCATTTAATAGAGCGGCTTTCGATCTCCGGGAGCCTCCTTCTTGCTGCCTGGAGGCTTCCGTTTTCGTCCTCATGTCTGTCATTAAGATTGCTGCTGCGTGTTTTATGGAGCCAGCGCACATAGCCTATTCTCTCGATTTGGTCGTTCAGCCGATCGGTAAGCGCAATGGTTGACGCGGTGCACCGCGACCGTGATCGCCTTTCCGGTTCCTCCCGTCATTTCTTTGCTCATAATCTCATCCTCAACGGAACATCTGACTTGCGGATTGCCTGTGAACGACGTAAACAAGATATGTGACCGATGGTCACAGGGGGCTGGAATGGCAGAAAACGACGACGACCTTATCGGTATCAACGAAATCGCGAGTATGGCGAGTGTGTCGCGTCAAGCTGTCGCGAACTGGCGCGCGCGCTTCGCGGATTTTCCGAAGCCGCTGGCTGATCTCAAGGCAGGACCGGTCTTCAGGACAAGAACGATCAAAATATGGCTTAGGAAAAGGAAAGTGCCAATGGCCCGTGTCGTATCACTCATCAATCTGAAGGGGGGCGTCGCCAAGACGACCACCACGGTCGCAGTGGCGGAAACGCTGGCTTCGAAGTTTGGCAAGCGCGTTCTGGTGATCGATCTTGATCCACAGACCAATGCGACCACCATGCTGATCGGAGAAAAGCGCTGGAAAGAGATCAATGAAAAGGGGTGGACGCTTGCGACTTTGTTCAAGGATGCGCTGGATCCCCATAACAAGATATTCGATCTGAAAAAGACACTTCAGAAGAAAGTCTCTGACGTGCAAGGGGCCGAAAAAGTTGACCTGTTGCCGTCTAGCCTTGATCTGATCGATGTCCAAGATAAGTTGGCCAGCGCGCCAACGGGACAATTCTACTCTGTAACGCCGATTGACCTTCTCCGCCTTGCAGTAAAATCAATTCTTGACGATTATGATCTCGTCTTGGTGGATTGCCCACCAAACCTTGGAATCATCACATTGAATGGGCTTCGCATTTCCGAAGGTTATATTATTCCGACGGTTCCCGACGTACTCTCGACCTATGGCATCCCCCAGATCGTCAAAAGGGTTGGTAATTTCTCCAGGGAGATCGGAGAGGACATTGAGCCGCTTGGTATCCTGATCACGAAATATATGGAGAACTCCACGGTTCATATGAACGTCTCAAGGGATCTGCGCCGTCGTAACGATCCGCCGGTGTTCGAAACCGTGATACGTCAGGCAAACCAGATTGCCGCCGCAGCCGAAATGCAAAGTGGACGACGGACACTTAAGCAGAAGTACGGTTATGGTGACTTGACTACTCGATATATCGAGTTCGCGCAGGAATTGCTGGAGAAGATGGAGATCGAGGCATGAACCTGAAAGACACTCTTATCAGGATAGCCACCGTGGTCGCCGAGGAGGCTACGCGAAATCCCGAATTTCAGGTACGTCTTGAAGCAGCCTTTGCCACTAGTGAGCCAGCGGCGTTGCATTCGTCATCACCCTCCAGAGCTTCATCGCAGCGGGGGGCTGAAGTCGATGGCAAGAATATGAGAAAACGGCGCGGCGGCAGGCGATCTCCGGCGGTTCTCGATCCAATCGATCTGGCAGTTCATGGTGAGGTCAGGCTACGCGAGCAATTGGCGAGCCTCGAACTGGACCTGCTTCATGACATTGTCGCGCAGTATGGAATGGACCCGGGCAAGCTCGTCATGAAATGGCGGGACCGGGATCGGGTAATCAATCGCATTGTGGAGATGGCGTTGGCGCGGGCCACAAAGGGCGATGCCTTTCGAAAAGAATGATCTTCCACAGTCGTTACTTTCAAGACAGAAAGACGCAGGAGGCCAGTAATAATCGCATACTCATATTCTGTGCGATCTCATGCCGGGTACCGCTGTCCTGTGGTCTTGAAGTAGACCGGCCTCAGTCCGCGTCCAAGCCACATATCAGGTCAACGGAAACAGAGTAGGCGCGGGCGAGTTTCACCCTCGACGCAGATATTTGGCGGAGAGTTTTGTATCCCAATTAGCAGACGTGAATTATTTTACAGTACAGCAGCCTACTTGGTCGAACGCGAACAGGAATTTTATCGGCCTTCAAAAGGGGATAGCCTGATCTTCCTAGATAATCACTTTGTGGATTTGGTCATTTCGACCAGTAGTTTGGGCGAAACTTTAAAATTTTGAAAGAGACGCGATTGGATAACGAAAAGCTACCCACACCGAGAATGAATGCGGGTGGGCGGGCAACAGAAGCCGGAATGGATTTCCAGGCTGAGGTCGGTACCTGGCTTGCCGCCCATCTGTTGGCACGAATGCCGGTTGGCGGACGTTTCGGCCTTGCCAATGCCGCCTTACCTGTTTCGATCCAGCTCGAGACAGGTGATGGACTTGACGACATTCGCCTGGCACAGGACGACGCTAGCCTCATTGATCTGCAAAGCAAGACTAGCGCGGGGCTTTCCAAAAGCGTCGAAAGCCCGCTCGGCAAGACCATCAGTCAGCTCGTTCGGATCGTGATGAATGCCCGGGCCGCCGGTAATGTGGTCGATCCAATGAAAGTGCGTGCGGTGCTGGCAGTTAGCGCAGGCGCGTCGCGTACGCTCGATGCTCTGGAGCGAGGGTGTCGCGCATTCGATCTTGGCGGCAGTTGGGTCGGCACTAAAGCCGGGCGTTCTGCGGCGGAGAGTGAAGCACTTGATCTCTTCGAGACGCATGTGCGGGCTGCATGGTTAACACATTCGACCACTCCGCTGACCGACGAAGAACTCGCGACGATGGCACGGATGTTCTGTGTCGTACGTTTCTCGATGAACGAGGGAGAAGACAACTGGCGCGAAGCCTCGCGTCTGCTTGGCGTAAGGCTCTATGGTTCTGAAGCTGCTGGCGATGCACCATTGCGCGCATTGAAGGGCATTGTTCGGGACATGATCGGCAGCGGTGCGGCCGCCGATCGGGCTGGCCTCCTGCGCGAGCTTCGTCGGCTTGGCCACAATGACGTGGCCGCTGCCGATTACGTCGCCGATCTGGAACGTTTATCGACTGCGACCAAGATGGAGCTTACGCGTCTTGCCGGACACACGCGCCTGCCGATCGCTGGCGGCATTCCGATCACGCGCGCCAGTGACGGCCCGCTTGACGCGGCTCTCGATACTGGCTCGCTCATCGTGGTCGGTGAGCCCGGTGCCGGCAAAACCGGTGCTTTGGTCACGCTGGCGCAAATGCACCAAGCGGCAGGTGACACGGTTGTGTTCCTCTCGGTCGACCGCTTTCCGGGCGTGGCCATCGCTGCCGGTCTTCAGTCTGAACTGGGGTTGGCACACCCGCTGATTGAGGTGCTCGCCGCCGCGCCGGGTTTGGGACGTAAAATGCTCATCATTGATGCGCTGGATGCCGCGCGTGGGGGGGCAGCGGAAGGCGTTTTCTCTCAGTTGATTGAAGTGCTGACTAAATCTGCTCCTGACTGGACTGTGATCGCATCGATCCGTACGTTCGATCTGCGCAATGGACGTCGGTTTCGCGATGTAATGCCCGGATCTCCTCCAGATCCCGCTTATGCCCAGCCTGACTTAGGCAATGTCCGGCATTTTCTAGTACCGCGGCTCGCGGAAGATGATCTTGACGCCGCTGGTGCCGCTTCCCCAGATCTTAGCGCGTTGTTTTCCGCTGCGCCCGGCAAGCTGCGCGATCTGCTGCGTAACGTCTTCAACCTCTCGCTCGCCGCGCAACTGCTCGCAGATGGTACAAGCCCCGACAGCATCCGCACCGTCGCTACCCAATCAGATCTGATCGACGCCTATGAGGATCGCCGGCTCGTTGGAACACCGATGCATCGGGCCGCAGCTGCCACGGTCAGCGCCATGGTGCAGCGTCGCCGCCTTGCGGTGCGAAAGGTGGTTGTCGAGCACGATCAGCTCGACACGGTCATCCAGACCGGCGTGCTTACCGAATCTGGCGATCTGGTCAGCTTTGCCCATCATGTGCTGTTTGACCATGTTGCCGGTCGCTTCTTCCTCGAATGGGACAATCCTGCGCGACTGATCTCACAAATCAGCGGTGACAGCGCGATCGGGCTCATGCTCGCACCGGCGCTGCGCTTTACAATAGAGCGACTGTGGCGCGATGACGCAAACGACAAGGCTCAGGTATGGCGTTTGATCGCGGATATCTCCAGAAATCCGGCAGTCGACCCGGTGCTCGCCAATGTTGCACTGCGGACCGCGATTCAGCGAGTGAGCACGAAGACTGACATCGCGGGGTTGGTTGCGCTGATTATCGCCCGTCCGAATGACGAGACGCTGGCGATCATGCTTTCACGGCTTGCCCGCTTCGTCGGCTTGGCGGTCGGTGCTGCCAGCAACATTCTGCCGGACGAAGCGCTCGCGTGGACGATGGTTGCCGACACCGCGATCAGCGCGAATTCGAGCAATCTTGTCGATGCGACATGTTTCCTGCTCCAGATATTGTTCGACAATGCTGATCTTAACGAACCTGAATTACTTAATGTGTTCAACGGCGCAGCACGGGCATTGCTCGTTTTTGTATGGGCCGCTAGTCCGTTGATGCATCGGACGACAACTAACGCGATCCGTTTCGTCGGTAAGAGCTTTGCCGCCGATCCTGTCGCATCGCGTGCATTGCTTGATCGCATACTTCGTGACCCGCATTTCTCGCTTCATGCCGACAAAGAGGCTCCCTGGCTTTCCGAGCAGATCATACCGATCGCATATGCCGACGCTGATTTCGCGATCGAGATCTACCGTGTGCTTTATTCACGCGACATCACCGATAACAGCACTTCGTTCATGGGTGGGCAGATGAGCCGGATCCTACCGATCTCGTCGAACCGCAGCCAGGACTACAGCCACTGCCACTACAATCTGGGTCGGCAGGTCACCCGCCTCCTCGAGTTTGCGGTACCACTCGGAACACGTGCGATCATCGAGGCATCACTTGGAGACACCGATCGCACGATGCCCGTGGGCGACGACCGCAAACAGGTCGCTGTGTCGGGCCGCGCGCCGTTCGATCTGCTTGGTTACGATAATGAGTATAAAGCTTGGAATGATACAGAAAATCGCCACGGTACGCAGGACGACGATGTGCTCGCTCAGTTCGTTACGCATCTGCGTGGCTGTTCGCCTGCCGTCTTTGCCGAGACGGTTGAGGCGGCCGCAACCGGCTATGCCGGGTCAGCCGTATGGAAGCGTATCCTAGGCGTTGGAGCTGAGCGTGTCGACGAGGTAGCGGATCTGTTGTGGTCGTTCGCATGCAACATCACGATCCTGACGCATCGTGATATCGTCCGCGACGCGGTCCACTTTCTAGCTATGGTTTACCCGTTGAGGTCGATTGAGGAGAGGACAACCTTCGAGAATGAGTAACCATCCGGCGAGAGACGCGGGCGTGATCAGGCAGCGACGTTATTCTCGCCTTGAGCAATGGGTTTCCAATGCC
>NZ_BDLU01000058.1 GCF_006538165.1 Komagataeibacter diospyri
CCGGAGACCACGGCCCTTTATACAAAAGTTGCGACACGGACCGTGCGGGCCGTCATCAGTCCGCTCGACAGGCTGGGTATGCTGGCGACAACGCAGGCGAGGCCCGACGGCTGATCTCCGAGCTTCGGTGGGTACGGTCATGTCCGCCTCCCTCGAACTGGGAGATATCTTCCGGGCTGCCGGCCCTGCCTGGCGGTCAGCCCATGCCGGCCGTCTCCCCCTGCAGCAGCTCAAGGTCATGTCGGCGATCGAACACTGTCGCACGGCGGCCCTTGGTGGTCATGTCGCGGCCTGCGGGAACTGTGGACACTGGCGGATCGCTTATAACAGCTGCCGCAACCGTCACTGTCCGCGCTGCCAGGGGAACGCCGCGCGGACATGGCTGGCCGAGCGGGAGGCCGATCTGCTGCCGGTCGGGTATTTCCATGTCGTCTTCACCCTGCCAGCGCGGATCGCCGACATCGCGCTGCAGAACAAGGCCGTTCTCTACGCCCTGCTGTTCCAGGCTGCCTCGGAGACGATGATGACGATCGCCGCCGATCCCCGGCATCTGGGTGCCCGCATCGGCATCACTGCCGTGCTGCACAGCTGGGGGTCGGCGCTGACCCACCATCCCCATGTGCACATGATCGTGCCGGGCGGCGGCCTGTCGCCCGATGGCCAGCGCTGGATCTCGTCGCGCCCGGCCTTCCTCCTGCCCGTTCGCGTGCTGGGCAAGCTGTTTCGTCGTCTGTTCCTCACCCGGTTACTTGCGCTTTTCGATGCTGACCGGCTGGCCTTCCGGGGCCGTCTTGCCCCTCTCGCAGACCGTCGTACCTTTCTGCGGTATCTGGCCCCCGTGCGCGGCAGGCGCTGGGTTGTTTATGCCAAACCACCTTTTGCGGGTCCCAAAGCGGTGCTGGCCTACCTGTCGCGCTATACCCACCGCGTCGCCATCTCGAACCGCCGCCTCCTGGCGTTCAACGAAAACGGCGTGACGTTCCGCTACAAGGACTACAGGCGGGACACGGCCCACCAGCAGCAGGTCATGACGCTCGCCACGGATGAGTTCATCCGTCGCTTCATGTTGCATGTCCTGCCACGGGGATTTCATCGCATCCGCCATTATGGCCTGCTGGCCAGTTCCAGCCGCAAGGCCAGCCTCGCCCGGGTGCGGGAACTGCTGAATGTCATACCCACGCCAGCGGCAGAAATCCCGGAGCCCGAACCGGTCACGCCACTGCCCTGCCCATGCTGTGGCGGACTAATGGTTGTTATCCAGATCCTTCCCCGCTGGTACCAGCCCAGAGGGCCGCCACCGGCGACTGATCCGGCCGGGGGATCACCATGACAGCCCGCAGAGACCACAGCATGACCGATCCCGATGCCGGAGTAGCTCCGCTCCGGCAAAGCGAGGTTCCTGTACGCATCACTGGAAAACCCGGGAAAATCGCTGCCTGCACCGCCAGTTCCGTCATCGCATCATACAGATCCGATCACAAAAACCCGTTCCAGTTCCACATACGCACCTTTATGCTCTCGCTCAGCCTCTCCTCCGGGGTGGCGCCAGTTGCAAATTCCCCATAACTGAGTCCCGGTGTCGCGGGTTCGGTCTTCCCAGACTTTCGTACGCCTCGCGGCGCCCGAAACTCTTCAGGCAAACGGAATGTCTGCTTCCGGACAAAAGATGCAGAAAGCCGCCAGTTAATTCCACAGTTTCAAAGACGCCCCTAACAGATTTCGTCTCCACCCGAAGCCAGAAAAGCGCGGATCCAAAAAATCTGACAATCTGTTCATCGTAGTTTACTCACGAAATGTCTGAGATGATCTGCAATGAAACTGGCTATAAAATAATAACTGTGATCGTAATCAGGACGAAGATTCAGAATGAGTTCCTGCCCTGCGTTCTGTGCGGCTGCCTGGAACAGTTGTGGCCTGAGTTGTTCTTTCAGAAATTGATCTGCCAAACCCTGATCTATCAGGACAGGCAGTCTTTCCGTCGCTGTCCGCACAAGTTCAAGCGGATCATAGGCCGCCCAACTGGCACGATCCGGACCAAGATAAGCGCTGAACGCTTTTTCACCCCATGGTACCTGCGTTGGCGCCACAATGGGTGAAAAGGCTGACACAGAACGATAGCGACCAGGATTACGCAGCGCGATCATGATGGCGCCAAATCCACCCATCGAATGTCCCGCAATACCTCGCTGCTGCGTAACCGGAAAATTCGCTTCAATCAGCGCAGGAAGTTCCGTGACGACGTAATCATACATTCGATAATGTGCCGCCCACGGTTCCTGCGTCGCATTGATGTAAAATCCAGCGCCCTGACCAAGATCGTAAGCATCGTCATCAGCCACCTCCACACCCCGTGGACTGGTATCTGGCGCGACAATGGCGATGCCCAGTTCCGCAGCCACGCGTTGCGCGCCAGCCTTGCCAATGAAATTCTGCTCCGTGCATGTCAGGCCAGAGAGCCAGTAAAGAACAGGAACCTTTTCAGTTTTTGCCTGCGGAGGCAGGTAAATCGCGAAGTTTGCTTCCACACCTAACGACACGGCATTGTGTCGCCAGACTTCCTGCACGCCCCCGAAAGAGGCGTGCGTTTCTTTGCGTTCCATGGCTTTCACGGCCTTTTGCGCACGTCAATTGCCGTCCGTGAAGGTATAACTGCATATCTTGTTACCTGCCGGATCCCGGAGATAGGCGGCATAAGCGCCCGGTAGATGGCTTCGCGGGCCGGGTGCGCCTTCCTTCATCGGTTCCTCCATTGGCGAGACCTGCGGCATGAAAAGCATCCACTTCGGCGGGTGTCGCTGCCGCAAAACCGATGGTGACACCGTTGCTTGAGGGCACTTCACCGTTGCCAGGACGCGCAATGATGAACGCTGGTTTCTCGCGGCCATACAGAATCCACCCATGCCCGAACGGCCCCAGGTTTTTTATGCCCAGAGCCGCAAGCGCGGCATCATAGAATTTCGCAGATACCGCAGTATCCACCGCCCCGAGAAAAACGTGAGAGAAAACACCGTCACCTGAAATAAATGCCATGATTGTTCTCCTGTAATTTCCAACCGTTGGAAATGATGTTGCGCCGAGAGACACAGACCTTAGAAATGAATGACGGAACGGATGGATTTTCCTTCATGCATCAGATCGAAGGCCGTATTGATATCTTCGAGCGGCATGGTGTGCGTTACGAAAGGCGCAAGCTCGATATCGCCGCGCATGGCGTCTTCGACCATTCCGGGAAGTTGGCTGCGCCCCTTGACACCACCAAAAGCCGTGCCGCGCCACGAACGACCCGTGACAAGCTGGAAGGGACGGGTTGATATCTCCTGACCAGCCCCAGCCACACCGATGACGATCGACTGCCCCCACCCACGATGGGCGGCTTCCAGCGCCGCGCGCATAACATTGACGTTGCCGATACATTCAAAGGTATGATCAATGCCCCAGCCGGTCATTTCCACCAGAACCTGTTGGATCGGTTTGTCATAGTCCTTCGGATTAAGGAACTCCGTGGCGCCGAACGCCCTGGCAAGTTCAAATTTTTCCGGATTGGTATCAATAGCGAAAATCCGGCCAGCCTTTGCTTGTCGCGCTCCCTGAATCACCGCTAGACCGATCCCGCCCAGTCCGAAGACGGCAACCGTATCTCCCGGCTGTACCTTGGCCGTGTTGTGTACCGCACCGATCCCGGTGGTGACGCCACATCCCAGCAAACAGACATGCTCTGGATTGGATGCGGAGTTGATTTTAGCCAAAGAAACCTCGGCGACAACCGTGTATTCGCTAAACGTCGAACACCCCATGTAATGATGGATCGGCTGACCTTTGTAGGAAAAACGCGTCGTACCATCCGGCATCACACCCTTACCCTGTGTGGCGCGCACTGAAATGCAGAGATTGGTTTTTCCAGACTTACAGAACAGACATTCACCACATTCAGCCGTGTAAAGCGGAATGACGTGGTCGCCGGGGGCAACGCTGGTCACCCCTTCCCCGACCTCGATCACAATTCCCGCGCCTTCGTGACCCAAAACGACCGGGAACAGTCCTTCGGGATCATCCCCTGACAGAGTAAACGCATCGGTGTGGCAGACACCCGTATGTGTGATCTGCACGAGCACCTCACCCGCACGAGGAGGCGCTACGTCGATCTCGACAATCTCAAGGGGCTTACCCGCCTCGAAAGCAACTGCGGCCCGTGATTTCATGATTTTTTCTCCAAATAACCTGTCAGTCAGCGTCGTGAGCATTACCGGAGATAGGATCGAACGAGTGACACCACATTCTCGATCGAACCACTGGCAGCATCACGATCACCGGCGCATTCAACAAATTCTTCCCGCAGGTGGCTTTCAAGAACACCGGCCATTAATCCGTTGATCGCTCCTCGGATAGCCGCAACCTGTTGCAGTACCGGACCACAATCAGCCCCCTTCTCCAGAGCCTGTTCCAGCGCATCAAGTTGCCCGCGAATACGGCGCACGCGGGTCAGAACGCGCTTTTTCTCAGTTGGTGTGTGCGGCACGAAACGTTTACTCCGAATATACTGCCCTTGAGTATCCTTTCATACTATGGGGCAGTATGACAAGGATATAAGGATGTGCTTGTCATATGATCCGATCAAAAGTCCGTATCGCCGAAATTTTCACCGTAACGTCTATTGGGGGACTGCCTGTGTCTTGGAATCATTCAATAGGTGTAATCAGTGAAATCCAGACAAGCTCTACAACGAGGCTTTGAAGCGCTGATGTCCGCTATTTGACAAATAATCTTGTGGTCCAAACGACCGAGATGGGGGCGGAAGCTGCCTGTCTTCTGATCTTTTATCTCCGACAATTACCATCTGGTGGTTACTGGATGACGTGTTCAATCAGACTGCCTTTTTCAGCACGGGGCTTGCCTTGAAGCGCACGGTCTTGCCTGCCTTGACCTTCACCGGCTCGCCGGTGCGGGGATTGAGCGCCTTGGGGCCTTGGTCTTGTGGACGGTGAAGGTCCCAAAGGACGGCAGCGTGAACCCGCCCTCCTGCTTCAGTTCGGCGACAATGGCCCCGACCAGGTCATCGGCGGCCTTGGTGGCGGCAACGCCGGTGCAGTCCAGCGAGTCCTGAAGAACGGCGGCGATGAAGGCTTTGCTCATGCGGGCACAGGTCCGTGTCGTGGTCGATTCCAGAAAACGGTAGCAGCGCCCTGTTGCCGCGTCACCGCTCAAACGGCGACACACCCCTATGCAAGTTCTTCTATCCCAGCGCCCTACTGCTCCAGAGACTTGTTGCGCTTCCGCGTCCATGCCTCTTTCTAATCGATCCCGCTGATCCATCGCCTCCTGTGGGAGGCCAATCGCGGGGTTCCCAGTGTCCGTCGCTCCCTTCCGCTCCGAAGCCGTCGCCCGCGGCACGCGCATGCTGCGCACCGCACTGGGTTCGGCCATCGCCGGGCACCTCGACGATCCGTCGATCGTCGAGGTGATGCTCAATCCCGACGGCCGGCTGTGGATCGACCGGCTTACGGGCGGGATGGAGGACAGCGGCACCCGGATCGCGCCGGCTGACGCCGAGCGGATCGTCCGCCTGGTCGCCCATCATGTCGGGGTCGAGGTGCATCCCGCCAGCCCGCGCGTCTCCGCCGAATTGCCGGGAAGCGGGGAGCGGTTCGAAGGGTTGGTGCCTCCGGTGGTGGCCGCACCCTGCTTCGCGATCCGGCGTCCGGCGGTCGCGGTGTTCTCGCTCGACGATTATGTGGCCGCCGGGATCATGACCGCTGCACAGGCCGCGTTCCTGCGTCGCGCCGTCGCCGACCGGCAGAACATTCTCGTCGCCGGCGGCACCTCCACCGGCAAGACCACGCTGGTCAACGCCCTGCTGGCCGAGATCGCCCAGACCGGCGACCGGGTGGTGCTGATCGAGGACACCCGTGAACTGCAATGCGCCGCGCCCAACCTGGTCGCCCTGCGCACCAAAGACGGCGCGGCTTCGCTCTCCGACCTCGTGCGCTCCTCGCTGCGCCTGCGCCCCGACCGGATTCCGATTGGCGAGGTGCGCGGCGCCGAGGCGCTGGATCTGCTCAAGGCCTGGGGCACCGGGCATCCCGGCGGCGTCGGCACCCTGCATGCCGGGTCGGCGATCGGGGCACTGCGCCGGCTGGAGCAGCTGATCCAGGAAGCCGTCGTCACCGTGCCGCGCGCCCTGATCGCCGAGACCATCGATGTCATCGCGGTGCTGTCCGGGCGCGGCAGTGCGCGCCGGCTGGCCGAACTCGCCACCGTCCGAGGGCTGAGCCCCGATGGAGACTACATCCTCGCACCTGCCGGAGACCCGTCATGACCCACATGATTGTCCTGCGCCACCGCTTTGCCGTGGCCGGCGCGATTCTCTCGCTCGCCCTGCTGTCGGCCCCGGCCTATGCCGCGGGTTCCAGCATGCCGTGGGAGGAGCCGCTCAACCAGATCCTGGAAAGTGTGCAGGGACCGGTGGCCAAGATCATCTCGGTGATCATCATCACCGTGACCGGCCTGACCCTGGCCTTCGGCGAAACCTCGGGCGGCTTCCGCCGCCTGATCCAGATCGTCTTCGGCCTGTCGATCGCCTTTGCCGCCTCCAGCTTCTTCCTGTCCTTTTTCTCCTTCTCGGGCGGGGCGCTGATCTGATGGAACCGGATGCCATTCCCGGCTTCACCGCCCCGGTGCATCGCGCCCTGATCGAGCCGATCCTGCTCGGCGGCGCGCCGCGCACGGTGGCGATCGTCAACGGCACGCTGGCGGCGGCAATCGGGCTCGGGCTGCGACTGTGGATCGCCGGAGGGATCTTCTGGCTGGTCGGCCATCTCGCCGCCGTCTGGGCCGCGAAGCGCGATCCCGCCTTCGTCGACGTGGTGCGCCGGCACCTGCGCTATCCCACCCATCTGGTCGGATGAGGGTTCCATGCTGAACCTCGCAGAATACCGCCACCGCCGCGACCGTCTCGCCGATTTCCTGCCCTGGGCGGCGTTGGTCGCCAAAGGCGTGGTGCTGAACAAGGACGGCGCCTTCCAGCGCACCGCCCGGTTTCGCGGTCCCGACCTGGACTCCTCGACCGCGTCCGAACTGGTCGCCATCACGTCCCGCCTGAACAACGCCCTGCGGCGGCTGGGCTCGGACTGGGCCATTTTCGTCGAAGCGCAGCGCCGTCCGGCGCGGGGCTATCCGTCCGGCCTGTTCCCCGATCCAGCCTCCGAACTGGTCGATGCCGAACGCCGGGCACAGTTCGAGGAAGAGGGCGCGCATTATGAGAGCCGTTATTTCCTCACCCTGGTCTGGCTGCCGCCAGCGGACGATGCCGCCCGCGCGGAAGCCTGGCTCTACGAGAACCGCGCCCGTGGCGGCTCCGACTGGCGGGCGGTGGTCGCGGGTTTCATCGACCAGACCGACCGAGTGCTGGCGCTGCTCGACGGCTTCATGCCGGAGGCCGACTGGCTCGATGACGCCGAGACCCTGACCTATCTGCATTCCTGCATCTCGACCCGCCTGCAGCGGGTCCGGGTGCCGGAAATTCCGATGCACCTCGACGCCATCCTGGTCGACGAGGAGCTGACCGGCGGGCTGGAGCCCCGCTTGGGCGATGCGCATCTGCGTACGCTCACCATCACCGGCTTTCCGACCCAGACCTGGCCGGGTCTGCTGGATGAGCTGAACCGGCTGGCCTTTCCTTATCGCTGGTCGACGCGGGCGATCTGCCTCGACCGCACCGACGCGACGAAAGTGCTGGGCAGAATCAGGCGGCAATGGTTCGCCAAGCGCAAATCGATCATGGCCATCCTCAAGGAGGTCATGACCAACGAGGCCTCGGTGCTGCTGGATTCCGACGCCGCCAACAAGGCCGCCGACGCCGATGCGGCGTTGCAGGAACTCGGCACGGATCAGGTCGGACAGGCCTATGTCACCGCCACCGTCACGGTGTGGGACGAGGATCCTGTGATCGCCGCGGACCGGCTGCGTCTGGTGGAGAAGACCATCCAGGGCCGCGACTTCACCTGCATGCGTGAGACGGTGAACGCCATCGAGGCCTGGTTCGGCAGTCTGCCGGGTCATGTCTACGCCAATGTCCGCCAGCCCTGCGTCTCGACCCTGAACCTCGCCCATATGATCCCGCTCTCCGCGGTGTGGGCCGGGCCAGAGCGGGACGGGCATTTCAACGCGCCGCCGCTGTTCTATGCCCGCACCGAGGGTTCGACCCCGTTCCGCTTCGCTCTCCATGTCGGCGATGTCGGCCACACACTGATCGCCGGGCCGACAGGTGCCGGTAAATCCGTGCTGCTGGCGTTCATGGCGATGCAGTTCCGCCGCTATGCCGGTGCCCGGATCTTCGCGTTCGATTTCGGTGGCTCGATCCGCGCGGCAACGCTGGCGATGGGTGGCGACTGGCACGATCTTGGCGGTGCGCTGGCGCAGGACGTGAACGAGCCGGTTGCATTGCAGCCGCTGGCACGGATCGACGAACTGGGCGAGCGGGCCTGGGCGGCGGAATGGGTGGCGACCCTGCTGGAGCGCGAGGGTATCACGGTCGCCCCCGACCTCAAGGAGCATCTGTGGTCGGCGCTAACTTCGCTGGCCTCGGCCCCGGTCGCGGAGCGCACCCTCACCGGCCTGTCGGCGTTGCTCCAGTCGCTGGCTTTGAAGCAGGCGTTGCAGCCCTATTGCGTTGGCGGCCCGTGGGGACAATTGCTCGACGCCGAGCACGAGCGGCTCGGCGTGGCCGATATCCAGGCCTTCGAGATCGAAGGGCTGATCGGTTCGGGTGCGGCGTCCGCCGTACTGTCCTATCTGTTCCACCGCGTCGAGGACCGCTTCGACGGCAGCCCGACCTTGCTGATCATCGACGAGGGCTGGCTGGCGCTGGATGATCGCGCCTTTGCCGGGCAACTCCGGGAATGGCTGAAGACGCTGCGCAAGAAGAACGCCTCGGTCATCTTCGCCACCCAATCGCTGGCCGATATCGACGCCAGCCCGATCGCCCCGGCGCTGATCGAGAGTTGCCCGACGCGGGTGTTCCTGCCCAACGACCGGGCGCTGGAGCCGCAGATCACCGCGATTTATCGCCGGTTTGGCCTGAACGACCGCCAGATCGAGATCCTCAGTCGGGCGACGCCCAAGCGCGACTATTACTGCCAGTCCCGTCGCGGCAACCGGCTGTTCGATCTCGGCCTGTCCGAGGTGGCGCTGGCCTTCACCGCCGCATCCTCGCCCGACGACCAGGCCGCCATCGACCGGATCTTCGCCCGGCATGGGTGCGAAGGGTTTGCCGCCGCCTGGCTGGCGCACAGGGGCGTCGAGTGGGCGATCGAGATGCTTAATCCGAGAGGACCGTCATGAAGAAGAGTCTGACAATGAAATCAGTTTTCGTGTCCGGCGCTGTTCTGGTGCTGCCGCTTGCCCTAAGCGCACCGGTCCATGCGCAATGGGCAGTCTATGACGCGGCCAATCATGTGCAGAATGTTCTCACCGCCGCCCGGGAATTGCAGCAGGTCAACCAGCAGGCGCAGAGCCTGCTCAATGAGGCGACCATGCTGGAGAACCAGGCCCGCAATCTCGCCAATCTGCCGCTCTCGGTGCTGGCGCCGATGGAACAGTCGATCGCCCAGACGCAACAGATCGTCGGTCAGGCCCAAGGGCTTTCCTATAATCTGACCAGTATCGATCAGGCGTTTTCGCAGACCTATCCGCAGGCGCTGGGCAGCCCGACCTCAGCGGCGCAGATGACGGCCGACGCGCAAACACGATGGCAGAACGCGCGAGGTGCGTATCAGGACGGACTGCGGGTGCAGGCCGGCGCGGTGCAGAATCTCGATGCGACCCGCAGCCAGATCGACAGTCTGGTCACCTCGAGCCAGGCGGCGAGCGGCGCCCTGCAGGCCGCGCAATCGGGCAACCAGCTCACCGCGCTGCAGACGCGCCAGCTTGCCGACCTCACTGCCGTCGTTACGGCGATGGGCCGCGCCCAGGCGCTGGAAGGCGCCCGTCAGGTCGAGAGCGAGGAGCAGGGCAGGGCGCAACTGGCAAATTTCCTGAATTACGGTGGCGGCTATACGCCCGGCTCCGCGCAGATGTTCCACTGATGCGCGGGTTACGCCTCTCCCCGCCGATCATCTTCCGGCTCGTTGCCGTCGGGCTGGTCGTTCTGATCATCGTGGCCGCCAGCCTGCATCTCCGGCATGTGTCCCGTGAAATGGGGGTACCCGATCTCGGGCCGTCAGGTTCGCGTGATCGGCTGGCCATCGGTCTGGCGCGTTGTCAGGCGCTCGGCATGAAGGCCGACGGCGATCCGGCCTGCGAAACGATCTGGGCCGAAAACCGCAAGCGCTTCTTCGCGCCTGACGCGGCACGGTGACGTCATGCAGCAGGGCACCGGCGTCATCGACAATTTCCTTGCCGTCTTCACCCAGTATATCGATTCCGGCTTCGGTCTGGTGCAGGGCGATGTTCACTGGCTTGCCGGTGTTCTGATTGCGATCGACATCACCCTGGCCGGGCTGTTCTGGGCGCTGGCGCCGGATGAGGACGTGCTGGCGCGGCTGATCCGCAAGACCCTGTTCATCGGCATGTTTGCCTTCATCATCGGCAATTTCAACGGGCTGGCACGGATCATCTATGAATCCTTCGCCGGGCTCGGGATTGAGGCTGGGGGCGGGCATCTCACCCAGGCGCAATTGCTTCAGCCCGGTCGGCTGGCGCAGGTCGGCATCGACGCTGGCAGGCCGATCCTGACTTCGATCTCCTCGCTGGTCGGCTTCGTCGCCATCTTCAACAACGCCATCCAGATCGCGGTGTTGCTGATCGCCTGGCTGATCGTGGTCATCAGCTTCTTCGTGATGGCGATCCAGCTTTTCGTGGCGCTGATCGAGTTCAAGCTGACCACGCTCGCCGGGTTCGTGCTTGTTCCCTTCGGCCTGTTCGGTCGCACCGCCTTCCTCGCGGAGAAGGTGCTGGGCAATGTGGTGTCGTCCGGGATCAAGGTGCTGATGCTCGCCGTCATCGTTGGCATCGGTTCGACAGTGTTCGGCCAGTTCACCAGCGGTTTCAACAACCCGCCGACTATCAATGACGCGCTAACCCTGATCCTCGCCTCCCTGACGTTGCTGGGGCTGACCGTGTTCGGCCCGGCATTGGCTAACGGGCTGATCGCCGGTGGGCCGCAACTGGGGGCGGGAGCCGCGATCGGCACCGGTCTCGGTGTTGCGGGCGCTGGTGCTGCGGCCCTTGGTGTAGCTGCTGCCGGTGTTGCCGGGGCCGGGGCGGCAATGGGCATGGCGGCGGGGGCCGCTCGTGGTACGGCCTTTGTGGCTGGCGGCGCACGGGCCGCCTATGCCGCGGGGGGCCTGTCCAACGTGGTTGGCACCGGCGCTTCGGCTGCGATGAGTCCGCTGCGCAAGGCGGTCGCCAGCATGAAATCGAGCTACGCCGCCGGTGCCTCCGCTGCAACAGGCGGGTCAGGGGGCGCGCAGGCCACAGGAAGCACCGGTGCTGCGGGCGGCAGTTCCGCCCCGCCAGCCTGGGCCAGCCGCATGCAGCGCAACCAGCGTATTCGGGGCGGGGTTTCCGCCGCCGAGCAGGCCATCCGGGGCGGTGACAGGCCGAGCGGCGGGTCCGGTGTCGATCTGTCGGAAGGAGAATGAGCATGTTTCGTCGCCCGACCATCCGCTATGGCAGCACGCCCGAACCGGAAACGCCCTACCAGAAAGCCGGTCAGGTCTGGGACGAGCGTATCGGCTCTGCCCGCGTGCAGGCGAAAAACTGGCGTCTGGCCTTCTTTGGCAGCCTGGCGCTGGCCGGAAGCCTCGCCATGGGGCTGGTCTGGCAGTCCGCACGGGGCACCATCACGCCCTGGGTGGTCCAGGTCGACAAACTGGGACAGGCACAGGCCATCGGCCCCGCAACCGCCGCCTATCGCCCGACCGATCCGCAGATCGCCTGGTATCTGGCCCGTTTCATTACCGAAGTGCGGGGCATTCCCGCCGATCCGGTGGTGCTGCGCCAGAACTGGCTGGATGCCTATGATTACGTCACCGATCGCGGAGCCCTGGCGCTCAACGATTACGCGCGCAGCAACGATCCTTTTGCCCTGGTCGGACGGCAGCAGGTCTCGGTCGAGATCGCCAGCGTCATCCGCGCCTCGGATGACAGCTTCCGGGTCGAATGGGTCGAGCGTCGCTATATCGACAGCGCCCTGTCCGCCACCGAACGCTGGAGCGCGATCCTGACGGTCGTGGTCCGGTCGCCCGATAATGCCGAGCGGCTGAGGAAGAATCCGCTGGGCATTTACATCCATGCCCTCAACTGGTCACGGGAGCTGAACTGATGCGTGTCCTCTCGCTTGTCCCATTGCTGCTTGCCACCAGCCCGCTCTGTGCCTGCGCTACCTGGAAGCCGCCAGTGGTGCCCTATGACAACACGCCCCGGCAGGCCGTGAAGCTGCCTGATCCGCCCAAACCGGTGCAGGTGGTGGCACTGCCGCAGCCGCTTCCCCTGCCGGGCCAGCTCAAACCGGTCCCGCGGGGCCGCTCGCATGGTGACGCCGCAGATCCGCATGTCCGTGTCGAAGCGGCCAACAATGCTGCGCGGGTGCAGCCGACCCGCTCGGGATACCTGAACGCCATTCAGGTCTATCCGTTCTCGGATGGAGCGCTCTATCAGCTTTATGCCGCGCCCGGCGAGATCACGGATATCGCGCTCCAGCCCGGCGAGAAGCTGGCGGGCACAGGTCCGGTGGCGGCAGGGGATACGGTGCGCTGGATTATTGGCGACACCACCAGCGGGAGCGGGGCCGAACGCCGCGTGCATATCCTGCTCAAACCCACACGGCCGGATCTGATGACCAATCTGGTGATCAATACCGACCGGCGGACCTATCATCTGGAACTGCGTTCCGATGAGCGGACTTATATGGCATCGGTGTCGTGGGAGTATCCGCAGGACCAGCTTCTGGCCCTGCGCCGGCAGGACGTGGATGCCGATGAACAGGCGGCCGTAGCCACAGGCGTCGATCTCGATGCCCTGAATTTCCGCTACCGGATTGAAGGGGCCAACGTGCCCTGGCGACCGCTCCGGGCCTATGATGACGGGCGACAGGTGTTCATCGACTTCCCGAACGGGATCGCGCAGGGCGAAATGCCGCCGCTCTGGGTGATCGGACCGCAGGGGGACGGGCAACTGGTCAATTACCGTGTACGCGGCACCCATATGGTCGTGGATCGCCTGTTTGCCGCAGCCCGGCTCAAACTCGGGGCCGGGAAACAGCAGATGGTGCGGATCGTCCGCACGGATGGCGCGCGGCGGTCATGAGCGGGAACGACGACACGGGCCGCGAGCAACGGCCACCTGACACGGTCCGTCCACCGTCCGAAATGCGGCTGCGATCGACACGGCCACCTGTCACAAGGTTGTCGCGACGGGTCCTGCTCTCTCTCGCCGCACTCGGCGCGACAGGCGTGGGGGGCGCGCTCTATTACGCGCTCCGGCCGTCAGGCCCTGTGAAACCGCCTGAACTCTACAATACCGGCAACCGGAACACGCCCGATGGCCTGGCAGGGCTGCCCCGCGATTATTCGCAACTGCCCCATGCCACGCCACGTCTCGGGGCGCCGCTGCCAGGTGATCTGGGTGGTCCCATGCTCAGGGCCGGGGTTGCTGGACCAGTTATGGCGACACCAACCCGTGAGCGTGATCCTCAGGCCCAGAAAATGGAGCAGGAACGCGATGCCGCCCGGCTCAGTCGGCTGTTTACCCAGACCCAGACGGCGCATGAAGGACCAGCGACGACCGGCACGACGTCTACGACGCCGGGCGCGGCAGACAAGCCAGTGCCTGCAGAAACTGATAGCAAAAAGCAGTTTCTGAACGGTCCCGCAGACCGCCAGACGGTCAGTGCCGATCGGGTCGGGGCACCGGCAAGCCCCTTCACGTTGATGGCAGGGTCAATCATCCCGGCCGCCCTTGCCACCGGGATCCGCTCGGAACTGCCGGGCGACATAACCGCCCGTGTTACGGAGAACGTCTATGACAGCCGTACCGGTCACATCCTGCTTATCCCGCAGGGAAGCATCCTGTTCGGGGTCTATAATTCACAGGTCGGGTTCGGCCAGACCCGGGTGCAAATGGTCTGGACCCGCCTTATCTTTCCCGATACCCGCGCCCTTACCCTGCAGCGCCTGCCCGGGATGGATGCCAGCGGCTATACCGGCCTGCACGACAGGGTGGATAACCACTGGGGACAGGTCTTCGAGGCGGCCATCCTCTCGACCATCCTCAGCATCGGCTCGGAAGCCGATATCAGCAGCGGGCAGGGGGGGATCGCCCAGGCACTGCGGATGGGGGCATCGCAAAGTTTCAATCAGGCCGGAGAGCAGATCGTGGCGCGCTCGCTCTCGATCAGGCCGACGGCGGTCAACCGCCCCGGTCTGCCCATGCGTGTCATGGTCAAGACTGACCTTGTGCTCAGACCCTATGGGGAGACAGAAGAATGACGAAGCTCAGGCTGGCGACGATCGAGGACGAAAAACCCGTACGGCTGACGGTGGACCTGCCCGCAGCCCTGTTCCGGGATCTGGTGGCTTATGCCGAAATCATGGCCCGCCAAGACAATCTGGCCGAGCCTTATCAGCCTGCACGACTGGTTGCGCCCATGCTGGCCCGGTTCATGCAGGCGGATCGGGGTTTCCGGCGTCTGCGGAACGGCCAGACGAGGGAGGGAGGCCGGTCCGGGACACCGTCTGCATAAACCGGACAAACCGGCCCAGCAGGGCATCCTCGGCGTCCGCGCGCCAGGCCAGATGCATCTCGAACTCGGCCTGAATGTCGGCAATGTTCCGAAAAGCGAGTCCAGGCGGGCGTAAATCGCGGATAGCCGTGTTACACAATGCAAATCCGGCCCCGGCACGAATCTGCGAGAGCAGGGTGAGCATGCCGCCCCGATGTATCCCGATGCGTGCCTGTGGTCCGAGCAGTCCAAGCTGGAAGCGGGCGCAACGGTCATCATCTGTGGTGATGGGTATCAATATGCGCTCTGCGCGGAATTCGGAAAGCCGTAATGACTGCTGTCTGGCAAGAGGGTGGTCTGCCGGCAGGACTGCAACGATACGTTCTCGATATAGCGGGAAAGACGCAAGATCTGTACTCAGCACATCCGGGTGGAGGATGGCAGTGTCCACTGTCCGGTTTGCAAGGAGTGTGGTGATGTTTTGTCCCTGTGGGGCATATAGTCCTATCCGCATCCGGGGATAGGATTTATTCCAGAAGTGGAGCCATGTCTCGATCGTGGGGTGCAGGGGCGGGCAGGCGAGGCCGAGGCGGATCTCCCCCTCCAGACTGTCGGGACCGCCCACGCCGAAGGCAAGAAGGTGTTGTGCCTCAGTGATCATGCGTCGCGCATGCTGCAAGACAAGCCGACCCGGTCCGGTTGCGAGTGTCCCGCTGATGCCTCGTTCGAACAATGTCACGCCCAGTACATCCTCGATCCGGGTAAGGCGGCGGCTGAGCGTCGCAACGGATGTTCCCAACTCCAGGGCCGCACGTCCAAGGCTGCAGGTGGCATCGATAACCAGCAGGCTACGCAGATCCTTTATACTGAGCGAGTGCAGCCGTTTCATGCTCGATCTTCGTCCTGTCATTTTGGTGTATGGGCCGAAGGTGTAATGAAGACTTGGATTTGTTGTGCAGTTGAAAAAATAACAAATATATATCAATAATAATTATTCATAAAGTTGACATTTATATGTCTGTGAAATTTTTTCTATTTTATTTAATGACTTATCGGTCGATTTCATGGCCTGTCTTCTGGTTAGAATGCGATAGAGCGTTGCTTTGTGTATACCAAATCTTGCGGCTACTTCGGCGACCGGCATTCCATCATCTGTTACCATCCGGCAGGCCAGGACTGCTTCTGATGGCATAAGTTTTGCAGGGCGTCCCATATGGACCCCGCGTGCCCGGGCATGTTCGCGTCCTGCCGCAGTACGTTCCCGGATCTGAGCGCGCTCGAATTCTGCGATCCCGGCAAACACAGTAAGAATCATACGTCCTGCCGGGGATGTTGTATCTGCCCAAGGTTCGGAAAGTGAACGAAATCCGGCCTTTTTATGCTGTAGATACTCTGTGATTTCCAGTAGATGCTTTGTAGAGCGTGCCAGACGATCAAGCCTGTGAACGATCACCACATCTCCTCGCCTGACTTTTTTGAGTAGCTTATTCAGTTCCGGACGATCTCGCTCTGCTCCAGAAACCTTTTCCCGGAAAACAAGAGAGCAACCGGCTTTAAGCAGGTAATCCAGCTGCACGTCCAGGGTCTGCTCGTCGGTACTTACGCGGGCATAGCCAATCAACATTCTATTTTCGTTCAATGTTATATCGCCAATGAATATAAAAACACATCTCGTAAGATATGAATAGACATTATGCAAGATATGTCGCATAATTCTTAACTTTTTATATGTGGTTTTTTTATATCGTTTACTTGAGTCGCATGCAATTATTTTTTAATAAGGGGAATGGTTTGTAGTAAAATTCATAAAATAGGAACATATTCCTACACTAATTCTATCATGCCCTTTGCTCGCACATGTTAAGAATTATGCGAAACTGAGGTGATGAGATCATGGGATGCCGGACCGACAATCTGCCAGGCCTGACCAGCAATCCGCTGGAGACCGAGATCCGGGGCGGGTTCTTCGTGCTCGCTCATGCGCTTGTGGGCGTAGCTCAGGGGGCCTCCCTGTCGCGGCAGCCGGGTCAGGGTGGGGCTGTTGCACGATTGGTCGCCGGGCCGGGTTCGTGGCTACGCGCGAGTGTGCAGCAACTCGGACAGTCCCCGGAGCGGGACTATATCCTGCGTGGCGGGACAATGGAATTTGACAGCAAGGGGCCGCTGCATGTGCTCTGGACGCGCGTGGGTGTGGAAGAGCCAGGCGGTGCGCTGATTCTGGGGCGCAGGACTCCAGATGCCGGATTACTTCTGGTGGACCTGACATTTCATGCCGATCTTGTGCGAATACAGCTTGAGATTGTATTCAGGCAGGTCCCGCGCGTTACCGCAACCTATGACGGTATTGCCGATGTAACCCTGATTGGCCTGTTGGGGAATGGGGTGTCCAGTCTGGATCGGAATGTCTGGTCTGTTGTGCGGTTGCCCGGAAATGTCTGCGGACTTTCACCAGAAAATAGCGAACTCATCATGAGCGATGACGGACGGTCCGAGTTGTATATGTGTAGTTTTGTTGCGCAAAATTCAGAAGATACATATATAACCATAAGAAAAAAAACAATAATATAAACAATATTTCGAAAATATACCTTATGAATAAACAGCTTCTTCTTCCTGCTCCGGAAACAGCCCTTTCGGGAACCCGCGCCCTGCGTCTGCTTGAGGGCGCCTCGGACGGGATCGTTGTCATCGACACGCAGAACAATATCGTGTTTTTCAACGCTGCGGCCGAGGCATTGTGGGGATACCGGCAGGCTGACGTTATCGGGCATAATGTCGCCATGCTGCTCCCGAGCGGCATGAGGTCCGAGCATGACGCATTCATCAGCCGCAATCGGCAGACCGGCGTCAATACGATCGTCGGAACATCACGTGAAATCATGTTCCAGGACCGGGCTGGAAAACTTATTCCCGCTGAACTGGCGATATCAGCGGTCGAGATGCCTCCTGCTGGAGAAAAATATTATCTGGCCAGCATCAAGAGCATAACGGACGAAAGCCACCGTAAACACCTGCTTGACCTGCAGAATACCGTCTTCCGGTCCCTGTCCACCGACATGATGATCCAGGACGTCGCGGATCTGATCTGCCGCGAAATCGAGACATTCGTACCTGACACGGTCGCAGTGCTGGCGCTTGTCGATGACAGCCAGAAGTTGCAGATTCTGTCCGGAACCGGGTTTCCGCGTCGATACGCGGCGGCGCTGGAAAGCATCGTGCTTTCAGAGGCTGACATGACCGGCCTGCTGCAAAATCCGGGAGATGCCGACACCGTTGTCTGGAACAGTTATTATTCCCTTGGCATCTCACTTGGACTGCACCACTGCTGGGCATCCGCCATCCTGTCCTCGCGCGGGAGGGTTTCCGGTATCTTCGCGCTCTTCTCGCGCGCGCCGGGAAGCAAGCCCGAATGGATACGCAGGATTGTCGATGGATGCGTGCCTTTTTGCGGTGTCGTGATCGAGCAGTACGATGCCCGACAGCATATTGCCCATCTGGCACGCTATGATTCCCTGACCGGTTTCCTCAATCGCGGGGCGATTCACGCACTTCTGGAAAAACAGGTTGGCCAGCCGGGCGATCACCATTTTGCCGTCGTCATGCTCAACCTTGACCGTTTTCGTGATATCAATGAGGCTCTGGGTCATGCCAATGGTGACCTGTTTCTCAAGTCCCTGGCGGAACGGCTCCGGCGGCTGAGTCGCAGCCATTATGTGCTGGGTCGGTCGAGTGCCGACGAATTTATCGTGGTCCTGCCCGACACCCGGGAGGCTGCCGCCGTCCAGTTCGCGAATGCCCTTCTCGAAGGGCTGACGCAGCCGATCAACATACATAACAATTATATCGTGCCGTCGGTCAGCATCGGCATCAGCATGTTTCCCGATACGGGGCCGGATAGTGAGTCGCTTATCGGCCTTGCCGAAACCGCCATGCGGCAGGTCAAGAAGGAAGCGCCCGGGACATACCGCATCGCAACCCCCGAGGATCACAGTGCGGCACAGGATCGCCTGCTGCTGGGCTCGGCGCTACGGGAGACCCTGGAAAATGGTCGGCTTGCCCTGCACTACCAGCCGCAGGTCGCTGCTGTCTCCGGACAGCTTTATGGTGTTGAGGCGCTGTCGCGCTGGCATCACCCGCATCTGGGTAATATCTTTCCATCGCGTTTTATCGCCGTGGCGGAAGCGACAGGCCAGATCGAGGCGATCGGAACGTGGTCGCTGGAAGAGGCCTGCCGGCAGATTGTCGCATGGGACAGCGACGGCATCCGTGTGCCCACCGTTGCCGTCAATCTTTCAGCGGGTCATTTCCGCAAACTTCAGCTTCCTGCGACGATAGATCGCCTGCTGAAGGAATACGGGATCGAACCGCGCCGTCTGACGGTGGAAATCACCGAAAGTGTCATGATGGACGAGAACCAGGATACGATGGCAGTGCTGCACGCGATCAGGACCCTGGGGGTCGGTCTGTCCATGGATGATTTCGGCACCGGCTTTTCAAGCCTGTCCCGCCTGACGCGCCTGCCGCTTACGGAAATCAAGATTGACCGCAGCTTCATCATGAATCTGGAACATGATGCAAATGCCCAGGCCGTAACAACTGCTGTTATCGGGATCGGAAGTCGTCTCGGCATGACTGTGGTCACGGAAGGGGTGGAGACGGAACAGCAGAAGGCACTTCTGGAAAGTCTCCATTGTGATGTCATGCAGGGATATCTCTTTTCGAAACCGCTCCCGCCCGATGCACTCGGACAGTGGCTCCTGTCGCGGTAATGCGGGCAGGTCACGTCATAAAACAACATGCAAAATGAAAATGGATTGAGGATCGATCGCGTGGGTAAGGAAGTATTCCCGGTAACGGATGAGAACGTAAATTCCGATATCTGTATGGATATGTTGGAACAGGCCCGCGATGGTGTCGTCATTATTGACGACAGGAACTGCATCGTCTTTTTCAACAGTGCAGCGGAAGAACTCTGGGGGTATACAGCGGCCGAGGTGATGGGGCGCAACGTAAAGTGCCTTGTCCCCATGCCTTACCGCACCGACCATGATGACTATATCGCGCATAATCGCGAGACGGGTATCAACCGGATTGTCGGCACGTCGCGCGAAATCACGTTTGAAAGCAAGAGCGGCGACTACGTTTCCGCCGAAATGTCTATTTCGACCGCGCTGATCGGACCGGACAAGAAACAGTACTACATGGCCTTTATGAAAGGCGTGACGGAAGAAAGCCACCGCAAGAAACTGCTGGACCTGCAGAACACGGTTTTCCGCTCCCTCTCGGGGGACATGCTGATCCAGGACGTCGCTGACCTGGTCTGTAACGGCGTGGAAGAATTCGTACCCAACTCGGTCGCCGTCCTGATGCTGGTCACACCAGAACATCACCTGCAGGTTCTGTCGGGGGCGGGCATGCCGCGCCGGTTCGTTTCGGCGCTGGAAGCGATGACCCTGACGGAAGCCGATCTTACGGCGTTGGCCAACGATCTGGACGAAGCCAGTTCCATCGTATGGGAAAGTTATCGGTCGGTCGGGATTTCGCTGGGCCTCCATGACTGCTGGGCCTCGGCCATCAAGGCGCCAAATGGCAAGATATCGGGTATTCTGGCGCTTTACTCACGCAACCAGCACAAAGTGGCCGACTGGCCGAAGAAAATCGTATCTGGAGCCGTTCCGTTCTGCGGCGTCGTGATCGAGCAGTACGAAGCCAGACAGCATATTTCGCAACTGGCGAATTTTGATCCGCTGACGGGTTTCCTCAACCGCTCATCGTTGCATAAAGTCCTCAAGACCATGATCAGCCAGCCGGGGGATAACCGTTTCGCCGTGCTGCTGCTGGATCTTGACCGTTTCAGGGATATCAATGATGCACTGGGTCACATCCAGGGGGATACATTCCTCAAGGCCATTGCCGAGCGCCTGAAAACACTCTGCCGCAGTAACTATATCCTTAGCCGGTCGGGCGGTGATGATTTCGTTGTCGTCATCCCCAATGCCACACCTGAAATTGCGGTCGATTTCATAAAAACCGTAACGGACGCCATGCAGCGTCCGCTGGAGGTCGCGGGCAATCATCTTTCCGCATCGTTCAGTACCGGGATCGCCACCTTCCCCGAAAACGGTCCGGACGGGGAATCCCTGATAAGTCATGCGGAAGTGGCCATGCGGCAGGCCAAGAAGGAAGCGCGCGGCAGCTACCGTCTGGTCAGCACGATCGACACCAAGGAAGCGCAGGAGCGGCTGGTACTCGGCAGCGCATTGCGGGACTCCCTGTCCAAGGGGCTGCTCAACCTGCATTACCAGCCCCAGATCGAAGCCAGGACGGGGGAGATCTATGGCGTTGAGGCCCTCTCGCGCTGGAACCATCCCACCCTTGGCAATATCTTCCCCTCCCGCTTCATTGCCGTAGCGGAGGAAACAGGACAAATCGAGGCGATCGGCCGATGGTCGCTCGAAGAGTCCTGTCGCCAGATCACACAGTGGGAGCGCGATGGCGTGCACATCCCTGTTGTGTCGGTCAATCTGTCTGCCGGCCATTTCCACAACCGCAGTCTGGTGCCTATGATCGCGGATCTGCTGCGTAAATACGGACTTGCGCCCGAGCGGTTGACGGTCGAGATCACCGAAAGCGTCATGATGGATGAGAGTGACGAGACGATGAACGTCCTCTCCGCCATTCGCGAACTGGGCGTCGGGCTGTCCATGGACGACTTCGGCACCGGCTTTTCCAGCCTGTCGCGCCTGACACGCCTGCCCCTGACGGAAATCAAGATTGACCGCAGTTTCATCATGAATCTTGAGCATGACGCGAATGCCCAGGCCGTGACCACTGCCGTGATCGGCATCGGCAATCGGCTGGGCATGACGGTTGTGACCGAAGGGGTGGAAACGGAAGCCCAGTACGACCTGCTGGAGAGGCTCCATTGCGATGTTCTGCAGGGATACCTGTTCGCAAAACCGATGTCGGCTGCCGATCTGGAAACATGGTATCGCAAGCCACGCAAGCTGATGCCGGCCATGAAAAAAGACGGCGCCCAATAGTAAAGGAGTAACGCCATCCCCGATGGCAATGAGGCACCCTGCCGCCCTGAATGAAACTTCTTCCTCGACATGTTCTGGACTGACTGACGGGTGATCGGGGCGAGGCTGGCAAGAGCGGCAGCCTTGCCTTCCTCCATTGTGCCGCGTTCCGACATCTCGGCCAGCAGGGCGTGGGCCATGATCAGTCCAAGAGCTGGGATGCTGGCCAGCACGTCCCATCGGTGAGCCCCGGTACGGGTCTTCTGCTTCCAACGCTGCGATGGCGGTATCGAGAGAAAGGATCTGCACTGCAATCTGCCGCAAACGATTCCAGCCGTGGCGTTTCGGAAAATTGATCGTTGCCGTCTGGTCTCGCATCAGGCTGCGACCTGTCCGGGCACGCGGTTCCGCAGGTCCGAACGGACCGGTTGTGCGACCAGCATCAACGCACCTATATGATCGGTCTTGGCAAGTCTGCCGGTAGCAACCTCTAGTTTGGTCTGGGTGCTCTAATGTCGATGCTGGACTATGCCTGTCTCGGCGCAACGTATTGACGCGGACTATACTCGGAATGCCCATGTGCCCGGACGCGCAGGATATCGGTTTCGGAGATGGTAGCGTTGTTCCGTTCATTGACCGTTTCCACCGTATGGCGGCTACCCGGTCGGAGCACTGGACGGCTACCATTTTTTAATCTTCGACTATCTTATGGCCATGAGGCTGCGCTTTCTGGCAAGCGTCGTTCGTCGTCAATGACGATCACGCGGGAGGGTGGATTGTCGGACCACCTCCAGAAGACAAGATTTCGATCATTTTGTGTTGCTCCAGGAGCAAAACTGGGGACGATGATGCCTGCCGCTCCATCGGCCATGAGCGCCTTTGCCAGTTCCCATGAAGGCGGTGCTTTGCCTTGGTCGGCAAGGTTTTCCCATGGACAGGATAAGGTTGCCGGGGAGAAGCCCAGATCATTAAGACTGGATTGATCGGTCAGATCGACGACGGGTTCGCTATCGACATCATAGGCACAGATGGTCAAGGGCTGAGGCTTGAATGGAAAACCCTGCTGGGCTTCGAGCCAGGCAGTCTCCATACGAAGTGATGTGTACAGGGCGGGCGTGCCGACCGGGTTGAAGCGCCCTCCGTGGAGCGCGGCACCATCGCCTGACAGCGGGGTGAAAGACCAGCGGGGATTATGAGCCCTGAATACCCGTCCGGTGAACCTCACGCGTAGCCGCCGGTGGCAATCCGATCCAGATAACGCCGGACAGCATCGGCGCGCCCCTCCCGGACGAGCGCCTCGGCAGTCTGATCACCGAAGGAGGGCAGGGGCTGTGACCGGTACCATGCGAAAGCCTGCTGGGCTGAGCCCGCCCATGATCGGACGCGATTGAGGATCTCGACCATGTCGCGCAGCCTCGCCTGGGTGGCAGGGCGGCCGAGGCGTGCGCTTTTCGAGACGGCGTCACGCGACAGGCCCAGAGTGGTGGCCAGTTCACCCCTTGTGATGTGCAGCATATTGCTTAGTCGTTCGGCCGCGATCAGCCCAGACGGATCGAAGGCATCGGAGAGGAACGTAGTCTCAGACATGACAAATTGCCTCATATATTGCCCATATTATGGGATCATATATGAGGCGCCCTGCCCGTGGCAAGGATTCTGATTGGATGTCTGCACGCACTTTAGCATGCTTACCCTGTCATGCGGCGCGGCGGGGTATCTCGCGGTCCACCAATCGCAAGTATCGTTGGTTGTCTTCCCCCGCAACCACTTGCAGTTTCTGAAACCCCGCTAAGTCAACGGCTTAGCGGGGTTTTTTGTTGCGCGTAACACCATGCGCCTATCAAATTCCCCATCATTTCAATGACTTGGTACCCGTAGGTTCAAAACAGGGTCCATGATACCCGCAACCATCTGCTCCGTACGTAGGCGTACAAGGGCGGGCTCCGGCGTGCCGGGGCATAAGCGGGCGTAGGAGAAAGGACAGGGGAGGGGACACTGCCCTCGGGCATGCAGAAACTCCTGAGACAATGCTTTGTCGGGATGACAGCAATGGTAGGAAGAACGAACCCGCTGCGCGGGAATGGTGTAGCGTGGCTGTCTGTCACCACGGCGTGAGAGAGGTGTTTTATTTG
>NZ_BDLU01000059.1 GCF_006538165.1 Komagataeibacter diospyri
CAAATAAAACACCTCTCTCACGCCGTGGTGACAGACAGCCACGCTACACCATTCCCGCGCAGCGGGTTCGTTCTTCCCCCCATTGCTGTCGTGATTTCGGGTAGGTGACGGGAACGCCGTGTTCCGGGATGAGGGGCTGGGTATTTCTGGGGTTGGATGGGATCCCGCGTGGGAAGTGGTGATCAGAGGAAGAGGGCGGCTTCGCCTTCTGTGCCGAATAACCGGCATAGAGGAGAGTTTTCCATGACCACGCCCACCATCCTGCCCTCTGCGTCCCGTGGCGCCGCGTCCAGCGGCTTTAAGATCGATCCCTCCCGCGGCAGCCGCAATGCACGCGTGTCTTCGGAGTGGTTCTCCCGCCCCGATGACGAGCGCTATCTGTCCCTGTCTGACCTGCATGCCGCCACGCTTGCCCGTGCGGATCGGGCCACCGCCCGCACGGTAGAGAGCCGCGCCATCCGCATCGAGGCCTCGCGCGACAATGCCGAGCACCTGACGCTCACCGTGCCGGGACAGAACGAGCCGATCGCACCGACACACTGGTCGTTCGGCCAGATGTGCAGCCTTGTCGGCGCGCCGTCGTCCTATCTGCGCAACCTTCCGGCTCCGCTGGCGGCGATCAACCTGCAGCACGGGCTGCTGTCGCATCGCGCCGAACTGGTCAAAACACTGGAGACGGAAGACGGTCGCGTCGAGCTGCGCGCCGTAACCGGTCCCGATTATGGCCGCATCTGGGACCATGAACTGGTGGGTGCCGTGCGGAAGATCGCCGGTGACGGCACGGGCGACACCAACTGGAAGGTGCCGGGTGTCATCGACTGGGCGACCATGACCCATAATCCGTATGTGGACATCACGAAGGAGACCACGACGCTGTATGCGTCAGACAGGGATGTCTTCCTGTTCCTTGTGGACGATACGCATCCCATTGAAGTCGGACGCCTGCCCAATGGTGACCCCGATCTCTATTTCCGGGGTTTCTACGCGTGGAATTCGGAAGTCGGCAGTAAAAGTCTCGGCATTGCGTCCTTCTACCTGCGCGGCGTGTGCCAGAACAGGATGCTCTGGGGCGTAGAGAATTTCGAACAGATCACGATCCGGCATAGCAAGTTTGCAGCATCCCGTTTCGTGCATCAGGCGACACCGGCGCTCCGAAATTTCGCCACGGCCAGCCCGGCGTCATTCGTTTCGGGCATTCAGGCCTCGCGCCGGGCGCTGGTGGCGAAGAACGATGACGATCGTGAAACGTTCCTGCGTCGTCGTGGGTTCTCGAAACCGGAAACCGCGAAGATCATCGAAACCGTGCTGCACGAGGAAGGCCGCAAGCCCGAGAGCGTGTTTGATTTCGTGCAGGGCATTACCGCACTGGCGCGGACGAAGGCCAATCAGGACACGCGGCTGGATCTGGAAGAGAAGGCCTGCAGGCTGATGGAGCGTGCGTCCTGAAAAACGACTGCACGCTTTTCCGCCAATACGTTTTTACGAGCCCGGCCCCTGCGCCGGGCTTTTTCGTTTCGGGAGTCATTTCGATGGCTGATTTTTTCACGCATTTTTCCTGCGTTCTCGACGTGGGCACGGTGGACAATGCCGCAAAGGCGCTCGATCTCTACAACGCGTTCATGGATGAACTGGCGGCGGAAGATCCGCCCTCTGACGGGTTCCGGCTTTCCGTAGAACCGGAATATGGTGGCACCAGGCTCTGGATGCGCGATGACGTGACCGGTGATCCGCAGCAGGTCGTGGAATTCGTGCTGCGCTGCGCGCGGACCTTCCGGTTGCGGGGCCGATGGGGATTCCAGTGGGCCAATACGGCATCCCGTCCCCGGATCGGCGCCTTCAGCGGCGGCGCGCATCTGCTTGACCTTGGCAGGAGCAGGACGATTTCATGGATGACGACCGATCGCTGGCTGGCAATCGCCCTGGATGGAGGCGATCCCGACACAGGAGGGCAGGGCCGATGACCGGACATGATGCAGGTGATCTCGCCCGCCGTCTGGCGGAGAACGCAGAGGCGGTGTGCCGTCGGTATCTGTCCGCCGGTCGCCGTCACGGCAATTACTGGCTGGTCGGAGATGTGCACAACACGCCCGGCCGGTCGCTGTTTGTCCGGCTGCATGACACCGCCAATGGCAGGGCCGGTAAGTGGATGGATGCGCAGTCCGCCGAGCATGGCGATCTGCTCGACGTGATCCGCGAAAGCCTCGGTCTGGTGGATTTCCGCGACGTGGCCGATGAGGCGCGTGCGTTCCTCAGCCTGCCACGTCCCGACCCGGCATCGTCGTCACAGGATCGTCCGGTCCGTGACCGTGGCTCCGCCAATTCGTCGGAAGCCGCGCGTCGGCTCTGGGCCATGTCCGGGTCGATCACGGGCACGCCCGTAGAAACGTATCTCCGCAGACGCGACATGACGCTTTTGCACGGAACCGAAGCCCTGCGCTTCCATCCGCGCTGCTTTTACCGTCCGGACGAGCACAGTCCGACGCAGACCTGGCCCGCGATGATCGCCGCCGTCACCGACCTCGACGGCACGTTAAGCGGCGTGCATCGCACCTGGCTGGCGGCGGACGGGCGTGGCAAGGCCCTGGTCGATCATCCGCGTCGTGCGCTGGGCGACCTGCTCGGCCATGCCGTGCGCTTTGGCACGGTGTCTGACGTTCTGGCAGCAGGCGAGGGGATCGAGACGGTGCTGTCGCTGCGGCAGGTTCTGCCCGATCTGCCGCTGGTCGCCTGCCTGTCCTCGGCGCATCTCGCCGCCCTGATCTTTCCGCCGCTGCTGCGCCGTCTCTACGTGCTGCGCGATGACGACCCGGCCGGAGACCATGCGGCGGCGACCCTGATGGCCCGGACGCAGGAGGCCGGGATCGAGTGCCTTGTGCTGTCACCACGTCTGGCGGATTTCAACGATGATCTCCGCTACCTCGGGCGCGGGGCGATGCGGGCGATCCTGCATCCCCAGCTTGCCCCGCAGGACGTGGCGCGGTTCCTGCAACCCGTCGCGCACTGAGGCGGGCCGGGAAGGGGAAGGGTCTTCTTCTTTCCGGTATGGCGCGGGGCTGTCCCGTTTCCGGATGGGGCGCGCCCGTGGCCTTTCTTGGAGGGGAGCGGGCGTCAGCCAGGCTGGGCCTGCAATGGCGGAGCCGGCTATTTTCCGCCGCGCGTGCCGCGCTTTGCATCGCGAAGCAAAATAGCCGTCTCCCTGCCATCCTCCACAGCGTTGCGGCCGCGCGTTGCGCGGTTCCGGCCCGGCCTTCGTCTGCCGCTATCCGCCCCCGGAAAGACCGCGAGGGGCGCGGCCAGAACCGGAGGACAGATCCATGACCCGCACACAGGACGATTTCGAACCCGCACACGCCACCTCTTCCACCGCGCATGTGCTGGCGGAACTCCAGCTTTACGGCCACCGACCCTTTGAAGACGAGCCGGATCCAAGGCCGCTGCCCGACGCCAGCCAGATCGAGGGCGCGGTGGCCGATATCTTCGACGCCCTGTCCGCCACGCTGACCGACACGCGGCTGGAACCCGATCTCGAACCGCTGCTCTGGTCCACCGTCAATGTCTTTCACCGCATGGTCGGGCAGGTGGAGCGCGATCTCGACCGCAACGAGGCGGCGCAGAAGCGCAGCCAGCAGGAACAGGATGGTAGTGAGATCCGCTCGGTGGAACTGGAACGCCTCATTGCCGAGGGGCTGACCCTGCTGGAACGACGCAACGCTTACGAGATCTTCCGCGACCTCGCCTGCGACCAGTTCGAACGCCTGACCATGTCGCCCTGGCGACCTCGCTCCGGTTCGCTGGTCAGCCGCAGCACCCTGACGGCGTCGATGATCGACAGCCGTGATTTTCTCAACGCGCGCCGCAAGGCCGAAACCGAACTGCTCGTGCCTCCCGGACCAAAGGTCGCTGTGACCGGCGGGCTCGATTACGAAGACCATCACCTGATCTGGAACCGGCTGGATAAGGTGCGCGAGAAACATCCCGACATGGTGCTGTTGCACGGAGGTTCGCCGAAAGGAGCGGAGTTCATCGCCTCCCGCTGGGCCGATCATCGCGAGGTCGCGCAGATCGCCTTCAAACCGGACTGGAACCGGCACGGCAAGGCCGCCCCGTTCCGGCGGAACGATGCCCTGCTGAAAGTCCTGCCCGTCGGGGTCATGGTGTTTCCGGGATCGGGGATTCAGGACAATCTGGCTGACAAGGCCAAACAGATGGGTATCCCGGTCTGGCGGTTCCGCAAGGACAGTGGCGCGTAAGCGCCATTGTCTCTTTCGACCATATCCAGAAAATGATGAGTTCTGCTCACGATTTTTCACGTGGCACTGATCGATCAGAACTGTCCGTCGGGCTCCCCGTTGCCCGCGCTGCCGGTTGAAGCAAACGGGATGGACCGCGCCCCGGAAGGCCCCGCCCGGAGAGATCGGGTGCGGAGTGTGACCTTTTTCCCCATTCCGGCTGCAGGGACGATGGATGAGGGAGCGGTGGTCCCTTCCTCACCTGTGAACAGGTCGAAACAGCAGTGGCGAAGGAGGGATCGTCCAGCGGGCAATTGGCTGGCCTGCCTTCGTTGGAACGACGGGTCCATGCGGCCCGAACCGTTCGCAGCAGGGACGCGGCAGTCGGGGGCGGGTGTCTGGCCGCGATCCGTGCCACCAGCAGGGAAGACGGTTGCCCGGGCGAGTGCGATATTCTTCTGTGTCGCACGTTCCCCACCTGTCGGACCGGTCATGCCGGCATCGTCTCTCCATGGGGCTGGCGGGTCCGCACACCATGGCCTCTGTCGGATGGCTGATCTAGCCGAAGACCGGCTGCGCCTCGATCGGCTGGCCGCAACGGCGTTCCAGAACTTTCTTCCCCTGACGGCTGCGCCGTCATTCCTCGCGAGACAAGAAAGTTCCGGCCCTGCCGTCCTCCGCTGCGCTTCGGCCCTGAAGGGTGCTCTGCCGCTCGCCTCCGGCTGGTCGATCGCCATCGAGGCCACGGTGGTCGCGGCCCGATAACAGCATGGAGATACGACAATGGCTAACATCGGTTCCTTCAAGAAGGTGGGCGAAGGCTTCGAAGGCGAAATCGTCACCCTGGCCCTGCAGGCCCGCAACGTCCGCCTGGTGGCGGAAACCAGCCGGGCCAACGACAACGCCCCCAACTACCGCGTCTACCTCGGACGGGTCGAACTCGGCGCCGCATGGCCCCGCCGCTCCAACGAAGGCCGCACCTATCTGAGCCTGAAGCTGGACGATCCCTCCTTCGCCGCCCCGATCTTCGCCAACCTGTTCACCGACGAAGAAGGGGAAGGTTACACCCTCATCTGGACCCGGCCCCGCAGCCGGAACGGGGAGTAAGCTCCCCACCACCAACCCCGCCCGGTCTCTCCGGGCGGGGCCTTCCGGGCTTCTTTTCCCGCGGGCTCTTCCGGGGCGCGGGCGGCAGCGCTGGTCGCCCGACGTGGAAGGCAGGAGGAACAGAGGCTTTCCCTCAGCCTTCCCATTGTACCATGCGCGAGGGCGAACCGTGTCAAGGACGCGTGGTCCCCCCAATTTTGCCCGGCGCACCCGTGCCGGGCGCACCGAACAAAATCGGCTCCCCCACGCGCCGGCGAGCCGGTCGCCTGCGGCGATCCCTGACCCGGTCCACCCCGGCATGAGCCGTCCGTCCTGTCTTCGAGAAACGAAAGGTACAGGACGATGACCACACTACACGACCACATCCAGATGCTGCGCGCCGAACTGACCAGCTTTCACCTGAGCCGCCGTGAGCGGCAGCAGATCGAGCGCGAACTCAAAGAGGCGCTTGCCCGATGCGCAACAGAGCACCACGACGAGTCGGCCCCCGTATAGCGCGGGGGTCTTTTTGTGTGGTCGCCCGTACCATCAGAAATTCAGACGCCGATCTGCTTTTACCATCCTGCTGAAAGAACGGTGTTGAATATCCATAATACGACTATTATAGTCGTATTTCTGGTGTGTTGGCCTCGCGTGTCGGATGTGATCGTGGATGATCACAGGCCGACAGGTAAGGGCGGCACGGGCACTTCTGAACTGGACACAGGAGATGCTTGCTGAAAAGGCCCTCGTAGCATTGACCGCGCTCAAGCGCCTTGAATCCGAACGCGGTCTCGGCGTTCATGAAAGCACGACCGACCAGGTCCGTCGCGCGCTGGAAGCGGCGGGCATCCTGTTCATCGAGTCCGGACAAGGACGCGGCGTCATGTTTCTTCACGAGACTTCCGGCATCGAAACGCGGCAGGCTAGGGTGCGTCGCGTTCGTTCTCCGACCTGATCGGACCGATCATGCAGAAGCCCCCGCTCGACCCGTCCGTCGCCGACAGCGCCCCGGAAGCGTCCTGTCTCACCGGCTATGACGAACAGCATCTGATCACCTATCTCCGCCTGCTGGATGCCGAGGCCGATGGCGCCGACTGGCGCGAGGTCGCCCGCATCGTGCTGCACCGCGACGCCACGGTTGACGCCGAGGGCGTCCACCGCTGCTGGCACAGTCATCTGGCGCGGGCGCACTGGATGACCGAGCACGGCTACCAGCATCTCCTGCGCGGCGGCGCGCCCCACTGACCCCCTGAATCGTTGCGTGACCTGCAAGACCTGTTGCAGGACCGGGGCGTAGCGGGCAACGGGACGGTCTGGCATACTCTCGCGAGCAAGTGCTTGCCCTGTTCCTACCCGTTACGCATCGGAGACGACGCCATGAGCCGCGCCAACTGGCGATCGGCGGGCGCGTACGAGGGCCTGCGGTCGCTCGACGCCCCTGCCTTTGCCTTGCAGTTTGTCAGTCGCAATCGGGACTTTATCCGCGATCGTGCCGCCCTTCAGCGCGCCGCGCGCCGGGCCGCGCTGTCCACGTTAGACGCCGAAGCCTTCGCCCGGCGCTGGGGGTTGCGATTTCGAGAGTGTCCGCACGGCCCTCGATCCGCGTACCGCCCTCTGGACTGTTGCGGTATCGCCAGCCGTGATTGCGGTTGTCCCCCTGCCGACAGCACTGGCTGACGCGGCGTCTCGTCCGCTCTCTCTCGCCCGGGCAGGACTGCCGCCCGACATGGCGGAAGAAGTGCTGGTCGAGCGGGGGGAGACGATCCTGCGCCTGTACGTCCTGCCGCCTGACGGGGCTCCGGTCGGCGTGTTGCTGCCGTTCGACGCATTGTTCGAGGTACGCGTCCAGGCCGCCTTGCGGCTCTGGCGCGTGCTGATAGATCGGCGTCCCGGTCGTGATCCGGCCCGCCTGTCATCCGATCGCATCCGCAGGCTGATCCTGGCGCTCCGTACGCTTGACGGTCTGGACAGCGGGGTATCGCAGCGCGAGATCGCCGGCGTTCTGTTCGGTCGGGAGGTTTCCGCTGGGGATTGGCTTTCGCACGATCTGCATTTCCGCATGAAACGGCTGGTACGTTTTGCGCGGGCGCTGCGCGACGGAGAATACCGGCGTTTGCTGTTGCATCCATCCCGGGGGCGATAGGACGACTCGTCCTTGCGTGTGCCACTTCTCAGACAATCAAGACTTTCGAGAAGCAGCCAACATCCGGTTTTTCTCGACGTAAGGAACAGGAGCAGCCAGCGGTGAGGGCATGGATACCATCAGCCTCCTCGCCCTGCTTCTGACTCTCTCGGCAGGGTTTAGCATTCTCAATCACCACACGTTTCGCCTCCCTGTAACGATCGGCGTGCTGATCTTTTCATTGCTGGCTTCCCTGCTGGTCATGATCCTGAATCCGCTGATACCGGCCTATGACCTTCAGGCTCTCCCACGGTCTGTGCTCGGAGCGATCAATCTCCCACGGCCCTTCTGAATGGCGCGCTGTCCCTCTTTCTGTTTGCCGGGGCCACGCAGGGGGATGTCGGGTATCTGCGCGCAAAGCTTGCCTCTGTGGCCGCCCTTTCTGTTCTGGGGACCGTTCAGGCCGTTTTTGCAGGAGAGAGTCTGTTCAATGATGGCGTAGGCGTGGTGATTTTCGGCGTCACGATCGGACTGGCGACCGGGGACAGTCTGGGAGTGACCGCCTCCGAGATTGCTCTGAGCTTTTGCCGCGAGGCGATTGGTGGCGGTCTGCTGGGCGCACTGACCGGATGGATCGCACTCCGTGTGCTTAAGGGACAGCGGGACCCACATATCGATCTGCTGACGTCGTTGGCTCTGGCGACCGGAACCTTCAGCATCGCCAACCTGCTTGGCATGTCGGGTGCAATTGCTGTCGTCGTGGCGGGACTGTGCTTTGGAACAAGCTATAGCCATTCCGTTTTCGATGAGGCATCCCGAAAGGAACTCGATATCACATGGGCACTCATTGACGAGGTGCTGAACGTCCTGCTGTTCATGCTGATCGGCTTTGAAATCCTTGAGATCACGCTACATCTGTTTACGGTGCTGGCGACACTTGCCGTGATCCCTCTGTCCATTGCCGTGCGGGCATTGAGCGTGCTGTTTTCAACGCTTCCGGTTCATCTCAGGCAATGGCAGCGGGGCCGTGTTCTTGGTATCCTGACCTGGGGCGGTCTGCGTGGTGGCATCTCGGTTTCGTTGGCGCTTGGATTACCGCCCGGAGAGTTGCGCGAACTGCTGCTGCCCGTCTGTTACGGCGTGGTGGTGTTCACCATCATCGTGCAGGGGCTAACCATGGAGCGGGTTGCCCGTAGGCTTTATCCGGCATCCGTTTAAACGGTAATTTTGCTTGTTTCACCTCGGTCAACATGATGCGACGTGGTTGTCGCGCTACCATGGAGCATCGATTTTTCGCTTCCAGCATTTAGTTGTCTACTGCAAGAATATAAATGATAAATAAAATGTATAATATATGAATATTTTATTTAAAAATATAGATATGATTTTAGCATTGGAGGAAAATTTAAACATGCCAAATCGGATTGATCGGAAATCACCTATACGCATCATGCTGGATACAAACATTTGGAGTGAGTTCGCTAAAGCCGACGTAGGCCCTGATTTGCACCGGGCTATTAAACGTACCAATAATATTATTGTCGTTCCGCCACTAATTCTTTTTGAAGCTCTAGCAACCCCCGCTGATGAGCATCGTCATCGATTAGTAAGGTTACTTACTATGCCCACTTGGACACGCCTAATGCCAGAGGCTTACACTTTATCTCAGGAAATTCTTTCAGAAGTTAAGCGGTTGCGACCCGAGTGGCTCCGTCATGAACCCAACACTCAACGCTTCCATAAGCTACGTTATGATTGGACGCGAAAGACCAGAGGATTCTGGGAGCGAGCACGTTATCATTCGGAATTACTTAGAAATGCATTACGGGAGGATGGTGGTTGGCCCCGTAATTTACTCGAAATGGCAAGGAAAGATTATGCTGATCAACGAAGTCTAAATAAGGAGCAAGGCATTCGTGATATTGGTTCACTCAAAAATTGTGAGGGAACATTTCCAGCCCCTTTGCCTGAAGGGATCACAGATGAACCTATTCAATTCTGGAGGATACGTTCGTGGGCTTCTGTAACAAGAGCGCTGGCATATCCTGAACACCCTCTTGGTGAATGGTTAACGCCTTTTCTTGATTTTGATCGGATGCAGTTTTCTTTGGCATCGTGGAATCGTTTTTGGTTGCGAGAAGTCAATGAAAAACAGATGAAATGCTTCTGGTTACACTATGCTTTCGAAATGCTGCAGTCCGTACAAAAAGTAACACCTGGGACGCCTGCTGATGCAGCGTTGTCCGTCTATCTCTGTGAATCTGACTTGGTTATATCTGCAGATAAAAATTTCATACGAAACATTGATGGAATCAGGAGTGCTGCACCATGTGGAGTTCCTATTGCAAGAATAGTACAGGGTGGATCGTCTGGTATCCAAGAAACCTTGGATATCATAAATAATTATTATTTATAAATAAAACAATTTAATGTGCGTTGTTTATTTTTATAAAATTATATTTATTAAATACTGTCAATGTGACTTATATTGGCGGTAGGCATGCGGTGATTTTTCACCTGTCACGGACCGATCTCATGCCTCTGCGAGATCGGTCCTAGTTCCGAACCTACCCGCTCCGCCACGCTGATCCCTGCTGGCCGCATTTGTCCCGCGGCCCCAGACAAGGATCACGGAGCCTTCTCATGTCCGCCAATTATAGCGATCTGCCGCCGCGCTACCTGCGCACGCCCGACGCCTCGCGCTTCGTCGGACTGTCCATTCGCACCCTGGAAAAACACCGGATCTACGGCACCGGCCCGCGCTACTCGAAGCTCGGCGGCCGCGTGGTCTATCGGGTCGATGAGTTGCAGGCCTGGGTCGAGAGCGGGGCACGTGCCCACACCTCCGACACGACCGCAGGCACCGTGTCGGCCGCCGCGCGGCAAAGCCCGCTGATCCCGCCGACACCGGCGACCTCACGCGGGAACCGACGCTGATGTCGTCCGGCTGGAAACATTCCGAACGTGGGCAACTGGAACTCTTCCATGCCATCGCGGGAGATTTCGCCCCTCGTGATGCGCAGGATCTGATGGCGTTTCCGTTCTTTAGCCTCGCCAAGTCCCCTCGCATGGTTCCGATCGATTACCGGACCCCCGATGTCACGATCCGCGTCGAGGCGTCCGCCGAACATGGCATGGCCACGATCTGGGATGCCGACATGCTGATCTGGGCCGCCAGTCATCTCGTTGCCGCGCGCGACGCCGGCCGGCGCACGTCGCGGCTGATGGTGGCCAGTCCGCGCGAGATCCTGACCTTCATCGGCCGGGGCGACAGTGCGCGGGACTATGAGCGGCTGGAAGCAGCCTTTGACCGGCTGCAATCCACCACGATCAAGACCTCGCTCCGGCAGACCGGGAAGGGGCAACTGCACCGCTTTTCCTGGATCAACGAGTGGAAGCGACATACCGCGCGGGAAGGGCGCACCCGTGTGATAGAATTGATCCTGCCCGACTGGTTCTATCAGGCCGTGCTTGATGACGCGCTCGTTCTGACTATCGACCCGGCCTATTTTGGCCTCACAGGCGGCCTGGAGCGCTGGCTCTATCGCATCGTGCGCAAGCATGGCGGCCGCCAGCGTGCGGGCTGGGCCTTCGGCCTGCGCCATCTCTACGAAAAATCCGCCAGTCTTTCCCCCTATCGCCGCTTTGCCTTCGAACTGCGCGAGATGGCGAAACGGCAGCCCTTTGCCGGCTATCGGCTGTCGGTGCGTCCCGACCGTAACGGCAATGACACGCTGGCCTTTGCGCCTGTCAAATTATCCACAGGCACCTGTGGACAGGCTGTGAATCCATCCGTGCTATCAGTTGTGGATTTATCCGTGCCATCACTGCCACGGCATCCGTGCTATCGTTTGCGGAAAACGCCGAATCACGACGTTGAATCAAAGAGTTATGGCACCCTTAACTTAGAATCTAACTTAAAAGAGTCTAACTTTAAGGATGTTGGCCCTCCTTCCGATCCGTGGATAAGCCCCGGAGAAGGGTCATGATCGTGGCCTTCCTCAACCAGAAGGGCGGCGTCGGCAAGACGACGCTGGCGCTGCATCTCGCGGGCCAATGGGCTCGGGAAGGCCAGCGCGTGACGGTCATCGATGCCGACCCGCAGGGCTCGGCACTGGACTGGTCGGCGCAACGGGCGCGGGAAGGGTTGCCCCGGCTGTTCGGTGTCATGGGGCTGGCGCGCGACACGCTGCATCACGAAGCTCCGGCACTGGCTCAGGGGGCGGATCACGTCGTGATCGACGGTCCACCTCGAGTAGCGGCATTGCTGCGCTCGGCCCTGCTGGCCGCCGACCTGGTGCTGATCCCGGCCCAGCCCTCGCCGTTCGACGGCTGGGCCTCGGCCGAGATGCTGCGGCTGCTGGAGGACGCGCGCTTCTTCCGTCCCGGCCTGCTGGCCCGCTTCGTGCTGAACCGCTGCGCCGCGCGCACGGTCATCGCCCGCGAAACCCGGCTGGCGCTGGTGGGGCATGAGCCAGCAGCACTCACGGCACGGATCGGCAA
>NZ_BDLU01000060.1 GCF_006538165.1 Komagataeibacter diospyri
AGCGGAACGGCTCTGGAGACAGAACTGGCCAACCCGTAGCCGGGCTACGGCCGCCATCTTCCAGTATATCAATGGGTTCTACAATCCACGCCGACGCCATTCATACCTGGGCGGCATCAGCCCCCTCGCTTTCGAAGCAAGGGGGGCATAATCACTTCCTGACCGGCACAAAACCGTTACAAGTCCAGTCCGCCATGAGGCGGTTATCGTCCGTCCGCCTGTTTCATCAAATAGAAGATTCTTTCCGTTCCAAAGGACGAAAAGCTGCACGGAAGAGAGGTTATCGAAAGATAGCCTGTGTGGTAGGGTTCTGCTTCAGGAAACAGGGATTTTTCTTAAGTATGAAATTGCGGCAACTTGGTAAGAGCGGTCCTCAGGTATCCGAAATCGGTCTTGGGTGCATGAGCATGTCCGGCATGTATGGTCCGGCTGATCGGAAAGAAAGCATCGCTACCATCCATGCCGCGCTGGACGCCGGGATCACGCTTCTCGACACCGGCGACTTCTACGGCATGGGCCATAACGAGATGCTGATCGGTGAGGCGATCAGGGATATTCCGCGCGACAGATTCCTCGTCAGCGTCAAGTTTGGTGCCATGCGCGACCCGGGTGGCAACTGGGGTTCCTACGACGCACGGCCTGCTGCCATGAAGAACTTCCTGGCCTATACCCTGCAACGGCTCGGGCTTGATCATGTCGACATCTACCGGCCTGCACGGCTGGACCCGGCAGTGCCTGTTGAAGAGACGATTGGTGCCATCTCCGAGATGGTTCAGGCCGGTTATGTCCGGCATATCGGTCTTTCGGAAGTTGGCCCGGAAACCATCCGTCGCGCGGCTTCCGTCCATCCGATCAGCGACCTTCAGATTGAATATTCGCTGATTTCACGTGGCATTGAGGACAAAATTCTTCCGGCCTGTCGTGAACTCGGCATCGGCATAACAGCCTATGGCGTGCTCGCGCGTGGTCTGATCAGCGGGCACTGGCAGGGAGCGAAGGGTCCAGGGGACTTTCGGGTTCGTAGTCCCCGCTTTCAGGAAGGCAATGTCGAGCGCAATCTGGCCCTTGTGGAGACATTGCGCGAAATTGCAGCCACCAGGGGCGCGAGCGTGGCCCAGTTGGCAATTGCCTGGGTGGCCGCACAGGGTGACGACATCGTTCCACTTGTAGGAGCCCGCCGGCGCGATCGGCTCTCCGAGGCGCTGGGTGCGCTTGATCTTGCGCTGACGCCCGACGATCTGGCTGCTATCGAGCAGGCTGTTCCCAAAGGGGCTGCGGCCGGAGAACGCTACGATGCGAAACAGATGGCGGTACTCGACAGCGAGAAATCGGGGTTCGGGAAGGGTTAGGAGTAAGATAGAGCCGGTGCAGGTATCTGGGCCGCCCGGCTCTCATCTTTACTGCCTTCACTGGCGGCGCTCTTCAGCTTTTTCAGATTGGCAGATACAGACACTTACGTCCGCTTTTCGGAATTTAGCATGATGCTTCCTGTGTCCAGCATGACGGTGTAAGCCGATCACCGTCGCGTTTCAGAAACCTGTGAGAAGCAGATCGAGCGCCTGAGTAATTTCGTCCTGAAAAAGCGACAATGAAGCAATGACCTTCTTCAGATCATGGTCAGGAACTGCGGCCATAAACTGCGTCATCATGACGAAGGGACAGTCGTCAACCATAAACACCGGGTTCAGCCTCTTTGCAGGCTTTGGTGCGGTTCCCTGCGGCAGCAGCGGAACAACGATACGGGTACCCAAGGCGTCCAGAAGATCTGCCTGCACATCCAGAACGAAACGTGTTTCTCCCCGTCCAGCCAGACGATACACGTCAAAACGGGCCATTTAGAAGTTCCGATAGTCCGCCAGGGGAAGCCCGTTCTCTTCAACATACTGCCGTGAGGCTTCGAGGGAAGCGCGATTGTCTGCCAGCCATTGCTGAGCACGGATCGACGCGATAGCTGACTTAAGCCCCTGCTCGCAGGCCTGCGATATGTTGAGATCTAACGACTTGGCTTCTTCGAGCAGTTGAGCAGGTAGCGTCACATTTGTGGGGCGACGTGATGGAGTGCCGGAATGTACGCGAACCATAAGTTTGCTCCTATATACTGGCAGCTAAAATATAGCACATGTTTATGCGCATTTGCATATCCATATTTTTGCGCGAAGGTATGACCGTTTTCTGGAGGCCTCAGCGGCTTTTCTTATGACCGACATGAGGGCGCAAGCGGACTGTTTCTATCGATGATAGAAGGTCAGGCGAGAACGGGGCCAGGCACGATCCAGCCTGCAGGGTATCACGTCCTTCACTTCCCTCTGGTCCGACAGAAGCATTCAGTTTCATGATCATTGATGAGGCCGCAGGCCTGCATCCATGCATGCACGATCACCGGTCCCACAAAGCTGAACCCGCGCTTTTTCAACGCAGCAGAAAGTTCATTCCCTGCCATCGAGCGCGTTGCTGTGCCTGACCCGTCCCCCATGACCGGTTTTCCCTGCACACTGTCCCACACAAGACCGGAAAAATCCTTACCTGCTTCCTGTATGGCCAGATAGGCACGGGCATTGCGGATCACCGCCCTGATCTTGGTCTGAGACCGGATGATGCCTTGATTGGCCAGCAACTGACCGATTTCCCTCTCGCCATAGCCCGCCACGATTTCCGGCCTGAACCCGGCAAAGGCCTCACGAAAAGCCTCCCGCCTGCTCAGAATGAGCCGCCATGACAGGCCAGCCTGAAAACCGTCGAGCATCAGCTTTTCCCACATAGCCCGGGAATCATGCTCCGGCACCCCCCATTCGGTATCATGGTAGGCCTGCAACAGGGCATCCGTGCGTGCCCAGTGACAGCGTGTACGGTCGTCGCTGGTCATCGCGCCTTGCGGAATGTCAGATTGTAGCGATAGGTGCCATTGCCAGGTGGTAGCGGTTCAACCCCATGAAAATTCAGGCGCGCCTTTCCTCCCCATACCATCACGTCCCCTTCATGCAGCATTATACGTTGTCCCGGGTCGTTCCGCATCAAGCCGCCCCGGAGGAAAATGGCCGGAAGCCCGAGCGATACGGATACGATTGGCGCGTTCATATCCCCCTCATCCAGATCCTGATGCAGCGATAACCGGGCGCCCGGGGCATACCGGTTGACAAGACAGGTATCGGGAAGAAAATCCACAAAGCCTGCGCGCGTAGCGGCCTGACGCGCCAGTTCACAGAATACAGACGGCATCTGCGGCCATGCCTGCCCGGTGTCGGGATCAAAGGATGTGTAACGATATCCCATGCGGCTGCTTGTCCAGCCAAACCTGCCACAACTGGTCATGGCGACCGACATGCGCCGCCCACCCGGCATGAGCATGTGCCGGAAAGGCAAACAGGTCGCGATGGTCCGGATATGGGCAAGCAACGTCGCCACCTCTGCCGCAGCAAAACCGGGAAGGAACAGGGCACCGCTGGAGAGCACCATATCATCACGCGCTGCGCCAAACAGGTCAGGCTGCATCATGGAAGATGATCCCCAGCGTATGACGGAGCCCGGTCCGGACAGGGCTGACACCGTGGCGCAATGTGACGCGATAACTGCCACGTGTGCCTGTTTTTGGCCTTTGATTGACAGCAAACAGCACGCCGTCGCCCTGCCTGAGGGGCACGACATCCACACGCGACTGCATGCGGGGCCGCTGCTCCGTGAGGACGAATTCTCCCCCGGTGAAGTCGCTGTTCGGGCACGACAGCAAAACGGCAAGCTGGATCGGAAAAACATGCTCCCCGTAAAGATCCTGATGCAGGCAGTTATAATCACCTGGTCCATATCGTAATAATAGCGGTGTGGGTCGCACCTGCCCCGCCGCATGGCAACGGGCGAGGAAAGTCTGGTGATCCGCAGGAAAACGGGGGGGGCAGTCCCATGCGTTCCATCCAGAAGTTCGCGGTCGGAACGAGAAATGGATAGATCTTCTCGCGCAATGTCGCGACCAGAGGCGGCAGGGGATAGGAGAAGTAGCGGTATTCTCCGCGCCCAAATCCGTGCCGCGCCATGATGATACGGCTGCGAAATCCTACCTCATTGGCATAGAGGGCCGAAAGGGACTGGCACGCTGCCTTATCCAACAGTCCGGGAAGCAGCGCGCAGCCATCCCCGTCCAGCCTGCCGGAAATGTCCTGCCAGTCCATCGCTGCAAGACTGTCCGGCCTCATGCGTCCTTTTCCCGTTCCAGCAGTGCTTTCTTGCGCGCAACGCCCCAACGATAACCCGATAATGTGCCGTCCCTGCGCACGACGCGATGGCAGGGAATGGCGACAGCCAGGGCATTGGCGCCACAGGCATTGGCAACTGCCCGCACGGACTCCGGATGTCCGATGGCCCTGGCGATATCGGTGTAGGTTGCGGTCTGGCCCGCCGGAATGGCCCGGAGCGCGTTCCATACCCGCTGCTGGAAGGCCGTTCCCCGGATATCAAGCGGTAGCCCCAGCCCGACGGCGGGCGTTTCGACGAGACCTACGACCTGTGCAACATGATCCTCGTAATCAGGGTCCGCGCCGACCAGTTCCGCATTGGGAAAGCGGTCCTGAAGATCACGGGCCAGCCGGTCCGGATCGTCCCCCATGAGGATCGCCACGATCCCCCGCTCCCCTGAAGCGACAAGGATCGCGCCGAGCGAACACTGTCCGATGGCAAAGCGCAGCCGTTCTGCCGGAGCACCACCGCGCAGGGCACCGGGCTTCATGCCAAGCAGGCTGTCAGCCTTTTCATAAAAACGGCTGCTGGAATTATAGCCAGCCGCATAGATGGCTTCCGTCACGGTCGCAGCGGAGCGCAGAACACCACGCAGGCGTTCCGCGCGACAGGCTTCGCCATACTGACGGGGCGACAGCCCGGTAATACGCCTGAAAACACGCTGGAAATAGGTGGGACTGAGACCCGCTTCCTGTGCCAGCACATCGAGCGTTGGAGGCGTCTCGCTGGCTTCGATCATTCGGCAGGCCCGCGTCACCAGTGCGTTACGACTATTTTCAGCAAGCGCGCCATCCGGGTTGCAGCGTCGGCATGGACGTGCCCCTGTCGCACGCGCTTCATCGACGGTACCATGGATACATGCATTTTCCGCGCGCGGTCTGCGCGAGGGGCAGGACGGTCGGCAGTAGATCCCCGTGGTGATGACGGAATACCAGAACAGGCCATCGGCTGTTCTGTCGCGCCTCAGGATCCGGTTCCATCGCGGATCCCGTTCGACAGATGAAGATGCATCCGCCCGAATAGCCGCCAGCATGTCTGTGCTCATCGTTGTCACGGCTCAGCCCTCCTGCGTCCGGTCAATACGGGCAGCGTAACACCCGCGTCTGGCATAATGAGCATGAAGATAGGCAGCTTCCGGTATGTCAAAAAACTGTCCGATCAGGGATTTCAGCTGAGTACCGTCCACGATCTCGGTTGCAATCATGTCATGCCGGGCATCAAAGGCTCGCAACGCCATGAGACGGACCCCGAGTGAGTCTGGAATGGTGTCGATCTCATCATATTGCACCTCAGCGCCTTCCCGAACGAAAATGGCGTGGCTCGACCGGTATGGCGTTTGCTCGGGCTGGTGCGTGTAATTCAGAAGCAGCACACTTTCTCCCGGCTCGGCATCGCGCAGTTCAACACGATCCGGAAAACCGGGAAGTCTGTCGGCGGTATAGCGACGTACATTCAGGGCACTCAGATCGGCGTCGCTCATGCCGTAAAGGTGACGGAAAGAAGTCGGGTTCAGGCCGGTTATACGGAATGACATGGTGATCTCCGGTCGATTGTCTTCTGCTTACGACCGTAACCGCATCACCAGAGCCCGGCGCTCCGAACCTTGCGATCAAATTCGAATTTTTGCGGGTCTGTCAGTCCCAGACCGACAGACTGATTTTTCACATGGCAGGCATTTATCAATCATGCCCGATTTATTGGAATTGTCCCGCAGTTTAGGAAATTTTTAGCGTCAGTTGCCACAAGGCAGTGTCCGCCTTTCGGTTTGCGTTACCATATTGTGGACGGCCCATACGAGGCGGAACCGGTCGGCCTATCGTAATGGAACAGTCCGATGGTTATTGCTGGTATTCGTTCCCACTGACTGTCGCCAAGACCATACCGATTCCTCCCTCCAGGGGGATGGAGCCACCAATGCGTGAAGACACGTCACATTTGAGAAGAAGGCTTATCCCGTCGCACCAGTGGCAGGAAGATGTCGTCGACAATCTCGCGGATAGCGTCATCAGACAAGGGCTGAAATGTCATCATCATCTCATGCCGGGCGAGATCCAGCGGAAGTGATGTAATCCGCGGCGTGAGACGGGCTGGATCGATTTCGCCACGTTCGATTGCCCGTCCGATGACGGCATGGAACTGGCTGCCGTCCACAATGCGCGCCCGTATGTCGGCAAAGCTCGACCGTTCGGCCACAAGATCCTTCTGCATGTCGAAGAACAGTTGCAGGTCCCGGGATCCGGCACGATCCGACATGCAGCGGAGAAGATGGCAGAGTTCTTCGCGCAGGCTGCCCATATCCGAGATGACGATATTCGCCCGCGCGAATTGCTGCGCGAGTGCCGCCGTCGCAAGTGCCGTGCGGCTGGGCCAGCGCCGGTGCAGCACCGGTCGACTGGTTTCCGCACGGCGCGCGACGTTCTCCATCGTCAGGCCGGCGTAACCGTGTTCCACCAGTTCCGCCCATGTCGCTTCCAGGATCGCCTGTTCCAGCGCTGCGCCGCGTCGGCGTGTCCGTCCTCGCACTCTCATGATACTTCGTTAAGATGCATTACGAATCTTATTGCCTCCTGTCGCGCGCTCATTAAGATGCACATTGAATCCTATTTATGGAGAAATAGCATGAGCAAAGCCAGGATGCCAGCACGGCGCCGGTCGGTCCTCATCTCCGGTGCCAGCATCGCGGGGCCGGCGCTCGCCTTCTGGCTCGACCGTTATGGGTTCGACGTGACGGTGGTCGAGCGGGCGCCGACCATCCGGACCGGTGGATACCCGATCGATGTTCGTGGCACGGCGATTGACGTGGTCGAACGGATGGGTCTGCTGCCGCAGATCCGCGCCGCCCATATCGCATCCCGAACAATGAGCTTCGTGGACCGGGCAGGCCAGGTCATTGGCAGCGTGCCGATCTATGAGGCAATCGGCAGCGAGGCCGAACGCGATGTCGAACTGCCGCGCGGCACGCTGACGACGCTGCTCCATGACGCGACATGTAACGGCGGCGTCGATTACTGTTTCAACGATTCAATCGACACTCTCCATGATGACGGTAAGGGCGTCGATATCAGGTTCGCCAGCGGCCGGCGGGCACGATACGATATCGTCATCGGTGCGGACGGTCTGCACTCACGCACCCGCCGTCTGGTCTTTGGTCCGGAGGCATCGTTCAACCATTCCCTTGGTTTCTGCTTCAATCTCTTTTCCATGCTAAACGATAAGGGCCTGTCGCACGGCGGGATCGTTCACGCCGAGGCGGGGCGCACGGCCGGCATCTGGGCGGTTCAGGATAATCCAAGGGTTTTCGGCTTCCTTGCTTTTACAACAGACGAAGCGCCAGATTCCGCCTGCCGTAATACGGAAGAACAGATCCAGCGCACGCGGGCCGCCTTCGCCGGCATGGGCTGGGAAGTTCCGCGTCTGCTTGGTGCGATGGCGACAGCCGATGATCTGTATTTCGATTCGGTCAGTCAGATCCGGATGCCTTGCTGGTCGAAAGGGCGCGTGGCGCTGGTGGGCGATGCGGCATTCGCGCCATCCTTCCGGTCAGGACAGGGTAGCAGCCTGGCATTGGTGGGCGCCTATGTGCTGGCAGGCGAACTGGCTACGCATGACAGTCCGGAAGAGGCGTTCGCAGCCTATGAGCGCATTGCACGGCCTTTTGTCGAGGCGAACCAGGCACTGGCAACCGATGACAACGGGGCCTTCTTCCTGCCAAGAACGCAGAAGGATATCGAGACACGCGACCGGATCCTTGCCGAAATTACGCGGAACGGCACGGCTGGCATGTTCGACAATACCAAGGCGAGGGTGCATAATTCGTTACGTCTGTCAGACTACGCGTCTGTGTAACGAAATTACAGGCATTGGCGATGAAGGCGGCGGAAATTGCCTGTCTGTCTATTGCATCCAACAGACAGGCACGCTGATGGATAGGTTTTTCTCTCAGGAGCCGGCGGGGGGGGGTGCGTCCGATCAGGCGGGGTGTTATCCTTTTTTTACGTAGAGAGGCTGCCGTACGGTGCGCCTTGAGATGTGCGCCGTTGATGTAAGGTGCTTCATCGGACAAGGGTATCAGTGTCTGCCCGCATTCATATGCTGGGTCGAATGGGTTGCGGCGCGCCGGTCAGTCCCTCTCCCCGCTTTCCAGCCGAGGCACATATACAGACCTGAAAGCGGCCCACGTCTTTGCTCCAGCTTCCGACTTTACGGCCAGAATGCAGTCTGGCAGAAAGAGAGCGCCGAAAAAGACGTATGTCGGTCTGGTAAGCCCGACGCCCTGAACATGGTTCTGATCACGCTCTCCTGCCAGAGCAGATCCCGCGGCCGGATCACATGGCTCAGACGCCATGATGTGACGGCTGTCGCGCGTCCTGTCTTCACGGGGACAGGATGGATCAACCGTTCACAGATCCGCCTGCAACGCATGATACAGGGCTTTTCGGATGAAGCTGAACCATATCAACCTCTGCACCAGCAATGTGCCAGCACTCTCTTCCCTACTCGAAAAGCATTTCGGGTTTGTCCTTGAAGAAACTCGCGGGCAGCACGCCTTTGCCCAGCTTACTGGTATGGATGGCATGACGCTGATCCTGATGGACATGAGCAAAACACCCCAGCCCTACCCGCGCAATTTCCATATCGGGTTCATTCTCGATGATCCGCAGGAGGTGCGCGCCCGACATGCCAGCCTGTGCGCCGACAGCTATCTGCCGGGACCGGTGGAGGTCATGACGCGTGGGCGTGATCGCTGGACCCTGTTCTATCACCCCGCAGGTGACGACCTGCTGATCGAGGTCAGTGCGCCGGAACCGGTGTGAATATCGCGCCCGTCGCCTGCCTCACGCCGCCCGGCATCTGATGCCGGACGGCAGGCTGTTCCGGTTACTTCGCGTTTTCCACGACAAGCTTTCCGTCCCGGACGCCGTACTGCTTCTGATTATCCGGTCCGATCAGCGACGTGGCATGGCTTGCAAACGTCATGGGCAGGAAGACGGGTGACTTTACGGGGCGGTAATTCCCTGCATCATTCACATCCCCTGCCCCGACATACTGCGCAATGTAGGGGTAGGGATAAACCGGTCGGCTCGCGATCACTGCCGCATCCGGCCGGGCGTAAGGCTGGCTGGACATGGGGGCCATGTGAATCTGTCCCCCTGCTGGCGGCTTGCCGTGCCCGCCCGGCGGGGGACCCATCGGTCCGTTACCCTGCGCCGTCCGTTCGGTGCGGATGGCAACGGGTGCAGCCCCCGTTTCCGTCCAGGCCATGAGGGGGGTGAGGAAATCCACCTGAGGAAAGCCCTCGCCATTGCCACAATGCCCCACACCGGGCAGCAGATAGAATTTCAGGAAACTGTCGGTCTGTTCCGCCCCCATTTCCCGCTGCACGCCCTGATAATAGGCAATGGTGTTCAGGGGCGAGATCGACTGGTCTGCCAGACCGTGCCACAGGATAAGGCGACCGCCACGCTTGTGAAACGGGTGGAGGTTCGTGTTCTCGGCATTATACAGTGGCGCCAGTTCGGTCATGTGGACGAAGGATGTGTCATCAAAGTGGAAGCGGGCCAGATCAGCCGCTTTTTCATCCACTTCAGGCGGAATGACGTAAGCAATGGCGGAGGCGGCGATGCCCTGGCTCATGGACTCACCTCGCGCTGTGGCTGGTAGCGCCCATTGCAGTTCCGATCCCGGCAGCGGGCCACCGATGATGTAGGGATGCCCTTCCCCGTCCGTAGCCCCTTTATACAGTCGCAGTGCTGCCTGCGTCTCCTCCGCCGTCAGGCAGTGTGACGTATCGCCCTGCCCTGCCGGGCACTGCACCCATGCGGGATCAAAATGGCAGGTGCGTGGTTCTTCCAAAATACCGTCTTTTACGCCCGATAGCGTATCGCAATGGCGGATGACGGCATCATGCAGCACACCAACGCGGCTTTGCAGCAGGATACTGGTGCCATCGGCACGCTGGTTCCCGCGCACGTTCCATGCGTGGTAGAAGGAATTCTGCACGGTAAACAGCGCAGCCGGAGCCCCTGCGGAAATACCGTCAAAATCCTCGGGGAAACGCTGCGCCTCCATCAGCGCTTCACGCCCGCCATCAGAGCAGCCGACAAAATAGGAATATTTCGGAGCCTGCCCGTAAAAGGCTGCCGTCAGGGCCCTGGCCGCCAAGGTGGTGACATGGTTGGCGCGATAGGCGAAATCGATACGTTTTTGCGGGTTCCTGCCAAATTCGCCTTGTGCCAGCCCCATCATGGAACCGGTATGCCCCATATCGTCACCCGCCATGACAAATTCGCCATTTAGCGCCGGGACGCACGCCCCTGCATTGCTGACGCCTACATGGGTCATCCCGCACAGACCACCGCAACCACCGAGCAGGAAGCGCTGGGTCCAGTGCTCCATGGGCAGATCGACTTCAAAGGAAATGGTTGGCGCGATCTGGCCCGTGACCTTGCAGAATTTACCCTTTGGGGTCTGGAGCAGGGTAGCCTTCTGGCCGTGAATCCCAGCGCCAACGGCATGTGTCAGATCGAAATTGCCCAGTGCCTCACATGACAGGACGGGTTTCACCACAGGCAGGATGGCAATATCCGCGGCCCGCGCCGGGTTAGGGTGCATGGAGAACAAACCGGTCCCCATCCCCACAATCCCCAGAAAGGCCGTCAGCTTTAGAAGTATTCTTTTCATCGCAGGTAAAATGTCCCGTTCAGTCGTCCGTTTGATTCGGTTCATGAACCAGAATTACGCGATGCCGCACCGAATAGAATGTATGGATTTGCAACAAAGGTAACTTTTCACCGTATCCGGCAGCCTGTTACCCTGCCGCGTCCCATTCCTCCTTGTAGCCAAATCCGTTCCTGTTATCGGTTGTCTTGAAATAAAGCGGCGTAAACGCCCGGTAGACAGGCCGAAGATGGGCCGAAATGGAAAACTGATCAGTTACATCCATGAACGTCCCCTGCAGTGGCATCTGGTGACGGCCGTGGCCGGTACGCATGATGTCATTAACGATCCCAGCCAGATCCAGGCACAGGATGACCAGACAATTGACGCCGGAACCCTGACCCTGAATTCCATTAAAAGCGAGGATGGCGCTCCCTGCACAGTCATTACCTTTGACCCTCTCGTTTTACCACCAGGCATCCAGCCGTCGGATGATCCGATCCTGCAAATCCGGTCATACCGGACTCTCTAATGACGCCCGGCATATCGCTCGGCCATATAGCGCCCCGGAGACATGCCCAGCACCTTGCGGAACATCGTCACGAAACTCGGGACACTTTCGTAACCAAGATCCCCTGCGACCTGCTGGATCGTTGCGCCATCCGCCAGCCATCTGACGGCAAGCATGACGCTCAACTGCTGGCGCCAGCGACCAAAACTCATGCCGGTCTCCCGGCTGATCAGGCGTGACAGGGTGCGCTCGCTTACTCCAGCCTGTCTGGCCCAGATATCGAGCGTTTTCCGCTCACCAGGGGAGTCTGTCATCATGCCGGCAATCCCTCGAAGACGCCTGTCAGCAGGCATGGGAAGATGGAGATCCTCAACCCTGGCCCGCGCGATTTCATCAAGCAGCACGTCCAGCAGGCGTGCGTTTGCGCCGTTTTCTTCGTAGTAGAGCGGCAGTTCAGATGCCCGCACCAACAGTTCACGAAGCAGCGGTGTTACGGCGACCGCACAGCAGGTTTCAGGCAGGGCAGGACCAAGAACAGGATCAATGAACGCATTATAACCCTCAAGCGCGCCGCTTGTCCTGATCGCATGACATGTCCCGCCCGGTATCCAGATGGCACTACGCGGAGGAACCACCCATAACCCGCCCTCCCCCTCGCAGGTAAGCGCGCCGCGTTGCACCAGCATGATCTGGCTTTTGGCATGACTGTGAAAGTCCAGTTCCATGCTCTCAGCCTGCCCGGCCGCATAACCGTAGGTTACGATTGCCCGGGGAACGTCATCCGGTTCGATCCAGTCTTCCGTCTTCGACAATGCGTTCAGCATGGGCATGGACGTATCTTTGACGGCAGGGATCAGTCTGGCAAGATTGAATAACAATCTGACCTGATGTCTGAATGACGCCATATCCCTGCAGGGCTATTCCTGAGCACGCAATCGAGCGAGACCTTCAGGGTCCGGGCATCTGCGAAAGGATACCCCATGAACACATTGGCCACCAATCCAGTCGTCACCATTCTGGAAACGCTGCACAGGGAGGCAGCAATCTCGGACCGTGAACTCATGGAAACCATGATGGCGCGCCTTAACGCACCGGAAACATCGGCAGATCAGGTGATGGCAGACCTGTTTGCCAAGGAAAAAGCAGACTATCGGAGCGTCTATCACGACTATGCCGGGAATTTTCTCGCCGTCTCGCCGCGCTACGGTCAGTTTCTCTACATGATGGCGCGGCCCTGCAAAGCCCGTCGGATCGTGGAATTCGGCACGTCGATGGGAATCTCGACCATTTATCTGGCCGCAGCCTTACGTGACAATAGCGGTGGGCAGTTAATCAGCAGCGAAATGGAACACACCAAGGTGACACGGGCACGGGCCAGTCTTGATGCGGCGGGGCTGGCGGATCTGGTGGATATCCGTGAAGGGGATGCGCTTGAAACGCTTCGCAGCATTGAGGAACCGGTTGATTTTCTCCTGCTGGATGGCGCGTTCTCGCTCTATCTGCCGGTTCTGAAACTGATTGAGCCCTGGTTGGCACCCGGTGCGGTGATCTTCGGCGAAAATGCGTTTGATCCGGACTACCTCGCTTATCTGGATAACCCGATAAATGGATATCTGTCCCAGATGCTGCCGCTGGATGAAGGCCGGGGCAACGGGTTCGCTGTCAGGGTTGGGTGATGTTGCCCTGAGCACGTCTGTCGATCATCGCACCCGCCATTTCCTGCTCCCGGACGGAGAAGTCGCAGATGCAGGCAACGGCTGTCAGCCTGCTTTATTCGTAACCCTTGCACGTTCCGATGCGCGCCATACCTCCCGGTGCCGAAGCAGTCGGTAGCGTGGCTCGCCTGTCTGCTCCTCCAGCATTTCTACCGCGTCTACCCAGTCCGTACGGAAATGGCGAAAATCCTGCAGCAACGCGCACCAGACGATCAACATGCGTGTGGTACACGAAGCTATGACGCCCTTGGAAAGGGTATGACCGTTAAAACGGGAATACGACGAACGAAGACGCGGCGAGATCTGTGACTGAAGCGAATGACCATACCCCGGTGGACAGATGGCTGCTCCCATCATCCACCAGCAACAGTCGTTAAGTCCCAGCATCTGCGAGTGTGCAAGGGAGGGAGCTGCCATATCGGTCTTCAGCAGTCCCCTCTTACCCTTTCGCCTGTTTTCGCGACATGTCGTGTTGCCCTTTTCCCGACGATCTACGTGATAGAAAACGCGCCAGGGCCGGTCCGGTGACCAGAACACAGAAGAACCGGGCGACCTGCATGGCGATGACGAAGGGCATGTCCACTTTCGTGGTCGAGGCGATGATGGAGACAGAATCCGCTCCACCAGGACTGGTTGCAAGATAAGCCGTCAGCATATCCACATGCGCCAGCCGGGCGAGCACCAATGCAAAACCGCCACACACCGTAATCAGCGCGAGGATGGACCCCAGCACGCGTGGAAAGACACGTCCGGCATAAGCCAGCACATCTGGCGTAAACCGCATGCCAATGCCCCACCCGACCAGGGCATAGGCCGCGACCAGCAGAAGATGCGGCTGTTCGATCGGCAGATGGGCACCAAGCCTTGCGGCCATCCCGATCCCCATGGGCACAAGCAGTCCCCCGGCCGGCACACGCAGACGGGTGCCCAGGGCGCTCCCTGCCAGCGCGATCACAAGCGCAAGTAAAGCACCCTGCCATGAGAGGGTCTGCGCCACGACCAGCGGAGCGGACGGCGTTCCGGCTACGCGCGCAACAACAGCCGCAATGACGGCGCAGCACGCCACGCGCAGATATTGCATGAAGGCGACGAGCCGCATATCCGCCCCGTATGATTCCGCCATCAGCGTCATGACCGTGGCCGCACCGGGTGACGAACCCCAGATCGCGGTATTGCCGGGTAGCAGGCGCGAACGTGTCAGCAGCCAGCCGAGAAGGGCTGCCGCAGACAGGGTAGAAAACGTACCGGCAACAAAGACCGGCCAGCTGGCTGCCATTTCGTGAAAGATCGAGGTTGAAAGATAGCTGGCGATCATGACCCCGACCACGCCCTGTGCGCCGAGAAAGGCCCAACGGGGAATACGGACCGCACTACCCCGCGTGGCCAGTACGACCGCTGCCCCCAGTGGTCCCAGCAGCGGCGCGGCGGGCAGGCGTAAGGCGGCCAGAAGCGTACCGAAAACCAGTGAAAGCAGTGCCAGTGCGCCCCATCGCCCGGCCAGCAGCCACGCGGCTGGTCCCGCCTTCACCGCTTAACCGCCGAACGCGATTGTATCGGAAGGCAGCACGCGTGCGATCCGCGGAAGGATGGAGCGGATGGAAACATCGTGAAGGTCTGCTGACAGGCTGGTGCAGAGATCCTCGGCAATGACGATGTGATAGCCAAGTTCCCAGCCATGCCGTGCGGTGGATTCAACACCGAAATTCGTGGCGATGCCACCCAGCACGACCGTCCGGATGCCCCGCCTGCGAAGCTGCAGGTCGAGTTCCGTGCCTGTAAAGGCGCCCCACTGATGTTTGGTGATGACAATATCACCGGGTGCCACCAGCCCGTCGGCCAGATGCGCCCAATCCTCTGGCAGGCCGCCTTCCGGCGGGCTTAAGGGCTGGTCGGCGGAACCCGGCGGTGCGTCGGCAAAGTCGGGTGCAAACGCGACCCGCA
>NZ_BDLU01000061.1 GCF_006538165.1 Komagataeibacter diospyri
CTTGTCGAGTCAGGACAGTCTCTCCCTCTGCTGTCCATAACTGGAGTAGCAGGAAAGCCTCATGGCCGCAGACGAACTCACGGGACTGATCAGATATCTCGGTCAGGATGACTGGCAGGACCGTTTCGCGGAAGTGCTCGGCGATCACATCGGTCCGGCGCTGGAAGCGGGCGACATCACGTTCGAGGAGCTGGCGGAGATGATCGGTCCCGACGTCGCCATGACGCTGTGGGGCTGTGCCTTCGAGGATTTTCTCGGGCAGGACTGGGACGATGGTCGGAACATCGTTGACGTCTATCTGAAACGCCGGGGCTGGAAGGAAGGGCCGCGCAACAGCGCCTATATGCGTGCGCTCAGGGCTTCGGTCATGAGCCTGTATGAAGTGTCGGACATCAGACCCGGCCAGAGCTTCATGGCGCGTGACCTGCTGCGGGGTGGCGAGCCCGTTCTCGTGCATGAAGGCACCGCCACCCGGACGCTCAGACAGTGGAACCGGATTGCAGCGCGCCTTGTGCCGTCAGATGGAAAGACCGTTCTGGCAGGCGGCCTGCTCGCCTGTTCACGGGGGGTCTGTGAGGATCTGGCCGCAAACCTTTACAGGGCGCTGCGGAAAAGACGCGGCAAGGCGGAATTCCCGAAAGTCGATACGGAGACCCTGCGGGAACTCGCGCCGATGTTCACGCTCACCTGGCTGTTCCGGACGCTGGAAGACATGGCCCGGCAGATGGAGGGGCCGGCGCTGTTCAATGGCGATGGCGAGGATCTGGTCTTCCATGAAGTGTGTTTCCCGCTGGCGAAGGGCGTGACGCAGAAGAAGGTGGCGGATGCGCTTGAGGGCGTGGTGGCCCTGCGTCCGGAGAACCGGTCGTTCTGGAACTGGCTGAAGGAGCCGGAGAGTGATCCTGTGCCGTTGTCCGGACGGGATGAAAACGGGCGGTTCCTGCGCACCGAGATGGACGATGGTGCGATCGTGCTGGGCACCCTGGAACTCAGGGGGCGGCAGTTACGGTTGCAGGTGAACTCAGGGGAACGTGCCGAACGTGGGCGTGCCATGCTGCAGGCCGTTCTGGGCACGCTCGTGGGCGCGCCCCTGACGCAGATCATGATACCGGTGCAGGCGATGGATGAGCGGGAGCACGATGGACGGACTGCATCGCCAGACCTGCAGATCCCGCCTGAAGAGGAAGCGCGGATCATCGGGCAGATGCTGGAGCGCCATTACCGGCAGGTGCTTGATGAGCCGGTTCCGGCCCTGGGGAATGTGACGCCGCGTGAGGCTGCCCGGACAGCTTCAGGACGTAAAAAGGTGGCTGCCTGGCTGAAGGATATCGAAAACACCACAGCCCGCGCCCGGAAAGATGACGGCGCGGGGGTTGCCTACGATTTCGGGTGGATGTGGCACGAACTCGGAATCACCATGCTCCGGAAATAGGCCGCTTTCGCCTACATGTCGGACATCCGG
>NZ_BDLU01000062.1 GCF_006538165.1 Komagataeibacter diospyri
GCGCCCATGATACTGTGCCTCAAGGCACGGGAAAGTCGGTCGCCGCCAGGTCTTCCAGTCACCCCTCACCACCGCGGGGTGGAGCAGCCCGGTAGCTCGTCAGGCTCATAACCTGAAGGTCATAGGTTCAAATCCTATCCCCGCAACCATGAATAAGTCCTTGATCGGACACAAAAAACCCGCCCTCACACGGCGGGTTTTTTGTATTTGGTCTCCAAAAGTCCTTATGTAGCCAAATGCAGCCCTGCCTAACGGTTTTGCGATCTCCTGCTCTGCTTTTCCTTACAGTATCGTGAAGGCAGGTATGTGTGGGAAAGGGGAAGCCACATGAATCAGACATGGGGCGATTTTCAGGCGGTTGTCCAGTTATCAGCAGGCTTGAATGTGGCGATTCTCAGCTTTGTAGATATCAGTCTGCCCGCCATAAAAGAGCGCCGGCGGGTGTTTGCAAAGGCGCAGCAGGAACTGGACATGCATCGTTCTGCACCGGGCAAGGTGACCAGTGCGGCACAGCTGGAACATGACTGCCAGGTGGATGAAATGAACGAGAAGCTGTATATGCTGTGGAAGGAATCATCCGCCTTCAGTAATGAAGAAGATTCCCTTATTCATTCTACTGGCATTCTTGGTTTTCTGGGCGCTGTCCTCAGCATGTTTTTGCTGTGGTATTCAGCGGAATATTATGATGTCGTCATTGGCACGACAGGAAAAATAGTTATTTCCCTGTCATTCTGCTCGCTCATCGGAGCATTTATCATCAACTTCATGACGGCATCACAAGCCAGCGTCTTTACTAAAAAGTGTAACGCGATCCGGCAGGAAATGCGCCAGAAGCTTTAGGATTCCTGTCGGAATGAAGTAGCGAACGTATTACAGTCCTGCTGGAAACCTGCCAGGAAAATTCGCGCCGCACGGTGAAAGCGCGGGCGCATGTTTTCTTCAATCCATGAGGATTCGGATGCGCAGGCCAGGCTCTGCAGCATCAGGTCGCCTATGCTCATGCCAAACAGCATGTTGCTGTACATATATATGTCTTCCACCACATAATGGTGCTGGCGTACATAACGTTCCAGCCAGCTGGTCAGCACGTTTCCCTTTCCCCCCGCGCGCAGGCTGGTCAGGATCTGCCGGATATCCGCTGATTCCTGTGATTCGGTAATCAGGGCACGGATCAGGCTGATCCGGTCGGGACGGAGAATGATCCGGCCAAGGTTCATCAGCAGTTCCGTCAGTTCCTCTGCCGGGTTCTCACGGTAGTGGCACTCATCCGGCGTGACGTTGAACAGCCGGCTGTTAATCAGGGCATGAAACAGGTCCTGCTTGGAATGGAACATCTGGTACAGCGTGCGCTTGGACATGGCGGAATGCTGCGCCACCTTGTCCATCGAGGCCGCATGGTAGCCGCATTGCTGCAGCACCTCGCTTGCGGCATCCAGGATTCGTTCCCGACGTTCGCATTCTTCCATTTCTGGCGGTCGGCCCGGTCCACGTCGGCGGTTTTCGCAATCGTGCGGCGCAGTCGCGGGGGCGTTATGTTCATTCTTGCTCATTCGTAATATGCTCCGACCGCTTTTGTGTGGGTGTCCTGCTTGACCGGCTTATGGATACGATATAGTTTTCTATTCATTGAAAACCAAATGGTTTCGTTATTTGGCTTTCTTATGGCGGCTATGTGCGGGAAAACGGCATACCCGTGATTCAGAAACATTTTATATATAACGGCCTACAAGCCGGTTGGTGACCATGATGCATTATTCCCGTGTCGTAGCCCCGGCGGCTTTGATACTTGCTCTGGCAGCATGTCAGCGGCATGCTGCTCCCCCCAAGCTTCCGCCACAGCCGGTCAAGATCGTGACGCTCAAGGCGGAACCGGTGGAAATCCACACGATGCTGCCGGGGCGTACCGAAGCCTTTGAAATCGCGCAGGTCCGCCCACAGGTCAGCGGTGTCATCCAGCAGCGCCTGTTTGTCGAAGGTACCGATGTGCAGGCAGGGCAGCAGCTGTACCAGATCGATCCCCGTGTGTATCAGGCGGCAGTGGATAGCGCACAGGGTCAGCTCCTGCACGCACAGGGCAGTGAAGTCACCGCCCGTGCCAAGCTGAACCGCTATGGGCCATTGCTCAAGGCCCATGCCGTCAGCCAGCAGGAATATGATGATGCGCTGGCCGCAGAACGCGCAGCACAGGGTGATGTCCTGACCGCCAGGGGGCAGCTGGAACGTGCGACGGTCGATCTGGGCTATACCCACATGAATGCGCCGATCACCGGGCGTATCGGCCGTTCCATCCTGACCGTGGGTGCGCTGGTGACCGCCAACCAGACGAATAACGTTGCCATCGTGACCCGGCTTGACCCGATTTACGTGGACGTGAACCTGCCCGCGACCGAACTGCTGCGCTTCAAGCGTGAACTGGCGCAGGGTCGGCTGACGCGTGCAGGCGATAACGCCGCCGCCATTACCATTTCGCTGGAAGACGGTACTACGTACGAACACTCCGGTCGGATGGAATTTTCGGAAGTGAATGTTGACGAATCGACCGCCACGGTCGTGGTGCGTGCTGTCATGCCCAATCCTGACCGCCTTCTGCTGCCGGGCATGTATGTCCATGCCCAGCTGGCCGAGGGAACAGACCCCAACGCCCTGCTGGTGCCGCAGCAGGCGGTGCAGCGTAACTCCCATGGTGACCCGCAGGTATGGGTGGTTGACGCCGATAACAAGGTAAATCTGCGGCCCATCACCGTCAGTCAGGCCATCGGCACGAACTGGCTGGTGACGGACGGCCTGAAGGGTGGCGACCGTGTGGTCGTCGAGGGCCTGCAGAAGATCCATCCCGGCGATACCGTGACCCCAGCGGATGTGTCCGCCCCGTCCAAGGCAGGATAAGCCCCCATGTCTCTGTCGCGCTTTTTTATTGACCGGCCCGTTTTCGCATGGGTGATCGGGCTGATCATCATGCTGGTGGGCGCGGTTTCGATCTTCCGCCTGCCAATCGCCCAGTATCCCAGCATCGCCCCGCCACAGATCGCGATTTCGGTCACCTATCCCGGCGCTTCGGCCGATACGGTGAACGATACGGTCGTGCGCCCCATCCTGCAGCAGATGTTCGGGCTTGATCATCTGGAATATATTTCCTCGCAGTCTTACGCATCAGGACAGATGGAAATCGACCTGACCTTCGCACAGGGAACCAATCCCGACATCGCGCAGGTGCAGGTGCAGAACAAGCTGCAGCTTGCGCAGCCCAAGCTGCCGCAGGAAGTGACGGCACAGGGACTGAGCATCACGAAGGCCGTCAAGAACTTCATGATGGTCATCGCATTCATTTCGACTGATAACAGCATGAGCGGTGCGGATATCGCCGATTACGTGGCGTCCAACATTTCCGATCCGCTCAGTCGTGTGACGGGTGTGGGTGACCATACGCTGTTCGGTTCTGAATATGCCATGCGCATCTGGCTTGATCCGTCGAAGCTGTACAAATATGGCCTGACGGTGGGCGATGTACAGGCCGGCATCCAGACACAGAACATCCAGGTTTCGTCCGGTGAACTTGGCGGCGTGCCTGCCGTGAAGGGCGCGCGTCTGGATGCCACCATCATCGGGCCGACGCGTCTGCGCTCCCCCGAGGAATTCGAGAAGATCCTGCTCAAGGTGCAGCAGGACGGATCACAGGTGCGTATCCGCGATGTCGCCCATGTGGAACTGGGGCCGCAGACCTACAATACCCACTCCTTCTATAACAACATGCCAGCATCGGGCATGGCGCTGAAACTGGCGCCCGGGGCCAACCAGCTTCAGACCGAAACGGCGGTGCGCGAGCAGATCAAGGAACTGGAACAGTTCTTCCCGCCGGGGCTGAAGACCGTTTATCCACTGGATACGGAACCCTTCATCGTCCTGTCGATCAAGGATGTGATCATTACCCTGATCGAGGCGATCGCGCTGGTGTTCCTGGTGATGCTGGTGTTCCTGCAGAATTTCCGCGCCACCCTGATCCCGACCATTGCGGTGCCGGTGGTGCTGCTGGGTACGTTCGGCATTCTTGCCGCCCTCGGTTTTTCCATCAATACGCTGACCATGCTGGCCATGGTGCTGGCGGTCGGCCTGCTGGTGGATGACGCCATCGTGGTGGTGGAAAATGTCGAGCGCGTCATGACGGAAAAAAAGCTTTCGCCCAAGGAAGCCGCCCGTCAGTCGATGGATGAGATTTCGGGTGCGCTGGTCGGTATCGTGCTGGTGCTGACGGCGGTCTTCCTGCCCATGGCGGCCTTCAGCGGGTCAACCGGGGTGATCTATCGCCAGTTTTCCATCACCATTGTCGCGGCCATGTGGCTGTCGGTGCTGGTGGCCATGGTCATGACGCCAGCCCTGTGCGCCACGATGCTCAAGCCCGGCAGTCATGAAAAGACCACCGGTTTCGCTGGCTGGTTCAACCGTCATTTCAGTCGCCTGACCAACAGCTACCAGAAGGGCGTGTCCCGTGTGCTGGGCCATGTCGGCCTGTCCATGCTGGTGTTCGTACTGATTACCGTGGGCGTGGGCTGGCTGTTCATGCGCCTGCCTGGTGGCTTCCTGCCCGATGAGGACCAGGGCCTGATCTTTGGTCAGGTCACAATGCCCGCCGGGTCCACGCTGGAGGAGACGGCAGCGGTCAACCGCAAGGTTGCCGACTATATCCTCAAGACCGAGGGCAAGAATGTCATATCCGTCTATTCCATGAACGGGTTCAACTTCGCGGGGCAGGGACAGAGTGCAGGCGCCTTCTTCATCCGGTTGAAGGACTGGGACGAACGGCCAGCCGCCAGCCAGACATCGGCTGCGATCGCCATGCGCATCATGATGCATTTCTGGATGGATCCGGTGGCGCAGATCTTTGCCATCAACCCGCCCGCCGTGCTGGAACTGGGCAACGCCACCGGCTTCGATCTTGAACTGGAAGACCGTGGCCACCTTGGCCATGCCAGGATGCTGGAAGCGCGCAACATGGTGCTGGGCATGGCGGCGAAGGATCACCGCCTGACGGCCGTGCGTCCCAATGGCATGGAAGACGCGCCGCAGTTCCACCTGAACATCGACCGTGAAAAGGCCAATGCGCTGGGCATCACCATCGCGGATATCAACACCACGATCGAAGGCGCGCTGGGGTCGATCTACGTCAACCAGTTCCTGCGCGATGACCGCGTGAAGCAGGTTTATATTCAGGGCGAACCGGATGCCCGCATGATCCCCGACGACCTGAACAGGTGGTATATCCGCAACGCCACGGGAGGCATGGTGCCGTTCAATGCCTTTGTGTCCGGTGAGTGGATCATGGGACCGCAGAAGGTGGAGGACTATAACGGCCTCAACGCCTTTGAAATCCTTGGCCAGCCTGCAGCGGGCTACAGTTCGGGTGATTCGATCGCCGCGATGAAGGAAATCCTGGCCAGGCTGCCCAAGGGTGTCGGCTACGAATGGACGGGCCTGTCCTTTGAACAGATGGCGTCAGGTTCTTCCACCGGGCCGCTTTATGCGCTGGCCATGATCGTCATCCTGTTCTGCCTTGCCGCGCTGTATGAAAGCTGGGCCATCCCCTTTGCCGTGCTGCTGGTCATTCCGCTGGGCGTGCTGGGCGCGATTGTCGCGACCCTGGGGCGTGGGCTTGCCAATGACGTGTATTTCCAGGTGGGGCTGCTGACCACCGTGGGGCTGGCGGTCAAGAACGCCATCCTGATCGTGGAATTCGCCAAGGCCTTCTTCGAAAATGGTGCAACGCTGGAGGAATCCGTGCTGGAAGCCGGGCGTGAACGCCTGCGTCCCATCCTCATGACATCCATTGCCTTCGTGGTGGGTGTGTTCCCGCTGGCGATCGCCACGGGGGCAGGGTCGGCGGCGCGTGTCGCGATCGGCACGGCGGTGGTCGGCGGCATGGTGACGGCGACGTTGCTGGCTGTCTATTTCGTGCCGCTGTTCTTTGTGGTCGTGCTGCGCCTGTTCCGTGTGCAGCGTATGTCCGAACGGACAAAGGGAGAGTAATGCAGATGACCGTTCTCCCCACACTCAGGCGCGTCGCCACGGCTGGCATGGCGGCAGTGCTGCTGGCGGGATGTACCATGATCCCGCACTACAAGCGTCCCACGCCGCCATTGGCCAAGACGTGGCCTGCCTATGCCAATACCGGCGATCCGGTGCAGGAAAATCCGCTGGCGGCTAATCTGGGCTGGGCGGAATTCTTTACCGACCCCCGGCTCAGGGCGCTGATTGCCATCGCCATTCGGCAAAACCGTGACCTGCGGCAGGCCGCGGCTGATATCCGCCGGGCACAGGGGCAGTACGATATCCAGCACGCCACCCTGTTCCCCGCCATCAGCGGCGGGGGCGAGGCGATATTTCAGGGACCTTCGGATGCTGCCGGTCTGAGCTTCGCGCCGGGTCTGGATACCGGTAACCCGCCCATGTTCAAATATTACCAGATGGGCATTGGCGTCTCATCCTACGAAATCGACCTGTTCGGGCGTATCCGCAGCATGTCGCGGGAAGCCGCGGAACATGCGCTCATGCAGCGCGAAAATGCCCGTGCGATGCTGATCAGCATCATATCGCAGGTGGCTACGGCCTATATTTCATGGCTGGGCGATCAGGCGCAGCTGCGCCTGTCGGATGAAACCATGGCGTCCCAGCAGCAGACACTGGACATGGTCAAGGCCCGTTTCGCGCATGGTGAAACGGATGAGATGAATGTGCGCCAGACCGAAACGCAGGTTGCGCAGAGCGGCGCCTTCCGTGATGAATCGCGCAGGCATGTGGCGCAGGATGAAAACCTGCTGACCCTGCTGATCGGCCAGCCGATCCCCGATAACCTGCCCCCCGCGCACCCGCTGGGGCAGCAGACCATCATGCAGGACCTGCCACCGGGCCTGCCGGCTGATGTGCTGGAACATCGGCCCGACATCATGTCGGCCGAGCATGACCTGCTGGCGGCCAATGCGGATATAGGAGCGGCCAAGGCTGCATTCTATCCCCGTATTACCCTGACCGCATCGGACGGGATCAGCAGCCTGCAGCCGCACAAGCTGTTCACTTCGGCAGCTACGACGTGGGGTGTTTCACCACAACTGCAGGTACCCCTGCTGAACTGGGGACAGAACAGCGGCAACCTGAAAGCGTCGCGCGCCATGCGGGCATCCAAGGCAGCCGCATATGAAAAAACGGTGCAGTCCGCCTTCCGTGAAGTGGCAGATGCGCTGGCCGCGCGTGATACCTACCGTGATGAAACCGCGCAGATGGACCGTTATGTCTCCACAACGGGGGATGCCTACCGGCTGGCCATGCTGCGCTACAGGGCAGGGACGGATTCCTACATCACATCCCTTGTCTCGCAGCGTAACTATCTGCAGGCGCAGCAGTGGCAGATATTCATCGCAGTGTCGCGTTACCAGAACCTTGTGACGCTATATCGCGCGTTGGGTGGCGGCTGGACCGAGCATACCCCCGCCCCCCAACCTTCCAAAGGACAGAAGGCCACACACAAGGGATAGGGCGTAGTCTTCAGGATATGTACGATACATTACGGTTCGGACATGTTGCATGCATGTCGGGCCGTAATGGCGTTCAAGTAACGTAAAAGAAATACTTAAATATATTAACAGAATACTCTGTATTATTTAAATTAAAATCCCAAATAAATTTAAAATATAAATAAATAATATCATATGTTTATGTTTTGTTGATTACGAAAAAATGTAAATTTTGTTCTTTCAATATAAAAAATCATATCATATCCTTAAATTATGGCTTCTGGCGCAATATGTTTTTGTTTCGGCGTACAGGAAGTGCATGAAAGGTAGGGTCTGAACTTTGAATTTACATAGCAAATCCGATAATCAACTGCCCGCTGCCGTGCGTCCCGATGGGAAGTTGCGCATGGTTATTTTCGATTGTGATGGCGTTCTGGTCGATGGGGAATACCTGTCCACCTGCATCATGGCGCAGGAAGCGCGAAAATATGGCTGGGACATTACGGACGAGCAGGCAAACAAACTGTTTACCGGCGGCGAACTGGCCAAGATCCGTGACCGCATCGCGCATGAAAGTGGCAGGACACTGCCTGATGACTGGGACATGCAGGTGCAGAACCGCATTGTCACCATGATGAAAACCGACGCCCAGACCGTGGATGGCGCGGAAGACATGCTGAAGGCCACACTTGATCTGGGCCTGCCGGTGCGTATCGGGTCCAATTCGTCCATGGCGGAAATGGACGCAAAATTCAGCAGCACGGGTCTGGACAGGATGCTGGATGAAGACCGCATCCATTCCGGGCGTGATCTGAACATGCCTAAACCACGGCCTGATCTGTACCTGTATGCGGCCGAACAGGACAACATTCCGCCGGGTAACTGTATCGTACTGGAAGATTCCGATGCCGGTGCCGAAGCCGCCCGCCGTGCGGGCATGGCCTGTGTGCTGCTAAGGGATCTGTCGCGGCCCGCGCCTGAGTGGCCGGGGTTGATCCGTATCGGGCATCTGTCGGAATTCGTGCCATTGCTTCAGCGCATCAGGGCGGAACAGAAGCAGGCAGCGGCATAAAAAACTGTTGGGGCTGGCATAGGTAAGAAGACGACCCGAGCATTCCAATCAGGATGCCAGCCCCGATAAAAATAAAAGTTTTTTTGGCGCCGCTTTTTTGAAAAAGGCGGCACCCTTTGAACGTCTAAAAAACACTCATCAAAAAATATTTTTTATATGTTCTCAGTAATGGAGCGCCGATTGCTCCGGTCTTATCCCAATATATCCTCTTTTGACGGTCAGATGTTCTTCTGCTGCAGGTTCATAGGTTACCGTGCAAGGGTATGCCCTAGCCCCTGCGGTACATACAGAACCCCTGCCTGACACTGTCGTTACCACATGATTTATCTGCCCAGCATATGCTGGATGTATGTATTCATGCTTATGGTATGATCAATATAATAATGCCGATAATCAGGTGACACCTGTGGCCTCATGCCCAGAATGAACGCAAATACATCGAATGCGAATAATATGATTGCAAGATATGTATATTTCTTCATTTAAATAAGGGCAATATGTCCATGGAACCACAGTTCAATAACAACGATATGCAGGGCAAACAGTAACGTCAAGATTGACCAACGCCTGACCCGGGCCTGCGTCAGGGTCAGGAAGGCCAGAAATTCAATCATCAATGGGTTTGAAAAGACATAGCGTTCGATTGAATCCAGACCTGTCGATCCCACCATCAATGCAACAAATGACATGATGGAAAAATTCAGGTACCATTTTTTTGCCAGCATTCCATAAATGAAATAGCAGGAAGCTATAAAATAGAGGCCCAGCTTTATTTTCTTTGCCTGCAGGAATGAATTAATAAAATTGGTCAGGAAAAAGCTGAAATGCTTTTCCCACCCTACTTCCACATGAGAAAACGCAAACCCGTCCCCCATGAGATGATAAAGATAGATCACGAAAATCGACAGCCCCGCCCCGGCTGCGGAAATCAGCAGAAAACTCTCCTGCACGGGAACAGCCATACGCTCCCAGGTAATGGAACGTGTCCGGAGGGTGATGCCAGTACGTCTGAAAAACCACCAGCCTGCAATCATGACCGCAGTGGGAAACCCGGTTGGACGGGAAAAACTAAGCAGGAAACAGGCAAATGCTGCCCCTAATATATGGTTTTTCCGGAGCAGGATTAGCGTGCCGATCAGGAATACACCATAAATCCCTTCCGAATACTGTGACGTATACCAGATATTGAAGGGATATATGACACAGAAAAGGGTGAAGCCGATCCGGTCCACATCAACTGCGCGTGCTGCAAGTTCCCTGTAACACAGATAAATCAGCACCGGCCATAGAGCCAGGTTAACCAGCAGTTCGGCCCACAACGTACTGATATGCAGGCCCATCTGTGTTGCGTAGGACATCAGGGGGTAAAGTGGAAAAAATGCCCAGTTCGCCTGTGTCAGTCCATCACTACCGTGTAACTGTGGTAATCTGTCGTACCCATTGCGGACAATACCCGTGTACCATTTACAGTCCCACTGGCATGTCGCGTGTGCGATATCGGCATAATAGGAAAAATGGGCAATCAGGGAAAGAAAACCAGAATTAAGTCCGCATAGCGCAAAAACGAAAACAAGAAATGCTATGCTACTCCTGTCTATATATTCTTTAAAATCCAGAAAATAGCGCTTCATGTTTTCTCCGGCTTTTTACGCAATGAAAATATATTATCCCTCCCAAGACATAATAACTATGATTTATTGAAACCCTCTTTTTCTTCAATATGGGACCGGGGACGCCGCTTGGTTTCCAGATATATCTTGCCCAGATATTCCCCGATAATTCCAAGGCAGAGCATCTGTACCCCTCCCATGAAGAACAGGGCGACAATAACCGATGCCCAACCCTGAATGGGATTGCCAATCATCTTGTTGATCAGCACTACCATAATGGCCAGAATGGAGATGAGACTGATGGAAAAGCCAGTCAGCGTAATGATCCTGAGGGGCATGACGGTCATGGAAGTAATACCTTCCAGTGCCAGTGCCATCATCTTGTGCAGCGGGTATTTGGAAACACCCACCGTACGTTCCCTGCGATCATAATAGACTTCTGCCGACGGGAAACCGATCAGTGGTACAAGGCCGCGGATATAGATATTACGCTCATGATATTCCAGCAGCGCATCACGCGCCCGGCTGCTTAAAAGACGGAAATCCGCGTGATTGAAGACCTGCTTGACCCCCATTACGGTCATGAGCCGGTAAAAAACCTCCGCCGTCATGCGCTTGAAGGCCGTGTCCGTCTGGCGCGAAGCCCGCACCCCATACACGACATCATGTCCGGTGGCATAAGACTTCACCATTTCCCCAATGGCGTTGATGTCATCCTGCAGATCAGCATCTATACTGATAATGGCATCGGCATCATCGGCATTGGCCAGACCTGTCAGCAATGCGGCCTGATGACCCTTGTTACATGACAGTTTCAGGCCACGGACGTGGGCATGGTTCCGGGTTGCGACACTGATCTGCTGCCACGTATCATCAAGGCTGCCATCATCCACGAATAATAGATAGCTGTTGGGACTGATCATCCCATCACCGATCATCTTACCAAGATAGCCGTCCAGTTCCATCAGGCAATAAGAAAAGACTTCCGATTCATTGTAACAGGGAACAACAATGGCAAGACGAGGCAGAGAGGGCGGCTGGGAATTCATATAACCTGACCTGAAACCGGAAGCACAAATGGTTAAAATCATAAACAGATAATGATAGAATTAATTTCCGGCAGCGTCAAAAAATGGAAACAGGTACGGCAATGCGTCCTGCCCACGCGCGTATATCCTTTCCTGTCTGACACGATCGGGGCGACAATATCTGTCGGTCGGGCCTGTGTTCTGTCCCCGGCATGTCACGGACAAAACTGCGTCCCGGAAGATCAGGATTTTTCCATAATAATGGAACCGGCTGTAAAAAATCGTTCAGACCAAAATAATAATAGATTGTTTGATTGTTCAGTTTATGATGACATCTTGAAATAAGAAAAATTTTTGAGGAAAGTTTTTTTAAAATATTCAGAAAATATCATATTTAAAAAATAATACCTAAAAACTTTCGCACGCAGTTCAACGGACAGGCATCATGCACACGCTGTTATTCTGCCCATTCCATCCGGAATGGCCCAACGTGCCCGGACAGGACGTCGGGACCATTTTCTCCACAGGTCTGATGCCCTTTTCTGTTCTGTAAGCCTTTGATTGCATTATCACGGGTGCCTCCTTATCGCGCATTACTGGGTATTGGTGTCATGTCCGCGGGTATGATAGGCGTGCAGAGGGAGACAATTTCATAACCAGACTGATTGCAGGATACGTTTTTTGAATCGCGACCTTTTTAACAGCCAGGCCATGGATACGCTGGACGCGATGCTGAACACGCGCACCGTGGATGAACTGGCAGCCCAGTTCCACAAGGCCGTCAGCCAGATCGGGGATTTCTACTGCGTTGCGGGTATCATAAAGAAATTCCGGCCCGGCGGCCTGCGTCCCACCACATCCAGCTATCCCACCCACTGGACCAGTCATTATATGGGTAGCAATTACGGACGGGTGGATCCGGTGATACGCCGCGCCATGACCAGCCATACAGGGTTCGGGTGGCATGCATGCGATCCGGTGAGGAAGCAGGAAAAGGCACTGGTCGCCGACATGCATGACCTGGGCATGCAGGACGGGTTTGTCATGCCAATCCATGGGCCGGATTCTTCGGTTTTTCTGGTCAATTTCGGACAACTGGCACGCAAGATGGTGTCGCGGCGTGTGCAGGCGGCCCTTTCAATGCTGACCATGCAGTATTACCAGCATTATCATTATCTGACGGCGTCACCGGAACCGGAAGCCCCGCCGCTGACACAACGTGAATGCGAATGTCTGTCATGGGTGGCGAATGGCAAGACTACAGTGGATATCGCGGATATCCTGACGCTAAATGAAAATACCGTAAAATTTCATCTCAAGAACGCACAGCGCAAGCTGGAATGCACCAACCGCGTCACGACCGTGCTCAAGGCCATCTCGCTTGGTCTGATTGTCATCTAGCATTCCCTGACCGGGCATTGTCCATGCTACCTGTCAGCCCTCCCCTTATGGGGTGGCAGGCTGAAGGATATGCCCGGCGCACCTGCATTCCGACAGTGTGATTTATGTAATGCCGGTACAGGATACGCCCTGTAACCCACGCTTCACCTGTGATCCGGGTAAAAAATAAGCGGGCCGGATAATCAATTATTAATTGATCTGCCCTAGCAGAATGACTGTGCGCGCCCGACTGGCGGTGTTGCCGCCCGTTATTCCATCCCGTCCCAGCCAAGGTAAAGACATTGTCCGCGGAGCCGCTCCTGACATTGACCCCGACCGAGCAACAGGATCTTGAAACCATAGAGAAATCAGGTCTGTTTGATGCTGATTTCTATCTTTCGGTGCATCAGGATGTTGCCGGGTCGAACATCGATCCCCTGCTCCATTACGTCAGATACGGCTTCCGGGAAGGACGCCAGCCCAACCGCAATTTTCGTCCCGCATCATACCTGCGTCAGTATCCCGATGCAGGCACAAAAAACCGCAACCCCTTCATCCATTTCCTGAAAACACATGGTGGTTGCCATATCGCCCATCATGGGCTGTTGCCCCGCTTCCATCTGGAAGACCTGAGTGTTGGTGCAAGAACGCTGGAACAGTTGCCGTTCTTCGCCCCTGATCTCTATCACGACATCAATCGCGACATTGAACGTACGACCACGGATATGGCCGAACATGCCCTGTTGTATGGCGTGCCGGAAGGGCGGCGTATTTTCGGTGCCCTGCATGTCTCACGCACACTGGGCGCGCTGTGCGCGGCCAAGGGGCTGGATGATGCAGATTACATGGCCCCCGATGGGCCGGTGCCCGACAGTATCGGGGTCTTTTACAATTCCCACGGGAATGTATTCATTCATGAAATCGCATCCGATCTTTGCACAACTTTGCGCGAAAGCGGCCTGAACTGTGTCCTGCTGGATGAAACCGGCAATCCCGATGACCGGCCCGAACTATGCATTTTCGTGGCCCCGCATGAATTCTTCCATCTGGGACAGGGCCAGGGCTGGGCCACGGGCGCCATTATCCGTGACGCCATCATGTTCAATACCGAACAGCCACAGACCCTGTGGTTTGAACGCGGCATCCCCTTCCTGCTGATGGCGGCAGGCGTGATCGACATCTGTCACCAGATGGCGGAAGGCTTCCGGCAGGCCGGGTTGCCCGCCATCCATTTCACCCCCAATATCGGCACGGAACGGGATTACCTGCAAAAAGGTGACATGCAGCATGCCATGGTGCGCATCCTGCCGCCTGCGTGTCGCAGGCGTCCCGACCGGTATACGCCCTTTGCCGACCGGCAACTGGATGTCAGTTTCTTTGGCGGCGTATCGGAACACCGGGAGAAATTCTTTTCCCGTAATGCCGGGTTCTTTGCACAATTCTGCAATTACTTCTATTATCGTAAATTCACCACACCGATCGACAGCAGTCCACGGGATAATCCCCTCTCACGCCTTGCGTCGCATGTTGCGGGGCATTCCCGTATCGCGCTGAACATTCACCGTGATGATTACGGATTTTTCGAATGGCACCGCATTGTCAAGGGTGCGATGGCCAATGGCAGTGTGGTGGTATCCGAGCCCTGCCTGCCGCACCCGGTCTTTCGCCCCAATGTGCATTTTCTTGAAGAAAGCGGTCGCCACATTCCCAACCTGATCGAATGGCTGCTGAACACGCCCGATGGTCAGGCAAAGGCGGAAGAAGTGCGCCTTGCCGCCATGCAGGCAATCGAGACCCCTGCCCTTAACCGTGCGCGCTGCACACGGATACGCGGGTTCATTTCGCATGTATGGAGCACGCCGGAGGCATGAGCATCACCGCCCCATGGATGGCCACGGGCCAGACAGCGTTTACATTCCGCAGCCGCCGCAAGAAACCGGCTGACCTTGTCAGCATATGCATCACCAATTTCAATTATGGCCGGTATGTTCTCGAGGCCCTTGATTCAGTCATGGCCCAGACGCATGCGGCCCTTGATCTGATCGTGGTGGATGACCATTCGGACAGGGATGAATCCGCAGCCCTGATTACCGCATGGATGGAAGAAAACCGTGAGCGTTTCTGGCGTTGCACCCTGATCGTGCATTCCCGTAATCAGGGACCATCCGAAGCCCGCAATACCGCCTTCAAACATGCCGTCGGCGCGTTTGTGTTCGTGATGGACGCGGATAATACCATCTATCCCCGCGCCATAGCCCGGCTGCATGATGCCGCGCGCGATGGCGGGTTCGACGCCACCTACAGCCAGCTTGAATATTTCGGCAAGGAACAGCGCATCGGATCGGCCGACATATGGGACCCCGCCCAGATGGCGCGCGAGAATTATGTTGATGTGATGGCCCTGATCCGCCGACAGGCATGGGTGGATGTGGATGGCTACAGCCATATTGACCAGGGCTGGGAAGATTATGATTTCTGGCTGAAATTCATCGACCATGGTTTCGAGGCCGCTTATGTGCCCGAAATCCTGTGCCGCTACCGCATGCATGGCAATTCGCGTACCACGAACGATGCATGGGCCGCCCATGAAAGCCTGCGTGCCATCATGGCCTTCCGTCACCCTGAACTCAGCGCACGCTATCATCTGCTTCCTGCCGCGAAGCCATGAAGGATAAAAAAGCAATAAAAGTTTCTGCTGATGCTTTTTTCAAAAAGCTTCGAAGCATGCCGTATTTTTGGAAAAAGGCAGCACGCAAAAACCTTCTGTAATTTGCCTGATATCTCAAGGCGGGTGCTGAAAACAGCTTTTGACAAAGGGATATTTCCGCCGTCCCGGCTTATCCCTATGATGCCGGGCATGACGCTGCATGCCCCCTGTGCCACACCTCCCGCCATCGGTCGCCGGATTATCGTCACCGGATGCGACCACACCTATTTCCATCTGGTGGACGAACTGGTCGCTTCCATACGCGATCATGCCGATACCCCCATTGGGGTAATCGATTGCGGGATGACAGCGGAACAGGTAGCCCGGTTACAGGGACAGGGCATACAGATCATCGCGCCCCATATCCCTGATTATGCCCCAGAACGCGCCATCCGGAATCGGCCCAGCCTTGCCATTAACATAAGCAAGCTGTGGCTGGACCAGATGCTGCCGGAATTCGACCTGATCGCGTGGCTGGATGCCGATACATGGGTGCAGGATGGACGTGCGCTGGAACAGGTGTTTGCTGCGGGTGAGGGGAGAGCACTGGCCATCGTACCGGAAATCGGCGCCAAGATCGCCAACCTGCTGGGGGTGCGCTGGATCTGTCCGGGGTGGATGCAGATCCGTTCTTTCCTTTACAAGAACGCCAGTCGCGCCCGGCTGCCGTTTCATATCCGCAAGCGCATCGGCGCAAAGCCCCTGCTGAATGCAGGCGTATTCTGCCTGCATCGCAATGCCACGATCTGGCCCGTGCTGCGACGGTGGCAGGCGCTGATCCTGCCACGGCGCGGCATGGCCTTTACACAGGACCAGCTATGCATGGCGCTGGCGGTCTATATCGATGGCCAGCCCGTCACCTTCCTTGATAACAGCCACAACTACCTTGGTCCCTGGCTGCTGGACGAAACCACCGGGCAACTTGCCAACCTGTTTTTTCCCCATCCGCCCGTGGGCATCGTGCACATGGCGTCCCAGAAGGCCATGCGCAGCGCGCTGGAAAATACCATGACCATTCCCACCGTTCAGGGTGGGCAGGTGGCGGTCAACCTGCGTTATGCTGGCATGCGTCAGTTCTGGCGGAACAGGTCAGAGACTGTTTAAAAAAGCCCGCTCAGGAAACATCCCGTTATCATTGGAAAGTTTTTGGTGAAGCTTTTTTCAAAAAGCTTCGAAGAACGCTGCTTTAAAAAAAAGCAGCACTCAAAAACTTTTATTGTTTTTTAACAGCCTCTCAGCCTCTCAGCCTCTCAGCCTTTTTTGTCTGTACGTGCCGCCTGCACGCGTTCCGCGGCATTGCGCAACTGTTCGGCAAGGTTAAGGGCCAGTTCCGGCGGCAGTACGGTCACAACACGTCTGTTACCCTTGGGCATGTGTTCGGGCGACGTTGCCATGAACAGATCCATGACCACGATGGAATCCTGCACCGCTTCGGCACCGCAACTGACGGTGGGATAGACCACAGCCCGACCGGCTGCATCGCGTTCTTCATTCATGATGGGAAATACCTTGTCATGCCACCGTGTCAGCGCGCGGTGGGGGGACGTGTCTGCTCACGCCGCAGTTTCAGGTTAAGGTCCTGTATCGTCTTGCGCGCCACGGCCAGTTCGTCACGTACACGCGCCAGTTCCGTCTTCAGCGCCGCGATTTCGGCCCGCAGGGCGGGGGGATGATCAGCCATCTGCACACTTCCTTATGATATCAGGAGGGTTTGACACCGGATGCAAACCGGGCGCGCACCTGTTCAAACAGGGTCCGCGCCGCCATGTCCTTTGCATCGGTATGGTCGATATGATGACGCATGCGTGCGGCGATTTCATCCGCATGCAGTACCTTGGCATCCACCAGCATCTGCATAAGGTCCATGACCACAAGCTGCTGGGCCGCAATCATCTTGACCACGGGCATCACCTTGGCCTGTGCCGCATCGCCCGCTGCCTGCGCAAGGGCCTTGCGCAACTGGTCCGTGACAGCCTCATCGTTCATGATTGTGCTACTCCGCTCTTGTCATCGTGCGGCAGGCATGGTGATAGCAAACGGCCGGCACAGCAATGCTGCCCATGCAGGGCCGCCCATAAGCTTACGATATACCTTCCGCCCGACAGGACCGTAAACCGCCATGTCATCCCCCATCATACCCGATGATGAATTACATGTGACCTACATACTGGCATCCGGCCCCGGCGGGCAGAATGTCAACAAGGTTGCAACAGCGGCCCAGCTTCGTTTTGATGCCCGCAATTCTCCCACCCTGTCTGGCCGGGTCAAGCACAGGTTGATCGAGGTGGCGGGCAGCCGGATGACAGCCGACGGCGTGATCGTGCTGACGGCCCGGCGTTTCCGCAGCCAGATCCGCAACCGCGAGGACGCGGTCGCCCGCCTGCAGGACATGATTGCACAGGCCAGCACGGTGCAGGCTTACCGCGTGCCCACCCGTCCTTCACGCACGCAGCGTAAAAAACGGATGGACAACAAACAGCATCGCAGCCGCATCAAGCAGGGTCGTAGCGGCCGTTATCCAGAATGAAGGCAGACGGGTTCCCGCGTCGCAACAGGGCGTTTGGCCAAACATAAAGAAGTTTTGGTGACGCTTTTTTTTAAGCGTCAAAGAACGTCACCTGTTTCCAGAAAAACCGGCACCCGGATTTTTTTATGAATTGCGGGGTATTTCAAAGACCGGCTTTTCAAACGGTCTTTTTTGAGATGTGCGGACACCCATCCACAAAATGAAACCGGCGCAGTCTGTATTGATGGCAGGAATATCCGGGTTCCCTGTGCTTTCCGCTGGTCTGTCCAGACAGATAAAGTCTGATTGAAAGGGATGCATGATCTGTCGCGATCCTGTCAGGACTGGCGGGATGAAAGGGCGTGATGGCAACGGCATATTCTGTGCTGTCGCCTGAATTGCGGGCCAGCACCTGTGTCCGGACCATAATCTTTTTTTGTTATTATCGACTGTAACATATATGGAAAAAGACCCGTTCACATCCGGCTATGTCCGGTCCTGGCGCGCTGTGCGCAGGTAGCTCTCCCCTTCCGGTTCGCATTGCGGGATAGTGGGACCGGCATAAGGCAGGAACGGGAGGACACGTGGCCACGCTGGAATGGGAGGGCAAGCACGCCGTTACGGCCTGTCTGGACCGGATGCGCGCGGGTGTGCTGCAGGTTGATCCCGCCCTGTGCCGTGGGGCGGCGGAGGGGACCGATATGGTCATTCTGGGGGATAATCTGGCAGCCCTTGGCGCGCTCATGCCCGATCATGAAGGGCAGGTGGACATGGTGCTGATTGATCCCCCTTATAATACCGGGCGGCGCGACTGGCTGTATGATGACAGCGTCAGTAATCCCGCCGCCCTGCACTGGCTGGGGGACGTGCTTGGCCCGCAGCGGGCGGCCAGCCTGTCACGACAGGACCGCTGGCTGTGTCTCATGTATCCGCGCCTGCTGCGATTGCGGCAGCTTATGGCTGAAAATGGCGTGATTGCCTGCTGTATTGATGACCGTGAATACCCCCGCCTGCGCCTGTTGATGGAGGAGGTATTCGGACCCGGAAATTTTCTGGCGACGTTTGTCTGGGTCAATACCGGCAATATCGACAACCATAGTCGCATCAAGACCAACCATGAATATGTGGTGGTGTTCGCGCGTGATGCCAGACGCTTCGTGCCCGGCTGCGTGCTGGCCCCGCAGGTCGGTGCGCGCAGCAAGCTGCGACGGCCGGTCATCCGTAATACCATCATCAAGAACGGACCACGCAATCCGGTATCCGACCTTGTGCTGCCCGCAGGCTTTCCCGCCCGTTTTGACGATGGCGTTATTCCCGTCCCCACCGATCCCGGCTTCTGGCCGCGTTTTGACGTGCCGATCGTAGTCAGGAACGGGCGTCTGGCACAGGCCGTGACCCTGCGCAGTGGCTGGAGTTCGCGCCGCCAGTGCGCGGCCTTCATCGCGGCGGGGTTTCGTGACATCACCGACCGGCAGGGCCTGAAAACCCGTTTTTACCTGACCCCCAGCGGGGCGGTCTTCATGGAAAAGGACCGGCAGGCGCAGCCCAGCCATATCCTGACCGTGCTGGAAGGCATGGGGACGGTGCAGCAGGCCGCAACCGAACTGGCGCAATGTGGCGTGTGCTTTGATTATCCCAAACCGCTTTCGCTGGTGACCTACCTGCTGCGCGCATTGTGTCCCGCCCCCGATGCGGTAGTGCTGGATGCCTTTGGCGGTTCAGGCACGACAGCGCAGGCCGTCATGGACCTGAACGCGGCGGATGGCGGCACACGCCGTTTTGTCGTGATGGAAATGGATGAACGGATCGCCACGACCGTGACCCAGCCCCGTCTTGCGCATGTACTGGCGCGTCATGCCCGGCCGGGGGCGGGGTTCCGGTTCTGTCGGCTGGGAATGCCCTGAATAATCTTGCCAGGTAATTCCTTGATTTTCAGATTGCATGACAGGCAGCGTCACCTGTGCTGATAGGCATCAAGGCGTTCGGTAAAGGTCCGCGTGAAATCACCCAGCGTACAACTGCCATCCTGTCCGGGGTGGCAGGCCGGCAGGGGCAGGGTTTCAGGTTCCGCCGTCATTGACTGTTCCGTGCGCAGGGCATCCAGCCCCTGATGGAATATGACGGCCCGCACCCGGCGCTGGCCATCGGGCATGCGCCATGTCTCGAACCCCAGCGTGGTGTCGGGGCCGGTAGGGTCCGGCAGGTCTGAAAAGGACCAGTCCAGACCAAAAATCGCCGCCAGCATGTCCAGCGTGCTGTCATGTCCCGCAAACAGGATAATCGGCGTGGTGGCCGCAATCATGTCGCCAGCGGGTCCACGCACGGACCCGCCTGTCAGCAGGTCCGTTATCATGCCCGCCAGAATATGCCCGCGCGGAAAGGCCAGGACGGGCAGGCGGCGGACCAGTCGGCTGGCATGGTTATGGGCGGGCTGCAGGACATCAATGACATGGCGCATGTCCGGATATCCCCAGCCGATATCCGCGCATGACATGCCCTGCGCATATTCCAGCAGCATGTCTTCCGCCACATCAGCCGACTGTGACAGCCCACCGGACAGGTGCGGGGCGCCCTTGTGCCATGTGGCCCGATCCGGCTGCGTGAAGCAGGGCGAGTCCGTAGTGCTGCATCCGGCGGGCTGTACCACGGCCTGCGCCATTGCCTGCGCCTGGCGCACATTGGCCGGGCGTGTTTTCTGATCCTGTGCCAGCGTGGTGGACAGTTCAGTCATGATGGCATGCTGCAGCGCGGGACCGGCCTGCGTGGGCAGGTCATTGAAGACCGGGTCATGCGTGCCGGGGGGCAGGCTGCCGGGTGTGACCGGACAGCCGGGTAACAGGGCATGGGCCATGATGTTTCCGGTCTGCAGCGTGCGCTGGTCCGCCGCATCAGACCAGACCGCCAGCACCCCCGCAGTACATCCCCGTGCAGGCAGCACGCCCGCCTGCCGGTAATGTTGCCCCAGCGCCGCCCCCATCAACGCCAGGTCGCGCTGTCCATGCGTGGTCAGCTGGCCCGGGGCCACGGGCCATGCCTGCCATTGCCTGTGGGTATGGGCATCCAGTTCCGCAATCGGGTGGGTGGGGCTGCGTATGCCGTGGCGCGCGACCAGCACCACGCGTTCCAGTATGGGTGCGGCAGGCTGCGGCGCGGGTGTCGCCGCCTGTGCGCTGCCCGTCTGCAGCCAGATGCAGGACAGGATGGCAAGGTCGCGGAACAGGCGGGACATGCGGGCACGATCCAGATCGGGGGGGCAGGGAATATATCCCTGCATGACAGCAACATGCCGGTTCTGCTAGTATGTCAGCGCAGAAAAACGGCCTTGTCTGCAAGGGGCAGGAAACTGCCTGACGCATGATGCATTCCTGTCAGGGCGGGGCATACAGTCAGGGAGAACCGGTGGATGATGATCTATCATCCGGTGCAGGCACTGGAGCGCACGGGTATGTGGGCGTTCATGAGGCGGCACTGGTGGATGTGCATGGCCCTGCCGGTCCTGTTGTGCCTGGTGGCGGGTTTTGGTGTTTATCTGGGCTGGAGCAGCCAAAGCGACGCCAATTTCGCCAGACATAATGTCCTGATGAAGCATTCACAGGAAGAAGCCGCCTACGCCCGGCAGCTTGCGGACTATGATGCGACGATCATACGCGACCGCCGTGTCTTCCTTGATATCACGCGCGCCGATTTCGCCCGCATCGCCCCCCCGGTACAGATGGCGTGGCTTTTGCAGGAATATCGCAAATTCGATATCAGCCGCGTCAAGGTCTATGACGGGCACGAAACACGTCCCTTTGTCCCGGCGCCCTGTTCCGTGCAGCTATGCTTCGTTCCGATTTTTGTCGAGGAACTGCATGATGATCCCGTCCGCCATACCAAATACGTACAGGTGGGTGCGCTGGAAGACATGTCGCGCACGTTGATTGTCGATGCCGAGCAGTTCTGGCGCCTGCGCAAGCTGGTCATTCATGTCGACGCCATCCTGTTCGCCGCCAAGCGTCAGGAAATGGCCAATTTTGAAAAAGCAATGCAGTTGCGTGACTCCCTGGACATGCTGCGTGCGACGGCACAGAAAGTTCACTAGGCGTTTCCTGCGGGCCGCATCATGCCCCGATTACTGGTTTTTCAGGAGTGAGAATGGTCGTTTCCGTCACGCATGCAACATCGCAGCCTCCCTCCACACCAGTGATACCCGTTATCCTGTCCGGTGGCAGTGGCAGCCGGTTGTGGCCGGTTTCACGCAGTTCATACCCCAAGCAGTTCTGGCCGCTGGTCTCGCAGCGGACGATGGTGCAGGAAACTGCGCTGCGCAGTCAGGGCGCAGGGTTTGCCATGCCCATTATCGTCTGCAATAACGAACACCGCTTCGTCATGGCCGAACAGCTGAAGGAAGTCGGCATTACCGCGCCGCGCATCCTGCTGGAACCCGTTGGCCGTAACTCGGCCCCCGCCATTGCCGCGGCTGCCCTGCTGGCTGCTGAAACCGATCCCGACGCCGTGCTGTGGGTCATGGCTGCGGATGCCGCGATCCAGAAACCGGAGAATGTCGCGTCCGCGCTGGATATTGCGGTCAGGGTGGCGCGTGCGGGCCGGATCGTGACATTCGGCATGACGCCTACCAAGGCGGAAACGGGGTATGGCTATATTGAAAAGGGCGCGCCGCTGGACGGGTATGATGGTGCCTGCAGCGTTGCACGCTTTGTTGAAAAACCTGATGCCGCGAATGCCGCCCGCATGCTGGAATCAGGGCAGTTCCTATGGAATTCCGGCATGTTCGTGTTCACTGCGCGCACCATGTTGCAGGAAATGGAAAAATACGAACCTGCCATCCTGACCGCCGTGCGGCAGGCCGTGCAGGAACGGAAGTCGGATATTGATTTTGAACGGCTGGATGCGACAGCCTTTGCCAGTTCGCCCGATATCTCCATTGATTACGCGGTGGCCGAGCGTACCAGTCTCATGACCGTGATCCCCGGTGATTTCGGCTGGTCCGATGTGGGAAGCTGGGACGCATTATGGGAACTGGGGCCGAAAGACGACCATGGCAACGTGACCATTGGTGACGTCGCGGTGTTCAACACATCCAACAGCTACGTGCGCACTGATGGCGTCCTGACGGCCGTAACCGGGGTTGAAGACCTGCTGGTGGTGGTCAATGACGATGCGGTGCTGGTGACACATCGCGACCATGCGCAGGATGTAAAGGCCATCGTGTCCCGGCTGAAAAAGAATGGCCGTAAGGAAGCGACCACCCACAGCCGCTGTTACCGCCCGTGGGGTTTTTATGAGACCCTGATCGAAGGCAGCCGTTTTCAGGTCAAGCGGATCGTGGTGGAACCGGGGGAGAAACTGTCGCTGCAGAAACATTATCACCGTGCCGAGCACTGGGTGGTGGTGGAAGGGACGGCGCAGGTGACGCGGAATGAGGAAATGATCCTGGTACGTGAAAACGAAAGTGTTTACCTGCCGCTGGGGGCCGTGCACCGTCTGGAAAATCCCGGACGTATTCCCCTGACCCTGATCGAGGTGCAGTCCGGCCCCTATCTGGGCGAGGATGACATCGTCAGGCTGGAAGACGCGTACAGCCGTCCCTGATCCGTTCAGTCAGGTAAACGAAAACGATCCTGTGTGGGGCATGGAGTGGCTGCGGTTATTCCATGCCTTTTTATTTTGTAGTGCCCTCAGTGGGGCAGGAAATTTCATTAATCCTTCATAAAACTGTCATGGACATATCATTGTTATTTGTTTCAGCAGTTTCCTAATGTTCCCTCCATGTCTGTTGGATAGCCAGACACGTCTGTCTTCTTCATGTCGGAGAACATGAGTATTATGTACTTTCCTGCTCGAATTCTTACATGTGCCCTGCTGGCGACCGCATTGCCGGTCATGGCGCATGCTGCGGATATTACCGGTGCCGGCTCCAGTTTTGCCGCGCCCATTTACGGGGCATGGGGGGCTGACGGACGGAGCGCTGCTGGCGTCAACCTGAATTACCAGACCGTGGGATCCAGCGCCGGACAGAACCAGATTCTGGCGGGCACGGTTGATTTTGGCGCATCCGATGTGCCCATGGATCGCCAGAAGCTGGAAAATGCACACCTGTTCCAGTTCCCGACCGTCATGGGCGGGATCGTGCCGGTCATCAACCTGCCAGGCATCGCCGCCAACCAGATCCAGCTTGATGGCCCGACACTGGCCGCCATTTACCGTGGCGAGATTGAACAGTGGAATGATCCGAAGATCGCGGCCCTCAACCCCGGCCTGAAGCTGCCTGATACCCCCGTCGCCACCGTGCATCGTGCGGACGGATCGGGTACGACGGCGGTTTTCACCGGTTATCTGGCCCGTGTGTCTCCGGAATGGCGTGAAGGGCAGGGGGCAGGCGCTTCCATTTCATGGCCCGGCGGGATTGGCGCACGTGGCAATGACGGCGTGGCCGCGTCCGTGCGCAATACGGAAGGGGCGATTGGTTATGTCGAATATGCCTTTGCCGCCAATGCGCACATGACCACCGTCAAGCTGAAGAACCACAGCGGCGCCTATGTTGCCCCCGGCATGGACAGCTTCAGCCGTGCGGCCGAAGCCGCGGACTGGAAGGATGCATCGCATTTCGCCGTTGATCTGCTGGATACCAGTGGGGCGGGGGCATGGCCGATTGTTTCCCCCACCTATGTGCTGGTGCCAGTGCCGACGAACAAGACCGAACATGGACCCGCAGTGCGCAAATTCTTTGGTTATGCGCTGAAAAACGGGGACGCCGCTGCCTACCGCCTTGATTATGTGCCGGTGCCGGCGAATGTGAAAACCGATATCCTGCAGCAGTGGGATGCGGCCAAATAATATAACCGCAGAGTAATGACAGTATGAAGCCGCCCGGTTTCCGGGCGGCTTTTGTGCATTCAGGACTGTCATAAATCCTTAATAAAACTGTATCGGAAACATAACACACAAAACTGTGCGCCCATTCTAAATGAACTCACCCTTCATTACGGAATGATTAATATGATCCGCTGGTCCGCTGTTTCGCTGTTGCTTGGTTCATCTGCCCTTTGGGGCGCATCCTCCTTCCATCAGGCTCATGCGGCATCCGCGTCGGATGCCCAGCAGATACAGGCCCTGCAGCGTGAGATGCAGGAAATGCGTCGTGAAATGTCTGGCCAGATCAGTGTGCTGCGCCAGCGTCTGGTCCGTGCCGAAGCCCGCAATACCCCCGCAGCTAACGCGGCACAGGCCCGTCGGGTTGCAGCAGGCAAGGGTGAGCCGCTGCCCGACAGCTACGCACGTGATATCCATATCGGTGGCGATAGCGGCACGGGCACCGGAATGGGCAGCCTTATGAAGCGGGCCGATCTGGGCACGCCCCCGTCTGACCGTGGCGTGACGTCGTCCTGGGAATCGTTTCGCGCCGCGACGGAAAAGGAAGAAGCCCTGCATATGGGTGGCATGATGGTGGGTTTCCCCGGCGGGCGCCCGACCATTTCATCTGATGACGGCATGTATGCCATGTCCATCGGCCTGGCCTTCCATGAAGATATTGGTGGTTTCATGGGCATGTCCCCGCGTGGTGGGGAAAAGAAGGGCGATTACGAAGGCCTGACTGAAAACGCCCGTCGCCTGCGTATCCCCATCTCGTTCCGGTACAAGAACTGGATTGCGAACATCACCCCGGATTTCGGGTCGTCCAATGCAGATGGTTCGGCCACGCTGTATGAGGCGAACCTGAACTATGCCGGCTTCCATAACACAGTCATCACTGCAGGTTATTTCCAGCCGCGCGTGACGGAAGAAGATTCCGAAAGCTCGAACGAATTCGAGATGATGGAACGTCCCGCCATTACCGATATCGTCCGTAACATCGCCGCCGGTGACGCCCGTATGAGCGTGGGCGCCCTGCATTATGGCAAGCGCTGGTGGATCGCGGGTTACCTGACGGGACAGAGTTACGGCAAGCGTGCCGCCGGGTACGACAGCCAGACGGGCGGCACCTTCCGTGTCGCGGGCCGCCCCTATGTGTCCAAGGACATAGATGTGCATGTCGGCGTGTCGGCGATCAGCGCCTTCAAGGTGGCGCAGACGACGGCGTCTGACGACCGTTCGGCGACATTCGCCGAACAGCCGGAAGTTGACCTGACCACCACCAAGCTGCTGAGTGCAACTGTTGGCAACGTGGGCAGCATCTGGTCGGCAGGCCCGGAACTGGGCTTCCGCTGGAAGCGGCTGGTGCTGAAGGGTGAGTACTATAATATCGGGGTCACGCGCGGAAACAATTCCAGCGCCAGTGCTGCCGATCAGGGTACGGTCAACTTCACCGGTTACTATGGTGCGGCCAACTACACCATTTTCGGCAAGCCGCGTTCCTATAACATCAAGGAAGGCGCATTTGCGGCGCCCGGCGTGGATCATGCCTTTGATCCCGCAAATGGGTACTGGGGCGCGCTGGAAGTCTCCGCGCGTTACAGCGTGACTGACCTGAACAGCAACCTGAACTCGGCCAACGCCATCCGCGGCGGCCAGCAGACGGTCTGGTCAGCCGGGCTGAACTGGTATCCCAACCGTCACTTCCGCTTCATGCTTGACTTCAACCACTTCATTGTCAGCGATGATAACAAGGCGAGCAGTGGCAGCACCTCGCTTTATGACATCATGGGCCGTCACGGCAACTCCGTCGCCGGACGTATCCAGGCAGCGTTCTAAAACGCTTTCCATCATTTCATGATGTCATGCCTGCCAGTGCCATACGGGTACTGGCAGGCTGCTTTTTCATAATGCCCAGGTTTTGCTCAGCAATAAGTTATTAAATAAAAAAATTACAACAATAAGTAATTGATGTGGGGAATGGAATAATGGATATTTCTGCACAGACAGGGCCGTCTCCCTTTCTTGTCATGGGGGACATCGCCAGGAAGGGTCCCGTCATCAGGCCTTCTGATCTGGGGGAATGTCTTTTCGATCTTTTTCATGCAGACCCTGAACTGATGCTGGTTGCAGTTGTGGGTGAGGATGATGTGCCTGTCGGTCTGGTTGAGCGGCAGGCTTTTTTTCTGAAAGTATCAGGCAAATTCGGGCACGCGCTTTTCAACCGCCGCCCCGTCGCCTTACTGATGGACGCCAGCCCGGTCATGATTGATGCACGGGTATCGGCATCCGATTTTACGGCCCAGACATTGATGGGTCAGCCATCCGACCTGATACGCGGTTATATTGTTACGGAAAATGGATATTACCGGGGGACGGGATCGGCGCTGGACCTGATTAACGCATCCCATTCCCATGCGGTGGCGTCCGCCGCCAGCCTTGAAGATGCAGCGGAAGAACTGCGCCGGGCAAATAAAAAGATATTACGCGACAAGTTATTCATTGATACGATTGTAGAAAATATCCCATCCGCCCTTGTTGTCCGTTCCGTGCGGCACGGGCATCCCGTGCTGGTCAACCGTGCGGCCGAGGAGATGATGGGATGCAGGCGTGACCTGCTGCTTGAAAAGGATACCGCGCAGGTTTTTTGTGCGGATGAAATCGGGTTTCTGCTGGTCAGCCGCCCCGATGCGGAACAGCAGGGGGTGCGTGAACAGGTCCTGTGCAACCAGCACGGCGAACAGCGCGCCATTTCCACCCGCCATGTCACGATTACGGATGAACGCGGGGGGCCGCGCTGGGAACTGTGCGTGGCCGATGATGTCACGGAAAGACGCAATGCCCAGCATCAGGTCGAACAGCTTGCGCATTATGACCCGCTGACCGGCCTTGCCAACCGTGCGCTATTCAGTTCCCGGCTGGATGCGCTGTGTGCGGGCGGGCAGGGTGCCACATTACTGTGTATCGATCTTGATTACTTCAAGACGGTCAATGACGTGTATGGCCATGCCGCAGGGGATGCGCTGCTGCGGCTGGTGGCGGAACGGCTGCGGGCATGCAGCCGACCCGAAGATCTGGTGGCCCGGCTGGGTGGGGATGAATTCGCCATTATCTGGCCGCTTGTTCCCGAACCGGTGGAACTGACAGGCCGGGCACGTGAAATTGTCGAAACCGTCAGTAAACCCTATATCATTGACGGCCATCATATTGTCATTGGCGCCAGCGTGGGTTCGGCGCTGTACCCGCAGGATGCGGATAACGCCGAAACCCTGCTGCAATATGCCGATATAGCCCTGTATCGCGCCAAATCACAGGGGCGGAATGGCTTCCAGTTCTTTGATGCGGCATTACGTGATGAAATTCAGACGCGTGTGCGGCTGGGCAATGAATTGCGTGCCGCCATTGCCAGCAGCGAAATCAGCCTGCATTTCCAGCCCCTGTATTCAATGCCGGGTAACCGGATCAGCGCATGTGAAGCACTGGTGCGCTGGTACCATCCCACGCACGGTATGATCCCGCCGGACCAGTTTGTGGGACTGGCGGAAGAAAACGGCCTGATTCATGATCTGGGGGAGTGGGTCCTGCGGGCGGCCTGCATGGAAGCGGTGGACTGGCCCGCACAGGTCAAGATCGCGGTGAATGTGTCCCCCATCCAGTTACGTAATCCACGTTTCCTCAGCATCGTCGAAAATGCGCTGGCGTGTTCAGGTCTTGCGCCACATCGGCTGGAAATCGAGATTACGGAAAACATCTTTGTCCAGAACAGCGCCACCAACCGCGACATCCTGAAACAACTGGGCCGGATCGGATGCAGTATCGTGCTGGATGATTTCGGCACGGGCTATTCCTCGCTGGGATACCTGCGTTCCTTCCAGTTCCAGAAAATCAAGATCGACCGTTCCTTCGTGCAGGAACTGCCCGAACGCAGCGCATCGGGCATCATACAGGCCATTATCAGCCTTGCGCAGAGCATGGATATCCCCATCACGGCGGAAGGGGTGGAAACACATGATCAGTGGGCGCACCTTAATGATCTTGGGTGCAATCAGGTTCAGGGCTTCCTGCTGGGTCGGCCACAGCCATCCGACATGATCCGTCAGTCCATCCTTTCACATGCCTGAACTGTTTCAAAAGCCTGTCTGTGAAACGTAAGGAAATTTCTGGTGAAGCTTTTTTCAAAAAGCTTCAGAAGACGCCGCCTTTCTGAAAAAAGGCGGCACCCAGAAACTTTTAATATTTCACAGGGCGGCCATGGGCATGTCCGTGACCATGCCTGCCCGCAGCAGCGTGGACAGTTTGCCCAGAGCTTCCCCCCGGTCCACAGACTTGCCATAGGGCATGTTGGGCCGCAGGCGTTCCTCCAGCCGCGCGACCGACCCGCGCCGGGGCCACGGACGGCGCAGCAGTTCTTCCACCAGTTCAGGGTATCGCCACGGAATGTCGATCCATGCAGCCGTGCTGTTCAGTGTCTCTGGCTCGGTGCGCAGGATCTGCGGGAACAGGGCGATCATGGTGCGTTCGTGCAGTTCCATGGCGGCGGAGGGTACGGCCACCTGCGCCCTGCCACGCACATGCTGCAAAAGGCGGCGGATCAGGGTATTGCCGCCATGGCACAGATGCCCGATCTGGGTCAGTCGGGGATTCATTTCTATGAAATGATAGGTGCCGGTTTTTGCGCAACGTACAAAATCCAGGCCAAAAAAACCCGACAGTTTCAATGTGGCGCAGGTGACCCGTGCCGCGCGTTCCATATCGGCGGACTGTGTGATCTCGATGACTGTCGCCGCCCCCGTGCGCCCCTGATAGGACACGACATTGACCCCAAGCGTGCCAAGCACTTCCCCCTCCCAGCAGGCCACCATGATATTGGCGGGCATGCCGGTTACATGCGCCTGTGCCATGACAGGCAGCGGACGGCGCTCTGTCGCTTCCATGAAGGAATAGATATCGCGGTCCGCCAGAAGCACACGCAGCGCGCAGACCATGCGCACCGGTTGTGACAGGCGATGAAAGCCGCTTTCAGCTTCCTGTTGCGTATCGGCAATCACTACGCCGGACCCACCCCAGCTACGGTCGCGCTTGAATACCCATGGTCCGGGTGTGCTGGCGCACCATCGCCTGACATCATTCATGGTGGCAGGGTTGGTGGCGGCGGGTGTGGGAATACCCTGTTCGCGCAGGACATTGATCAGGCTGAGCCGTGTCTGAGCATAGGCGAAATATTCGTGCCGCCCCAGTGACCGTTCGATCGTGTCGCGACACAGCCGGCCCATGGCCGTTGTGGGGTCGGCTTCACCATAAACCTGGTGCAGGGTTACGACGACCCGGTCATCCGCAGGGATGATCAGGTCGGGCCGGATCTGCGCAATGGCGCCAGCCAGCGCCACGGTCGGCGCGACATAGGGATAGTTCCGTATGCTTTCGATCGCCTTCAGGCAGCGCAGGGAATGTCCCGCCGGGCAGATGGCGTGGACCTCCACCCCACTTTCGATGAATTCCACCGCGGCGCGCGTAATGGCGGACCACCACACGGAAGAGATGATGAGAACTGTAAAATCGTTTTTCATGTTTCGGGACTTTCCAGCTCATGTCAGGATGCAGGATCAGGCGCGCATGGGTGTCACGACGCGAATGCGGGCTGTGGGACAGGCTGTGGCACGGATTGCCGCCCCAGCCGGGCGCTGAGACGGCGTGCGGCAAAGCGCGCGCCCCAGGCAAAGCGTAAAAGGGGACCAAAACTGCCTGCCGCCATGGGGCCGATGAAGTAAAGCCCGGGCACACTTGATTCAAAGCTGTGCGACAGGGCGGGCATGTTGTCTTCGGTGCGGATGGCGCGGGCCAGTACGCGGTCAAGGAATGGAATGCGTTCCACATCCACTTTGACCCCGGTGCCCAGGAAAACATGATCGACATCCACGACACGTGGCTTGCCTGCCTGTGTATCGCGGAATTCCAGATGCACGACGTTATCGTGCATCCGTGCCGATTGCAGATCGACGTTCAGCCAGATCGGCACCTGGTCGCGCACGACCTGACCTGTCACCCACCCCGCCGCCGGTCCCAGATGGCCACGCGTAATGCGCAGGCGCAGGCGTGCGGGCAGCATGTGAAACACATCGGGCAGGTCACAGGCCATGCGTGACCGCCACCCCGTGCCCAGACCTGAAATGGGTTTCTTGAACCGGGTCCACAGCAGCTTCAGGCCGCTGATGTCGCGGGGGGGATGATTGATCCAGATCTTGGGCCTGCGGGTACAGATAAAGGTCTGTGCGCCCGCTTCATGCAGGAAACACGCCGTATCCACCGCTGACGAACCTGCCCCGATCACGGCGACTCGTTTGCCCGCGAAGCGTTCGAACGCGATTTCATCGAATGTATGGCTGATCCGCTCGGGCGGCAGGCTGCGCACGGCCGGGGGTGTATAGGCGAAATGTTCGATCCCCACCGCCATGACCACATTACGCGCCATGACGGTTTCCCCATTGTCCAGATGCACGACAAACCCTTCCAGCGTGCGCGACAGGTGCGTGACATGGCATGGTTGCAGTTGCGGCACATGGGTTTTCTGGAACGTTTCGCCATATTCCCTGAAAACCCCGGCGGGAATGGGCACCCCGATGGGGGCATAGGGATATCCCCGTTCCTTGCAGAACCGTGCAAGGGTTGACCGGCGGGCGGGGTCGAACAGGTCCAGTGCGAACCCTTCCGCCTTCAACCGCAGGCTGGCGGGGACATGTTCGCGCCAGAACCCCATCGGGCGTCCGAAAATACGAAAGTTTACTCCCCTGTCGTGCAGATGGGCAGCGAGGGAGAGTCCATAGGGGCCAGCCCCTATAATGGCTACGTCGGTATTCATCAGAAGTCCACCAGCCAGTAAGTCCGAGAGCGGAGCGTTATTTGGTAAATGACAGGAAACGCATGTTTCTATTTGCACCGTGAACAGAACACGCGCACATTTTTTGCTTCAGGCCCATCAGAACCTGAAAATGATTAGAACGGACATCATGTTCCGCCACATCTTAACCATACATTTACCGTATCTCAGACAACAATCACAAAAAAAACAGTTCGGTTCAGGAATGGCGGGACTGGTACAAATCACACACTTTCGACGGTTTTCCATGCCCTGAATCGGGCCATGATATATTTTTGTTCATAAATTATTGTAGTCAGGGAACTTTTCTGCTGTTCGCATACTTTGTTCAGGCGGGTATTTTTTGTTCGTTACAGGGTTATTATGTATAAAATAGAATAGAAATATTTTGTTAATTTTATGAATGCATTGATGTTGATTTTATTTTTTATTGCATACTCTTTATATTAATAATGAATTACTGTTTGAAAAAATAAGTAATAATATTTTTTAAATGCACTTTGTAAAAATTATTTTCGAACATTTGAAAAATTTATGGAAAATAGAAATAAAACTTTTTGGTTTCTGATTTTTTTTAATATTTTCCGAAACTTCCATATGATTGCAGGATATTTCCGAAATCGATTTTTTTAACTGTCCCCAAGCCGTGCAGGGGACATAATGCATTGCGGGCAACCTGCGCCCTGAAAAGGTTGCTGCTTTCAGAACAGCTTGTTCCGCAGGACCGCCTTGTGAAACATGCTGTCCGGCCGTCGTAGAGTTTTTCGCCATGGCGACCGCTATCCCGAAAATCACCCTGAGTTCGTCTCGTGACATCTCCCTTCAGCAGGCTGGTGTCGTCGTAGTCCAACGTCCGGCGCGTGAAATCAGGACTATCGATTGAGGCACTGGCTCGCGATATCGAACAACGAGGGCTGCTGCATGCAGGGCCTGCATGTCCGTTCCGTCGCATGGCGGCGCAGGGACTGCGACCAGGTGCCCGCCGGCATTCGGTGAAAGGCTCCGCGCCGGAGAAGTGGGTCCGGGAGAAGCCCATGATGATGGGATCATTATACTGGCGCCCCTGCCCCGGACAGGTTTGTCCGGGACCGCCTGTGCCGTCCACCATGTCGGACAGGCCGTACAGGATTGGGCAGCACTTCATGAATGGCTCCCGACGCGGCTGTAGACCGTTACGGCAGGGGCTGCTTCAGGCGGGAAACAGCACGCGCCATCGTGCCGCCTGTCGCGGAAAGTTCCTCCGCCGGAATGAATTGTCAACCTGCGTTGACAAACTCACCGTATTTTCGATTGTCACGCTTGTGCGCCGGGGGCAGACTATACCCATACTGCATAGGTCCTACGCGCTCCTGAAACAGTAGCGCCAGCACCATGTAATTACAAATCAGCTGGAAGTGGAGCCCGAAAATAAAGCTTTGTCAGAGATACATTTCGATTGTCAGGTGCGTCTGTCATGGCCGTACTGGCGATTGGGGCCGTGCATCTGCGTCAGGCAATATACCGGGCTGCGGGACGTTATGTGCGGTTTTTACAAAAAACGATCCATAATCAGGAAGTATTTAAGATTACGTCCGGGTTCCTGTGTCCGTCCGTGGTTCTTCTGATGTGCGGGCAGGCGATCACGCCCGACAATGCGCCGGCAAAGGGGACGTGATGCATTTCCAGCATCTTCCGGATGGCCGGGGCTGGCATTTCTGGTCAGTAGTGATCCTGTTGGTGTCGGTTGGTCTGGTTGCGACCTTTCGCACTTCGGGGGGCGTGGCCGAGGATATGTATCGGGCGGTCGTACGCAATGGCGTCATTGATCTCCAGCAGTGGGATGCGCGACACACCATTCCCCTTGATGGTGAATGGCAGGTTTTCTGCAGACTGGACGGGGCGCGTCTTTCCCTGCCATCGGGGGATGCGCTGGTGCCGGACGGAACGCTTCGTGTTCCTGGCCTGTGGAATGCCAGTAGCGTCTGTCGGCAGGGCAACGATAATCGACCCGCTGGATTTGGGGCCATTACCTATCGTATGGTCGTGCACCTGCCGGGTAACGTCCCGCAGCTGACACTCCAGATCCCGCAGATCCTGTCGGCCTCGCGCGTGTGGGTGGACGGGCATGTGGTTTCCCAATCAGGGACGCCGGGCCTGCGCGCGGGCAATGAAACGCCGCGTACCCTGCTGAATCAGCTCGTATCGATCGAACCGGGGCATTCCACGCTTACCCTCGCCGTGGAGGTTTCCAATCATTTTCATTTCGAGGGCGGGATCCTTGGTTCCGTGCTGGTCGGTGCCCATGATGACCTTTGGCAGGCCCTTGAATTCAGGCTTGTCTTTGATGCCGGGGTGTTGGGTGCGCTCCTGATCCTTGCGTTCTATATCGCGGCTTTTGGCGTGACGACCCATTCACGTGGCTGGGGCTGGCTGCTTGTACTGATCATATTCCTTGCCGCGCGGCTGGGTTGTACCAGTGGCCTGCTGACGCGGATGTTTCCTTCGCTGTCGGCTACATTTCTCTATCGGCTGGAATATCTGACTATCTATATGTCGTGGCCGATCTATTTCCGGCTGCTGTGGGAATTTTTTCCGGGTTGTCTGCATCGTTTCGCGGGACGGTTTATCCAGGTTTCGGCGGCGATGGGATGTCTGCTGACGATCCTGACCCCGGTGGCGCTGTTTACCCGGTTTCGCGATGTTTCCATCCTGTTTTTGATATGTTCCGCCTGGTATTACACATGGTGCGTCGTCAGGGCGATCCGCAACAAGGAAATCAGCGCCGAAATCCTCGGTCTTGGTGTCGTGATCTTCATTACCTGCGTCCTGCATGACGGCATGATGTATGCCCACTGGTGGCGGTATGGAACCGACCTTGCGCCGCTTGGCGGGCTGATGCTGCTGTTCTTTCACATCATTATCCTCGGGCAGCGTTTTGTGGCGTCCCTCAGCCATGTCCGTATTCTTTCGAACGACCTTGCGCTGCTGAATGCCAGTCTGGAGGCGCAGGTATCTGAACGGACGCAGCAGATCGAACAGACGTTGGCCGAACTGCATCGCGCCAAGGACCGGGCGGAGAACGATGCACGGAACAAGGACCGTTTTCTCGCGCATCTGAGCCATGAGGTGCGGACGCCGCTGAACGCCATATTCGGCATGACAAGCCTGATGCTGCGTGATGGCCCGCGTGAGGACCAGAGACGCAGGCTTGAACTCATGCGGTTCGAGGGGGCGGGTCTCGTGCGGCTTCTGGATGACGTACTTGACATGTCCAGTCTGGAGACAGCCCGGATCGAGATCGTCCATGTGCCTTTCAACCTTGAAAATCTGTGCGCACGGTTCGCGGACGTCATGGTTGAACGGTGCGCGGAAAAGGGGTTGGGTTTTACCCGCGAATTCGATTTTCTGCCCACGGCGATATCGGGCGATCCGACAAGGCTGCATCAGCTTTTGGGGAATGTTCTGGATAATGCACTGAAGTTTACGAAAACAGGGTCAGTTCGGTTTGTCGTCCGGGCATGGCGCCGTGGTCCGGGCGTGTGGGAGGTCGTATTTGAACTGACCAACACCGGCCCCGGAATTCCGCCGCATGTGCTGAACCGCGTGTTTGATGAATTCGTGCGTGGCCCGGATACGGAATTCGTGCCCGGGTCGGGACTGGGTCTTGCCATCGTCAGCAGGCTTGCGGTCGCGATGGGCGGGCGCGTCTCGCTGGATAATATCGAAGGCGGCAGCAGGTTTACCTTCACCCTTCCCCTCAGGGAGGCCGGTGCGATCCCGGTCGGGACCACGCAGGACGCACTGACGCCCCGCGCCGGCCTGTCGGTTCTGCTGGTGGAGGACACGCCGGAAAACCGGCTGGTCATGCTGGAAATGCTTGTGCCTTACGGGATGAATATCGTCGTCGCCGCGTCCGGGGCGGAGGCGCTGTCGCAACTGGAGGATGGATATTTCGACGTGATGCTGCTCGACATGGTGCTGCCGGACATGCCGGGAGAAGATGTGGCCCGGCATGTCCGTGCGAGTGTCGACGCCACGACGGCGGCCATGCCGATCATCGCCGTGACGGCAAACGTCATGGGGCCGGACATCGTACGTTACCGGGTGAGCGGTATTAACGAAACCGTTGCCAAGCCGGTCTCCTTCGATGTGCTTTTATCCACTATTGCCGGTCTGTGTGGTGGCGACATGCGCAGGGGGGCGGACACATCGGACGCCGGTTTTTCCATCGCGGCGGAAATGCCTGTCTTTGCCGCGGCGTGTCGGGAATGCCTGTCGGAGATACGCGACGCCATGGCTAACGAGGACGGTGAGCGTATACGGCGCGTGGCCCACCGGATGAGGGGCAGCGCGCCGGTTTTTGGTTTTGCTGGCCTCGGGCGGATTGCGATGGACGTCGAAAAAGTGCTGTGCGCGGATCCGGCGCGGCTGGATGTGGCGCATCACCTGATGGTGGCGCTGGAGGCGACACTTACGCGCGTCACTCCTGCCGAACAGACCCTTTCCGGAAAAGTAGTCACATGAAACACGACGGCCCCATGGCTGAGGCGCAGTCGATCCTGCTCGTTGAGGACGCCCCGGAATTGCAAGGTGTAATGCGGCGTTATCTGGAACGGTGCGGCTACCGGGTTATCGTTGCGGGCAGTGTGGCGGAAATGCAGGAGGAATGGAGCGCCAGCCTGCCGGATCTCGTCCTGTGCGATATCAACCTGCCTGATGGCGACAGCCGGGAGGCAACGCGCAGGCTGCGCATACACGATCATGCGGCGCTGATTTTTGTCACCTCCCGCGATGAGGTGGCCGACCGTATCCAGGCGCTTGACGGTGGTGGCGATGATTATGTGGTCAAACCGGTCATACTTGATGAACTTGCCGCAAGGGTGCGCAGCGTTCTGCGGCGCAGGGGCGGCAGGTCCTCTTTCCTGATGGTGGGGAACTGGCGTCTTGACCTTGTGCGCAAACAGCTTGTCTCCCCCGGGGGGGAGCAGGCATCAATGACGGCGGGGGAGTTTTCGCTGCTGATGGCGATGGGCGTATCGGTCGGGAATGTCGTGTCGCGTGACGTGCTGCTGGAGGCGATTGGCCGACGGGAGGACCGCGATGTCACCGCGCGCACGGTCGATACGTTGATAACGCGGCTGCGTCGGAAAATACCGCCGGCTGCCACGGCGCGGGATCTGCCGCGTCCGGTTATCCGTACGGTGCGGCGCAGTGGATACCGTCTCGACCTTGTTTGAAAAAACGGCTGATATATCCGTCCAGTATGTAAAGTTCTCTGATCGGAACGACTTGTTAACGCAGGTTGACAAAACCGCCGTCTTTCCGGTTGTCACCATCCGCTGTCGCGGGCAGACTTCGCACATGAATTGACAGGATGCCCGCGCCGTAGACCGGATGCTGCCGGATGTGCGCGATGATCCCGGAACGACAGGGGTGTGGAATATGAAATTGAACAACTTTTCAAAAGTATAAGAAAAAATAAATTCATGGAATGCTGTGTGCCCGAAGGCAGGGACATGGCAACCGCGTGAAGGGTGTCGGGATCGACCTGCGATGCCCTGTTTCATGCCTGTTTTTCATAAATTTGTTCCTGTCCAGAAATGATCTGGATTCATGTCCTGAAGTCAGGGACCGTACCGGACATAAAACGTTCCGATATTGCAACATAATATCGTTGGGAATGCGCGTTTTCCCCATCATTGCCAATGCGATGTCACCCAGGATTTGTCTTGATGCATAACAGCCCCTTTTCTGCCCGGGCCACCCGTTTTCCTGCGGGTGGTAACCCAGGGTCGTGCCCGCGCCTGCAACATGTCCTGCGTGCGGGTACCAGCCTGTCGCGTGTCGTGTCGTCTTCGCCATGGTCGGTTGCCATACTCGCAGCGTTTATCAGCACGGGCATGCCGCACATGGCCATGGGGCAGAGTGCCGGTGGAGTGGTTGCGTCGGCCGGTTATGGTGGCGTGGGCGGCGCCGGTGACGGTGGCGGTGGCGCTGGTGGTGGCTGGTCCGCCACTTCGCTGGATGGCGCGGGTGCCGCGTCGTCCGGCGGCGTGGGTGGTGCCGGGCATGACGGGCTGAGTCTTGGTGAGGAAAGTGGCGCGGGCGGCGTGGGCGGAGCCGTGGGCTCATCGGGAACCACGGCGCTGGACAATAGCTTCAACGCAGGTGGTGGCGGTGGCGGCGGGGCTGGTGCGGTTGAAAGCGCGGGTGCATCCGTTACGTCCTCCATCACGGGCGGCAGCGGCGGCAACGGCGGGAACAGCACCTGGAATGGCGGTGGCGGCGGTGGCGGTGGCGGCGGGGCCGGTGTCATTGCGACCGACAGCGTCACGGTTTCTGATGCCGTGACCGGCGGGGCCGGTGGGAATGGCGGTGCGGCAGGCGTCTCGAGCGAAGGCGGCGGCGGTGGCGGTGGCGGTGGCGGTGACGGCCTTGACCTGCTCGCCAGTGGGAACGCCACGACCACGCGCAGCACCAACAGCGCGAACATTACCGGTGGCGCCGGTGGCACGGGTGGCGCGGGTCCAGGTGTCAGTGGCGCGGCCAACACGAATGGCGGCGGTGGTACCGGTGGCGTGGGCGTGGCCTTCATGGGGCAGGGACTGAGCCTCGCCAACGCGGGGTCGATCACGGGCGGCGCTGGTGGCACGGGCGGGTCGGTCGGTGCCGGTGGTGTCGGTCTTGTCATGATGGGCGGCGATACGGTGGACAACTCGGGGTCCATTAGCGGCGGGATGTCAGGTGATGGCATGACGCAGGCCGATGCGATCCTTGCCAACGGGGCTGGCAACACCCTGCTTCTGGAGAGTGGTTCGACACTGTCGGGCAATGTTGAAATTGCCGCGTCCTCCGGTCTTGCCATCGCGCCAGAGGGCACGGACACACTGGCCAATGCCATTGTAATGGATGATGCGTCGTCCGCGCTGTCTTTTGCCAAAGGATCGGGCGACACGCTTGATGTTTCCGGCGTGATCTCCGGTGCGGGCACCGTTACGGTTGCGGACGGTGCGCATGTGGCCCTCAATGGTGCCAGTTCATACGCGGGGGGCACCACGATTGATGGCGGCAACCTGTCGATTTCGTCGGATTCCGCGTTGGGGAATACGGCAGGCGCCATCACCCTGACGAATAACGGAAGCCTGGAGACAACGGCAGATATCACGACCGCCCGCAACATCACGCTTGGTGCGGGCGGCGGGGAAATCAGCCCCGATGCGGGTACGACCCTGTCCGTGGCTGCGCCCGTCGGTGGCGCGGGTGGACTGACAATGGATGGAGCCGGGACACTGGTGCTGGAAGGCACCAATACCTATACCGGCATCACGACGATCAGTTCCGGGACGCTGGAACTCTCGGGTCTGGGTTCGATCGCGACATCAGGCGGGGTCGTGGATAACGGGACGCTCGATATTTCAGGTTCTTCCATATGGACGAACTCGATTACATCCCTTTCGGGTAACGGCACTGTAGCGTTGGGGCCAGAGGTGCTGGTGCTGACAGATGCCAGCGGAACATTCGATGGTGTCATCGCAGATGGCGGCGTGGCAGGGGGGGCTAGCGGAAACCTGAACCTGCAGGGCGGAACCGAAACGCTGACGGGCGTCAATACCTATACGGGCGAGACGGAGATTTCGGCAGGAACGCTGGCGCTGGCAGGTTCCGGAAGTATTACGGCTTCCAGTCAGTTATTGATGGATAGCGGCAGCGTTTTTGATATCTCCGGCACATCCGCGGGTGCATCCGTCACGTCTGTCAGTGACGTGGGCGGTTCAATCGCACTGGGCGGCAATACCCTGACACTCGGGGCCGGTGCAAGGAATGTGGAATCGCCCGAGATTATCCTCGCCGGCGGTGTCGTTGGCGATGTGGTGAACGTGATTGTCGGTCCGGTCGTGGATGGCGGCATCAGTGGTGGCGTTGGGGGGGGACTGACCCTTACGAACCCGGATCCGTCAGGATCGGTCGTCGCGACTGTCATGAATGGAGAGAATACCTATACCGGGGCGACGACGATCGAGACGGGAACCGCTCTGTTGCTTGCTTCGGGGAGCATGATGGGGATGCTTGACGATTCCCCGCAACAGGCCAGCATCGCATCATCGAGCCGTGTGGTGGACAATGGTATACTTGATATCTCGCTCAATGGGATACTGACGTCCACCGGGACGGATGCAAACGGCGATGTCGATGACACGGAACCGACGATTGCGACGTATTCCACTGCGATCACGTCGCTGGCCGGAAATGGCGTCGTGGCACTGGGTAGCCAGAACCTGCTGCTGACGAATGCATCGGATACTTTTTCCGGCACAATTACCGATGACAGCATCTTCAATGAAGAGATGGACGCGCAGGGCGGCACAACCGGCGGTAGCCTGACGCTGGCGGGCGGGCATGAGACGCTGACGGGCGTCAATACCTATACAGGTGGGACCACGATCGAGGCTGGTACGCTGACCGGCACGACGGCGAGTTTCGGCAGTGGTGCGATCGTGGATAACGGTACCCTGGATATCGACCAGTCAACCGATGGGACGCTGGCGAACCCCGTTTCGGGCACAGGCATGCTGGTCAAGGACGGAACGGGCACGCTTACCATCTCGCAGGCCGAGGCCTATACCGGGGCCACGACGATCAACGCGGGCGCGCTGGCGCTGTCAGGGGATGGCAGCATCGCGACATCAGGCGCGGTTACGATCAATGGCGGCACATTCGATATTTCCGGCACCACGAACGGGACGTCGATTACCTCCCTGTCCGGCAATACAGGCGGCGCTGTATCGCTGGGGGAGGGAACCCTGACCCTGACCGATGCGGCGGGAAGCTTCGCGGGCACCATTTCAGGTACGGGTGGCGTGACGCTGGTCGATGGGCATGAGATGCTGACGGGCAACAACACCTATGCGGGCGGAACCACGATCGAGGCTGGTACGCTGACCGGCACGACGGGGAGTTTCGGCACCGGCGCCATCGTCGATAACGGCACGCTGGAACTCAGCCAGTCAACGGATGGTACGCTGACGAACGCGGTTTCGGGTACCGGTGCGCTGCTTGTTGACGGCACGGGCAACATGACGTTGTCCGGCGTGAACAGCTACACGGGTGGCACGACGCTTGCCGCGGGGGTGCTGACGGTTGCCAATGCCTCGGCCCTAAGCACGGGCGCGCTGAACATGGCGCAGGGCACGGCCCTGAATTTCGGTGCGGACGGACTGGTGCTGGCGAATGCGGTTATCCTGAACGGTGACCCCACCGTAAATGTGACCAGCGGTCAGGACACCCTGTCGGGCGTGCTCTCCGACGGTACGTCGCCGGGTGATCTGGTCAAGACCGGGGCGGGAACACTGGTCCTTTCGGGGGACAGCACCTATAGCGGCGGAACCGAAATCGCGGATGGCACGCTGGAAGTCGATGGCAGCATCGTCAGCCCTGTCGTTGCGGATGCGGGCACCACCCTGGCGGGCACCGGCACTGTGGGTGACACGACCATTGCCTCGGGGGCGACACTCTCGCCGGGGAATGGTGGCGATGCGATGGGAACCATGACCGTCCGGGGAAACCTGACGATGGCCACAGGGTCGAATTACGTGGTCAACCTGTCCGAGGACGGCGCGCATGACCTGGTTTCAGTGCAGGGCAAGGCCACACTGGAAGGTGGCACCGTCCACGGCATCGCGGCGGATGGCGGCTGGAGCACGAATGTCCGTTACACAATTCTCAGTGCCACTGACGGCGTGACGGGGAAATTCTCATCCGTTACCTCGAACCTTGCCTTCCTCACCCCGACCCTGACCTACGATGCGGATGACGTCTATCTGCTGCTGGGGCGCAATACGGTCAGTTTTGCTTCCGTCGGGGATACACGCAACGAACGAGCCGTTGGTGGCGCGATGGATACTGTAAGCGGCGGCCCGCTGTACAATGCATTGGTCCAGACGGATGCCACCACCGCGCGTCATGCCCTGAGCGGCCTGTCGGGAGAACTGCATGCCTCTGCCCGTACGGCGCTGATCCAGGACAGCTATTATATTCGCGATGCGGCGATAGAACGCCTGCGTGGCGCGGATTGCGAGCGTGGCGCAGCCAGTGGCATGAAAACGGCATCCACCAACGGGCAGCGGACCGACGGGGCCTGCCGGTCGGAACATGCGGCGTTATGGATGCAGGCCTATGGATCATTCGGGCATAATGCGGGCGATGGGAATGCGTCGGGCATGGGCCATTCGGTCGGCGGGTTCGTGCTGGGTGCGGATGCGCCGGTGCTGGGCTGGCATGTCGGCGGGCTGATCGGATATGGCCATTCCACCTTCGACAGCGCCGGGGTCTCGTCCTATGGGCACAGCAGCAATGTCAGCCTTGGCGGCTATGCCGGGACGCATTGGGGACGCCTGGCGCTGCGTATGGGCGCGACCTATACGTGGGACATGCTGTCCATGACCCGCAATGTGCGCTTTACCGGATTTTCCGACCGGTTGAGCAGCCGCTATAACGGGGGCACCGCGCAGGCGTTCGGGGATCTTGGCTACCGCCTTGATGCGGGACCGGTGGGGATCGAGCCGTTTGCCGATATCGCCTATGTCAACCTGCATACGGACCGTTTTGCAGAACATGGCGGTGGCGCTGCGCTTGTCGGGCGGGCGATTGATACGGGGGTGACCTATTCAACCTTCGGGGCGCGCTTCTCCTCCAGTTTTCATGCCGGCGGTGTGGTGCTGATGCCCAATGCAATGCTGGGATATCGCCATGCGTTCGGCCTGACCACGCCGACTTCGCGTGAGGCCTTCATGTCCGGCGGCAATGCGTTTGAAGTGGCCGGGGTGCCGCTGGCCCAGGATACCGCGGTGATCAAACTTGGCCTGCGTGCGAAACTCAGCCGGGTTCTCGATATCGGCCTGTCCTATATCGGGCAGTATGGCCGCCGTTCCGTGGATAGCGGGCTGACGGGGAACATCCGGGTGAAATTCTGATCTTTTCCGGCATATGGGAACGGTGTGCCCCATTGCCGGACAGGTTGGAGAGTGTTGGGGAAAAATCATGAAAAGAACGACCGCGCTGGTCGTTGTCCTTGCCTCGGGGATGATGGGCTGGGGCGTGGCCCACGCCGAGCGGGCGCGTTCGGGCAAAAATGCCGGGTCAACTAACGTGGCGGCGGCGCCTTCGGCACCCCCGGTGGAAACCGGGGTGAAAGCCGCACCCGCCATGGAAACCCTGTCACAGACATCGGGCCCATGGCTTGCCCGCTGCCTGTATCCACATGGGGGCACCAGTGGTCCGGCGTTATGCACCGTACAGCAGCGACTGGTTGCGCAGAACGCGCGGAAACAGCCGGTCGTGATGGGTGCGGTGACATTCAGCCGGGAACGCGCGGCGGGGGCATCCTCGCTCGGGCCTTATACGCTGATGGTGGAACTGCCGCAGGGGCTGGCGCTTGGGAAGCCCGCGACAATCGCGGTGGATGGTGGGGTGGCGATCCCGCTGTCATGGATGACCTGCATGGGGGCGGAATGCATTGCGAACCATCCCGCGCTTTCCGATGCGGTCCTGGCGGAATTCGGTCATGGCAAGACCGCGCACCTGCGGTTCACTGCGCTGCATGGCAGGGACATAACGCTGGAACTGACGCTGAGGGATCTTGATACGGCCATGGCGACCCTTGCCGGATGGGCAGGCAGGAAAGGCACGATGTAGAGCATTTCTGTTTTTTGAAGAAGGTTCTCCACAGGAGTTTCCAGATGCGTGGACACACTCTGTGACGGCACACTATTTCTGGAATATGAACACATTTACTTTTGATGATGGAGCTTTCGGGCATCTGCTGACGCTCCGTCAGGCCCGGGAAAGAGCTGGAATCGCGCGGACAACCGTTTATCGACGCATCAAGGAAGGCACTTTCCCGGCATCCGTTCGGCCAGGTAGCCAGTGTTCGTTGACGTTCCAGCGACCTGATAGCCTGGATGGAAGTTCTACCGACTGGCACTTCGCCCGCAGCTCTGAAGCCTTCAAGAAAGAGGTCAGTCCACTACCGGGCGATAACGCGCCGTGCTGCAAAATGTTGGGCGCGGCTATAACTCGCTTCGACCCTGTCTCGCGAAGAATGGGTCAGCATCATATCGATCATTGGTCTGTCAGACGGTCTTCGTTCATTCATGATCGTCAAGCAGGACGACCGGAAGCCGTGCAGGGCTGAAGACAGCTATATCCCCCCACTTTCCAAACCGGAGCCCCAGGCGATCCCTCCAGATGACGCGGATTGGGGAGGGCGGACAGGACTCGAAACATGAAAAAATGGCAGATCAAAGCCAGTTTCGGGACCAACTGGAACGGTTTGGGAGTGTATGTTGGTGTCCGCGGCGGGATTCGAACCCACGGCCCCAGGATTCATACCACTTCGGCTTTCACCGCCGCCATAGGGGTATGGCGTTCGTGGTCTGGACTGTCCCTTCACCATAAACCGCATGCGGTTGACAGGTGCTGCCCATCCAGTCTCTACACCTTGCCGGAAAACCGGCCTTGGCTCGGGATTGGCACGGCAATTGCCAGAGCGTTCCCCGAATTTGAGCAGATCCGCCACGTGGTTTCCCGTCGTGACGCCCAATTGCAAACCAGGAATCCTGTGCTCTATCCGGCTGAGCTACGCGGACACACCCGATTTTTCTAAACGAGGCCGTGCAACGCGGCAAGATGTTTCACGAACAGGAAGGGAATATTTTCGTTCCTCAATGTCGCCTGCGCATCTGCTGCGCCTGTGCGCACAGGCGGGCGACATGGCGCAGGCAGAGTACGATATCGGGGCTGCCGGTCTGTTTGCAGGCCAGTTCCAGCGCCTGTGTTTCTTCGGCTGCGTGCAGCAGGGCGCTGGCCGACCATATCGTCATGGCCTGCCCGAAGCTGTCGGTGCGTTTGAAGAATACGGGGGGACGCAACTGCCGCATGGCATCCGCCCGGCTGGCCCCCCCATCCATTGCAAGTCGTGCCCGGCGTAGCCGGTGTATGTGCGACAGCAGCACGCGCGTCAGGGCGATGGGGCTGCTGCCATCGGTGGTCAGCGCGCGTTCGGCTGCGGCATCCGCCCCCCTGCGGTCCCCCGCCATGGCGGCAAAGGCGGCATCTTCCAGTGATACGCCTGCCGCGTCCCCAACGCAGGCACGCACATCCTCCAGCCCCAGCCTGCCACCCCTACCCGCGAACAGGGCCAGTTTTTCTACCTCGCTACGTGTCGCCGCGCGGTCCGGGCCCGCGCGTTCCACCATCCACCCCAGCGCATCGGGGTCGATACCGACCTCCTGCGCCGACAGCATCTGCCGGATGGCGGCTTCCAGCGCCCGTCCTTCTTCTGGGTAACAGCCAATAACCCCGCATTGCCTGTCCTTTTCTGCAAAGACGCGCAGTCTGGAGCGCGAGGCAAGCCCCGGGGCTTCCATGATGATTAGCGTATCGGATGACCGGGTCAGGCTGCGCTGCAATGCCGCCAGCACACTGTCGCCCGCTTCACGCAGCCAGACCACCCGCCGCCCCCCCGTCAGGGCGAGAGCGGTTGTTTCTTCCTCCAGCCGGTCATGGTCCTCACGGCCCAGAATGGCGACGCGGAAGGGATCCTGCAGGTCGGGACAGACCGCTTTCGCCGCTGTCGTGGCCCGTTCACGGATCAGGCCCGCGTCTTCCCCATGCAGGATGATGGCCCGCAGCGTCCCCGGTGCCTGCAGGGTTGCATTGGTGCTGCGGGCATCGACCTTCATCGGATCTAGTCTCCACCGCCTATGCTGATGCCCGAACCGGGGACGGTATCGCTATCCGGTGACGTGGCGCCGGACCGCGAACCGCCCTGGCCACTACCCGAGGTGGATTGCGGTATGTTGTCCATCGGCCCGCTTTCGGTGGTCAGGCTGTTGCCTTCGTTGTTTTCCTCATTCAGCTGGGAATCTGTCCGGCCTGTCGCCAGTGCTGGCAGGCCATCCGCCCCAGGCTGCTGGGACGGCATCTGGTTATTGGGATTGATGATGCTGTTGGGATCGACATAGCGTGGCTGGTTCTGGCCATTCGCCGTTTCATCCACCGCCGGGGTGGCATGGGTACGGAACCATGTCGCAACCTGCTGCGTCACCTGATCGGCCATGTTCTTGGCCACACGGGTGCGCACGGTTTCCAGGTTCAGCGTCAGGGCGAAATACTGTTCATATGTATTGTTCACCCCATCCACAACTGACGCGTCCCCCCCCGCCAGCAGGCGCGGCGTATCCCCCAGCAGGTAAAGCTGCCAGTGGGCGAAGGCGGTTGTACGCGTGCGGCCGCTGGTATTGTCCGCATGGATATCCACGGCTTCGTTCATGAGGTAGGTGCGGATCTGCAGTGCATAGCGGGTCGGATTTTCCGGTGACGCCCCGCTCAGGTCCTGCTGCAGGAACTGCCGCAACTGCTGGCCGTACCGTTCCTTGATGACCGGTACGTACACTTCCTTCAGTTCCGCCAGCACATCGGTCACGGTGGGTTTGCCATCCGCACCGATATGCTTTCCCGTCGTCTTGTACATGGGCGAAAAGCCGCACCCCGCCAGCAGCAGCAGGGTGCCCAGAATGACGGGATGACGGACAGGACGGGTCATGGACTATTTCGCGACCACGAAGTTGACGATCCGGCCCGGTACGTGGATGCGTTTTACGATCCGTGCCCCTTCCAGCAGGCGCGCGACATTCGGCTCGGCTTCCGCCATGGCAATTACCTTGTCCGCAGGCAGGTCGGGCGCCACGGCAATGGTGCCGCGCAGCTTGCCCATGATCTGTACCGCAATGGTCAGTTCATTCGCCTTCAGCAGATCGGCAATGGCGACCGGCCAGGTGCGTTCCACCACCGGCTGGCTGCCGGGTTCAAGGTGCGCCATCATCGTTTCCGCCTGATGGGGCACCATCGGTGCGCTCAGCAGCGCCAGCGTGGTGGCGGCTTCGCGCCGGGCGAAGGCCATGCCATCCTCGTCTGCCGTCTTTTCCGCTTCGGCCAGGGCGGAGGTCAGTTCATGCAGGCGCGCGACCGCCACGTTGACACTGAAGGTTTCCAGCGCATCGGTCACCGCCGCAATGGTGCGGTGGGTGACGCGGCGCAGGGCATCGGCATTGCGGGACAGTGTTGCGGGGCATGCCGCGCCCGGCTGGGTCTGTTCCGCCACGGTGCGGACAATACGGAACAGGCGCTGCAGGAAGCGGGCGGCTGCGGCAACGCCGGATTCCGTCCATTCCATGTCGCGTTCCGGCGGGCTGTCGGACAGCACGAACCACCGCGCCGTATCCGCGCCAAAGCGTTCGATGATGGCGACGGGGGCCACCGTATTGCGCTTGGACTTGGACATCTTTTCCACGCGCCCGATGGTGACCGGTGCACCATTGTCGCGGCGCACCGCCCCATCGGCCTGACGCTCGACTTCTTCGGGGTAAAGCCAGTTACCTTCAGCGTCGCGGTAGCTTTCATGGTTGACCATGCCCTGCGTGAACAGCCCGTTAAAGGGTTCATCCACATGCAGGTGACCTGTTTCATGCATCGCGCGGGTAAAGAAGCGGGCATAGAGCAGGTGCAGGATCGCATGTTCGATCCCGCCGATATACTGGTCTACCGGCAGCCAGCCATCGGCTGCGGCAGGCACGGTAGGTGTCGCAGCATGCGGCGCGGTAAAGCGGGCGAAATACCATGAACTGTCAACAAAGGTGTCGCAGGTATCGGTTTCGCGTTCGGCAGGCTTGCCACATTTGGGGCAGTTCACATGTTTCCATGTCGGGTGGTGGGCCAGCGGGTTGCCGGGACGTTCAAACGTCACGTCCTCGGGCAGTTTGACCGGAAGCTGGTCATCAGGCACGGGCTGTGCGCCGCAATCCGTGCAATGGATGACGGGAATGGGGCAACCCCAGTAACGCTGGCGCGAAATGCCCCAGTCACGCAGCCGCCAGTTGATGACGCCCTGACCGATTCCCATGCCTTCCAGCCGGGTAATCGCCTCCTTTTTCGCGGCTTCGGTGTCCAGACCGTCAAGGAAACCGGAATTGAACAGCGTGCCGTGCCCGTCACATGCCTTGTCAGCCATGGTGAAGGTGGCGGCGTCCGCCCCTGACGGCAGGATGACGGGGGTGACGGGCAGGTTGTACTTGCGCGCAAAATCAAGGTCGCGCTGGTCGCCGCACGGGCAGCCGAATACCGCCCCCGTGCCGTAATCCATCAGCACGAAATTCGCGATCCAGACCGGGAAGGACTTATCGGGCATGAACGGGTGGCTGACCCGCAGGCCGGTATCGAAGCCGCGCTTTTCCGCTGTTTCGATCGCTTCTTCCGACGTGCCCAGACGCTGGCATTCGGCAATGAATTCCCCTGCTGCCGCGTTTTTCGCCGCAACCCTGGCCGCCAGCGGATGATCGGCAGCAATGGCAAGGAAGGACATGCCGAACAGCGTATCGGGACGGGTGGTGAACACCTCGACCGAATCAAGATCGGTATCGAAACCGGCGGGTGGTTCATGCAGGCTGAAACGGACCTTCGCCCCTTCGGACCGGCCAATCCAGCGTTCCTGCATGGTGCGCACGCGTTCGGGCCAGCGCGGCAGGGTGGACAGGCCATCAAGCAGTTGCGGGGCGAATTTCGTGATCTTGAGGAACCACTGCGACAGCTTCTTCTGTTCGATCAGCGCACCTGAACGCCAGCCGCGCCCATCGACCACCTGTTCGTTTGCCAGAACGGTGTTGTCCACAGGGTCCCAGTTGACCCAGCTTTCGCGCCGTTCAACCAGTCCGCCCCTGAGCATGTCGAGGAACAGCTTCTGCTGCTTGCCATAATATTCCGGCAGGCAGGTTGCGATTTCACGGTCCCAGTTGAATGAAAAGCCCAGCCGCTTGAGCGTCGCGCGCATGGCGGCGATGTTGTCCATCGTCCACTGACCCGGATGCACACCGCGTTCGCGCGCTGCGTTTTCCGCCGGCAGGCCGAAGGCATCCCAGCCCATCGGGTGCAGCACGCTGAAACCCCGCGCACGTTTGTAACGCGCCACCACGTCACCCAGCGTGTAGTTGCGCACATGACCCATATGCAGCTGACCCGACGGGTACGGGAACATTTCCAGTACATAGTATTTGGGCCGGTCGGCAGGGGGGACGTCGGGGACATTGAAGATGCCTGACGAGGCCCAGCGTTCCTGCCACTGTGGTTCAGCCGTGTGGAAGTCATAGGCGGGGGTGGCGCTGTCCGGTGGGGTGCTGGTTTCGGTCATCTTCTTCTGGTTCGGTATGCGGTGGGCAGGGATATCCCCGCCGGAAAGGTGCGGGTTGCGCGCACGCGCTACCCGGTGGATCGGCAACAGGCCGGGCAGGGGATTAGTGCTGCCCGCTATCGGTGCGCAACTGGCGCGCGCGTGTCAGGATACGCGCGGTGATGTCGGATACGGTATTGGCCGCGACCGGGGTATCGACCCACTGGTTGTCCTGAAACACCTGACGGAACACCGATACGCGCACCGCGTCCGAACGCAGGCTGCGCGACAGGATGAAGCAGGTGATCTTGAACCGTTCATCCTTGGTCGCGGGCGGCGTGTACCAGTCCGTCAGGATCACGCCCGCCACCGCATCGGCGGAAGCGAAGGGCATGAAGGACAGCGTATCCAGCGCACCACGCCACAGGAAGGCATTGACCCCGTTGCTTTCCAGCGGGGTTGAGCCGCCATTGGCGCCCCGGTCTTCTTTCAGCAGGCGATTCTGGGGAATGGCCAGCCCGCTTTTGTCGTGCTGTGGCGCGCTGCCACAGCCCGCCAGCAGGCTTATGGCCAGAAGTGCAGGGGCTGCCGCGCGTGGCAGCAGGTGGTGGCCCGAAAGGGCGGCGGGAGGGGCAAAACTGGGCGGACGAAGGGTCATGATGCCTCTATGGACGCCGGGGATGGCCCCCGCATGTGGTAATCCAGCCATGCGCCTGAACTGCCGGCCATGCCGGGCAGGGTACGTTCTGGCCTGTCGCGTTATCCGTTCTTCATATCCTGCCCCGCCTGTCCCGCCAAGTCGCACGGCCACTTTACCCTGCGTTGCGTGACAATCCGTGCCCACAGGCGCAAAAATGGCGTCATCTTTCAACAGCAATGGGACATGAATTGAGACATTCAGCCAAATGGTACGTCGCCACCCTGTGCATGGGTGCTGTTTTTCTGCCGCCATACATCATGCAGTCCCACGCGGCCGCGGTGGCGGGTGGTGGCACGGGGGCGTCCCACGCGGCGGACATGGCGGGACGTATGCAACCTGCGGAACAGCAGGCGGTGGTGCAGGCCCGTCCCGCCCCGGCACCCGGGACGGGGGGGACTGCTGACCTGCTGGCATGGCCGGGCGTACCCCGGCTGGGACTGCCGGTACTGCGGATGCCTGATTTTGCAGCATCTGCCGCGCCCGCCGCTGGCGCTTCCCTCCCGCCATTGCCATGGCTGGCGCTGGCCGCGACATGGGATCCCGACCTCGCCCGCCGTGCGGGCAGCGCACGGGCAAGGTCTGAATGGCAGCAGGCGCGTGCGGTGCTGCGCGTTGGCGGTGTTGACCTTCTGCCATCAGGACGCCTGCAGGCAGGCGAGGACCAGGTCCTGGCCGGTAGCATGGTGGGCATGATCGGCGCGGGACTGCTGGCGGGGCATGTCCTGCCGGTTTTCGGTTCGGTTGCCAGGGAAGAACATGCCCGTGCTGATGGCGCCGTGCCCGACCGCACGACGCAGGTGTCCGTGGCCCGCCTTGCATCACAGAGCCTGCTTGGCGTCGCCATGGCGCTGGAAACCGCCCATGGGGGCGCAATATTGTGCGGTGGCCTGGCACCATGCCAGACCGTAACCGGGCTTGGGGCCATGGTGCATGATGCATGGCGTTTTCCCGGTATGGTCATGACGCCGCCCGGTGGGGCCGGCATGATCAGGGATGCGGATATCGCCCCCACGCTGGCCGCCGTGGCGGCGGGGGTGGATATGGAACAGGTGGCACAGGACGAGGGCAGTCATGATGTCTTCGGCGCCGCCCTGCGGCAGGCGGTGCGCGATGGCAGCGTGAAACCGGCGCAGGTACAGGCCATGGTCATGCATATCCTCGCCTCGTTCTACATGTCGGGCAGTCTCGAACATCCCCCCTCTTTCGCCAGTGTGCATAATGGAGCGCAGTCCACATCCGCCGATACGCTGATGGCGGATGTGGAGGCACAGGGCGCGGTCCTGCTGCAGAATGAAAACAGGGTCGTGCCGTTTGATCCCGCCTGGGGACCTGTCCTGATGCTGGTCCGTCCCGCGCTGCGCCCGGCTGCTGAAAAACTGGCGGACGCGCTGCGCCATACGGGGCTGAACGTGACGTTGTCCGTCACGACGGAAGGGGCGGGCGCCCCGGGTACCCTGCCGCCCGCCACCGCACAGGCCGCGCGCACGCTGGTGCTGAGTGACGGTAATGACGACAACCGGATGATTTCCACGCTGGCGGAAATGGGCGGCCATGTCGCCGTCGTGCTGGTGGCTGATGACCCTGACCGGCAGATGCCATGGCTGGATACGGTAGACAGCGTGGTGCAGGCATGGGCGTGGCGGGATGAATATGCCCAGCCGCTGGCGGCCCTGCTGTCGGGACAGCAGGATTTTTCCGGTCACCTGCCGGTCACGCTGACGGGCGGATTCTACCCGCCGGGCATGGCGGATGCTGATTATCGCGCATTCACACGCGCCCATGTCATCCCGCTGTTCCCGTTTGGCTATGGCCTGTCAACGCATGGGCACCTGACGTTAAGCGATCTGCGTGTCGTGCGTGACGGGAACCATATGATCGCAAGCTTCGCCGTCACCAATCCCGATGATGCGCCGGTGCGCGCGGTGCCGCAGCTTTATGTGGAAATGCCCGATGACCTGCCCGGTGCCGGTCGCAGGCTTGCCGGCTGGCGCAGCGTCATGGTGGCCCCGGGCCATACAGTGCGGCTGAGCGTGCCGGTCAGCCTGCGGCTGGTGGGGCAGTGGAACCCGGCGGGTGGTAACTGGACCGTGGCGGCGGGGGATTATACCCTTTCGCTCGGGCTGTCTTCCGTCATGATGATGCGGCATGCGACGCTGCACCTGCCCGCGCTGCATGTGCCCGGTGCGCTGGACAGCACGCCCGCCCCGGCTGTAACGGCTGAATAGGCGATAAGGTGGCCTGCGCTGATGCGACGTCTGTTTGAAAATTAAGAAGTTTCTGGAGAAGCTTTTTTCAAAAACTTCGAGGAACACCGCCTTGGGAAAAGGGGGCAAAAACTTTTGTCTTTTTCATCAATAAATTAGATTCGGGCGTACCCTTACTGTCCCGGCCGGATCACGGCGCAGGGCAGCCCCTGGTTTTTCAGTGTGGCGCAGGCCTGCGTGGCCGTTGCCTGTGACAGGCCGGCAAGGCGCGCGCGATAGATCACGCCGCCAGCAGGCTTGTTGACCGGGATGACCATGCTGCGCGCACCCTGCAGGGCAGCGAAATCTCCCTGTCGTGCCATGGTTGTGGCGAAGCGGGCCTGCCCTTCGGCGGTGAAGGCCCCGACCTGCACCATCCATGCGCCATAACCGGTCCCGGCGCTGGGCGCGGGTGCGGCGGCGGTGCGGGCATCGGTATGGCATGTGGTGTTGGAAGGGTCATACGCCAGGTTGGCGTCCTGCACGCAGGCGGTACGGTGCTGCACGGGAGCGGGCGGGTTGAGGGTGGCGTACTGGATATAGGTATGGTCGGGCTGGATCTTGGTATTGACCGGGCCGAGTGCTGGCGGGTTGGCTGCAATCCGCTGGCCTGCGCCCCCATAGACCGCCAGTGGTCCGCTCAGTGCCACTTCGTTGCCAAGGTTGGGGGTAATGATGCGCAGGTAGCGCACCGTCTGGCTGGGCAGGGGACGCCCGTTTTCAAGATAGTCATTCACCCGCTGCGTGCCTGCGTTATAGGCCGCAAGGAACCCCGGCGCGCCATACAGGCCGTACAGGATGCGGATATAGGCCGTGCCCGCAAGGATGTTGTCATGCGGGTTGTACGGGTCGGAACCAAGGTGGTTGCGGCGCTGCATGTCGGCATAGGTCGGTGGCATGAGCTGCATGAGGCCGATTGCCCCGCTGGCCGAACGGGTCAGGTGCCCGTCGATATATTCATGGCCGCCGGATTCCTTCTGGATCACGGCGCGAATCCATTCCTGCGGCACGGAAAAACGGGTGGAGGCATCGGCAATGTAGGGCTGCCACGGGTCTGTCTCGGGACCCGGCGCGCGATAGGCGGCCTTGCCCTGGTAATAGCTGTTGTAATGGGATGTCCTGCTTCCCCCACTCCCTGAACTGGCGCAGGCGGCGAGGCCGATGCCGGTCAGCGCCAGCAGGCCAAGGCGCGTCATGCCCCGGAGGGAGGGAAAGGTTAAGGGCATGTTCAGATCAGGCACAGTTCCGCCAGTTCGTTGCGTAGGGCTTCGGGCAGCACGTCGCCCGTATGGCTGTTGGCCAGCAGGTCGGCCGGCGCGTCTTCGGGCCGCAGGTAGCGCCACCCCTGAAAGGGACGCATGGCGCGGGGCTGGACGGGAATGATGTCGGGCGCCATGACCACCAGCGCGCAGGGCGTGCCGTCTTCACGCGTATCTGGCTGGATGGCGGTAATGCGCTGGCGGCACAGGATGCGCCCCGCGATTACGCGGTAGATCGATCCTCCATCGAGTATTTCCGCAGCCCGGCGGGGATACATGCGCGTGCGGAACCATGGCATGCCGGCAGCACTGGTGCCGTCCAGATCATCGACTGGCGGGGTCTGGAGGGACTGGCGCGCGGCCAGATCCTCGATGGACTGGATGCCAACCGCCAGCTTGACCATGTGCAGCATGCGGTGCGTGCCCCTCAGTGGCCCTGAAGAGGCAGGTCGATCTGCGCCTGCCGTGCGAAGGTGTCACGGAAGCGGTCGGCATCGATGCTGCGCACGATATGCATGGTGCGGATGGGGCTGTCATGCGGGGCAAGCGAATCGGGAACGACGAAGGCATGGCCGTAATGCGGGCCACGGCTGGTGTCGATATCCATGCGGGCGTCCACGGCTGATGTCACCAGCGAAGGGTCGGCTGCGATGGCGGTCGTCATTTCATCCCACATGGGCAGGGGATCGTAATATTTCCCGATATAGTCGGTCAGCGCGGTCTTCTTTTCCGTCAGCCGCGCCAGATACTGTTTCGACAGCATGAGGTCGTTGGAAACGCTGCCCACCACGGTAATCTGCTTCCACGGCGCGGTCAGTGTGATATGGGCGGCCTCGGGATCAAAGATCATGTTGAAATCGGAGGCGAAATCCGCATTGCCGGTAATGGACATCATGCTGGTGTCCAGCATGCCGCCCATGAAGACAAGCTGTCTGGCCGTTTCGGCAAAGGTCGGGTCCTGGCGGATCGCCAGCGCAAGGTTGGTCAGCGGACCTGCTGCGACAATCGTGACCTCATGCGGGTGGGCATGCACCTGCTCGATCAGGAACTGCGCCGCACTCTGCGCCACGGGGGCCAGGTGCGGGGCGCCTTCCTTCATGGCCGGAATGACGGGCTGGGTATCGGGGGCCTTGTCGATCGGGCCGAGCGCACCCCATGCGCCTTTCCACGGAATGCTGCCATACTGCTGTTCATGCAGCTTCATTTCGGCGCGTGTGTTGACCAGCGGATAGACCGCGCCATCAGCCACCGGTACGTCGGTGCGGCCCATGATTTCCAGCAGGCGGCGCAGATGCGCCGATTCCGCGTTTTCCCATCCATCCCCGCTTACGACCGTGAAGCCCAGCACGCGTACATGCGGGTTGGCCAGCAGCGGAATGATGGAAAGCTGGTCCGACCCGCCCGGACCAAGGAAATCATTATCCTCGATCACCAGTTCCGGCCCCGTCGTGGCGGGGGCCGGGGCGGCAAAGGCGGAGGTGGTGACCAGCACGATTGCCGTGGCGCATGCGGCAAGCCGCGCGGTCAGCGAAAGGGCGGATGAAAACACGCGGCGTACTCCATTGGCTTTCGGGTGGCAGGAAGCCATCGTATTGCCAAAATGGCTAAAGCACCAGCGCGGCCAGCAGGCTTTCCAGCCGAAGCCTGCCCGCTTCCGTGGCCCGCAGGGTATGCTGGATGGGATCAGTGACCAGATAGCCTTCCTCGATCGCAGCCGTCATGATGTCGGCATCGGTCGCGTCGCGCACCGTCATGCCGGTGCGGCGGGTAAACCGCGTGGTGGAAATCCCCTCTGCCAGACGTAACCCCATCAGCAGCATTTCGCGTGCCCGGTCGCGGTTATCCAGCCGTTCTTCCGCATGGGCGCCGGTGCCGGTGTGCTCCACCCGTTCCGCCCACGGTTCGGGTGCGCGGTGGCGGCGCGTCGCACAGGTTACGCCGTTACGGGTCAATCGCCCATGCGCGCCCGGACCAATGCCCAGATAGTCACCATACCGCCAGTAGGTCAGGTTATGGCGGCTTTCAGCACCGGGGCGGGCGTAATTGGATATTTCGTACCCCAGCAGCCCGTGGTGACCGGCTATTTCAGCCGTCAGTTCATACAGCCGGGCCGCGTCATCCCCATCCGGCAGGCGGAAGCGGCCCTGACGGTACAGGCTTTCAAATTTCGTGCCGGGTTCAATGGTCAGCTGGTACAGTGACAGGTGATCAGACACCAGCGACAGCGCCGCCTCCAGCTCCGTGCGCCATGCGGCTTCATCCTGCCCGGGGCGGGCGTAGATCAGGTCGAATGATATCCGGTCGAACAGGCTGCGCGCCGTCTCCAGTGCGGCAATGGCCTGTGATGCGTCATGCTCGCGACCCAGAAAGCGCAGGGCTTCGGCATCAAGGCTCTGGATACCGACGGAAATGCGGTTGATCCCCGCATCACGGAAGGCGCGCAGCCTGCCGGTTTCCACGCTGGTGGGGTTGGCCTCCAGCGTGATTTCGACATTGTCCGTCAGGCCGAACAGGGCGCGGGCATCCCCAATCAGCCCGGCCACCGTTTCGGGCGCCATGAGCGACGGCGTGCCACCACCAAAGAAAATGGAGCTTATGGTCGGGCGTTCGCTCCGGCTGTCGCCCATGCGCGCAGCCTCATGCGCCAGTTCGCGCCGCAGGGCCGCGCCAAAGCGCGCACGGGGGATTTCATCGCGCACATGGCTGTTGAAATCGCAGTACGGGCATTTGGACAGGCAGAACGGCCAGTGCACATACAGCGCCAGCGGTTCCGCCATGCTGGATGCGGGATTGTGTAAAAACCCTGCCAAGGCGACTCCTTGCAAACTATCAGAAGTTTTTGGTGAAGCTTTTTTCAAAAAGCTTCAAAAAGAATGCCGCCTTTCTGGGGGCTGTTGGGAATTGAGTTTTCTAAAGGGCCATGATGTGTTTCAAAGACCATATGGATCGCTTCATACTGACGGA
>NZ_BDLU01000063.1 GCF_006538165.1 Komagataeibacter diospyri
GAGAACTTCTTCTGCAAGCTCAAGGAGTTCAAGCGCATCGCCATGCGCAGCGAAAAAACAGACAGATCATTCGAAGCCATGATCTATCTCGTTGGCGCAATCATCAATTCAAGATAATTCCCAACAGGCCCTGGAAAAAGACGGCACCCAAAAACTTTTATTCTGTTCAGGAATGTCAGATCGCCAGCCGCACGCCCAGCTCCACCACGCGGTCGGGTGGAATACGGAAGAATTCCGTAGCCGGCGTCGCGTTGCGTGCCATGAACAGGAACAGCGACATCCGCCACCGCGACAGCTTGGGCACGGACGAGCGTACAAGCAGTTCGCGGCTGGTGAAATAGGATGCCTGCAACGCATCGAAATCCAGCCCGCTGGCCTTCAGGTCCTCCAGCGCGCGGGGCAGGTTGGGCATTTCCATGAAACCGTAGCGCAGGATGATCCGGTAGATGTCGGGGGCCAGTTCCTGCAACGCCACACGGTGGCCGTGGTCGGCTTCGGGCTGGTCCAGCGTCTGCACGGTCACGAACAGCACGTGGTCGTGCAGCACCTTGTTGTGCTTGAGGTTGTGCAGCAGGCAGGCAGGCACGAAATCCGGGTTCCCGGTCATGTACACCGCCGTGCCCGGCACGCGGATGATGCGTGATTGTGGCAGGCGGGCCAGGAACGAGTTCATCGGCATGCTGTCCTGCTTCTGCCGGTTCATGATCAGCTGGCGACCCTTTTTCCACGTTGTCATCATAAGCGTCAGCACGATGCCCAGCAGCACCGGCACCCAGCCGCCCTGCGGGATCTTGAGCGCGTTGGATGCGAAGAATGTCGTATCCAGCAGGAAGAAGCCGCCGAATGTCGCGATCGAGGCGGCGCGTGACCAGTGGTACAGCCTGCGGAACACCACCATCGCCAGAACGCAGGTGCACATGAACGTGCCCGTCACCGCAATGCCATAGGCCGAAGCCAGCGCGTCCGAACTGCGGAAGGCCAGCACCAGCAGCAGGGCACCGACCATCAGGAAGCGGTTGAATTCCGGCAGGTAGATCTGGCCTTCTTCTTCCGCATTGGTGTGGGTGACGCGCATGCGCGGCAGGTAGCCCAGCTGGATGATCTGGCGGCACAGCGAGAACCCGCCCGAAATGCCTGCCTGGCTGGCAATGACGGTGGCAAAGGTGGACAGGATGATCATCGGCACCTGCAGCCAGTGCGGGCCCAGCAGGAAGAACGGGTTGGCCAGCGCCTTGGGGTCCGAAATGATCAGCGCGCCCTGGCCCAGATAATTCAGCGCAAGGCACGGCAGCACGCAGAACAGCCATGCATACCGGATGGGCTGGCGGCCGAAATGCCCCATGTCGGCATATAGTGCTTCCGCCCCCGTGACCGACAGCACGACCGACCCCAGGGCAATGAACGACAGCCACCCGTGATAGACGATGAACTGCACCGCATAGGTGGGCGATATGGCCAGCAGTACGGCGGGGTGATGCAGGATCTGCAGCCCCCCCAGTATGCCCAGCAGGCTGAACCACACCAGCATGATCGGCCCGAATATGGTGCCCACCTTGCCCGTGCCGTAGCACTGGACCGAAAACAGTCCGACCAGCACCATCAGCGCGATGGGGATGACAAGGTCACGGGCAGCGGGGAAGCTGACCTCCAGCCCTTCTACCGCCGAAAGCACGGAAATGGCGGGGGTGATCATGCCATCGCCAAAGAACAGGCAGGCCCCGCCAATGCCAACCATGCCCAGTGCGATGCGCAGCCGGTTGCTGGGCGCGACACGTTGGGCAAGGGACATGAGCGAGATGATCCCGCCTTCGCCATTATGATCGGCGCGCATGATCAGGATGACGTATTTCACCGTCACGATCAGCAGCAGCGACCAGATGATCAGGCTCAGGACGCCCAGCACCTCCCACGGCTCGATCCTGTGGTGCTGCGATACGACCATGATGGTCGAACGCAGGGCGTAAATCGGGCTTGTGCCGATATCACCAAACACCACGCCCAGCACGCCCAGCAGGGCGGCGAAGCCCACGGGATTGGCCGCGTGTTCGTGCTGGTCCGCGCCATATTCGGTAATCTTGGGCGCGGTCGTGGCCTTGTTGTCCACGGCAGTTGCGGGATGACCTGCGCCATCCGGCGTCGTCGGGGATCCGGGGGCAGAAGGCCCCGTGGGTTGCGTCATGTCGTGACGGCTCCGCGGCAATGAAGACAGAAAACCGGCATCACATCGCGACCGGATAGTTTCGCATTACCGTCTCGCCCCATGCGCAGCAAGGGCCGTCTCCGCTCAGGTGCCATTCAGACACGTTCAGGCATGGGCCGGACGGGCACCGAAAATCGCACTGCCCACCCGCACCAGTGTCGCGCCACAGGCAATCGCGCGTTCGAAATCGGCCGACATGCCCATGGATACCACCGGCAGCCCGTGCCGCGCCGCCATGTCCGCCAGCAGCCGGAAATGCGGTGTCGGATCCTGGTCATGCGGCGGGATGCACATGAGGCCACGCACCCTGTCGCCAAAGCGTGTCATGCTGGCGGTGATGAAGGCATCGGCTTCTTCCAGCCTCACGCCCGATTTCTGGGTCTCGTCGCCGGTGTTCACCTGCACCAGCAGGTCGGGCAGGCGGCCTGCCTTCTCACCCGCGCGCGCAATCGCGTCCGCCAGGGAAGGGCGGTCCAGACTTTCGATCATGTCCGCGATCCTGACAGCCTCCAGCGCCTTGTTGGTCTGCAGCCCACCGATGATGTGCAGCCGCAGGTCGGGCCAGCGTTCGCGCAGGTCAGGGAATTTCGCGGCGGCTTCCTGCACGCGGTTTTCACCGAATATCCGCTGTCCCGCCTCCAGCGCCGCGATGACGCTGGCCTGTGGATGGAACTTGGAAACAGCCACGAGTTCAATGGTGGAAGGGTCGCGGCCCGCCGCCTGTGCACTGGCGGCGATGCGGGCATGGATACCCGTCAGGGCATCCGCTATGGATGTGGATGTTGACATGGCTCTAGGCTTGGCCTGAATACCTCCCCGGTCAAGCCCCCGCATGTCGCAGCTTTCAGGTCAGGATTACATGAAGCCTTCCCCGTCCCCGTCACCCCGCCCCGCTGGCCGCCGTCCCGATAAAGGCCGCCCCGACCGGCGCGGTGGCAAGGTCGCCCCTGATCCCACGCGGGACATCGCTTTCGATATCATCGAGGGCGTGATCGTCCATCGCCGCATGCTTGATACGTCACTGGATCACTCGGTCGCCGCCCGCACGGCGGAACCGCGTGACCGTGCTGCCGGCCACAGGCTGGCCGCCACCGTGCTGCGGCACATGGGCACCGCGAATGAAGTGCTGTCCCCTTTCCTGAAGCGTGAACCGCCCGAACCGGTGCGCGTGGTGCTGCTGATCGGGGTGGCGCAGCTCCTGTTCCTTGATACGCCCGCACATGCCGCCGTGGCGACATCCGTCGCCCTTGCGCGCAGGCGGGGGCTGGTGCCGTTCGCAGGATTGGTCAACGCGGTGCTGCGGCGCGTGGCCGCAGGCGGGACGCAGGCGCTGGAGGGGCTGGACCAGGCGCGGCTGGATGTGCCGCCGTGGCTGTGGCAGTCGTGGGGGAAGCTTGCGCGTCCCATCGCCCGTGCGCTGGGTCATGAGCCGCCGCTGGACCTGACCATCCGCCCCGACGCCGAAGCCCCGCCGGGTGGCGAGGTCATGCCGGGTGGCAGCGTGCGCTTTGCGGCAGGGGCGGTGAAGGTCGTGGACCTGCCCGGCTTTGCCGAAGGGGCATTCTGGGTGCAGGACATGGCGGCCAGCCTGCCCGCGCGGCTGCTGGCCGCACAGCCGGGGGAACGCGTGGCCGATCTGTGCGCGGCGCCGGGTGGCAAGACCGCCCAGCTGGCCTTTACAGGGGCGGAGGTGTTCGCCATTGAACGAGAAGGCCGCCGTATCGAACGCCTGCGTGCGAATCTGGCACGCCTTGGGCTGTCGGGCGTGAAGGTGATCCATGAAGACGCGGCGCAGTGGCGGCCAGATGCCCCGCTGGACGCAATCCTGCTGGATGCGCCGTGTTCGGCCACCGGCACCATCCGCCGCCATCCCGACGCCATGTGGATCAAACGTCCGCGCGACATCACCACCATGACCGAAGGACAGGACCGGCTGCTGGCAGCCAGCCGCGATATGCTGCGACCGGGCGGACGCGTGGTCTATGCAGTATGCTCGCTGCAACCCGAAGAAGGGGAACAGCGTGCGCTGGCCGCAGCTGCGATGGGGCTGGTCCCCGATCCCTTTACGCCAGAGGAACTGGCCTTCCTGCCGCAGGCCCGCACGCCGGAGGGCTGGCTGCGCACCCATCCGGGCATGCTGGCGGATCATGGTGGGATGGACGGCTTCTTCGCCGCGCGATTCCGTCGCGCCTGACCGGACGGGGTGAATGAGGAAAGATTCGCGTTAGTCATTGATTGCTGTTAAAAAACAGGCATGGCTGCTCTCGAAACACCCCTTATTGCCCCCAGCGTCCTGTCGGCCGATTTCTCCCGCATGGCGGAAGAAGTCGCCGCTGTCGAACATGCTGGCGCGGACTGGCTGCATCTGGATGTCATGGATGGGCATTTCGTGCCCAACCTGTCCATGGGGCCGCAACTGATCAAGGCGCTTCGTCCGAAATCGAAGCTGCCGTTTGACGTGCACCTGATGATTGCACCTGTCGATCCGTATATCGAAGCCTTCGCGAAGGCCGGGGCCGACCATATCCATCTGCATGTGGAAGCCGGTCCCCATACCCACCGTTCGCTCCAGCATGTGCGTGATCATGGGGTGAAGCCCGGTATCGCCATCTGTCCAGCCACCCCGCCCGAAGCGGTGGGTGAGGTGCTGGACCTGGTGGACATGATCCTGGTCATGACGGTCAACCCCGGTTTTGGTGGCCAGAAATTCCTGACCAGCCAGCTGCGCAAGATCGAGACCCTGCGCCGCATGGCGGATGCGACGGGACGTGACATCCGCATCGGGGTCGATGGCGGTATCACGCCACAGACCGCGCCGCTGGCTGTTGCCGCTGGCGCTGACATGCTGGTCGCAGGCACGGCCGTGTACGGGCAGGATGATTACGCCGCCGCCATAAAGAACCTACGGACCGGGACGCATAACCCGGCGTGAGGGTATGGTCCCTGATGTATCGGAGGGATAAGGCCCCATGCCGCTGAAGCGTCTGGCGCGGGGCGCGCGCCTGTCCTTTGCGCGGATGCCCCTGCTGGGGGGGGGCAGGCGCCTGCCTGTCGCACCCGTCCATAACGTGCGTGACCTGTGGCCGGGCGACCCGGCGGCGGGTGCGCAGCTTGCCCGTGGCAGCCTGACATGGGCGGGCTATACCCACCCCGTAGGGCCCGGGCAGTGGAATTCGCCTGATTTCGAGCCCGCTTTTCGCGAAGGGCTGCTCAGTTTCCGCTGGTTGCGTGACCTGCGCGCGGTGGGCACCGATGCCGCGCGGCTGAAGGCGCGCGCGCTGGTTGATGACTGGCTGCACCATCCCGCGCAGGATCCGCTGGCGCTGGAATGCGGCGTGATTGGCGCACGTGTCGCGGCGTGGCTGGGGCATTACGATTTCTTTGCCGCGTCGGCCAGCGATTCCTTCCGCCAGCGTCTCATGGCCCGCATCCTGGTCGAAGGGCGCACCATTGCCGCCCTCATGCCGCCCGAACGGCATGGCTGGCAGTCCCTGACCGCGCTGAAGGGACTGCTGGCGGTGGCCGTGGCCATGCCGGAATATACCGGTTTCCTGACCCGGTACCGCCGCTATATCGATAACGAGGTGGAAAGCCAGATCCTGCCCGATGGCTGGCATATCGAACGCAGCCCCGAAGTGCAGTTGCGCGCCGTGCGGGAACTGGCGGAAATGCGGGCCATGATGCAGGCGGTGCAGCATGCGCTGCCGCATTCGGTGGCCATCGCACTGGACAAGATGAGTCCCGTGCTGCGTGCAATGCGGCATGGGGACGGGGGACTTGCCCTGTTCAACGGCAGCCATGAACGTAGCGCAACACTGATTGAGATGGTGCTGTCACAGGCCACGCGTACCCGCGTCGTGGCCCATTCCATGCCGGATGGCGGTTTCATGCGCATGCAGGCCATGCGGTCGCTGCTGCTGGTGGATGTGGGGATTCCCGCACCCCCTGAATATGACCGTAACGCGCATGCGGGTACGCTTTCATTCGAATTTTCCTGTGCGCGCCAGCGTCTGATCGTCAACTGCGGCGGTGGCGTGCTGCCAGCGTGGAAAGAGGCCCTGCGCCAGACAGCCGCCCATTCCGTCGTGGTGGTGGAAGACATGTCGTCGTCCGAATTCGGGCCGGATGGGACGGTGCGGCGCAGGCCGGCCCATGTGGACGTGGACCATGCCGTAGCCGAGGGCGCGCACTGGCTGAACCTGTCACATGATGGCTACCATCCCTCGGCCGGGGTTACGTATTACCGCAGGCTGTACCTGGGTGGGGATGGCGAGGTCCTGCGCGGGGAGGAAATGCTGGAAGGCGAGCGCGAGGTCGCCTTCGTCCTGCGTCTGCATCTGCATCCATCGGTCACGGCGGTCGATGCGCAGGATGGCTCCATCCTGCTGGAGGCGGGTGAACAGCACTGGCGCTTCCGTGCGGCGGGTGGTGATGTCGCCATCGAGGACAGCGTCTATTCCGGCGGCCAGGTCCCGCAGCCTACCGTGCAACTGGTCGTGCGCGTTGATCCCGCCGTGCGCCGGCAGGCCGGGGAAGGGGACGGCGACGACATCCGGATCACGCAGGCTGATGGGCCGCCGGGCAGGGTGCGGCAGGTGGTGCGCTGGGCGCTCAGGCGTGAAAAGCTGCTGCTGCTGGCATGAAGATCCTTGAAATCACGAATGTTGATTTCTCGTTACGCCAGTTTCTCTTTCCTCTCATGCAGGCGCTGCGCGACGCAGGGCATGATGTGGTCGGGGTCTGTGCCGATGGCCCCCTGCTGGATGGCGTGCGGGCACACGGCCTGCGGGTCGAAACCGTGCCCATGTCACGTACCCTGTCCCCCCTTGCGCAATGGCGGGCGTGGCGGGGACTGGTGCGCCTGATCCGGGCGGAAAAGCCTGATATGGTCCATGCCCACATGCCCATAAGCGGCCTGCTGGCTCGTTTCGCAGCATGGTGGTGTGGTGTGCCCTGCATTGCCTATACCTGCCATGGTTTCCTGTTCAACCAGCCGGGATCAGGGGCGCGGCGCGCCATGGCCCTTGCGCTGGAATGGCTGGCGGGACGGGTGACCGACATCTACCTGACCGTGTCGGACAGGGAAGCCCGCGATGCCCGCAGGCTGCATATTCACCCCCATGCCACGGCCATTGGTAACGGACGCGACCCGGCCATTTTCCACCCCATGCCCGAACAGCGCGCGGCAATGCGCGCGCGGATGGGGGTGGAAACTGGGCAGGTTGTCATCCTGGCCGTCTCCCGTCTGGTGCGGGGAAAAGGCTATCCCGAACTGCTGGCGGCCATGCGCGGCCTGCCCGATAACGCGGTATTGTGGGTGGTGGGCACACGCCTGCCCAGTGACCGCGGCGTGGATCTTGGGGCATGTTTTGCTGCGGCCCGTGCGGCCCCTGGCGCCAGGATGGTCATGTTTGGATACCGCGAGGACGTGGCGTCGATCATGGCGGCTGCGGACATCTTCGTCCTGCCCAGCCATTTCGAGGGCCTGCCGATGAGCGTGATCGAAGCCATGCTGTGTGGCCTGCCGGTGGTGGCAAGCGACATTTCCGGCCCGTGCGAGCAGGTGGTGGCGGGCGAGACCGGCCTGCTGGTGCCACCGGGCGATGTCGCGCGGCTTTCTGCTGCGCTGGACCTTATGGTGCATGATGGCGCGTTGCGTCAGCGCATGGGTGAAGCAGGGCGGATACGTGCGCTGAAGCGGTATGTGCAGGCCGACATCATGGTGCGTACCACGGCCCTGCTGACGGCGGGGTGTCCTGCAGATCAGGGAATATCCCGCCAGTCATAAAGAAGTTTTTGGTGCAGCTTTTTCAAAAAGCGTCAGGAAGACGCCGCCTTTTCGAAAAGAGGCGGCACCTAAAAAACTTTTACTGTGTTTTATAAACAGATTGTCCTGCAGAATTCGGTTTAACGCTCCGGGGTCTGCTGCTGCTGGCTGTCACCGCCGCCCATGATCTGGATCAGCGCCTGCGTCTGTGCCGTATGGGACTTGAGCAGGCTGACATTGTCCGGGTTCAGCGGCGGCATTGATTTGCTGTCCTGCGCGGGGTGCTGCATCACGGCGGCAGTCATGCCAAAGGTGGTGATGCCCATGACGAATTCACGCGCCGTCATGTGTCCCTGCTTCAGGATTGGCTCAAGCTGGGGCATGGCTTCCGTGCGCCTGATGGTGTCTTCAAGCGACATGTTCGGTGTTTCAGGGGGCGAGATGCGCGAATTGCGGATCTGTTCCATCACCGGTGTCATGCGTGTGAAGAAATCCCTGGGCAGTTTATACCGCGCCACGGTTTCCATGTCATGCTGGATGGCGGCCTGCTGTGCGGCGCTGGGGGCCTGCTGCGTCATCTGCTGCGTGGGCTGCTGGGCCATGGCGGGGTGCATGGCAGCAGGCATGTGGGTCAGGGCAAGGGCGCATGTGGTGGCCAAAAGCGCCTTGCGCACGAAGGAAGTAGTCATGGCTGGTTGCTCCATTCGCCCTGTCTCATCAGGGGTTCGCGGGTGCCGTCATGGTTGATGGCGTCCACATCGATCTTGCTGGACCCGATCATCCAGTCAATATGGATAAAGCTGGTATTGGCTCCCTGCTGCGCCAGATGGGCTTCGGTCAGGTTGTCGGTGTCCAGCATGCATTTGGCATAGGACTGGCCAAGGGCGATGTGGCTTGCCGCATTTTCATCAAACAGCGTGTTGCGGAACAGGATGCCGCTTTCGGAAATGGGGGATGACGCGGGCACCAGTGCTACTTCACCCAGCCTGCGCGCGCCGTCATCGGTATCCAGTATGCGTTCGAGCACATCCTGCCCGGTGCGGGCGTGGGCTTTGACAATGCGGCCGTCTTCAAAACGTACGGCGATATCGTCAATCAGCGTACCCTGGTGGAACAGCGGCTTGGTCGCGCGCACTGTCCCGCTGACCTTGCGGGCGTGGGGGGTGGTGAACACTTCCTCGGTCGGGATGTTGGGGTTGCATATGATGCCGTTGCCCGCGGGTTCCGCGCCTCCGGCCCATGCATGCCCGTCGGCCAGTCCCACGGTCAGGTCCGTGTCCGGCCCGCTGAAATGCAGGGCCGCGAAACGACGTTCGTTCAGCCACGTCGCGCGCTTGTGCAGGCGGGCGTTATGGGTTTTCCATTCGGCCACCGGGTCATCCACCATGACGCGGGATGCCTGGAAAATCGCATCCCACAACCGGCTGACCGCCGCATCTGCCGACAGGTCGGGAAAGACCTGCTGCGCCCATGCGGGCGTGGCGAAGGCCACGATGTTCCAGTTGATGGCGAAGCGGGTGATGAGTTCCATGGCCGGACGCCCCGCGCGCGATGCGGCGCGGCCAACGCGGGAGACGCGTTCGGCGTTTTCATTGGCCAGCAGCACGGGGTTGGCCCCCGTGATCGCCATGCGCGCGGCCCCCTTGCGGTAGGCATTGGCCATGCCATCCTGCAGCCAGTCGGCGGCGGTATCCAGCGTATCGTCGGCGGCGTGATGGAAGCGGGCCAGTGTCGCCACGTCATCGGCATAGAATGGCGTCACCAGCGATGCGCCTGCCTTGTAGGCATGTTCGGTTATACGGCGGACCAGCGGCACGGCGTCCAGCGGGGCCGTAATCAGCAACTGCTGGCCATGTGCGATATTGACGCCAACCCGGACGGCGACTTCAGCCAGACGGTCCAGAAGATGTTCATGCTGGGGGGAAAGAACCATGCGTCATCATATCCTGTTAATGTTGGCCGGTACGCCGCATGCCTGCGACAGGGCGCAGGCACGATAGACGACGCACCCCATTCACGTAAGATGGTAACTGCGAAGCAGGCGGAAGGCATGAGTTCAATGAAACAGACGTTACCGGGTTCCCGTCCCCTGTGCGCAGTATCCGCCGCGCGGGAAGAACCCCGGCGGGTCATATGCGATGGCCGGGCGCTGGTGGTGTGGATGGTGGAAGACGACCGTCCTGCCGTGCTGGATGACCGCTGCCCCCACGGCAATGCCCGGCTTTCCGCCGGTTACGTGCTGTATGGCCGTATCGTCTGCCCGCTGCATATGTGGACCTTCGGCCCCGATGGACGTGCGCAGGCCCCCGGTGGCCGGATGGAGGCGGCAGGACCGATGCCGCAATCATACGAATGCTGGATCAGCGGGGATCAGGTCTGGGCGCGGATTGGGGCGTAGGGGCTGCCGCATCATGTCTGATCCATTCCTGTATGACCGACAGGATATAGGCCTGCTGTTCCGTATCCAGTGGCTGGCCCGCAGGCATGGCGTGCCATTTGGCAACACAGCCCCGGCAGCAGGTGCCGGTGGCATGCTGGGCAATGAAGACCGGGTGTCCCCGCCACGGGGTCTGCCGGCCGTCCCTGTCCGGGTGGGCGGGGGCGAGTCGGGTGGCGATGAAATCCGCCGCGTGCGCCATGACTTCCGGTAGTCCCCGCTTTGCCAGATAATCCCGTTCCTTTGCCCCAAGGTGAAAGCGTGCGCGGAAACGTGAATGGGCCAGTCGGCCCCACAATTCCCGTGGCACGGCAGGCAGGGACAGCAGGTCAGGCGTGGCCGGGCGTGGGCTTTGTGGTGGGGCAGGGGACGGTGGCGCGGCGGGTGCGAACAGGTCGGGCTGTTGCGCCTGTGCCCTGTCCCGTCCTGCCCGCCTGCGTGTCATTTCAGGCCGGCTGGACCAGGATATGGCGCTTGCGGCCCGATGACAGCTTGAGCGACCCGTCAATCAGGTCACTGTCGGACACGACCTGCGCCTCGTCCTTGACCACCACGTCATTCACCCGCGCCCCCCCGCCACGGATCAGGCGACGGGCCTCCCCGTTGCTTGCGGCAAAACCGGCTTCCACAAACAGGCGGAAGGCGGGCACGCCTTCGGTCAGCAGGGCGGCGGGCAGATGAACGGTGGGCAGGGCGCTCGCGGTCACGGCCCCTTCTTCAAACGTGCGGCGTGCGGCCTCGGCGGCTTCTTCGGCGGCGGCACGGCCGTGGCACAGGGCGGTGGCCTCGGTGGCGAGGACTTTTTTCGCTTCATTGATTTCCGCGCCCCCAAGGGCGGCCAGACGGTCACATTCCCCGATTGGCAGTTCGGTGAACAGCTTGAGGAAGCGACCGACATCCGCATCTTCCACATTGCGCCAGAACTGCCAGTAATCGAATATGGGCAGCCGTTGTGCCGACAGCCAGACAGCGCCCTGCGCCGTCTTGCCCATCTTTGCGCCGGAACTTGTGGTCAGCAGTGGCGTTGTCAGGCCGAATACCTGCGCGCCATTCATCCTGCGCACCAGGTCGATACCCGATACGATGTTGCCCCACTGGTCCGATCCCCCCATCTGAAGGGTCACGCCATGACGGCTGTTGAGCTCACGGAAATCGTAGGACTGCAGGATGGAGTAATTGAACTCCAGGAACGTCAGCCCCTGCTCACGCTCCAGCCGCGACCGGACCGAGTCGAAGGACAGCATGCGGTTGACGGAAAAATGGATGCCCACATCACGCAGCAGGTCGATGTAGGACAGTCTGTCCAGCCAGTCGGCATTGTTGGCCAGCAAGGGGTCGGCAGGGCCTGTTCCCAGCGGCAGGAACTGCCTCAGGCAGGCTTCCACCCCACGCATGTTGGTGGCGATGGTTTCCACCGTCATGAGCTTGCGCGCTTCCTCCCGGAAGGAGGGATCGCCGATCTTGGCCGTGCCGCCCCCCACCAGAGCCACGGGGCGGTGGCCATGGCGGTGCATCAGGCGCAGCATCATGATCTGGATCAGGCTGCCCACGTGCAGGCTGTCCGCCGTGGGATCGAAACCGATATAGCCCCCCACCGGACCGGCCTGCATGGCGGCGTCAAGCGCATCCATGTCGGTGCACTGGAAAATGAAGCCGCGTGCTTCGGCTTCCCGGAGGAATTCACTCTTGGGCATGATCTGTTCCGCGCTGTGATAGGCATCGCTGGCCGGGCCGCCCCGGCGCGGACCAGCCTCTAGCATGTTCACGGCCCATCATGGAACAGCCCGGCCCGACCGGGATGGGTTATGGGCGTCAGTCAGCGGCCAGCGCCAGCGCCTTGCGGTTCATGACCGTGCTGACATGGTCTTCCAGCGCCTCGGCCACCTCATCGGCATGGTTGGCGAAGACGTGGTCGGCACCCTTGAATATGCGATAGTCCACGGTAACACCCTTCTGGGTGTTCAGCTTGTCAACCAGCTTGCGCACGGCGGGTTCGGGCACCAGTTCGTCGTTTTCCCCTGCGATCATGAGCCCGCCACACGGGCACGGCGCAAGGAAGCCGAAATCATAGTGGTTGGCGGGGGGCGCCACGCTGATCCAGCCCGTGATTTCGGGGCGGCGCATGAGCAGCTGCATGCCGACGAACGCACCGAACGAATATCCCGCGATCCACAGGCCGCTGGCGTTCGGGTTGACCATCTGCATCCAGTCAAGGGCTGCTGCAGCATCCGAAATCTCGCCAATGCCACCGTCATAACGCCCCTGCGAGCGGCCAACGCCGCGCGAATTGTAACGCATGACCGAGAAGCCCATTTTCTCGAACGCGCGGTACATCGCATAGGTGATGCGGTTATTCATGGTCCCGCCATGCAGCGGGTGGGGATGAAGTACCAGCGCAAGCGGCGCGTTGGGCGCGCTTGAATGATGGTATCGACCTTCCAGGCGGCCATCAGGGCCGGCAAACATGACCTCAGGCATAGGTATCCCGCATTTGCATTTCCCCGCGCATTCCAGGCATTGCAGCGGGAAAGGTTGCTGTTACAGCCCGCCCGACCGGCGATGCCCCGTCAGGTCGGCAGGCAGAGAAAATGCTGTCTTCCGGTGTCATCCGTGCCGGAAGCAGGAATACGCCGTGTATTCGTCCGGTGGTGGTGGCACGAAAAACAGAATTGATCCGGTCTGGTCAGCCAGACCGAAAGTATACCAACCCGCCAGATAATGGGCCTGTTGCCTACCTGACATAAAGTGCGTCTTTGGCAGGCGTGCCCTGCGCGGGGGGCAGATATGGTAATGCGTCGTGTTCACCCGGCAGGGGGAAAGGTTTTCCGTGTCGGGCCGGGTGTGTCGTGTCGGTTCGCTCTCCTTGCCATGGCCCGGATCACGGGCGGGCGACATTGAGGCAGCGGTATGGGAAAGGTGCTGACACCCACCATAACACGTTGCAATAAATATTATGTTGCGCTGCCTTATAGCGGTGTGGATTCACAAAATGCCAGATAAATCGTAATCCACCTCGCAAAACGACTTGGCGTAACCATATGGCTGGACAGCATGAACACCCGACGCGACAGTTTGACCTACCTTGACGCCAACGCGTCCGAACCGCTTCGGGCTCAGGCCCTGACGGCCATGGTGTCGGCGGCTGGAGTGGTGGGTAATCCGTCATCCGTTCACCGTGCGGGACGGGCCGCGCGCGCCGTGCTGGAAACCGCGCGGGAGGATCTGGCCACCCTGTTCGGGGTAGCGGCTGAAAACTGTGTCCTGACCTCCGGCGGGACGGAGGCGAACGTGCTGGCCATCACCGGTCAGGCACAGGGCAGGCGCGTGCTGGTGGGGGCGACCGAACACGACGCCGTACGCGGTGCCGTGCGGGCGCAGGTGGTGCCGGTGCGGCCCGATGGCGTGCTGGAGCACGGGGCGCTGGAACGTATGCTGGCAGCCGATGGGGGTACGCCCGCGCTGGTCTGTGTCATGCTGGCCAATAACGAAACCGGCGTCATCAACCCCGTGCGGGAAATCGCAGCATTGTGCCATGCCCATGGCGCGCTGGTGCATGTGGACGCTGTGCAGGCGGCAGGGCGCATTCCCTTCAGCATCGGGGAACTGGGCGCGGACAGCATCGCGATCTCAGGCCATAAATTCGGCGGGCCCAAGGGGGCTGGCGCGCTGTTGCTGGCCGGGTCGCGGTTCCATGCCCTGACCCCGCTTCTGGCCGGGGGGGGGCAGGAACAGGGACGGCGCGGCGGTACTCCCGCGCTGCCCGCCATTGCCGGCATGGCTGCCGCAGCCCGAATGGCGGTATCGGACATGGCGCAGCAGGCCGGCAGGCTTGCCACATGGCGCGACCGGATCGAGGCGGCGGCGGTGGCCGCTGGCGCGCAGGTGTGCGGTGAAAGCGCGCCACGTCTGGCCAATACCACCAGCCTGCTGCTGCCCGGGCGGCGGGCGCAGACGCAGTTGATCGCGCTGGATATGGCGGGGTACTGCGTCTCTGCCGGGTCGGCATGTTCATCGGGCAAGGTCACGCGTTCACATGTGCTGGATGCCATGGGGTTCGGGGATGACGCAGGCTGCGCAATCCGTGTGTCCCTGCCATGGTCGGTGACACAGGGGCAGGTGGATGGCTTCATCGCGGCCTATACGGCCATGGCCGCCCGGTTGCCCGCGCTGCAGGCGGGGGCGGCATGACTGTATCTTCCGACCTGATTTATCTCGATTATCAGGCCACCACGCCGTGCGACCCGCGCGTGGTGGCGGAAATGATGCCGTGGTTTACCGACAGCTTCGCCAATCCCCACAGCCTTGACCACGCGGCGGGGCGTGCGGCGCATGACGCGGTGGAACAGGCCCGTGCCGACGTGGCTGCGATACTGGGTGCGGACGTGCGTGAAATCGTGCTGACATCCGGTGCGACGGAGGCCAACAACATCGCCATCAAGGGCGCGGTGCGTCACCTGCTGGAGCGCGGTGATGCGCGCAGGCGGGTGATTACGCTGGCGACCGAGCATAAATGCGTGCTGGAATCGGTGCGTGACCTGGCGCGTGAAGGGTGCGAGCCGGTGATCCTGCCGGTCCGGCCCGATGGCACGCTGGACCCCGCCGTGCTGGCCGAAGCGCTGTCCGTGCCAACGCTACTGGTCAGCATCATGGCCGCCAATAACGAGACCGGGGTAGTTCAGGACATCGCGGCCCTTGCGCCGATTGTCCGCAGGGCGGGCGCGCTGCTGCACAGTGATCTGGCGCAGGCGGTGGGCAAGGTGGATGTGGACGTGCGGGTATGGGATCTCGATCTGGCGTCCGTGTCGGGACACAAGCTGTACGGGCCGAAAGGGGTGGGGGCGCTGTTCGTGCGTCGCAGGCCGCGCGTGCGGCTGACCCCGCTGTTTTCCGGCGGCGGGCAGGAACGCGGGCTGCGTTCGGGCACGCTGCCCGCGCCGCTTGTGATCGGATTCGGGGCGGCATGCCGCATAGCGCGTGACGAAGGCGCCGCGGAACGCGCGCGGGTTGCGCAATTGCGTGACCGGCTGCTGGCGGCGTTAAGGGCGGGATGCGACGGTGTGCATGTCCATGGCGCGATGTCGGAAGGTGGGCGGCTGGCGGGTAACCTGAACCTGCGCTTTGATGGTGTGCGGGCGCTGGACCTGATGGCGGCAGCGCCACGGCTGTGCCTGTCCACGGGATCGGCCTGTTCCTCGGCCGAAATGATGCCATCCTATGTGCTGACGGCCATGGGGCTGGATGGAGTTCAGGCCGCCGGAGGCTTGCGTCTGGCCGTCGGACGCTATACCTCAGCCGCCGACGTGGATCGCGCGGCGGCGATCCTGTGCCAGGCTGTGGCACGCTGCCGCGCGGATGGCAGTTCTTCGTCATGAGTAACGGGCGAATGGTAGCAGGCAGGATGACAAAGATGGCGCATATAACATTCATCGAGCGTGACGGCACCCGCCGCGAAGTTGCGGCCCCGCTGGGTCTGTCGGTTCTGGAAATCGCCCACAAGAACGGGATCGACCTTGAGGGCGCATGCGAAGGCTCGCTGGCCTGCGCCACATGCCATGTGGTGGTGGACCCCGAATGGGCGCCGAAGCTGACACCGCCGACCGAGGACGAGGAAGATATGCTCGACCTGGCCTTCGGTCTGGAAAAGACATCCCGTCTGGGCTGCCAGATCGTGATGACCGAGGCACTTGACGGTCTGGTGGTGCGCCTGCCGCGCACGTCCTGACCGGCGGCCTGATGATACACCGCGCGTCATAAGATGCGCGCAACATGATGTTTGACGTGCGATGCCCGGGGGCGGATAGTCCTGCGGGCATTGCCTGTCATTGGGAAGTGGAACCAAGCCATGCGCATTCTTGTGGCCATGTCCGGCGGGGTGGACAGCTCTGTCGTTGCCGCCCGTCTGGTGGACGAGGGGCACGAGGTGATCGGCGCGACCCTCCAGCTGTATGATTCGCGCGAAAGTACGAAAAAGGGTGCATGCTGCGCGGGTCGCGACATTCACGACGCCCGGCGGGTGGCCGACCGGCTGGGCATTCCCCATTACGTCATCGATGCCGAACGTCGCTTCCATGACAGCGTCATCGGCACCTTCGCCGATGCGTATGCGGCGGGCGAAACCCCGGTGCCGTGCGTTGCATGCAATCAGGGCGTGAAGTTTACCGACCTGCTGGGCATGGCGCGCGACCTTGGGGTGGACGCCATGGCGACCGGTCATTACGTCCGCCGCGTGGACGGGCCGGATGGCGTGGAAATGCACCGCCCCGTTGATGCCGGGCGTGACCAGTCATGGTTCCTGTTTGCCACAACCCGCGACCAGCTTGATTTCCTGCGCTTTCCGCTGGGTGACATGCCCGATAAGGCCGCCGTGCGGGCGGAAGCCGAACGCTTTGGCCTGGCGGTCGCAGCCAAGCCCGACAGTCAGGACCTGTGTTTCGTAACCGACGGCTCATATGCCGGACTGGTTGAAAAACTGCGCCCGGACGTAATGGGGGGTGGTGAAATCGTGGACCAGTCCGGCCATGTCGTGGGCCAGCACGAAGGTGTGACCCGCTACACCGTGGGGCAGAGCAGGCGGCTGGGCAACGCCGCCATGCGCGATGGCGCGCGCCAGATGGTGGTGGGAATCGAGCCCGCCAGCAGGCGCGTGGTGATTGGCCCGCGGGCGCAGGCCGTGGCCCATACGCTGATGCTGCGTGACATGAACTGGCTGGTGCCCCCGCCGGGACCACAGGGCATGCGCTGTGCGGTGCAGATCCGCGCGCGTGAAGCCGCCCGCCCTGCCACCGTATGGCAGGCGGCCGGCAATGGCGCGCGGGTGGAACTGGATGATGGGGCCGTGCCCGCACCGGGACAGGCCTGCGTGATGTATGATGGCACACGGGTGCTGGGCGGTGGCTTCATCCGCCGGGCGGAAGCTGTGCAGGCCGGAAGTGAAGGGAAGGCGGCGTCATGAGTGATGGTATTCTGGTCATTGGCACGCGACGGTATTCGTCATGGTCGCTGCGCGGGTGGCTGGCGGTGCGTCTGGCGGGGCTGGACGTGCGCGAACAGCTGATCCCGCTGGCCGATAACGGGGAAACCCCGGCCATCCGCACCATTTCCCCCAATGGCAAGGTGCCCTATCTGGAACATAACGGCGTTGCGGTGTGGGAAAGCATCGCGATCTGTGAATACTGCGCCGAACAGGCCCCCGGCCTGTGGCCGGGTGATGTGCGCCAGCGCGCCTATGCCCGCAGCATCTCGGCTGAAATGCATGCAGGCTTCCGCGCGGTGCGGCAGGCCATGCCCATGAATATCGGCCGCGACAACCGACCGCTTGCGGCGGGCACCACGCCGGACATTGATGCCGACATCGCCCGCATTGACGCCATCTGGACCGAGGCTCGTCTGGACTTTGGCAAGGATGGTCCCTTCCTGTTCGGTGCGACGTTCGGCATGGCGGATGCCATGTTTGCGCCCATCGTATCGCGCTTCCTGTCCTATGGCATCAGCCCGTCACCGGAATCGCGGGCTTACATGACCGCCGTGCGCGCCCATCCGCTGGTGGATGACTGGTACCAGAAGGCGTTGCAGGAACCAAAGGAATGGCAGCAGTCCCGTTTTGAGGACATTGACTGAGACCCGTCCATGATCATGCCATGGCGCGTGGCGGTGGTACTGCCCGCGCGTGAAGGATTCTCTCCCGGTGCCGTGGGGGCGATCGGGTTGCAGGTGGCAGCCCTTGCGGGGGCGCAGGATGTGATCGTGGGGCCTCCGCTGGACGGGCCATCCCTGCTGCCGGACCATGAATACCGTGCGGTCACACCCGGATTGTGGCCACCGGGGCGTCGCAGCGTGCGTTATGCCGCGGCTGCTGCGCGCGCGGTGGCCGACATGGGTGCCGCCGTTGTGGAGGTCCATAACCGCCCTGATACCGCCCGGTACATTGCCCGTCACCGACCCGGACAGCGCATGCTGCTGGTGCTGCATAATGACCCGCAGGGTATGCGCGGGGCCGAAACTCCTTTGTCGCGCCGCGATCTGCTGCGGTTGATGGATGTGGCCTGCGTATCTGGCTGGGTGCGTAGCCGGTTTCTTGATGGTCTGCCCGCAGCCTGCGCCCGACAGGTCGGGCTGTCCCCCAATGGCGTGATATTGCCTGCAATGGTGCCCCCCATGGCGCAGCGTGCGCGCCGGGTGCTGTTTGCCGGGCGCGTGGTGGCGGACAAGGGAGCGGACCTGTTTGTCGCGGCCTGCGCGCAGCTTGCGCCTCAATATCCTGACTGGGGTTTCAGCATGATCGGCGCCGACCGTTTTCGCGCCGATGCACCACTGACCCCGTTCGTGTCCGACCTGCGGCCCGGGGCTGCGGCGGCTGGGGTGGACATGGCAGGATACAGGCCCCATGCGGATGTGCTGGCGGCCATGGGGCAGGCTGCCATCGTGGTCGTGCCCAGCCGCTGGCCCGAACCATTCGGCATGACGGCGCTGGAAGCCATGGCTGCCGGCGCGGCGTTGATCGCGGCCCCGGTGGGCGGCCTGCCCGAAGTGGTGGGCAATGGCGGCCTGCTGTATGCGCCCGAACCCGCAACGGGGCTGGCCCGTGCCATGGCCGGGTTGATGGACAGCCTGCCCGCGCGTGAAGACCTTGCCGCACGCGGTCGGGTGCAGGCCGCGCGTTTCAGTATCGAACACGCCCGTGCATGCCGGGCGGCTATGCGCGATGCAGCCCTGCACCGGCGCGGGGCCTGACCTTCTTTTCCGTTTTTCTGTGCTGCCGGGTATGGGACACGCCGCCCCATGGCCCTATATCTGGGCAGACAAGGCTTACGCCACGCATGATGCAGGCAATTTGAAAAGACCGGAGGCCACATGTCCGATACCGTTCAGGCGTCGCCCGACGCCGCAGCCCAGAACACCCTTGTACCGGTTACGGTGCTGACGGGATTCCTGGGCGCTGGCAAGACGACGCTGCTCAACCATATCCTGACGGCACAACATGGCCGCAAATACGCCGTGGTGGTGAACGAGTTCGGTGAACTCGGCGTGGACAACGACCTCGTGGTAGATGCCGATGAGGAAGTGTTCGAAATGAACAACGGCTGCATCTGCTGCACCGTGCGCGGCGACCTGATCCGCATTCTCGGCAACCTCATGAAACGTCGGGCGAAGTTTGACGGCATCATTGTCGAGACAACCGGCCTGGCCGATCCCGCCCCCGTCGCCCAGACCTTCTTTGTTGACGAGGACGTGCGCGGCAAGACCCGGCTGGACGCCGTGGTTACGGTGGTTGATGCCTACAACGTCATCCAGACGCTGGATGAAAGCCCTGAAGCGGTGAACCAGATCGCGTTTGCCGATGTCATCATCCTCAACAAGACCGACCTTGTGGATGAAGTGGCGCTGGCGACCATCGAATCGCGCATTCGGTCCATCAACGCCGTCGCCCGCCTCCATCGTGCGCAGCGCGGCGACGTGCCGCTGTCCGATGTGCTGGATCAGGGCGGCTTCGACCTGCAGCGCGCGCTGGAACATGCGCCGCGTTTTCTTGAGGACACCAGCCATTCCCACGAAGCGGACGTGACCTCCCTGTCCTATGAAGTGGAAGAACCGCTGGACGCGGCCAAGTTTCAGGCATGGATCGGCGCGGTGCTGCAGGAACAGGGGGCCGATATCCTGCGTGCCAAGGGGATCCTGAATTATGCGGGCGAGGACCAGCGCTTCGCCTTTCAGGCCGTACACATGATGGCCGATGGCGGCTTCATCGGTCCATGGAAGGAAGGCGAGCCGCGTGTCTCCCGCCTTGTCTTCATTGGCCGCAATCTCAATCGTCCGCAGCTTCGCCGCGGTTTTGAAAGCTGCCGTGCGAAATGAGCGATACCGTGAATGATACCATCCCCGCCACCGGGCTGCTGGAACGCCGTGGGGCCATGCGCCAGCTGGAAGGCCAGATCACCGGCTGCACCATCTCACGCGACAGCCAGCAGGTGGCCTTCGCCACCGGTGAGGGCGATATCGCCGTGGCGGACCGGGCCGACTGGGGACAGTCGGATGCATGGAATGTCATGACCGTGCATGACGGCGCGATCCTTGCCATTGCGCCTGATGCCGCCCCTACCGGCTTCCTGACCGGTGGCGATGACAATGCCCTGCGCCGCGTGGCTGCTGATGGCAGCGTAAGCGACCTTGCGAAAGGTCGCCGCTGGGTCGAGCACATCACGACATGGAGCAACGGCAAGGGCGGCGTGATTGCCTTTTCATCGGGCAAGCAGGTCGAACTGCGCGACGCCGACGGGCACACGACCCTGAAGGTGCTGGATCATCCCTCCACCGTCAGCGGCATCGTGTTCGACGCCAAGGGCAAGCGCATCGCGGCTTCGCATTACAATGGCGCGTCGATGTGGTTTGTACAGGCTAAGGTGGACACCGTGCGGCCGCTGGAATGGAAGGGCAGCCATATCGGCATCGCCATTCACCCGGCGGGCGAGGCGCTGGTGACCTCCATGCAGGAATCGGAACTGCATGGCTGGCGGCTGTCGGACGGGCACAACATGCGCATGAGCGGTTATCCGTCCAAGGTGCAGTCCATGGCCTTTACCCGCAATGGCAAATGGCTGGTGACCAGCGGGGCGGACACGATCGTGATGTGGCCGTTCTTTGGCGGCGGTCCGATGGGCAAGCCCCCGGCGGAGGCCGGTGGCCTGCCGGGTGTCATGTGCACCCGTGTCGCCTGCCACCCCGTCCACGATATCGTGGCGGCGGGGTTTGCCGACGGGTCGGTGCTGATGGCCGATACCGGGGCACAGCGTATCCTGCCGGTATGCATTGGGGGTTCCGGCGCGGTAACGGCGCTGGAATTCAGCCCCGATGGCTGTTGCCTTGCCTTTGGCTCGGAAGATGGCCGCGCGTGCGTGGTGGACCTGAGCGCCAAATAAAGCCGGATAAGAAGTAATAAAAGTTTTTTCTGGACGCCGCCTTTTTTCAAAAAGGCGGCGTTCGCTGAAGCTTTCTGAAAAAAGTTTCACCAAAAACTTTTCATGAATTGCGGGGCGTTATGCGCGTACTCCATATCATGGCGGCCCGGGGCAATGGTGGCGCTGAACTGTATTCCACTGATGTCATGCTCAGCCTGCATGCGGCGGGGCTTATGCAATGTGTGGTCATGCACCCTGCCGCCCCCCGCGGCAGGGAACTGCAAAAGGCAGGAATGGCGGTGGAGACATGGCCGCTGCGCCTGCCGCTGCGGCCCCTGATCCGCCATGCGCTGCGGGGCCTGATCGAACGCATGCAGCCCGACCTGATCCATTGCTGGCTGCGCCGTGCGGCGGAACTGGTGCCCGCGCATACGGGTGTCCCGGTTATTGGCTGGTTTGGTAATTACAAGGACCTGCGCCCTTTCGCGCATTGTGACTGGTTTGTGGGCTGCACGCCCGACATGGCGCAGTCCATGCGCGAACGCGGCGCGCCGAAAGACCGGGTGGCCTATGTGCCTACCTTTTCCTCTGTCACGGCCCGGCAGCCGGTCTCCCGCCGGTCGCTGGATACACCGGATGATGCGCCGGTGCTGCTGGTGCTGTCGCGGCTGCATCCGGCCAAGGGGCTGGAAACGCTGCTGGATGGGCTGACCCTGCTGCCGCGCTGTCATGTGTGGCTGGCGGGGGAAGGGGAACTGAAGGACGCGCTTGCAGCACAGGCGGTCCGTCTGGGCATTGCGGACCGGGTGCACTTCCTTGGCTGGCGGTCCGATCGCGGGGCGTTGCTGGCGGCGGCCGACATCTGCGTGCTGCCGTCGCGTTATGAACCTTTTGGTACCGTCATTCTGGATGCATGGTCGGCGGATGTGCCGCTGGTGGCGTGTGCCGCCGCCGGTCCCCGGGCGCATGTGCGTGATGGTGATAATGGCATGCTGGTGCCGATTGATGACGCGCCCGCGCTGGCTGCCGCCATACAGTGCGTGCTGGATGACCCGGCGCTGTTCGCACGCATCGTGGCGGGCGGCAGGCAGGATTATCAGGCGCGTTTTACCCGTCAGGCCGTAACGGAACAGTGGCTTGCGCTGTATGAACGCGTGCTGTCAGCGCGCGACAGGTAGCGGCGGCGCAGGCGGCGGGCGGGGCGTCACGATCGGGGGCTTGGGTGCTGTGGCCATGCCGTCAAGGAAGGCTTCGGCCAGGGCTGCGTAAAGCGGCTGTGAACAGATCATGCGCGAGACGCCATAGGCCAGGAACGACGTGGCCAGCAGCGCCAGCGTTACCTGCTGGTTGTCGCACATTTCCATCACGATGACGGATGCGGTCAGCGGCGACTGCACCACGGCGGAAAAATAGGCCACCGTGCCCAGCAGTACCACCGCCCCCGGCGTGGTATGCGGCAGGAACTGCGCGACCCAGCCCCCAAATCCCGCCCCGATGGCAAGCGACGGCGCAAACAGTCCACCCGGAATGCCCGAACAGTAGGAAATGATGGTGGCGATGAACTTCAGGATGAAGAAGGAGGCAGGATAATGCGTCTTGCCTTCAATGATTTCATGCGCCTGTTCGTAACCGGTGCCATAGGTGATCCCGTCCGACGCGATGCCGATCACCGCCAGCAGCAGCCCGCAGGTGGCGGCGAACGCCACTGGCCTGCTACGGGCAAAGCGTCCCAGTCCGCCGGGCAGGCCACGCGTGGCCCGGATCAGGATGGCGGAGAACACGCCGCCCCCGATCCCGCCAAGGATGCCGCAGGTCGGCACCGCGATCCAGCTTATGCCAATCGGCACCACCACGTCCGTATGCCCGAAATAGCTGTAGTTTCCCACCAGGGCGATGGCCGTCACACCCGACAGGATCACCCCGGTCAGCATGGTGCCGCTGGTGCGCTGTTCGAAGGAATGGCTGAGTTCCTCGATCGCGAACACGATACCGGCCAGCGGCGTATTGAACGCAGCCGATACCCCAGACGCCCCGCCGGCCAGGATCAGCCCGCGCCGCATGCTGACGGTGGACAGGTTCAGCCACCGCCCGCAGGCATGCATGATGGCGGCGCCGATCTGCACGCTCGGCCCCTCACGCCCGATGGAGCCACCCGCCACCAGCCCCAGCGTGGTCAGCACGATCTTGCCCGCCGCCACCCGGAGGGACAGCAGGCGGTCGATGATGGCAAAGTTTTCAAGGTGCAGGGAGGCGATGGTCTGCGGGATGCCGCTGCCCTGCGCGCCCCGGAACCATGTGCGTGTCAGCCACGTGGACAGCGCCAGTCCCCCCGGTGTCAGGACCAGCATGATCCACGGGCTGATGGCGATGATGTGGTTACGCACCGTGGCCGCCGCATCCGCCGCCATGGCGAAGCCCACCGCGACCACGCCGACCACCACGGCCGCCGCCCAGCACGCCAGCTTGCGCCGCCACTGTTCGGTGGTGATGCGGGCGGAACGACGCAGGTGGCGCATATGCTTCCTGCGGATTTCAGTAAGGTCGGTTCGCATTACCGGTAATGTACTTTCAGCAACGGCACTGACAGTTAAAACCGGGCGGGAACAGTCCGGTTGCGGGACAAGGATAGCATTTATCGCAACCCGGACGGCCATTCCTGACACGTCCGGTCTGTGGTTTCCCGGCCCGTGGCCGCCCGGTCAGGGGCATGGGACGGGGGGATCAGGGCAGCACCAGCACGCCGGTGTGCTTGGCCTTGCGTTCGGGTTCGACGTGGATGTTGATCAGCGCATCACCCACGCCCGCGCGCAGGCCGTCCTCGATATGGTCGCAGATATGATGGGCATCCTCTACGCTCATGGTGCCCGGCACCACAAGGTGGAATTCGATGAATGTCATGGCGCCCACGATACGCGCGCGGATGTCATGGGCCTCTATCGCGCCGGTGGCTGTGTGGGAAATGATCGAACGGATTTCCGCCAGCGTCCCGGAATCGGGGGCTTCGTCCATAAGCCCCGCGATGGAGGTGCGCATCATGTCCCATCCCGTGCGCAGCACGTTCACTGCGATCAGCGCGGCCAGCAGCGGGTCCAGCCACAGCCATCCCGTCAGCGGGATCAGGATGAAGCCGCCAATCAGCACTGCCGACGTCCACACATCGGACAGCACATGGTGCCCGCTGGCCACAAGGGCGGGGGAATGATGCGCACGTCCCATGCGCATGAGAAACAGCCCCCACCCCAGATTGAGCAGCCCGGCCCCGCCATTGAGCGAAATGCCCGTTAGCGAATCCTCGGGCGGGTGCATGTGCGTAAAGCCCACCCATGCCTCATGCGCGATGGTAAAGGCGGTGATGACCACCAGCACCCCTTCCGCCACGGCGGACAGGTACTCGGCCTTGTAATGCCCATAGGTATGGTTGTGGTCGGGCGGCAGGCTGGCCACCCGCAGCGCCCACAGCCCCGCCACGGCGGAAACCACGTTGATGATCGTCTCGATCGCATCGGAATACAGCGCGATGCTGCCTGTCACCCGCCATGCCGCGTATTTCATGCCCAGCGCGATGATGCTGACCACAACGCTGCACCATGCCGCGCGTATCTTGGTATTGGTGTTGGAAAACATATCGGACAGGGGACTCTTGAAACCTAGACGGTATGGGCGTCGGCAAGGACGCAGTGGTCGGCATCGCCCAGTGTTTCGATCTGGAGAGTGGGGTGGACGATGCCAAAACGTTCACGCAGTTCACGCGCGGCGCGGTTGAGCAGCCCGTCGGGGGCATGGCCGTTTTCACTGGCATTGCGCACCAGGTGGACCGTCAGCGCGGTTTCGGTGGTGCTGATCGGCCAGATATGCAGGTCATGCAGGTCGCACACGCCGGGCAGGGTGCGCAGGAAGGCATCCACCTGGGCTGCGTTGATGCCACGCGGCACGCGGTCCAGCGCCATGTCCAGCGAATCCCGCAACAGCGACCATGTCGCGACGATAATGGACACTGACACGACGAGGCAGATGATGGGGTCGATTCGCAGCCATCCCGTCATCAGGATCAGCCCCCCACCGGCTACTACTGCCAGCGACATAAGTGCATCCGACGCCATATGCAGGAACGCGCCATGCAGGTTCAGGTCGGTTTTCCCGCCGCTTGCGAACAGCATGGCCGTCATCCCGTTGACCGCGATGCCGATGCCCGCCACCACCATGACCGCGACGCCGGCAACCGGGTGCGGATGGATCAGGCGCAGCACGGCTTCCCACATGATGCCGCCGGTCACGACCAGCAGGGCCACCGCGTTGCCAAGGGCGGCGAGGATGGACGACCGGCGCAGCCCGTACGTGAAATTGCGGCTGGGGGAACGGCGCGACAGGATTTCCGCCAGCCAGGCTGCCCCGAGTGCGAGCACGTCCGACAGGTTGTGCCCCGCATCCGCCAGCAGCGACAGCGCATGGCTGCGCACGCCCCACGCCGCTTCCCCGATGACATAGACAAGGTTGAGCGCGATCCCGATGGCAAACGCCCGGCCATAGGATGCAGGCGTGTGGACATGATGGTGGCCAAACAGTCCGCCATGGGCATGCCCGCAGTCATGGTCCGCGTGGTCATGGTCATTATGGTCGTGGCCCGCATGGCCGTTGTGGCTGTGGGTATCATGGCCATGATCGTGGTTATGGTCATGGCTGTCATGGTCGCCATGATTGTGCTGGCACTCACCCATGGGGCAGCATCCATTCAGCAGTGGGATTGAAAGTGTGCCGCCTTCCTAGCAGAAGGTTGCGGCACGTCACCAGCACTTAGCGCATTTTGTGCAGGGGGCCACCGTGATATGGCATCGCCACAGCCCCATTGCCATGGAAACGCGACCCGATGATCCGACTGACCGAACTGCGCCTGCCCATCGACCATGATGACGCTGCCCTGACGCAGGCCGTGGCCGAACGGCTGGGCGTGCCTGTCACGGATATTACGGACATATGCATATTCCGCCGGGGGCATGACGCCCGCCGCAGGCACCGTATCGTGCTGGTCTATACGGTGGACTGCACCGTGCGGGATGAAGCCAGCGTCCTTGCGGCGCATGGCGGCGCGCGTGACATCATGCCCGCCCCCGATACGTCCTATCATTTCGTGGTGGATGATGGACCCGCCATGGCGCGGGGGGCGGGTTTCGTGCGCCCGGTGGTGATCGGTGCCGGGCCATGCGGACTGATGGCGGCACTGGTGCTGGCGCAGATGGGACTGCGCCCGCTGGTGCTGGAGCGTGGCAAGGTGGTGCGTGAGCGTACGGTCGATACCTTTGCCCTGTGGCGCAAATCCATCCTTAACCCTGAAAGTAACGTGCAGTTTGGCGAAGGGGGGGCCGGAACGTTTTCGGACGGCAAGCTGTACAGCCAGGTCAGCGATCCCCGGCATTACGGGCGCAAGGTGCTGACGGAATTCGTGCGCGCGGGCGCGCCGGAGGAAATTCTCTACCTCTCCCGCCCGCATATCGGCACCTTCCGCCTTGTCTCGATGGTGGAACATATCCGTGCCGAGATCGAGGCCCTGGGCGGCGAATACCGTTTTGGCGCGCACGTGACCGATTTCGTGACACAGGGTGATGGCACGGGTGGCCAGCGTATCACTGGCCTGCGGCTGGCGGACGGGGATGAAATTGCGGCAGGCCACGTCGTGCTGGCCATTGGCCACAGTGCGCGTGACACCTTTGAATCCCTGCACACGGCAGGTGTGAACATGGTGGCAAAGCCGTTTTCGATCGGCGTGCGGATCGAACACCCGCAATCCGTCATCAATACCGCGCGTTATGGCCAGCCCGAAACCGTGCCGTTGCTGGGGGCGGCAGATTACAGGCTGGTGCACCATGCGGCCAACGGGCGCGGGGTCTATTCGTTCTGCATGTGCCCCGGCGGCACGGTGGTTGCAGCCACGTCGGAGGTCGGGCAGGTGGTGACCAATGGCATGAGCCAGTATTCCCGCGCCGAACGCAACGCCAATGCGGGCATTGTGGTGGGCGTGACACCGGAACGCGATTATCCCGGAGGCCCGCTGGCCGGTATCGCCTTCCAGCGTGAGTGGGAACGCAAGGCGTTCGAAGCTGGCGGCGGCGCCTATTTCGCCCCGGCGCAGACGGTGGGGGATTTTCTTGACGGCAGGCCGTCCACCACGCTGGGCGATGTCGTGCCATCGTACAAACCCGGTGTTACCCCCACCGACCTTGCGCGCTGCCTGCCGGAATTCGCGGTGGCCGCCATGCGGGAGGCATTGCCCGCGTTCGAGCGGAAGATCCCCGGCTTTTCCATGCGGGATGCCGTCATGACGGGGGTGGAAACACGCACGTCCTCCCCCCTGCGCATCCCGCGCGGGGTGGACGGGCAGGGCGTGAACATGCGCGGCCTGTTCCCGGCGGGTGAAGGGGCAGGCTATGCCGGGGGCATCCTGTCGGCGGGAATTGACGGTATCCGCATTGCCGAAGCTGTGGCCCTGTCACTGGCTGGTCGCCCGGTTGAGCAGGCCATGCAGCGCGACATGACGCACGCAACCGATGCGCAGTAAATGAAAACAAATAAAAGTTTTGGGTGAAGCTTTTTTCAAAAAAGCTTCGGAGAACGCTGCCTTTTTTAAAAAAAGGCAGCACCCAAAAACTTCTTTTTTTCAGTTTTTTATAAAAACGAAACCGGATCAATATCCACGTCGATCCGTGCCCCGCGTTCGGGCTTCACGCGCGACAGCCATTCACGCATGATCGGCTGCACCGCGATATTGCGCCGCGCGCGCAGCAGCAGGCGGAAACGGTGCCGCCCGCGCAGGATGGCCAGTGGCGCAGGTGCCGGACCAAGCACCTGCACGCCATCCATCCGGGGCGCATTCTGGCCCAGCGCACGCGCGGTCAGGTCTGCCGCATCGGGCATTTCGGCACTGACGATCAGGGCCGCCAGCCGGCCATAAGGTGGCCAGAAGCCGGGACGGCGCTGTTCGGCTTCCTGTTCCATGAAGCTTGCGAAATCGCCCGATACCAGCGCCTGCATGACCGGGTGGTCAGGCACGTAGCTTTGCAGCAGCACGCGGCCCGGTGCCTCGGCACGGCCCGCGCGGCCTGCGACCTGATGCAACAGCTGCACCGTGCGTTCGGATGCGCGCAGGTCGCCACCGCCCAGGCCCAGATCTGCATCTACGATTCCCACCAGCGTCAGGTGCGGGAAATGCCAGCCCTTGGCCACGATCTGCGTGCCGATCACAAGGTCGATCTCGCGCCGTGCTATGCGCTCGACGGCGGCGGCGGTGGCCGCGGGACCATTGAGCGTATCGCTGGCCATGACCAGTATCCGCGCATCGGGGAAGGTGGCGCGTGCTTCTTCGGTTATCCGCTCCACGCCGGGGCCGATGGGGGTCAGACTGTCGGCATCGGCGCATTTGGGGCAGGTCTGGGGAATGGGTTCGTCATACCCGCAATGGTGGCAGGTCAGGATATGGCGCGCGCGGTGTTCCACCAGCCACGCGGTGCAGTTGGGGCACTGCATGCGGTGGCCACAGGTGCGGCACAGCGTCAGCGGCGCGTAGCCCCGGCGGTTGAGGAACAGCATCGCCTGTTCCCCGCGCCCGATCGCATCATTGATCGCATCCGTCAGCACAGGCGACAGGAACAGCCCGCGTTCAGGCGGGTCCGCGCGCATGTCCAGCGTTTCCACATCGGGCATGCTGGCATTACCGTGGCGTGCGCCCAGCTTCAGGTGCCGGTAACGGCCCGCGCCGACATTGGCGAGACTTTCAAGACTGGGGGTAGCCGAGACCAGCACGACGGGCGCGCTGCTCATGCGCGCGCGGACCACCGCCATGTCGCGGGCGTGGTAGGTCACGCCATCTTCCTGTTTGAAGGCGGTTTCGTGCTCCTCATCAACAATAATCAGGCCAAGCTGGTGAAAGGGCAGGAACAGCGCCGACCGCGCGCCGACCACCACCCGTGCCGTGCCGTCGGCTACCGCCCGCCATGTTACCCGGCGCAGGCGCGATCCAAGGTCGGAATGCCACAGGGCGGGTTCCGCGCCAAAGCGGCGGGCAAACCGCCCGGTCCACTGGGCCGACAGCGCAATTTCCGGCAGCAGCACCAACGCCTGCCGTCCGGCGGCGATACAGGCGGCTATGGCTTCCATGTAAATCTCGGTCTTGCCGGACCCGGTTACCCCTTCCAGCAGGGTGATGGAAAAGCCATCTTCCGCCACGCGGGCGCGCAGTTCGGTGGCGACCGCCGCCTGATCGCCCTCCAGCACCGGGGGGCAGTGCGTGGGATCGGGAATGCTGAAGGGCGGTGGCGGGGCGATTTCAATCGCCTGCAATGCGCCCGCCTGCGCCAGTCCGCGTATGACGGCAGCGCCCACGCCTGCCCGGCGGGCCAGTTCCGTGGTGGTCAAGGGCGGGCCTTCGGCAGCGGTATCCAGCACTTTCCGCCTTGTGGGCGTCAGGCGCAGGTCCGCAGGCAGCGCCGGGGCAGCTACCCACCCGGAGGCAGGACGCGGCAGCGGGGCCAGCGCATTGGCCCGTAACGCCATGGCCAGCACCATGCCCGGCGGCGACAGGGTATAGGCCGCCACCCAGTCCACGAACTGTCTCAACTGCGCGGGCAGGGGCGGCAGGTCAAGACGGGCTGCCACGGGTTTCAGGCGCGCTGTCGCCACTTCCTTTTGGGGTGGGGGGGTAAATTCGGGCGGCAGGCGGGATGTCGCGTCCCATACCACGCCCGTTTCGGTGCGGCGCCCCAGTGGGACGCTTACGATGTCACCAGGGCGCACATCGGCCAGACGGGGCGGTAGCAGGTAGTCCAGCGGCCCGGCAAAAGGCAGGGTCAGCATGACCCGCACCCGACCATCAACAGGGGTGGGCAGCAGGTCCGGTTGTGAAGGATTGCGATGCGGCATGTGTTTTTCTACCGTCAGGCATCGTCCGTGTCTTGTCCATCATTTGCGCATGGCGCACACACCGTCATAAGAAACTGTGTGAAAGGTCTGTCTTTCAGACATCCTGCAATCATGAGGAAGTTTTTGGTGAAGCTTTTTCCAGAAAGCTTGGAAAAACAGTATCTTGTTGAAAAAAGGTGGTGTCTGGACACTTTTGTTATTTTTATCATCGCGTTTTTCAAGAAAGTTCCGGGTTACATGGCAGCAGGATGAAAGGGTGCAGGACATGACGGCAACCGAAGCACGTGACGCCTTCCTGCAATGGATGGAAACCGAACGCCGTGCCTCTGCCCTGACGCTTACGGCCTATCGGGGGGATCTGGACCGGTTTCTTGCGTTCCTGACCATGCATCTGGGCGCGGAACCGGATATGGGGACGCTGGCGGGCCTGTCGCTGGCCGACCTGCGTGCGTGGCTTGCCCATGAACATGCCATGGCTCTGAGCGGCCGCCGCCCCACCACGCAGGATCGTGCCGCGCGGACACGGGCACGCCGGGTTTCGGCGCTGCGGTCCTTTTACCGTTATCTTGCGCGCTACCATGGTGTCGATAACCCCGCGCCGGGCCTGCTGGCAACGCCGCGCACGCGCCGCCCGCTGCCCCGCCCGCTGCCACAGGCACAGGCGCTGGAGGTGCCCGAAGGGGTATCGGACATCGCCCGTACCCCCATGGCGCAGGTGCGCGACGGGGCGCTGTTCATGCTGCTGTATGGATGTGGCCTGCGTATTTCCGAAGCCCTGACGCTGGATGTACGCGATCTGGATCAGGCCCGCACCCTTGGTGATGGCGCGAAAGGCGACGGCGTGCTGCGCATACGCGGCAAAGGTGGCAAGGAGCGCATGGTGCCCGTGCTGCCACAGGTCATGCAGGCCCTTGCGCGCTGGCGGGGCGTGCATCCGTTGCCGCAGCCCGATGCGCCGCTGTTCGTGGGCGTACGTGGTGGCCGCCTGCAGGCGGGTATTGCCCAGCGCGCCATGCGGACATGGCGACACATGGCGGGTCTGCCCGACCATGCAACCCCGCATGCGCTGCGGCATTCCTTCGCCACCCACCTTATGGAAGGTGGCGCCGACCTGCGCGTGATACAGGACCTGCTGGGCCATGCCAGCCTGTCCACCACACAGCGTTATACGCTGGCGGACGAAGCCAGGCTTATGGATGTCTGGACACGTGCGCATCCCCATGCCACCGATACCCCGCCCGATACTGCACGATGAACAGGATTGCCCATGTCCCAGCGGTTCCCCTATCCCCCGATCGCCCCCTACGATCACGGCTGGCTTGATACGGGCGAGGGACACCGCATTTACTGGGAGCTGTGCGGCAATCCCGATGGCATCCCGGTGGTCTTCCTGCATGGTGGTCCCGGCGGCGGCTGTTCGGCCTTCCAGCGCCAGATGTTCGACCCCGCGCTATACCGCATCCTGCTGTTCGACCAGCGTGGCTGCGGGCGATCAACCCCGCATGCATCACTGGTCAACAACACGACATGGCATCTTGTGGCCGATATCGAACGGCTGCGTATCATGACCGGTGCGGAAAAATGGATGGTGTTCGGCGGGTCGTGGGGGTCCACGCTGGCGCTGGCCTATGCACAGACACATCCCGACCATGTCAGCGCTCTGGTGCTGCGCGGTATCTTCACCCTGCGCCGGGCGGAATTGCTGTGGTATTATCAGGACGGTGCATCATGGCTGTTTCCTGACCTGTGGGAACAGTTTGTAGCACCTATACCCCCGGCTGAACGTGGCGACCTGATGGCGGCCTATCACCGCCAGCTGACCGGTCCTGATGCGGATGTGCAGATGAAGGCCGCCATTGCGTGGAGTGTATGGGAAGGGCGCACCATTACCCTGCGTCCTGCGTCCGATACCATCATCCAGCATGCCGACCCGCGTTACGCGCTGGCGTTTTCACGTATCGAAAATCATTATTTCATCAATGCCGGATGGCTGGACGAAGGCCAGCTTGTCCGTGATGTGGGGCGTATCCGCGATATTCCCGCCGTCATCGTGCAGGGACGGTATGATGTCACGACGCCCATGCGCACTGCATGGGACCTGCACCGCGCGTGGCCCGAAGCGGATTTCCGGATTGTCGATACGGCCGCCCACGCCATGACCGAGCCGGGTATCCTGTCCGCCCTGCTGGATGCAACCGACACCATGGCCGGGCGACTGGCGTAGTGGCCAGAATGCGTACATGGTTTGCGACATGGGGCATTGCCGCAGCCCTTTTGGGCTACGGGTCGCCGGTGACATCGGCCATGGCAGCACAGGATACCGTGCCGCGTCTGTGTAACCATGAACGCGTGGCCCAGGTGCCGCTGCGTGATGACGGGGGTTACCTGTCCATTGTCATAAGCATTGCGGGCCATGACCTCAGCGCGCTGGTGGATACGGGATCGGATGGCGGCCTGCTGACACCTGACATGGTCGGTTACCTGCGGCTGCGGCTTGATCCCGACCATGAAACCATCATCCATGGCACGGGCGGGACGGCGCAGGCGACGCCGAACGCCCTGGTGCCGGACCTGCGGGTGGGGAATGTCGATTTCGGCGCACGTTCGGTGCCGGTGGGCGAACTGCCGGGACAGCCGATGATCCATCCACCCGTGGCGGGGCTGCTGGGCGGAGATATCCTGTCGCGCTTCGATCTGGATATGGATGTACCCGGTGGCATGCTGACATTATGGAACATTCAGCATGGTTCCATGGCCTGCGCGCCGCCACCGGCATGGGACGGACCGTATGAAACCGTGCCGCTGCGCAGGCAGGACAACCGTTTCCTGCTGGAAGTCAGGCTGGATGGCAGGCCGGTTACGGCATTGCTGGACAGTGGCGCGCGGTCGCGCATTGTCTCGCCAGAAGTCGCACGTCGCGCTGGTGTCAGCCAGTCACAGCTTGACCGCGATCCCGGCGGCGTGACCGCAAGCGTGGACGGGCACAGGGATATCTATCACTGGCATCGTTTTGACAGCCTGCAGGTCGGTCATGAACTGGAGCGCAATGTCACGTTGACCGTGGCCCCCCTGCGCGAACATCTGGAAATGCTGCTGGGGTCGGACTGGTTTGCCACCCACCGGGTGTGGATATCCTATGCCACGAACCAGATTTTCATCCGGCCCGCGCCACGGCAGGTCACCAGATAAGGGATGAATTGAAAAACAGGCTGTTTTCAAGCAGTCCCTAAACAAATCAGGCCCGGCATGCTCTGCCGGGCCCGAGATATAACCGTCGGGGGTGATCGGGGTGGATCAGCCCTTCAGCTTGGCGTTGCATACGCTGTAATAGCCGCCGCCCTTCTGGATCCAGCGCAGGCCGCCATTGGCGTTGGCGGCCTTGTTGGCGTTGTACTGGTCAAGGCAGGTGTGCATGCGGGCCTTGCCCGCAGCTTCTTTGCTGTATTTCGCGGAAATGGCGTCGGGAAGCGTTGCACTGGTGGATACGGGGGCCGCAGCTGGGGCCGCAGCCTTGGGGGCGGGTGCTGCTGGTGCTGCGACGGGGCTGGCTGCGGGGGCAGCCGTTTCAGCGGTCCTGGTATCCGCGTTGGCGGCGTCACCGCACTGGGCGGTCTTGAAATCCTTGTAGCTCTGCCCGTTCAGCGTGCCTGCGGTGCGGGCTGTAGTGAACTTCTGGTGGCATGACTTGGAGGTTTCGCGGGCGTGTGCCGCACCGGTGGACAGTGCGAAGGCGAGTACGGACGCGGTTGCGACCTTGAAACGGAAGGATGTGGCCATGGAGTGGGTCGGTCCTGAAATGATGGTTGTAAAAAAAAGAGAGGTTACAGGGCGCTGTCGCCCGTTTCCCGCGTGCGGATGCGGATGACGCTGTCGAGGGGGGAGATGAAGATCTTGCCATCGCCGATCTTGCCAGTGTGGGCGGCTTCCAGAATCGTTTCCACCGCCTGTTCCACCAGATCGTCGGTCACGGCGACCTCGATCTTGATCTTGGGCAGGAAGCTGACGTGGTATTCCGCCCCGCGATAGATTTCGGTCTGGCCTTTCTGTCGGCCAAAGCCCTTGACTTCCGATACGGTCAGCCCCTGTATCCCCAACGGGGTCAGGGCCTCACGCACATCGTCGAGCTTGAAAGGCTTGATGATGGCTGTGACAAGCTTCATCTCACCGCGTCTCCATTCTGCTGTCCGGCCGGGCTGACCGTGTGTGAAAGATAAAGTAACATCCCATCTATACCCTGATCGGGTGATGCATGTCATCCGCCTTGGCTTACCTGATGTGTTAAGCGCGCTTGTGCCTGCCCCGTGGAGGGGCGTAAATCCGGCAGGCTTGCCGTCCCTGCCCGCACGGGCCAGAACAGGAAACGAAATGACCGCGAACATGCCATCCCACACCGCGCCCGGACCTCTTGAGGTCGATGTCTGCATCGTGGGGGCGGGACCGGTGGGTGCGACACTTGCCTGCCGTCTTGCCGCTGATGGCATGAAGGTGGCGATCATCGACCGTGCGGCCCTGCCGCCGATGGAACATCCCGCCTTCGATGGCCGCGCCTATGCCATCGCCGCAGGTTCGCGCCGCCTGCTGGAAGAAGCCGGCGTGTGGCAGCGCCTGCCCATGGAATCGTGCGACATACGCGAAATCCGCGTGACCGATGGCAGGCCGGGGCAGCCGCCCTCTCGCCTGTTCCTTGAATTCGGGCGTGGCGATGCCGACCAGCCCTTCGGTGCCATGATCGAGGCGCGTGCCCTGCGCGTGGCGCTGAATGCGTCATTGCACGCAACGCCCGGCCTGCATGTTTTCGCCCCTGACGAAGGGGTCGTGACGCGCAGCCCCGATGGCGCGGTGATCCGCACCACCAGCGGTCGTGTCATCCACGCACGCCTGGTGGTCGCGGCCGAAGGACGGCGCAGCCCGCTGCGTGACCAGGCCCGCATTACGGTTACACGCCTGCCCTACAACCAGTGTGGCATCGTGTGCGCCGTGGCCCATGAACGCCCGCATGAAGGCCGCGCGCTGGAACATTTCCTGCCCGCCGGTCCGTTCGCGCAACTGCCCATGGCGGGAACGGCCGAACATCCCAACCTGTCCGCCCTTGTCTGGACCGAAAGCGAGAAGGTCGCCCACCGTCTGGCCGACCTGCCACATGACGCGTTTGCACACGAAATCCGCCGTCGCATGGGCGATGACTGGCTGGGTGCCATCAACCCGGTGGGGCGGCGGTGGGTCTATCCGCTTTCCGCGCAGTACGCGCAGCGTTATATTGATACGCGTCTCGCCCTGGTGGGGGATGCGGCGCATGGTATCCACCCCATCGCGGGGCAGGGGCTGAACCTCGGTTTCCGTGACGTGATTGCCATGGCTGATATCCTGGGCCGCGTGCATGCAGGCGGCGGGGATGTGGGGGCTGCGGATGTGCTGCGCACGTATCAGGCCCGCTGCCGTCCCGCCAACATGCTCATGCTGGTGGCGACCGATGCGCTGGAACGCCTGTTCGGCAATGATAACCCGGTCCTGCGTCTGGCGCGTGACGTGGGGCTTGCGACCGTCAACCGCATCACCCCGCTGCGCCGCAGCTTTGCCCGGCACGCCATGGGCCTGTAAAACGGAGATCGCGACGATTAACAGGCCCCAAGGGCCGGAACGGATGGCTTATGTCTGAAAAGCAGCCTGCTGGCATTCCCATGGATACACGCACACGCCCCGTCATGCCGCCAACACTGGGGCATGTGGACCCCATTGCGCTGTGGCAGGAAATCGTGAACGGCGCGTGCGGGTGCAATGACCCGCTGGTCAAGGGGCTGCTGGCTACCGGCATCCGCAACCATGCGTCCTTCCGCTGTGCGCTGGCCGCCCTGATCGGGCGCAAGCTGGGGGACCGTTCGGTGGCGGATGACGCACTGGCCGAACTGGTGAGCGAGGTATTCGACGCCGACCCCGATATCGTCAGTGCGGCGGCGGCGGACCTTGTGGCCATTCGTGAACGTGACCCGGCCACGGCCAATTACGTCACCCCTTTTCTGTTCTTCAAGGGGTATCACGCGGTGCAGAGCTACCGCGTGGCGCACTGGCTGTGGCACAACAACCGAAGCTACCTTGCCCTGCACCTGCAAAGCCGGTGTTCTGAACTGTTCGCCGTCGACATCCATCCCGCGGCACGGCTGGGACGGCGTATCCTGCTGGATCACGGCACGGGTATCGTCATAGGCGAGACCTCGGTTCTGGAAGATGACGTGTCCCTGCTGCAGGGCGTGACCCTGGGCGGTACCGGCAAAAACGTGGGCGACCGCCACCCCAAGGTGCGCCGTGGCGTGCTGATCGGGGCCGGGGCCAAGATCCTGGGCAATATCGAAATCGGCGAGGGGGCGAAGGTTGGCGCTGGCTCCATCGTGCTGGAATCCGTGCCGGCCTATACCACCGTGGTGGGTAATCCAGCCCGTATCGTGGGCACGCGGCATTCCAGCCTGCCAGCCTTCACCATGGACCAGATGCTGCCGCCGATCGATTATATCATCTGATGACCGAATTCGTTTTCAGGCCACATGTGGCGGTCATTGGCGGCGGCCCCGCGGGCCTTGCCGCAGCCGAAATCCTGTCCGCTCACGGGTGTGGCGTCAGCGTGGTGGAACAGATGCCTACCATGGGGCGCAAGCTGCTCATGGCCGGGCGGGGCGGCCTCAACCTGACCCATTCCGAACCGGCTGATGCTTTTGCCGCCCGTTACGGTAATGCCCGCCCGATGATGGAACGCGCCCTGCGGGCCTTTACCCCGCAGGACATGGTGCGGTGGGCCGAAGGACTGGGCCAGCCCTGCTTTACCGGTAGCAGCGGACGTATCTTTCCCCGCGCCATGAAGGCATCGCCGCTGTTGCGGGCATGGCTGGCGCGGCTTGCCGCAGGCGGCGTGCGGCTGCTGACGCGCCACCGCTGGGATGGGTGGGACGTGGATGGCAGGCTGCTTGTATCAGGCCCCGGTGGTCCGGCGTCGTGGCGGGTTAACGCCACGGTACTGGCGTTGGGTGGCGCAAGCTGGGCGCGGCTGGGATCGGATGGCGCATGGCGGGAACGTCTGCTGGGGCTGGGTGTTGATGTCACGTCCTTTGCCCCTGCCAATTGTGGCTTCGTAACCGGGTGGAGTGATCCGTTCACCGCCCGCTTTGCCGGCACGCCGCTGCGGGGCATTGCGCTTACGCTGGATGGCGCTGACACGGTGCGGGGTGAGGCCGTGGTGACTGGCACGGGGATTGAAGGCGGCGCGGTCTATGCCCTGTCGGCTGCGATTCGCGACCGGATTGCCCGTGACGGCCATGCGCAGGTCCATATCGACCTGCGGCCTGCGCTGGATGTGGCGGAAATCGCCACCCGCATCGCCCGCGTGCGCTCGCGTGAAAGTCTGTCCAACACATTGCGCAAGGCGCTGCGATTGCCGCCCGTGGCTGTTGCCCTGCTGCGTGAAGGGGAGGAAGGACCACCGCCGCGTGATTCCGCAGCCCTTGCCCGTCTGGTCAAGGCCGTGCCAGTGGTGCTGCGTGCGCCGGCGGCACTGGACCATGCCATTTCGGTGGCGGGGGGAATCGCGTGGTCCGCGCTGGATGATCACTTCATGCTGCGCGCGCTGCCCGGCGTTTTCGCCGCCGGTGAAATGCTGGACTGGGAGGCGCCTACCGGCGGGTACCTGTTGCAGGGCTGTGTTGCGACCGGCCGCATGGCGGGGCAAGGCGCATGGGAATGGTTGCGTGACTCGCAGCGCGGGCGGTATCCGTCAGCGCCATGAGTGTTGCAATCACGATTGGTGAACGGCGCGGGGCCATGGCGACGGATGCCCCCGTGACGATGGATCTGGCGGAACTGCTGTCTACCCGCCTGTTGGTGCAGGGCAATTCCGGGTCGGGCAAGTCGCACCTGCTGCGCCGCCTGCTGGAACAGTCCGCGCGTATGGTGCAGCAGGCGATCATTGACCCCGAAGGCGATTTTGTCAGCATAGCCGAACGTTACGGCCATCTGGTCATTGATGCGGCCGAACATACCGAAGCCGCCCTGCAGGCGGCGGGTGAGCGGATGCGCATGCACCGGGCCTCCGTCGTGCTGAACCTTGAAGGCGTGGACGCGGAGGTGCAGATGCGTCGTGCCGCCGCCTTCCTCGGCGGTATGTTCGAGGTGCCGCGCGATTACTGGTACCCCGTGCTGGTCGTGGTGGATGAAGCCCAGCTTTTTGCGCCGGCGGCGGCGGGCGAGGTATCGGACGAGGCACGTCGGGCATCACTGGGCGCCATGACCAACCTCATGTGCCGTGGGCGCAAGCGGGGACTGGCCGGGGTGATTGCGACCCAGCGCCTGGCCAAGCTGGCGAAGAATGTCGCGGCCGAAGCCTCGAACTTCCTCATGGGCCGCACCTTTCTCGATATCGACATGATGCGTGCTGCCGATCTGCTGGGTATGGAACGGCGGCAGGCCGAGAGTTTCCGCGATCTGGAGCGGGGATATTTCGTGGCCCTTGGCCCCGCCGTATCGCGCAGGCCGCTGGCGGTGAAGATCGGCCCGGTGGAAACCGAAAGCCGCTCGGCCGGTCCCACACTCATGCCGTTCGAGCCGGTACCTGCGGGTGATGAGATCCGTGAACTGATCCTGACCCCCGTGCCTGAACGCGAAATCCCCGCCCGCCCTGCGCGCAGCTTCAGTCCGCCACCCGATATCCTGTCCCAGCTTGCCGCCCACGCCGAAACCGCGACCGTGGACACAGTGGAAGAAGAACCGGATGGCCCACCCGTGGACGCGGCGGCCCAGAGGCTGCGTTTCATCGAGATCCTGAGTGATATCCTGCGCGACGAGGATGCGGGTTTTCGTCCCGTGCATGTGCTGTATCAGGATTTCCTTGTCCGCTGCCGGATCGAGGGTATGGGACGCGACGCGCTGGACATGCCGCGCTTCCGCCGCCTGCTGGCGGTGGCCAAGGCCGGGGTAGACGCCCAGACCGCGGAAAGCGGGCAGTGGCGGCAGGCTGAACAGATGGCAGGCGTGCTGCCTGATGATGTACAGGGTATTTTCCTGCTGATTGCCCGCGCCGCCCTGCATGGCGAGCCCTGCCCGTCCGACAGCCTGATTGCCCGTACCTATGGCACCCATTCGCTGGGTCGCGCCCGGCGGCAACTGGCCTATCTGGAGGAGCAGAACATGATCGTCCTGCGTAATGACGGGCTGGGCCGCCGTAGCGCCGCCATTATCGGCCCGGGCTGGGAAACCGCCCCTGCGATGCCGGATGGAAATGGTGAAAAATAATAAAAGTTTTTGGTGAAGCTTTTTTCAGGAAGTTTCGAAGAACCCTGCCTTTTTGGAAAAGGCGATACCCGGAAACTTGTATTTTTATCAATATGTTGTTTTGAAAAAGCCTTATCAGGCCAAGCCAAAGCCTGCTGCCTGTCGTGCGTATGAAGCGATGGACCGGTTTCCGGCAGGGATGCCGGGCCAATAAAAAACCCTGCCTTCTTGCGAAGGCAGGGTTTTCTGTTTTTGGCGGGCTGAGGCTGCTCAGCGCTTCCACCATCCCGTCCGACGGTGCGTGGTCGGGGTGGCGTCCACGTCGATCGGGGCGGGGGCGGTATCCGCCGTGGGTTCGGTTCCCTCATCGGCCTTCTTGCGGCGCCGACGGGTCGCCGTCGTGGTCGTGGCCGTCTTGCGGGTTGTGGTCCGTTTTTTCGGGGCCGGCTTTGCAGCCTTTTCCGGTGCGGTTTCCGCCGTTTCGGTTACGGTTTCCACAGGGGCCGCTTCCGTCGCGGGTTCAGCCTTCTTGCGGCGCGTGGTGCGACGACGCTTGGGGGCTTCTTCCGTGACCGTAGCTTCGGCTTCGGTCGTGGCGGGTGTTTCCACCGCCGGTTCCTCGGCCTTGTCCGCAGCCTTTGCCGCCGTGCGGGTGGTGCGGCGGCGCGTGGTGGCCGTCGTGCCCGTGCTGCGGCTGGCCGCACGCTTGCGCGCGGGCTTGGCGGGGGCGGCTTCCTCGGTTGCCGGCTCTTCTGCCGGTTTCGCTTCGGCTTCCGTTACCGGGGTTTCAGCCTCTACGGCCGTATCAGCGGCCTTGCGGCGTGTGCTGGTACGGCGCGTGGTGGTCGTGCCAGCACGGCGGCGGCGTGGCTTGGTCGCTTCTTCCGCTGCCGGTTCCGCAGGTGCGGGGGCGGCTTCGGGTTCCACGACAGGGGTTGCTGCCTCGGCGACCGGGGCGGGTGTGGCCTCGGCTTCCTGTGCTGCCGGTGCCGCCTCGTTTTCCACCGGGGTGGCGCGACGGCGCGTGCGGCGACGCGTACGGCGCGGCTTGGCGCTTTCTTCCTCGGCCACCGGAGCAGCTTCTTCCACTTCGACCACGACCGGATCGGCTTCCACAACCACTTCGCTGGGTGCGGTCGTCTGTTCGATCACGTCAAAGATGTCGATGATCGCATCGCCATACGGATCGGCCGGGGTAGGACCACGATAGGCTTCACGCGGTGCGGGTTCAGGCGCGGGTGTGGAGGCTGCGACCGGAGCGGGTGCTTCCTGTGCCGTATCCTCGGTTGCCTGTGTCTGGGTGCCCTGCGCTGCGGTGCCATTGCCACGACGGCGACGACGGCGACGACGGCGACGATGGTCGGTGCCTGACGCGATATCCTCGTCCTCTTCCGTGCTGGTCGGGGCCTCGGGGGCGGCGTCGGTCACGGGCGGTTCGGCCTGGATCTGGATTTCACGCACATGACTGGTTTCAGCCGGGGCCTGTTCGACTACGGGCGCGTCAAAGCGGGCCGTCTGCTGGCGCACGCGCTCGATCTTGCATTCCTGCGGCTGCAGGGCAGCGTCGGGTGCGAAGGCAACCTGCATCTTGTGCCGGGTTTCGATTTCTGACAGCCAGCTGCGCTTGTGGTTGAGGATGTAGAAGGCGATTTCCGGTGCGACGCCCACGGAAATTTCCGCGGCCTTACGCTGCATGCCCTCTTCCTCGATCGCGCGCAGCACATGCAGCGCCGAGCTTTCGATCCCGCGCACGATGCCGGTGCCCTGACAGTGCGGGCAGGGCATGAAGGCGGATTCGGCAATGGAGGGACGAAGGCGCTGGCGCGACATTTCCAGCAGGCCGAAATGCGAGATCTGGCCCACCTGGATGCGCGCGCGGTCGGTGCGCAGCGCGTCCTTCAGCTTCCGCTCGACCATGCCATTGTGCTTGCGGCTTTCCATGTCGATGAAGTCGATGACGATCAGGCCGGCCAGATCGCGCAGGCGCAGCTGGCGGGCGACTTCCTCGGCGGCTTCGAGGTTGGTGCGCAGCGCAGTTTCCTCGATATTGCGCTCACGCGTGGCGCGGCCCGAGTTCACGTCGATCGCAACCAGCGCCTCGGTCTGGTTGATGACCAGATAGCCACCTGACTTCAGCTGCACGGACGGCGAAAGCATGGAATCCAGCAGTCCCTCCACCTTGTAATGGGAGAACAGGGTCTGTTCATGGTCCTGCCACAGCCGCACCTTCTGCGCGTTCTGGGGCATGAGCATGCGCATGAACTCACGCGCGGACTTCCAGCCCGGCTCGCCATCGATCAGGATTTCGCCCACTTCGCGCGTATAGATGTCGCGGATGGCGCGCTTGATCAGGCTGGCTTCTTCATAGATCAGCGCGGGTGCGACCGATTCCAGCGTGTGCTGGCGGATGTCGTCCCACAGGCGCAGCAGGTATTCGCAGTCGCGCATGATTTCGGCGCGCGGGCGCTGGGCGCCGGCGGTGCGCACGATCATGGCCATGCCGCGCGGGATCTGCAGTTCGGTAATGATGTCACGCAGGCGACGGCGGTCGGTAACCGACGTGATCTTGCGTGATACGCCCCCGCCACGCAGCGAGTTGGGCATCAGCACGCAGTAACGGCCCGCCAGCGATACGTATGTGGTCAGCGCGGCACCCTTGTTGCCGCGTTCTTCCTTGACCACCTGCACCAGCAGGATCTGGCGGCGGCGGATGACTTCCTGGATCTTGTAGTTGCGCAGGAAGCGCGCGATGCGGCGCTGGGCCTGTGCTTCGTCGCCGGTGTCGTTTTCACCGCCCACGGTTTCGGGCTCGTCGCCTTCCTCGCCGGTCGGGGCGTCGGCCTCGTCCTCGGCGCGGGGGGCGTCTTCTTCCTCGTCATCACGCGCGCGGCGTTCTTCTTCCGCGCGGCGTTCCTCTTCCTGCAGCGCCAGCAGCTTTTCGCGGTCGGCTACGGGTATCTGGTAATAGTCGGGGTGGATTTCGCTAAAGGCGAGGAACCCGTGGCGGTTGCCGCCGTAATCCACGAACGCAGCCTGCAGGCTGGGTTCCACGCGGATAACCTTGGCCAGATAGATGTTGCCCTTGAGCTGCTTCTTGGATGCAGCTTCAACATCGTAATCTTCCAGGTGGTTACCATCCATCACGACCACGCGGGTTTCTTCCGCGTGGGTCGTGTCGATCAGCATGCGTTTGCTCATAAATAGGCGCACTCCGGTATGTCACGTTCCGGCATCCGGGCTGCGCGCGCGATCCGTGGCGGCAGGGGGAGGCAGGGGGAACGGACAGAAACATAAAAAAACAGGCGACCGGACCCGGACGGAACACCACCGCGCGGCGCGCGGGCGGACAGGCCATGTCTGCCCTGCGGATGCGGCGTATTCGTGCCGCCCGCAGCGGGGCATGGTGTCATCGCATGTGCGGCGGAAACCCGCGTGGTGTTCAATCCATCCTCGGTCATGGCTGGGGAGGGCGCGGCCCGGCCTGATTGCCGGGGCGGGACCTTCCGTATCGACTGGTATGCCATCCGGTTTCCTGTCGATGGGGAACACCGGCGCGGCAGCGTCAGGTCGTGCGTGGCATCTGCCCCCACGCCGTGGCGTGGCCGGTATGAAAGGCCGGTAAGCGTATGCCGCGCATGCATGATGCATGCCGGATGGAGAAAGTCATGCCTGCTGGCATCGGGCCGTTTCGGACATGCCCGCAAGGCAGCCGGACTTGGCGTGGTCCATCACGGCTGGGCAGCATGGCGCAATGAATCCATTCCTGCAAGGGGCCTTGCGTTTATCCCGCTGACTGCCAGCCCGTACGGTGATAAGGAAAGCGGACAGACCCGTAACTGTTTTGACCGGAACAAGATGCATGCTCAAAGGCCGGCCGGATGGAAATGATGCCCTGCAGTCAATGTCACGGCACGATGGTGCAGGCGTGCCCGATCTGACGCGGCGCATGCTGGTGGGCGGCCTGGCGGGGCTTGCGCCCACGACGGCACTGGCGCGGGTTGCGGCGCATGTCCCGGTCCACGCCGGGGCCACACATCATGCCGCCCACGTGGCGCATGCGCCGCTGCATGCTCCCGCCATTGTCGGTCGGGCCGCCCCGCCGAAGCCGCTGGTCATGCTGGACCCCGGCCATGGCGGCAAGGACCCCGGCGCGATCGGCGTTTCCGGGACATATGAAAAGCATGTGGCGGAAGCAGCGGCCAGCGAACTGCAGCGCCAGCTGGAAGCCAGCGGGCGCTACCGTGTTGCGATGACCCGCGCGGATGACCGTTTCATCCCGCTGGAAGGCAGGGTGGACATCGCCCATACCCACAAGGCGTCGCTGTTCATATCCATGCATGCCGATGCCCTGACCAACCGCGCCGTGCGCGGGGCCAGTGTCTATACCCTGTCGTCAAAGGCGTCGGACCGGCAGACCGCCATGCTGGCGCAGACGGAAAACAGCGCCGACCGCTATGGCGGCCCGCAGGTGCACGCGGATTCGCCCGAAGTGCAGGAAATCCTCGCCAGCCTCGTGACCGAGGAAACGCGCCACGGCGCCGCCCACATGGCCAGCAGTATCGTCACATCCTTCCGTCCGCGCATCGGGCTGTTGCAGCACCCGTCGCGGCATGCCTCGTTCGTGGTGCTGAAATCGGCCGATATCCCTTCCGTGCTGGTGGAGATGGGGTTCATGTCCAACCATATGGACGAGGCAGCCCTGCGGCAGGCGGCCCACCGCATGGTGGTGGCGGGGGCGATGGTGCAGGCGATCGACCGCTATTTCGCGACCGACAGCATGGTGACCCATGCCACGGGCTGAAATGGCGCATGGCGGTCCGTCCGTCCATCCGCGTGATGGTGCGGGCGTGCTTTTACGGTTGCAATCAGGGTTTGGGCCTGTATTGTGCGCGCCATGGTAACGATAGCGCACATTGCTGGGGCTGGAACGGGCGCACATGCGCACCTGTCCACGCGCGCATGTGCCGGTGCCGGGCTTCTTCGTCTTCGACTTATCCGCCCCTGAGCGATCAGGGCCGGCTGCGTGCCGGCGCGCCCAGGGGATTGATCAGGCCGTCTCACGCCGGTTTGCGAACACGAATATGACAGGGGCACGTGACAGCCGTGCCGCCTCCCGTCACACAACAGGACCAAGTCCGAGGTTATTACCATGAGCATCGACCATCCTTCCTTTGGCCGTATCGACCCCAGCCGCGTCATCATTTTCGACACCACCCTGCGTGATGGGGAACAGTCGCCCGGTTTTTCCATGAACCTCGCGGAAAAGCTGCGCATGGCCGAAGCGCTGGAGGAACTGGGCGTGGACGTGATGGAGGCGGGTTTTCCCGTGGCGTCCAGGGGAGATTTCGACAGCGTCCACCAGATCGCGCAGAAGGTGAAGAACACCGTCGTGTGCGCACTGGCGCGCAGCGGGGGCAAGAACGACATCGCCAGTGCAGGTGAGGCGATCAGGCCGGCGAAGCGCGGGCGTATCCACAATTTCATCTCCACCTCGCCGCTGCACATGAAATACAAGCTGCGCATGGAGCCCGAAACGGTTCTGGAGGTGATCGAGGCCGGTAACCGGGCTGCCCGCCAGTTTACCGATGACGTGGAGTGGTCGGCGGAAGACGGTTCGCGGACCGATCCCGATTTCCTGTGCCGCTGTGTGGAAACCGCCATCCGCGCGGGTGCGACCACCATCAATATTCCCGATACCGTGGGTTATTCCACGCCCGAGGACATGGCCCGCATCTTTGCCGACCTGCGCGCCCGCGTGCCGGGTGCGGATGGCGTCATTTTCTCCACCCACAACCACAATGATCTGGGGCTGGGTGTGGCCAACACGGTCGCGGCGCTGAAGGCGGGCGCGCGGCAGGTGGAATGCACCATCAACGGCATTGGCGAACGCGCGGGCAATGCGGCGCTGGAGGAAATCATCATGGTGCTGCGCACGCGCCATGACGTGCTGCCGTTCACCACCGGCATCCATACCGAACGCCTGCTGCGCACCTCGCGCATGCTGGCCACCATTACCGGCTTTGACGTGCAGCCCAACAAGGCCATCGTGGGCCGCAACGCGTTCGCGCATGAAAGTGGCATCCATCAGGACGGTATCCTGAAAAACGCCGCCACCTATGAAATCATGACGCCTGAAAGCGTTGGCTGGACCCGGTCATCGCTGGTGCTGGGCAAGCATTCGGGGCGCGCCGCCTTCCGCGACAAGCTGAAGGCGATGGGCTACGACAACCTGGAAGAAGCGCAGTTCAACGAAGCGTTCTCACGCTTCAAGGATCTGGCTGACCGCAAGAAGGTCATCTACGACGAGGATCTGGTGGCCCTGGTTGATGATGAAGTACGCGATCACGCCCGCATCCGCTTCGTTTCGCTGGATGTGACCGCCGGTTCCCGCCGCCCCGCCACCGCCGATCTGGTGCTGGAGGTCGACGGGAAGCGTGAGGAAGGTCGCGCCGAAGGGCAGGGGCCGGTTGACGCCGCGTTCAATGCCATCCGCGCCATCGTCACCCATGACGCCACGCTGCAGCTTTATTCCGTTGGTGCCGTGACCGAAGGCAGCGATGCGCAGGCGCGGACCTCGGTCCGGCTGGAAGAAGGTGGCAAGCTGGTGGATGGTCAGGGTGCGGATGCCGATACGCTGGTGTCCGCCGTGCGGGCCTATGTCCATGCGCTGAACAAGCTGCTGGTCAAGCGTGACCGTGCCGAACCCGCGGCCCTGGATGCCTGATCTCCGCGGGCGCGGGTAATCCCGCCGCATTGATGAAAAAACACCCCGTCACGGAATGGTCCGTGGCGGGGTGTTTTGCTGTCGGGGCAGGTGGGGGTGTTCAGTACCCGCCGTATCCTTCGGGATAGGCACCTTCCTGCGGGTAGACGCCCTGCTGCGGGTAGCCTTCCTGACCGTATCCGCCAGACTGGCCATAATAGCCACCCTGCTGCTGGCCGTAATACCCGCCCTGCTGGGGATAGCTGGGCTGGGCATAGCCATATCCGCCCTGCTGTGCGGGATAGGCGGCGCGCTGCGGGCAGGACTGGGGTGAATAGCCCGGCGGCAGTACGCGTCCGTCAGGGCATATGGTGGACGGGGCTTCGGCACGGGGGCGGCGTGGCGGCGTCGTTGCCGCCCCGATCGCCGCCCCGCCTGCGCCACCGGCAAGTGCGCCAATGGCCGCCCCCCGTCCGCCACCGGCCAGGCCGCCAATCAGTGCACCGCCCCCAGCCCCCAGCAGGCCGCCGCCAATGGCGCGCTGGCCGGGGTCACGGGTGTCCTCGCACGCGCCAAGACCAAGGCACAGCCCCGCGGCAAGGAGTACCGTCGGGCGGAAGGTCATGCGGGGAAATGTCGTTTTCATGTATGTCTTTTCCGGTATTGCGGACATGGGTGGCACGATGACACCCCAGCCGCCTGTCGCTACAAAATGGTATGGCATAGATGGTTTGGCCATGACGAAAGCGGGGCATTTTGTAACAATCGCCAAAAGTGTGAAGATTTTAACAAATTAAAATTGTCTGGCCCCTTGCCCCTCCCTGTCTGCGCCGGTAATCCCTCAAGCTGATCCAGACGGTTTTCGACAGTACGCAAGGCATGTCATCAGGGCATGCACTGCCGGTCGGGATGTGGGACAGTCCTGTCTGGTGTTGATGTCGGGAGTTCTGGATGTTTGCTCGTGTACTGGGTCTGCTTTCCGCTGACATGGCGATCGACCTCGGCACGGCGAATACGCTGGTTTACGTCAAGGGACGTGGTATCGTCCTGAATGAACCGTCGGTCGTCGCGCTGGCAGAGGTACGGGGCAAGAAGCAGGTTCTTGCGGTCGGTGAGGAAGCCAAGCAGATGGTTGGCCGTACCCCCGGCAACATCACGGCCATCCGCCCCCTGCGTGATGGCGTGATTGCGGATTTTGAAGTTGCGGAAGAAATGATCAAGCATTTCATCCGCAAGGTGCATAACCGCCGCATGTTTGCCAGCCCGCTCATCATCGTCTGTGTGCCATCAGGCTCGACCGCGGTGGAACGCCGCGCCATTCAGGAAAGTGCCGAAAGTGCTGGCGCGCGCAAGGTTTTCCTGATCGAGGAACCCATGGCCGCCGCCATAGGTGCGGGCCTGCCGGTGACCGAGCCTTCGGGCAGCATGATCGTCGATATCGGCGGTGGCACGACGGAAGTAGCCGTGATCTCGCTTGGTGGCATCGTGTACGCCCGGTCCGTGCGGGTGGGTGGCGACAAGATGGATGAGGCGATCATTTCCTACATCCGCCGCAACCACAACCTGCTGATCGGTGAAAGCTCGGCCGAGCAGATCAAGATCCACCTTGGCTCCGCCATGCCGCCGGATGACCCGGATGACCCGGGTCCGTGGCGTGAGGTCAAGGGACGTGACCTGATCAACGGTGTCCCGCGTGAAGTCGTGGTGTCGCAGGCGCAGATTGCCGACAGCCTGGCCGAGCCGGTCAGCCAGATCCTGGATGCGGTGACCACCGCGCTGGAAAATACGCCCCCGGAACTGGCAGCCGATATCGTGGACAAGGGTATTGTCCTGACCGGTGGCGGGGCGCTGCTTTACCGTCTGGATGAAGTGCTGCGGCGTGAAACCGGCCTGCCGGTTACGGTGGGTGAGGACGCGCTGTCCTGTGTGGCGATGGGCACCGGCCGCGCGCTTGAGGAAATGAAGCGCCTGCGCAACGTACTGACAAGTATGTACTGACGAACGGGACAGGTGCGCTGCCTGCTGCGTAGGGAGGGCAGCGTGCGGATGGGGGAGACGCAGGACGATGCAGGTCCGGCGACCAGGCAGTATTGGACGGCCCGGCAGGCGTGACGTAACCGTTGCGCGTGGAAGGGTAAGGTGATGCCTGTTTCCATCCAGTTCCGTCAGGCGCTTGGCAAGCTGGTGCTGCCCGCGCTTATTCTTGTGGCCTGTGGCGTGATCCTGCTGGGCAAGGCGGACCGTCCACTGATTGAGAAACTGCGCATGCAGACCGCTGACCTGCTGGCCCCGGCCTACGGGCTGGTGGCGTGGCCACAGGCGAAGCTGCGCTGGCTGTCAGGCAATCTGCAGGATATCCGCAACCTTGAGGCCGAGAATATCCGCCTGCGCGCCGAAAACGTGTCGCTGCGCCACTGGTATGACGTGGCGGCAGCGCTGGCGGATGAAAATGCCGCGCTGAAATCAAACCTGCACTGGATTCCCGATAACGCGCCCGCCTTTGTCACTGGGCGTGTGGTACGTGACACCAGTGGGCTGTACGCCCGCGCTGTCCTGCTGGCGATCAATCCCGACACGGCGGTCCGCAAGGGGGGGATCGCGCTGGATGGATCGGGGCTGGTGGGCCGGGTGACCGAAGTCGGCAAGCGTTCTGTCCGCGTGCTGCTGATTACCGATTCGTCCAGTCGCCTGCCGGTCACGCTGGAATCCAGCCATGCGGCGGCGATCATGGCGGGGGACAATACCGCCCTGCCGCGCATCATCTTCTATCCGCAGGATAACGTCCCGATCGAAGGGGAACGTGTCGTGACCAACGGGGAAATCGAAAGCCTGCCGGCGGGCCTGCCGGTGGGGCATGTGCATTACGTGCGGCCGGGGCAGCCGGTGGTGGTACCGGCGGCGGCGCTGGATCATATCGATATCCTGCGCATATTCGATTATGAGGATACCGTGTCCCCGCCCGATGCCCCGGGCCGCGTGCCACTGCCCAATGTCGGGCGGACCATGTCCCTGCCATCACAGTTCCAGTCCCGTCCCGATCAGGGGCTGCATGGATGAAAAACTTCACGCCGCCCCCCATCCGGCCCGGTATCCACCCGCGTTCAGGGCTGGGTTACCGCATCGATCATGGCATGCGCAGCAGCGTGCCGTGCCTGTTCGTGTTTTTCGTGGCGCTGGTGCTGTCCGCACCGCTTAACCTGCCGGGACAGGTGGAGCTGATGCCCGCCATCATCATGGCGGCGATTTTCCTGTGGTCGGTTTTCGTGCCGGTGCTCATGCCCTCTATCGCCGTGTTCATGCTGGGCATATGGGTGGATATCCTCAGCTTCGGACCTGCGGGGGTCATGCTGCTTACGATGCTGATCGTGCATGGGATCGCGCTGTCGGGACGTTACACACTGGCACGGGTCAATTTTTTTGTACTCTGGTTTGTGTTTGGCGTGGTGATGGTGGGCGTTACGGCGCTACAATGGGTACTGTGTTCCGCACTGGCATTGCATATTGTGGAGTTTCTCCCCTTTGTTTTCGAGACAGTCCTGGCCTTCGGCAGTTTTCCTGTCCTGTATACGGGGTTTGTCTGGACCTACCGTTTTGTCGTCAACAACGCGGACCCTTCCTGAAGCGGATGCGATCGTGCCTCCGCGCCGGATAAATGAATGAAGTTTCGTAAGAAGAAATCCGGCAACCGGCTCATGTCCCGTCCCGAGGAAGGCAAGAACCCTTCCCGTGGCGTATTCACCCGTCGTGCGCTTGTGCTTATGGCGGCACAGGGCGCGGTGCTGGGGGCATTGGGGGAACGCCTGTACGGGCTTCAGGTTCTCAACGGCAGCCATTATGCGAAGCTTGCGGAAAACAACCGTCTGAGCAAACGCTTCTTCGCGCCGCCACGCGGGCGGATCACGGACCGTTTCGGCATTTCGGTCGCGTCCAACCGCATCAACTGGCGTGCGCTTCTGCTGGCGGAAGAAACCACCGACATTGCCGGGACGCTGGAACGTTTTGGCCAGCTTGTGCCGCTGGAACCGCGTGACCTTACGCGTATCGAGCATGAACTGCGGCACAAGCGGCGGTTCATCCCGATCATGCTGCGTGATTTCCTGTCATGGGATGACATGGCGCGGCTGGAACTGAACATGCCCTCGCTGCCCGGCGTGCTGATCGATGTGGGCACGACGCGCGTCTATCCCTTTGGCCCGCTGCTGGCGCATGTGGTGGGTTATGTCGCCCCGCCCGCGGAAAAGGACGTGGTGCATAATGCCGAACTGGCGCTGCCGGGTATGCGTGTCGGCCGTTCGGGGATCGAGCAGACACAGGACGGCAACCTGCGCGGGCAGGTTGGTTCGGTCGAGATGGAGGTCAACGCCGTTGGCCGAGTCATGGCCGAACTGGACCGTGACGAGGGACTGGCAGGTGACGAGATCGCCCTGACCATCGACAGCGGCCTGCAGCAGCAGGTGCTTGGCCGCATTGCCGACCAGTCGGCCAGTGCAGTGGTGATGGACTGCCGCAATGGCGAAGTGCTGGCCATGGTCAGCAACCCGTCCTTCGACCCCTCGCTGTTCGATAGTGGCGTAAGCCAGGCCCAGTGGATCGAATGGACCAACAACAGCCAGACCCCGCTGATCAACAAGGCGGTATCGGGGCTGTACCCGCCCGGTTCCACCTTCAAGCCCGCCGTGGCCATGGCGGCGCTGCGCGCGGGCACGCTGTCGCCATCCGACCGGATTTCCTGCCCCGGCTACATTGATGTGGGCGGCACGCGCTTCCACTGCTGGTCACGCTATGGGCATGGGTCGATCAACCTGCGGCAGGGCCTCAAGTATTCCTGTGACGTCTTCTTTTACGAAGTCGCGCGCCGCACCGGCATGGACGCGATCGCGGCCACGTCCGAACTGTTCGGGCTGGGGGCGAAGCTGCCCGAAATCGAACTGCCCCATGTGCGCCAGGGCCTGATCCCAACGCCGACGTGGCGGCGCAGGCACGGGCACCACTGGAATGGCGGTGATACCATTGTCAGTGGCATCGGGCAGGGATTCGTGCAGGTCACGCCGCTGCAACTGGCGACCTATGCCTCACGCATCGCCACTGGGCGTGAGGTGCAGCCGCACCTGATCCGTTCCATCGCGGGGCGCACGGCGGCGCTGACCGATCTTGGCCATGCGTCGGGCATGGACATGCCTGACCACTTCTTTCAGGACATCCGTGCGGGCATGTTCGCCGTGGTGAATGAGGAAGGCGGCACGGCCCCCAAGGCCCGGCTGGACATTCCGGGCGTGCAGATGGCGGGCAAGACCGGGTCGGCGCAGGTGCGTCGCGTCTCGCGCGCGATGCGCGAAAGCGGGCACTTCAATTCCGCCAACCTGCCATGGGAATATCGCCCGCATGCGCTGTTCATCTGCTATGCCCCGTATGACGCACCGCGCTACGCCACGGCGGTGGTGATCGAGCATGGCAATGCGGGTGCGGATGTCGCCGCCCCCCTTGCGCGTGATATCATGACCGATACCCTGCGTCGTGATCCGGTCAACCACCGTGAACCGCCGGGGCAGGAAGTGGCGCAGGCCGAGGTGGACTGACCCACCCGCCGGTGACCCCGCTTGGGGCCATGCCATTGCCGTGCCTGTTGTGGAGAATGGAATGAAATTCCAGAAGCGCCTGCTGCGCGCCGAACCCAATTTCCAGATCCTGACCAAGCTGTGGCAGGTCAACTGGCTGTATGTGCTGCTGATCTGCGCACTGGCGGTTGTGGGTTATGGGGCGCTGTATTCCGCGGGCGGGGGCACGTCGCGTCCGTTCGCGGGGCCGCAATCCATCCGCTTCTGCTTTGGCGTGGTCATGATGCTGGGCATTTCATTGATGAGTCCCGGCATACTGGTACGCATGGCGTGGCCGCTTTACATCTTCTCGCTCATCCTGCTCGTTGCCGTGCTGCGCATGGGGCATGTAGGCAAGGGGGCGGAGCGGTGGCTCATGCTGGGGGGGCTGCAGGTGCAGCCATCGGAACTGGCCAAGATCGCCCTCGTCCTCATGCTGGCGGCATGGTTTCACAAGATCAGTTACCGCCGCATGGGCAATCCGCTGTTTCTGCTGCCGCCCGCCCTTATGGTGCTTGTGCCGGTCGCCCTTGTGCTCAAGGAGCCAAACCTTGGCACCGCCGTCATCATTGGCACGGTGGGGGCCAGCATGTTCTTTGCCGCAGGTATGCGGCTGTGGCAGATCGCGCTGCTTATCCTGCCCATGCCGTTTCTGGCCAAGATTGCCTATGGCCACCTGCATGATTACCAGAAGGCGCGTGTCACGACCTTCCTGCATCCCGAAAGTGACCCGCTGGGGGCGGGCTACAACATCATCCAGTCCAAGATTGCGCTGGGGTCGGGGGGCATGTGGGGGCAGGGCTACCTGCATGGCACGCAGGGGCAGCTGAATTTCCTGCCTGAAAAGCAGACCGACTTCATCTTCACCATGATTGCCGAGGAATGGGGTTATGTCGGTGGCATTACCGTTATCGGCATGCTGCTGCTGCTGGTTTTTGGCGGCATGCTGATCGCCATGCGCAGCCGCAACCAGTTCGGGCGACTGCTGGGGCTGGGCATTTCAGTCAATTTCTTCCTGTACTGCGCGGTCAACCTGTCCATGGTGATGGGTGCGATCCCCGTGGGGGGCGTGCCGCTGCCGCTGATTTCCTATGGCGGTTCGGCCATGCTGATGGTCATGTTCGGTTTCGGGCTGCTCATGTCCGCATGGGTGCATCGCAACGATACATTTGGCGAAACGGTGGAGAACAGGGACTGATGACGGGCATTGTCCCGCCTACGGCCGCTGTTCACCGTGCCTATCGGCTGAGTACGTACCATGCGCATGGCCTGCCGGTTATCCGTATTGACCAGCCGCCCCGTTGGCGGGGCAGGGCGCCGAAAGGTGACATCGTGCTGCTGAGCGCATGTAATCCCGGTGGGCGACTGCGTGCGGATGGCTGGAACCGGCGGATGATGCGCGAACTGGCCCGCCATCTGCGTGGCGTGCCCCATGCATTGGGCGAAGGGCGGTCAGGTCGATGGTCCGAACCGCTTTACGCGGTGCGGGTGCCGCTGGCGCGCGGGTTGCGGCTTGCGCGCCTGTTCCGGCAGAATGCGGTGGTCGTGCTGCATGGCACGCGACCCGCGCGGCTGGTGTATCTGGCGTAAGGAAAGAAGTTTTTGGTTAAGCTTTTTGCAAAAAGCTTAAAAAAATGCCGCCTTTTTGAAAAAATGCGGCACCCAAAAACTTTTACTACTTTATTTTTATCAGTTGGTATCAGCCTTCAATCTGGCTGAAATCGGCGATCAGCACCGTCATGCGGCACAGTTCCGACAGCAGGCGCAGGCGGTTGGCGCGTACGGCGGGATCGGTGTCGTTCACAGTGACCTTGTCAAAGAACTGGTCAAGGGCCGGGCGCAGGGTCGCCACGTCACGCATCGCATCTTCGTAGCGTTCCTGTGCGATGGCCTGTTCGACGGCCGGTATGGTTTTCTGCAACTGCTCGGCCAGCACCTTTTCCTCGGCCTGGGTGTACAGCGCCGGATTGGGCGTGCCCTCATGCGGGCCGTCCTTGCGGTCCTCGATGCGCAGGATATTGGCTGCGCGCTTGGTCGCCGCCAGCATGTTGCGCCCGTCCTCGGTCTCCAGCATGTCGGCAATGGCTTTTGCACGCGCCAGCAGGCGCACGATGTCCGTATCCGTGTTGCCAACCGATACGGCAGCAAGGATGTCATGCCGCGCGCCTTCGCCACGCAGCTGCACGCGCAGGCGGTCAGCCACGAATTCTGGCAGAACGTCCAGATCGGGTGCAAGGCGCAGGGCTTCGGGCAGGCCCTGTGCCGCTTCCCAGAATACCTTGGCCAGATCCAGCCGCAGCCCGTTTTCACGGATGATGCGGATTACCCCCAGCGCCGCGCGACGCAGGGCGTAAGGGTCGCCCGACCCACCCGGCTTTTCACCCACGGCAAAGAAGGCGGCCAGCATGTCGATCTTGTCCGCCAGAGCGACCGTGACCGAAACCGGGGCACGGGGCACGTCGTCCTGCGGGCCACGGGGCATGTAATGCGCGCCAATGGCATCGGCTACCGCATCCGCTTCCCCATCATGACGGGCGTAATAGCCCCCCATGATACCCTGCAGTTCCGGGAATTCCCCTACCATGCCGGTGGTCAGGTCCGCTTTGCACAGCAGTGCCGCGCGTTCGGCCTGTGCCGTGTCGGCACCTGTCAGCGGGGCCAGTAGCCCGGCAAGGCGAACAATGCGCTGCACGCGCGCACCCTGACTGCCAAGCGATGCATGGAACACGATCCTGTCCAGCGCGGGCACGCGGCTTTCCAGCGTGCGGGCGCGGTCAAGATCCCAGAAATGCCGTGCATCGGCAAAACGCGCGCGCAGCACGCGTTCATTGCCCGCGATGGTCAGCGCACCGCCATCACGGGGCAGCAGGTTGGCGACGAAGGCAAAGCGGGGCGCCGCAGAGCCATCGGTATTGCGCAGCGCGAAGTAGCGCTGGTTCACGCGCATGGAAACCTGCATTACTTCGGGTGGCAGGGTCATGAATTCGTCGTCGATCTGGCCCAGAAATGGCACCGGCCATTCGGTCAGGCCCGCGACTTCGTCAATCAGGCCGGGATCGGTCACGACGCTCAGCCCTTCCTCGGCCGCAAGGCGTGCCACACCTTCGGCAATGATGGTGCGCCGTGCGGCGGCGTCGGGCTCGACCTGATGGGCGCGCAGGCCATCCAGCCATTCTTTCGTGCTGCTGACGGCAAACGCGCCGGGCGCGGTGAAACGGTGGCCTTCGGTCAGGTTGCCAGCCTTCAGGCCATGGCCGTTATCCTCGCCTTCCGCCAGCGTGAAGTCCACGACCGCACCATCAAGGATGCATACGATCCGGCGTAGCGGGCGCACCCATGTAAAGGCGCTGCCAACACCCCAGCGCATGGATTTGGGCCACGGGAAACGGCGCAGCAGGCCGGGCAGGACGCTGGCCACCTGCTGGGCCGCCGGGATGGGAGCGATCTCACGATGCATTACCCAGAAGCCATTTTCCGCCACCAGCGCGTCACGGTCCACCCCATGCTTGCGCATGAAGCCTGCCAGTGCCTTTTCCGGGGCACTTTCACGCGGGCCGCGTTCATTCACCGTGCCGCCGGGCACCGTTGCATCCACCGTCAGCGACAGTGCGATACGGCGCGGGCTGGCAAATGCCGTAGTATTGCGCGGGTTGAGGGGACTGAGCGCCTCACACACCAGGCGTTCGAGGTCGGCTGCCGCGCGCGCCTGCATGCGGGCGGGGATTTCCTCGGAAAAGAGTTCGATAAGAAGTTCGGGCATGATCTCTTATTCCTCGCCCGCCAGCCACGCTTCGCAGCAGCGTTTGGCCAGCGCGCGTACGCGGCCGATATAGGATGCCCGTTCGCTGACGCTGATCACGCCGCGTGCATCGAGCAGGTTGAACAGGTGACTGGCCTTCAGGCACTGGTCATAGGCGGGCTGGGCCAGCCCCGCTTCGGCCAGGGCGTTGGATTCGCGCTCGGCGTCGATGAAGTGACGGTGCAGCATCTCCACATCCGCCGCCTCGAAGTTGTGGCGGGAATAATCCTGTTCCGCGCGCAGGAACACATCGCCGTATTTCAGACCCTGCCCGTTGAAATCGAGGTCATAGACATTCTCGATTCCCTGCACGTACATCGCCAGCCGTTCCAGCCCGTAGGTCAGTTCGGTCGAAGGCATGACGGTGGGAATGCCGCCAACCTGCTGGAAATAGGTGAACTGCGTCACCTCCATCCCGTCGCACCAGACTTCCCAGCCCAGTCCCCATGCGCCGATGGTGGGGTTTTCCCAGTCATCCTCGACAAAGCGGATATCGTGTTCCAGCGGGTCGATGCCAATGGCGCGATAGCTGTCCAGCAGCAGCTTCTGGCTGTCTTCCGGCGTAGGCTTGAGCAGTACCTGATACTGGTAATAGTGCTGCAGCCGATTCGGGTTTTCGCCATAGCGGCCATCGGACGGGCGGCGGCAGGGCTGGACATAGGCCGCCTTCCACGGTTTCGGGCCAAGCGCGCGCAGCGTGGTGTGCGGCGACAGGGTGCCCGCGCCCACTTCGGTGTCGTAGGGCTGGAGAATGGCGCAGCCCTGATCGGACCAGAACTGGTGTAGTTTCAGGATCAGCCCCTGAAACGACAGCGGGCGGGAAGATGTGGGTGATCGGGGCACAGGGGCCGGGTCCATGAACAAGATGCTCCGCAAAACGGGGACAGGTATGCACCATCTGGCGCAAAATCGCCGGACAGCATACCGTTATGCGGCCCCGACCGGAAGGTAGGGCGTGCCCTGAGCCCGGATCGACCCTGTATGGCAGGATCCGCCCTTGCTTATTGCACGCGCACGACCCACATCGGCAGGGAAACGGTATTCCCAGCCCAAGGCAGGACAGACAGGATGAATGACCAGGAACGCCAGCTGATCACACAGTTTTTTGCCCGCGTCGGGGGCAATGCCCCCGGCAGCGTGCCCCAGACGGCAAACGCCCTTCCGCCAATCGACCCGCAGGCCGACCAGTATATCGGGGAGATGTTCCAGAAATATCCTGAAGCCCGCTACCGCATCACCCAGACTGCCGTGGTGCAGGAAGCCGCGCTGGCGGAGGCGCAGAACCAGATCCGCCAGCTTCAGTGGCAGGTGCAGCAGGCGCAGCAGCAGATCCAGCAGCTTCAGCAGCAGGCCCAGTCCCAGCCATCATCGGGCGGCGGGTTCCTCAGCGGCATGTTCGGTGGCGGGCAGCGCGCGCAGCAGGCCGCCCCCCCGCCGGGCTGGGGAGGTGCAGCACCCTCTGCTCCGCCGCCGCAGCCGGTCTATCCGCCGGGTATGCAGCCGGGCATGTTCCCCGCGCGCGGTTCGGGCTTCCTTGGGTCGGCCCTGACCACGGCGGCGGGCGTCGCTGGTGGCATGATGATGGGCAATGCGCTGACGGGCCTGTTCAGCGGTCATCATGACGCGGGCGGATTCGCCAGTGGCATGCCGCAGCCGGGGAGTGAGACGATCAACAACTACTATGGCGACAGCACGGCGGGCACCGGCGGTGCCGACCCGTTCGCCGGTGGTGGCACCAGCGCCGACCCCGGCTTTGACGCTGGTGGCGGCGATGATAGCGGCGGATTTGATGGGGGCGGTTTCGACGCGGGCGACGATAACAGCTTCTGACCGGCGCCCATGGCGCGATTGGGAAGGGGCATCCATCATGGGTGCCCCTTTTTCTTTCAGTGGTATTTCCTGAAACTTTTTTTATCAGTGGTTTGTTTTTGAACCTTAGCAGGGCAGAGGGGGAGCAGGGCATGACACAGCGGGAATTCATGCTCGACCTGCCGCTTTCTCCTGTTCCGAAGCATGAGGTGCTTGATACGGGGGCCGCTGTGCTGCGTGGCCATGCGGCCATGCAGGCGACGGATATGCTGGCGGGTATAAAGCAGATTGCACGGCTTTCCCCTTTCCGACGCATGACGACAGCGGGCGGCGGCATGATGTCGGTCGCCATGACCTGCTGCGGGGCTGCTGGCTGGTGTAGTGATGCGCGTGGCCACCGTTATGAAACTCATGATCCCATGACGGGTCAGTCCTGGCCCGCCCTGCCGACTGCATGGCGGGCATGGGCCACCGACGCCGCGCGGCTGGCAGGGTATGATGGTTTCGCGCCTGATACCTGCCTGATCAACGGATATCGGCCGGGTGCGCGCATGGGGCTGCATCAGGATGATGATGAACGGACGGATGCGCCGGTTGTGTCCGTCTCCTTCGGTCTGCCTGCCATGTTCCAGTGGGGCGGGTTGCAGCGGACGGACCCGGTCCGGCGCATTCCCCTGCTGCATGGGGATGTCGTGGTGTGGGGCGGCCTGTCACGGCTGGTGTTCCACGGTATCGCCGCGTTGCGGGCGGGCCAGCACCCGGTGACGGGTCCGTGCCGTTACAACCTGACCTTCCGGCGGGTGTGGTAAGGTGGGGTGGTCTCAGGGCTGACGGAACTGTCTGTTTCCCCGGAAATTGTCGAACAGGGTCTGCAGCTCGTTGCGTCGTGTCCCGAACTGTTCGGTATCCATGTTGGTGATCCTGAACAGGTCATCGGGATTGAGTGGCCCATCAACGCGCTGGACATGAGGTAACTGAAAATATCAAATGCCTGCGCGCGTATGACGGGGGCCGTGCATTTATGCCGGGACAGGCAGGTGATGGCCTGCTTCAGTTGCCCGTATTCCCTTTCATCCCACATGTATTTTTCATGTAGCCTGCCGGTGAATGAATGGTCGCTGAAGTGTGGGTTGCAGGGGGCGTTGCAGGCGATGGTCCGTTCCGCCAAGGTTATGCTCCATAACTGGCCTGTTCCGTTACCTGACCATCGTGGTGGTATTGCACTCTGTTAGGAAAGGCGGAAGGGAAAGCCGACACGAACAATCGTCGGGCATGTAAATAGAAAGAAAGTTTTTGGCGAAGCTTTTTGAAAAAAGATTCGGAAAGAATGCCGCCTTTTTGGGAAAAGGCGGCACCCAGAACTTTTCTTTTTATCAATTTGTTATGGGGTATCAGACCTTGAGTGCGGCGGCCTGCTTCGCGCGTGCCGTAATCGCCGCGACATCAGGCGTGCCCGTGGGCACCAGCCACGATCCACCCACGCACAGGACAGATGGCAGGCCCAGCCATTCGGCTGCGGTATCAGCCTTGATGCCGCCAGTGGGGCAGAAACGCGCCTGACCGAACGGGGCGGACAGGGCCTTCAGCGCCGGAATGCCACCTGCCGCGACGGCGGGGAAGAATTTGAAATGCGTCAGTCCCAGATCCAGCCCGCGCATGATGTCGCTGGCATTGGCCGTGCCGGGCAGCAGCGGGACGTCGCACGCGTTTGCGGCATGGGCGACATTGGCGGTCAGGCCGGGGCTGACGATAAAGCGGGCTCCCGCGTCAACCGAACTTTTCAGGTCATCGCCATTCAGCACGGTGCCAGCGCCCACGACGGCACCTTCCACCTTCGCCATTTCGGCAATGACTTCCAGCGCGCATTCGGTGCGCAGGGTGACTTCCAGCGCGCGCAGGCCACCGGCCACCAGAGCTTCGGCCACCGGGCGGGCATGGGCGGGATCGTGGATGACCAGCACCGGGATAACCGGGGCAAGGGTCATGATGTCTTCAATGCGGGCCATGTCGGCCTCCCTTTTTCACAACGGTTCGCGGCGCATGCGCCGGGTTCAGGCGTCTTCTTGTGCCGCCATGTGGTCCATGGAGGCAAGGATGGCCGATGCTCCCTGTTCGGGCATGTCCACATTTGCGCGCATGAGCGCGAACAGCTCGCGCCCCGTGCCGAACTGCGGTGCGGGCGGGCGCGACGGCGTGCGGTTTGCCAGTTCCGTGGCCGACACCAGCACATCAATCTGGCCCGTTTGCGCACACACACGCACCATATCCCCATCGCGCAGCAGCGACAGCGGACCGCCGACATAGGCTTCGGGGCCGATATGAATGGCGGCGGGCACCTTGCCGCTGGCACCCGACATGCGGCCATCGGTCACCAGCGCCACCTTGTGCCCCCGGTCCTGCAGCACCGCCAGCGTCGGCGTCAGCTTGTGCAGTTCGGGCATGCCGTTGGCGGCTGGTCCCTGAAAGCGCACGACGACAACCACATCCCGGTCCAGCTTTCCGTCCCTGAAGGCTTTCAGCACGTCTTCCTGATGGTCGAATACGGCGGCCGGGGCCTCGATCGTCCAGCGTTCGGGGGCGACGGAACTGGTCTTGTAAATGCCGCGTCCCAGATTGCCTTCCATTACCTTCATGCCGCCATCGGCACGAAACGGGTTGGCGGGCGCGCGCAGGATGGTGTCATCGGTGGAAGGACCGGCTTCTTCCCATGCCAGCGTGTCGTCCTTCATGCAGGGCTTCTTGCGGTATTCGGCAAAGCCGCCACGGGCCACGGTCATGATGTCGGGATGCAGCAGCCCCGCGTCCAGCAGCGAGCCAATCAGGCTGGGCATGCCGCCTACCGCGTGGAAGGCGTTCACGTCCGCCGACCCGTTGGGATAGACGCGGGTCAGCTGCGGCACGACGGAGGACAGATGGTCAAGGTCGTCCCAGTCGATCACGATACCCGCAGCCCGCGCTATGGCGGGCAGGTGAATGGCAAGGTTGGTGGACCCGCCCGTGGCCAGCAGGCCAACGGCGGCATTGACGATGGCGCGTTCATCCACGCACAGGCCCAGCGGGCGATAGTCCTCGCCACGTGTGCCGATTTCGCTCAGCCGGTGGACGGCCGCCCGCGTCAGTTCCTGCCGTAGCTTCGTGTTGGGCGGCACGAAGGATGAACCGGGCAGGTGCAGACCCATGACTTCCATCAGCATCTGGTTGGTGTTGGCCGTGCCGTAGAACGTGCAGGTGCCCGCTGCATGGTAGGAATCGGATTCCGCATCCATCAGGCGTTCCTTGTCTACCTTGCCTTCGGCATAAAGCTGGCGGATGCGCTGCTTTTCGCTGTTGGGCAGGCCCGATGGCATCGGGCCGGAGGGGATCAGGATGGTGGGCAGGTGGCCAAAGCGCAGCGCGCCGATCAGCAGGCCGGGCACAATCTTGTCACAGATGCCCAGCATCGTGACTCCCTCGTACATGCCGTGGCTCAGCCCCACCGCCGTGGACATGGCGATCACGTCACGGCTGAACAGGGAAATTTCCATCCCCGGTTGCCCCTGCGTCACGCCGTCGCACATGGCGGGGGTCGCTCCTGCCACCTGTGCCGTGCCACCCACTTCGCGCGCGAACAGCTTGATCTGGTCGGGATAACGGCCATAGGGCTGATGGGCGGACAGCATGTCGTTATACGACGTAATGATCCCGATATTCATGCCGCGTGCCGACCGCAGTCCCGTCTTGTCATCACCGGACGCCGCGATGGCGTGCGCAAGGTTGCCACAGGCCAGACGGGGGCGGCTGATACCGTTTTCACGCTCACGCGCGATCAGGTCCAGATACGCGCGACGGGTACGGGCCGAACGGGAAATGACCCGTTCGGTCACGGCGGTCAGGACGGGATGCAGGCTCATGGTATCTCACAGACATTGATAGGCCTGCCCGCAAGCGGGGTAGGCAGGTTCGCCATCCATTGCACCGGCAACGACAGCGGGTTTAAAAGCGGTCGGAATGTGCGAATATCCTGTGACCGCATGGCGAATGGTCATTTATTTGAAAAAATATAGGAAGTTCAAGACATAAAATTATAAAAATAATCACAAATAGATAACTTAATTATTGGATCGAACATCCATATATCTATGGGCACGCAAAAACATTCCACGTGTCCCGCCCCGATGGTCCGGATACAGGCCATGATGCCCCATGCGCCAGACCGGTGGATGGCGCATAAAGTATTGTATTTCAGTAAATTGGACCATGAAACCACAGGTTCGCACCACGGTGCGCGAACGTGCCCGACAACAGGTTCCAACGTCCGGAAATGGCGCGGGGCCTGAAGGGACAGGCGGCATTGCATGTAAAAAAGGAAGACAGGGAATGGTGAGCCGGGTGGGATTCGAACCCACGACCATTCGATTAAAAGTCGAATGCTCTACCGACTGAGCTACCGGCTCACATCACCTGTATGAAGGGGTCCGCAACGGTAAAACCCGTGGCGTGACGCCTTGCGCAGGTCTCTAAACATCCCCGGCGGGGGTGTCAACCTGTGCGTGGCCGCATAAGGCCAGCAAAAACAGGCTGTGGTGCCGGTGGCGCGCGCCATGGGCGTCGTCAGGCCACCGGCTACAGCCCACTGGCCGGGCAGTCGCGTCGCATGGGGCGCGCTGTCCGGCCGTGTCCGCCAAATCAGGCTTCGGCGTCAGCCGGGCGCATCTTGATGATGCGGTCGGGGTCCTGAACCATGCCGCTCTGGCCTGCACCACGCTTGACCTTGTCAATATGGTCCATGCCTTCAATCACCTGACCCACGATGGTGTACTGGCCATCAAGGTGCGGGGAGGGTTCGAACATGATGAAGAACTGGCTGTTCGCGCTGTCGGGGTTCATGGTGCGGGCCATGCCGACCGTGCCGCGTTCGAACTTGGCCTTGTTGGTGAACTCGGCTTTCAGATCCGGTAGCTTGCTGCCCGATGTGCCGGTGCCCGTCGGGTCGCCGCCCTGCGCCATGAAGCCGTGGATCACGCGGTGGAAGGGGGTGTTGTCATAAAACCCTTCTGCTGCCAGCGTGCGGATACGCTCGGCCGCCAGCGGGGCAATGTCGGGACGCAGGCGGATCACCACCCGTCCTGTCTTGAGATCCATGTTGATCAGGTCGGACTTGTTTTCTGTAGCAGACATCGTGATCCGTTTCGTAAAGTGAAGGGTGGGAGGACCGGGACCATACGCGCGGCCCCGCTCCATCAGCCACGCAGGCGGCTGAGAATGTGCCTGCGGGTAAAGGGTGGGACAAAACCGGAAATGTCCCCATCCAGCCGGGCGATTTCCTTGACCAGCCGGGAGGAGATGTACTGGTGCCCCTCCCGCGCCATCAGGAACAGCGCGTCAATGTCCGGTGCCATATGCTGGTTCATACCAAACATCTGGTTCTCGTATTCGAAATCCGCAACCGCCCGCAGCCCGCGAATGATTGCATGCGCCCCATGCGTACGCGCCGCATGCACCACCAGCCCGGTAAAACCGACCACGGTAACGGGGATGGCGCGCCCGGCATTCAGCGGTTCGATATCGGTGCGCAGGCACAAAAGCCGTTCCTCCAGCGGGAGGAGGGGGTGCTTGTCCCGATTTTCCGCAACCCCGATCACCAGCCGGTCAACCAGCCCGGCCGCACGTTCGATGATATCCATGTGCCCGCTGGTCACGGGATCGAACGTGCCGGGGTAGAATCCCGTCCGGATGGTGGTGGCCTCAGTCATCCTGCCCTGCATCGCGGGTGGGGGCATCGGTCACCTCGCCTTCCTCACCGTCTTCCCCGTCATCCATGACCGGGAAGACGCTGGTGACTTCTTCCGTGTCGTTCAGGCGGAACAGGGTTACGCCACTGGCCTGGCGCGACATGATACGCACCTGGTTGATGGGCAGGCGGATCAGGCGGCCCGCATCAGTCACCAGCATGATGTCCGTGCCCGCCAGAACCGGCAGCGTTGCAACCACTGCGTTGCCGCGCTTGTTGGCGGAGAAGGTCATGTTGTTGATGCCCTGCCCGCCACGTCCGCTGACGCGGTAATCATAGGCCGAGGACCGGCGGCCATAGCCCGCGTTGCTGACGATCAGCAGCACTTCCTCCGCCGCTTCCAGTTCGGCAAAGCGTTCGGAGGACAGGGGCAGGTCGCCCGTGGCTTCGCCTTCATCCGAAACCACGGTGTCTTCCGCTTCATCGCCTTCCATGGCGGCCTCGGCCCGGCGGCGGGCATTGGCCATGCGCAGGTAGGCGGCGCGTTCCTCCACCGTGGCCTCGACGTGGTTGAGCACGCACAGGCTGTTTACGCTGTCGCCTTCGGCCAGCCTTATGCCGCGTACGCCCGAACTGCCACGACCGGCGAACACGCGCAGCGTGTCATCGGTGATCTGGAATCGGATGCAGCGCGCGTTGCGGGTGCCAAGGAACACGTCCTGACCTTCGCGGCAGGTGGCGACCCCGATCAGGCGGTCATCTTCATCCAGCTTCATGGCGATCAGGCCCGACGAGCGGATGTTGCGGAAATCGCTCAGCCGGTTACGCCGCACGCTGCCCGATGCGGTTGCAAAGACAAGGTGCAGGTTTTCCCACAACTCCTCATCCTGCGGCAGGGGCAGGACGGCGGTGATCGTGTCACTGCCCAGGTCGGGCAGCAGGTTGACCAGTGCGCGGCCCTTGGCGGTGGGGCTGGCTTCGGGCAGGCGCCAGACCTTTTCCCGATACGCCTTGCCGCCAGAGGAGAAGAACAGTACCCACTGGTGCGTATGCGCGTTGAACGAGCGCACGATGATGTCGTCACCACGCCGTCCCGCGGCCGTCCGGCCACGCCCGCCGCGGTTCTGCGCGCGGAACACATCCAGCGGCGTGCGCTTGATGAAGCCTTCGCGCGTGATGGTGACGACCATCTGTCCCGGCTCGATCAGGCTTTCATCGGTCTGGTCACCGGCGTAATCGGCAATGTCGGTCGCACGCGGCGTGGCCAGTTCGGCGCGGATGGTGGCCAGCTCGGTGCGCATGACTTCCATGCGGCGCGGGCGGCTGGCGATGATGTCCAGCAGGTCGTTGATCCTGACAGCCACTTCGGACAGTTCGCTCTGGATCTTGTCACGTTCCAGCCCGGTCAGGCGCTGCAGGCGCAGTTCCAGAATGCCGCGCGCCTGTGCTTCCGTCAGGTGGACCTTGCCATCGATGATGACATTGCCCTCGTCATGGATCAGTTCCAGCAGCGGCGCCACGTCGGCCGCGTCCCATGCACGCGCCATCAGGGCCGCCCGGGCGGATGCCGTGTCGGGGGCCGCGCGGATCAGCGCGATCACCGCGTCGATATTGGCCACCGCGATGACAAGGCCGACCAGCAGGTGACCACGGTCACGCGCCTTGTTCAGGTCAAAGCGCGCGCGGCGCAGGATCACGTCCTCACGGAAGCGGATGAACGCTTCCAGCACGTCCTTCAGGCCCATAAGGCGCGGCTGCCCGCCATCAAGGGCCAGCATGTTCACGCCAAACGAGGTCTGGAGCTGCGTGAAGCGGTAGAGCTGGTTCAGCACCACTTCCGGCGTCGCCTCGCGCTTGATTTCGATGACGATGCGCATGCCCGAACGGTCGCTTTCGTCACGGATGTCGGAAATGCCCTCGACCTGCTTGGTGCGCACCAGGTCGGCAATGCGTTCCTGCAGCGTGGACTTGTTCACCTGATAGGGGATTTCGGTCACGATGATGGCGCGGCGATCCTTGCGGATTTCCTCGATCTCGGCCTTGGCGCGGATGATGACCGACCCGCGACCCGTCTCGAACGCGCTGCGGATGCCGGCACGGCCAAGGATGGTGCCCCCGGTGGGGAAGTCCGGACCCGGCACGTATTCCAGAAGGTCGTCCAGCGTCATGTCGGGACGCGCGATCAGCGCAAGGGTCGCGTCAATGATCTCGGTGGGGTTGTGAGGCGGGATGTTGGTCGCCATGCCCACCGCGATGCCCGATGCGCCATTGACCAGAAGGTTGGGGAAGGCGGCGGGCAGGATTGTGGGTTCCTGCTCGCTTTCATCATAGTTGGGCTGGAAATCGACGGTATCGCGGTCGATGTCATCCAGCAGGAAGGATGCGGCCTTGGCCAGGCGCGCTTCGGTATAACGCATGGCGGCGGGCGAATCCCCGTCCACCGACCCGAAATTGCCCTGCCCGTCGATCAGTTTCACCCGCATCGACCACGACTGCGCCATGCGCACCATGGCGTCATAGATGGAGGAGTCGCCATGCGGATGGTATTTACCCATCACGTCACCGACCGCGCGGGCCGATTTGCGATAGGGCTTGTCGTGGGTGAACCCGCTTTCGCGCATGGAATACAGGATGCGGCGATGCACCGGCTTCAGCCCGTCGCGCACGTCCGGCAGGGCGCGGCTGACAATGACGGACATCGCGTAAGCGAGGTAGGAGGAGCGCATTTCCTCCTCGATCGTGACCGGCAGCATGTCGGACGGGGGCAGGGGATCGTCGGGTATCTCGGTCAAGGCAGTTCCGTCATGTCAGGGTTATCCACCCCCGTGGCCGTGCGGGCACGGGGGTGGAACGGAAGGCAAGGCTATGGCCGGGGCGCGGCCATCATGTCCCTGCGTGTGTATAGCATGTCTTGCCCCCCGCAGCGAAGCGCCACACGGGGGGTAAGGCGGGCCTAGAACGGGATTTCGTCGTCCAGGTCGCTGCCGCCGGCGGGCGCATCCCAGCCGCCGCCACCGCCACCCGTGGCGGGACGTTCGTTACGCTGGGGCTGCTGGCGCGCGGGCGCGCTGTAGCCGCCACCGCCGCCATAGCCACCGCCCATGTCATCGCCACCACCGGCGTCACCGCCACGGTTGCTGTCCAGCAGGACAAGGTCGCCACGGAAGCGGTCCACCACCACTTCGGTGGTGTAGCGGTCCTGGCCGCTCTGGTCGGTCCATTTGCGGGTCTGGAGCGAACCTTCCAGATAGACCTTGCGGCCCTTGCGCAGGAAACGCTCGGCCACGTCGCCAATGCGTTCGTTGAAGATGACGACACGGTGCCATTCCGTCCGTTCGCGCCGCTCACCCGATGCGCGGTCATTCCATGTGTCGCTTGTGGCCAATGTCAGCGAGACGATCTTCGCCCCGCTCTGGCTGTTCCGGACTTCGGGGTCCTTGCCCAGGTTACCGACCAGAATGACTTTGTTGACGCTGCCCGCCATATGCTGTCCTGCTGCAGTTCGAGTATGGGACCGGCACCGGGCCATGCCCGCCGCCAGATGCCGCCACGGGCCGCCGGATGGCGATCGTGGCGAAATAGGTGCGGCGATCTTACCGGATACGACTTGGAATTGCGAGTGCGGGAAGGAGATCGCTATCGTGCCGCAGGATGGCATGCGCATGCAGGCCGGTGCATTGTCGCCCTTGTCGTAATGGACCATCAGGACCAGATATGGTGTGGCCCGAAATGGCGGCCGGTATCCGCTTTCCCGCACGGGAACGGAACAGGGAGAGTTCATGAGCGTTTCTTCGCGTCCGGAACAGGTTCCGGCGGCACAGCATGTCAGCCCGCAATCCATCCGTGTGCGCGGGGCACGGGCACATAACCTGAAAAATGTCGATATCGACATACCGCGTGACGCGCTGACGGTCATGACCGGGCTGTCCGGGTCTGGCAAATCATCACTGGCGTTTGACACCATCTATGCCGAAGGCCAGCGACGGTACGTCGAAAGCCTGTCAGCCTATGCGCGGCAGTTTCTGGAGCTTATGGGGAAACCAGATGTCGATTCGATCGAGGGGCTGTCGCCCGCGATCTCCATCGAACAGAAGACGACATCAAAAAATCCCCGCTCCACCGTCGGCACCGTGACCGAGGTGCATGACTACATGCGCCTGCTGTGGGCACGCGCGGGCGTGCCGTATTCACCTGCCACCGGCCTGCCGATCGAGGCGCAGACAATCAGCCAGATGGTCGATCGCGTCATGGCCATGCCCGAGGGTACGCGCCTCATGCTTCTGGCCCCGGTGCTGCGTGACCGCAAGGGGGAGTGCAGGAAGGAACTGGCCGAACTGCAGCGCAAGGGTTTCACCCGCGTGAAGGTGGACGGTACGCTGTATACGATTGACGAGGTGCCCGAACTCAATCGCCGCCTGCGTCATACGGTCGAAGCGGTGGTGGACCGCATCGTGGTCAAGGAAGGCATTGAAACCCGTCTGGCCGACAGTTTTGAGACGGCGCTCGGCCTGTCCGACGGCCTGGTCTATGCCGAAGAGGTGGTGAAGAACGCACCGGAGGGCGAGGACGCTCCGCGCACGGTCTTCTCATCCCGCTTCGCCTGTCCCGTCAGCGGTTTCACGCTGGAGGAAGTCGAACCACGCCTGTTTTCCTTCAACGCGCCGCAGGGGGCATGCCCGGCCTGTGATGGCATCGGGCAGGAAACCTTTTTCGACCCGCGCCTGATCGTGCCGGACGAATCGCTTTCGCTGGCCGCGGGCGCCATTGCTCCGTGGCGTAACGCCCAGAGTCCTTACTATACCCAGACACTGGCTTCCATCGCGAAGCATTACGGCGTGTCGATGGATACACCATGGGAAGACCTGCCCGAAGGCGTGCGGGACGTGATCCTGGAAGGTGGGAAAGACCCGATCGAGTTCACCTATCGTGACGACCGCCGTGCCTACAGCCTGACCAAACCGTTCGAGGGCGTGGTCAGGAACCTGCGCCGCCGCATGGCGGAAACCGACAGCGTATGGGTGCGCGAGGAACTGTCGCGCTACCAGTCCGAAAAGCCATGCCATGTGTGCGACGGCGCGCGACTGCGGCCAGAGGCGCTGTCGGTCAAGGTGGCTGGGCTGAACATCGCGCAGGCATCCGACATGCCCATCCGCAAGGCACTGGACTGGTTCGGCACGGTGGAAGCGACACTGACGCCCCAGCGGGCCGAGATCGCGCACCGCATATTGCGTGAAATCCTCGATCGGCTGCGCTTCCTTGATGATGTGGGGCTGGATTACCTGACCCTGTCACGCGGGTCGGCCACGCTGTCGGGCGGTGAAAGCCAGCGCATCCGCCTGGCCAGCCAGATCGGTTCGGGCCTGACGGGCGTGCTGTATGTGCTTGATGAACCCTCCATCGGGTTGCACCAGCGTGACAATGAACGCCTGCTGGGCACGCTGGACCGGCTGAAAAAGCTGGGTAATACCCTGATCGTGGTCGAACATGACGAGGACGCGATCCGCGCCGCCGACTGGCTGATCGACATGGGGCCGGGTGCGGGCGTGAATGGCGGCACGGTCGTGGCCGCCGGCACGCCGCAGGAAGTGGCCGAAAACCCGAACAGCCTCACCGGGGCATACCTGTCAGGGCGCAAATGCATTCCCGTGCCTGCAAAACGCCGGGACATCGACCCCGGGCGCGAACTGGTGCTGCGGGGGGCGACGGGCAACAACCTCAAGGATGTTACGGCCAGGTTTCCGCTGGGCACCTTTACCTGCGTGACCGGGGTTTCGGGCGGCGGCAAGTCCACGCTGGTGATCGACACGCTGTACAAGGCCCTGTCGCGCAGGCTTATGGGCTCGGGGCAGAACCCCGCGCCCTATACGGCCATTGACGGGCTGGACCAGCTGGACAAGATCATCGATATCGATCAGTCGCCCATTGGCCGCACGCCGCGTTCCAACCCCGCCACCTACACAGACCTGTTCGGTCCCATCCGCGACTGGTTTGCCGAGCTGCCCGAAAGCAAGGCGCGCGGCTACAAGCCCGGCCGCTTCTCGTTCAACGTCAAGGGCGGGCGGTGCGAGGCGTGTCAGGGCGACGGGGTGCTGAAGATCGAGATGCACTTCCTGCCTGACGTGTTCGTCACCTGCGATACCTGCAAGGGCGCGCGCTACAACCGCGAGACGCTGGATGTGAAGTTCCGGGGCAAGTCGATTGCCGACGTGCTGGCCATGTCGGTGGATGAGGCGCTGCCCTATTTCTCTGCCGTGCCGCGTATCCGCGACCGGCTGGCCATATTGCAGAAGGTGGGGTTGGGCTACGTCGCCCTTGGCCAGCAGGCCACCACGCTGTCGGGCGGCGAGGCGCAGCGCGTCAAGCTGTCCAAGGAACTGGCGCGCCGGGCCACGGGACGCACGCTCTATATTCTGGATGAACCAACCACCGGTTTGCATACCGAGGACGTGCGCAAGCTGCTGGAGGTGCTGCACGCACTGGTGGACCAGGGCAACACGGTTGTGGTGATCGAACATAACCTGGAGGTCATCAAGACCGCCGACTGGGTAATCGACATGGGACCGGAGGGCGGTGATGGCGGTGGCCGGATCGTGGCCTGCGGCACGCCCGAACAGGTCGCCGCCAGCCCCGACAGCCATACAGGGCGATTCCTGCGCCCGCTACTGGATCATAAGCCGCTTGTGCCGGTTCCCGCAACGGATGGGAAGCCTGCGGCCGGGGCAAAGGCACGCGGCAAAAAAGCCACAGCGGCCAAAGCGCCGGAACCTGCGAAAAAGAAGGGGAAACCGGCAAAAACCGGTCGTAAACCTGTAAAATAGACGTCTGTTTTTGCAGGCGCTGTGGGTGGGTGGGAAAAAAACTTTGGCGGGGGTGCGAAAAACACTTGCGCCACAAGGCCCGCAGGCCCTATCAGCGCCTCTCTTGGCCCAAGGGGGCAATCTTGCCCAACAGGCTGTCTACTGGTTTGGGGGTACGTGATGAACGCACTTGCTCAACTGGGGATGGTCTCGGAACACCCGAGCGATAACCAGATCTCTTCAGCGCCGTTTTCGTCCGAGGACGACCGGAAGGATTATTTCGTCGAAAAAGACGGAATGAAGTTTGCGGGAACGCACCTTCTTGTCGATCTTTGGGATGCCCGGAATCTTGATGATCCCGAGCAGATCGACCGTACCCTGTGTGAAGCCGCCGTGACGGCAGGGGCTACGATCTTGCACAGTCACTTCCATCACTTCACGCCCAATGGGGGCGTGTCAGGCGTGGTCGTGCTGGCGGAAAGCCATATCTCGATCCACACATGGCCCGAGCGGAACTTTGCCGCCGTGGATATTTTCATGTGTGGGGCATGCGATCCGCATCTTGCGATCCCGGTCATGCAGCGCCTGTTCCAGGCCGGCCGGATCGAGGTGGATGAGCAGCGCCGGGGGCGCGTGCAGCTTTAGCCGGCTGTGGCCGGGGCAGGGTTCACCATGTCCCGGTGTGACTTTCACGACAAAACGCAAGTGTCGGGCCGGATTGATTTCCGGCCCGCGCTTTTTCATGTGCATTGATATAGGACGAAAGGGGGATCGCAATGTCCCGTGAGTGGATCAGCGAAGGCCTGTACGAAGGCTGGCGGCAGGAACTGCGTGTGGACCGGATGCTGGCGCGCAAAAAAAGCGCGTTCCAGGATATCGCCGTGTTCGAGAACGTCGATCTCGGCCGCGTGCTGATGCTGGATGGCGTGGTCCAGATCACGGAACGCGATGAATTCGTCTATCAGGAAATGCTGACCCATGTGCCGCTGCTGGAGCATGGCGATGCGAAGCGCGTGCTGATTATCGGCGCGGGTGATGGCGGCGTGCTGCGGCGCGTGCTGGAACATGGCACCGTGGAAAAGGCCGTAATGGTCGAGATCGACGGTGACGTGATCGCACTGTCCAAGGAATTCCTGCCTTCCATCGCGGGGAACGCATGGAACGATCCGCGCGCCGAGGTGATCGTGGGCGACGGGATCGAATATGTGACCAATGCGGCAGACGGGTCGTTTGATGTCATCATCGTGGATAGCACCGACCCGATCGGGGTTGGGGAAGTGCTGTTTACCGATTCGTTCTACAAACACTGCGCCCGCATCCTGACGGCCAACGGCATTATCGTGAACCAGTGTGGCGTGCCGTTCATGCAGGCGGATGAACTGCGCGATACCAGTGCGCGCCGCGCGCAGTTTTTCGACCATGTTTCGGCCTATGTCGCGGCGGTCCCCACCTATGTCGGCGGTTTCATGACGCTGGGTGTCGCGGCCAAGGGCGTTGTGCCGGGGCAGCAGCCGGTTGATGTGATCCGCGCGCGCGCGCAGAAGGCCGGCATTGCGCATACGCGGTACTGGACGCCGGAAATGCACGTCGCATCCTTCACCCTGCCGCCCTATATCGCGAAGAACCTGCCGCGCTGAACGTATGACGCCGATGACATGAAAAAGGCCGGAGGGAAAAACCCCTCCGGCCTTTTTTCGTTGCGGCGTCAGGCTGACAGTCAGGACCTGGGCGCAATACGCGCGGTCTTGCGCAGGCTGACCAGTTCCGCGCCCAGCTCCTTCACGGCCACTTCAAAGACCTTGAAGTGGGGGGTGGCGAGATGGGTCTCGAATGCGGCTTCATCATCATAGACTTCCACCAGGATGACGGTCTGCGGGTCATCCATCGGGCTGACTGCTTCAAATCGCTGGCAGCCGCTTTCATCCGCCACGGAATGCGCGCTGTCATAGGCGCACAGTTCAAGGAAGTGGTCACGGTTTTCAGCAGGAATTCGGAATTCGGCCACGATGGTCAGCGGGCTTGTGGTCATGGGGATGTATCCTTTTTACATTACGTGTCCAGAACGTCATACCTGAATGCAGGGGGGCGGCGGCGTCCTGGAGCCGGGATGGTTTTCATGGATTGACTTGGCGCATCCGGTCATGTCAAGTCAGCTCTGTCGACACGGGAGAGACTGGCTTCGCGCCAGCGCCGAAGGAGCAACCGCCCCGGAAACTCTCAGGCCAAAGGACCGGTCGGCCAAGAATTCTGGAAAGAGGTATCCCTGACCCGGATATCCGCCGACGGGATAACGATCTCAGGCACATGCGACAGAAGGGGCTCTTTGAATCCATCCGGATTCGACAGGAGTCCCGCATGTTCACGCCGTTGCCTGCCCGTGTTTTTCCCCTGTCCCCGTTTTCCGTTCCCTGTTCCGCTGGCGCGTACCGTGCCACGTTGTCCGCATGCCGTGCATGTGGGGCTGCCTGCGCGCATGCGGACCTGCACAAGGCCCAGCCCGCATGAACCAGCCCCTGCTGCGTACGCCGCTTTACGACCTTCACCTTGAACTCGGCGCGCGGATGGTGCCGTTCGCGGGTTATGACATGCCGGTACAGTATCCTGCCGGTGTCATGGCCGAACACCTGCACACCCGGGCGAAGGCGGGACTGTTCGATGTCTCGCACATGGGGCAGGTGCGCATCCGCCCGAAATCCGGCCAGATCGCGGACGCCGCCCATGCGCTGGAGGCGCTGGTGCCCGCCGATATCGTTGGCCTGAAACCCGGTCGCCAGCGTTATGCCGTATTCACGACGGCGGATGGCGGCATTAGCGACGACCTGATGGTCACCAACATGGGTGACTGGCTGCTGCTGGTGGTCAATGCCGCGTGCAGGGATGCCGATTTCGCGCATGTGCATGACGCGCTGAATGCCAGCTGTGATGTGGAAATGCTGGCCGATCGTGCCCTGATCGCGCTGCAGGGGCCAGCGGCGGAAGCAGCCCTTGTTGCCCTTGATCCCAAAGCCGCCGGAATGCGTTTCATGGACGTGGCGCAGATGGAACTGGCGGGTGTTTCCTGCATCGTCTCGCGGTCCGGCTATACGGGTGAGGACGGTTTTGAAATCGGCATGGCGGAAGACGGGGCGCTCACCGTGGCCCGTGCCCTGCTGGCCCATCCCGATGTTGCGCCTGTCGGCCTTGGTGCGCGTGACAGCCTGCGGCTGGAAGCCGGGCTGTGCCTGTACGGGTCCGATATCGACCAGACCACCACCCCGGTTGAGGCCGCCCTTGAATGGTCCATCCAGAAAAGCCGTAAACCCGGTGGTGCGCGGGCCGGTGGTTATCCGGGGGCTGCGATCATGGCCGAGCAGTTGACGGATGGCACGACGCGCCGCCGTGTGGGGCTGCGTGCGCAGGGGCGTGCGCCAGTCCGTGGCGGGGCCGAACTGTTCGCCGATGAAGCGGGCACGCAGCCAGCCGGTTATGTGACGTCGGGTGCATTTGGCCCCAGCGTGGGGGGGCCCGTCGCCATGGGGTATGTGGCGGCCGACCATGCAGCCATCGGCGCATCACTGTTCGCCAGCGTGCGTGGCCGGTTGCTGCCGGTGGTGGTAACGGCGCTGCCCTTCGTGGCGGCGACCTTCAAACGCTAGGGTTTTTCCCTGTTTTTTCAGACATATTTCAGATCAATGGAGCATGGACATGACTGTTTATTACACCAAGGAACATGAGTGGCTGCGCGTTGAGGGCGATGTCGCGGTTGTCGGCATTACCGCCCATGCGGCGAATGAACTGGGCGAACTGGTCTTTGCCGAAGCCCGCGATCCCGGCACGACGGTGGAACAGGGCGACAGCGTGGCCGTGGTGGAATCGGTCAAGGCTGCGTCCGATATCTACGCGCCGGTAACGGGTGACGTGCTGGCGTTCAACGATGCGCTGGGTGATGACGCGGCCCTGGTCAACCGTGACCCGGAAGGTGAAGGCTGGATCGTGCGCATGACCATTGCGGATGCATCCCAGCTTGCGGGTCTGATGGACAAGGCCACCTATACCGCACTGGTTGGCTGATCTTCCCACCTGTTTCCCCTGCTTTACGGAGTATGCTGGCCGTGACGTCTTCCCCCTGTGGTTCTTCTTCCCTGTGGCATGATCTGGGTGATGATGCCGGTGCGTTCTGCACCCGTCATGTCGGACCGGATGCCAATGATGTGGCCGACATGCTACGTGTGGTGGGGGCGGACAGCCTCGATACGCTTATGGCGCAGACAGTGCCGGGCAATATCCGCCTGTCGGGGGCCATGGGCCTTGGCGCGGGCGTGCCCGAACATGTCGCACTGGCCCGTCTGCGCGCGATTGCGGCGGAAAACCGGGTTCTGACATCGCTGATCGGGCAGGGGTATTACGATACGATCCTGCCCGGCGTAATCCAGCGCAACGTGCTGGAAAACCCGGCCTGGTATACGGCCTATACCCCGTACCAGCCCGAAATCAGCCAGGGACGGCTGGAAGCACTGCTGAACTTCCAGACGCTGGTGATCGAACTGACCGGGCTGGACGTGGCCAATGCCTCGCTGCTGGATGAGGGGACGGCAGCTGCCGAAGCCATGGCCATGGCCCGCCGCGTGGCCAAGACCAGGGCGAACGCCTTTTTCATCGATGCCGACTGTCACCCGCAGACCATCGCGGTCGTGCGCACCCGTGCCGAACCGATGGGCTGGCAGGTCGTGGTGGGTGATCCCGCTACCGATCTGGACCCGCAGGCGGTGTTTGGCGCGCTGTTCCAGTATCCGGGATCATCGGGGGAAATCCGCGATCCACGCGCATGGATCGAAAGCCTGCACGCGACGGGCGCGATTGCGGGTGTCGCGGCGGACCCCATGGCGCTGATGCTGCTGGAAAGCCCCGGCGCACTGGGGGCGGATATCGCCATCGGGTCCATGCAGCGTTACGGCATGCCCATGGGGGCGGGTGGCCCGCATGCGGCCTATATGGCGACGCGTGATGCGTTCCGCCGCAATATTCCGGGGCGGATCGTGGGCGTGTCCATCGATTCGCGCGGCAATCCCGCCTACCGTCTGGCGCTGCAGACGCGTGAGCAGCATATCCGCCGTGAAAAGGCGACATCGAACATCTGCACCGCACAGGCGCTGCCCGCCATCGTGTCGTCCATGTATGCGCTGTACCATGGCCCGGTGGGCCTGAGGGCCATCGCCACGCGCATCAACAGGCTTGCCACGATCATGGCAGCAGGCCTGCGTGCGCTGGGTGCAACGGTTGTGACAACGGCGTTCTTTGATACGGTTACGGTTGAAACCGGCGCGGATACGGACGCCGTGATGGCGCGTGCGCTGGATGCGGGCATGAACCTGCGCCGCGTGGACGCGACGCATGTGGGCATAAGCCTTGATGAAACCACCACGCCAGACACGGTGCGCGCGGTCTGGGCCCGCGTGAGCGGCGACGCGACGAAGGTCGGGCAGGTCGAGGCCAGCCTTGCCGATATCGCCAGCCCCATCCCCGCAGGCCTTGCCCGCACGGGCACAATGCTGACCCAGCCCATCTTTTCCGCCTGCCGGTCGGAAACCGACATGCTGCGTTACCTGCGCCGCCTTGCCGATCGTGACCTGGCGCTGGACCGTTCCATGATCCCGCTGGGGTCATGCACCATGAAGCTGAACGCCACGGCGGAAATGCTGCCGATCACATGGCCGGAATTCTGCAATATCCATCCCTTCGCGCCAGCGGACCAGATGCGCGGTTATGCCCGTCTGTTTACCGACCTTGAGCGGATGCTGTGCCAGATCAGCGGTTATGCCGCTGTCTCGCTCCAGCCCAATTCCGGCGCACAGGGGGAGTTCGCGGGGCTTATGGCCATTCGCGGCTATCACCATGCACGTGGCGACATAGGGCGTGACGTATGCCTGATCCCGGCATCGGCGCACGGCACGAATCCCGCATCGGCGCAGATGGCGGGCATGCGTATCGTGGTGGTGGCGTGCGATCCGCAGGGTAATGTCGATATTGACGACCTGAAGGCCAAGATCGCGAAACACGCCGACGATCTGGCCGCGATCATGATTACCTATCCTTCCACCCATGGTGTGTTTGAAGACAACGTGCGCGAAATCTGCGCACTGGTGCACGCGGCAGGTGGGCAGGTGTATGTCGATGGCGCGAACCTGAACGCGCAGGTCGGTCTTGCGCAGCCGGGCGTGTATGGCGGGGATGTCAGCCATTTCAACCTGCACAAGACCTTCTGCATTCCGCATGGTGGCGGTGGCCCCGGCATGGGGCCGATCGGGGTGGGCGCGCATCTGGCCCCCTACCTGCCGGGCGCGCCGCAGAAGGGTGAGGCCAATGCCATTTCGGCAGCCCCCTTCGGGTCCGCCGATGTTCTGCCCATTTCGTGGATGTACATGGTCATGATGGGTGATGCGGGACTGAAGCGCGCGACCGAGGTCGCGATCCTGAATTCCAACTACATCGCAACCCGGCTGTCATCACATTATCCCGTGCTGTACCGCGGCGCGAACGGGCGGGTTGCGCATGAATGCATCATCGACCTGCGCCCGCTGAAGGATAAGGTCGGCGTTACGGTGGATGACATCGCCAAACGCCTGATCGACCACGGGTTCCATGCGCCTACGGTCAGCTTTCCGGTAGCGGGCACATTCATGATCGAACCCACAGAATCCGAAAGCCGGACCGAACTGGACCGCTTCTGTGATGCGATGATCGCCATCCGCGCCGAAATCACGGCGGTTGAAAATGGCGTGCTGACCATCGACGACAGTCCCCTGCGCCACGCCCCGCATACCGTGCGTGACGTGACCGACCCGGACTGGGCCCATGTCTATGACCGCGCGCAGGCCAGCCTGCCGGGGGCTGTGGTGGCGGCCAGCAAATACTGGTCCCCGGTCAACCGGCTGGATAATGCCTATGGGGATCGCAACCTTGTCTGTTCATGTCCCGATATCAGCACCTATGCTGGTTAGGGGTATTTCAGAACAACGGGCTGGCCGGAAATAACAAGGGTTTCTGCCTGCCGTCCTGTGTAAAAAGGAGCGTTCTGATGAAGTTTTCTGCAAAAAGCCTCATCAGAAACTTCTTTTGTTTTCAGCCTTTTTTCAGGGTGATTTGTCAGAAAACCTTTCTTCGGGGCTGATTGCGTCCCGGTGGTTCATGTATATATCTGTTGCGATACAATACACGGACTGCGGGAAGGAAACATTACGGTGGAATGGGGCACACGCTGGCTGGGTATCGGGGTAATGGCCTGCACGATCGCGGCAGGCATCCCTGTCCCGTCACCCGCCATGGCGCGGGACGTGACGGACATGGCGGGCGTGACCCAGTCCGTGCCTGACCACCCCGCGCGGATTGCCGACCTGTGGTTCGCCCATAACGAACTGGTGCTGATGCTGGGTGGGGCAAGGCAGATTGTCATGACCGTGGACCGCCCGCAGGCGCGGCCATGGATGTACAGGGTCTTTCCCGCCCTCTATCAGGCCCGCGCCGTCAACGGTCCGCAGGTCAATGCCGAAACCCTGCTGCAGGACAGGGTGGATCTGGTATTCGTGCCTGATGCCTCGGCTGCCATCGCGGCGTTCCGTGGGGTGGGGGTGCCAACGCTTGTCGCCTCCTTCCATGATGTGGACGGACTGCTGCGGGTCATGGACATGACAGCAGCGGCCCTGGGTACCGAACAGGCGCATGCGACCGCCACCCGTTACCGCACCATGATGCGACAGACCGTCAATGATGCGCGGGACCGGCTGTCCGGTGTGGCGGATGCGCAGCGCCCGCGCGTGCTGCATGTCCAGTCGCTGCACCCGCTGAAGGTAGATGGGGCGGACAGCATTGTTGATGAATGGATCACCCTTGCCGGTGGCCGTAACGCCGCACGGGGCATAAGCGGCAACATGAAGCCTGTTTCGGTCGAGCAGGTGGCGGCATGGGATCCGGATGTCATCATCCTTGGTCCCGATTGCGGCACGCTGGACCCTGCGGCTGATGGCGGGATGTGGCAGCGCCTGCGCGCGGTGCGTGAGGGCAGGGTGCATAACAATCCGTCGGGTGTTTTCCCGTGGGACCGGTATGGCAGCGAACTGCCGCTACAGATCAGCTGGGCTGCGAAGATCCTGCATCCCGACCTGTTTGGTGATGTGGATCCGCTGCTGCTGACACGTGAATTCTACGATACCTATTTTCATTATGCACTGAGTGCGCAGGATGCGGCCCGTATCCTTGCGGGCCAGCCGCCCGAATCCATGGCGAGCGGCACACCGTGATCCTGCGCGTGCGCGTGGTCGGGTGCCTGTGTGGCGCCGGTCTGGTGGTGCTGGCGGTTCTGTCGGCCTGTATCGGGCGTTTTCCACTGCAGCCGGGGCAGGTACTGCATGCCCTGCTGACGGCTGGGCATGCCTCGGCAAATGGTGACATGGTGCATACTGTCCTGTTCGGTGCGCGCCTGCCCCGGATAGGGGGGGCGATATGCGTGGGGGCGGCACTGTCGGTCGCGGGGGCCGCGTATCAGGCAGTGTTTCGCAATCCGCTGGTTTCCCCCGGGCTGCTTGGCGTGCTGGCAGGGGCTGGCATGGGGGCGGCGCTGGGCATTGTATGGAGCATGGGGCATGCGGGTGTGGCGGCTCTGTCCTTTTTCGGTGGTCTGGCGGCGGTGGCGTTCGGGGTGGGGGTGGCACAGATGTTCGACGCTGCATCCATGCTGATGCTGATATTCGGCGGGCTGATCAGTTCGGCGCTGTTTACCGCGCTGCTGTCACTGCTCAAATACGTGGCGGACCCGCAGAACCAGTTGCCCGATATCGTATTCTGGCTGCTGGGCAGCCTGACGCAGGTGACACCGCAGGCGCTGGGCGTGCTGGTGGGGCCGGTCGTGGTGGGGATCGTGCTGCTGTCGGCCTGTGGGCGGATGCTGGACGGGCTGGCCATGGGGGATGAGGAAGCGCGCACGCTGGGCATTCCGGTCATGGCGCTGCGATACGGGGTGATTGGCGGGGCCACGGTGCTGGCGGCCATGACGGTTGCGGTTGCGGGCATGATTGGCTGGGTGGGGCTTGTGGTACCCCATGTCGCGCGCCTGCTGGTCGGGCCATGCAACATGCGCGTACTGCCGGTCAGTGCGTGCATCGGCGCAATGTTCCTGCTGGTGTGTGACGATCTGGCGCGCACCCTGTCGGCGGAGGAAATACCCGTGGGCCTGATTGCCGATCTGCTGGGAGTGGCTGTGTTTGTCGCGGTGCTGCCGCTGTTGCGGCGCGGGTGGCGGGCATGAACGGGGATGGCGCCATCCTGTGGATGGAGCATGCAGGTTTCCACCGGGGACGTCGCACGGTGCTGCATGATGTCTCGCTGGGTATCCGCACGGGGGAAATGACGGCCCTGCTGGGGCCGAATGGTGCGGGCAAGACCACGCTGCTACGCCTGCTGCTGGGCCTTGCCCGCCCGGATTCAGGACAGGTCTGGCTGGATGGAAAGCCCATGGTGGACTGGTCCCGGCGTGAGGTCGCCCGTCGCATCGCCTATGTGCCGCAGGGGCATGTGCCGCTGTTTCCCTATAGCGTGCGCGATATCGTGGGCATGGGGCGACTTGCGGAAACGCCGTTTGCCCCCACGCTGCATGAACGCGACCGGGAAGCGGTGACACATGCACTGGCGGAACTGTCGATAATCCATCTTGCCACGCGGCCCTATACCGAACTGTCGGGTGGGGAACGGCAGGCCGTGCTGCTGGCCCGCGCGCTGGCGCAGGGGGGCCGCATCCTGATCCTGGATGAACCGGAAACCGGCCTTGATTACGGGCAGAAGCTGCGGCTGTACGCCCTGCTGCGCAGGCTGGCGGCACAGGGCCACGCCATTGTCGCCACCACGCATGACCCGGTTCAGGCTGCTGGTATATTTGATCGGGCCATCCTGCTGCGTCATGGCCGGGTCATGGCGGATGGACCGGCTGCATCCCTGCTGGTACCGTCCATGCTGGACCAGCTTTATGTGCCACAGCAGCAGGCAGAAAACTGAAGCAAGTTTCTGGTGAAGCTCTTTTCAAAAGGCGGCACCCAAAAACTTTCATTTTAAAACAGGATTTTAGCGACCGTACGGGTTGGTATCAACACGCACGGCCTTGCCAGTGCGGTCATAATACAGGACGGCGGTGCCTCGTCGTTCCGCATAGCCGTCCGGCTCCCCCGATGGGGTCCAGAACAGCAGACGGTTCAGGTCCGGCTGTTCCTTGATCCTGTCACCCGGCGGGATGTAGCGGTACTGGCTGTAATCCATGTGCAGCCGGGGCAGGGGTGGCTTTTTGGAAAGCTGGTGCATGGAAAAATGACGCTGCGAGGCTTCGCCGGGATCTTCGTTGCCAGCGTCGGCATGCCCGGCATCAGCCATCGCTACACCCGGCACGACAGGGGCACATAATACACCCAGCAGAACCAAGTGCCGTAACCTGATTGACATGAGTGCTGGCCTTTCCATCATCCCCGATTGTGGGCCACCTTCCTCCTTTTCCATGCCGGACGCAATATCTCCCGCAGAAAGGGGGCGATTACTGGAATGGCAGGTAACGGAAGTCAAAGAAGATTTCGCTCAGGCTGGTTGTCGGCGCGCCACCCATGCCCCCCCATGTATGCACACGCGAATAGGCCAGCTGCGTGCCCGCCTGCACCGTGCCATACTGGCCGTGGATGAAGCGGTACCATGCGCCGATGGTGAATTCCTCCACCGAACGGATGTTGGCGACGCAGGCCTCTGACCCTTCGGTTTCGCAGCCGGTATTGTTTGCCAGCGGGTTGCCATAGCCATAGGCCGTGCCATCTGAATCAAAATAGCTGCGGCCTGAACGCTGCATGCCGAAATAGCCATAGACGTCGAGCACCTTGTTCGGATGCGCGATCACGCCCGCGGTTGTCTGCGCGCTGGACAGCAGGGCGGGCGCGCCATTGGCCCGCAGCGTGGCATCAGGCAGCAGGACCGAGCCGTAACGGCCTATGCCCCGGCCCGCCAGTCCTGCCAGCCGCACTTCCAGCCGGTGGGGAATGACCGGCAGGATCATCGACCCGCCAGCCCCCCATGCGATGGCGGTATGGTTTTCGCCTACACCATTGATGACGGAACGGTCGTGGGGAAAGTGCAGCAGTCCCTCGATTTCGTAATGGCCCCATGTCGGGTCCCATGCCACCTTGCCGATGATGTCGGGGGCGATTTCGTTGGAATAATTGGTGGTGTTGCTGCTCAGCCCCACACCGTTGGAACCGACCTTGGCATAGTTGCCGCTGCCGGGCAGGCTGTATTCCCCGTTATCCCCCGACGCGGAGAAGCCGGTCGTATCATAGATGGTGGCTGGGTTTTCAATCGAAAAACCTGTCCACACACGGTGGTTCATGAAATCCTTGACCACGCGCAGCTGCCACTGTCGTGACCATGTCTGTCCCGCAAGGATGGAGGATTCGATCGTTTCGGGCAGGCTTTCCTGTCGGGGCACGATACCCACGCGGTCAGGCGTCAGCATGGTCCAGGCCTGACCGATCAGGAAATGCATGTTGGCGTGCGAATCATCCAGCGTCAGGTAAGCCTGTCGCAGCCGGGGCACGTAGGAATTGCTTTCATACGGGTTGGTGGTTTCAGCACTGGCGCCAAAATCCGTTTCCACGAACCCCGCCACCGTCAGGTGCGGGTTAAGCTGTCCCCGCGCCATGAGCGAGAAGCGCGAATACCGCGCATCGCCATTGAAATTGGTGGTGTGGAAATTCGAGCTGTTGCGGAAGGGAATGGCGTTCCAGTAGTTGAAAATGCCCGATGAAACCTGCCGGTTTTCCACCAGTGCCGCCGCATCGAAGAAACCACCAAGGATGATGGACACGGGACCAAGGTGAAACACCTTGCTGCCCAGGGCGCCAGCCGACTGCGCCCCCACCGTTTCACGGTTATGCGGGCCGACATTGTTGTTGGCCATGTGGGAAATCAGGTCTTCCTCACGGTGCGCCACGACCGATTCATAGGTCGGCTGGTCGCCCAGTTCGGATACCGGGTCGGAATGGCCGCCAATGCGCGGGCGCGCCATGGGTTCGATCCCCGCCGTCTGGGACGATGCGGGGGCGTGTCCTTCCACCGGGGTCCAGCCGCCGCGTACATGCCCGCCCGATCCCGTGACCTCCAGCGGGTGACCGCCATGGGCTGCGGTACCGCCCAGCTGGGCGCGGTGCTGGATGATCTGCTGGCGCATGGCCTGCAGGCTTTTCTGCAATGCCATCTGCTGCTGCTGCAGCTGCTCCATCTGGCGTTCCATGATATCCAGTGATTCTGGATCTTCGTCAGCCCAGGCAGGAAACGGGGCCAGAACGGAACACACCATCAGCACGTGTGACAGACGCACACGCCGGGTTATGGAAAAAGACGGAATCCGCATGTACTGCCAGGGGGCCCCAAATCAGGTTACACAGAATATATGTCAAAACATTTCTGAATAAAGGGGTAAATGATAATTTCTTTTAATATCGGTCCAACCTATGGCCCGATGCTGTGTATCAGGACGATAATGTAACGGGCAGGGCCGTATTATTGGTTTTATGTTACAAAATGTCAGGACGGCGCGCCGTCATGGCATGAACGGCGTCATGCCAGAACAGGTCCTCGGGGGCAGGGGAGACGTTGCCATTATCCACCGGGCCAAAGCCTGCGCGTTGCAGCAGGATCGACAGCATGCGGCGGCGGTCCCCCTCATCCAGCGCCTGCCACAGCGCCGTGGCCTTCTGCGGGATGAAACGGTCGCCGAATGTAATGATGATCAGGCCACCGGGTTGCAGCACGCGGGCAATTTCGCGAAAGACATGCACGGGCTGGCGCAGGTAGGGCGCAACATCGCACAGCAGGGCTGCATCCATGCTTTCATCTGCCAGTGGCAGGTCGGGCGTTTCGTTTATGTCTTCCACCACCCGGTCGGTCAGGCGCGGATTGCTGTCCAGCGCCTGCGTGTTGACGCCTATGCCGATCACGCTGTCAAATTCCATGTCGGATGGCAGGTGGCTGTCCGGACCGGCCATGAGGTCAAGGATATTGCCATCTTCGGGCAGCAGCGTGCGGTACAGCGCGGTAATGGCCGTAAGCGCGCCCTGGTCCAGCATGGGACCTGCGGGCCTGCGGGAATAGAATACCGTATCGGATTCATTCGATGCGGCAGTGAAGGAATGCGGGTGGAACCCGTGCAGGTCGTTCATGAATGTGCCAGACAGTACGGAAGTAACAACGCCATATGCGGTGGGCGTAGTATCACGCGCCCGGCCGTAGGGAACAGGAGAAAAGCAGAATGGCCCGTATGATCCATTCGATGATCCGCGTGCGTGATGAAGCCGCGAGCCTTGCATTCTATGATACGGCTTTCGGTCTGAAGGTGGCCGACCGGCTTGTTTTCGATACTTTCACCCTTATCTACCTGTCCAATGACGAACAGACGTTCGAACTGGAACTGACCGTCAACCACGACCGCACCACGCCCTATGACCTGGGCGATGGCTATGGTCACCTGGCGGTTTCGGTCGCGGATGTGGACGGGGAACATGCCCGTCTTGTGGCGGCCGGGCTGTCGCCGCTGGCGGTCAGGGACATGTCGTGCGGGGAGCGGTTCGTGGGGCGGTTCTTTTTCATTGCCGACCCGGATGGCTACAGGATTGAAGTATTGCAGCGCGGTCGGCCGGGGCGTTTTCTCTGATCGGGCTTGCAAGGCCGCGCGCGGGGTGTCATCCCGCTCGCATACAGGGGTGGGTTGCCCCTATACAGGACGGATGATGACCGGTTTTCTCAAGATGCACGGGCTGGGCAATGATTTTGTGGTGGTGGATGAACGCGTCCACCGCCATGACCTGACACCTGCCCGGATCGCCGCATTATCCGACCGCCATACCGGAATTGGCTGCGACCAGTTTGTGACCCTGCGTCCCGCCTGTGCGCAGGGAGCGGACGTGTTCGTGCGTTTCTTCAATGCCGACGGGTCGGAATCAGGGGCGTGCGGTAACGCCTCGCGCTGTGTCGCCGACCTGCTGGCGCGCGAGACCGGGCGGGATCGCGTCGGGCTACAGACCCGCGCGGGCGTGCTGCATGCCACCATTATCCGCTCCGGTCTGGTGACGGTGGATATGGGAACGCCCGCGCAGGGCTGGACGGATGTGCCACTGGCGGAAGAAATGGACACGCTGCACCTGCCCATCGCGGGCGATCCGGCCGCCGTGTCCATGGGCAACCCGCATGCGACCTTTTTCCTGCCCACCGCTGATGCCATCGACCCATGCGTGGCGGGGCCGGAACTGGAACATCATCCCCTGTTTCCCCAGCGTGCCAATATCGGTTTCGCCCATGTCACGGGTCCTGGGGCCATGCGGCTGCGGGTATGGGAACGCGGCAGCGGCCTGACGCGGGCGTGTGGTTCGGGTGCGTGTGCCGCCGTGGTCAACGCCATACGTCGCGGGTTGGTGGAGCGGACCTGCACCGTGGTGATGGATGGTGGTGAACTGACCATCACATGGCGCGAAAATGATGGCCATGTGCTGATGACCGGTCCCGCGCAGACCAGTTTCAATGGCACGTTCAACCCGGAAGACTATCCCCGATGAAGAAGCCGGAAATCCTGACATTCGGCTGTCGTCTCAACACATATGAAAGCGAGGTGATGCGCAATCACGCAGCCGCGCTGGACAATGTGGTGATCGTGAATACCTGCGCCGTGACGGGCGAGGCCGAGCGACAGGCCCGTCAGGCCGTGCGCCGCGCCCATCGCGACCGCCCTGATGCACGTATCGTGGTTACGGGCTGCGCGGCCCAGATTGACCCCGAACGCTGGGCGGCATTGCCCGGCGTGACCCGCGTGCTGGGTAACCGTGAAAAGCTGGATGCCGCAAGCTGGAGCGAGATGGCGCTGGGTCAGGGCAACGCCGTGTCCGACATCATGGCCGCGCGTGAAACCGCCCCGCATCTGGTGACCGAATTCGCAGGACGCACCCGCGCATTCGTGGAAGTACAGCAGGGCTGCGACCATCGCTGCACTTTCTGCATCATTCCCTTCGGACGCGGGCCGTCGCGTTCGGTACCCGTCGGGGTGGTGGTGGAACAGGTACGCGCACTGGTGCAGTCGGGTTACCGGGAAGTGGTGCTGACCGGCGTGGACATTACCTCATGGGGGGATGACCTGCCGGGCAGACCGCCGCTGGGGCAGTTGTGCCGCAGGCTGCTGGGCCTTGTGCCCGAACTGGAGCGGCTGCGCCTGTCCTCGGTCGATCCGGTGGAGATTGATGAGGACATATGGAAACTGCTGGAAAACGAACCGCGCTTCATGCCCTATCTGCATCTGTCGCTGCAGGCGGGGAGCGACATCATTCTCAAGCGTATGAAGCGGCGGCACCTGACGGCGGATGCGCAGGCCGTGGTGGCGCGGGCACGCGGGCTGCGGCCCGATATCGGTATCGGGGCGGACATCATCGCCGGTTTCCCGACCGAGGACGAGGAACTGTTCGAACAGACGCTCGATTTCGTGCGTATGAACGCCCTGCCTTACCTGCACGTGTTTCCCTATAGTGAGCGCCCCGGCACGCCGGCGGCCCGCATGCCCGCCATTGCCGTGCCCGCGCGAAAAGAGCGCGCGGCCCGGCTGCGGGCGGCGGGTGCGCAGGCCGCGCTTGATTTCCATGCGCGCCTTATGGGCCGTACGCTGCGGGTGCTGATGGAAACGGACACGTCGGGACATAGCGAGGAATTCGCCCCGGTAAGGCTGGCGGATGGGGCGGTGTCCGTAGCCGGACGCATTGAAACGGTGCGCCCGGTGGCGGTTGACGATAACGGACTGGTTGCGGAAATTCTCTGATATGGCACTTGGTTTCTTCTCACGTCTCAAGGCGGGGCTGTCGCGCTCCACACAGAAACTCAGCGGTGGGCTGAGCGCCGTCTTCACCCGGCGCAAGTTGGATGACCAGGCGCTGGAGGAGCTTGAAGATCTGCTGATCTCCGCCGATCTTGGCCCGAGTGTCGCGGAAAAGGTGATCGACTCCTTCCGTCGTTCCAAGTTCGGCAAGGAAGTAACGGATGAGGAAGTGCGGCAGGCACTGGCGGAAGAAATCGCCAATATCCTGCAACCTGTCGCCATCCCGTTTGAACCTGATCCGAAGCTCAGGCCGCATGTGGTGCTGGTGGTGGGGGTGAACGGCACCGGCAAGACCACCACCATTGGCAAGATGGCCCGTTTTTATGGCGAGCAGGGCAAGAAGGTAATGATGGTCGCGGGCGATACCTTCCGCGCCGCCGCCGTTGAACAGTTGCAGGTATGGGGCGAGCGCACGGGCGCGCCCGTCATTGCGGGCAAGCCCAATGCCGATGCGGCGGGTCTGGCGTTCGAAGCCCTCAAGCGCGCCACGGCGGAAGGTGCCGACCTGCTGCTGGTCGATACGGCAGGCCGCCTGCACAACAAGAGCGCGCTGATGGAGGAACTGGCCAAGATCATCCGCGTCATGCGCAAGTTTGATGAGACCGCTCCCCATTCCGTGCTGCTGGTGCTGGACGCGACCACGGGCCAGAATGCGGTGGAACAGGTGCGGGTGTTCAAGGAACTGGTCAACGTGACCGGGCTGGTCGTGACCAAGCTGGATGGTTCGGCGCGCGGCGGGATCGTGGTGGCGCTGGCCGATGCGTTCGGCCTGCCGGTGCATCTGGTGGGGGTGGGCGAACAGGCCGATGACCTGCGTCCGTTCTCCGCCGAGGCGTTTGCAAAGGGGCTGGTTGGCGATTCGATCAAGGTCATCGAACGCGATGACATGCCCGCCGAAGGACAGGCGGAAGCTGCCGATGCACCTCCATCCGGGGCGGAACACCCACAACAGCCGGGCTGATCCGGCAGAACCATTCAGGCATGAAAAAAGGGACCATCCCATGGGATGGTCCCTGACCTGAAGATGTTTCTGGTGAAGCTTTTTTCAAAAAGCTTCAGGGGAACGCCGCCTTTTTTGGAAATAAGGAGACGGCGCCCAGGAACTTTTATGGCTTTCGCCTCAGATCGGCATCGCGCGTTCAAAAATGTTTTCCAGCGCCATGATGCCCGGCAGTGTCTTGCCTTCCATCCATTCGAGGAAGGCCCCGCCCGCGCTGGAAATGTAGGAGATATGCTTCTCCACCCCCGCATGACGCAGGGCCGAAACCGTATCCCCGCCACCTGCAATGCTTTTCAGCGCACCGGCATCGGTCAGGCGCGCCACGTCGCGCGCTACCGCATTGGTCGCGGCGTCAAATGGCGTGATTTCGAATGCACCCAGCGGACCGTTCCAGACCAGCGTTTTCAGCGTCGCGATCTTCTGCTCGATCAGCTTGACTGTTTCCGGCCCGACATCCAGCATCATTGCGTCATCAGGAATGGCGGTGACGGGCACGGTGCGGGTCGGCACGTCGGCCCTGAAATCAGTGGCGGTCACGGCGTCAACCGGCAGCACGATCTCGCAGCCCTTTTCCTTTGCTTTCGCAAGGATGTCGCGCGCGGTGTCATGCATGTCCGCTTCCTGCAGGGACCGGCCCACATTCACACCCTGCGCCGCAAGGAACGTGTTGGCCATGGCGCCACCAATGATCAGCATGTCCACCTTGGCCAGCAGGTTGCCGATCAGGTCGAGCTTGGTGGAGATCTTGGCCCCGCCCACAATGGCGCCCACCGGACGCGCCGGGTTTTCCAGCGCGATGTTCAGTGCGTTGAGTTCCGTCTCCATCAGCCGCCCGGCAAAGGACGGCAGCAGGCGGGCCACGCCCTCGGTCGAAGCATGGGCGCGGTGGGCGGCGGAAAACGCGTCATTGACATAGTAATCGGCAAGCGAAGCGAATTCCTTCGCCAGGGCGGGGTCGTTCTGTTCCTCCCCAGGATAGAAACGGGTGTTTTCCAGCACGACGACATCCCCGTCCTGCATGGCGTCCACCGCCTCCTGCACCTTCGGTCCGATGCAGTCATCGACGAATGTGACCGGACGGCCCAGCGCATCCCCCAGCGCATCGGCGATCGGGCCAAGCGACATTTCCGGCACGGGCTTGCCCTTGGGGCGGTCGAAGTGACTGACGACAATCACCTTCGCACCCTTGCGGGCCAGTTCCTGTATGGTAGGCAGCAGGCGCAGGATGCGGGTTGCGTCCGTGATCTGGGCGTTACGGACCGGAACGTTCAGATCAGCGCGCAGGAGGACCTTCTTGCCGGTGGCGTCAAGGTCGTCCAGCGTCTTGAATGATGTCGCGCCCATTACAGTGCCCCGAATACGGCAGCCGTGTCGGCCATGCGGTTGGAGAAACCCCATTCATTGTCATACCAGCTGCAGATGCGCACCAGCTTGCCGCCATCGATCACGGCTGTCTGGGTCGCGTCAAAGGTGGAGGACGCGGGGGAGTGGTTGAAATCCGTGCTGACCAGCGGCGCGGTGTTATAGGCGAGGATGCCTTTCAGCGGGCCGGACTCGGATGCCGCACGTAGCGCATCGTTTACTTCCTCGACCGAGGCCGGGGCTTTTTTGGGCACAAAATCCAGCGAGACGAGCGAGACGTTGGGGGTGGGCACACGAATGGCGGTGCCATCCAGCCGGCCCTTCAGGTGCGGCAGCACCAGCCCCACGGCGCGCGCGGCCCCGGTGGAGGTCGGGATCATGTTCAGCGCCGCCCCGCGTGCGCGGCGCAGGTCCTTGTGCAGCGTGTCCACCGTGCGCTGGTCCCCGGTGTAGGAATGGATGGTGACCATGTAGCCGCATTCGATGCCGAACGTGTCATCCAGCACCTTGGCCACCGGGGCCAGGCAGTTGGTGGTGCATGACGCGTTTGAAATGACGGTCATGTCAGGGGTCAGCACGTCCTGGTTCACGCCGTACACGATCGTGGCGTCCACGCCCGATGCGGGGGCGGACACGATTACCTTGCGTGCGCCCGCCTTGATCAGCTGGGCTGCCTTTTCCTTGTCGGTGAAACGGCCGGTGCATTCCAGCGCCACGTCCACGCCCTGGAGCGGTACCTTTGTCGGGTCGGCCTCGGCCGAGACGGTGATGGGGTCGTAGGTACGACCGTTGGCGGTGATGATGATCTGGTTGCCGTTCACCTTCACTTCGGCGGGGAAGCGGCCATGCACGCTGTCGTAGGACAGCAGGTGTGCGTTATCTGCCACGCTGCCAAGGTCATTGATGGCCACGGGCACGACATCGGTGCGTCCGCTTTCGATAATGCCACGTAGCACAAGGCGACCAATGCGACCGAAACCGTTTATTGCGACTTTAACAGCCATTTTCTTATTTTCTCCGTAAGGTCAGACATTTCACACACTGGCATCGGTTGATGCCATCCCGGGCGGCGCGCCGTTTCCTCCCGCGGTTTCAACCAGGGCGTCGGACTGGGGGCGGACCAGACGCAATGCGTCGCGGCAGATCCGTTCCGGCGTGATGTCGGCGGTGCTGTCTGGCCGGTCGGGGGCGGAAGGCGCCCCGAATCCGTCAATACCAACAAACAGCCCGTCCGTTCCAAGCCATCGTTCCCATCCAAACCCTGAAGCGGCCTCTATTCCGATCCGGGGTGCCGTTCCCAGCACGGCGGCACGATACGTCATTTTTTGCACGGCGAACAGTTCCCAGCATGGAAGGGAGACGACAGCCGCCGCAACCCCCGCATCCCGCAGCAGTTTGCGCGCCGCCAGCGCCAGTATGGCCTCGTGCCCCGTGGCGACCAGCGTGACCTGTCGCGTGCCTTCGGCTTCGGCCAGTACATAACCGCCCCGTGCGCACAGGTTGGTCAGTCCGTGCTGTTCACGTTCAGGGGCCGCGGAAGTTGCCAGCGCGGGAGTGGATTCCAGCGTCAGCAGGCTTGGCCCGCTGGTCCGCCGCAGTGCCAGTTCCATGCATTCCATGGTCTCACGGTGGTCGGCGGGACGGAAAACCGCGACGTTTGGCATGGCGCGCAGGCTGGCAAGCTGTTCCACCGGCTGGCCGCCGCCCGCCCCGTCGCCGCGCAGCAGGTCGTCATCGGTCAGCAGGTAGATCACCTGCTGGTCCGTCATGGCGGCGTAGCGCAGGGCAGGGCGCATGCGGTCCACCGCGATGATGGTCGATGTGCCGAACGCCAGCAGTCCGTCATGCATGGCAATGCCATTGAGCAGGGCAGCCATGCCATGCACCTGTGTCCCGCATGACAGGTCGATTTCGCTGCCGCCCCGACGGTTGGCGGGCAGGTCGGCCAGCATGCCCCGGCGTGAACGCAGGCAGGTCAGTTCGGGCAGGAGTTCATGCAGGGTCTCGAGTCCCCGCTGTGCAGCAAAGGTGGGGGAAACACGGGCGATCGCACTGCCATGTTCCCGCCATGACCGCTGCCAGTCGGGTTGCCAGAAGGCGGGACGCTGGTTGCGGGCCATGCGTTCGAATTCGGCTTTCTGCCTGTCTTTTAGCAATCTGCGCAGCCATGAACGCCGCGCGCTGGCCCCCCGGCGCGCGGCCCCTGCCCACAGGCCCGGATCATCGGCGAAGGGCGGTGGCGGGTCGGTTTCGGGGGCTGCGATACAGGCGATCAGGCAGGGTTTGTGCGTACGCTGCGATGATGTGATGGCGGCCGCGATCTGTTCGGGGCTGGCTGCGTTCACCTTCCTGACCGACCAGCCCGATGCGCTGTAGCGCGGCAGTATGGCGTCCACGGCCTCGCGCTCGTTCAGCCACAGGCCAACGACCAGTGTGACGCGGTCCAGCCCCATCTGGCCTGCAAGGGCAGCGCTTTCCAGTGCGACACCGGTGGACAGCTCCGTCCAGCAGCCCAGTCCCCAGATGCGGTGGTTGACCAGCGAACGGCCGAACCGTGCCGCAAGGTTCTGTTCCGCCAGTGCCATGCCGATCGCCGCCCCCAGCCCCTGCCCGCTGGGGCCACAGGCCTGCCGGTCGTGCCGGGCGCGCGCAGGGTCGCCCACGCGTGGCGGCAGTGGCGCCTGTCCCGACAGTTCGGCCATGATGCGCGGCAGTACACGATAACGTGGGGACGATACCACGACGCGGTCCCGGTCCGGCCATTCGGGGCTGGCGGGATCGAAGCGCAGGAAGCGACTCCACAACACCGCGCAGAAATCAGCCATGACCTGCGCATGCGGGGCGTAACGGCGGTCGGGCTCGTGGGTGCTGATGGCGTGGCGGATCGCCGTTGCCAGCCGCTGGGGCATGTTGGCGGCGGCGGGGGATGCCGCGGGTAGGGGCGTGCTGGCTAGGTCTTCAGGCATCGGCGTCGTCCATTGGTCGGGGAAGGATCGGTCGGAGCCGCTTTCGCATGACTACTGCGCCGCGCGGGTGGCGGCAATATTAGCGGTGTTGTCCCACTATGCCACGCGTGGGGGATACTGTATCGGTATGGGGTCATGTCCCGTCCGTCCCCGCGCCCTGTCCGCCGCGTCCTTCTTGTCGCATTCGCCTGCCTGCCGGTAATGGGCGGGTGCAAGCTGATCGGCCAGAAAACATTCAACCGCCATGCGGGCGACCCGCCACAACTGCCGCAGCATCCGCCGCCGCCGGTGCCCGGCATTGACCGTCCCGCGCTGGTGACCATTGTGGCGGGAACGCCTGATACACAATGGAAACCCGCCGTTCGCGCCGCCGTGGCCGATGCCCTGTCGCGCAAGCCCAATGCGCTGTTCACCATTGTGGTCAGCGTGCCCGACCGGGGCGATGGCGGCGTGCCGGACATGCAGAAAGTGGTGGATGCCAATGGCCAGCCGGTACTGCAGGCGGTGATGGATGCCGGTGCCGGTGGCAGCCAGACGGAAATGGACGCCCGCAGTGTGCCCGCGAACAGTGCAACCCAGGTCTGCATTTATGCGCAGTAGTTCAATGCGGTTTTGCAATTTCCGCCTCCATCATGCCATAAAGGGTGGCCCGCTGGCGGTTAATCCCCGGCGATAGCGCCGCGTGAGGGGACATCATCCCCCCGGCGCGGGTCATCCGTGATGGTGGCCATCATAAATGAAGACCCCGTGAACAGACCGGGGTGTGCATGGAGAAAAGCAGCAGTGTCCAGTAATCAAGTGGATGGGCATCCGTTCTTCCGGTTCTGCCGGACGGCGCTGGAGAATATCCGCGCGCAGGGTCGATACCGGCAGTTCACCCCACTGGCACGCCAGGCCGAGCGTTATCCCCTGTATGACCAGCCGGAAACACAGGCCACTCCGTCAACCCCCGCCTGCCCGCAGGATCGGGAGGTCGTGGTCTGGTCCTCCAACGACTATCTGGGCATGGGCGTCGATCCGGTGGTGGTCGAAGCCGCCATTCAGGCAATCCACGAACATGGCGCGGGTGCGGGTGGCACGCGCAACATCGCGGGCACCAGTCCGGTCCATACCGCGCTGGAAGCCGAAATGGCCGACCTGCACGGCAAGGAGGCGGGGCTGCTGTTCGTGTCCGGTTATGTCTCCAACCAGGCGACCCTGCAGACGATCCTGAGCAGCATGCCCGGCTGGATCTGTTTTTCCGACCGGCTGAACCATGCCTCCATGATCGCGGGGATCAAGGGCGCGCGCGGTTCAACCACGGTCATCTACGAACATAACGACCTTGCCGACCTGGAAGCCAAGCTGGCCGCGGCCCCCAGGGATGCGCCCAAGCTGATCGCGTTTGAAAGCGTGTATTCCATGGATGGCGACATTTCCGATATCGCCGGGACATGCGCGCTGGCGCGCAAGTATGGCGCCATCACATATCTGGACGAAGTGCATGCCGTGGGCCTGTACGGGGATCAGGGCGGTGGCGTGTCGGAACGTGACGGCGTGGCCGATCAGGTGGACATCATCGAAGGCACGCTGGCCAAGGGGTTTGGCGTGCATGGTGGCTACATCACCGCGACCAGCGATATTGTCGAATACCTGCGCCTTGCGGCTTCGGGTTTCATCTTTACCACCGCCCTGCCGCCCGCGGTTGTCGCGGCGGCTCTGGCCAGCGTGCGGCTGGTGCGCAAGGATGGCTGGCGGCGCGAACGCATGTTCGAACGCGTCAACACCTTCCGCGAAAAGCTGCGCAAGGCAGGCATTCCCTTTACCATGACGCCAAGCCATATCGTGCCGATCCCGGTGGGCGACGCCCAGCGCTGCCGTGAGCTGAGCGACCGTCTGCTCAACGATTACGGGATTTACGCAACCCCCATCAATTATCCCACCGTGCCGCGTGGCACCGAACGCCTGCGTCTGACGCCGGGACCGTTCCATACGGATGAGATGATGGACGACATGGTGACGGCCCTGTCCCGTCTGCTGCGCATCAACGACCTTGCACCGCAGCCTGTCGCCGCCATGGCCTGACCCGTTGGCCCGCGCCCGGCATGGCCGGGGCGCGGGCTGACATGGAGGCGTGTGGGTCAGCGGCTCTGCGCAATCGCCTTTTTCAGGTCATCGTAGCTGACCGCGCCCGGAATGATCTGGCGGGCGTTGAAGACGAAGGTCGGCGTGCCGTCCAGCCCGATGGCGCGGGCCAGTTCCATGTTCGCCTGCAGGATGCCCGTGACCCTGGGACCGTTCATGTCACTGGCCAGTGTCGCGGCATTCAGCCCGGACTGGGTGGCCAGCGTGCGCATCCGGTCGGCAGTGGGGGTGACGGAATCATTCATGATGGCTGCCTGCATGCGGAAATATGCGGGCTGGCCACCCTGAACGAAGGCGGCCACCAGTGCCTGTGATGCGATCAGGCTGTTCTGTCCCAGCACGGGAATGACCTTTTCCACGATCCGCAGGTCCCTGTCTTCCTTTGCAAGGCGATCAAGGTCGGGCAGCACCTTGCGGCAGTATGGGCAGCGCGGGTCATAGAATTCCACAACCGTTGTATGCCCTGCCGCATTTCCCAGTATCGCATCGCTGGCCGCAGGCGTCAGCAGGTCGGCGCGGTGGCTTTCCAGTGCGCTGCGGGCGGCGTTCTGCTGTGCCGCATTGGCGTTGTTGCGCAGCGCCGTGATTGCATCGGACAGGATGGTGGGATCGGTTTTCAGCGCGTTGCGCATGATTTCCACGATTTCCTGCCGCTGTGCGGGGGTAAAGCTGGTGGTGTCGGCGGCATGTCCCGTGCCGGGTGCGGCGGTGGCCGTAACGGTCATCGCCCCCACGGCCAGCAGGGCATTCAGCAGGCGCGGGCGGTACCGGCGGGGGGAAATGAATGTCACGGGTTTGCTCCGTTGTCATGTCAGGATAATGTGTCTGTAAAGGATCGGGCACACGAAAGGAATGGGCGATGGTGGGGAACGGGGCAGGCTGCCTGTTGCCCACGGCCCGTAAGGCCGGTAAGTCGTGATGGGGCTGCCATGATCGCGCGGTCGTGCAACGACCCGTCCGGTTCATCAAAGCCGACCTGCCCATTGGAGAAGTGTTGCGTGCCAGAGCATTCGATCACCCCTGTTGCCCGTCGGTATATGCGTACGGCGCTTTCGGCTGTTCTGGCCGTCTCGGTTGCCGGTTGCGCCGGGCACCGCTATTCGCCCATGCGGCTTGTGTCGCACATGTTTGGTCCGTCCCCCGGTCAGCTGATCGGCACGGTTTCGTCGGATGAACCGCAGGCGACGCTGGTCGGACGCGATATCCTGCAGCGTGGTGGCAACGCGGCGGATGCGGCCACGGCCATGGGGCTGGCGCTGTCGGTAACGCTGCCGTCACGTGCGTCGCTGGGTTCGGGCGGCGCGTGCCTTGCCTACCGTCCGGGCGACCAGAACGGGGGCCGCGCCTTCATGTTCCTGCCTGTCGCGGGTACGGTGACGGCCCCCGACATGCCGCATGCCGACCGACCGGCCGCAGTTCCGATGCTGGCGCGCGGGCTGTATCTCATGCACCTGCAGTACGGGTCCGCCGCGTTCGCGGAACTGGTGCCTGATGCGATCGCACTGGCGGCCAACGGCATCAATGTCAGCCGGCAGCTGGCCGGTGACCTGGCCGCGGTGCAGGTACCGCTGCTGGCCGACCCGGGCATCCGCGCGGTATTCAGCCGTTCGGACGGCAAGGCACTGGCGGAAGGGGATGCGCTGGTGCAGACCCATCTTTCCGGTGCGCTGGACCAGATCCGCAGCATGGGCGTGGGTGACCTGTATAATGGCGCGCTGGGGCAGTCCTTTGTCGCGGGCAGCCAGGGCGCGGGCGGCGGGTTGCAGATGTCCGACATGCGCAGCGCCATCCCGTCAGAGCGCCTGCCCCTGAGCCTGAGCAGCGGGGACATGCAGGTCGCCTTCCTGCCGCCACCGGCCGACGGTGGCCTGGGCAGTGCCGTGGCGTTCCGGGCCGCGTCATCGTCCGATGCGGCGACGCGTGCACAGGCCAGTGTCGCGGCATGGCGGGCGCAGAATGGCAACCATGCCAGTGGCACGGGCGATGACATGACGGCCCGCGCACAGGCTTTCGTCAACGGTGGTGGAGGAAGCGGCGGTGGGCTGCCCTCGCTTCCGGCTTCCACTTCATTTACCGTGGTTGACCATTCGGGCATGGCCGTGGCGTGCAGCCTGAGCATGGACAACCTGTTTGGCACCGGGCGCATGGCGGGCAATACCGGTATCGTGCTGGGCGCATCCCCCGCACGCCTGCCGCTGCCGCTGTTTACGGCGGCCATCGCCAGTCAGGGCCGTGCCTTCCGCGCCGTGGCGGCCGGGTCTGGCCAGAATGACGCCGCCGCTGCCGTGGGTATCGCCATGCACCAGATACTGGCGGGCCAGACGCCCGACGCCCATCCGGTTACGGCCCAGGGCCGCATCAATGCTGTATCGTGCCCGCACGGTCTGCCGGGTGACGCCAGCACCTGCACCGCCGCAACCGATCCGCGTGGCGCGGGCCTGGCCATGGGGCCACGCTAGGCCACGGATTCAGGCCGGTCGGGCACCATTATTCCCGGCGGGGGTGAACGGGGGCATTGTAAATGATCCCGTTTTGTTCCATATTGGACTGCATGACCTGCCACCTGTTTCCGATAGGTGGCGCAGCGCAGGATGCCGGGTCAGACTTCATTTTTTCAAGCATCAGGGTAGGCAGCAATGGCACAGGCTCCGGGTATAGACAAAAGCAAGGCCCTGGAAGGGGCCTTGAGCCAGATCGAACGTGCATTCGGCAAGGGTTCGATCATGCGCATGGGCGAACGCCCGACCGAACAGGTGGACGTGATTTCCACCGGGTCGCTGGGTCTGGATATCGCACTGGGAATTGGCGGCCTGCCGCGTGGCCGTATTATCGAGATCTATGGCCCCGAAAGTTCAGGCAAGACCACCATGGCGCTGCACGCCATTGCGGAAGCCCAGCGCAAGGGGGGCACCTGCGCCTTCATCGACGCCGAGCATGCGCTTGACCCCGGTTATGCCCGCAAGCTGGGGGTGGACGTCGATAACCTGCTGATCAGCCAGCCCGACGCGGGTGAACAGGCGCTGGAGATTGCCGACACGCTGGTTCGTTCCGGTGCGGTTGACGTGCTGGTGGTGGATAGTGTGGCGGCCCTTGTGCCGCGCGCGGAACTGGAAGGTGACATGGGCGACAGCCATGTGGGCCTGCATGCGCGCCTGATGAGCCAGGCGCTGCGCAAGCTGACGGGTTCCGTCTCGCGTTCAAACACCATGCTGATCTTCCTTAACCAGATCCGGCTCAAGATCGGTGTGATGTTCGGCAGCCCCGAAACCACGACGGGTGGTAACGCACTGAAATTCTACGCTTCCGTGCGCATGGACATCCGCCGTATCGGCTCGATCAAGGACAAGGACGAAGTCACTGGCAACCAGACGCGCGTGAAAGTGGTCAAGAACAAGATGGCGCCCCCCTTCCGTCAGGTTGAATTCGACATCATGTATGGCGAAGGGATCAGCAAGGTCGGTGAACTGATCGACCTTGGTGTAAAGGCGGGTATTGTCGAAAAATCCGGGGCATGGTTCTCCTGTGACAGCCAGCGCATCGGGCAGGGGCGTGAAAACGCCAAGCAGTTCCTGCGCGAACATCCTGAAATGGCGGCTGATATCGAACGCCGCGTGCGTGAACAGGCAGGCGTGGTGGCGGAAGCCATGCTGGTTGGCCCCGATGAGGATGGCGCCGAGCATTGATCCCCTTGGCCTGTCCCGTTATGGCAGGCTATCGTTTTTTGCCCGTGTGTTATCGCATCAGCGCACGGGGCGGGAACTGAAAAAACGGGGGTGGGGACAGCCGGAATGAAACCGCGTCTTGCGATGATCGGATTGCTGGCCTGCCTTGCCGCCTGTAGCGGGGGGCAGGACGACAATAATGATCCAGCCGATGTGGATGAATCCCCGCCACCGCTGGGCTCCCATGGGCGCGCGCGGCATGTTGACCATGCCCGAGATGCGCTGCGCCCGTTGTCGCGGCACCTGCCCAGGCCGCCCGATCCAACTGATGAAACCGGCACCGAAGCCTATCACGCCCCGCCCGATGCGGCGGCAATGCAGATGATATCTTCAGGATATGACCCTAATCAGGCCGGGGATGACGATAGCGGGTCCGACAGTAACGATGGCAAGCATTTTGTCGTGCCCGACACCCAGGTCAGTTACGGCAAGCAGGGGCAGGGCAGTCACTAAAAAGTTTTGAGTGCCGCCTTTTTTCAAAAAGGCGGCGTTCCTTTGAAGTTTTTTCAACAAAGCTTCACCAGAAACTTTTTTCAGGTTTCTGCAATGCTCTTCAAATAACCAGCACGGCCCGGATATCGTTCACGTTGGTCAGGGTGGGGCCGGTCATGATCAGATCGCCTGTCTGCTGGAACAGCGTGTAGCTGTCATGCCCGCGCAGACAGGCACGTGGGTCACACCCCAGTGCGCGGGCACGGGACAGGGTGGTGGGGGTGATGATGGCGCCTGCCGCGTCCTCGGTCCCGTCAATGCCGTCACTATCCGCCGCAATCGCCCAGATCCCCTCATGCCCCTGCAGGGTATTGGCCATGGACAGCAGGAATTCCGTATTGCGTCCTCCCCGTCCCGGCGGGGGAAGGGCGGGGTTGATGGTTACCGTCGTCTCGCCGCCTGACAGCAGCACCGCAGGCCCCGCCACCGGCATGCCATGCTGGCGTGCGGACAGGGCGATGCCCGCCATGAACGTGCCCGCGTCGCGGCTTTCCCCTTCCAGTGCATCGCCAAGGACCAGAGGGGTCAGCCCCAGTTCACGCGCCGTGCTGGCGGCGGCCTGCAACGCCATGAACGGCGTGGAAACAAGGGTATAGCGATTGCGCGGGGAAAGCGTGCTGGTGATCGGAGGGCGCATGAGCACGCGCTGCACCGCATCGGGCACGGTAATGCCGTAATGCGTGATGATGGACCGGGCATCGGCTGACGTGGTGGGATCGGCCACGGTCGGGCCGCTGGCGATGGTCAGCGGGTCGTCCCCCGGCACGTCGCTTATGGCCAGTGTCACCACACGTGCGGGACTGGCGGCGGCAGCCAGACCTCCACCCTTGATGGCCGACAGGTGGCGGCGCACCACGTTCATGTCGCGTATGCTGGCCCCGGAATGCAGCAGGGCATGGTTGACCGCGCGAATGTCATCCAGTGTCAGGCCATCCGCCGGTAGTTCCAGCAGCGCCGATCCTCCGCCCGAAATCAGGGCGATGACAAGATCATCCGGTCCCAGCCCCGCCACTTCGGCCATCATGGTCTGCGCGGCAGCCTCACTCCGGCTGTCGGGCACGGGATGGCTGGCTTCCAGCACGCGGATGCGGCGCGTGGGGGCCATATGTCCGTCGCGCGTCACCACGCATCCCGTCAGGTCCACATCAGGCCATGCCTGTTCCAGTGCAGCCGCCATGGATGCGGCGGCCTTGCCCGCGCCGACTACCATGCATTTTCCCTTTGGCCGCTGTGGCAGGTAGCGCGCCAGAACGACATCGGGCATGGCGCTGCGGATGGCGGCATCCAGTATGCGGCGCAGGGCCGTGCGCGCATGGTCGTCCGTCCAGTCCGTGGCCGTGGTGATACGTGGTGTGGCGGAAAACGGGTGGATGGTGGCGTCGTTCATTGCAGTGGTCCAGATCCTTCATGCATGCACCGGTGCGGACCGGGTGCATATCATAACGCATGGTGTGCGGGCGGGATGCGCACTGGCCCCTGCGCCGGTTCCATACCATCCATGCAGCAGGGGACAGTGTGTCACAATTATCACGTCTGTATCAGGATGCGGGGAAAGCCCGGCCTGCGGGGGGTTACACACGCTAAATTGGGGGGCTGACATATGGATTGGCGGGGGCGATGGTGATACGCGGCAGATGGCCTGCACCCACGCGCAGGCGCCACAGCAGAAAGGACAAGGGCATGGAGAACTGTGTGCTGGACGCGCGTCCTGTCACCTCCACGCATCCGCCCCATGGGATGGTGCAGCCTTATCTGATCTTTCCACGTCCGGAATGGGCGGCACTGCGCGCGAATGTGCCCCAGTCGCTGGGGGAGGCGGACATCGCCGCCCTGCGGGGGCATAACGAGCCGGTCTCGCTGGAAGACATAACCGAGGTCTACCTGCCGCTTTCGCGCCTGCTCAACCTGCATGTCATGGCGACGCGCAGCATGAACAACATGGTCAAGAGCGCCTTTATCGGCGCACCGGCGGTGACCATGCCGTTCGTGATCGGTATCGCGGGCAGTGTGGGCGTGGGCAAGAGTACGTTCGCCCGCCTGCTGCAGGCGGTGCTGTCGCGCTGGCCCGACCACCCGAATGTGGCGCTGGTCACCACCGATGGCTTCCTGCATTCCACCCGTGAGCTGGAGCGGCGCCACCTCATGCACCGCAAGGGCTTTCCCGAAAGCTATGACCTGCGGCAGATGATTGCCTTCCTCGCCGCGCTGAAGGCGGGGGAACGTAACCTGAAGGTGCCGGTCTATTCGCACGAAGCCTATGATATCGTGCCCGACCGCTATCAGGTGATCGACCAGCCCGACATCCTGATATTCGAGGGGCTGAACGTGCTGCAGACCGTATCCGAACAGCCGTTCATGGCGTCCGATTTCTTCGATTTTTCCATTTATCTGGATGCCGATACACAGGTGATCGAGGACTGGTACGTAAGGCGTTTCCTGTCCCTGCAGCGCACGGCGTTCCGCAAGCCGACATCCTATTTTCACCACTGCGCCGACCTGGCACCCGATGAGGCCGCGCGTATGGCGCATGATATCTGGCGGCGCATCAACCTGCCCAACCTGCAGCAGAATATCCTGCCCACGCGCGAACGTGCCCGCGTGGTCATGCACAAAAGCCCCAGCCACGCGATCGATACGGTGTGGATGCGCCAGATTTAAGACGGCATTTCAAAACCACCGATTGATAAAAAGAATGAAAGTTTCTGGGTGCCGCCTTTTTGCAAAAAGCTTCACCAAAGACTTTTCATGGCTGGTGGATGCTAAGGGCAATAAAAAGGCGGCCAGGATTGCTCCCGGCCGCCCATGGCGTGTGGTGTCGTACCGTCTGCCTTATGCGTTCAGGTAAACGGTCTTGGTATCGACATAGGCTTCCAGCCCGTACTGGCCGTCTTCCCCGCCGATGCCGCTGTCGCCATAGCCGTGGTGGAAACCCTGCGCGGCCTCGCCACCTTCGCGGTTGACGTAAATCTCACCAAAGTTGAGTTCATTGGTCATGCGCATGATGTTTTTCAGATTCTGCGTGAACATGTAGGCCGACAGGCCGTAACGCGAATTGTTGGCCTGGGCGATGGCGTCATCAAAGTCCCTGACACGGATCAGTGACAGCACGGGACCGAATACCTCGTTGCGCACAATGTCCATGTCGCCTTTCACGTTGGTCAGCAGCGTGGGGGCATAGAAATTGCCCTTGTCATAGTCTCCGCCCGTCAGGCGCCTGCCACCCAGTTCAACCTTTGCCCCCTGTTCCACGGCCCTGCGTACCATGGCGTCGACCTTTTCAAGTTCCTGCGCGCTGATCTTCGGCCCCATGTCGGTGTTTTCATCCAGTGGGTTGCCGGTTTTCAGGGCTTCGACCTTCGTGCGCAGGCGCTTCAGGAAATCATCATAGACCGCCGTATGGACATAGGTGCGTTCATTGGCGGTGCAGACCTGGCCACAATTCATGAATCGCGCGGCGACGGCGGCATTCACGGCGGCGTCGATATCCGCATCCTCCATCACGATGAACGGGGCCTTGCCACCCAGTTCCAGCCGGACTTCCTTCAGCCCTTCGGATGCGGCGGCCATGATCTTGCGGCCCGCGGGTGTGCTGCCGGTCATGGTGATCAGCTTCGTGATCGGGCTGGTCACCAGTGCGTTGCCCACGGTCACACCACCGCCGGTCACGACATTGAAGATCCCTTTTGGGAAACCGGCTTCAACCGACAGTTCGGCCAGCGCCAGGGTCGAAAGCGGGGTCAGTTCATGCGGCTTGATGACAAAGGTATTGCCCGCCGCCAGCGCCGGACCCAGCTTGCGCGCGGTCAGGGCAAGGGGAAAATTCCATGCCGAAATACCGGCCACCACACCGTGGGGGATTTTTTCGATCAGGATTTTCTCACCGGGGCGGCTGCCGGGGATGATGTTGCCTTCCAGCCGACGGACGTTTTCAGCGGCGAAGCGGATCAACTGGATGGCAAAACTGACCTCGATCCGGGCCTCCTTCAGCGGCTTGCCGTTTTCGGACGTGATGATGCGCGCCAGCTTTTCCGTATCGCGCCGGATCAGTTCAATCAGGCGATACAGGTAATCCGCCCGGTCGGTCGCAACCTGTCGGCTCCATGCGGGAAAGGCGTCCTGCGCGGTCTGCAGGGCGCGGTTGACGTCGTGTTTACCCGCGACCGCCACATGGGCCAGTACTTCCCCAGTTGCGGGATTACGGATGGTATCGCGTTCGGTATTGTCGGCCTTGGACCATGCGCCACCAATGAACAGATCATGGTTTTTTGGCTTGGTCATGGGGAAATCTCCGTTTTCAGTCAGTAGTAGAAAGTTGCCTGCCATACGGCGGGACGCCGCGCGCGGCAACGCCACCCGCACCGGTGTGGTCCGGTGCAGGGGAGGCATGCGCGGTGGCAGGGCAGGCGGAAGGAAACAGGCGGGAGAAGGTCAGGACTGCAGGAAGGGACGGCCTTCGTGGGCTACCAGCAGGTCATGCATGTCGGTTGCATGTTCTTCTTCTTCCGCAAGGATCTTTTCAAGCATGATCCGCGTTGTCGGGTCATGGTCGGCAAAATAGCGGATCAGTTCGCGGTAATGTTCGATGACCAGCCGTTCGGCCACAAGGTTCTGGCGCACCATTTCCACCAGATTGCCGCCATCGCCATATTCGGTGGCGGAGCGGGTCGCCAGTCCTTCGGGTGACAGGTTGGGAACACCGCCAAGCTGGTCGATACGGTCGGCCGCCCACATCATATGGGCACGCTCTTCCTTGGCGTGGGTCGCGAATTCGCTTGCGACACTTTCGCTGGTAATGCCCGTGACGGAAATGGAATGCATGGTATAGCGCAGCACACACACAAGTTCGGTCGCAACGACAGTCTGCAGCAGGTCGATCGCGGTCTGGACATTGCCCTGATATGCGGGGGTGAGGGCACCTTTCTCGATTGCCTTCTTCGCGCGTTCACGCAGGGTCTGTACATCGGTCAGGAACGTATTTTCGCCTGTCTCGGACATGATGTTCTCCTTGTCGGTTCCGGGCATACAGGTGACGGCATGTCCGTTACGGATCATTGCTGGTGCTAACGGGCCGGGCGGAAAGGGGTTCCTTCACAGGGCGGTTTTGAGGTCGGGACAGTCCGCAAACGGTCTAAATGCGGGAAAAACGGGTTTTTCGTTACGTCAGGCGTTGCCATTCACGTCCAGATCATTATTGATCTGTACTAATAAGACCTATTTGCATTAAGGATGAAGTAAACGGCATGGTATCATTCAGCGCAGGCCAGTCTGAAAAGCCTCCCCGCCGCGCGTTGAGCGACGACGCCTATGAGCATGTGCGTCGCGGGCTGATCCGCAGCCGTTACCGCTCGGGCGAACGGCTGGTGCTGCGACCGCTGGCGGCGGAACTGGGGCTAAGCCCCACCCCCGTGCGTGAGGCGCTGCTGCGCCTTGTGTCCGAACATGCACTGGAACTCAACGACCGCAATACCGCCGTCGTGCCTGCCATGACCCAGCGCAGTTTTGCCGAAATCCATGATCTGCGTGTTGATCTGGAAATGCGCCTTGCCGCCGCTGCCGCCCAGCGTGCGTCCGATCATGGGATCGAGGCGCTGGTCATCCTGCAGCAGCAGTTCATGAATGCATCGCACGCATGCGATGACGGGGGCATGGCGGCGTTCAACGCCGATTTCCATACTACGGTGGCGACACTGGCCGAACTCCCCCTGACAGCGACCATCCTGCGCAACCTGTGGATGCGGATCGGGCCGATCTATGCCCTGTCACGTCCCATGATCCAGATGCAGCATGAAGGGCGCACCCACCCGCATGACGACCTGATCGCAGCCCTGCGCCAGCGAGATGTGGAGGCGGCGCAGGCGGCGGTCACGCGCGATTTCGAACACGCGCGCCGCTGGATCGAACCCCGCCTGTCCTGACGGGCCGTCCTGAACGGGGTGTAAACCCGGCCGGGCCGGGCCCTTACGGGCGGCCCGGCGTGCGGATCTGCGGTACCTCGATGTCGATTTCCAGCATCGAGACGGAATTGCCGCGGTCCAGCTTTACCTGCACCTTTTCCTGCTCGACAGGGATATGCCGCTTGATGACTTCCAGGATCTCCGCCTGCAGCTTGGACAGGAGGTCGGATTCATTGCCTTCTCCCGTACGTTCATGCGCCAGCAGGATCTGCAGCCTGTCGCGGGCAACAGGGGCGGATGTTTTCGTGCCGCGACCAAAAAGGGAACCAAACAAGCTCATCAGCTTTTCCCCTTGAACAGGCGTGCGAACAGTCCCCTGCGTTCGGTCGGGACCGTGATTTCCAGCTTCTCCCCTTCCAGCCGGCGCGCGGCTTCGGCATAGGCACGGGCAGGCGGGCTGTCGGGACTGCTTAACGTGACCGGCGCGCCAAGGTTCGACGCACGCAGCACTTCCTCGCTTTCGGGAATGATGCCCAGCAGCGGGATGGACAGGATTTCCAGCACGTCCTCGATCCGCAGCATCTCGCCGCGTGCCGCGCGCGCAGGGTCGTAGCGGGTCAGCAGCAGGTGCTTTTCAATCTTGCCGCCGCCCTTCGCCTTTTCGGTCGTGCTGTCCAGCATGCCGATGATCCGGTCACTGTCGCGCACGGACGACACTTCGGGGTTGGTCACGACAATGGCGTGGTCGGCATGGTACATGGCCAGTTGCGCGCCGCGTTCGATCCCGGCGGGGCTGTCACAGACCACCCAGTCGAATTTCTCACGCAGTTCCTGCATGACGCGGGCAACGCCTTCGGCCGTCAGGGCGTCCTTGTCGCGCGTCTGGGACGCGGGCAGGATCGACAGCGTCTCGATGCGCTTGTCACGGATCAGCGCCTGCGACAGCTTGGCGTCGCCCTGGATCACGTTGATCAGGTCGAACACGACCCGCCGTTCGGCCCCCATCACGAGGTCGAGGTTGCGCAGGCCGACATCAAAATCGACTACGACGACATTCTGCCCGGTCTGTGCCAGTGCGGCGCCCAATGCAGCGGTTGAGGTGGTCTTCCCGACGCCTCCCTTGCCGGATGTGACAACCAGCACTTTTGCCATTGAGGTACTTCCTTGTCCGCTTTTAGGGGGTGTTTTCTTGTTCATGACCTGATGGATACGGTTGGATGGTTGGCACGCGTAAGGAGCGTGACGGGAGACTGTCGGGTGCCTGCCTAGCGTTTGCGCACGGGAAAGGCAGACGGCACAAGCGGCTGCACCACAAGTGTGTCATTAGTGAGGACGATCTGCGCGGGTTTTTCAACATACTGCGGATCAATTTCCTCCGCAGTTATGTAATATCCGTCGATCGCCAGCAGTTCCGCCTGCATGGAATGGGCGAATATGCGGGCGTCGGGCTGACCGTTCATGCCCGCGATGGCGCGGCCGCGCAGCGGACCATAGACATGGATCGACCCGCCGGCCGTTACCTCGGCGCCCGACCCGACGGAGCCTACGATGATGATGTCGCCGTCGGGGTTCATGATGACCTGCCCCGAACGGATGGGCTGTTCGATGATCATGGACGACCCGCGTGGCGGCTGGGGCTGTGCGGGAGCAGCGTCATCGGGTATTTCCACGGCGCCGGATGCACGGCCGCCCATGAACCCCGATGGCCAGTCCCAGCCGGCGCAGGCGGCCCATGAGGCATCGCCGCCTTCTATGCCGATGACGCGGATGCCGCGCGCGCACAGCGCAGGATAGAGGTCGGCCAGTCCTTCCGTCGTGGCGTCCAGCAGGGACAGGTCAAGGATGACCGGCTTGCCGGCAAAGAATGTGCTTGAACGCGCGATCTGCGCATCAAGCCCGGCCAGCCAGTCGGCCAGCACGGGTTCAGGCGACAGCACCAGGGCAAGGAACGACCGTCCGCGTGCGCGGATTTTCGGTGTGGGACGCAGTTCGTCGGGCAACGTTATCCTGTCCTGTCTGGTGAATGGGACGTGTTGTTTCCAGCTACCGTGCCATGCGGTAACTGTCGAGGGGCGGATGCCTTATTAACCTGTCATGCATCCATACTTTTCCATGCCTGCGCACTCGGGGCTTGGCGAATGGCGGGACAATGCAATAAAGCGGGAACATGCGCATCCTTTACCACCTTCCCCTGTCCCCCTATTCCCGCAAGGTCCGCCTCGTGCTGGGGGAAAAGCGCTTGCCGTTCGAACTCAAGACCGAGCGTGTGTGGGAACGCCGCCCTGAATACCTTGACCGCAATCCTGCAGGCACGGTGCCCATGCTACAGGAAAGCAACGGGTTGTGCATTCCCGATTCGTGGGTCATCTGCGAATATCTGGAGGAAGCCTATCCCGACACCCCGCTGCTGGGCCGCACGCTGGCCGAACGGGTGGAGGTGCGCAGGCTGGTGGTCTGGTTCGACGAGAAGTTCGGGGCAGAAGTGTCGCGCAACCTGCTCAATGAAAAGGTGATGAAGCGTATTTCGGGCAAGGGCAACCCTGATGGCGCTGCCCTGCGCGCGGGGTATGCCAATATCCGCACCCATCTGTCCTATATCGACTGGCTGGCCGAAACGCGGCAGTGGCTGGCGGGCAACATGCTGTCGATGGCGGATTTCGCCGCAGCCGCCCACCTGTCCTGCCTTGATTTCCTTGATGACGTGGACTGGTCGCGCGCACCCGCGGCCAAGGACTGGTACGCCCGCGTCAAGAGCCGCCCGTGTTTCCGTGCCCTGCTACAGGACCGCATCACCGGTTTCACCCCTCCCGCCCATTACGCGGATCTGGATTTCTAAAGATATGACAGCACAGACCGCCGGTTTCAGCGCCATCGTGCTGGGGGCCGGGGCCGCGGGCCTTATGGCGGCCGCTACGGCAGGGCAGGCGGGCGCGCGGGTGCTGGTGCTGGACCATGCGCCGCATGCGGGCCGCAAGATCCTGATTTCCGGCGGTGGCCGGTGCAATTTCACCAATATGGATACCGGGGCGGGGCAGTTCCTGTCCGCCAACCCGCATTTCGCCAAATCGGCGCTGGCGCGGTACACGCCCGCCGATTTCCTGGACATGGTGCAGCGCCATCGCATCCCGTGGCATGAAAAGGCGGCGGGTCAGCTGTTCTGTGACCGTTCGGCACGCGACATCGTGGACATGCTGCGGCGCGAATGCGCGGCGGGGCAGGTGGATGTGCGGGTATCGCACCGTATCATCGATGTGACGCGTGACGGGGCCGGGCATTACCGGGTCGAGACGGATCATGGCATCTTCCATGCGCCCAACCTGATTGTCGCGACCGGCGGCCTGTCAATTCCCAAGCTGGGGGCAACGGGGCTGGCTCACGACCTTGCGCGCCGGTTCGGGCTGCGCATCGTTCCTCCCGCGCCAGGTCTTGTGCCGCTGACATTCGGCGCGCAGGACCGTGAATGGATGGAACCGCTGGCCGGGCTGTCGGTCACGGTGGGCATTACCTGCCAGGCCGGGGAAGGGCGGCAGGCGCGTCAGGTCACCTTCCGTGACGGTATGGTCTTTACCCATCGTGGCCTGTCGGGGCCTGCCATCCTGCAGGCCTCGTCATACTGGCAGCCGGGACAGGTGCTGGACATCGACCTGCTGCCCGGCATCGATGCCGGCCGCAGGCTGCTGGAGATCAAGCGCGATCGCCCGCGTGCGGGCGGGGTGGCCATGCTGTCCATGCTGCTGCCGCAGCGCCTGGCCCAGCTTATGGCGCAGGCGCACCTGCCTGACGGGCAGCTTGCGGGCATGCCCGATGCGGTGCTGGCCAATGTCGCCAGCGTCCTGTCCAGCTGGCGGCTCAACCCGCATGGCACCGAAGGCTATGTGAAGGCCGAGGTCACGCGCGGCGGAGTGGATACGGACTGCCTGTCCTCACGCGATATGCAGGCGCGTGACGTGCCAGGCCTGTTCATGGTGGGGGAAGCGGTGGACGTGACCGGCTGGCTGGGCGGCTACAATTTCCAGTGGGCATGGGCCAGCGGCCATGCGGCGGGGCAGGCGGTGGCGGAACGCGGCGGCTGATGCTGTTCGCGTCACAATCGTTTCTGGTTGTCTTCCTGCCGCTGGTTCTCGGTCTGTATTACGCCGTGGGCGACAGTCGTGCCGCGCGGCAGGGTGTCATCATCGCAGCCTCGATGCTGTTCTATGGATTGTGGGACTGGCGTTTCGTGCCGTTCTGGCTTGCGATGATCGGGTTCAGCCAGATGATCGCCATCCTGTGGGGGCGGACCGGCCGGCGCATCTGGTTGCGGGTGGGGATCGTGGGCAACCTTGCCGTGCTGTTCGGCTTCAAATATGCCGACTGGCTGGTGGGCAGCGTCCTGCACCGGGCGGGGCTGGATCATGCGGCATGGCCCATCGTGCTGCCGCTGGGGCTGTCTTTTTTCATATTCCAGAAGATATCCTACCTTGTCGATCTGGGACGTGGGCAGGCGCGGGTGTACCGGCTGGCGGATTTCATGGAATTCGTCACGTTCTTCCCGCAACTCGTGGCTGGTCCCATCGTGCGGCATAACGAACTTATCCCGCAGTTCGACATCAACCCCCGCAATGCCGCGATGTGGGAAAACCTTGGCCGGGGAGGCCTGCTGCTGCTGATCGGGCTTGGCAAGAAGGTGGGGCTGGCCGACACGCTGGGCACCATCTGCGCGCCGGTGTTTGATGCAGCCCATGCGGGCCATGTGCCGGGTATGGGGGCGGCGTGGCTGGCGGCGGTGGCCTACATGCTGCAGATCTATTTTGATTTTTCGGGTTATTCCGACATGGCCATCGGCATGGCGCTGATGATGGGCATCCGCCTGCCATTCAATTTCAACGCGCCTTATGCGGCGGTATCGGTGCGGGATTTCTGGCGTCGGTGGCACATGACGCTGTCGCGCTTCCTGCGTGATTACATCTACATCCCGCTGGGTGGAAACCGCTGCGTGCCGCTGCGGCAGGCCGCCAACGTGATGGTCACCATGTGGCTGGCGGGCGTGTGGCATGGGGCAGGGTGGACCTTTGTCGTGTGGGGCCTGCTGCATGGCGCGGCACTGGCGGTGGCCCATGCGTGGGACCGGGCGGGGCAGGCCATGCCGCGCGTGGGCGGGTACGTGCTGACCGTCGGGTTCGTGCTGCTGACATGGGTGGTGTTCCGCGCCGCCGACCTTGCAACGGCAGGACGGATGCTGGGGGCGATGGCGGGACTGCATGGCATAAGCGGGGCCGCCATCCGGCATCCGGTCGTGCTGGGGCTGGCGGCGTGTATGGCGGTGATTGGTCCCGTGTCACAGCAGGTGGTGCTCGAACGCCTGCGGCCCGCACCGTGGATGGCGGTGGCGGCAGGTATTGCTTTCGTGCTGCTGGTGTTCCTGATTGGCGGGCGGCCGCCCGAGCCCTTCATCTATTTCCAGTTCTGACATCGCGTGTCATTGCCGTATGGGGCATGTATTGTGTCGGGGGTACTGGTATTGAAGGGCAACAGTTCCCAGATTCAGTAATGGTCCGCCACGTGGGGCCGCTATGATTACAGGCAGGAGCATATGGCAGGCAGGCGTGACAGCATGGATAACGAGCCGGCGGACCTGTTTGGCGCGCCCCCGCCACAGCAGGACAGGCGTGGCCCGGTCCCGTTTCCGGCCCATGAATCCAGATCCCCCGCGCGCACCCAGCCACTGGCTGACCGCCTGCGTCCCACCACGCTGGATGAGGTGGTGGGACAGGATCACCTGCTCGGGCCGCAGGGCAGCCTGCGGCAGATGCTTGCGCGCGGGTCGCTGGCCAGCCTGATCCTGTGGGGCGGGCCGGGTGTGGGCAAGACCACCATCGCGCGTCTGCTGGCCGATGCGGCGGGCCTGCGCTTCGTGCAGCTTTCGGCGGTGTTTTCCGGTGTGGCTGACCTCAAGCGCGCGTTCGAGGATGCGCGGCGCACAAGTGCGAATGGCGGCGGCACCTTGCTGTTCGTTGATGAAATCCACCGCTTCAACCGCGCGCAGCAGGACGGTTTCCTGCCGGTGGTGGAAGATGGCACGGTGGTGCTGGTGGGGGCCACGACGGAAAACCCGTCCTTTGCGCTCAACAGCGCATTGCTGTCACGCTGTCAGGTGCTGGTGCTGCACCGGCTGGATGACGCGGCGATGGAAAAACTGCTGGAACGCGCCGAAGCAGCGACCGGCATGACCCTGCCGCTGACGCCCGAAGCCCGTGCCACCCTGCGCGCCATGGCGGACGGCGACGGGCGCTACCTGCTGAACATGGTCGAGCAGCTTCTGGCCCTGCCACCGCAGAAGGCGCCGCTGGACCCCGGTGGCCTGTCCAGCCTGCTTGCACGTCGCGCGGCACTGTATGACAAGGACCGGGATGAGCATTACAACCTGATCTCCGCGTTGCATAAATCCATGCGCGGATCGGACCCGGATGCGGCGCTGTACTGGTTCGCCCGCATGCTGGAAGGCGGCGAGGACCCGCGCTACATCGCCCGCAGGCTGACCCGTTTCGCCGCCGAGGACGTGGGCATGGCCGACCCGCAGGCCCTGCCGCTGGCGGTCGCCGCATGGGAGACTTTCGAACGGCTGGGGTCGCCGGAGGGAGAACTGGCGCTTGCGCAGCTTGTGGTGCATCTGGCCACGGCACCCAAGTCCAATGCGGTGTACAAAGGCTACAACATGGCCCGCCGTGCGGCACGCGCTACCGGCAGCCTGATGCCCCCGGCCCATATCCTCAACGCGCCGACCACGCTCATGAAGGATATCGGCTATGGCAAGGGCTATGAATATGACCACGATACGGAAGGTGGCATATCGGGCCAGAATTACTTCCCCGATGGCATGCGCCGCCCGAAACTGTACCAGCCCACCGGGCGCGGATATGAACGTGAAGTGGCACGACGACTGGACAGTTGGAACAGAGTGCGCGAAAGCCGTGGGTCATGAGTGTCGTTACCCTTACCGTCAGTGATGACGAAGCCGATATCCGCCTCGACCGCTGGTTCCGCAGGCATTACCCCCATCTGACGCAGGGTGCGCTGCAGAAGCTGTGCCGCACGGGGCAGGTGCGCGTGGATGGCAAACGCGCCACCGCCGCCACCCGTCTTGAACCGGGGCAGGCCGTGCGCGTGCCGCCCATCCCCAATGCGAACCGTCCCCCGCCACTGGCGGTCAAGCCGCTGGACGAACGGCAGGTGCGCGAGATCAACAAAATGGTCGTCTATCGTGATGACCATGTGATCGTGCTGAACAAGCCCGCGGGCATCGCGGTGCAGGGCGGTCCCGGCATCACGCACCATATCGACGCGCTGCTTGATGGCCTGCGCGAAAACCCCGATGACCCGCGGCCGCGTCTGGTCCACCGTATTGACCGTGATACGTCCGGCCTGCTGCTGGTCGCGCGCACGCCCGGGGTTGCGGCCAAGCTGGCGGCAGCCTTCCGGGGGCGTGACGTGCACAAGGTCTACTGGGCGGTGGTCGTGGGCCGCCCCAGCCCTGCCACGGGCATCATTGACCAGCCGCTGACCAAGCTGGGCGCGGGTGCGGGTGCTATCAGCGTCGTGGCCGAACGCGGTGACGCGGACGCGGTGCATGCCCTGTCGGAATACGAGGTGCTGGATGCGGCAGGGCGCAAGCTGTCGTGGCTGGCGCTGTCACCACTGACAGGCCGCACCCATCAGTTGCGCGTGCATTGCGAGGCACTGGGCAACCCCATATTGGGTGATCCGAAATATGGCGGTGACATAGCTCATGTCACGGGCTTTACGGATAAGCTACATCTGCATGCCCGCAGGCTGGAACTGCCGCACCCGGCAGGTGGCACGCTGGTGGTCGAGGCGGACCTGCCCCCCCACATGCGTGAGACATTCCGGCAGATCGGTTTTGTCGCACCCGCCACGGCGCAGCCCCGCCGCAGCTAGCGCGGCCAGAATGGTACAGGACAGGAATTGAAATGGCACAGAACGGAAATGCACGGCGCATACTCCTTGGCTCGGTCGCAGCGCTGGTCGTGATCGCGGGCGGGGCGGGGCTTGCGGTCAAGTCCATGCTGGACCCTGATGCGCTGCGCACCAAGGCCATTGCCGCGATTGAAAAGCAGACCGGTCGCAAGGTGCGCATGGGGGGGCTGGAACTGCATGTCTTCCCGACGCTGTCGCTGTCCGTAAGTGATGTCGGGCTGTCGGACATGGCCGGTGGGGCCTATACCGACATGGTGACGGCGGAAAAGCTGCAGGCCAGCGTGGGATTGATGGCGCTGCTGCACCATGAAATCCGGCTGGAAGACCTGAAGCTGGTCCACCCTGTCGTCCATCTGGAACGCACCGACAAGGGTATGGCCAACTGGCGTCTGTCGCCCACCGGCGCGCAGGCCACGGCCACGGCTGACACCAAAACCACGCAGGCCGCGTCCGACTGGAAAGTGCAGATCGGCAGCATCCGCATAAGCAATGCCGACCTTGACTGGGACGACCAGATGTCGGGCAGCAGGGGCAAGGTGGTGCTGGATCATATCAACCTGTCGGATGTTGATGGCGCAAAGCCCGAAATTGACGTGGCGGGCCATAATGACAGCGGCAGCTTCACGCTGGCGGGGCATACGGGTGCAATCAATCTGACATCCACCGCGCGGGCGGGCTGGCCGGTTGCGTTGCAGGCGGCGTTCAGGGCTGGCGGGCAGCAGGTCGGCCAGCTGGCGGTGGATGGCACGGTGGCTGACCCCGACCACATGAAGGGCTACAACATCAGGCTGGATGGCAATATCGCCAGCCTGAAGGCGATCGAGGCGTTCGTCCCCGGCCTGAGCCTGCCTGACGCGCAGCGTCTGTCGATCAAGGCCAACGTGGTTGATGGCAGTGCGGCGGACAAGGAAGGCAGCACGCCGCTGCTCAATTCCCTGCATCTGGACACGGGCGCGGTTGATGCCGGGCAGTACCTGTCCGGCCTGACATTGCAGGGGCTGTCGGTTGACGCGCCGGGTCCGAAGGATGCCGTGACCATCCGCAGCCAGGGTACATGGCAGGGACAGGGGCTGAAACTGTCCGGCACGCTGGGGTCGCTGCAGCAGGTGGAGCAGGCGGCGCTGTCGCATCTGGCCGATCCGCTGCCGCTGTCGCTGGACCTGTCGGGTGATCCGGGCAGCCTGCGTGTCGCGGGCACGCTGGGCGGGTCGCGCGCGGTGGTTAATGTCAACGCAACCGCAGGCAAGCTGCCGCTGCCCAATGGTGCCGTGATCGATCATCTGGAAGCCTCGACCCATCTGGTCAGCGAGGATAACGGCGCGCATTTCCAGCTTTCGGATATTGCGCTCAAGAGCACGCAGGTCTCTCTCAAGGGGGCACTGGACCTGTCGGTTCACGGTGGGCATGCGGGCGTGCCGCTGGTCAGTGGCGCGCTTGATGCAAGCTGGGTGAACGCGGATGCCCTGATGGGTAACACGACCACCACCAGGGCCGACGCAAACACTGTCGCGCCTGCGAATGGCAAAAGCAGTGACGAAACGCTGCCGTTCGACCGGCTGCGCAAGCTGGATGCGGACCTGCGCCTGACTGTGGCACAGCTGGAATTCGAAGGTGATGAATACCACAATGCCCTGACCCATATCAGCCTGCGTAACGGGCTGCTGAAGGTCGATCCGCTACAGGCCGAAGGCACCGGCCGTCGCCTGTCGGGCCAGTTTGAAGTCAATGCATCGGGCAGCGTGCCCACCGTATCGGGCACGATCGGCACGCTGGTGCTGCCGGCGACATGGCTGGAAAGCAAGGCGGGCCTGTCCAACATGGTGCAGGGTGCGCTGCAGGTTGTGGGTGAAGTGCATACGCAGGGTAATACCGCGACCGAACTGCGCACCGCCATGACCGGGCATCTTGGCGTGTCCATGGTCAATGGCACGGTCAGCGGCAGCGCGCTGGGTGAACTGCTGGGGGATGCGGCGCGTGGCGCGCTGGGTTCCGGCCCGATCGCGCTGCGCTGCTTTGGCCTGCATATGAGCATGGCGGACAAAAAGGCGAATGTTGACACCATCGGCGTGCAGACCAATGCGCTGACCGTGACCGGCAAGGGCACGGTGGGCATGGTGTCGCATGACCTGGACCTGCATCTTGTGCCGCAGGTCATGATCAGCGGCACCGGGGCCAGCGTGCCGCTGCGCGTGGGGGGCACGCTTTCCGCGCCCCGTCCCAAGATGGATGGCGGCGCAGATGGCCGTTACGCCATCGGCCTGCTTCTGGGCGGTTCGGACAGCAAGGCGGCGGTCGATCCCTGTCCCGCGACGCTGAAGGCCGCGCGTGAGGGACAGGCTGGCCCCGAACCCACGACGGCGGCACCCAAGGCAAAGTCCTCTGGTGCGGCGGGCCTGCTGGGCAACTCCAAGTCCTCACCGGATGTGAAGAAGGCGGCTGGCCTGCTGAAGGGGCTGGGTATCCTGAAATGACGCAGGGCAACGGGATGAAGGAGGGGGTAAGCCCCCCCACACCCCAGACACAGGGCAGGCGCAAGCGGTTCTGGGCACTGGCTGCCGCCCGCCCGGCGGAGGGCGGATTCAGTGTCGAACTTGACGGGCGTGGCATCCGCCTGCCCGGCGGGACGCCGCTGTGTGTCACGTCCCGGGCGCTGGCCGGTGCGATTGCCGATGAATGGGCGCATGCCGGTGGAGAAAAAGGGGGAGATTTCACCCCCGATGACCTGCCATTGACCCGTATTGCCGGCACCATGATTGAACGCGTCGCCCCCGACCCGGCAGCGCAGGTAAGCGCCCTGCTGCATTACGTGGATGGGGAACTGCTGTGCTACCGCGCGGATTATCCCGCCCTGCTGTGCGCGCGCCAGAAGGCGGAATGGGACCCGCAGCTTGCGTGGCTGCATGCCCGTTATGGCATCGATATGGCGGTGACGCAGGGCATCATGCCCCTGTCACAATCGCAGGCGGTGCATGTGGCGTGGCGTGGCATACTGGAAAAGACGGATAATTCCACGCTTGCGGCGCTGGGTGTGATGGTGCCTGCCATGAAAAGCATCGTGCTGGGGCTGGCGGTCGTGACCGGCGCGCTGTCTGCCGCGAAGGCAGCCGAGATCGCATCCGTGGATGAACGCACCCAGATGGAGATATGGGGCAGGGATGACAGGCAGGAAGAAAGCCTGCGTCTGGCGGCGGTCGAGGTGACTGACGCATCGCGTTTCCTGCGCCTGTGCCATATGGCCTGAGGCAAAGGGCAGCCTGAAAAGGCAGCACCTAAAAACTTTATTTTCAGTCGTCTACAAACAGAAACGGCCCGGCATTGCACCGGGCCGTTTTTTTTGCGTCTCAGGCGATCAGGGCACCAGCACCGTGGCGCTGGCCAGGCAGGCTATGCCTTCCTCGCGCCCGGTAAAGCCAAGACGTTCGGAGGTCGTGGCCTTGACCGAGATCCGGTCGATATCAACCTTCAGCAGTTCGGCCAGACGGGCGCGCATCGCTTCCGAATGGGGGCCAATCTTGGGGCGTTCACAGATCAGGGTCACATCGGCATTGACCAGCATGCCGCCGCGCTGGCGGATGCGTTCGCCCGCATGGACCAGGAAGCGCGCGCTGTCCGCGTCCTTCCATTCATTCTGGCTGGGGGGGAAGTGGCGGCCGATGTCGCCTTCGGCCAGTGCGCCGTAAATGGCGTCGCACAGGGCGTGGATGCCCACATCCGCATCCGAGTGGCCTGCAAGGCCGCGCGTGTGCGGCACGTTGATGCCGCACATGATCAGGGGCCGGTTTTCGGCAAAGGCGTGTACGTCGTAGCCCGTCCCGGTGCGCGGCAGCAGGGTCGGGCCGATCAGGCGTTCCAGGCGCACCAGATCCTCCTTGTAGGTCAGTTTGATGTTGTCTTCCGAACCGGGAACGATGGCCACGTGGTGTCCCGCCTGTTCCAGCAGGGCAGCGTCATCGGTGGCGTCGGCGGCACTGGCCGCGCGGTGCAGGTCACGCAGCAGCGCGAAACGGAAACCCTGCGGCGTCTGGGCGCGGAACAGGTCGGTGCGGGGCACGGTATCGGTAATGATTCCGTCCTTCGCACGCTTGATGGTGTCGGCCACCGGCACGGCGGGGATTACGCCCGGGTGCTTTTCCAGTGCCGCGATCACGCCCTGCGTCACCTCGGCCGGGACGTAGGGGCGCGCGCCGTCATGGATCAGCACCAGTTCGGGACGCGCGTTTTCAGGCAGGCGGTCAAGGGCGTCCAGACCGGCGCTGACGCTGGCCTGTCGCGTGGCCCCGCCCGGAACAATCGGCAGGACCGTGCAGTCGGTGGGGGCGAACCCCTCCAGCGCACTGGCCAGCAGGGCGGGATCGCCCACGGGCTGGATCATGCCGACATGAGGAGCAAGGGCATCCGCCGCATGGCGGATGACGGGTCGCCCGCCGAGCGTGACATACTGCTTGGCGAGGGGTGTCGCGGTCTGGGCGCTGTACCGGCTGCCCTGACCCGCGGCGAGAAGGATGGCTGCAACACGCATGATGCGGAGCAATGCGGCCATGTGGCCCGCGCGTCAAGCACTGAGCGTGGACTGACTGCCCGCGCGGGTGCATTGGCCTGCACGAAAATGTTTCCCCAATGCACCGAACCTGATTGCACGGGGCGGCGGGAGAGGGTATTCTGCCTAAATCATAAGCATTATTGGTGGATATTGCAGCCGGCATGCCTTTCTGCCGCCATCGGGCGCGGCTGGGGTTTTCGGCGGGGAAGCGTGGTTCATGTCGTCTCAGCTACTGTCGCCCATTGATCTGGGGGGTGGGGTCGTCCTTCAGGCGCCCGTCATTCTGGCGCCCATGGCCGGGGTGACCGACCTGCCGTTCCGCAGGCTGGCGCGCAGGCTGGGGGCGGGGCTGGTCGTGTCCGAAATGATCGCGTCATGGGCCATGGTGCGGGAGAACGAGAACACACTGCGCATGGCTGAAGTTGCGGATGACGGCCCCAATTCCGTGCAGCTGGCGGGCTGCGACCCCGACGCCATGGGGCAGGCCGCGCGGATTGCGGTCGATCGCGGGGCGGACATCATCGACATCAATTTCGGCTGCCCGGTGAAAAAAGTGGCGGTGGGGCAACTGGCCGGCTCCGCGCTGATGCGCGACGAGGTACAGGCCGCCCGCCTGCTGGAAGGGGTGGTCCGCGCGGTGGATGTGCCCGTGACACTGAAGATGCGCATGGGCTGGGACCACAACAGCCTGAACGCCCCCAGACTTGCGCGGATTGCACAGGAATCGGGCATACGCATGGTGACGGTCCATGGCCGCACCCGGCAGCAGTTCTATAACGGCACGGCGGACTGGCATTTCGTCCGTAACGTGGTGGATGCGGTGGACCTGCCGGTTATCGTCAATGGCGACATCCTGACGGTGGAAGATGCCCGCGTGGCGCTGGAACGTTCTGGCGCGCGCGGCGTCATGATCGGGCGTGGCTGCTATGGCCGTCCATGGTTCCTGGCGCAGGTTGCGCGCGCGCTCATGCATGGCGAACACGTGCCCGAACCCGACCTTGCGGCGGAAAAAGCCATCGTGCTGGAACATTACGGCATGATGATCGACCATTTTGGCGCCCATCCTGGCCTGCGCCTCGCGCGCAAGCATGTGTCGTGGTACTCGGCGGGCCTGCCGGATTCCGCGGGTTTCCGCGCAGCAGTCAACCGGGTCGATACGGTGGATGCGGCCATTGGCATGATCCATGAATTCTATGATCGCCAGATCGAAGCGGGCAATGTGCGCGGGCCGCGCCCGTCCACCGTAGGGGCGGAAAGGGCCGCGGCACAGGCGGCATGAGGATGGGTCCGCTTTCCCCTGTTTCCCATGTGCCGTGCGCGCCCGATAACGTGATGGGCAACGGGCGCGTGATCCTCGACTCGCTGGCGCTGCCGGTCATGGTTGTGCGGGCGGATAACGCCATCGGGTATGTAAACAGCGCGGCGGAACCGTTTTTCGGCATGTCGCGCGCGCATCTGGTTCAGATGCGGCTGACCGATATCCTGCCCGGTGACAGTCCGCTGTTTCTGCTGATGGAACAGGTCCGCGCGCAGGACCATACGGTGGTTGAACACGAAGTCACGCTGGAAAGCCCCCGCCTGCGCCATGACGGGGTGACGGTGCAGGGCGCGCCGGTCATGGAAGAACCCGGTTCGGTCGTGCTGACCTTCCATGATTTTTCAGCCGTGCGCGTGCTGGACCGGCAGCTGACCTTCCGCTCCGCCGCCCGCAGTGTCGCGGGTATGGCGGCCATCCTGGCCCATGAGGTCAAAAACCCGCTATCGGGTATCCGGGGGGCGGCCCAGCTGCTGGAAACATCGGTGGGCGAATCCGATCGTGAGCTTGCGGTCCTGATCCAGGACGAGGTCAACCGCATCCGTGACCTTGTGGACCGGATGGACATGTTCAGCGACCGGCCGATCGACCGTCGACCCGTGAACATCCACCGCGTGCTGGAACATGTGCGCAGGCTGGCGCAGCAGGGCTTTGCCGCCGATATCCGCTTTCACGAGGTGTATGACCCTTCGCTGCCGCCGGTATGGGGCAACCGTGACCAGCTGGTGCAGGTGCTGCTTAACCTGGTCAAGAACGCGGCCGAAGCCCTGCATGCAAATCCCGATGACGCGGCCCCGCCCGAAATCACCCTGACCACCAGCTACCGTCCCGGCATATGGGTTTCCACCGGGGCGGGCAGCCAGCGCGTGCAGCTGCCGCTGCTGGTGTCGGTGCGCGATAACGGTCCAGGCATTCCCGAAAACATCCGCCCGCACCTGTTCGAACCCTTCCTGACAACCAAGACCACGGGCAGCGGGCTGGGGCTGGCGCTGGCTGGCAAGATCGTGGGCGACCATGGTGGCGTGATCGAGGTGGAAAGCCAGCCCGGCCGCACCGAGGTCCTGCTGCACCTGCCTGTCGTGACCGAGGGCCGGGACACACCATGATGTTCCCCCCACTGGACCTGAGAGATTTATAGCGTATGTCGCTGCCGACCATTCTTGTTGCTGATGATGACCGCTCCATTCGTACGGTGCTGAGCCAGGCGCTGGGGCGTGGGGGCTATCAGGTCCGCACCACCGCCCAGGCGTCCACCCTGTGGCAGTGGGTGGAGGAAGGCGAGGGCGACCTCGTCATCACCGATGTTGTCATGCCCGATGAAAACGGGCTGGACCTGATCCCGCGCATCCGCCGCATCCGCCCCGACCTGCGCGTTGTGGTCATGAGTGCGCAGTCCACGTTGATGACGGCGGTCAAGGCGACCCAGCGCGGCGCGTTCGAATATCTGCCCAAGCCCTTTGACCTCAAGGAAGTGCTGGCGGTGGTCGCCCGCGCGCTGGCCACTCCCGCCACCCCCGTGCAGCCGCTGGCCCCGCCGCAGCCGGATGAACAGATGTCGCTGATCGGGCGGTCGGTGGTGATGCAGGACATCTACCGCATCATTGCCCGCCTTACGACATCGGACCTGACGGTGATGATCAACGGTGAAAGCGGCACAGGCAAGGAACTGGTGGCCCGCGCCCTGCATGATTACGGGCGCAGGCGTACCGGACCGTTTGTCGCCATCAACATGGCCGCCATCCCGCGCAACCTGATCGAAAGCGAACTGTTCGGGCACGAACGCGGCGCCTTTACCGGGGCGACCAGCCGGGTTGCCGGGCGGTTTGAACAGGCGGCGGGAGGCACGCTGTTCCTTGATGAAATCGGGGATATGCCGCCTGAAGCCCAGACCCGCCTCCTGCGCGTATTGCAGGATGGGGAGTTCACGACCGTGGGCGGCACCACGCCCATCCGCGCCAATGTGCGCATCATAGCGGCCACCCACCGTGACCTGCGGCAGGCGATCCGGGCCGGTACCTTCCGCGAGGACCTGTACTATCGCCTGAACGTGGTGCCCATGCGTCTGCCGCCCCTGCGTGAACGGGTGGAGGACATTCCCCTGCTGGCGCGGCATTTCCTGAATGAAAACGTCGAAGGTGCCGGCAGTGTGCGCGTACTGGATGACGAGGCGATGGCACAGCTGCAGGCCTATCGCTGGCCAGGCAATGTGCGTGAGCTTGAAAACCTCATGCGGCGCATCACGGCACTCCATCCACAGGAAAGCATAGGCGCTGACATCATCGCAGCCGAACTGGCCGAGGCCAGCAATACGGCAGCACCAGGGGAAAGCGCGGGCGGCGGCACTGCCGAGACACTGGCCGAGGCGGTGGAACGGCACCTGCGCCGCTTTCTGGCATCCGGGCAGGACGGGATGCCGCTGAGCGATATTTACGACAAGGTCATTGCCGAGGTCGAACGCCCGCTGATTACCATGACGCTGGCAGCCACGCGGGGGAACCAGATCCGGGCCGCGGCCATGCTGGGGCTGAACCGCAATACGCTGCGCAAGAAAATCAGGGACCTGGATATTCCGGTCGTGCGCGGCGGCGCGTGAGCATGAACGCGACACAACGCCCCGGCATGGCCTACCGGCTGGCCCGACGGGGGCTGGACATGCTGGTGCGGCGCAACGTGGCGCTGGTGCTGGTGCTGCTGGCGCTGGTGCTGGGGGTCGCGACCTTCGTGGTGCTGTCGGGTGGCAAGTCGCTGGCCCATCACCCGCAGATCCAGGCGCTGGTCTTTATCCTGAACTTTCTCGTGCTGCTGCTGCTGGCGACCTCGCTTACGGAAAAGGTCGGGCGTGTGCTGGCCGAACGCCGCAGCGGGCTGGCAGGCGCACGGCTGCATGTGCGGCTGGTCACGCTGTTTGGCATTGTCGCGGTGGCGCCGACCATCGTGGTGGGCACGTTCGCCGCCGTGTTCTTTCACTACGGCATCCAGATCTGGTTCAGTGACCGGGTGAATACCGCCCTGAACGAGGCGCTGGAGACATCACGCGGCTACCTGCAGGAACATAACGCCAATATCCGCACCGAGGCGTTCTCGCTGGCCAACTACCTTGTCAGCGCGCAGAACGGGCTGTCCGGGTCGGGGGGCGACCTTTTGCATGATCCCGACGCGCTGGCGCAGGTGCTGGATTCGCAGGCCACGTTGCGCGGTCTGGACGTGGCGGTGGTGTATGACCCGTTCACCAATACCGTCGTGGCGTCAGGCGGCCTGATGGGGCGGGCGGCCAACCTGAAGGACCTGCCGCCACCCGCCGCAACGCTCATGGCGCGGACGAACGAAATCGCGATCCTTGATTCGCCCGATGAAAAGACCGTCCGTGCGGTCGTGACCCTGGGGGATACGCCGCCGCTCATGCTCATGATCGCACGGCCGGTGGACCCCGATATCCTTGAACACATGCACCGCACCGAACAGGTGGTGGCCGATTACAAGCGCCTGAACGGCAACCGGGCCAAGATCCAGTTCACCTTCGTGCTGATCTTCGCCCTTGTGGCCGTGCTGGTGCTGGGGGCGGCGATCCTGATCGGTCTCATGCTGGCCAACCAGATCGTGCGTCCGCTGGGGCTGCTGATCCTGGCGTCCGAACGCGTCAGCAAGGGCAATCTGGACAGCAACGTGCCCGAGGGCGAGCGCGATGACGAGGTCTCCAGCCTGTCACGCGCCTTCAACCGCATGACAACGCAGCTTGCGACCCAGCGCGCGGAACTGGTCAACGCCACCAACCAGATCAATGAACGCCGCAGGTTTACCGAAGCCGTGCTGTCGGGGGTTTCGGCGGGCGTCATCGGGCTGGATTCGCACGGCATGATCGAACTGCCCAACCGTGCCGCCAGCGTCCTGCTGCAGCGTGACATGGCGGCCAGTGTCGGGCGTCCGCTGACCGAAGTGGTGCCGGAACTCGGTACCATGCTGGAACGCATCGCCCAGCAGGGTGGACGTGAACTGACGGGCGAGGTGCAGGTGCTGGCCGGTGGGCGCGCCTGTACCCTGCTGGTGCGAATCGGCGCGGAAATGCAGAGCACGGTGACCGGTGATTTCGCGGATGGCTATGTCGTCACCTTTGACGACATAACTGCCCTGCAGGTTGCGCAGCGCAAGGCGGCGTGGGCCGATGTCGCCCGCCGCATCGCGCATGAAATCAAGAACCCGCTTACCCCCATCCAGCTTGCCGCCGAACGGCTCAAGCGCCGCTTCCTGCGCGAGATATCATCCGACCCCGACACATTTGCCCAGTGTGTGGATACCATCATCCGCCATGTGGGGGATATCGGGCGCATGGTGGATGAATTTTCCGCCTTTGCCCGTATGCCGCAGCCGGTCATGCGCATGGAGGACCTGTCGCGTATCGTGCGCGAGGCGCTGATCCTGCAGCGCAACGCGCACCCGGAAATCCTGTATGAGGTCCACCTGCCCGACCGTGGCCCGCTGGTCCGGTGCGACCGCAGGCTGGTGGGGCAGGCGCTGACCAACCTTTTACAGAACGCGGCGGACGCCATTGCCATGCGTCCGGAAGTCGGGGCGGCTGGCGGGGATGGCGTGATCGGCACGATCCGTATTACATTGAAGCAGGATGATCCGAACGTCATCCTGAGCGTTGAGGATGATGGAATCGGGTTGCCGGTCGAGGACCGCGCCCGGTTGACCGAGCCATATGTGACCCACAAGCCCAAGGGAACCGGACTTGGCCTTGCGATCGTCAAGAAGATTCTTGAGGATCATGGCGGTAGCATCGGGCTTGCGGATCGCGCCGGGAGCAGGGGAGCTGTGTCGACATTGATTTTGCCGATAAAGGACGACCATGGGGCATGAAATCCTGATCGTCGATGACGAGCCGGATATACGGCTCCTTATCGAGGGTATTCTGGCTGATGAGGGATACGAGACGCGGCTGGCGGCGGATTCCGATTCCGCCATTGCGGCCTTCCGGGAACGTCGGCCCTCGCTGGTGGTGCTGGATGTATGGCTGCAGGGTTCACGGCTGGATGGTCTGGGAATCCTGAATGTCCTCCATAAGGAGGAGCCGTCCATCCCGGTCATCATGATCTCGGGACATGGCACGATCGAAACCGCTGTCGCCGCCCTGCAGCACGGTGCGTATGACTTTATCGAAAAACCCTTCCAGGCCGACCGTCTGCTGGTCGTGGTGCGCCGCGCGCTGGAGGCATCCCGCCTTGCACGCGAAAATGCCGAACTGCGCCTGCGCGCAGGTTCAGGCACGGTGCTGGAGGGACGAAGTGCGGCCATTACCGCCGTGCGCAACCAGATCGACCGTGTGGCCCCCACCGGGTCGCGCGTGCTGATTTCAGGTGCTGCGGGTACGGGCAAGGAAGTGGCGGCGCGGATGATCCATGCCAGTTCCCGCCGGGCGGAAGGGCCGTTCATCGCGCTCAACTGCGCCACCCTTGCCCCCGGTCGGTTCGAGGAGGAACTGTTCGGCATCGAAGGCGGGGATGACGGCACGGGCCGCCGTACCGGGGTGCTGGAACGTGCGCATGGCGGCACGCTGGTTCTGGACGAAGTCTCCGACATGCCGCTGGAAACGCAGGGCAAGATCGTGCGTGCGCTGCAGGACCAGACCTTCGAACGCCTTGGTGGCGCGCGGCGGGTCAAGGTGGATGTGCGCGTGCTGGCCACCACCAACCGCGACCTGCAGTCCGAAATCGCGATGGGGCGCTTCCGGGAGGATCTGTACTACCGCCTTGCGGTCGTGCCGCTGCGCATTCCCAGCCTGCGTGAACGGCGCGAGGACATACCCGAACTGGCCCGCATGTTCCTTGACCGTGCGGCCGAAAATGCCGGCCTGCCGCTGCGTGAACTGTCAGGTGATGCGATTGCGGCGTTACAGAGCTATGAATGGCCGGGCAATGTGCGTGAACTGCGCAACCTCATGGAACGCCTGCTGATCATGATGCCGGGTAACAGTTCGGATCCGATCCGCGCCGACATGCTGCCTTCCACCGTGGGGGATGGGGCGCCCGCGCTGCTCAAGTTCGATTCTGACGAGGATGTGATGAGCCTGCCGCTGCGTGAGGCCCGTGATCTGTTCGAGACCCAGTACCTGCAGGCGCAGCTGCTGCGTTTCGGGGGGAACATCAGTCGTACTGCGGGCTTTGTGGGGATGGAGCGCAGTGCCCTGCATCGAAAGCTGAAGCAGCTTGGTGTCACGTCCGAGGATCGTAACACCGGATGAGCTTTTGCCCACGCAGCCCATGACTGCTAGACAACGAACTGTGATACGGACGGTGGCAACGCCGTAGCATGACACGCGACTGTGCCGTGTGATTCCGCCCAACAAGCAACAAGTAAGGCCCTGCCGTGGCAAAAGAACCTTCACAGAATGTCCAGGACGTGTTCCTCAACCACGTTCGCCGGTCGAAAACGCCGGTTACCATTTTCCTGGTCAATGGCGTCAAGCTTCAGGGAATCATCACCTGGTTTGACAACTTCTCCGTCCTGCTGCGCCGTGACGGGCACACGCAGCTTGTCTACAAGCACGCGATCAGCACGGTCATGCCGGCCACCCCGGTCAGCCTGTTCGAACCGCCAGCCGAGGATGGCACAGAGGAGCGTGCAGCCACGGATGGCAGCCCGTCGTGACGGTGGCGCAGCCACCGTCCGCCACGCGCGCTGCCGTCATCCTGCCATGGGAGCGCCCCGACCGGCACGATGATGCCCGCGCGGCCGAAGCCCGTCTGGAAGAAGCGGTAGGCCTTGCCGCGTCCATCGGTCTGGTGGTCGTGTGCCAGGCGGTGCTGCTGCTGCGTGCGCGCAGGCCGGCGACCCTGCTGGGTGGCGGACAGGTGGATTCGCTCAAGGAAACGGTCAAGGCGGACAACATCACTGTTGTCATCATCGATTCCCGCCTGACCCCGGTGCAGCAGCGTAACCTCGAACGCGCGCTGGGCTGCAAGGTGATCGACCGGACCGCGCTGATCCTTGATATTTTTGGCGAACGCGCGGCCACGCGTGAGGGCACGCTGCAGGTTGAACTGGCCCATCTGGAATACCAGCGCAGCCGTCTTGTGCGCACATGGACCCACCTTGAACGCCAGAGAGGTGGCTTCGGCTTCCTTGGCGGTCCCGGCGAAACCCAGATCGAGGCCGACCGCCGGATGATCGGTGACCGGATCGTGCGGCTGAAGCGCGAACTGGAACAGGTCCGGCGCACCCGTGGCCTGCACCGTCAGGCGCGCCGTCGTGTGCCGTTTCCCATCGTGGCGCTGGTTGGCTACACCAATGCAGGCAAATCCACCCTGTTCAATGCACTGACCGGGGCCAGTGTGTATGCGCAGGACCAGTTGTTCGCCACACTTGACCCCACCATGCGCGGCATCCAGCTGCCATCGGGGCGGCGGGTGATCCTGTCCGATACGGTGGGGTTCATCAGCGACTTGCCGACCGAACTGATCGCGGCCTTCCGCGCGACGCTGGAAGAAGTGGCGGAAGCCGACATCATCCTGCACGTGCGCGATGTCTCGCATCCCGACAGCGCATCGCAGCGCAGTGACGTGATCGAGGTGCTGGAAGGCATGGCCCGCAATGGCACCATCGAACAGGACTGGCAGTCCCGTGTGATCGAGGTGCTGAACAAGGCCGATCTGGTGGGGGGGCGTGACGCGGTGGGCGCACGGCCGGGCAATGTGGTCATTTCCGCCATTACAGGAGACGGCCTGCCTGACCTGCTGGCTGCGATCGACGAACGCATGACGCGGGCGATGGAAGTCGTCGCCTACCGAGTGCCGCTGGTCGAAGGGGCGGCGATGGCCTGGCTGTATGAACATGGCGAGGTCACGCAGCGTGAGGACGGGGAGGACGGCGTGGAAATGACCGTGCGCCTGTCGCCTGCCAACCGCGCGCGGTTCGAGATGCAGTTTGGTCGTATTGTGACCTGCCTGCTTGATTAGGCCTGTATGCTGACTGTCCTGTGACCGCAGGCGGGGTGGAAAATATGTCTTCACCGGCGCATGGATGGGCAGCAGTGAAGGACGGACACGCGTAGCGGAGGGCGGCAATGACGGCACGGATCACACTGGTGGACATGCACAATGTGGTGGACATGATGCGGGGTGCGGCATCGCGCCACGTCATGCCGTCCTTCCGCTGCCTTGACCGTGCTGACATCCGTGCCAAGAGCGGGCCGCTGGATATCGTGACCGTGGCCGATGAGGCGACCGAACGTGACCTGACCGCCGCCCTGCGGGCCGCATGGCCCGATGCCCATGTATTGGGGGAGGAAGCGGTCGCGGCCGATCCCACCCTGCTGGACGGTCTGGCGGCAGCGGACCTTGCCTTCGTGATCGACCCGATTGATGGCACCGCCAATTACGCGGCAGGCGTGCCGCTGTTTGGCGTCATGGTATCCGCCGTGTCGCGGGGGGATGTGATTGGCGGGGCCATTGTCGATCCCGTATGTGACATCGCTGTTCTGGCCGCGCGTGGTCAGGGGGCATGGCTGCATGACGGCAAGGGCACCAAACGCAGGCTGCATGTGGCAGCCCCCGTGCCCGCGCGGGATATGTCGGGCAATGCGTCATGGCGTTATCTGCCCGCACCCGTGCGTGACGTGGTGACGCATAATCTGCCGAAAGTTGCCGGATCATGGGATTTCCGGTGTGCCGCCCATGAATACCTGATGCTGGTTGATGGGCGGTGTCACTTCCTGCTGTTCAACCGCACGCTGCCATGGGACCATCTGGCGGGGTGGCTGATCCATGCGGAAGCAGGCGGCTACAGCGCGCATTTTGACGGCTCGCCTTACCGTGTCACGGACCGCAGTGGTGGTCTGCTGTATGCGCCGGACAGGGCAAGCTGGCAGGCGCTGCGTGATCTGCTGCTGACTCCCGCTGCATGAATCGGAAAAGTAAAAGTTTTCGGGTGCGGTCTTTTTTTAAAAGGCGGCGTTTCCTGAAGCTTTTTGAAAAAGCTTCACCAGAAACCTTTGGTGGCTTGCGCCGGTTCAGTCCTGTGGCTGTGCTGCGCGTTCACGGCGTTTGACGGCCTGCCAGCCTTCTTCCATGGTTTTGACATCAACGTCCGTCAGTGCAAGGCCACGGGCGGCGAGGTCGTGCTCGACAGCGGTAAAGCGGCGGGTGAACTTGGCATTGGCCTGACGCAGGCAGGCTTCGGGGTCCATGTCCAGCTTGCGTGCCAGTGTTGCCAGCGTGAACAGCACATCGCCCAGTTCATCAAATATTTTTGCCCGGTCGCCGCTTTCCAGTTCGATCTTCAGTTCGTCCAGTTCCTCATCCACCTTCGCCGCGACCTCGCCCACCGTATCCCAGTCGAAACCGGTGCGGGCCGCGCGCGCGGACAGCTTGCGCGCGCGCAGCAGGGCGGGCAGGCCCACCGGCACGTCATCCAGCGTGCCACCCCGGTTGCGCGCCATCCGTTCCTGCGCCTTGCCCGTTTCCCACTGGCCCGCTTCCGCCGGGGCGTCGCCAAAGACATGGGGGTGGCGGCGGACCATCTTGTCGCCAATCATGCGCGCTACGGTAGCGAAGTCGAACATGCCTTTTTCATCGGCCATCTGCGCGTGATAGACGACCTGCAGCAGAAGATCGCCGAGTTCGTCAGGCAGGCCGTCCCAGTCTTCACGTGCGATGGTATCCGCGACTTCATACGCCTCTTCAATACTGTAGGGCGCGATGGAGGCGAAATCCTGTTCCCGGTCCCACGGGCAGCCGGTCTGCGGGTCACGCAGGCGGGCCATGATGTCCAGCAGGCGGACAAGGGCGGAAGAAGCATCGTGCATGGGTGGGAAGTCCTGCCTGTTTGTATTGCGGTCGGGCACAGGTTTTGTATAGATCGCGCATCCCGAGGCGGGAAGTTTTTATCAGGACATACCGAACATGAGCAGCAACGGACAGGCAACGGTCTTTATCGATGGCGAAGCGGGCACGACGGGACTGGGCATCCGCCATCGCCTGCGCCACCTGCCCGTCACGGTGCGTTCCATCGATCCCGCCCGCCGCAAGGACCCCGATGCCCGGCGGGAGATGATGGCGGCGGTCGATGTCGTCATCCTGTGCCTGCCTGATGCGGCGGCGAAGGAAGCCGTGGCCATGGCCGACGCCATGGGCAGCGACGCGCCACGCATACTGGATGCCAGCACCGTGTTCCGCGCCGACCCGACATGGGTTTACGGCTTTCCCGAAATGGATGCGACACAGCCTGCCGCCATCCGGGCCGCCGCCCGTGTTTCCAACCCCGGCTGTTATCCCACCGGGCTTATCGGCCTGCTGCGTCCGCTGGTCAGGGCGGGGCTGGTGCCGGCCGATTACCCTGTGTGCGTGAATGCCGTCAGTGGCTATAGCGGTGGCGGCCGCGGCATGATCGAGGCGCATGAGCGTGACGGCGGCCCGGCGTTTGAACTGTACGGGCTGGGTCTTGGCCACAAGCATATGCCGGAAATGCGGCTATATGCCGGTCTGGCGCAGCAGCCGGTCTTTGTCCCGTCGGTCGGGCATTTTCCGCAGGGGATGATCGTATCCGTACCGCTGCATCTGGACCGCCTGCCCGGCAGGGTCATGATTGCGGACCTGCATGCGGCGCTGGTCGCGCATTACAGGGGTTCGGACCGCATCACCGTGGCTGATCCGTGCGCCAGACTGGTGGCGGATACGCTGGCGGGTACTGACCGGATGGAACTGCGCGTGCATGGCGATGACGCACTGCGGCAGGCCGTGCTGACCGCGCGGCTGGACAATCTGGGCAAGGGCGCATCGGGCGCCGCACTGCAGAATGTGGCGCTGATGCTTGGGCTGGAACCGCCGCCGCCCGTGTGATATAGCGGGTCCGCAAGACGTCCCTGGACTGATTGCCGTGGTATTCCGTCCCACACAGGGCGGGCTGCCTGTATGCGAGAGTGACGGAACGGTAGACGTAGTCGACTCAAAATCGACCGCCGAAAGGCATGGGGGTTCGAATCCCCCCTCTCGCACCAGTCTGGCGCACCGCCCCGGTGTTGCTGTCCCTTTGCCCGTGCCGCGAACAGGACGATGTCTCCCTTGCCTGAAGCCCTTACTGCAAAGCCGTCCGTACGGCCTGCCAATCCGTGCTTTTCTTCCGGTCCCTGCGCCAAGCGCCCGGGCTGGTCGCTCCATGCCCTGTCGGATGCGCTGGTGGGGCGTTCGCATCGTTCGACCGAAGGGCGCGCACGGCTGAACGAGGTCATTACCCGCTCCAAAGCCATCCTTGGCATGCCGGATGACTGGGTGCTGGGCATCGTGCCCGCGTCCGATACGGGTGCTGTTGAAATGGTGCTGTGGTCCATCCTTGGCACCCGCCCGGTGGACGTGCTGGCATTCGAAAGCTTTTCCGCCACATGGGCCAACGACATCATAGCCCAGCTGAAACTGCCCGATGCCCGCGTGCTGAAGGCCGATTACGGTGAAATTCCCGACCTGTCGCAGGTGGACTGGGCACGCGACGTGGTGCTGACATGGAACGGCACGACATCGGGTGCGCGCCTGCCATATGACGCCACCATTCCCATGCTGCGCGACGGGCTGGTGATATGTGACGCGACATCCGCCGCCTTTGCCATGGACCTGCCGTGGGAGAAGCTGGATGTGGTCACATGGTCATGGCAGAAAGTACTGGGTGGTGAAGCGGCCCACGGCATGCTGGCCCTGTCGCCGCGTGCGGTGGAACGGCTGGTGTCCACGCCTGCTCCCCGCGCATTGCCCAAGATTTTCCGCCTGACCAACAGCAAGGGCCTGATTGACGGTATCTTCCGTGGCGACACGATCAACACGCCGTCCATGCTGTGCGTGGAAGATGCGCTGGATGGCCTGAAATGGGCAGAAAGCGTCGGTGGCCTGAAAGGGCTTGTCGCGCGCAGCGAAGCCAACCTTGCCGTCATTGCCGAGTGGGAAGCACGGTCCGAGTGGGCGCGGTTTCTTGCCCCCGACCCTGCGCATCGTTCCAGCACGGCCATCTGCCTGCGTATTGTCGCCCCGTGGTTTACTGCTCTGGACCACGCGGGCCAGACGGCGGCGGCCAAGAAGATCGTATCCCTGCTGGGCAAGGAAAGGGTGGCGATGGACGTGGGCAGCTACCGCGACGCGCCGCCGGGCCTGCGGCTGTGGGGTGGGGCCACGGTTGAATCCGCTGACCTGCGCGCGGTTCTGCCGTGGCTGGACTGGGCTTATGAGCAGGTGCGCGCCCAGCACGTCTGATCTTTCCGCTTTCCATGTCTGATCCATCATGCCCCGGCTGTCACTGCGGGCATGATGCAGCACGATAGGCCCCCGATATGACTGATGATCCGCCGTTCAACCCCGCGCTGCTGCCCGCAGGCTTCGTGGACAGGCTCCCCCCCGAGGCCGAGGCCGAGGCGGCGGGGGTTGAGACGCTGATGCGCGTTTTCGCGGCCCATGGGTATGATCGCGTAACGCCACCGCTGCTGGAATTCGAGGAAACGCTGCTATCGGGTTCGGGTGCTGCCGTGGCGGAACAGACCTTTCGCCTGATGGATCCTGACACGCGGCGCATGATGGCGCTGCGTCCCGACATGACGCCCCAGATCGCGCGCATTGCCGCAACACGGCTGCCCGATGTGCCGCGTCCCCTGCGTCTGGCCTATGCCGGGCCGTGTATCCTCATGGACAGTAACCGGGGCGATGGCGAACGCCAGATCTCGCAGGCCGGGGTGGAACTGATTGGTCCTGACCAGCCGGAAGCAGATGCGGAAATCGTGGCGCTTGCAGCCGAATGTCTTGCCACGTTGCGGGTGCAGGGCGTGTCCTTTGACCTGACCATGCCCGCGCTGACCACTGCGCTGGTGGATGCCGGGGGCTTTGATGCGCATGTGCGCGGGATGCTGATGCGCGCGCTGGATCGCAAGGATGCTGCCGCCGTGGAACGTCATGGCGGCGATCTGGCCCCGGTGCTGATCCGCCTGCTGCATGCGGCCGGTCCGGCCCATGGGGCGCTTGCGGAACTGGCGGCGGTGGATCTGCCGCCCGCAGTACGCGTTCACAGCGCCCGGCTGGCGGCCACGGTCGCCGCGATCGAGGCGCGTGTACCGGGCATCCGCCTGACAGTGGACCCGGTGGAATTCCGTGGCTGGCAGTACCATACCGGCGTATGCGTCAGCGTATATGCCGCAGGCCAGCGCGAAGAACTGGGTCGGGGCGGCCGTTACCTGTCCAATAATGATGAACCGGCCTGCGGGTTGACCCTGCGGCCAGACATTATCCTGCGCGCGGCCCCGCCGCTGCCATGCCGGACACGTGTGTTCCTGCCGTGGGGGACAGTGCCAGAGGTGGGCGCCAGCCTGCGTGCGGGGGGCTATGCCACCGTCAGCGCGCTGGGCGATGAAGGTGATGCGCGGGCCGAGGCGCAACGCCTGTCCTGCGCGCTGGTGGTGGTTGATGGTCAGCCCATGCCGGTGGATGGCATCTGAAGTTTTTGTTAGTCGTTTAAAATAACAGGGTTTTTTCCGGCTGGTTGCCTGTGTTCCGGTCGGTCAGCATATCAAGGAGCATGAAATGTCCAACGTCACCGTGATCGGCACCCAGTGGGGTGACGAGGGCAAGGGAAAAATTGTGGACTGGCTGGCCAGCCGGGCCGACGTGGTCGTGCGTTTCCAGGGTGGCCACAATGCGGGCCATACGCTGGTTGTGGGCGAGCAGACCTACAAGCTGTCCCTGCTGCCGTCCGGCCTGGTGCGTGGCAAGATGGGCGTAATCGGCAATGGCGTGGTGGTTGATCCCGAAGCGCTGCTGAAGGAAATCGATCGCGTAACGGCGCAGGGCCTGAAGGTCACGCCCGAGACGCTGAAGATTGCTGAAAACGCGCCTCTGATCCTGCCCGTGCATGGCGCGCTGGACCGTGCGCGTGAAGCCGCGCGCGGCGAGCGCAAGATCGGCACCACGGGCCGTGGCATCGGCCCGGCGTATGAAGACAAGGTGGCCCGTCGCGCCATCCGCCTGTGTGATCTGGCCGAACCGGAAACGCTGGACTGGAAGCTGGACGAACTGCTGCTGCACCACAACACCTTGCTGAAGGGTCTTGGCGCGGATACGTTTACCAAGCAGGAACTGCTGGACTTCCTCAACGGCGTAGCGCCCCGTGTGCTGCCCTTCATGGCCCCGGTATGGGACCTGCTGGATGACAGCCGCCGCAGTGGTTCGCGCATCCTGTTCGAGGGCGCGCAGGCCGTGATGCTGGACGTGGACCACGGTACCTACCCGTTCGTGACCAGTTCCAACACTGTCGCGGCCAATGCGGGTACGGGTGCTGGTGTGGGGCCCACCAGCATCGGTTTCGTGCTGGGTATCGCCAAGGCCTACACCACGCGCGTGGGTGAGGGGCCGTTCCCCAGCGAACTGCATGACCAGATGGGCCGTACGCTGGGTGAGCGCGGGCATGAATTCGGTACCGTGACGGGCCGCCCCCGCCGCTGTGGCTGGTTTGACGCCGTGCTGGTGCGCCGTGCGGTGCGCGTGGGTGGCGTGAACGGCCTGGCACTGACCAAGCTGGATGTGCTTGACGGTCTGGACGAAATCAGTATCTGCGTCGGTTACGAACTGGATGGCAGGAAGATTACGTCCTTCCCGTCAGCCCCCGGCGCGCAGCAGCGTATCCGCCCGGTATTCGAGACGATGGAAGGCTGGAAGGACAGCACCAAGGGCGCGCGCTCCTGGGCCGAACTGCCCGCGCAGGCCATCAAGTATGTCCGTCGGATTGAGGAACTGGTTGAAGCACCTGTGACCCTGCTGTCCACCAGCCCCGAACGTGATGACACCATCCTGATGCGTGATCCGTTCGAGGACTGATCGAAAGGTCATGAAAGTTTCTGGGCGCCGCCTTTTTGAAAAAAGGCGGCGTTCTTTGAAGCTTTTTGAAAAAGCTGCACCAGAAACTTCTTTATTATGGCCGTCACAGACAAAAAAAGCCCCGCAACGCCAGAAGCGTGCGGGGCTTTTTTATCGGGAAAAGATGGTCAGGTGGTCAGGCTTCGGGCTGTGCCTCGTGTTTCGCGCGGCGGGTGGCGACTTCCGCCTTCATCGCGGTCTGCACTTTTTCAAAGGCACGGACCTCGATCTGGCGCACGCGCTCGCGCGAGATGTTGTAGACATGGGACAGTTCTTCCAGCGTCGCCGGTTCGTCCTTGAGCCGCCGTTCGGTCAGGATATGACGTTCACGGTCGTTCAGTGACTTCATGGCATTGGCCAGAAGTGCCTGCCTGCCGGAATATTCCTCGCTCTGGGCAAGGGTTTCTTCCTGGTTGTCGTTGTCATCAACCAGCCAGTCCTGCCATTCCCCCTCGCCATCCATACGCAGCGGCGCATTCAGGCTATGGTCGGGGGCGGCAAGCCTGCGGTTCATGTTCACCACGTCCTGTTCGGGCACGCCGAGGGACTGGGCGATCTTGTTGACCTGTTCGGGCTGCAGGTCACCATCATCAATGGCCTGCATCTGCCCCTTGAGGCGACGCAGGTTGAAGAACAGTTTTTTCTGTGCAGCGGTTGTGCCGATCTTCACCAGTGACCAGCTATGCAGGATGTATTCCTGTATCGCGGCACGGATCCACCACATGGCATATGTCGCCAGACGGAAGCCACGGTCGGGGTCGAACCGGCGGACCGCCTGCATCATCCCGATATTGCCTTCGCTGATCAGTTCGCCCACCGGCAGGCCGTAACCGCGATAGCCCATGGCGATCTTGGCGACGAGACGCAGGTGGGAGGTGACAAGCTTATGCGCGGCTTCGGTGTCGCCCTTGTCCTTCCAGCGGCGCGACAGACGAAGCTCCTCCTCGGGGGAGAGCATGGGAAACTTGCGGATATCCCGAAGGTATTTGGACAGGTTGTTTTCGGGACCGGAAATAAGGGCAGAAGCAGAAGAGGCCATTGTAACGGACTCCTGTTCCAGAGGGACGGGACAGCTTTAACCCGGTCTAACGTAACCGTGACCGGAAGGGTTGCATCGTCTCTCTGCTAGACGCACGACTGGACATCTCACGTCCCTGTATATGACCCCCGTCATGGGCAGTTTTATACAGGACGTCCAGTTAGCCTGGGGGCGTCGGCCCCGGCGAACAATCACCGAACATAGGCATTTCGCCCCATTGTGTCAATGAATATGCCTGCAAATCAGGCAATACTGGACAGCAGGTGACGGAAGTCTTCCGGTGGAGCGGTCTCGAACAGCATCTGCTCGCCTGTGCGGGGATGAACGAATCCCAGCCTGCGGGCGTGAAGCGCCTGACGGGGAAAATCCAGTGCCGCCTCTTTCGCTGCGGGCGGCAGGCCACGGGCAGCGGCCGGAATCCGGCGCAGATAGACAGGGTCGCCCACCAGCGCGTGCCCGGCATGGGCGAAATGTACCCTGATCTGGTGAGTGCGCCCGGTCGCAAGTTTGCATTCCACATGGGCCAGGCCGCCATGGAACGTGTCCAGCACCCGGTAATGGGTCAGCGCCACCTTGCCACCGCCGTTGGCAATCACCGCCATGCGCTTGCGATCGCGTCGGTCACGTCCGATCGCGCCATCGAACGAGCCGTTGGCAGGCGAGGGGATGCCCCAGCAGACGGCCTGGTAAGCCCGGTCGATCCTGCGTTCGGCAAAGGCGAGGGAAAGTGCCTGATGCGCCATTTCGGTCTTGGCCGCCACCATGATGCCCGATGTGTCCTTGTCCAGCCGGTGGACGATTCCCGGCCGCCTTTCGCCCCCGATTCCGGTCAGCCCTTCGCCGCAGTGGGCCAGCAGGGCGTTGACCAGGGTACCGTCCTCATTGCCCGGGGCGGGGTGGACAACCATGCCCGCAGGTTTGTCCAGCACGATCAGGTCGCGGTCCTCATATAATATGTCCAGTGCGATATCCTGCCCCTGTGGCGTGGTGGGGATTGCGGGGGGGATGTGAATTTCATAACACATGCCTGCCCGCACGGGTTCCGCCGGATCACGCAGCGGGCTGCCATTGCGCAACAGGTGCCCGCTTTCCATAAGCGACTTGACGCGTGAGCGCGAAAGGCTTTCGACCGCATTGGCCATGAAGCGGTCCGTGCGCTGGCCTGCGTCATCGGCGGTGGCGATGACGGGGGGTGGGGGGGCAGTGTCACTCATGGCATGTGTCTATCGGAAAAAACGGTATTCGGGAACGGAAAGCACATAATGGAAAAACAGGGATCGCGGGCGCTGCTTGCGGCGGTGATCGGCATGGGGGTTCTGCTGTTCATAGGCTCGCTGGCGCTGGTGGGCGTGCTGGTGCATCGCATGATGCACCCGGTGCCCGCCCCGACCGCTGCAGTGGCCGGGATGGTAACGGTAGCTGCGCCGGTCGTTGCAGGGCCAGGCGTGCCGGGGGATCTGGTGATGGATGAAGCGCCGGGCACACATGTGCAGGCGGTGACGGCCCGCCCTGATGGGCTGCTGGCGGTGGTGCTGAGTGGTGGTGGTGCGGACCGTGTGGTGGTGTGGGACCCGGCAGGCCGACGTATCGTGGCCCGACTGGTGGTTGGCCGCCCCTGATGGGATGGGCCACAATTCTTTCCTTGCATCCCCACGGGTGATCGCATAGAACGCGGCACCGGCCTTTGTCCCGTTCGTCTAGAGGCCTAGGACACCGCCCTCTCACGGCGGCAACACGGGTTCGAATCCCGTACGGGACGCCAGATATTTCCCACGGTTTTTCGTTATGCAATGGGCAACCTGCCTGCGTGGCCGGATGATGACGGACATCCAGTAGTCCGCATGCAGGCTGGCTCCGCCATATCATCGCGGCATGATAAAGTGCATATGGCGCGCGGCCACAGGCAGGGAACGTCATCATTTTTGTAAATCAGGCACGGGCAGCGGACTCTGGCCGTATGTCATGAACCTGTTTTGAATATCGTGTTGATAAATAATGTTTATTTTTCAGCGCCGTTTTTTCAAAAAAACTTCACCGAAAAACTTCTTCATCATTTGCAGGACTGTCTTCTGGGAAAGGCATGGTGTTATGCAAAATATAAATGAATTATCCGTTCAGTATATGAAATGTTCGGCGTGAATATTGTCTGTCTGCGTGTATTCGCAGACAAGGGTCTTATGGCCTGCCCCGACGGATCGGGATGTGGCGCTACCAATGCATATTATCCACAATGGGCTTCATGCCCATGAGTGTTGAATGAAAGCCCGCCGTAAGGCGGCTTTTCCCAATGTATTACAGTATTTCGACAGTTATTTTTTATCAGAAGGGCAATCAATCTATGGCATGGTGATGTTTTTCATATTAATATATAATAAAGGCATCTTATATCGGTGCCTATGCAGTTTGCGTGAAAAACATTGATCCAGGTCAATTTGCCCTGAAATTTAAAAATATTTTCCATCTTTTAATTTCCGGACGGATGGCAGCATATTGGAACCCGATCGTTTTCCATATCTCTCTTTTTGATTTTTTCTGGAATAATCAACGGGATTTTTTGGGGAGCTCGCGGGCCTGACGTGATAAAAATGCAACTTTCTCACCTTTCCGGTCCGTAAGGGCGCTGGTGACTGTTTCACCACCGGGAGGTAAGACGTTATGCTTCTCTTCCGTAATAAAGTCTGTCTCGTCACGGCCATGTCCGGCTTGCAGGATAGGGGAGTTTGCGATTAAGGCGTCATGGGTGCGACCGGGTATGGAATTGAACACCAGTTCCTGCCTGTGGTTGCATCGGTTCGGATTTCTGAAGTGTGTGGTGATCAATGCTGTTGGATTTTATGAAGCTGCAGAAGCATGTATCCGGGATGGGGCGTCGCTCCTTTCTGTCCGTCATGGCGGCAGCAGGCAGCATTCCTTTTATTTCAGCGGCTGAAGCAGGTGACGGCACGGCAGTGAATCAGCAGTGGGCCATTTTCCGCAGCAAATATTTCCATCCTGATGGCCGTATCGTTGATACCGGCAACAGCGGCGAATCCCACAGCGAGGGGCAGGGCTATGGCATGCTTTTCGCCGCCACCGCTGGCGATCAGGCGGCATTCGAGGCGATATGGGTGTGGGCGCGCACCAATCTCCAGCACAAGACCGATGCCCTGTTTTCCTGGCGCTACCTGGACGGGCATAACCCGCCGGTCGCGGACAAGAACAACGCTACCGATGGCGATCTGCTGATTGCGCTTGGCCTGGCACGGGCCGGCAGGCTTTGGAAGCGGGCCGACTATATTCAGGACGCTATGGCCATTTATGCCGATGTGCTGAAGCTCATGACCATGAAGGTCGGCCCCTATGAGGTGCTGCTGCCCGGTGCGACCGGATTCGTCACCAAGGATGCGGTCACTCTCAACCTTTCCTATTACGTCATGCCCTCGCTCATGCAGGCGTTTGAGCTGTCGGCCGATCCGCGGTGGCAGACCGTAATGGAAAATGGCCTGCGCATTATCGGCAAGGGACGATTCGGGCAATGGAAGCTTCCGCCGGACTGGCTGTCAATCAATCGACAGACCGGTGCCTTTTCCATAGCCAAGGGCTGGCCGCCGCGTTTCTCCTTTGATGCGATTCGCGTGCCGCTCTACCTGTATTGGGCGCATATGCTGTCACCGGAGCTTCTGGCTGACTTCACGCGTTTCTGGAACCATTTTGGCGCATCGGCGCTGCCGGGCTGGATTGACCTGACAAATGGTTCGCGGTCGCCCTATAATGCACCGCCCGGCTATCTGGCCGTCGCGTCGTGTTCGGGTCTGGCATCGGCAGGGGAACTGCCTACGCTGGATAATGCGCCGGATTACTATTCCGCAGCGCTTACATTGCTGGTCTATATCGCCCGTGCCGAGGGAGGTGGGATGTGAGTTCAGCCGATAAGGAAGTGGCAGGAGCACAGGCGCCTCGCCCGACTGTGGACATGGACAATCCACAGGATGTGTCCCGCATGCTTACGGCTGGTTACGGTCTGAGCGGGGAGGGGTTTCATTACCATTCCTTCCGCCCTGTCGTGCGGGATATGCCCGTGGAAGACCCGGAAGAGTCCGTTCATGAAGACGCGCACGACGTTCATGCCTACACTGAAGATCAGTATGCCGAACCGGAACCGCACGTTCCCGCCGCCGAGCCGGAACCGGAGCCGGAGCCTGTGGCCCCGCCAGTCGTAGCATCCCCCGAAATACTTTCTGCGCCGCCCGCGCCGCCACCGCCAATGGCGTCGGAAGTCGTGCATGCGCCCCAGCCCCCCGTGGCTGAGACCGTGGCTCCGCCCCCTCCGCCGCCGGAAACCGTGGTGCGGCCTGCGCCTCGGCCGAATCCTGTTGCTTCGGCAGCGGATGTCGTGCAGTCGGGTGGTCAGGAGCGACGTGGCCTGCCGCCGTTTACCGAAGCGCCTGCTGCCCCCGTGCCGCCACGCCCGGCACCGGTGCAGTCCGCGCCCTTCGCGGTTGAAGCGTCCGAACCGGTGGTCACCGCGACAGATGACTGGGCCCCTGTACCCAAGGCGCAGCAGCGTCGTGGACAGCGCCCGACAGGGCCTGGATTTTTCTTTGCCAAGGCAGGCGACCTGACCCAGATGGCCCGGTTGTTCCAATCCACCCCGGTGCCGACATCACCGCCTGTTCCCAAACCTGTTTCCAAGGTGACCACGATGACCAAATTAGACAAGAATTCATGGAACAACAGTACGGGACGGTCCCCGGCCCCGACGGACAACTCCCCGACGCTTACGGAAGTTTTCATGACTCTGGGAGGCCGGGCCACGGATCGTCTGATCCCCAAGCCAAGCCTGCGTGAAGCCCTGCTGCGCAAGCGCGAAGAAGAAAACGGGGAATCCTAAGCTGCATTGGCGGGCTGGACATGATGGCAGGCCAGCCCGTGATGGCAAAAAGGAATGGGGATGATCCCCGTATGACCCGCAGGCCACGCGGGCAGAAAGGCGACATGACGGACCAGATGCGTCTGACGGTTTTCTTTTGAACGTAACTATCTGTTTTATCAGTATTTATTAACCGGACGAGTTATTGATGTCAGAGGTTCAGTCGTCAGCGCCTGCGGAAAGTCGGTTCGGCCGTTTTTCCAATAAGATACTGGCACCGCGCGGTGCCAGTTACATAGTTGGGGCTGTGGGGATTTTTGCCCTGCTCGCTGCCACTACCGTCACGCTGTCGATAAATGAACAGTTGATTGTGGCATTAATATGTATTGCGGTATTTTTCATCGTCGGCCGGCGTAAAAGCCGCCGTACCCAGGTCTTTCTTGAAGTGCTTTCGGCGCTGGTATCGCTGCGGTACCTGACATGGCGCCTGACAGAAACGCTGGACTTCGATACCTGGATACAGGGCGGACTGGGCGTTACCCTGCTGCTGGCGGAACTGTATGCGCTGTACATGCTGTTCCTCAGTTATTTCCAGACGATTTCACCCCTTCATCGCGCCCCGTTGCCGATGTCACCTAACCCGGATGACTGGCCCACTGTTGATATCTTTATCCCGACCTACGATGAATCGCTGGGGATCGTACGCCTGACGGTTCTGGGTGCGCTGGGTATCGACTGGCCACCCGACAAGGTAAACGTCTACATTCTGGATGACGGCAAGCGTGAGGAATTCGCCCGCTTTGCCGAAGAATGCGGCGCGCGCTATATCGCCCGTCCCGATAACGCGCATGCCAAGGCCGGCAACCTCAACTACGCCATCAAGCATACGACAGGCGATTACATCCTCATCCTGGACTGTGACCATATCCCGACGCGTGCGTTCCTGCAGATCGCGATGGGCTGGATGGTCGAGGATCCGAAGATCGCCCTGATGCAGACCCCGCATCACTTCTATTCCCCTGACCCGTTCCAGCGTAACCTGGCCGTGGGGTACCGTACCCCGCCGGAAGGCAACCTGTTCTACGGTGTTATTCAGGACGGTAACGACTTCTGGGATGCGACCTTTTTCTGCGGTTCGTGCGCCATCCTGCGGCGTAAGGCGATTGAGGAAATCGGCGGCTTTGCAACAGAAACCGTGACGGAAGATGCCCATACCGCGCTGCGCATGCAGCGCAAGGGATGGTCAACCGCCTACCTGCGCATTCCGCTGGCCAGTGGTCTGGCGACTGAACGCCTTGTCACGCATATCGGTCAGCGTATGCGCTGGGCCCGTGGCATGATCCAGATTTTCCGTGTCGACAATCCGATGATGGGACCGGGACTGAAACTGGGGCAGCGGCTGTGTTACCTGTCGGCCATGACGTCGTTCTTCTTCGCCATTCCCCGCGTCATCTTCCTTGCGTCCCCGCTGGCCTTCCTGTTCTTCAACCAGAACATCATCGCCGCGTCCCCGCTGGCGGTGCTGGCCTACGCCATTCCGCATATGTTCCATTCCATCGCGACGGCGGCGAAAGTCAACAAGGGCTGGCGTTATTCGTTCTGGAGTGAAGTGTACGAAACCGTCATGGCGTTGTTCCTGGTGCGTGTGACCATCGTAACGATGATGTTCCCCTCCAAGGGCAAGTTCAACGTGACGGAAAAAGGTGGTGTTCTGGAGCACGAGGAATTCGATCTTGGCGCCACCTATCCGAACATCATCTTCGCCTGCATCATGGCCCTTGGCCTGCTGCGCGGGGCATATGCGCTGATTTTTCAGCATCTGGACATTATTTCGGAACGTGCTTACGCGCTGAACTGCATCTGGTCGATGATCAGCCTGATCATACTGCTGGCGGCCATTGCCGTGGGTCGTGAAACCAAGCAGATCCGCCACAGTCACCGTATTGAAGCCCAGATTCCCGTTACGGTTTATGATTACGAAGGCAATTCAAGCCACGGCATTACCGAGGACGTTTCCATGGGTGGTGTGGCGATCCACATGCCCTGGCGCGATGTTACCCCGGACCAGCCTGTACAGGTCGTGATCCATGCGGTACTGGATGGCGAGGAGGTGAACCTTCCGGCCACCATGATCCGTAGTGCCCGGGGCAAGGCCGTGTTCACATGGTCGATCAATAACATTCAGGTTGAAGCAGCCGTGGTCCGGTTCGTGTTCGGGCGTGCTGATGCCTGGCTGCAGTGGAATAATTATGAGGATGACCGGCCGTTACGAAGCCTGTGGAGTCTGATCCTCAGCATCAAGGCACTGTTCCGCAGGAAGGGTCAGATGATTGCCCATAGTCGCCCCAAGAAAAAACCAATTGCACTGCCGGTTGAGCGTAGGGAGCCAACAACCAGTCAGGGTGGTCAGAAACAGGAAGGAAAGATCAGTCGTGCGGCCTCGTGATATGAAAATGGTGTCCCTGATCGCGCTACTGGTCTTTGCAACGGGAGCACAGGCTGCCCCGATTGCATCCAGGGCGCCTGCGCCCCCGCCTGCGGGTAGTGACCTGCCCCCCTTACCTGCGTCTACCCCTGTGGCGCAGCCCCAGGCACAGACGGGAAGTAATGCTGCCGCCTCCACCCCGGCGGACGCGGCCAATAACGCGGATGCGATACTGGACAATGCCGAAAATGCGGCAGGTGCCGGTTCCGATGTTGCGACCGTTCATACCTATTCCCTGAAGGAACTGGGTGCGCAAAGCGCATTGACCATGCGCGGCGCGGCCCCGCTGCAGGGGCTGCAGTTCGGTATACCGGCGGACCAGCTGGTAACGTCGGCACGGCTGGTGGTCTCGGGTGCGATGTCGCCCAACCTCCAGCCTGACAACAGTGCGGTTACGATCACGCTGAATGAACAGTATATCGGTACCTTGCGCCCTGACCCGTCGCATCCGGCATTTGGTCCGTTGTCATTTGACGTCAATCCCATCTTCTTTGTCAGCGGCAACCGCCTGAATTTCAGCTTTGCCGCCGGGTCGAAGGGATGCGCGGACCCGTCCAACGGGCTGCAGTGGGCCAGCGTGTCCGAACATTCGCAACTGCAGATCACAACCATACCGCTTCCCCCCCGGCGCCAGCTGGCCCGGCTGCCGCAGCCTTTCTTTGACAAGACTGTAAGGCAGAAAGTGGTCATTCCGTTTGTCCTTGCACAGACATTTGATCCCGAGGTGCTCAAGGCATCCGGCATCATCGCGTCGTGGTTCGGGCAGCAGACCGACTACCGTGGGGTCAATTTCCCCGTATTCTCCACCATTCCCCAGACGGGCAACGCCATTGTGGTCGGTGTGGCGGATGAACTGCCTGCCGCATTGGGACGACCTTCGATCAGTGGGCCAACCCTTATGGAGGTCGCCAATCCGTCCGACCCCAATGGCACGCTGCTGCTGGTGACGGGCCGTGACCGCGACGAAGTCATCACCGCAAGCAAGGGGGTCGGTTTTGGTTCCAGCGCCCTGCCGGTCGCCAGCCGCATGGACGTGGCGCCGATTGACGTCGCACCACGCGTCGCAAATGACGCGCCGTCCTTCATCCCCACCACCCGTCCGGTCCGGCTGGGTGAACTGGTGCCTGTCAGCGCATTGCAGGGGGAAGGCTATACGCCGGGTGTCCTGTCGGTGCCCTTCCGCGTGTCCCCCGACCTGTATACGTGGCGTGACCGGCCGTACAAGCTGAATGTGCGCTTCCGTGCGCCGGATGGGCCGATCCTGGATGTCGCGCGGTCACATCTGGATGTCGGTATCAACAATACCTATCTGCAGTCCTATTCACTGCGCGAGCAGAGTTCCGCAGTCGACCAGCTGCTGCGTCGTGTTGGCGTGGGCAGCCAGAACGCTGGCGTGGAACAGCATACGCTGACCATTCCGCCGTGGATGGTGTTCGGTCAGGATCAGCTGCAGTTCTATTTTGACGCAGCGCCCCTGACACAGCCAGGCTGCCGTCCCGGGCCAAGCCTGATCCACATGTCGGTTGATCCGGATTCAACCATCGACCTGTCCAACGCCTATCACATCACACGCATGCCCAACCTGGCTTACATGGCCAGTGCGGGGTATCCGTTCACCACCTATGCCGATCTGTCGCGTTCGGCCGTGGTGCTGCCGGATCATCCCAATGGCACGGTGGTCAGCGCCTATCTCGACCTCATGGGTTTCATGGGGGCGACGACCTGGTATCCCGTATCGGGTGTCGATATCGTGTCGGCTGACCATGTAAGCGATGTGGCGGACCGGAACCTGATTGTCCTGTCCACCCTGTCGAACAGTGGGGAAGTCTCCTCGCTGCTGGCCAACTCGGCTTACCAGATTTCGGACGGGCGGCTGCACATGGGGCTGCGTTCTACCCTCAGCGGGGTGTGGAACATCTTCCAGGATCCGATGTCGGTCATAAGCAGCACCCGTCCGACCGAGGTCGAAACCACCCTGAGCGGCGGTGTCGGCGCGATGGTGGAAGCAGAATCACCGCTGGCTTCCGGTCGTACGGTGCTGGCCCTGCTGTCGGCTGATGGGCAGGGGCTGGATAATCTGGTCCAGATCCTGGGGCAGCGTAAAAATCAGGCGAAGGTGCAGGGTGACCTTGTTCTGGCGCATGGCGACGACCTGACATCCTACCGCAGCTCACCGCTTTATACGGTTGGCACGCTGCCGATGTGGCTCATGCCTGACTGGTATATGCACAATCATCCCATCCGTGTGGTTGTGGTCGGCCTGTTCGGCTGTCTGCTGGTGGTGGCTGTCCTGGTTCGTGCACTGTTCCGCCACGCGATGTACCGTCGCCGGCAGTTGCAGGAAGAAAGGCAGAAATCGTGATCATGAGTAGGCGATACGTCTTTTCACTTTCTGCCGGCCTTCTTGCCAGCAGTTGCATGGGTGTGATGATGGCTGTGCCGGTAGCCCGCGCGCAGCAGGCATCAACGGCCATGACTGGCGCGCAGGCTACCGGTGGGGCCGCAGCCCCCCGGCAGATCCTGCTGCAGCAGGCACGTTTCTGGTTGCAGCAGCAGCAGTATGACAATGCCCGGCAGGCATTGCAGAACGCGCAGCGGATTGCGCCCGACTCTCCGGACGTGCTGGAGGTTCAGGGTGAATACCAGACGGCCATGGGCAACCGTGAAGCCGCCGCTGATACCCTGCGTCACCTGCAGCAGGTCGCACCCAACAGTGCGGCCGCGAACAGCCTGACCGACCTGCTGCATGAGCGTTCCATCTCCACTTCCGACCTGTCACAGGTCCGCTCGCTCGCGGCTTCAGGCCATAACGCGCAGGCTGTGGCGGGGTACCAGAAGCTGTTCAATGGTGGAAAGCCTCCCCATTCGCTGGCGGTGGAATATTACCAGACAATGGCTGGCGTGCCGGCCGACTGGGATCAGGCACGGGCGGGACTGGCCAGTGTTGTGGCAGCCAATCCGCAGGATTACCGTGCCCAGCTCGCCTTCGCGCAGGCACTGACATACAATACCCCGACCCGTATGGAAGGCTTGGCGCGACTGAAGGATCTGCAGGGGTTCCGCAGTCAGGCCCCGGTCGAAGCCGCGGCTGCAACCCAGTCCTATCGACAGACACTGAGCTGGCTGCCGGTTACCCCTGAGACGCAGCCGCTCATGCAGCAGTGGCTGGCGGCGCATCCCGATGATGCGGCGCTGAAGGAACACATGCTTCACCCGCCCGGCGGTCCGCCGGACAAGGCGGGTCTTGCACGTCAGGCAGGCTACCAGCAGCTGAACGCCGGGCGTCTTTCCGCAGCCGAGCAGTCCTTCCAGTCCGCATTGCAGGTCAATTCGCATGATGCGGATTCACTGGGCGGCATGGGGCTGGTCAGCATGCGTCAGGGCGACGCGGCGGAAGCACGCCGTTATTTCCAGGAAGCGATGGCAGCCGACCCCAAGACGGCTGACCGCTGGCGTCCCGCGCTGGCGGGTATGGAAATCAGTGGTGACTATGCCGCCGTGCGCCAGATGATCGCGGCGCATGAATATACCGAAGCCAAGCAGCGGCTGACGTCCCTGGCGCGCCAGCCGGGGCAGTTCACCGGTGCGACGCTGATGCTGGCGGACCTGCAGCGCACGACCGGGCAGATTGATGCGTCCGAGCAGTCATACCGTTCCGTTCTGGCGCGCGACCCCAACAGCCCGCTGGCCCTGATGGGACTGGCGCGGGTGGACATGGCGCAGGGCAATACGGCGGAAGCCCGCCAGTTGCTTTCACGCGTCGGGCCGCAATATGCCGAACAGGTGGGCGAGATCGAGGTGACGGGCCTGATGGCCGCAGCCTCGCATACGTCGGATTCGGCACGTAAGGTCTCCATCCTGCGTGAAGCCATGACACAGGCACCGCGCGACCCGTGGGTGCGCATCAATCTTGCCAACGCCCTGCAGCAGCAGGGTGACGTGGCGGAAGCCGGCCGTGTCATGCAGCCGATTCTGGCCAACCCGGTTACGGCACAGGACCGGCAGGCAGGCATCCTGTATACTTATGGCGCAGGCAATGATGCGGCGACCCGCCGCCTGCTGTCCGGCATGTCGCCCGAGGACTATTCTCCGGCCATCCGTTCCATTGCCGAGGAAATGCAGATCAAGGAAGATCTGGCCAGTCGCCTGTCGATGGTGCCCAACCCGGTACCCCTGATCCGTGAGGCCCTGTCCCCGCCGGACCCGACGGGCGCGCGCGGTGTGGCCGTGGCCGACCTGTTTCGCCAGCGTGGCGACATGGTCCATGCCCGCATGGCGCTGCGTATCGCCTCGACACGCACGATCGACCTGTCGACCGAGCAGCGTCTGGCCTATGCCACCGAATACATGAAGATCAGCAATCCGGTCGCTGCCGCCCGTCTGCTTGCGCCCCTGGGCGATGGCAGCGGGAACGGGACGGGCAATGCGATGCTGCCTGAACAGCAGCAGACCCTGCAGCAGCTGCGCATGGGTATTTCCGTGGCCCAGTCCGACCTGCTGAACCAGCGTGGCGATCAGGCGCAGGCTTACGATCATCTGGCCCCCGCGCTGCGCGCAGATCCGGAGGCGACTTCCCCCAAACTCGCGCTGGCCCGGCTGTACAATGGTGAAGGCAAGGCGAGCAAGGCGCTGGAGATCGACCTTGCGGTGCTGCGCCACAATCCGCAGGACCTTGATGCCCGTCAGGCGGCGGTGCAGGCTGCGGTCAATAGCGGGCGCAAGAGCCTGGCGACCCGTCTGGCGATGGATGGCGTGCAGGAAAGCCCGATGGATGCCCGTGCGTGGCTGGGCATGGCCGTGGCTGATCAGGCTGACGGACATGGCCACCGGACCATTGCGGACCTGCGCCGGGCCTATGACCTTCGCCTGCAGCAGGTTGAGGGTTCCCGTATGGCGGCGGGCGCCGGTGCGGCCGGGGCCGAGCAGGACGCGCTTGCGCCGCCTTCCAGCAATCCTTTCCGGCACCATGGTTATGGTCGGCAGACGGAACTGGGCGCGCCGGTCACCGGTGGGTCCTACAGCATGGAAGCGACCTCGCCCGAGGCATCGGACCAGATGCTGTCCTCCATTTCCGGGCAGATCAACACGCTGCGTGAAAACCTTGCCCCATCCATCGACGGGGGCCTCGGGTTCCGGTCGCGTTCGGGTGAACACGGCATGGGCCGCCTGACGGAAGCCAATATTCCCATCGTGGGCCGCCTGCCGCTGCAGGCGGGTGAGTCCAGCCTGACGTTCTCGATCACGCCAACCATGATCTGGTCAGGTGATCTTGATAGTGATTCTGTCTATGACGTGCCCCGCTATGGCACCGACATGGCGGTAAAGGCGTGGAACCAGTACGCCACTTACATGAACCGGCAGAACCAGAACTCCACCACCCGCTACAAGACCCAGGCGATACAGGGCGGGCAGGGCGAAGCAGGCTTCGCGCCTGATGTCCAGTTTGGCAATAGCTGGGTGCGGGCGGATGTCGGTGCGTCACCGATCGGCTTCCCCATCACCAATGTGCTGGGCGGGGTCGAGTTCTCGCCGCGTGTTGGTCCGGTCACGTTCCGTGTCAGTGCCGAACGGCGTTCGATTACCAACAGTGTCCTGTCCTATGGCGGCCTGCGTGACCCGAACTATTATTCCGCCATCGGGCGTTATGCCCGTAGCCTGTACGGCAAGGAACTGGCGTCACAGTGGAGCCAGGAATGGGGTGGTGTCGTCACCAACCACTTCCATGGGCAGGTTGAGGCAACGCTGGGCAACACCATCGTGTATGGTGGTGGTGGCTACGCAATCCAGACCGGCAAGAACACGCGGAGCAATAACGAGCGTGAAGCGGGCATCGGCGTCAATACGCTGGTGTGGCACAATGCCAACATGCTGGTGCGGATCGGTGTCAGCCTGACCTACTTCGGTTATGCGAACAACCAGGATTTCTATACCTACGGACAGGGCGGCTACTTCTCGCCGCAGTCCTATTACGCAGCCACCGTTCCGATCCGTTATGCCGGTCAGCACAAGCGGCTTGACTGGGACGTGAACGCTTCCGTTGGCTATCAGGTCTTCCACGAACATTCGTCACCGTTCTTCCCCACGTCTTCGTTGCTGCAGTCGGGGGCGCAGTATGTGGCCAATAATTACGTGACGAACGCGACAAGCTCTGATTATCTCTCACAGGAAACGGTCAACAGCGCCTACTATCCCGGGGATAGTATTGCTAGTCTTACGGGTGGCTTCAATGCTAGGGTAGGGTACCGATTTACCCACAATCTTCGTCTTGATCTGTCGGGGCGCTGGCAGAAGGCCGGTAACTGGACTGAAAGCGGCGCCATGATTTCCGCACACTATCTTATTATGGACCAGTAATGACAACTTTCAACGCAAAACCGGACTTCTCGCTTTTCTTGCAGGCCCTGTCATGGGAAATTGACGATCAGGCCGGGATCGAGGTCAGAAATGACCTGTTGCGGGAGGTCGGCCGCGGAATGGCTGGTCGCCTGCAGCCGCCCCTGTGCAACACCATTCACCAGTTGCAGATCGAACTGAATGCCCTGCTGGGCATGATCAACTGGGGCTATGTGAAGCTGGAACTGCTGGCGGAAGAACAGGCCATGCGCATCGTGCATGAAGACCTGCCGCAGGTTGGCAGCGCGGGTGAGCCGTCAGGCACATGGCTGGCCCCGGTGCTGGAAGGGCTGTACGGCCGCTGGATCACGTCGCAGCCCGGTGCGTTCGGTGATTATGTCGTCAGCCGCGATATCGATGCGGAAGACCTGAATTCCGTCCCGAGCCAGACCATCATCCTATATATGCGCACCCGCAGCAACAGCAACTGATCCGGCCCCCCCGGCTGTTCTGTTTCCAAAAACCCCGCCCGCAGGCATGTATATGGCCTGCTGGTGGGGTTTTTTTACACCTGTCGCTCCAATTTCCAGTCCAGCCTTGCGCTAGATCATGCGGATTAAAGGTGGAGTGTTTCAGTAATATTGCCGCAGCAGGCGGATGGGCGGTCTGGCCCGCATCACTGCTGCCCTTATCATCAAGGAGGAGCCTGCCGCATGAAACTGTCCCGCAAGATATCCCTGCTGTCTGCCGTGGCGTGCGGCATGATGGTGGCGCATGGCGCCCCCCATGCCCATGCCGCGCACGGTTCGACCGACCCGGCGGATGAAAAGGCGCGGCAGGTGCTCGCGCATATGAGCCTGGAAGACAAGATGTCCCTGCTGTTCAGCGTGGATGGCGGCGGGTTCAACGGCAGCGTTGCCCCGCCGGGTGGCCTTGGTTCGGCGGCTTACCTGCGTGCGCCTGCCGGGTCAGGCCTGCCTGACCTGCAGATTTCGGATGCGGGGCTTGGCGTGCGTAACCCGGCCCATATCCGTAAGGACGGTGCGGCGGTTTCCCTGCCATCGGGTCTGTCCACCGCCAGTTCGTGGGACATGGACATGGCGCGTCAGGCAGGCGCCATGATTGGTCGTGAAGCATGGCAGCAGGGTTTTAACGTCCTGCTGGGTGGTGGGGCCGACCTGACCCGTGACCCGCGTGGTGGCCGCAATTTCGAATATGCGGGCGAGGATCCGCTGCAGACCGGTCGCATGGTTGGCAGCACCATTGCCGGTGTGCAGTCACAGCATGTGATTTCCACCCTAAAGCATTACGCGATGAATGATCTTGAGACATCGCGCATGACCATGAGCGCCGATATCGACCCTGTCGCCATGCGCGAAAGCGACCTGCTGGGGTTCGAGATCGCGATCGAAACGGGACATCCCGGTTCCGTCATGTGTGCCTATAACCGCGTCAATGACCTGTATGCGTGCGAAAGCCCGTACCTGCTGACAAAGACGCTGAAGCAGGACTGGCATTATCCCGGTTTTGTCATGTCCGACTGGGGGGCGACCCATTCCTCCGCCCGTGCGGCGCTGGCTGGCCTTGATCAGGAATCCGCGGGTGACCATGCTGATGCACGGCCCTATTTCCGCACGCTGCTGGCAGCTGATGTGAAGGCCGGTCGCGTGCCGCAGTCGCGTATTGACGACATGGCGCAGCGTATCGTCCGCTCCCTGTTCGCGCAGGGGCTGGTTGACCATCCGCCCGTGCGCGCCCCGCTGGATGTCGTGACCGATACCCTTGTCGCCCAGCGTGATGAGGAGGAGGGGGCGGTCCTGCTGCGTAACGAGGGCAATATCCTGCCGCTGGCCCCCACCGCGCGCATTGCGGTCATTGGCGGCCATGCGGATGTGGGCGTGATTTCGGGCGGTGGGTCCAGCCAGGTCGATCCCATCGGGGGCGAGGTGGTCAAGGGACCGGGCAAGAAGGACTGGCCGGGCGATCCGGTCTACTTCCCGTCTTCCCCGCTCAAGGCCATGCGGGCCGAAGCACCGGCCGCCCATATCACCTATGATCCGGGCACGAATATCGCCGCTGCCGTCCGTGCCGCCCGCGCGGCCGATGTCGCCGTCGTGTATGCAACACAGTTTACCTTTGAGGGGATGGATGCGCCGAACATGCACCTTGACGGCAATGCCGATGCGCTGATCGCTGCCGTCGCCGCCGCCAATCCGCGCACCGTCGTGGTCATGGAAACCGGCGATCCGGTGCTGATGCCGTGGAACGGCAGTGTTGCGGGCGTGCTGGAGGCATGGTTCCCCGGTTCCGGCGGCGGGACCGCCATCGCCCGGCTGCTGTTTGGCAAGGTCGCACCCTCGGGCCATCTGACCATGACCTTCCCGCAGGCTGAATCCCAACTGGCCCATCCCGATATCGCGGGTGTGAACGCCAATAACGTGTTCGAGATGCAGTTCCACACCGATCAGGAGCTGGTTTACGACGAAGGCAGCGATGTCGGTTACCGCTGGTTCGACCGCAATCACCTCAAGCCGCTCTACCCGTTCGGCTATGGCCTGACCTACACCACTTTCGCAACCGACGGGCTGGTGGCGGGGTATCACCACAAGCAACTGACGGTGACGTTCAACGTGCGTAATACCGGCACGCGTCCGGGCGTGGATGTGCCGCAGGTTTATGTCGGGCTGCCCGATGGTGGCGCGCGCAGGCTGGCGGGCTGGCAGCGCGTCAAGCTGGCGCCGGGTGAAAGCCGTCAGGTTTCGGTGCAGGTTGATCCGCGCCTGCTGGCCCATTTTGATGGCAAGCATGACCGCTGGGACATTCCCTCGGGCCGGTTCCGGGTCTGGCTGGGTCATTCGGCCATGGATGACAGCCAGCAGGTGAGCGTGCATCTGTCTGGCCGCACGCTGGCACCCTGAGTTACCCGGTGAAGGATATCGTGCGGGCCATGGGCGTGCTGGGGGCGGTCGTGCTGCCTGCTTCCGGTTCCTGTCTGGCGGCCGGCCTGCCCGATACCCCGCTTGATCGCGCCCGTGTGCTGCTGGCGGTCCAGCAACTGGAAATCACGCTGCTGACCCATCCCAGCGCGACGCTGGCGCTGGAATACTGGTGCGCCACCCATCACATGGCCGACAGGCCGGTAGTGGTTGCGCGCAAGATGACACTGGCGGCCCCGGATCCCGTGCCCGAACGTGTGCGGGCCGACCTTGGGGCCAGCACCACGCAGCCCATCCGGCACCGGCAGGTGCAGCTTGTCTGCGGGACGCATGTGCTGTCGGTTGCCGACAACTGGTATGTGCCCGACCGGCTGACAGCAGATATGAATACAGCACTGGATGGGACCGATGCCGCATTCGGGCATGTGGTCGCACCCCTGCATTTTTCCCGCGACCGGCTGGAATTTACCCGGTTGTGGTCCCCATGGCCGGGTGGCCCGCAGGGCGCAGGGGGCGTGATTACGCCGCCAGCCGCAATCGTGCGCCAGCGCGCGGTGCTGCGCGATACGCATGGCCAGCCTTTTAGCGAGGTGGTGGAGACCTATACCGACCAGACCCTCGCTTTCATGCCGATGGCGGATGCGGATTACGCGCACTAGCCTTGCATTGCGGCCTGGGGGAAGGGACGCTACTGCGGTGCATGGCCACATGACCGGAGCAAGAGAAAATCATCATGATCGACCTGCGTGATCCCAGCACGCCCGCACGGAACGTGCGGCAGGTGCTTGGCCTGCGACCCCACCCCGAAGGTGGCAGCTACCGCGAGATCTGGCGCGACACCCCCGCTGATGGTCCGCGTGGCGCGGTCTCGACCATACAGTTCCTGCTGGCTGAAGGGGAGCGTTCGCACTGGCACCGGGTCGATGCAGCAGAAATCTGGTGCTGGCAGGGTGGCAGCCCGCTGATGCTGGAGATCGCCCACCATGCAGGCGGCCCGGTTGAACGCGTGACCATTGGACCGCTGCCGGAGCAGGGACAGGTGACGCAGGCTGTTGTGCCGGCAGGCGCATGGCAGGCGGCATTCCCGCTGGGGGCATGGAGCCTGATGGGCTGTCAGGTCGCACCGGCCTTCGTTTTCAGTCATTTCGAGATGGCCCCGCCGGGCTGGTCGCCAGAAGGAGAGGCATCATGACGTTCCCCAGATGGCTGACCTGGGCGCGCGACCTGCAGGCATTGGCCCAGAGTGGCCTGACCTATGCCGAAAGTCCGTTCGACCGTGAACGTTATGAAAGCATAAGGCAGATCGCGGCTGACATGATGGCCGCAGGCAGCAGCGTCGACATGGAACGCGTGCTGGGCCTGTTCAGCCAGCAGGACGGCTACGCCACGCCAAAAATCGTGGTGCGGGCTGCCGTGTTTGACGACCGTCAGCGGATTCTGCTGGTGCGCGAAGTGCTGGACCATGATCGGTGGACCCTGCCCGGTGGCTGGGCGGACGTGAATCTCAGCCCGGTGGAAAACGTGGTCAAGGAAGTGCGTGAGGAAAGTGGGTATGATGTCCGCGTGACCCGGCTTGCCGCTGTATGGGACCGGGACCGGCAGGGCCATCCACCCGCGCCGTTTTCCTGTTACACGCTTTATTTCATATGTGAACTGACCGGCGGGCAGGCACAAACCAGTGTCGAGACATCCGAAATCGGCTGGTTCGGCCCTGATGAAATCCCTGCGGACCTGTCCATGGGCCGCGTCCTGCCCCACCAGATCGCGCGCATGTTCGACCATGTCCATGATCCGGCCCTGCCAACGGATTTTGATTGAAAGCGTGTTTCCAGACAACGGATTGATAGGGAATGAGAAAGTTTTGAGCTGCGCCTTTTTCCTGCAAGACGGCGTTCCCTGAAGCTTTCCGGGAAAAGCGTTATCAGAAACTTCCTTTGATTGCCTGATGTTTCCACGGCTGACTTTTCAGACAGCCTTTTCGGGGCGGAATTCTGAAATGGTCCTGGAGCACCTCTGCCCGCAGGCCATTGAAAACGCCACGAAGATTTCCATATCCATTACAAATTGAAACCAGACGGCATTTTCACGAACGAAGGACCGGCAATGACAGAAAACACAACGACAACTTCACCCGAAGCCACGGGCGAACAGCATGAATTCAGCGCCGAGGTCGGCCGCCTGCTCGACCTTGTGGTGCATGCGCTTTATTCCGAACGCGAGATCTTCCTGCGCGAACTTGTCGCCAACGCGGCAGACGCGACTGACAAGCGGCGTTTCGAGGCCCTGACCGATGGTGCCCGTGCGCTGCCCGATGATGCCAAGATCCGCATCAATCCCGACAAGGACGCCCGCCTGCTGACCATAAGCGATGATGGCGCGGGCATGAGCAAGGAAGAACTGGCCCGCAATCTTGGCACCATCGCGCGTTCAGGCACCCGTGCCTTTGGCGAGGAACTGGCCAATGCCAGGCCTGAGGACAAGCCCAGCCTGATCGGGCAGTTCGGCGTGGGCTTCTATGCCGCCTTCATGGTGGCGGACCGGGTGGACGTGATCTCGCGCCGCGCGGGCAGCGACGAAGCGTGGTGCTGGTCTTCCACTGGCAAGGGCAACTATACGATCAGCCCGGCCACCCGTGACAGGCCGGGTACCGACATCATCATGCATATCAAGGAAGATGCGAACGACTTTCTTGATTCATGGCAGCTTGAGAACATCGTGCGCAAATGGGCGGATCACATCTCGTGGCCCATCACCATTGTCAAGGATGATGGCGAGGAAACATCCGCCAACAAGGGCACGGCGCTGTGGCGCAAGCCGCGTGGCGAGATTGATGAAGAACAGCTGAACGAATTCTATCGCCACGTCAGCCACAACTTCGACACGCCATGGGCAACGCTGCACTGGCATGCCGAAGGAATGCTGGAATTCTCTGCCCTGCTGTTCATCCCCGGCAGCAAGCCGTTTGAATTCGCCGAACCGGTGCGTGAAAGCCAGATCCGCCTGCATGTCCGCCGCATGTTCATTACCGATGATGCCGGGCTGCTGCCGCCATGGCTGCGCTTTGTCACCGGCGTGGTGGATACCGAAGACCTGCCGCTGAACGTATCGCGTGAAATGCTGCAGGCGACGCCGGTGCTGGCGCGCATCCGCAAGGCCGTGACCAACCGCGTGATCTCCGAACTCAGGACCCGCAGCAAGGACGAGGCGGATTTCGAGAAGTTCTGGGACAATTTCGGCCCGACCTTCAAGGAAGGCATATGGGACGATGCCGAACACCGCACGGAACTGGCCGCCATCGCGCGTTTCCGTTCCAGCACGCAGGACGGCTGGACCACGCTGGACGCCTACCTTGAGCGCAAGAAGCCCGAGCAGGAAGCCATCTACTACCTGACCGGCGACCGCACGGAAATGCTGCCGTCCTCGCCGCAGCTTGAAGGTTTCCGCGCCCGTGGCATCGAGGTGCTGCTGCTGTCCGATCCAGTGGATTCCTTCTGGCCCGAACGTCTGGGTGTGTACAAGGACACGCCCCTGCGTAATATCAGCCAGTTCCACACTGATCTGGAAAAGTTCGGTGCGCCGGAGGAAACGCAGGCTGAAAAGGATGCGCTGGATGTCGTCATCCCAGCGCTGAAGGAAGCCCTGGGTGACGCGGTATCGGATGTGAAGGGCACCAACCGTCTGGTCAACAGCGCCGTGGTGCTGGCGGCTCCCGAGTCCGGTCCGGATCTGCAGATGCTTCGCCTGATGAAGCGCAGCGGCCAGCAGGTGCCTGACACAGCACCCGTGCTGCAGGTCAATCCCGGCCATCCGCTGATAGCGGATCTTGCAACCCGGGTGAAGAATGGCGACCCGGTGCAGGACATTGCCCTGACGCTTATGGATATGGCCCGTATCCAGGACGGCGAAAGTCCGAAGGACCCGACTGGCTTTGCCCAGCGCCTGACTATGATCCTGACCCGCCTGCCGCTGTCGGACGGGCCGCAGGGCTGAGTATTCCGGTCCCGTCAGCCTGACTGGTAAAAAATCCCGCCATGCATCGCGCATGGCGGGATTTTTTTTGGTTTTGAAGACTGTTTGAAAGCAACGTATTGATAAATAAAAATAAAATTTTCAGGTGTCCTCTTTATTCACAAAAAGGCGGCGTTCTTTGACGCTTGTTTGGGAAAAGCTTCACCAGAATTTCTTTACGATTTGCACGATTTCGCCTGTCTGCCCGGCATGAAATGGCTGTGTTTCTTCTAAGCGTTACTGTGCGGGCGTTATTTCTGTCCCCTTTCCGGTGCATGGGACCGGGTCTGCATACATGGTCTGGCATATGGTTCCGGTGTGGAATACTGTGCGGACTGCCTGTATGATGGTGTCATGCAGGGACGGGGCCATGCTGCCACGGTGGTACGAAAGGCCCATATTACCGGTTCATGAAGTATTCGGGTCCAGGGGGGCTTGAATGCCTGTCGGCCGGATGCTTCCCTACGCGCCCTTTTGTGTGTTCTGGTTTTTCGATGGCGGCAAGTATTATATGAAAATTGATAACGTCTCTTATCGCAGCGTATGGGTGGACACGGATGATGGCTGGTCGGTCCGTATCTTTGACCAGACTCGCCTGCCATGGTCGCTTGATATCCTGCGCCTGACCGAACGCGATCAGGTGGCGCATGCCATCCGCACCATGCAGGTGCGCGGCGCGCCGCTGATTGGTGCTGTCGCGGCTTATGGGCTGGCGCTGGCCCTGCGTCAGGACAGCAGCGATGCAGCCATGGAACGTGACGCGGCGTTGCTTGCGGCCACACGGCCCACGGCGGTCAACCTTGGCTGGGCGATCCGGCGTATGCTGACCCGCCTGCGCACCACCGCGCCTGCGGACCGCGTGGCGGCGGCGTATGACGAAGCCGGGCGTATCTGTGATGAAGACGTGATCCAGAATGAAGCCATTGGCCGGCAGGGCCTTGAGCTGATCGAAGAAATCGCTGCCCGTCGCCCCGGTCCGGTCAACATCATGACCCACTGCAACGCGGGCTGGATCGCGACAGTGGACTGGGGCACCGCACTTGCGCCGATCTATATGGCGCATGACCGGGGCATTGACGTGCATGTGTGGGTGGATGAAACCCGCCCGCGCAACCAGGGTGCGTCGCTGACCGCATGGGAACTGGGCCGCCACGGTGTCAGGCACACCGTCATTGCCGATAATGCAGGCGGGCACCTGATGCAGCATGGTCAGGTGGATATGGTGATCGTGGGGACCGACCGCGTGACCCGCACGGGTGATGTGGCCAACAAGATCGGCACGTACCTCAAGGCGCTGGCGGCTCATGACAATGGCGTGCCCTTCTGGGTGGCGCTGCCGTCCACCACCATCGATTGGACCATCAACGATGGCGTGAAGGAAATCCCCATCGAGGAACGCAGCGGGCGTGAAGTCACCCATATCCAGGGGCGCGACGAAGCAGGCAGCGTGACCAGCGTGCAGCTTGTGCCCGATGGCAGTGCGGCCGCCAACCCGGCGTTTGACGTGACCCCGGCACGTCTTGTGACCGGACTGATTACCGAACGTGGGCGTTGCCCCGCCACGGCGGACGGGCTGTGCGACCTGTTCCCCGAATACGTGTAAGGTACGGCCCCGCAGGCCGGGGCTGCCACCTATAACCTTGACAGGCGTGGGCGGGATTGGCTTTGTCGCGCCTGCAACCGGGTGTGGCCCCATGGGGCGCATCCCCCCAAATCTGGTAGAATCAGGACAAGATCATGCATCCCTATCGTACCCATAGCTGTGCGGCCCTGCGGGCTGCGGACGCCGGGCAGACGGCCCGCCTTTCCGGATGGGTACATTCCAAGCGCGATCATGGCGGCCTGCTGTTCATTGACCTGCGCGACCATTTCGGCATGACGCAGATCGTGATTCCCGCAGGCTCCCCCGTGCTGGAAACGGCGGAACGCGTGCGCGTGGAAAGCGTGCTGACGGTCACGGGCGAAGTCGTGCTGCGTGATGGCGCGACCAAGAACCCGAACCTGCCCACGGGTGAGATCGAATTGCGCGCGCGAGAGATCGAGGTCCAGTCCTGCGCCGACGTGCTGCCACTGCAGGTGGCGGGCAACGAGCACTACCCCGAGGACCTGCGCCTGACCTACCGCTATATCGACCTGCGTCGTGAGAAGGTGCATCGCAACATCATGCTGCGCGCGCAGGTAATCGCCAGCCTGCGCAAGCGGATGACGGATCTGGGCTTTGTGGAATTCCAGACCCCGATCCTGACCGCATCCTCGCCCGAAGGGGCGCGTGACTTCCTCGTGCCCGCACGTATGCATCCGGGCAGGTTCTACGCCCTGCCGCAGGCCCCGCAGCAGTTCAAGCAGCTTGCGATGGTGGCGGGCTTCGACCGCTATTTCCAGATCGCACCGTGCTTCCGTGACGAAGCCGCCCGGGCGGACCGCTCACCGGGTGAGTTCTATCAGCTTGATTTCGAAATGGCGTTCGCGACACAGGAAGACGTGTTCGCGACCCTTGAGCCGGTGATGGAAGGCGTGTTCCGCGAATTCGGCGGTGGCCGCATTGTCAGCGAAGGGCCGTTCGAGCGCATTCCCTACGCCACGGCCATGGAAGTCTATGGCAGTGACAAACCCGACCTGCGCAACCCGCTCAGGCTGTCGGACGTGACCGAAGCCTTCGCCGGTTCCGGCTTTGGCCTGTTTGCGCGCATCGCAGCCGATGGTGGCCAGATCCGTGCCATTCCGGCCCCCGGTGCGGGCGACCGCCCGCGTGCATTCTTTGACAAGCTGAACAACTGGGCGCGCGAATCCGGCGCCGGTGGCCTTGGCTACATCATCTTCGCCGAAGAGGGCGGCAAGGGCCCGATCGCCAAGAACCTTGAAGCCGAGCGCATTGAGGCCATCCGTGCCAGGACCGGCCTGAAGGCCGGGGATGCCGTGTTCTTCGTGGCGGGCAAGGGTGATGAGATGGTCAAGTTCTCCGGTGCGGTGCGCACGCGCGTTGCGACTGAACTGGACCTGATCGAACAGAACGCCTTCCGCTTCTGCTGGATCACGGATTTCCCGATGTACGAGCGCAACGAGGAAACGGGCGAGATCGATTTCTCCCACAACCCGTTCTCCATGCCGCAGGGTGGTATGGACGCGCTGCAGAATCAGGACCCGCTGACCATCAAGGCCTACCAGTACGATATCGTGTGTAACGGCATCGAACTGTCCTCGGGCGCGATCCGTAACCACCAGCCCGACGTGATGATCCGTGCGTTCGAAATCGCGGGCTACCCGGCCAGCGAGGTCGAGGCCCGTTTTGGTGGCATGCTCAATGCCTTCCGCTATGGCGCGCCGCCGCATGGTGGTTCGGCGCCGGGTGTGGATCGTATCGTGATGCTGCTGGCTGATGAGCCGAACATCCGTGAGGTGATCCTGTTCCCGCTCAACCAGCAGGGCGAGGACCTGATGATGGGGGCACCCGCCCCGGTCGAGCTGCAGCGGCTGAAGGAACTGTCCCTTGCCCTCGACCTGCCACGCCCCAAGCCCGGTCAGACCAAGAACTGAGTGGCGTGATGCCAGCCGATGCACTTGCCTGCCTGATACCCCGTGCCGTGCAGTACGGGGTACCGGTGGGACGGTGTTGCATGATGGTGGGCATGACGCTGGCGTGCCTGTGGCGCACCACACCCGTACAGGCAGCACCCGTCATGGCCGCCCACCGCGCGGTCTATGACCTGACGCTGGTGGCGGTCAACGGTGGCGATGTCGTCACGGCGGAGGGAAAGCTGACCTTCGTCCTGTCCGATATGTGTTCGGCATGGTCCACGCAGCAGCAGCTCCGTCTTCGCACCGTGGGCCGTGACGGGGCGGAATCAGTCAGTGATTCGGATTACGCCGTGCTGGAGGAAAAGGACGGCTCGTCCCTGGTCTTTCGCGCCGACCAGACGGAAAACGGCCATCCCGCCCCCCGTATCGCGGGGGAGGCGCATATGCGTCCTACCGGGGGACAGGCACATTACACCAACCCCGCAGTACATGACGTGACGCTGCCTGCGGGCACGCTGTTTCCCGTGGCCCATACGGCGGCGGTCATTCAGGCGGGGCAGGACGGGCAGGGGCCGATTGCCCCTTATCTGTTCGATGGTACGGTGGATACGGGGGCGCTTGGTACATACGTGCTGTTTCTGGGGCATGATGCGCCTCCGGTCGTGACCACGTTTCCTGCCCTTGTTCCGCTTGCGGCACAGCGGGTGCATATCGCCTATTACAATACCACTACCCGCGATATGACCCCCGTGTTTGAAACGGGGATGCGCTATTTCAGCAATGGCGTGGCCGACCGGGTGGATATGAATTTCGGGCAGTTCCGGATGTCGGGCACGTTACGCGAATTCCGGCTGCTGCCAGCGCCCGACCATTGCCCGGTACCCGGTGGGGTACGCGGGCATGGGGGTGTCAGTCCGTCGCATCCGCCAGCGTAACCGCCAGCGGCACATGGTCGGATGGCTGCGGCCTGCCCCGCTCATCACGTGCGGGCAGGGTGGTCAGTAACCGTTCGGCCACGCGGGGGGAGAGCAGGGCATGGTCAATGCGCAGCCCGCTGTCACGTTGCCACGCGGCTGCCTGATAATCCCAGAATGTATAGAACCGGCCCACCGGGTGCAGCGCACGCAGCGCATCGGTCAGGCCAAGCCATAACAGGCGGCGGAAGGCGGCGCGGCTTTGCGGGCGGACCAGCGCGTCATCGGGGGACAGTGCGCCGGGGGCGCAGTCTTCATCAGTGGGGCAGACGTTGTAATCACCCAGCAGGACGAAATCCTGCCCCGCCTGCAGCATGCCACGTGCATGCAGCACCAGTGCCTCCATGAATGCCAGCTTGGAGTCGTAGCCAGCAGAACCGCCGGAATTGCCGTTGGGCAGATACAGGTTGCCAAATACCAGCCCGCAACTGCGGATCTCGACATAGCGTGCCTGTGCCGGATCGGTTTCCCAGCCGGGCAGGGCGGTGTGCGTGACCTCATGCGGGTGGCGGGTCAGGATGGCGACGCCGTTATAGCTTTTCTGCCCGACCACGACGCTGTCATAGCCCGCAGCCCTGAACACATCGACGGGAAAGACCTCGGTCTGGCACTTGATTTCCTGCAGCGCCAGCACATCGGGCTGTTCGCGGGCCAGATAGTCCAGCACATGGTCCTGACGCTGGCGGATGGAATTGACGTTCCAGGTAGCGAATTTCATCATTCGACCGAAAAGCTCGTGCCACATCCGCATGATGACGCGGCATTGGGATTGCGCACGGTAAAGTGCGCGCCCATCAGGCTGTCATCAAAATGCAGTTCGGCCCCCGACAGCAGGTCCATGCTGGCCGGATCGACCACGACACGGACCGTTCCCGCTGGGATGACGATATCATCGGGCCGGCTTTCACCATCCAGCGCGAATTTGTACTGGAAGCCGTTGCACCCCCCGGCCTCGACCGATACCCGCAGCGCGGGTTCGCCCCCAGGGCTTGCTGGCTGTTCATCCAGTATTTCACGCAGGCGGCAGGCGGCCGCGTCCGATACGCGGAAGCTTTCGGTGGCGGGGGCAGGGGGCATGGACATCGGGTTTCACCATGATCAATGGCGCGCAGGGTCATGGGATCATGTTGGCCACGGGCTGCGCGCGGGTTATGGATGGGCGGCGGTATCATCATGTGCCGTTCCATCCATGGCTGGATCCTGATCTTATATGAGTACTGCACCCTATGCTGTCCAGACCGCCACGGCCCGTGGCAGGCTCTATCCCGAAGCCGAGGCCCCGACCCGCAGCCCATGGCAGCGTGACCGTGACCGGGTGCTGCATTCGGCGGGGTTTCGCACGCTGCAGTACAAGACGCAGGTTTTTCTCAACCACGAAGGCGATTTTTTCCGCACCCGCCTGACCCATTCGCTGGAAGTGGCCCAGATCGCCCGGTCCATCGCGCGCCGGCTGGGGCTGGAGGAAGACCTGACCGAAGGTCTCGCCTTGGCCCACGACTTGGGCCATACCCCCTTTGGCCATGCAGGGGAGGAAGCGCTGTCGGCGGCCATGAAGCCGTGGGGTGGTTTCGACCACAATACGCAGTCCCTGCGGCTGGTGACGCTGCTGGAACGCCGGTATTTCGCCTTTGACGGCCTGAACCTGACATGGGAAATGCTCGAAGGGCTGACCAAGCATAACGGGCCGGTGGATCATCCCACGCCCTATGTCGCCGATTATGCGGCCAGGCATGGCCTGGAACTGGGCAGCTATGCCGCAGCAGAGGCACAGGTCGCGGCCCTGTCGGATGATATCGCCTACCATGCCCATGATCTTGATGATGGCCTGCGCGCGGGCCTGCTGCATATCGAGGAACTGGAAAGCCTGCCCGTCGTGCGTGAAGCGCTGGCCGATGCCCGTAATGCCCAGCGCCTCAGTGGTTGTCATGCCAGCAATAACGATCCCCGCCTGCGGCATGAAACCATCCGCCGGGTCATCAACACGCTGGCCATGGACCTGATCGGGCAGACCCAGCGCAACCTTGAACGCCTTGCCCCGAAATGTTCCGATGATATCCGCCACGCGGCCCGTCCCGTGGTGGCGTACAGCCCGGATATTGCTGCAGCCAACCTGGAAATCCGCAAATTCCTGTATGCGCGGCTGTACCGTCACTGGCGCGTCAACCGCATGACACGCAAGGCGCGGCTGACGGTCGAATCGATTTTCACCATCCTGTCGGAAAACCTGACACTGCTGCCTGATGGCACGCGTGAGCCTGCCCTTGCGGCGCAGGATGGGGGCGACAGGGCGGGTGCATGCCGCGTGGTGGCGGATTATATCGCCGGTATGACCGATCGTTGCGCGATGGAAGAATATCGACGGTTGACGGACCTGTCCTCGCCGGGGTGAAACACGCCCATTGCATTTATCCGATTGCCTGCCGTTCTGGTATCACGGCAGGCCCTTTCTGCCGGGCCTGATGGCCCATTTACCGTTTTTGTTGGGAAACCGTGCCGCATGTCAGACAGTCTGTTCGTCCGTTACCTTACGCATGTGCGCGCAGCACTGGGCCGGATCGTCCCCGACCTGCCGACTGCGCTGCTGGACCGGGTGGAGGTCACGCCCACCCGCGATCCGGCCCATGGCGACCTTGCGACCAATGCGGCGCTGGTCGTCTCCAGGGGCGCGCGCCGCCGCCCGGCTGAAATTGCGGGCGAACTGGTAACGGCGCTGGCGGATGTACCCGGTATCGCGCATGCGGAAGTGGCCGGCCCCGGTTTCGTCAACATGCGCCTGGTCCCCGCCGTGTGGCAGGATGTCGCGCACAGTGTGCTTGCGACGGGGGAGGATTATGGCACCAGCACCGCGGGTAACGGGGTAAAGGTGAATGTGGAATACGTGTCCGCCAACCCCACCGGCCCGATGCATGTCGGTCATTGCCGTGGGGCCGTGGTGGGCGACGTGCTGGCCAACCTGCTGATAAAGGCGGGTTACGAGGTCACGAAGGAATATTACATCAACGACGCCGGTGCGCAGGTTATCGCGCTGGCATGGGCGACCTACTGGCGCTATCTGCAGGCGCTGGGCACCACCATGACCGAGGAGGAATTCGCCTCTGTCGTGCCCGGTGGCGTGATCCAGTACGGTGGTGACTATCTGGTGCCGGTCGGTGAGGCGCTGGCCCGCAAATTTACCGATAAACTCGCTGCCCCCGGCCTGAAACCCGCCGATCCCGCCGTGTGGCTGGATATTGTGAAGCGGGAGGCGGTCGATACCATGATGGCCATGATCCGTGAGGATCTGGCAGCTTTAGGCGTGCATCATGATGTCTTTACCAGCGAGGCGAAGATCCTGGCTGATGGTGAAACCGATCACGCCATCGCACAGCTGGAAAAGAAGGGCCTGATTTACGAAGGCGTGCTGGAGCCGCCCAAGGGCAAGCTGCCTGATGACTGGGAAGCCCGGCCGCAGACGCTGTTCCGATCCAGCGAATTCGGGGATGACGTGGACCGTCCGCTGCGCAAGTCCGACGGGTCGAACACCTATTTCGCCAACGACATCGGCTACCATGCCGACAAGATCCGCCGGGGCGCGGATGTGCTGGTGGATGTATGGGGGGCCGACCACGGCGGTTATGTTACGCGCATGAAGGCGGCGGTCGCGGCACTGGCGACAGACGGGCGGCCGGTTCTGGACGTGCTTTTGTGCCAGATCGTGCGTATCGTGCGTGATGGGCAGCCGGTGCGCATGTCCAAGCGTGCGGGGACGTTCGTGACCCTGCGCGACCTGATTGATGAGGTCGGGCGTGACGCCGTGCGCTTTACCATGCTGACCCGCAAGGCCGACGCGCAGATGGAATTCGATCTGGATCAGGTCGTGGCGCAGAGCCGGGACAATCCCGTCTTCTATGTGCAGTACGCCCATGCGCGCTGCTGTTCGGTCCTGCGTTCGGCGGCGGAGATGGTCAATGATGGCAAAATACCGGGTGGCATCACGCCTGCGGAACTGGCGGGCGTGGACCTGTCGGGCCTGACGGCGGATGCGGAACTGGCGCTGCTGCAGCGTATGGCGCAGTGGCCCCGCATGGTCGAATCGGCGGCGGCGGCGCATGAACCGCACCGTATCGCCTTCTATCTCAATGAACTTGCGTCGGATTTCCATGCGCTGTGGAACCGGGGACGTGATGATGCGACCCTGCGTTTCCTGCAGGAAGATGATATTGCCGCAACCCGCATGAAGCTTGCCCTTGTCGAGGCTACGGCAACCGTGCTGCGATCGGGGATGAAAGTGCTCGGCGTACAGCCGGTCGAGGAGATGCGATGAGCCCTGACAACACGTCCCCCCCCAATGTCCCCCCTGATAACAGGGGCGACAACCCGCCCGCGCCCGATCCCTATTCCGCGCCCTCCGGCCCGGGGCGGGAACGCATGGGGGCCGATTCCAATCCCGATCTGGGCGCCCGCAAACCCATGGAACCGGCAGATGACATCGGTGCGGGTGCCCGGCGTGGCCGCCGTGGTGGTTTTGATATCAAGGCCCTGATGGCGCGCGTGGCAGGCAGCAATCTGCTTGGTGATGATCCGCTTACGCGCAGACTGGTCTATGGCGCGGCGGGTCTTGGCGGCGTGCTGGTGGTGGCGATTGGCGGATGGTCGCTGTTCGGTCACCATCAGGGCGGCATTCCCGTTCTGGGGCCGCCCCCCGGCCCGGTGCGCGTCAAGCCCGCAGATCCGGGCGGGATGCAGATACTGGGCGCGGGCGACGGCATGCCCGCCGATGGGGGCGTGATGCGCCTGTCCCCGCCGCCCGAACAGCCGCAGCCTGACGCCATGGCCCGCCAGTACGGACAGGTGGCGGGTGACGGGGAACCGCCATCTGCCCCGGCACAGGCGTCACCGGCTACTGCCCCCGCCACGCCACCGGCGGCGGATGCAGTTGCCAGCACGCCCGCATCCCAGCCTGCCGCTCCGGCACGGGCGGAGGCACCGGAACAGCCTGCAGCCCCTGCCGCCCTGCCACCACCCGTGCCACGTGCGCTCAGCACCGGGACAGGGGCGTATGGCGTGCAGCTTGCCGCGCTTGATACGCAGGAAGCGGCACTGAAAAGCTGGACCCGCCTCAGTGCGCGTTATCCCGACGTGTTCGGGCCGTACCAGCCTACCGTGGTGAAGGCGGAGCGCGGCGGCAAGACCTTCTACCGCCTGCGCGTCAAGGGACTGGCGAAGGCACAGGCGGTCAGCCTGTGTGAAAAGGCCAAGGCGAAAAGCCTGGCGTGCGAGCTGGTCCATTCCTGATTCAGCCATGGCCTGCGATTCCGTGCTGCGGAGGGGACGGTGAGCGGGGCTGACATCCCGCCCGTTCCCTCCGCGTCCACCAACGCCCCGATCGTGCATCTGGACGGGTTTGACGGGCCGATGGACCTGCTGCTGGAACTGGCGCGGGCGCAGAAGGTGGATCTGTGGCGCATTTCCATCCTGCAACTGGTGGATCAGTACCTGGCCGTGGTGCGTGCGGCACATGACGTGCGGCTGGAACAGGCTGCAGACTGGCTGGTCATGGCGGCATGGCTGGCGTGGCTCAAGTCCCGTCTGCTGCTGCCCGAGGATGATGAGCAGGCCACCGATGCGGAGGAGGCGGCCAGCCTCCTGCACGAACGCCTGCTGGAGCTGGAGCGGATGGTCCAGCTTGGCCGCTGGCTGGCCGCGCGTCCGCAGCTGGGGCTGGAGGTGTTCGAACGCGGACAGGCGGAAAACCTTGTGGAAATCGATCGTTCGGGCCTTGCGGTCGATGTGCCACAGCTTATGCGTGGGTACATGGCGGCCATGCGCAGGCGGGCGCGCAAATCCATCTACCAGCCGCGCGTGCTGCGGTTCTGGACGGTGCAGGACGCGCTGGCGCGGCTGCGGCGCATGCTGGGCACGCATGACCTGAAGGCGGACTGGTGCGGGCTGGACGGGTTCGTGCCCGACCTGCCGCCACAGGCTGACATGACGGAAACAATGGTGCAGACCGGCCGCCGCGCCGCCGTTGCGGGAACGTTGCTGGCCAGCCTTGAAATGGCGCGCAGCGGGATGATCGAACTCCAGCAGGCGGAACAGTTTGGCCGTATATGGCTGCGTGAACGCACGGGACAGCCAGACGATGCTGGGACAGAACCGGAAGGGGACATGGCCTGATGAATGAGACGCAGCAGCCCGGACTGCTACCCGAAGATGACGCGGACGTCGCAATGATCGAAGTGCGTGATTTTTCGCTCCGTCTGGTGGAGGCCCTGATTTTTGCCCGCGCCGATCCGCTCAGTACGCGCGCCATTGGCGAAGTGCTGGCCGGGCAGGGTGGCATACCGCATGATACCGCCGATCGGGATGCTTATGTCGCAGCCACCCTGGCCGCACTGGCGGCGCAGTATGCGGGGCGCGGTGTCGTGCTGGTGGAAGTGGCGGGGGGCTGGCAGTTCCGGACCGCGCCCGACCTGGCCCCGCGGCTGACCCGTGTCATGCCGCGCCCACGCAGGCTGGCGCGTTCGACCATGGAAACGCTGGCCATTATTGCCTATCACCAGCCCTGCACCCGTGCCGAGATCGAGGAGATCCGTGGCGTCAGCCTGAGCCAGCAGGTGCTGGATACCCTGCTGGAGGCGGAACTGATCATGCCGTTGGGCCGTAAGGAAGTACCGGGACGGCCCATCCTGTGGGGAACGTCATCGGGTTTCCTGAGGCATTTCGGGCTGAAGGATCTGGGCGACCTGCCCCGGCGGGAAGAACTGCTGGTGGATGTGCCAGATACCGGCATGCTGCCCGATGCTCCGGACGAGGTTCCTGACCCGCCCGCGTCGTGATAGGTGTGCAGGGCGTGCACGGACGAAATGTGATGCCGCGCGGCTGCGTGCGGGTGTGCCGCGCGTGCGTGGTGGTGGAGGAAAGTGGTCATGTTCGATTTTGCGTGGTCTGAATTTGCCCTGATCGGGGTGGTGGGCCTGCTGCTGATCGGGCCAAAGGACATGCCCATTGCCATCCGGACGGTGACCGGTCTGATCAAGAAGGCGCGCGGTCTTGCCACCGAATTCCAGTCCCATGTGGACGAAATGGTGCGGGAAGCGGATCTGACCGAAGCCCGTGACCAGCTTGGCCAGCTCAAGCGGCTGAACGTGCGCGACAAGCTGATGAAGGCGATTGACGGGGATGGCACGCTGCGCCGCTCGCTTGATCCCGCCACGCTGACGGGGGATCTTCCCGCCACACGCCCGGCAACGCCCGTTGCGGGTGACGCCCTGCCTGAACAGCAGGTGCCATCGCGCCATTACATTCCCCCCCTGTCCAGCACGGCCCCGAAAGAGGCGGACGAGGCGGTACTGGCCAGTGCGCCCGACTTCCTGCCGCCGCGTATCGCACGCCGCATCGCGGCGGAACTGCCAAATCTTACGCCCCCGGCCTTCCTGCCGCCGGTCAGGGTCATTCACCGGGGGCAGCGTGTCTCCGTTACAGCCGATGGGCAGGAATAAGAACGCGATGGACGCAGGAGACGAAACCCTGAATCAGGATTCGATCAACGACCAGCCCATGCCGCTGCTGGAACATCTGGTGGAACTGCGGCGCAGGCTGCTGTGGTCCATCGTGACGTTCATGGTGTGTTTTGCCGTCTGTTACTATTATTCGGAACAGATCTATTTCTTCCTGGCCAAGCCGCTGGGCGACATCATGCGCCAGAAGGGGGAGCAGCCGCACCTGATCTATACTGCACTGTACGAAGCCTTCTTTACCTACATGAAGGTTGCCTTTTTCGGTGCGGCCTGCCTGTCATTTCCCATGATGGCGGTACAGGCGTGGATCTTTATCGCGCCGGGGCTGTACCGCAGCGAAAAACGGGCCTTTGCGCCGTTTCTGGTGGCAACGCCCATCATGTTCGCCATGGGAGCGGCGCTGGCGTACTACTTCATCTTCCCCGCCGCATGGAAGTTTTTCCTGTCGTTCCAGACGGCGGACGGGCAGGACGGACTGCAGATCGAGCTGCAGGCCAAGGTGTCGGAATACCTGACACTGGTGATGAAGCTGATCCTGGCGTTCGGCATGGCGTTCGAACTGCCCGTGGTGCTGACGCTTATGGCGCGGGTGGGGCTGGTCACGTCAAAGGGGCTGGCGCGTGTGCGGCGCTATGCCTATGTCGGCGCGTTCGTGGCCGCCGCCATCCTGACGCCGCCCGACGTGATTACCCAGACCGGCCTGGCCGTGCCGCTGATCGGGCTGTACGAGATTTCCATTTTCTGCGCCCGCCTTGTCGAGCCGCGCAATCTGCCTGAAGACACCGAGGAGACTACCTGATGCACGACCTGCGCGCCCTTCGCGCCGATCCTGACGGTTTTGACGCCGACCTGAAGCGGCGGGGGGAGCCTGCCGTGGCGCAGGCGCTGCTGCTGCTGGACCATGACCGCCGCTCCGCTGAAACCGCATTGCAGGAACTGCAGGCGCGCCGGAAGCAGATTTCCAAGGAAATCGGGGCAATGCGCAAATCTGGGGCGGACAGCTCGGCTCTGGAAGCCGAAGTGATCAGCGCCAAGGCCCGGATGGAGGCACTGCAGACCCGCGCCGATGATCTGGACGGGCAGATCCGCGGCACGCTGGAACGCCTGCCCAACCGTCTGGACGAAAGTGTGCCCGCAGGGGCGGATGAAAATGCGAACGTGCAGGTGCACCAGAACGGTACGCCGCGCGAATTCGCTTTTGCCCCGCGTGAGCATTTCGAGCTGGGCGAGGCACTGGGCATGATGGATTTCGAGACCGCATCCCGCCTGTCGGGTGCGCGTTTCGTGGTGCTGCATGGCCAGCTTGCGCGGCTGGAACGCGCGCTGGGGCAGTTCATGCTGGACCTGCATACGGGTGAAAACGGGTATGAGGAAACCGCAGTCCCTGTTCTGGTCAATAACGAGGCGATGTACGGCACTGACAAGCTGCCCAAATTTGCTGACCAGTCCTTCCGTACCGAGGACGGCCGCTGGCTGATCCCCACGGCGGAGGTGCCGCTGACCGCCAGTGTCGCGGGCCAGATCCTGCCGGGCAATGTGCTGCCGCGCCGCCTTGTCGCCCTGTCATCGTGTTTCCGCAGCGAGGCCGGGGCGGCGGGCCGCGACACGCGTGGCATGCTGCGCCAGCACCAGTTCCAGAAGGTCGAGATGGTGTCCATCACCACGCCGGAGGAAAGCGATGCCGAGCACGAACGCATGACCCGCTGCGCGGAAATGGTGCTGGAAAAGCTGGGCATCCCCTATCGCCGCATGCTGCTATGCGCGGGGGATACCGGCTTTGGCGCGGCAAAGACCTTTGACCTTGAGGCATGGCTGCCGGGGCAGAAGGCATGGCGTGAAATCTCGTCGTGCTCCACCACGCGCGATTTTCAGGCGCGACGCATGAACGCCCGCTATCGCGCGGCAGAGGGCAGGCCCGCGTTCGTCCATACCCTGAACGGGTCCGGTCTGGCCGTGGGCCGCACACTGATCGCAGTTATGGAAAATTACCAGAACGAGGACGGCAGCATCACCATCCCCGATGTGCTGCGTCCCTATATGGGCGGCGTCGAGGTTATCCGCGCGGCCTGAGAGTCTGGAATAAAGAAGTTTTTGGTGAAGCTTTTTTCAAACAGCTTCAGATAACGCCGCCTTTTTTGAAAAAGGCGGCACCTGAAACTTTTATCTTTGCGTCTTCCCTTAACGTCGCTTGCGGTGCGGGCGTTTGCCCTTGGTCGGTGCCTCACGGTTGCGGCGGCCCGGCGGGCTGGCGCGGTTATCAGGGCTGAAGGGGGACGTGCGCGGCGTGCGGGCGCGGATGCTCTGCTGGCGCAGCACGTCTTCGATCCAGTCATTCAGGCGGGCGGTCGTGGCCTCGGCTTCCTCACGGTTGACGTAAGCTTCGGGGAAGCGCAGCGCCAGCCATCGCCATGCCACCAGCCGCTTGTGGCGTTTTTCCGCGCGTTCCAGTTCCGTGCGCTCGGCCCGTTCGGGCGGCGGCAGGCGGCCCGTGCCCGGTGGTGGCACGGCATTGCCCGCCGCATGGTCTGCCGCCCAGTGGACAAGGCGCTGGATGCCATTGTCGCGGTCATCCACCGGGCACATGGCATAGACCCAGCGCTGCGCCAGCGTCAGATCCGACACACCTTCCAGCGCGGTTGCAATGGCGAAGGCCTGTTCCATGTTGGCCAGCCGGTAATTCGGGTCATCGCGGCGCAGCACCGCGCGGCGAATGCGCACCAGCACGCCAAACAGGCTGTCGGACCCGATTTCGGCCGCGACGGCCTGAACAATGTCCGCATCGGGCTGCACCTGCGGGCGCATGTCCTCGATCGGCTGCGGGGGGGCAGCCAGCATGGCGTGGATGAAGGACGGGCTGCCGACCCCTTCCAGCACGGCCACAACACCCTGTTCATGCTTGCCGTAACGCCCGGCGCGACCGCCGATCTGCTTGACTTCCTGCGGGTTGAGGTCGCGCGTCTGGTTGCCGTCATATTTGCGCAGGGCGGCAAAGACCACGCGGCGGATGGTCAGGTTCAGCCCCATGCCGATTGCGTCGGTCGCGATCAGGATGTCGGCGTCGCCATCATTGAAACGCTGGGCTTCCGCCCGGCGGACTTCGGGGCTGAGCGCGCCATACACCACCGCCACCCGCTTGCCCTGCGCCAGTAGCAGCGCGCGCAGGTCCAGTACCTCGCGTCGGGAAAAGGCGATCAGCGCGTCATGCTTCTGCAGTTCATGCAGGCTGACCGAACGTTCGGCGGCAACCAGCGGGCTTTTGCGTTCCAGCCGGATTTCATCCACCGGGTCACCGCACAGTTCGGCAATGCGCTTCACCATGGGAATGCAATCAGGCGCGCCAAGGATGAACAGGTGCCGCGCGGGGGCACCCATGATGGCCGCAGTCCAGGCCGCCCCACGGTCGGGGTCGGTCAGCATCTGGGCTTCATCGATTATGGCTACATCGACCGGGTTGTTCAGCGGGCACATTTCCACGGTTGCGGCCAGATGGCGGCTACCGGGCACTTCGATGCGCTCTTCGCCCGTGGCCAGCGATGTCGGCACGCCGCGCGCGGTCAGCGACTCGCGGAATTCATGTGCCAGCAGCCGTAGCGGCGCCAGCGCCAGCCCGCTTTCGGCACGGGCCAGCGCATCCAGTGCCGTATGCGACTTGCCGCTGTTGGTCGGTCCCGTCACCAGCGTGATACGACGGTTGAGCGCGCGTGCGGTGCGGAAATGAGCGGCGTAGCGGTCAAGGGCGGCGACCTGTGCAATGACAGCGTTACCCACGCGGCGGTTGCCCAGGTCGGGGGCCAGTGGTGCGCGCGACGGGGTTTCCTGTCCCTCCCTGCGCCACTGGGGTAACTGCTGGCGCAGGGCCATAAGTTCGGTCGGGTCGAATTCCCACCGTTCCTGTCCATCCGCCTGCGGCACGCGGCGTGCGACCGGCAGACGGTTTTCCGCGATCCAGCGCAGCGCCTCGCGGTGCGAACAGCGCAGCAGGCCGGGTACGTCGCTGAAGGGAACAAGGCTTTTTTCCCATTCACGCAGGCGCAGCACTTCCTCGCGCCGCCGTGCGCGCGCCGTATCCTCGATCTGGGTATCGCGGTCCTTGCGGCTTGCGTCCTCGCGTTCCAGTCCGGCGGCGAAGGCATCCGCATCAGGCAGGGCGAAGGCATCGGCCACCGCCACGGCAAGGGTGCGCAGTTCGGCTGGTGCCAGCGTGCGGCCGGTGCCGTCAAACAGGTCGGCGCGGACGTTTTCCACTGCGGCGCGCGGCGTATCGCCCTGCGCGCGCAGTTTTTCATGCAGTACGGGGGCCAGGGCTGACAGAAGGCGGGCGTCATCGGGTTCGGGGTCGTCCACCGTCACGGCGGCGGCTTCCGTATCTGCGCGCGTGACCCATATCTGCCCCGCGCGGCGGGTCAGGTCCATAAGCCGCGACCCCCACGGCTTGCGCCGCACGGTACACAGGGCGCTGCGGAAGGCGGCGTCATCTATGTGCGTGGCGCCGGGTTCCAGCATGCGGGCGATCACGCGCTCCAGCTTCGGGCGCTCGCGGGTTTCAACATGCAGTCCGGTTGCGGCGATCGCCGCGTCCAGCGCCAGCAGGGCAGGGGCGGCCCGGTCGGGGAATTCAGAAGTCATACCTGACTATGTGCGTCATCCACGCGCTGACGACAATGGACTCCGTACTTGCATCCGTGCCCGAAATCATTGAATAGAACGCCGTATCGTACGCGTGTGGCGTGACAAGCGCGTCCCGGAATGGGCATTCTACGGTCAATCTGTTCCCCGTGGCGCGTGATATGTTAGTTTTGTGCTGGAATTCCACGCTGTGGATGGCCTAAACATGCCCGCCTTAGTTATGTAGCTGTGGCCGGGCGCATGTTTCAGGGAATCCTGTGTCTGCGTCATATCCAGCCGGGAGAATGATAACCAGATGTCAGATACGTTGATTGTGCCAACCGCCGAGACCATGCTCACCGGCCTTGCTCCGGTCGAGGGGCAGGAAGGCGTGTTCCACCTGGCCGAACCGACCAAGGAATATGGCCACCTGAATGCGGAAACCGTCCTGTCGGTCCATCACTGGACAGACCGGCTGTTCAGCTTCACCACCACGCGCGACCCGGCGCTGCGCTTCGAGAACGGCCAGTTCACGATGATCGGCATCGAGGTCGAGGGCAAGCCGCTGCTGCGCGCCTACAGCATTGCCAGCGCGAATTACGAGGACCACCTTGAATTCCTGTCGATCGCGGTGCCCGATGGTCCGCTGACCTCGCGCCTGCGTCATGTAAAGGTGGGCGACAAGGTGCTGATCGGCCGCAAACCCGTCGGCACGCTGCTGCTGGACAACCTGCGTCCGGGCCGCAACCTGTATTTCCTGTCCACGGGTACGGGGCTTGCACCCTTCATGAGCCTGATCAAGGATCCGGAATGCTATGAACGCTACGACCACGTGATCCTGAGCCATACGGTGCGTATCTCGGGTGAGCTGGCCTATTCCAACCACATCCGCCACGAACTGCCCGAACACGAGTTCCTGGGCGAGGACGTGAAGGGCAAGCTGCTGTACTACCCGGCCGTGACCCGTGAGGAATTTGCCGTTACCGACCGCATCACCAAGCTGATCGAGACGGGCAAGATCTTCAAGGACCTGAACATCCCCGAACTGGATCCTGAACATGACCGCGTCATGATCTGCGGTTCGCCGGAAATGCTGGCCGATACGGAAAAGCTGCTGCAGGACCGTGGCTTTGACGAGGGGAACAACTCCAACCCCGGCGCCTATGTGGTGGAAAAGGCGTTCGCCGAACGCTGATCCCGCCCCGCCCCGGCCATAGGAAGCATGGTCGGGGCTTTTTTTATTGGTCCCGCCCCGCGTCAGGGCGGGGTGCTGCCGGAATGACGCATGCTGTCGCCGTCCTTCCGGCTGGAAGCAGGATGCACAACCGGCATGAGTTATGACTTCGATCTGTTTGTAATCGGCGCGGGTTCGGGCGGCGTGCGGTGTGCGCGTATCGCCTCCAGCCATGGGGCGCGCGTGGCCGTGGCGGAAAGCCGCCACTGGGGCGGGACCTGCGTCAACCTTGGCTGCGTGCCCAAGAAACTGATGGTCCAGGCCAGCGAATATGGCGACTGGGTGGATGACAGCCACGGTTTCGGCTGGAACACGAAGCGCGGGCAGCATGACTGGACCGCACTGATTGAAGCCAAGGACCGCGAAATCACGCGCCTGAACGGTCTGTATGTCTCGATGCTGGAAAAGGCGGGTGTTGCGCTGTTTACCGGCCTTGCCACCATCGAGGACGCGCACACCCTGCGTATCGACCCGTCCCCGCTGGCTCCCCATGAAGCCCCGCGCCGTGTGACTGCGGCCCGGATTGTCATTGCCGTAGGGTCCACGCCGACGGCGCCCAGGATCCCCGGCGCGGAATACGCCATATCATCCGATCAGGCCTTTCACCTGACACGGCGCCCGCAGCGGGTGTGCATGGTGGGTGGCGGTTATATTGGCGTGGAGTTTGCAGGGATATTCCGTGGACTCGGCTCGGAAGTTGATCTGGTCTATCGCCAGCAGCAGCCGCTGCGTGGCTTTGATGGCGACCTGCGCCACGCCCTGCATGACGCCATCGATCTGCGTGGCATCCGCCAGCATGTCAGCGCGTCGCCCACTGAAATTGAAAAGCGCGGGGATGGCAGCTTTACCGTCACCCTTGATAACGGTACCCGGATTGACACCGACTGCGTTTTCTTCGCCACCGGCCGTCATCCCAAGATCACCGGCCTTGGCCTGACGCAGCTTGGTGTGGCGATGGAGGAGAACGGGCGCATCATTGTCGATGAGGACAGCCAGACAACCGTGCCCGGCATTTACGCCATTGGTGACGTGACCAACCGGCTGAACCTGACCCCCGTCGCCATCGCGGAAGGGCATAATCTGGCTGACCGTCTGTTTGGCAGCGCACCGGCGCGCCAGTGGTCCTATGGCACGACACCGAAGGCGGTGTTCTTTACCCCCGCCCTTGCCAGTGTCGGCCTGACGGAAGCCGAGGCTGCGCATAAGGGCGATGTGGACGTGTATGTCAGCCGCTTTCGCCCCATGCGCAATACGCTCAGTGGCCGCCAGCAGCGTACGTTCATGAAGCTGGTGGTCGATAAGGCCAGTCAGGTGGTTGTAGGCGCGCACATGCTGGGTGATGACGCGCCGGAGATCATGCAGGGTCTGGCGATTGCCGTGACGGCGGGGCTGAAGAAGGGGGACTGGGACCGGACCATCGGCATCCATCCGTCCTCGGCTGAGGAATTCGTGACCATGCGTACCCGCACGCGTGTCACGCCGCATCACCCGGTCTGATACGGCCCATGTAAAAAACCGTTGCTGGCACATTGACCGGCAACGGTTTTTTTATTGTGTAACAGGCGGGCAAACCCGCGAACCACAGAAGTTTCTGGTAAGGCTTTTTTTTAAAAAGGCGGTAGCCAAAAACTTTTATTATTTCTGAAGTGATTTTTTAGCGGGGCGCGACCCAGCCATTGCCGGTCGAATCGCCAAGCTGGCCATCGCCATTGATCCCGCTGCTCTGGTACGCGCTGCCGAAACGTGACAGGTCCGTGCCGGTAACCGAATCACGGTGCACATGTTCCAGATGGTCGGGGTCGGGACCGTGGTTCAGTTCCATGGACGGCGCTTCCTCATAGCCGGGCGGCAGATGGTTGCGCTGACCATGAACGGTCATCTTGTCTTCGCTCTGGCTGCTGCTGTCGTCACTGCTGTCGGGCGCGGCCATGGCCGTCACGCTGAACAGACACAGCCCGGCTGCCAGGGCGGTTATGAATTTCCCACGTGTGGTGGCCATGATCCGTAATCCTTTTACCTGAGGGGACACCATGCCAACCATGCCCCGTCAGGGGAAGCCGTGGTCTGGCAGTCCAACCATGCTGCTTTTACATATGGGGGAAGCATGACTGTAATGCGACCTGCAACTGTATGGATCGGGTCTGTTTGTGGCGTCAATGCAACATTGATTCCCCGCTGGCGGTGCAGCCAGAGGGGACCGGCCCAGAACAGGCTTTGCCATGCCGGGCTTTTTTCGACATAAAGACTGCCCTTCCGCCGCTGGCGGCGGGGACTGTCTTGTATCAAGAGGAATTAGGATCCGACCCATGAGTGCGACGCACAGCCACAGCAGTTCTTCCCGGCAGGCCTGGACGCCGGAGAGCTGGCGGTCGTTTCCGGCGCGGCAGATGCCGCGATATCCTGACGAAGCCGCCCTGGAGGGCGTGGAGGCGCGCCTGCGCCGCTACCCGCCGCTGGTCTTCGCAGGGGAAGCCCGGCGCCTGCGCGCCCATCTGGCCAAGGCCGCCACGGGGCAGGCCTTCGTGCTGCAGGGTGGCGCGTGCGCTGAAAGCTTCAGTGAATTCACCGCCGATATCGTGCGCGACACCTTCCGCGTGCTGCTGCAGATGGCTGTTGTGCTGACCTTTGGCGCCAAGGTGCCCGTCATCAAGATAGGGCGCATGGCCGGGCAGTACGCCAAGCCGCGCTCCTCCGATACCGAGACGAAGGATGGCGTGACGCTGCCGTCCTACCGTGGTGACATCATCAATGGTTCGGACTTCACGGAATCCGCGCGCATTCCCGACCCGAAGCGCATGGAAACCGGCTATTTCCAGTCTGTCGGCACCATGAACCTGCTGCGCGCCTTCGCCAGCGGGGGCTATGCCAACCTGCATGAAGTCCACCGCTGGAACCTTGGCTTTGTCGAACGTTCGCCGCTGGCGCAGCGTTACGGGCAACTGGCCGAACGTATTGGCGAAACACTGGACTTCATGGCCGCGTGCGGCCTGACGGCGGCCACCACGCCCCAGATTGACGAGACCGAGTTCTATACCTCGCACGAAGCCCTGCTGCTGCCGTACGAGCAGGCGCTGACCCGCATCGATTCGACATCGGACGAATGGTATGACTGCTCGGCCCATTTCGTGTGGATCGGGGATCGTACCCGCCAGCCAGATGGCGCGCATGTCGAATTCCTGCGTGGGGTGCGCAACCCCATCGGGATCAAGGTCGGCCCGACCACGACCATCGAGGATCTTGAGCAGTTGCTCGACATTCTCAACCCGACCGACGAAGCCGGGCGCATTTCGCTCATTTCCCGCATGGGGGCGGGCAAGGTGCGCGACCATCTGCCGCCACTTCTTGAGAAAGTGATGGCCACGGGGCGGACGGTCACATGGTTGTGTGATCCCATGCATGGCAACACAAGCTCGACTTCGACAGGTATCAAGACGCGTTCGTTCGATGCCATCCTGTCGGAGATTCACGGCTTTTTTGACGTATTCGAGGCAGCCGGCGCCCACCCCGGCGGCGTGCATTTCGAGATGACCGGCCAGAACGTGACCGAGTGCATCGGCGGTGCCCACCGCTTGACGGAAGCCGATCTGGGTGAACGCTATGAGACCTTCTGCGACCCGCGCCTGAATGCGGAACAGTCGCTGGAAATGGCATTCCGTCTGTCTGAAGAACTGAAGACGCGGATGCATCGCATGAGTGGCGGGGCACGCTAGTCCCGCCCGTATCGGGGGGATTGGAGGGGCTATGACCCATGGTGAGAAGGCAGGCCGGGGTGCGGGCGCGGTGGAACGTGATGTGATCGCCGCCCGCACGGATGCGTATTTCAACCGCACGCGTGCCATTGTCGAACACTTTGGGGACAGGAAGGTGACCTATGCCGTCTTCCTGCGCCGCCCCGTCGTGTCCGCGCCCCGGCTTATGGTGGACTGGCTGCGCGCCGTTGCCACCGAACGCGGGATCGACATTGAATGTGACCTTATGTTCCCCGAGGGAACATGGGTGGGCGCGGGTGAACCGCTGGCCTATGTGACCGGATCGTTCGCGCAGCTTGCGGTGCTGGAGACGCTGGTGCTCCAGCGTCTTGGCCCGGCCTGTGTCGCCGCCCACAATGCCTACCAGATGTCCATGGCGCTGCCGCATGTGCGGTTCATGGCGATGGAGGCGCGGCATTGCGCGGGCTTCGGCATGCAGGAACAGATGGCCTATGCCGCCTCCGTCGGCAGTCATGCCGCGCAGAAGGAAGGCGCGCTGGGCTTTATCGGCAGCGCCAATGACGCGACGGCGCATTATTTCGGCACCACGAAGGGGCTGGGCACCATGCCGCACGCGCTGGTGGGCTACGCCGGGTCCACCCTGCGGGCCGCCGGGATGTTTCACGAGGTCTATCCCGAAATGGACCTTGTGGTGCTGGTGGACTATTTCGGGCGCGAGGTGACGGACGCGCTGGAAGTCTGCCGCCATTTCCCGGACCTTGCCGCAACCGGACGGCTGGCCGTGCGTCTGGATACGCATGGCGGCCGTTTTCTGGAGGGGTTGGACCCGCAATCATCCTATGACGTGCTGGAACGCCATACGCCGGGCAGCATCCGGCGGTACCGGTCGGACAAGGAACTGCGTTACCTTGTGGGTACCGGGGTTTCCGCCGCCGCAATCTGGCGCATGCGCGAAGCACTGGATGATGCAGGATTCGCGCATGTACGCATCATCGCGTCGTCGGGTTTCAGCGTGGAAAAATGCCTCAGCATGGCCGACGCCCATGCGCCGGTCGATGTGATCGGTACAGGCTCCTTCATTCCCGACCACTGGTCGGAAACCTATGCCACAGCCGATATCGTGGCCTATGACGATGTGCCGCGGGTCAAGGCGGGGCGTGAGTTCCTGCTGCGCCACATGCGCAACCGCTAGGCCACATGGTCACGTCCCGCGCAGGGATGCATAACGAAAGGCTTCATCTTGTCAGAAACCATTTTTGCCCCCGAAGGGGGATGGCGCGTACGGATTCTGGACCTGTCAGGCGGCGCCGAGGACAATATTGTCGAGGAAGTCGGCGGTTTTCCCGACCTGATCCAGGCCAATGCCTTTGCGCGCGCCTATGTACGTGACAGCATTGAACGCTGCCGCATGCCCGGCCTGTCGGCCGCCGATATCCTCAAGGCATGGTTTTCCTTTGGCGAGGATGCGGAAGTGCTGGAAGCAGGCGATCAGGGCTGGCGTTCGGCCAATGAACTGGATGATTTCGTGGCCCACGCCGCAAGTCCGATGGAACGTGACTGGCGCGCCTTTGATCCCCGCCGTGGCGATGATGAGGATGAAGGGGCGTAAGAACGTCCCTAAATCCGTAAAGGTGTAAAAGTTTTTGGGTGCCGTCTTTTTAAAAAGGCGGCGTCGGCGGCCCGCCTGAAAACACTTTCCCCATACGGGTCAGGCACCCATACCGGCGTGCATCGGGCTGGGCCTGCAAGGCTGGTGTATTCCGCGTCGGATTGCGCATGTGTTCTCTGGCATTTAGGGCGTAATCGCCGCATATAGGGGTCATGAAACTCCGTTTTGCGCCCAGCCCGACCGGGCTGATCCATGTCGGCAATGCGCGTCAGGCCATTGCCAATGCCCTGTTCGCCCGCCGCCACGATGCACGCTTCCTGCTGCGTATTGACGATACCGATCGCGGTCGCTCGAAAGAGGAATATGTGCAGGCCCTGCAGGATGACCTGCGCTGGCTTGGCATTGGCTGGGATGAATTCGTGCGTCAGTCGGACCGGCTGGACCGCTATGCGCTGGCCATTGAACAGCTGAAGGCCACCGGGCGGCTTTATCCGTGTTTTGAAAGTGAGCAGGAACTGGCCTCCAAGCGTGAGGCCCGTATCCGCATGCGCAAGCCGCCGGTCTATGACCGCGCCATGCTGCGCATGACCCCGCAGCAGCGCGCGCAGGCCGAAGCCAATGGCAAGGTACCGTACTGGCGCTTCCGGCTGTCCGATCACCGCACGGTGGAATGGAATGATCTGGTCATGGGGGCGTGCCGGGTGAAGCTGCCTGCCATTTCCGACCCTGTTCTGGTGCGCGCGGACGGGACGGTGCTGTACACGCTGGCATCCGTCGTGGATGATATGGAACTGGGCATCACCCATATCATCCGGGGCGAGGACCACGTGACCAATACCGGCGTGCAGATCGACATTGCGGAGGCACTGGGGGCAAAGCGCAACCAGTTCACCTTCGCGCACCTGCCGCTTTTGCTGGATGAAGGCGGCGGCAAGCTGTCCAAGCGTTTTGACGGGCTGTCGATTCGCGCATTGCGGCAGGACGGGGTCGAGCCTTCGGCCATCGTATCCTACCTCTCACGGCTGGGCAGTGCGGATGACCCGGCGGCGCTGTCGTTTGATGAACTGGCCAAGACGTATGACCTCGGGCGTGTTTCGCGCTCGGCCGCGCGATTTGATATGCGGCAGTTGCTGGGCCTGAACCGCCGCATCATGCACGCCATGTCGTTTGATGAAATCCGCGCCCGCCTGCCCGAAGGGGCGACGGAAGCCTTCTGGCTGGCGGTGCGGGGCAATGTGGATATGGCGGGTGAACTGCGCCACTGGTGGGATGTCGTGGCGGGTGAGATCATCCCTCCGGTGATTGAGGAGGAAGATCGCCCCTTCCTGCTGCAGGCACTGGAGACGCTGCCTGCGGAACCGTGGGATGAAACCACATGGAAGGCATGGACCACGGCCGTAAAGGATGCCACGGGCCGCACGGGGCGTGCGCTGTTTCACCCGCTGCGCCTTGCATTGACGGGGGAAGAGAGCGGGCCGGAAATGCGTGACCTGCTGCCGCTTATGGGCCGGGCGCGCGTGGCCGACCGGCTGCAGGTCGCGGCACGCTGATATAAAAAAGGCCCGGTTTTATACCGGGCCTTTTTTCAACAGCAAGAAGTTTTTGGGTGCCGCCTTTTTTCAAAAAGGCGGCGTTCCCTGAAGCTTTTACTCTTGTTTACCGCTGCCCTGCCGGGCCTTACGCCCACGCGACAGTTCCGTCACCACGCCATGCAGCGTGCGCAGTTCCTGTTCCGTTACCTCACCACGCAGGAAGAAGTGGCGCAGGTTGCGCACCATGCCTGGCCGCTTCTGTTCATTGCGCAGGAAACCGCATTCATCCAGATCAGCGATCAGGTGGCGCATGAAATTGTCCAGCTCGCCACGGGTTGCCACATGCGTCTCGTTGGTCATCAGCGTGCGCGGCGGCGTATCGTCTACCGCCATCCACCACTCATACGCCATGATCATCACTGCCTGCGCCAGGTTGAGCGACATGAAAGCGGGGTTGAGCGGATAGCGGATCAGCGCATCGGCGCGGGCCATGTCTTCGTTATCCAGCCCCGCGCGTTCGGGACCGAACATCAGGCCGACCTTCAGTCCGCGATCCGTCATTTCACGCAGTTCGGCGGCGCCACCGCGTGCAGTCAGCACCGGCTTTACGATATGGCGCGGACGCGGGCAGGTGGCGAAGACATGATGCAGGTCGGCCACCGCATCATCCACCGTATCAAATACCTGCGCGGATTCGAGGATACGGTCAGCACCGGAGGCGCTGCGCCACGCACGTTCCTGCGGCCAGCCGTCGCGGGGGGCTACAATCCGCATGTGAAACAGGCCCCCATTGGCCATGGCGCGCGCCGTGGTGCCAATGTTTTCGGCCATCTGGGGCCGGACAAGGATTACGACCGGGCTATTGCCGATGGGGCCGATATCCGCCCCGCCGTCACGGCCGGTCATGCCTGCCTCCATGTCGTGCCCTGTGGACCGTCTTCCAGTACGATGCCCTGTGCCGCAAGATCGTTGCGGATTTCATCCGCCCGGGCAAAATCGCGCGCCTTGCGGGCGGCCAGCCGTTCTGCGATCAGGCGTTCGATCCGGGCCGGGTCAACCTTCGCGTCTCCGCGGAACCATGCCTCCGGCGTATTCTGCAGCAGGCCCAGCAGGTTGCCTGCCGTCTTCAGCTGCGCGGCAGCCTTGCTGTCACCCGCCATGGCGGCGTCAGCCAGTGCATGCATTTCCGCCAGGGCGCGCGGCGTGTTCAGGTCGTCGCACAGCACCTGTACCACGCTGTCCGGCGCGGGCACGGCATCGTGCATGGGATCAAGGTTTTCCAGCGCGCGGTAGAACCGGTCGAGCATCTGGCGGGCTTCATTCAGCCCTTCGCGGGTGAAGTTCAGCACCGAACGGTACTGCGCGCGCAGCAGCAGCAGGCGCAGCGCCTCGGCAGGGGTGTCACGCAGCACGTCGCGCACGGTCAGGAAGTTGCCGAGGGACTTCGACATCTTCTCCCCGTTCACCAGCAGCATGGCATTATGCACCCAGTGGTTGGCGAAGCGGCCATGCGGGTGACAGCACATGCTCTGCGCGCGTTCGTTTTCATGGTGGGGGAACAGAAGGTCCGACCCGCCGCCATGAATGTCGAAGCTTTCGCCCAGGTAACGCTGCGACATGGCCGAACATTCGATATGCCACCCCGGACGGCCCCGACCCCACGGGCTGTCCCATCCCGGCGTCTGGTCATCAGACGGCTTCCACAGCACGAAATCACCCGGATCACGTTTGTAGGGGGCGACTTCCACCCGCGCGCCCGCGATCAGGTCATCGGGCGTGCGGCCCGATAGCGCACCATAGGATGGATAGGTGTTTACCGCGAACAGGACGTGCCCTTCGGCTTCGTAAGCATGGCCGCTTTCGATCAGGCTGCGGATCATGTCCTGCATTTCACCGATATGATGGGTCGCGCGCGGCTCTACATCCGGTGGCAGGATGGAAACGGCGGCCAGATCCTCGTGAAAATCGTGGATGGTGCGCGTGGTCAGGTCTGCAATGGATTCGCCATTGGCATGGGCGCGGGCATTGATCTTGTCATCCACGTCCGTGATGTTGCGCACATAGGTCACGCGCGGGTACAGGTGGCGCAGCAGGCGCACCAGCACATCTGCCGTCAGCATGGCGCGCAGGTTGCCGATATGCGCCAGGTCATAGACCGTGGGACCGCAATAATAGACCCGCACGTTGTCGGGTGCCAGCGGGACGAAGGGAACGGTGCTGCGCGTCCTGCTGTCGTGCAGGTGCAGGCGGGGCTGTGTGTCGGACATGATGCGCCTAGATGCGACAGACGGGCGGGATTAGGCAAGACCTCATCTGTGCCTGCGGTGCGGGCCAGTCACGCTGGCCCGTCCGGTCAGGCGATTTCCTGGCCGATCTGCTTGATGTCATGGAATGTCAGGTCCGGATTGCCTTCCGCCGTACGCTTCATCATGAATGCCGATGAGGCGAGGAAGACCGGATCCCCGTCGATATCATCCGCCATGGCCGTGCGGTTGGCCATGCAGAAGGCTTCCAGCTTGTCACGCGGGCCGGTGACCCAGCGGGCAAGGTTGTAGGGTGTCGATTCGAAGCCGATCGCAACCCCGTATTCCCCCTTCAGCCGGGACTGCAGCACGTCAAGCTGCAGCGTGCCGACCACGCCCACGATCGGCGGCGCACCGTCCTGCGGGCGGAACAGCTGCACCACGCCTTCTTCCGCCAGTTCGGTCAGGGCCTGCCGCAGCTTCTTGGCCTTCATCGCGTCATCCAGACGCACGCGGCGCAGGATTTCAGGCGCGAAGTAGGGCACGCCGGTAAAGCGCAGGTCCTCGCCTTCGGTCAGCGTATCACCAATGCGCAGCGTGCCATGGTTGGGAATGCCCACCACGTCGCCTGCAAATGCTTCCTCGGCCAGTTGCCGGTCACGCGCGAAGAAGAACTGCGGCGTATGCAGCGCGAACTGCTTGCCGATCCGTACGTGCTTGAGGCGCATGCCGCGCTGCAGCTTGCCCGAACAGATGCGGGCGAACGCCATACGGTCGCGGTGGTTGGGGTCCATGTTGGCCTGGATCTTGAACACCAGCGCGGTAAGCGCAGGCTCATCGGCGCGCACGTTGCGGGTTTCCGTCGCCTGGTCGCGCGGCGGTGGCCCGAAGGCCGCCAGTGCATCCAGCAGGTCGGTGACGCCAATTTCCTTCATGGCACTACCGAAGAACACCGGTGTCAGGTGCCCCGCATTGAAGCTTTCAAGATCGAATTCCGGCAGCGCCGCCTCAACCAGTTCCAGTTCCTCGCCCAGCTGCACCATGCGCGGGTCGGTCTGGTCCAGTTCTTCGGTAACGTGCAGTTCCCGGTGGCGGATATCATAGGTGCCCACGAATTTGGCGGCACGCCCCACCGGCCATGTGGCAGGAGAGGTATCAAGTGCCAGCGAGGATGAGATTTCATCCAGCAGGGCAAACGGGTCCTGCGATTCGCGGTCCATCTTGTTGATGAAGGTGACGATGGGAATATCGCGCAGGCGGCAGATCTCGAACAGTTTGCGCGTCCGGGCCTCGATCCCTTTGGCGGCATCAATCACCATCACGGCGGCGTCCACCGCCGTCAGCGTGCGGTAGGTATCTTCCGAGAAGTCTTCATGGCCTGGCGTGTCAAGCAGGTTGAAGATGCAGCCGCCATATTCAAACGTCATGACCGATGTCACGACGGAAATGCCACGGTCGCGTTCGATCCCCATCCAGTCCGAACGCGTGCGCCGCCGTTCGCCCTTGGCCCGCACGTTGCCCGCCATCTGGATCGCGCCACCGGCGCGCAGGATGCGTTCGGTCAGCGTGGTCTTGCCCGCATCAGGGTGCGAGATGATGGCAAAGGTGCGCCGCCGGGTGATTTCGGCGGCAAGCGGGGTATCGGCGGCGGTGGCGGTCACGGTCTTGTCCATTCCTGCTGCTGGCCCGACGGACGGAAGGCGGAACCGGGCAGGGGCCAGAAACGCGGACGCCGGACGCGGGGATGAAACCCCACGTCCGGCGTCACGCCTGCCCGGTTCCGGGACTTGATCAGCGAGAGTAGAATTCGATGACCAGGTTCGGTTCCATCTGGACCGGATACGGAACGTCCGACAGCTTGGGGCTGCGCAGGAACGAACCCTTCATCTGGCGGTGGTCCACTTCCATGTATTCCGGCACGTCGCGTTCGCCGCTCTGTGCCGCATCCAGCACGATGGCCAGCTGCTTGGACTTTTCACGGACTTCGATCACGTCGCCATCACGCACCAGGTATGACGGGATATTGACCTTGCGGCCGTTGACCGTGATGTGGCCGTGGCTGATGAACTGACGCGCCGCGAACGGGGTGATCGCGAACTTCAGGCGGTACACGACCGCGTCCAGCCGGCGTTCCAGCAGGTCGATCAGGTTTTCGGAGGTATCGCCCTTGCGACGGACGGCCTCGTCATAATACTTGCGGAACTGCTTTTCGCCGATGTTGCCGTAGTAGCCCTTCAGCTTCTGCTTGGCCATCAGCTGCACGGAGAAGTCGGACGGCTTCTGCTTGCGGCGCTGACCATGCTGGCCGGGGCCATATTCGCGCTTGTTGACCGGGGACTTTGCACGGCCCCACAGGTTTACGCCAAGGCGACGGTTGATTTTGTACTTGCTCTCAAGGCGCTTGCTCATCTGCGCGCTCTCTCTTCATTCATCTGCATGACATGCGGCAGAACCGTATGGCCATGTTGTTGCACCGGTAGGTCCTGTTCCGCATGAACAGGACGGGCGCGATCCGTATTACCGGCACCGGGGAGCAATCACCCATGGGCACCAGCCGTATCGTCCACGTTCCCGGCAGTCGGGCGCGTATAGAAGTACTGTGCCCGTCCTGTCAATCATTGTGCGTCATGGCGCAGCCCCCAAAAGCCTGTATCGCATGGCGGTGCTGGCCTGTTATTAAACGGGAACCGGAAGACCACATTACAGGAATAAAGGGTTTTTGTGCATGGAAACGCCATTTACGCAGCGCTGGGGGCTGTTTGTCGGCCTTGGCGTCATATCGTTCGGCCTGGGCATCGTGGCGTGGGTGGATGCGCTGGCGGTGTCGCTGGCCAGTACCATCCTGCTTGGGGTGCTGCTGTTCGTCGCGGGCACGATACAGCTGGTGCATGCCTTTGTCGTGCGCGACTGGAGCGGGCGGTTCATGTCCATCCTGGGCGGCGCGCTGTATATCCTTGCCGGCACGATGATGATGGAGGAACCGACCACCGGCTCCATGGTCATCACCATCTTCATTTCCGCCTGTCTGGTCGTGTCCGGCATAGGGCGCATCATCATGGCGTTCCAGCAGCGCGGCCTGCAGGGCTGGTGGCTGATCGGGCTGGGTGGGCTGATCAGCCTGCTGGTGGGTGTGTGCCTGTATGTGACGCTGCCATGGTCGGGCCTGTGGCTGATCGGCACCTTTGTCGCGGTTGAACTGATTGCCGCGGGCATTGGCTGGATCCAGTTCGGCCTCGCCCTGCGGCAGGCCGCCTACATCCCGCCCGCAAACTGAGTGGCAAGGTTTCGGTCGATGGGATTGTTGGCCGAAACCCCCAGCAGGTTGCGCAGGTCGGTGGCGTTCATCCGGGCCTCGAAACCGGGATTGCCGGGCTGGAACAGCATGGCTGTCGAAAGCGGCCCGACCATGACGGGATCGAACCCCGCATCATGGATCAGCCACCCTGCCACATACAGTGCCTGCACCACGTCGCCCGCCATGGGCAGGGCCAGGCGAGGGGGCGTGCGGAATGTCTCGGCTTCCAGCGTGGTCATGTCCTCGGAATTGAAGGCCCGTACCACCGATGCCTGCGGGAACAGTGCCTGCGTGGTCACACCCGCCCCCTTGCGCAGCGCCAGCCGTCCTATCTTTCCATCCCGCCAGCCATAGGGATTGGTCGGATCGATAAGCGGTTTTGTCCCCACGATCGATCCGATGGTGTGCCGCAACTGGGGCAGCGCGCCATAGGGGACCGCCAGCACCACCGCATCGCCAAACTTTGCCGCTTCCTGTGGAGTGCCCTCACGGGCGAGGGGGTAGAGCTCTGACGCCAGTTTTTTGGCCGCACCCTTATGAATGTCGGAAAACATGACCTGGTGCCCCGCCCGGGTCCATAAATGCCCCAGCGTGCTGCCGACATGGCCCGACCCGATCATGCCGATACGCAGGGGGCGGCGCGCATGGGCCACCCCTGGCATACCGGCGGGCAGGAGGGTCGCCAGTGCGGCAAGCAGGCCGTGTCGGCGGGTCAGTTTCAGGGCTGGCATGCATCTCTCCTGTTCTGGCGGCATGTGGTAGTATGACACGGGATGGCTTAATCCAATGGTTGGTTCTTTGCCGACCTGTCGGATATATGGCACAGACTTGGCTGCAGCAGGAGTACAGCGTCAATGACCGATACCCCCGATCAGGACCGGACCGTCGTCGCGCAGTCCGCTGTTCCCGCAGGCGTGGAACATCCGGTGGAAGCCCTGCATGAAGCCGTGCAGGAAGATGAGGCGGCACTTGCAGCCACCGCCGTCCCCGATCCCGGCCCGGTGCCCGAAGCCCAGACACAGGTCGTGCCCACCGACAGTGACGCCGTGGCGACAAGCCAGGCCGCTGCAACGGCCGCCATGGCCCCTGAATTCATGCCTTACAAGGAACTGTTCCAGCTTATGGGCGCGATCGTGTTCGTGCTGATCGTGCTGGCGGTGGGGTGGAACGCCATGCATGCGTCGGGCATCTGGCCGGAATGATTGCCTGATCCGTTCATGCCGTATGCGTCAGGGAAGTGAGAGCCTGACCGATACCGGACAATGATCGGACAGGCGCGTGGTGTCGTCCTGTCCGTTCTGGCGGTAAAGCATGACGCGCAGGCTGTCCGGCTGCAGCCATTCACGCGCAGGGCCACCGGCGATGATATGGTCGATAAAATAATTTCCCTGTGCGCAGGGACTGGCGTGACCGGCTGTAGCCAGCGCCAGCGGGCCATTCCCAGACAGTGCCCGCCAGGCGGGATCGTCGGGCGCCAGCAGGCGGTTGAAATCCCCCATCACGACAAAGGCTTCCCCTTCGTCCTGCCGTTCCATGATCCAGTCCTGAACGATCGCGATCTGGCGCATCAGCGTCTGGCAGGCCGGTTTGCGGGCTATGGGCTGCGAATCGCGGCATCCCGCCTTCAGATGCACGACCAGTACGCGCAGGCTGTCCGTGCCCTGTCCTATCGTCAGGTCCAGTCCGGCGCGCAGGTGATGGGGGGCAGAAGGGGGATAGACATCCAGCGCCGTGACATCCGCATGCCGTACGACCGCAAGGTCCGCGCGTACTGCAAGCGCCACCTTCTGCACGACATGGTCACTGGACATGATGATGCGGTAACGTGGTGTCGGAAACAGCCGGGCTGCCAGATCCGGGGTATCAATTTCCTCCAGCGCCGCGATATCGGGGGCAAGGCGGCTGGCGTAGTGCGCCAGCCGGTCCAGTTCCGCAGGTGTGCGCGGCGTGACATCAGGAGGCAGGGCCGGGTCGCCCTGTGGACGCGTGGTCAGCCATTCAAGGTTCCAGGTGGAAAGCCTGAGGCTGCCGGTGGCCCCCGCACCGACAGGCAGGGCCGCCTGCGCAAGGGCCACGGTCAGGCACAGCCATGCCTGCCGCAGTCCCCGCGCGTGTGCCGGGCCGGGATTATGGCGTGGTGGTATCAGCCGCCTGCTGCGCCTGCAGCTTGGCGATGGCTTCGTCCACGTGGATGAACGTGCGTGACGTTTCATCCAGCACGACAACTTCCCCGCTGGCAATGTCATAGAACCATCCCTGCAACGTCAGGGTGCCGCGGGCAAGCCCTGCCGCGACGGCGGGATGGGTGCGCAGGTGCGCGATCTGCAGCTGCACGTTCTGTTCGGACAGGCTGCGCACGCTGGCGGGCCCGGCGTCGGATGCTTCCAGCACCGCGCGAGCGGCTTCGGCATTGCGCAGCCAGCTTGCGACGGTGGGCATTTTCGCAAGCTTTGTGGGATCGGGGTCCAGAAGTGCCTTCATCGCGCCGCAGTTGGAATGACCGCATACGATGATGTGCGAAACTTTCAGTGCACTTACGGCATATTCAATGGCGGATGATACGCCCCCCAGCATTTCCCCATAGGCGGGCACGATATTGCCGATGTTGCGCAGCACGAACAGATCGCCCGGCTGGGTCTGTGTAATCATGCTGGGGTTTACCCGGCTGTCGGCGCAGGCAATGAAAAGCGTGTCGGGGGACTGGCTTTCCGCCAGGCTTGCGAACAGTTCGCGGTTCTGCGGAAAGACTTCGGTATTGAACCGCTCCACGCCATGCAGCAGTTCAATAAGGGTATCGCGGGCGGTATGGGTAGCGGCCATTGTAAAATCCTGTCACCTGAATGTCCGGATAAAGACAGATCCACCCGCCGCAATGACATCGCGGCACAATCCGGCGGTTGGGGTGGTATCCCATGCAATCTGTAGCATGAGAACACCTGTCGCGCACAATTGTTTCTTCCTGTGCAGCAATGGAAATACTATGTAATCACAATATAATTAAGAAACATTCACTTTCTGTATTGCAGTATTTATGCGGCGGCAGATAAGGGCGTACAGCACAACGGCGCACATGGTGCGCCGTTGTGTGTCCGTTTCGTGTAAACGGGGACCGAGGTCAGGCCGCCCCGCCTGCCATGGTGGTGCGCACGGCCTCGAGTGCCGCCTCCACCTTGCCGGTATCCGGGCCGCCGGCCTGCGCCATGTCGCGACGGCCACCGCCGCCCTTGCCGCCCATGGCTGCGCTGGCTGCGCGGACCAGCGCCACGGCATCCACCTTTTCCGCCAGGTCAGGGGTGGCGGCAACCACGATGCTGCCCTTGCCATCCGCGGTGGAGATCAGGGCGATCACGCCCGATCCGATTTCCTTGCGCAGGGAATCGGCCAGCGGCTTGAGTTCCTTGGACGGCAGTTCACCCACGTTGCGGGCATCGAGCTTGATGCCACTGATCTCCACGATGGATGCCGCTGACTGGCTGCCCGACGCAAGCTTGCGCTGCAGGTCGGAAATCTGGCGTTCCATCACCTTGCGTTCCTCCAGCAGCACGGCAAGGCGCTCGGGGGCTTCCGCAGGGGGTACGCGCAGCATGGCGGCCATCTGATTCAGGCGGTCTTCGGTGGCGATGGTGGCGTTCTGCGCTGCAAGGCCGGTCACGGCCTCGATGCGCCGCACGCCGGATGACACGCCACTTTCAGATGTGATGCGGAACAGCCCGATATCGCCGGTGCGGCGCACATGGGTGCCGCCACACAGTTCGATCGACCAGCCCGCACGTCCATCCTCGGGGCCACCCATGGACACTACGCGGACCTCATCGCCATATTTTTCGCCAAACAGGGCCATGGCACCCTGTTCAATGGCTTCTTCGGGCGTCATGTGGCGGGTGGTGACATCCGTGTTTTCACGGATGCGGGCATTCACCTCGGCCTCGATATCGGCCAGTTCCTCCGGCGTGATCGGGCGCGGCTGGCTGACGTCAAAGCGCAGGCGGTCGGGCGCGTTCAGGCTGCCCTTCTGGGTGACATGGTCCCCCAGCCGGCGGCGCAGGGCTTCATGCAGCAGATGGGTTGCCGAATGGTGCGCACGGATGGCGCTGCGGCGGTCATGATCGACCTGTGCCGTTACCGCCATGCCAGGCTTGACCGTGCCTTCGATGACCGTGCCGTAATGCACCAGCAGGTCGCCCAGCTTTTTCTGCGTATCGGTAATGGCGATATGCAGGCCGGGTGCGGTGATGGTGCCGGTATCCCCCACCTGTCCACCGCTTTCGCCATAGAACGGGGTCTGGTTCAGCAGCAGGGCAACCTTGGTGCCGGGGCCGGCACTGTCCACCTGTGCATTGTCCACGACCACGGTCTGGACTTCGGCATCGGATGTTTCGGTGGTATAGCCAAGGAATTCGCTGGCGCCGAACGTATCACGCGCCTCGAACCATACGGTTTCGGTCGCACTGTCGCCGGACCCGCTCCATGCCGCGCGGGCGCGCTTGCGCTGCACGTCCATGGCTTCGTTGAAGCCTTCAACGTCCACGCTATGGCTGGTGCCGCGCAGGGCGTCCTGTGTCAGGTCAAGCGGGAAGCCGAACGTGTCATACAGCTTGAACGCAACGGCACCCGGCAGCGGCGCGCCATTGCCAAGGTGTTCCGTCTCGTCCGCCAGCAGCGACAGTCCACGGTCCAGCATGGCCTTGAAGCGTTCTTCCTCGCCCTTCATCGTCCCCTCGATCAGAGCGCGGGCATGGACCAGTTCGGGATAGGCTTCGCCCATCTGACGGATCAGCGCGGGAACCAGCCTGTAGAATGTCGGCTCCGTCGTGCCCATCATGTGCAGGTGGCGCATGGCGCGGCGCATGATGCGGCGCAGCACGTAACCACGCCCGTCCTTGGACGGCAGCACGCCATCGGCAATCAGGAACGAGGTGGAGCGCAGATGGTCCGCCACCACGCGGTGGCTGGCATTGAACGGGCCATCCGGGTCCTGGCCCGTGACTTCGGCGGAGGCGAGGATCAGCGCGCGGAAGGTGTCCGTATCATAATTGTCGCGCTTGCCCTGCAGGATCGCGGCAAAGCGTTCCAGTCCCAGCCCGGTGTCGATGGACGGGCGCGGCAGCGGTGAACGCGTGCCAGGCGGGTTTTCGAAATACTGCATGAACACGAGGTTCCAGATTTCGGTAAACCGGTCACCGTCCTCATCAGGGGAACCGGGCGGGCCGCCCGCCACCTCGGGGCCATGGTCGTAGAAGATTTCGGAACATGGGCCGCACGGACCCGTATCACCCATGCGCCAGAAATTGTCGGAGGTGGGAATGCGGATGATCCGGTCATCCGGCAGACCGGCAATCTTGCGCCACAGGCTGGCTGCTTCCTCGTCATCGGCATAGACGGTGGTCAGCAGCTTTTCGCGGGGCAGGCCAAAGGTGCCGGTAACCAGTTTCCATGCCAGTTCGATGGCTTCCGCCTTGAAATAATCCCCGAACGAGAAATTGCCCATCATCTCGAAAAAGGTGTGATGGCGGGCGGTGTACCCCACATTGTCCAGGTCGTTGTGCTTGCCGCCCGCGCGCACGACCTTCTGGGCCGTGGTGGCGCGGGAATACGGGCGCGTCTCCTGCCCGGTGAACACGTTCTTGAACTGCACCATACCAGCATTGGTAAACAGCAGCGTCGGATCGTTGTGCGGCACCAGGGACGAGGACGGCACGATCTGATGCCCGTTCCCCGCAAAATAGTCGAGGAAGGTGGCACGAATGTCGTTTGTTGTGGGCATGGCGGGAAACAGACGATCCTGTATTGAAGGTATAGATGTAAAACCGGTTTCATTCACCTAGCGCACGTAGCGCCAGACCGGAAGCATGAACATGCGTGTTGTGCCCATATGGCTGTTGCGTGCGATGCGCGGCGCAAGGGTGAACAGGCCCAGCAGGAGACAGGAAACATGACGGGGGAATGGCAGGCTGAACGTGACTGGCCGCTGCTGACACAGGGGCTTGCTGGCCGCCTGCGTCAGGATTGCATGAAGCAGTGGCTGGATTTTGTGGGGCATCCGTTCGTGGAGGGCGTGGCCAGTGGCACGATGGAGGTGGAAGCGTTCCGCAACTTCCTGATTCAGGATTACCTCTACCTGATCCAGTATGCGCGTGCGTGTGCCCTGCTGGTTCACAAATCGGATACCCTCACGGCCATGCGGCATGCGGCACAACTGTTGTCGGGCATACTGGATACCGAACTGTCCATGCACGTGGGTTACTGCCGTCAGTGGGGGATCGAGGAACCGGCACTGGAACAGGCGGAGGAATCGATAGAATTACTTGCCTATAGCCGCTTTATACTTGACCGTGCACAGACGGGCGACATGCTTGACCTGCTGGTAACGCTGGCGCCATGCCTGATCGGGTATGCCGAGGTAGGCGCACGACTGCATGCCAGCCCGCGGACGGTGCGTGAAGGCAATCCGTACTGGTCATGGATCGCATTGTATGGGGGGGACGAATATACCGCGCTGGTGGAAGACGGGGTCTGTCGCCTGAATGAAGTTGGCGCGGCCTATGGCGCGCAGGCGCGTTATCCGACCTTGCTGCGGGAGTTCACAACCGCCGTGCGGCTGGAAACCGTGTTCTGGACCACGGCGCGTTCGGGCTGAAACGGGACGATTTCCGCCGTCGTGCGTTTGGTCTGGGTGGATTCGGAATGGAAAACAAGCTTCCGGCTGATATGGAAGTTCGCCATCATCCCCGCAGCCGCCCCGGCCGCCAGCGCCAGCACCGGATAGGCCTTGAAGACGGGGGAAAGATGAAACAGCGTGAACACGCAACCGCGGTTCAGGAAAAAGCCCAGCGAATTGCCCGCAAGGAAACGCAGCCACTGGATGACGAAATGGTGCTGGTTGCCAACGTTGCGGAAGGTCCACAGGCGGTTGATCAACCAGTTGATCGATGCCGCGATGAAATACGCGGCAATCGTTGCAATCGTCAGCCCCACAAAGGGGCGAAGGCTGTAGACCGTTCCCGTATCCCAACACAGCCCCAGAAGCCCGACAACACCAAACTTCAGGAACTGTGTAATTTTCTGGGAAGAGAGCTTTGGCAAGACATCATCCTTATGCCGAACGACAGGCGACGGTCACAGGGGCTGGTCTGCATGTGACATCAAGGCTCCGCGCTGCGCGGATATGTCATACGGTATAATACTATCGGAATGGAAGGGGAAAAGAGGCAGATCAAAGCCTCCTTTCTTTTCTTTACATTAGTGCAGGATGATCTCGACACGACGGTTCTGGGGCTCCCGTGTATCGGGTCCGGTGGGCACCAGCGGATGGGCTTCACCATAGCCATGAATGTCGATGGCGTTGGCGGGCACACCGTCACGGATCAGTTCAGCCTTCACGCTGTCCGCACGTCGCATGGACAGGCCAAGGTTGTACTTTTCACCACGCGGGCCGGGATGGGCGGCCGAATTGTCAGTATAGCCATTGACCTCGATGCGGGTTGTCTGGACATGGGTGGATGCCTGGGCAGCTTCTGCCACGATTTCACGTGCACGACCGGTAAGGGATGCGCCATCCCAGTCGAAGAACACCAGATAGGTACGGGCTGCGGTCGGTGCGGGCGGCACGGCGGCAGGGGCTGGCGGCGGCGGCGGCGGTGCGCTGTTGAACGCGTAGCGGAGACCAACGATAAACTGATGGTTGAAGCGGTGGTCAAAGCTGGCGTGACCCGAATCATATGGTCCGCTGGCGGTGTAATTGCCCATGGTGAAGGAAGACGGCTGGCCGATCATGCGGTATTCGCCGGTCAGCTGCAGGCCGGCAATGCCGGGAATGTCGTAGGCCGCGCCGACAATGCCCTGATAGGCGAAGCCACCTTTGGTGCCGCTCATGCTGCGACCGGGGGAATTGCCTACCGTTACGTCATGTGCATTCTGCCACAGATAACCGGCACCAACGCCGACAAACGGCGTCACGGGTATATCGATGTTGAACAGGCGCTTCATGTCGATGTCATACAGCACGTTGACGAAACCGCCATAGGAACGGTCGCTACCCCTGTCGCCACGGGAGCTGCTGTAGATTTCGGACCAGTTGTAGTCGCCTTCAACCTCTGCCCGCAGGCCATTGCCAAAGCCCCAGCCGACGGCGCCAAAGCCGGTCCAGCCATGCCGGTGGCCCAGTTTTTCACGGCCTGGACCATCTTCAGTATCAGCGAAGTGGCCATGCTGGGTCTGTGTCAGGTTATAGCCGCCGCCGATATCGACATACGGGCCGGTAATGGTCGTGGCCTTGGCAGCCAGCGGTGTCGCGGCCAGCAGGCTTGTTGCCAGCAGGGCAGAACGGAGACGCATATGTTCGTCCTTCCTTACAATTATTGCTTCTTTACAGGTCACGCAGCGTGCGCAGGCTGCGCAAACCAGTCAGTCCATCACCCTTAAACACGGTGTGCCGTCTGTAGTTGCGTTCCTTTAAGGCTAACAGGCAGCATAAAAGTCGCATTGTTGCAGACATGTGCCGGGCAGAAGGCTTTTTGTCTCTGATTACAATTAAATATGTGGGAAATAGTTCGCGCAGAACAATAGTTTAATAAAATATTTAGGACATTTCGTGGCGTGAACAACACAGTGGGTTTGTATCTTCATGCACATGGAAACTTTGGCATAAAAAAAGGGAGCACAAAGTGCTCCCTTTCTTTTGTGACCGGTTGGTCAAGATCAGTGCAGGATGATCTCGACGCGACGGTTCTGGGGCTCACGCGTGTCGGGGCCGGTCGGAACCAGCGGGTGAGCTTCACCGTAACCGTGGATGTCGATGGCGTTGGCGGGCACGCCGTCACGGATCAGTTCAGCCTTCACGCTGTCCGCACGACGCATGGACAGGCCAAGGTTGTACTTTTCACCGCGCGGACCCGGGTGGGCCGAGGTGTTGTCGGTGTAGCCGTTGACTTCGATGCGGGTCGTCTGGACGTGGGTGGAAGCCTGGGCAGCTTCTGCCACGATCTCACGCGAGCGGCCGGTAAGGGCTGCGCCGTCCCAGTCGAAGAACACTAGGTAGGTGCGGGCTGCGGTCGGCGCGGGCGGGACGACAGCAGGAGCCGGCGGCGGCGGCGGCGGCGCGTTGTTGAACGCGTAGCGGACACCGACGATGAACTGGTGGTTGAAGCGGTGGTCGAAGCGGGCAGCGTCGCCACCAACAGCGTGGATGTTACCCATCGCGAAGTCTTCAACCTGACCAACCATACGGTATTCGGTGGTCATCTGCAGGCCGGACACGCCCGGGATGTCGTAGGCTGCACCGACGATACCCTGATAGGCGAAGCTGCCATTGGTGCCTGCGATCTTGCCGCCACCACCACTGATGCTGGCATTTTCCCACAGGTAACCGGCACCAACACCAACAAACGGGGTAACAGGCACGTCAATGTTGAACAGACGCTTCAGGTCAATGTCATACAGGACGTTGACGAAGCCACCGTAGGAGCGGTCGTGGCCCTTGGTCTTGACGGTATCAACGCTTTTGATCGCGGACCAGGTATAGGCGCCTTCAACTTCGGCACGCAGACCGTTACCGAAACCCCAGCCGACATTGGCGAAGCCGGTCCAGCCGTGGCCGTGGCGGACATGCGCGCCGCCGTCACCCTGTGGGCCGGGCTTGTCTTCAGCATCACGCATATGCTGAGTCTGAGTCAGATCGTAACCGCCGCCGATGCCAACATAGGGGCCGGTGATGGTGGTTGCTTTGGCGGCGAAAGGAGCCGCTGCCAGCAGGCTGGTAGCCAGTAACGCTGCGCGAAGACGCATGTTTCAGTCCTTAACTCTGTTGTTGCAGGGCAGAGCCCTATCTTGTGGTCGGGCAATGGATTTGCCCCGAGACAGGGCAGCCTGAGATTACCCGCAAGCTATGATGCGGGATTAGCCTGTCTGGGCCGACTTGAGAATGGGCAAAATGCCGCATGGCACTGAGGTGTGACCAAAAACACACATATCTTTCAGGGCATTTGCAGGCATTTTATGAAAAGTCCTGATTTTATAAGGTTTTTTTTGAGCCCGGATAATAGACCCCATGATTTTGCATAGGACAGTGCCGGAAACCGAAGAGCTGTTTCGCGGCCTGTTACGCGGCGGAACGATTCGATATGGAAAGGGGAGCATCCAGTGCTCCCCTCTGCAAATATACATATTTATCAGTTTATTGCAGCATGAGACGTCAGTGCAGGATAATTTCGACCCGACGGTTCTGCGGTTCACGCGTGTCGGGGCCGGTGGGCACCAGCGGACGGGCTTCGCCATAGCCGTGGATGTCGATGCCGCCAGCGGGCACACCGTCACGGATCAGTTCAGCCTTCACGCTGTCTGCACGCCGCAGCGACAGGCCAAGATTGTACTGCTGGCCACGCGGTCCGGGGTGCGCCGATGTGTTGTCGGTGTAGCCGTTGACTTCGATCCGGGTCGTCTGGACATGGGTCGATGCCTGGGCCGCTTCCGCCACGATCCCGCGCGCGCGGCCGGTCAGGGCCGCGCCATCCCAGTCAAAGAACACCAGGTAGGTACGCGCTGCAGTCGGGGCGGGTGGCGCCACGGCGGGGGCCGGCGGCGGTGGCGGGGGTGCATGGTTGAAGGCGTAGCGGACACCCACGATGAACTGGTGGTTGAAGCGATGGTCGTAGCTCAGCGTGCGGTCGCCGCCGCCTGTCTGGCTGATATTGCCCATGGCGAAGGATTCCACCTGTCCGATCATGCGGTATTCAGTGGTCATCTGCAGGCCGGGCACGCCGGGGATGTCATAGGCCGCACCCACGATACCCTGATAGGCGAAGCTGCCATTCGTGCCGTTCTGGCGCACGTTCAGGTTGCCTGTAACAGGGGTGCTGGCGTCCACGTTCTGCCACAGGTAACCGGCACCGACACCGACAAACGGTGTCACGGGCACGTCAATGTTGAACAGGCGCTTGAGGTCGATGTCATACAGGACGTTGATGAATCCGCCATAGGAGCGGTCGCTGCCGCTGGTCCTGCCACTCTGGTGGCGTCCGTCGCCCGTGGAGTCTCGGTAACCCGTCAGGGCGGACCAGTTGTAATCCCCTTCGATTTCAGCGCGCAGGCCATTGCCGAAACCCCAGCCAAACGTGGCGAAGCCGGTCCAGCCATCGCCATGCTCCATGCGTTCGCGTGAATGGGCTTCCTTCAGCAGTCGTGCGTTGTCCGATGCGTCAAGGTAGCCGTCGGTTTTCATGTTGTTTTCGTACTGGTTCCTGTCAAAACCATGCGCATGCTGGGTCTGGGTCAGGTCATAGCCACCGCCGATATCGACATATGGCCCAGTAATCGTCGTGGCCATGGCGGTGGCGAACGGCGCAGCACCAAGTGCAGTCGCCAGTAATACCATGCGAAGACGCATATTCCCGTCCTTAAGGATACTTGATCAGACGCCTTCTTTTTTGTGGAGATGGGGGCATGTTCCACACTGGCCTGATGCATGTTGATACAATTGGCCCGGGGGCCATTATCGCAATGCCAGCGGGAAGGCGCTGAGACGGGAATGCCGGTAAACCTGTCCGCACCTGTCCATGGCTGGATCGTTGTGCGGACCAAAGGTTGAGATAATATTAAATCCCCTTTCCGTACCATGTTGGTCTGGAAGGGGCGTTGTACAAATACCACATGCGCGGGGCAGGGGAGTCAGGGCGTGCAGCCATCCGCGCGCAGGACATCCAGCACGACATCATCGGGCACGTCGCGGCAGGTGAAGGCCTGGCCAATGCCGCGCACCAGCACGAAGGACAGGCGGCCGTCGCGCATCTTCTTGTCGCGCTGCATGTTGCGCACCAGCTGGACCGCGGAGAAATTCCGCCCCGTATCGCTGATTCGCACGGGCATGGACAGGCGTTCGAGGTGACGGGTCACCCGCTCCAGGTCTTCCGCCGGGCAGTAGCCCAGCCGGACCGACAGCATGAATGCCAGCCGCAGGCCGATGGACACGGCCTCCCCATGCAGCAGGCTGCCGTCATAGCCCATTTCCGCTTCCAGCGCGTGGCCGAAAGTATGGCCGAGGTTGAGCAGCGCGCGGCCATCGGCCTTGCGTTCCTCGCGCTCATCAGCAATGACCACCCGCGCCTTGAACGCGCAGGCCATGCGGATGGCTTCGGCCTGCATGGCCGGGTCGCCTGCCAGCACGTCCGCCCCATGGCGTTCGCACCAGTCGAACAGGCCGGCATCCCCCAGCAGCCCCGACTTGACGATTTCGGCATAGCCCGCGCGCAGTTCGCGCACCGGCAGGGTGGCAAGGGCGGACGTATCGGCCAGCACCGCGATCGGCTGATGGAACGCCCCCAGCAGGTTCTTGCCAAACGGGGTATTGATGCCGGTCTTGCCCCCCACGGACGAATCCACCTGCGACAGCAGCGTGGTGGGGATCTGCACGAAGGGCAGGCCACGCAGCGTGGTGGCGGCGCAGAAACCGGCCAGGTCCCCCACCACGCCACCGCCCAGGGCCACGACCGTGGTGCCGCGTTCGACATGCGCCTCCAGCAGGGCGTTGGTCACGCGTTCGTACATGGTAATGGTCTTTGATCCCTCGCCAGGGGGGATGGTGATGACTTCGGCGCGGATCCCGGTTTCCTCCAGCCCTTCCAGCAGGCGGGGCAGGTGCAGGGGGGAAACCGTTTCATCCGTCAGGATCATCACGCGCTTCTGCGGCAGGACGGGGGCGAGCAGCGCACCCGCGCGCCGGATCACGTCGGGCCCGATCACGACGTCATAGCTGGCGCGGTCCAGCCGTACGGGCACCCGCAGCGGCTGCCGGTTATGTTTCAGGGCCTGCATGACATGGTCGGCGCTGTGTTCCACGTTGTCATCTCCACAATCCACGATGATATCGGCTTCGGCATAGACCGGATGGCGTAGCTGCATAAGGTCCGCCAGCACCGCATGGGGGGATGCCGTATTCAGCAGGGGCCGGTGCGTGCGTTCGGCCACGCGCTGCACCAGCACCGGCAGCGGGCAGCGCAGCCAGATGGAGATCGCATGCTCGCGCACGCTGGCACGCGTGCGGGAATCCATAAAGGCCCCGCCGCCTGTCGCCAGCACCACGGGTGGGCCGGACAGCAGGCGGCGGATAACCAGCCGTTCGCCCCGGCGGAATTCGGGTTCGCCGTATTTCTGGAACAGGTCGGCGATGGTGTAGCCGGCGGCGCGTTCGATTTCCTCATCCGAATCGACAAAGGGCACACCCAGCCGCGCGGCGAGGATGCGTCCGATCGTCGTCTTGCCCGCTCCCATAAGCCCGACCAGCACGATGGTGCGTCCACTGCCCGGCTGCCGTGGCGTAGCGGGGCCAACGGCATTGAGGTCAAGCGGTATGGCGAGCGACGAGGCAGCCGGCGCGTGCCGGTCGGGGGGAATCTGGCGTGACATGCCGGACAACCTAACATACAGCAGGATGGAACCGGTAGAGTCCGCGCCTGGGTCCGGCCATGCGCGCGAAAGTGTGTCACCGGCCCGGTCATGTGTCACCGGGTGTGCTGGATATGGGAAGCGGTTGGATGATCCGTATTGTTATTGCCGTCATAGGTGTTCTGGTTGTGTGCGCGGTAGGGGGATTCTTTTCCCTCGGTGCTTTTCCGCCTGCGCTGGTGCAGCAGGACGTGCACAGGGATATTGCGTTTGCGGCCCCCGTGGCGGCCGCGCCTGCGGCGCTGGGCACGCCTGCCCCCCTGCCCGTGGCGCCGCTGGCTCCGACGGCGGCCCCCATGTCTGCGCCCGCACAGTAAACGGCGGACCACATGGTCGCGGACGGGGTTGACGCCTTTCTGGAAATGCAGGCGGCCGAGCGTGGGGCGGCGCTGAACACCATCCGTGCCTATGCCCGTGACCTTGGGGATATGATGCAGGCCCTGCACGCACGGGGCATCTCTCCCCTTGATGCAGGGGAGGGCGACCTGCGCGACTACCTGTCCGGCCTTGCGCGTCAGGGGCTGGCCCCGCGCACGCAGGCCCGCAGGCTGTCCTGCCTGAAACAGTATTTCCTGTTCCTGGCCCGTGAAGGGCTGCGGCCGGACAACCCGGCCGCCCTGCTGGAGGCCCCGCGCCTGGACACGCCCCTGCCGCGTTTCCTGTCGGAGGCGGAGGTCACGGCGCTGCTGGCCGCCTGCGCGCCGGAGGCGGATGCGACACCCGCGCGCAGGCGCAGGCTGCTTGCGGCGCGGGCGGCGCTGGAAATGCTGTATGCATCGGGCCTGCGCATATCCGAACTGCTGTCGCTGCCGCGTCGCGCGCTGGATGCGGCGCCCGGCATGATGCTGGTGCGTGGCAAGGGCGGGCGGGAACGCATGGTGCCCATGTCCGCCCGCGCCCGCGCCGCGGCCCGGGCGCTTATGGACCTGGATGCGGGGCGGAAAAGCCCGTACCTGTTTCCCGGTCGTGGGGCGGGGCGGCCCATGACGCGGCAGGGGTTTGACCGGATCATCCATGACGTGGCGCTGCGGGCGGGGCTGGACCCTCAACGGCTGTCACCGCATGTGCTGCGGCATTCCTTTGCAACACACCTGCTGGCCCATGGGGCTGACCTGCGGGCGTTGCAGGTTCTGCTGGGCCATGCCGATATCGCAACGACCCAGATCTATACCCACGTGATGCTGGACCGCCTGCGTGACGCGGTGGCGCAGCATCATCCGCTGTCGGCAATGCATGACACGGCGGCGACATAGACAAAAATGCATGGCAGGACGAATTCCCTGCGTGAAAATGTTTGGCTGGCGTGCAGGCTGTGCTATCGGCAGCGCATGCGCCAGTTTCTAGATTTCGAAAAGTCGGTCGCCGAACTTGAGAACAAGATCGACGAGCTTCGCAAGATGTCCGGTCCGGACGGGATCAACATCGCCGAAGAGATCACCCGGTTGAGCGAGAAAGCCGACCGGCAGTTGCGTACGGCCTATGCCAAGCTCACGCCATGGCAGAAGGTTCAGGTGGCCCGCCATGCCCAGCGCCCGCATACGCTTGATTACATCAATGCGCTGATTACCGAATTCGCGCCGCTGGCCGGCGATCGCCTGTTTGGCGATGACAAGGCCATCATTGGCGGCGTTGGCCGGTTCAAGGGCACGCCTGTCGTGGTGATCGGGACCGAACGCGGGGCCGAGATCGAAACGCGGCTCAAGCACAATTTCGGCATGGCCCGGCCCGAAGGCTATCGCAAGGCGCAGCGGCTGATGAAGCTGGCCGGACGATTCGGCCTGCCGGTCCTGACCTTTATCGATACCTCTGGCGCATGGCCGGGCATTGATGCGGAAGCACGCGGGCAGGCGGAAGCCATCGCACGGTCCATCGAAACCTGCCTGAATGTCCCGGTGCCGGTGATCGCCACCGTCATTGGCGAAGGCGGTTCTGGCGGGGCCGTGGCGCTGGGTGCCGGTGACCGGGTGATGATGCTGGAACACGCCATCTATTCCGTGATCTCGCCCGAGGCATGTGCCTCCATCCTGTGGCGTGATCCCAAGCAGGCATCCACGGCTGCGGATGCGCTCAAGCTGACGGCGCAGGATCTGCTGCAGCTGCGGCTGATCGACCGGATCATTCCCGAACCGCTGGGCGGCGCGCAGCGTGAACCGGCTGCTGCGATTCGCGCAGTGGGCGACGCGATTGCCGCCGAACTGCCGGGACTGCAGGCCAAGGACCCTGTGCTGCTCAAGGCGCAGCGGCGTGAGAAATTCCTCGCCATGGGGCGTGAAGCCGTCGCCTGACCTGCTGATACCGTGCGGCTGTAAAAGCAATAAAAGTTTTTGGTGAAGCTTTTTTAAAGCTTTGCCAGAAGCGTCCCTGTTGTGATGTGCGGGACGCGGCATGGCAGGCCTCAGGCTTTCGGCGGCTCACCCGCCTGCGGGGTAAAGCCCAGTTGCTTGATCAGGTCACGCACGGCGCTAGATGCAGCCTTTACGCCGTCTGCGTCCGTTCCCTTGCATAACAGACACACGCCCCGGCTGCTTTCATCAAGGCGGTAGGGATAGGACCCGATGTCGATGTCGGGATAACGTTGCTGTATCGTTTCCAGGCCCGCGGCCAGACTGCCTTCATACAGGCCGTTGGCATGCCATGCTTCTGATGTGACCGGCGTGCCATGGGGCAGGGTGGGCAGCACTTCCTCAAACATCGCGCGCATGATGCGCGGCACGCCCGCCATGACATGGACATTGCCCATGGTGAAGCCGGGAGCCACCGAAACAGAATTGCGGATGGGCACTGCCCCCTGCGGCATCGTGGCCATGCGTTGGCGGGCGGCGTTGAAATCGGCGGGTGTGAAATGGGCTTCAAGCAGTCGGAACGTCTCGGGATGGTGGACCCAGGGCACGCCAAACGATTCCGCGACGCAGGCGGAGGTGATATCGTCATGCGTCGGCCCGATGCCACCGGTGGTAAAGACATTGTCATAGGCGGCGCGGGCTTGGGTCACGTTGCGCACGATGACGGCGCGGATGTCAGGTATGATCCGGACCTCGCTCAATGTAATGCCGGTTTCTGACAGGCGGCGGGCAATATACTGCACGTTCACGTCCTGTGTGCGACCGGACAGGATCTCGTTGCCTATGACCAGCAGGCAGGCGGTGGGGTTCATGATGCGTGTGTCCAACAGGTTGCGGATGGAAGCCGTTTGCCGCCACCCTATAACGACAGTTCCCTTACCGGAAGGAGAAGCCATGAATACGGCAGTAATGCCACAACCGCAGTGCGTATGGGACATCCGGGCGGAACTGGGTGAAGGCCCCGTATGGTCCGTACGTGAACAGGCGCTTTATTTTGTCGATATTGTCGGTCAGGCCATTCACCGCTTTCACCCCGGCAGTGGTGCACGCGCGTCATGGCCTACACCGTTGCGCCCCGGTTTTGTAACCCCGGTCAGTGATGGCACGCTGATGTGCGGACTGAAGGACGGGTTGTACAGCCTGAATCCGACCAGTGGGGAATTTCGCAGGGAAGTCGCGGTCGAACCCGGCCTGCCGGGTAACCGGATCAATGATGGCTGTGTCGATTCGAAGGGGCGTCTGTGGTTCGGCACCATGGATGATGGCGAAAGCACTCCCAGCGGCGCGCTGTATTCCCTGATTCGCAGGGCGGGTGGGCTGGATGTCCGGCGCCATGATGAGGGATATGTCGTCACCAACGGCCCCGGTATTTCGCCTGATGGGCGGCAGCTGTACCATAACCATTCTCCCGCCGGGATCATCTACGTGTTCGATCTGGCCGATGATGGCAGCCTGTCGAACCGGCGTGTATTTGCACGCGTCAGTGACGGCTATCCCGATGGCGTGGTTGTCGATAGCGCGGGCACGTTGTGGGTCGGTGTGTGGAATGGGGGGCGGATCGCACGGTTTCTGCCCGATGGCACGGCCCTGCCATCCATTCCCGTGCCGGGAGCGCTGAACGTGACCAAGGTTGCCTTTGGTGGTCCAGACCTTCGCACGGCCTATATCACCACGGCGCGCAGGAACACACCGCCCGAATGTCTGGCACGGATGCCACAGGCGGGTAGCCTGTTCAGCCTGCGTGTCGATGTGCCGGGGCAGGAACCTGTTGCGTTTCCGGCCACCGAATTCGATGCTCTGCAGGGCATGACGCTGGGGCCGGACTGATCGCGCCGTCAGGGACAGTCTTGAAAACAGATTATTGATAAATAAAAATTGGTGCTGCCTTTTTTAAAAGGCAGCATTCCTTGAAGCTTTCTGAAAAAAGCTTCTTCAGAAACTTCTTTTATGATCTGCAGGCTTTTCCAAGCCGTCCCTTACAGCAGATCCTGCAGCAGCGGGATCAGGGGGCGGTCGGCATCAGGCATGGGATAATCCCGCAGGTCATGGGCTGCCACCCATTTCAGGGTCTGCCCTTCGCGCGCGGTGGGAGTGTTTTTCCACCGATGGCAGACATAAACGGGCATGAGCAGGTGAAAATGCCCGTAATCATGGGAAACGAAGGTAAACGGCGCAAGGCAGGAGCGTGCAACGTCCAGCCCCAGTTCCTCATCCAGTTCCCGTATCAGGGCCTCTTCCGGTGTTTCCCCGGCTTCGACCTTGCCGCCGGGAAATTCCCACAGGCCCGCCATGGACTTGCCTTCGGGCCTGCGGGCCAGCAGCACGCGGGCGTCCGAATCCACCAGGGCCACGGCCGCGACCAGCACGACCTTGCGGGTCGTGTCCGCAGCCTGCGCCATTTCCTCGGCCATTGCCTCTCCCGACAGGTCGGCATGGCGTGCTTCGAACAGACGGACGGGATATTCCCCCCCGCGTGAGACGAATTCCTGCGATCCCGTCCCGTTTTCCCGAAAGCCGATCCGCTTCAGCACCGCAACGGAGGCATGGTTGTCGTGCGCCGCGGATGCCGTCAGGCGGTCTACCGGCAGGTTGGCCAGCGCCCAGCGCGCCAGTCGGCCCGCCGTGGTGCTGGCGACCTTGCGGTTCCAGTGCGCCCGTCCCACCCAGTACCCCAGCGAACATGACCGGTCGGCACTGTTGATGCGCAGGCCGATGCATCCGATCAGCGAATCAGGCTGATCGGACCCGGGGCATGTAATGGCGAAATGATAGGCTTCCCCGCGCTGGGACTGTTCGATGGTGGCGGCAATCCACTCTTCAGTCAGGGCCAGCGAGTAGGGGAATGGAACGCGGCTGAGCATCCGCACCACGCTCCAGTCATTGATCAGCCTGTGCATGGTGGCTGCATCAGACGTGCGGACTTCACGCAGGCGGTATTCCCCGGCATCCAGTAGGGTGCCTGAACCATGTAATCCCTGCACGCTCATGCGGGCGAGGCGCCCCTGGCAACCGGTGCCGGGGCGTCCTGCCCGGCCGGTAGCCCACATTCCACCAGCAGTTCGCGCAGGTTGCAGATGACCGGGAAGATTTCCTGGTTACGGTCGCCGCCCTGTTCGTACCAGGCATTCTGTTCCAGTTCCACGATCTCGCGGTCTTCACGGAAAATCCGTTCGGTGAACGCGGTCAGGAACGGCCATGCCAGGTCCAGTATGCCCGGAATGCCCGGCCGCTTGATCGACAGCAGCCCGAACACCCGGTTGGTCAGTTCCGCTTCGTCCTGTGGCACGTACGCGATCCACAGGTCCATGACCGGCGCGTTGTCACCCGTCTGGATATGAAGCGTCTGGTAGGGGTAGGTCGTGCGGATGGTCATGACGTCGCGATGGGCGAATTTTTCGCTGTTGTCGCGCTTCTGGCCAAAGATTAGCGCCTCGCCAATCGGCTGCTTGCCGCCGGTTCGCGCGAAGCTGTAGCGCGCTTCCACCAGTCCGGGGCCACGTTCCTGGCCCAGGAAGCGGGGCTTCATCTGGCCCATCTGCTTCATGTGCATGAACTGGTGGTTCATGTCCATCAGGTTCTCGTGCATGAAGCTGTAGTGGCAATGCACAAGCTGGCCAAAGCGGCGGGTCTTGTAGGCCGGATTGGCTACTTCCGCCAGACGGGGAAAAGGTGTTGTCTCCGCCTTGGCAGGATCGCCGGGGAAGACAAAGATCAGGCCATCGACCTCGCGCACGGGATAGGTGCGCACGCCATTGGGCAGCTTGCCCTTACCCAGATACGGCACGTCAATGCAGCGGCCCGACCGGCCATAGGCCCAGCCGTGATAGCAGCACTGGACCGATTCGCCCTTGACCGTGCCCTTGCTCAGCGGGACCTGACGGTGGGCGCAGCGGTCTTCCAGCGCGAATACGCTTCCGCCTTCCCTGGGGCGGACGAGGGCAATGGGCTGCCCGGCATAGCGGGTGCCTATGGTTTTGCCTGGCTTCAGCTCCCGCGACCAGGCGACGGGGTACCAGAAATCGGGGTTGGCACGAATTCGGCGCAGATCCCGCCCGGTGACCGGGGCGGAGGACTGCATGCTGTCAGGCGATAACGACTGATCCATTGTCTCTCTTGACTGTTAACAGGGCATGGCAGCCGGATGTGCCATGGAACAGGATGCCGGTCACATGCCGGAAGGTGATGCATGTTCGACCGTATCGTGCCGCCATGGCGATATTAAGAATGTTTTTTACTCTCAGGGCAAATGGTTCAGCGCCATAATGTTTTGTAATGTATTGTGGCGCCATGCCCCGACGGTTTCCCTCGCTGCTGCCATGGATGTTGATGGTAACGCCACCATGGCAGGCTGGATATGGATCAATCCATGTTATGGATCATGCTCGGGCCGAAAGTTCCGCGCTCAGGTCTTCAATGAACTGGAACGCCACACGTCCCGACCGGCCACCGCGCGATAGCGACCACGCATTGGCCCGCCGGGTCAGGTCCGCATCCGTGATCGGCAGGCTGCGTTCCCTGGCATAGGCGCGGACCATGTTCATGAAGGTATCCTGCGCGCAGTTGTGAAACCCGATCCACAGGCCGAAACGGTCGGACAGCGAGACCTTTTCCTCCGTTGCTTCGGCCGTGTTGATGGCCGTTGAACTTTCGTTCTCGATCATTTCACGCGGCATCAGGTGGCGGCGGTTGGACGTGGCGTAGAACAGCACGTTCTGTGGTCGCCCGGCGATCCCGCCATCCAGCACCGATTTCAGGGCCTTGTAATCCGCGTCCTCACGCTCGAACGACAGGTCATCGCAGAAGACGATGAAGCGGCGCGGGCTTTCACGCAGCAGCGCCAGCAGGTCAGGCAGGGTGGACAGGTCCTCGCGCTGGATTTCAACCAGTACCAGTCGCCCCTTGCCCGGCGCCGCGGGCCTGCCATCAACCAGATTTGCCTGCGCGTGGGCCGCCTTGACCAGCGATGACTTGCCCATGCCGCGCGCGCCCCACAGCATGGCGTTGTTGGCCGGCAGGCCGCTTGCAAAATGCAGCGTGTTGTCCAGCAGCATCTGCCGCTGGCGGTCGATGCCCTGCAGCAGGGCCATGTCCACATGGGCGACATGGGGCACGGCCGTCAGGCGGCCAAGGCCGGGATGCCAGATGAAGGCATCCGCCTGATCCAGTCCGGCAAGCGAGGGGGCGGGCGGTGACAGCCGTTCAAGGGCGGCGGCGATACGTTCGAGAAGGGGGAGGGAAGTGCTGTCCATCGTCGTTCCTGATTCCAGCATGACTGTGTGCGGTAGCGTATGCCACCAGGTGATCCGGAGCGCGTTGGCCGAACGGGACAGGCGAACGCCTTGACGGGAAACAGGCGAAAACTATGGTCCGCATGACAAAGTCGCAACCCGTTCAATCCTTCATTATGCCGGAAAGATCATAATGCCTTCCATTATCAATGATTTGCTGACCACTCCCGCCCATGCCCAGTCGGCTGGCGGCGGCCTGCTGAGTGGCGACGGCATCATGGCCGTGCTGCCGTACGTGGCCATGTTTGCCATTTTCTATTTCCTGCTGATTCGCCCACAGCAGGTCAAGCAGAAGCAGCTGCGCAACCAGCTTGCGGGCCTGCGTCGGGGTGACCGGGTGCTGACGGCGGGCGGCATCATCGGCGTGGTGCAGAAAGTCCAGGCGGAATCGAACGAGGTCGAGGTCGAGATCGCACCCGGCGTGCGCGTGAACGTGCTGCGTGACACCATCGGTTCGGTCATTACCAGCGCGGGCACTCCTGCGAATGATGCCACCCCGGACAAGCCCGCAAAGAACGGCTGACGCCCTTTTCCCCGCCTGACTGCAGGCGGGGGTGAACTTCCCCCGCATTGTGCCGTTGCTTACTGTAACATCAGGAGCAGGCATGATGCACAGGCAGCCCGGCAACGCAGAAACTGGCCCCACCATCCGGCATGGGCCGGTCCTGCGGGGACGTGCGGGGTTGATCGGTGGTCTTGCGGCGCTGTCGGGCATCCTGTTCGGGCTGGATACGGGTGTCATGTCCGGTGCGCTGGACCTGATCTCGCAGGAATTCATCCTGTCGGATTTCCAGCGCGAATCCATGGTGGGCATCATGCTGCTGGGTGCCGCGATTGGCGTGCTGGGGGCGGCATGGCTGTCGCATCGCTGCGGACGAAAGCGCACGCTGGTGCTGACGGCGGGCCTGTTCGTGATCGGTCCCCTGTTATGTGCCGAATCCACATCCTACCGCACGCTCATGCTGGCCCGGCTGATGCTGGGGCTGGCGACCGGGGCGACCACGTTCACCACACCGCTTTATATTGCTGAAATCGCCGATTCCGGGCGCCGGGGCGCGATGATACTGGGCTATCAGCTCATGATCTCATGCGGGTTGCTGGCGGCGTTCGTGTCCGACGGGCTGTTTTCCTATTTCGGTGGATGGCGGTGGATGCTGGGCGTCGTGGGCTTTCCGGGGCTGGTATTCATGATGGGGGTGCTGTTCCTGCCGCCCAGCCCGCGCTGGCTGCTGGCGCAGGGGCGTGAGCGGGACGCGCGCCGCGTACTGATCGAACTGCGTGGCCTGCCCCGGCTGGTCATGGCCGAACGCAACGCCATCATGGCCCGGCTGGCCGCGCGCCGTGACGGGATCGGCAGTTTCATGAAGGACCCGAACTGCCGCCGGGCCATGTGGCTGGCGGTGGGACTGCAGGTGGCGCAGCAGTTTTCGGGCATCAACGCAGTGCTGTACTACGCTCCCTACATCATCGGTCTGGTGGGGTATGGCCATTATGTGCAGGTCTGGGGACCGGTCGGGATCGGGTTCATCAACCTGCTGTCCACCTGTATCGCCACGACCTGCGTGGACCGGATCGGACGCAGGCCCATGCTGATCGGCGGTTTTGCCGTCATGGCACTGGCCATGGCAGGGCAGGCGGCCATGGTGGCGCATGGCATGCCCCCCATGCCGGGTATGCGGCTGCTTATGGGGGTGTGCATGCTGGTGTTCGTGGCAGCGTTCGCATTCGCGGCGGGACCGCTGACCTGGCTGCTCTGTGCCGAAATCCTGCCGCTGCGCGGGCGTGAGTTCGGCATGGCGTGTTCCACCTGCGCCAACTGGATCGCCAACATGCTGGTCAGCGCCACGTTCCTGACCGGGCTGGAAATCGTGGGTGCGAACGGGGTGCTGTGGGGGTATGCCGGGCTGAACGCGGTGTTCATGGTCATGGTGGCGCTGCGCGTGCCCGAAACGCGTGGCATGACGCTGGAACAGATCGAGGTGGAACTGATGCGCGGCACCCCGCTGCGGGCATTGGGCGGGCGGGCACATTCGGGGGCGTGAAGGAAGCATCGTGACCCGTTACGCAAAAAACCCGGCGCAAGGCCGGGTTTTTCGGTCTGTTACCTGAAATCAGGCAATCAGGCGGACTGAAGCTGCGCCTCGGCGAACTCGTAGTTGGCCAGCTTGTCCAGGTAGTTGGTGATGTAGTCGGGACGGCGGTTGCGGAAGTCGAGGTAGTAGGAGTGTTCCCATACATCCAGACCCAGCAGCACCTTGCCCTGGCCTTCGGCCAGCGGGTTGGAGCCGTTGGCGGTCTTGGTCACCTTCAGCTTGCCGTCGGATGCCAGCACCAGCCATGCCCAGCCCGAGCCGAACTGCGATGCGGCGGCTGCCTTGAAATCGGCCTTGAACTTTTCAATGGTGCCGAAGTCCTCGACCAGCTTCTTGGACAGGGATGAGGGGATCTCGCCGCCCTTGGGGGCAAGGTTCTGCCAGAACAGGATGTGGTTCCAATGCTGTCCCGCATTGTTGAACACGGGCGCCAGGTCAGGCTTGCCCTTGACCATGAGGATGATTTCCTCAAGCGACTTGCCCTGCAGTTCCGGCTTGGATTCGACAAATCCGTTCAGCGCCGTCACATAGGCCTGATGGTGCTTGTCATGATGCAGTTCCAGCGTTTCCTGGCACATGCCACGGTTGGCAAGGGCATTGTAGGCGAAGGGAAGGGACGGCAATTCGAAAGCCATGAACATTCTCCTGGGAATTGCAAGGAGCGGCATGAAGCCGCCATACCAAGATTGCTATGGGTGCGGAGCGGGTGCGTCAAGTGACGGTCACATGAACACCCCCGCGCCACGCCTTCCGGACCAAACGCCATGACGGGGCAGATGGATGCATGCCAGCCGGCGGGCACAGGGGCCTCATTCCTGCATGAGGCGCGTCGTATCGACCCTGACCGCTTTTTCTGTGCGCTGTTCGTCCCCCCCGCCGCGCGCATGGCGGCGATGGTGCTGATCGCCTTCAACCATGAATGTACGCGGGCGGTGGCGACACCCGCGTCATGGGCGGTTGCAGGCCCGATGGCGGGGCTGATCCGGCTGCAGTGGTGGCGCGACGTGCTGGAAAGCGGCAATGCGCAGCGCCACGATACGGCGGTGGCGCTGCTGGAGCTGCTGGGGCGCGGCATGGTGCGGCGCGAGACGCTGGAGGGCATCATCATGGCACGCGAATGTGAACTCGATGGCCTGCCCGACGGAGCGGCATGGCAGGCGTCCATGCTGGATGGCGCGGGTGGCGTGCAGGTCGCCATGGCGCAGGCGGCGGGCTTTACCGACCCCACACTGCTGGCGCGCATACGCCTTATGGGCGGGATTTATGGTGCGGGCGCACTGGTGCGTTACCTGCCTGTCGTGCTGCGCGCGGGGCGATGCCCGTTACCCGAGGATGCACTGGCGGCGGTTGGCCTGACACGCGACGGCCTGCGCACCGGGCAGGCCACGCCCACCCAGATCGCCACCCTGCGCGACGGGTTGCGCCAGCAGGGACGCGAATGGCTGGACATGGTGCGTGAGGGACCGCGCCTGCCACGCGCGGCCCTTGCCACGGGACTGCCTGCTGTCCTTGGTTTGCGGGACATGCGCGGGCATGTGGGGAACGATGCGGATGCATCCCCCCGTGGCATGGGCGACCGACTGGCGGTCATGGGTGCGCTGCTGCGCGGGCGGGTCTAGGGACAATCCACAGGCGAAAATAACAGAAGTTTTTGGGTGCCGCCCTGTTTCAGAAAGGCGGCGTTCTTCGAAGCTTCCTGAAAAAAAGCTTTACCAAAAATTTTTATTAATTTTCAAAGGATTATGGAGTATTGGCCACCATGCTTTCCATGACGGCGAACAGGGCGGAATAATCCTCGTCCGGGTGGCGGCGGCGGGTCAGCGACAGGCTCTGGGTTGCAGCGGCCATGGCGGGCAGGGGCGCGGTCTGGCGCGCCGCGTCGGTCATGAGCAGGCGCATGTCCTTCTGCATCAGGCGGGCGGGGAACTGGGGGCTGAAATCGCCAGCCTTCGCCGCCTTCAGTTTGCGCTTGTGGTGGGGTGAGATCACCGGCACCTCATCCAGCGCGTCAAACAGCATGTCCCGGTCCAGCCCGGATGCCAGCCCGTAAGTTACGCCTTCCGCCACGATCGCAAGGGTCGCGCCCATGATGCCGTTGATGACCAGTTTCAGCTTCGACCCGCTGCCTGCAGGCCCGGCATGGATGGTCAGGCGGCCAATGGCGTCAAAAATACCCTGCGCGCGGCTGATATCGGCGGCCGTGCCACCGGCCAGCACGATAAGGTTACCCGACTCCGCCTCTGGCGTGCTGCCGGCCACGGGGGCGTCAATGACGGTAATGCCACGCGCGTGGCCCACCTGCGCCAGGGCTACGGATGTTTCGGGTGCAACCGTGCTGGTGTTGAGCAGCAGGCCGCCGGACTTCATGCCCGCCAGTACGCCGTTGGGACCGTTCATGGATTTGTCCAGTGCGTCGTCATCCGGCACGCAGGCAATGACGATATCGGCTTCCTGCGCCAGCGCGCGTGGGGTGGGCAGGAACCGGGTGCTGCCGTCGCCCCCCTTGCCCGATGGGGTGTAAGCCACGATCCGGTAGCCAGCCTTGACCAGATTGGCCCCCATGCGGGACGCCATGGCCCCAAATCCGACAAAACCGATCAGCGGAGCGGTGGACATGCGGGTTCTCCTTAGCTTGTTTCGTGATGGCCCGTGGGCCGGTGCATAAGGTGGGCGATGGCATGCATGGCGTCACGCCCCGATGACGCGCGGCGGCCATGCCTCGCACAAAGATGATGGCGGGGGAGGGCAGGGTCCTGTGGCATCAGGTGCGCATAGCCTGTCCGCCACGGGAAGGAGACATGATGCGCAGCCTGCATTTTTTTGACGATCTTGCACGCACCCTGGCCGGGCGTCCGCCCATGGCGCTGGGCGTGGTTTATCCCTGCAGCGTGCCCGCGTTGCAGGCGGCATCAGAGGTCGCGCATGCGGGTCTGGCCACGCCAGTGCTGATCGGCCCTGCCGACCGGATTGGCCAGATGGCGAAGGATGCAGGCGTCACGCTGTCCGGTTGCCGCAATGTTGACGTGCCCACCGATGGTGACGCCGCGCGCGAAGGCGTGCGCATGGCGCGTGAGGGGACGGTTGCGGCCCTGATGAAGGGATCGCTGCATTCGCGCATCTTCCTGCATGAACTGGGCCACCATGAAGGTGGCCTGCGCACGACCCGGCGCATGAGCCACGTCTATGTCCTTGATGCGCCACAGGCCCCGCGCGTGCTGCTGGTGACGGACGGGGCGGTGAACATCGCCCCCGATCTCGAGGCCCGGCGCGATATCGTCCAGAACAGCATCGACCTTGGCCACATGCTGGGCATGGCCCGGCCGAAGGTTGCGGTCCTGTCAGCGGTGGAGATGGTCAATCCCGACCTGCCCTCCACGCTGGATGCGGCCATATTGTGCAAGATGGCCGAACGCGGCCAGATTACAGGCGCGGTACTGGATGGCCCGCTGGCGCTGGACAACGCTGTCAGCCCGGAGGCCGCGCGTTGCAAGGGCGTGGTCTCCCCCGTGGCGGGACAGGCAGACATACTGGTGGTGCCCGACCTTGAGGCCGGAAATATCCTTGCCAAGCAGATGACCTTTATCGGTCAGGCGCGGGCGGCGGGTATTGTCATGGGCATGCGCGTGCCCGTCATCCTGACCAGTCGCGCCGATCCCGTGCCGGTGCGCGTGCTGTCATGCATGGTGGCGGCGGTCATGATCCAGCAGGGTTATGGCGGGAATCCGACGGCCAGCATGGATCAATGCGGATGACGGTCCCGTATGATGCGTGTAAGGAGGGGCGGCCCGCTCGCGCGATGTTGTCCATGCTGGCGGGTGGCGTTTTCCGGCGGCAGGCACGGTGTGAACCGCGGCGTCCGGTCCCTGGCGTGGTGGCGCGGGTTGCCGTCCTCGCGCAGAGATGATGCCCCGCCATGGCGCACATGGTGGCAAGGAAAGGGCTGACGACTACCCGGCGTGGGGTCATGCCCCGTGTGCCGGTGACTGACATGAACGTGCAATCAGGCCGGGTTCCCCGCGCCGCCGGGTGGCTGCCCGGTCCAGCCGATGAACAGCCACGCAGCGGGTTTCCGATGCCGATCCGGAGAATGCCATGACCTCGAATCCCTCCTCTGCCGCTTCCACCTATGATGTGGTCCTGATTGGCGGCGGAATCATGAGTGCAACGCTGGGCGCGCTGCTGCGCCAGCTTGAGCCGGGCCTGTCCATTGCCCTGTTCGGGCGGCTGGATGACGTGGCGCTGGAAAGTTCCAATGGCTGGAACAATGCCGGCACCGGCCATTCCGCCCTGTGCGAACTGAATTACACGCCGCTGCGCCCTGACGGGACGGTGGATATTTCCAAGGCCGTGAACGTTAACGAGGCGTTTCAGGTTTCACGCCAGTTCTGGTCCTATCTGGTGGAATCGGGGCAGATCGCCTCACCACGCGACTTCCTTAATCCCATCCCGCATATGAGCTTCGTCTGGGGGCCTGAAAACGTGGATTTCCTGCGCAGGCGGCATGCGGCGCTGCAGGAACACCCGCTGTTTGCCGGCATGTCGCTGTCAACCGATGAAGGGCAGATGCGCCAGTGGATGCCGCTGGTCATGCAGGACCGCAAGTCCGGCCAGCCGCTGGCCGCCACCTGGCACCCGGCGGGCACGGACGTGAATTTCGGCGCGCTGACCCATCGTCTGATCGACCTGCTGCGGGGCAAGCCGGGCTTTGATCTCAACCTCGCGCATGAAGTGGAAGACCTCAAGCCCGCAGGCAGCAACGGGTGGGATGTTTCCGTTCGTGCCGTGCATGGCGGGGGCGAGCGCAAGGTGCGCGCGAAATTCGTGTTCATCGGCGCAGGCGGCGGCGCGCTGCACCTGTTGCAGAAAAGCGGCATACCCGAAGCCCGTGGCATTGGCGGTTTCCCGGTCAGCGGCCAGTTCCTGCGCTGCACCAACCCCGATGTGGTCCAGCAGCATCATGCCAAGGTATATGGCAAGGCATCGGTCGGCGCGCCGCCCATGTCGGTGCCGCATCTGGATACGCGCGTGATTGACGGGCAGCGTGGCCTGCTGTTCGGTCCGTATGCCGGGTTTTCGACCAAGTTCCTCAAGCAGGGGTCGTGGCTGGACCTGCCGCGCTCCATCCGTATGGACAATATCGGGGCGATGATGGCGGTGGCGCGCGACAACATGCCGCTGACAAAATACCTGATCCAGCAGGTCATGCAGTCCAGCGAGGATCGCCTGAAGGCGCTGCGTGACTTCGTCCCCACCGCACGCAAGGAGGACTGGGAACTGATTACCGCAGGCCAGCGCGTGCAGGTGATCAAGAAGGATGCCAGGCGTGGCGGCGTGCTGCAGTTCGGCACCGAAGTGGTGACCGGGGCTGGCGGGTCGATCGCGGGCCTGCTGGGGGCATCACCGGGCGCATCCACGGCGGCGCCAATCATGCTGACGGTGCTGCAGCGCTGCTTTGGCGATCGCCTGCCGCAGTGGGAATCCCGCCTGCGTGAAATGATCCCGTCCTATGGCACCAAGCTGGGGCAGGACGCGGCCCTGTGCGCGCAGGTGCGCGAACGTACGCGCACGGCACTGCAACTGGACGGCTGATCCCACGAAAAACCCCGCCCGGCAGTCTGTGGCGGGCGGGGTGCGGTCTGTCTCAGTCCTCGTCGTGTTCGCTCATCTGGTCAGCGGGATGGCGTACCGGTGGGACGGCATTGCGGGGGGGGCGGTTTTCGATATGGCGGCGCATGAAGTGGGTCGCGATATCCGCCAGTTCAATGAACTGGTCCGCCTGACGGCGCAGTTCGTCGCCAATCAGTGGCGGCGAAGTCTTGATCGACCCGACCACGGTGGTGCGCACGCCCTGACGCTGCATGGATTCCAGCAGGCGGCGGAAATCCGAATCCCCGCTGAACAGGACGGCATGATCTATGTGCGGGGCCATTTCCATCATGTCCACCGCCAGTTCCACATCCATGTTGCCCCGCACGCGGCGGCGGCCGTTATGGTCGATGAACTCACGCGCGTTCTTTGTGACGAGTGAGTAGCCGTTATAGACAAGCCAGTCGGTCAGCGGTTTGAGGGGTGAATATTCCTCGGTGTCCAGGACGGCGGAATAATAATAGGCACGCAGTACATTCGACTTGGAACGGAAAAACTGCAGCAGCTTGCGGTAATCGACCTCAAATCCAAGATTGCGGGATGCGGAGTACAGACTGGTGCCGTCTATAAAAAGACAAAGCCGCTCCTGAGATTGAAAAAACATTTATGGTCTGTCCCTGAAACAAAAAAAGTGAATACGTCACAGCCGTGTTAAAATTTGCGTTGCATGTATTCTGCCGCGCAGTGAAAGTTGTCTGGCAGAAATGAACCCTGCATACATAGAAGCTGGATCCATTCCGGAAGTTCCCTATGCGGGGATTACTAACCGACAGCAACCGTCCGGGACACTGTTTTCACATGACAATGCTGCAATCTGCCTCCAGTTCTGGCGATATAACAATTGCTGTGGGTGCCAACCTGCCACGTGAAAGTGGTGAAACTGCGGCTGAGACCTGCCTCTGGGCGGTGGGCCAGCTTGCATGCCTGCCCGGCCTGTCGGTGGTGGCGGTTTCGCGCTGGTATGAAAGCGCGCCGGTGCCCCCTTCGGGCCAGCCGCCTTATGTAAACGGAGTCGTGCGGCTGTCGGGGCAGGTGGGCCCGGCATGGCTGCTGGCGCGCCTGCATGAAATCGAGGCTGCGGCCGGACGCAGGCGCACGGTGGCCAATGCCGCCCGCCCGCTTGACCTTGACATCATCACCATGGGCGGCCTTGTGCGCGCCAGCCCCGATCCCGTCGTGCCACACCCGCGCGCGACCGGGCGAGCCTTCGTGCTGCTGCCGCTGCGTGATGTCATGCCGGACTGGCGCGACCCGGTGACGGGGCGGGGGATCGATACTTTCCTGCCCGGTATCGCCGGGCAGGAGATCACGGCCATGCCCGTGCGCGCCGAGTGAATGCTTGCATCAGGACAGGGCTGGGGGTAGTAAGGTAAATTCTGATCAACACAACCAATTAATAACCGGAGTTCAGGCCTGATGGCACGCGTCACTGTCGAGGACTGCGTTGAGCGGGTTCCCAATCGTTTTGAACTGGTGCTGCTGGCGGCCCAGCGTGCACGCGCCCTGTCGCGCGGCGAGGAAATGACGATTGACCGCGACAACGACAAGAACCCCGTTGTTGCCCTGCGTGAGATCGCGGACCAGACCGTGGGTCTGGACCAGATCCGCAGCGACCTCATCCGCTCGCTGGCCCGCGCGCCGGAACCCGAGCCTGCCGATGAGGAAGTGGTCGACCTGATCCCGACCGAGCAGAACATCTTCGGCCTGCAGGATGTCTCGGCCGAGGAAGAGGCACGCAATTCCAGCAGCGGCATGTCGGCTGAAGAACTTGAGGCCTCGGTCGAGGCGGCCCTGAGTGGACGGGGTCGGTAACATCTGACGAAGGGGTGGAAGGTGACTGACCCGGTCAGATCGGAAACGACATCTTCCTCCATGCCCGTGCCTGTCACGGGCGGAGTGACGGCAGGCGCTGCCGCCCTTCCCGCCACGCGGGGGGAAGGGGAACGCGTGGTTTCATGCGACGGCCTGATCCGTCGCGTTCTGGCGTATGATCCCGGCGCCGATACGGACCTGATCCGCCGCGCATTTGATGTGGCGCTGGCCGCCCATGCAGGGCAGGCGCGCGACAACGGTGATCCCTACATTACCCATCCGCTGGCTGTCGCCAACATACTGGCGGGCTTTCACCTTGATACCGCCTCGATCATCACGGCGCTGCTGCATGATACGATCGAGGATACGGGTGTCACCCAGCAGCAGTTGCGCAGCGAATTCGGCAACACCGTTGCCGAACTGGTGGATGGCGTCACCAAGCTGACACGGCTGGAACTGCAGTCGGACCGTACCAAGCAGGCGGAAAACTTCCGCAAGCTGGTGCTGGCCATGTCGCGCGACATCCGCGTGCTGCTGGTCAAGCTGGCCGATCGCCTGCACAACATGCGCACGCTGCATTATGTCCAGCGTCTGGACCGACGCCAGCGCATCGCGCGCGAGACCATGGAAATCTACGCCCCCCTTGCCGGCCGTATCGGCATGGACAAGGTGAAGGTGGAACTGCAGAACCTGTCGTTCGCGGCGCTTGAGCCGGAGGCGATGGCGACCATCCGCGCGCGCCTGAATTACCTGCGCGGGCAGGGTGCTGATGTAATCGAGGAAATCCGTCGCGAACTTCAGGCCCTGTGCGCGCAGGCCGGACTTGAGGGCGTGGAAGTGACGGGGCGTGAAAAGACGCCCTATTCCATCTGGGAAAAGATGCAGCGGCGCAATGTCGCGTTTGAACAGCTGTCCGACATCATGGCATTCCGTATCATGGTGCCGACGCGGGAAGCCTGTTACGTGGCCCTTGGCGCGGTGCATGCGGCCTATCCGGTCATTGCCGGGCGGTTCAAGGACTATATCTCCACCCCCAAGGCCAACGGTTACCAGAGCCTGCATACCGGTGTGACCCTGCGCCATCCGCGCAACCAGAAGATCGAGGTCCAGATCCGCACGCCGGAAATGCACGACGTCGCCGAAAACGGTGTTGCGTCGCACTGGCTGTACAAACAACTGCCCGATGCCGCGACGGGCAAGGAGACGAAGGGCGTCGTCTCCGGCCTGCGCTGGGTGCAGGACCTGCTCGATATCCTTGAGGACTCGGCAGCTCCCGATGAGTTTCTTGAGAACACCAAGCTTGAACTCTATCAGGATCAGGTTTTCTGCTTTACGCCCAAGGGGCAGCTGATTTCGCTGCCACGTGGGGCGACGCCGGTCGATTTCGCCTATGCCGTGCACAGCCAGGTGGGCGACAGCTGCGTTGGCGCGCGCATCAATGGCCGTCTCATGCCGTTGCGCCATGAATTGCAGAATGGGGATCAGGTCGAGATCATGACCGCGCGCGGGGGCACGCCCTCGCCGTCATGGGAACGCTTTGTCGTCACGGGCAAGGCACGCGCGCGTATTCGCCGCCATGTGGCGCTGCAGCAGCGCGAGGCCCATCTGGAAAGTGGCCGTGTGGCGCTGGCCAAGGCCTTCCGGCAGGAAGGCGTGGATGGATCGGAAAAGGTGCTGGACAGCCTGCTCAGGGACCTGCGCCTGCAATCGGTGCCCGACCTGTATGTGGCGGTGGGCAATGGCAACCAGTCCGCGCGTGAGGTCGTGCAGCTTGCCTATCCCGAACTGCGGCGTGCGCCGCGTGCGCCGCGCATGGTGCCGGGGCTGTCCATGCGCGCGCCCACGGGCGCGCCCGGTGGGGCCGCGGGGCGGCGCAAGCCTGCGGCGGGCATGGCGCTGGCGGGGGTGGGCGCTGGCATGGCGGTGCATTTCGCCGGGTGCTGCCATCCGCTGCCCGGTGACCGGATCGTGGGTATCGTGTCCACCGGCAAGGGGATTACGGTCCACACGCTGGGATGCCAGACGCTGGAAACCTTTGCCGCGACTCCTGAACGGTTCATGGACCTTGACTGGGATTACGACCTGATCGCGCGCAACGCCACCGGGCATTACACCGGGCGGCTGAGCGTGGTGACGGCCAATGAACCGGCCATGCTGGCGACGCTGACCAATATCGCCGCCAAGCATGAAGGCGTGCTGGTCAACCTGCGTATCGTCAACCGCCAGCTTGAATTCATGGAAATCCTTGCCGATATCGAGGTCCGGGATCTCCGCCACCTGACCGCCATCATGGTGGCGCTGCGCGCGGCGCGTGGTGTGGTGCAGGTTGAACGGGCCAGGGGGTAGGTCATGCTGATCGGTATCGGGTCGGACCTGTGTGACGCAAGGCGGATCGAAACCGTCCTTGCGCAGCATGGCGCGCGGTTCGAGCAGCGGGTCTTTACCGTAACCGAACGCGCCGCGGCCGGTCGCAGGCAGGGAACGGCGCGGCTGGGAACCTACGCCAAGCGGTGGGCGGCGAAGGAAGCCTGCGCCAAGGCGCTGGGCACCGGTTTCGCACAAGGTGTGTTCCATCGTGACATGGGGGTTGAAAACCTGCCGACCGGCCAGCCGGTCATGCGGCTGACGGGCGGGGCGCTGGCGCGTCTGGACGTGCTGGTGCCTGATGGGTATGTGGCGCGGGTTTTCCTGACCATGACCGATGAACATCCCTATGCCTTCGCACAGGTCATGATCATGGCGGAAAAGGCCAGCGGACCCTGATCACCTGTCGTGCCCGTATGGGCAATGCTTGACAGGGGAGGGGTGCGTGGGCTTGATCCGCACGTTATTCGTCCGGCGTTGCCTGTCCGGTCGATGCCAGATCCGGATTGAAGAATAATTATGCCAATGGACGATAACAAGACGATTTCCTCCCCATCGGGACCAGACGCGGCGCGTCGGGACGGTGGCCTGCTGGACCTTGTGCGTACCGTCGTGATTGCCGGTATTCTGGCCATCAGCGTGCGCACGGTACTGTTCGAACCATTCAACATCCCGTCCGGTTCCATGATCCCGACACTGCAGGTGGGGGATTACGTGTGGGTGGCCAAATACAGCTATGGCTATTCGCGCTATGCGCTGCCCGGTTCCCCCAACCTGTTCGAGGGGCGGATCTTCAGCAGCGCCCCGCATCGTGGCGATGTGGCGGTGTTCCGTTTTACCAAGGACACGTCCATCGATTACATCAAGCGGATCGTCGGCCTGCCAGGTGACACGGTGCAGATGCGCGAAGGGAAGCTGTTCCTGAACGGGCAGCAGGTCCCGCGTGAGCCGGAAGGCGAATACACCGCGATAGACGAACACCGTACCCATATGGATGGCGAGCGTTACCGTGAAATCCTGCCCGGTAGTGGTGGCCATGGCCCGGTTGCCCACGACATCCTGAAACTGACGGATGAAGGGGGGAAGAACGATACCCCGGAATACGTCGTGCCGCCGGGCTATTTCTTCGCCATGGGCGACAATCGTGATGACAGTGCCGACAGTCGCTTCATGGGCGATGAACCGCAGGACCTTGGCTTCGTTCCGATGGAAAACCTGGTGGGACAGGCCAAATGGATCTTCATGTCTGTCGATAACGCCCATCCGTTCTGGCAGGTCTGGTACTGGCCGGTCGAGATCCGCTGGAACCGCCTGTTCATGGGGATCCACTGACCATGACGGCCGAACGCGTGCCTGCGGCGGAAATTACCCGGCTGGAGGCGTGTCTGGGGTATCATTTCACGCGGGGCGACCTGCTTTTGCGCGCGCTGACCCATCGTTCCGCAGCGCATGAGCGCAATGGGGGCCGCCGCGCACGCCAGAACGTGGCAAGGCGCGGGGCCGGGTCCAATGAACGGCTGGAGTTCATAGGCGACCGGGTGCTTGGCCTGCTGATGGCCGAATGGCTGCTCGAACGCTTCCCCGATGAGCAGGAGGGTGCGCTTGGTCCCCGTCATGCGCATCTCGTCTCCCGCACCGTGCTGGCGCAGGTGGCCCACGTCATGGGCCTGCAGTCGGCGCTGGACGTGGCCGAGCACGAAGCTCGCGCGGGCGTACGCCAGATGGCCAACGTGCTGGCCGATGCGGTCGAGGCCATACTGGGGGCCATGTACCTGGATGGCGGGCTGGATCCTGCCCGCGCTTTCGTGCGGCGGATGTGGAATGAATCCATCGTGGCCCAGGCACGTCCGCCCAAGGACCCCAAGACCGCATTGCAGGAATGGGTGCTGGGGCGGGGGCTGCCGCTGCCGCAGTACCGCGTGGTGTCCGCCGACGGGCCATCGCATGCGCCGCGTTTCGTCATTGCGGTGGACGCGCAGGGAAAAACCGGGCAGGGGATCGCGGGCAGCAAGCGCGCGGCCGAAAGCGATGCCGCATCGGACCTGCTGCGCCAGCTTGGCGCGGGCGGACAGGCCACTTCTTCCACCGACCGCAAGGGGCAGGGACAATGACCGGGCACGATCAGGACAACACGACACGCTGTGGCTTCGTGGCCATTGTGGGCGCGCCCAACGCGGGCAAGTCCACGCTGCTCAACCGCATGGCGGGCACCAAGCTTTCCATCGTCAGCCCCAAGGCGCAGACGACGCGGTTCAGGGTGCTGGGCATCCTCATGCGTGACCATGCCCAGATCCTGCTGGTGGATACGCCGGGTATCTTCCAGCCGCGGCGCAAGCTGGACCGCGCCATGGTTGCTGCCGCGTGGACGGGATCGGAAGATGCCGACATCACGCTGCTGATCGTGGATGCGCGCGCGGGCATGACGGATGCGCTGCGGGCGATTGCGACCAGGCTTGCACAGCAGAAGCGCAGGCTGTGGCTGGTGCTGAACAAGACCGACCTGGTGAAGCGTGATGCCCTGCTGCCGCTGACGGCGGAACTGTCCGCCATCCTGCCGGTCGAACACGTGTTCATGGTCAGCGCGCGTTCGGGCGAAGGGGTGGATGACCTGCTGGACCGTCTGGCCGCCGACCTGCCGGTGGGGCCGTGCCTGTATCCGGAAGATGACCTGACCGACCTGCCGGACCGCCTGCTTGCAGCCGAACTGGTGCGCGAACAGATCTTCCTGCAGACGCATGAGGAAGTGCCCTATGCCGCCACAGCCGAAACCGAAGGCTTTGCCGAACGGCCTGACGGGTCGGTGCGCATTGATGTCACGATCTATGTGGCGCGGGCTTCGCACAAGGCCATCCTGATTGGCGAACGCGGCAGCCGGATTCGCGCGATTGGCGAAAAGGCGCGCCATGAACTGACGCGGCTGCTGGGGCGTAAATGCCATCTTTTCCTGAATGTGAAGGAACGCGCGGGATGGGATGAGGAGCGCGCCCGCCTGCGTGCGATCGGCCTGGATGATGCGTCCTGAATCCTCAAAAGAGGGGTACATCGGCTTGTGGGGGGGGGCATCCCTCTATATGACAGGGCATGGCCGGGCGGCCTGCCCGTCCCTAGCCCTGTCTGCCTGACCTGCGCCGAGGACCAATGACCCAGTCCGACACACTCCCCGTTCCCTCCTACAAGCGTGTCCTGCTGAAGGTATCAGGGGAAGCCCTGATGGGCAGTGGATCATACGGGGTCGATCCCGCGACCGTTGACGCCATCGCGGCGGACGTTGCAGCCGTGGCCCGGACGGGGGTCGAAGTCTGCCTGGTCATTGGCGGCGGCAACATTTTCCGTGGCGTGGCGGCGGCAGCCCGCGGCATGGACCGCGCACAGGGCGATTACGCCGGTATGCTGGCGACCGTCATCAATGCCCTGCTCATGCAGAATTCGCTTGAACGCCATGGCGTGCCGACGCGGGTCATGACCGCCATCCACATGTCTTCCATCGCTGAACCCTATATCCGACGCCGCGCCGTGCGGCATATGGAAAAGGGGCGCGTCGTGATCTTCGCGGCGGGCACCGGCAACCCGTTCTTCACCACCGATACGGGGGCTGCGCTGCGTGCGGCGGAAATGGAATGCAACGCCCTGTTCAAGGGCACGCAGGTTGATGGCGTCTATTCCGCCGATCCGCGCAAGGTGCCCGATGCGAAGCGTTATGACACGCTGACATACCGTGACGTGCTGGCCAATGACCTGAACGTCATGGATGCGGCGGCGATCAGCCTTGCGCGTGAAAACCGGCTGCCTATCGTGGTATTCAATATCCATGGGAAGGATCCCTTCAGCCGCGTCATGCGTGGCGAGGGGCGTTTCACCACCATCGTGGCGGCTGACTGAAACCGGGCTGTCCCTGTCGCCCGTTCGCGGGTGCAGCCATGCCTGGTGGATCAAGAATCAAAAAAGGAGGGCCACAGTGTCTGTCGATCAGAAAACCTTGCTGGCGGATCTGACCCGCCGTATGGACGGCGCCATTGAAAGCCTGCGTCGTGATTTCGCGGGCCTGCGTTCAGGCCGTGCCAATCCGGCGCTGCTGGAACCCGTGCGCGTGGAAGCCTATGGCGGCGAAGTGCCGCTGACGCAGGTTGGCTCCATCGCCGTGCCGGAAGCGCGCATGCTGACGGTGCAGGTATGGGACCGGACCCTGGTGGGTGCTGTTGAACGCGGCATCCGTGATGCGGGACTTGGCCTGAACCCGGCGGCCGATGGGCAGACCGTGCGCGTGCCCATTCCCCAGCTGACGGCAGAACGCCGTAACGAACTGGCCCGGGCTGCGGGCAAGTATGCGGAAAACGGCAAGATCGCCGTACGTGGCGTGCGCCGTGACGGTATGGACCAGACCAAGAAGCTGGAAAAGAGCAGCGAGATCAGCGAAGACGATGTCAAGACATGGTCGGACGCGATCCAGAAGCTGACCGACCAGTACGTCAAGCGCATTGATGACCTGCTGGTTGAAAAAGAACGCGAGATCAAGCAGGTCTGATCAATCCGTGAATGCCGTAACCCCTGTGCTCCATAGTGTGCGTGACTGAGGAGGGCGATCAGGTCTTGTCCGGGTCAGATCATCCAGCCACAGCCCATATGTGCCTGCCGGAACATGTTGCCATCATCATGGATGGCAATGGCCGCTGGGCCAGTATGCGTGGCCTTCCGCTGCTGGCGGGACATCGCGCGGGGGCGGAAGCCGTGCAGCGGACCGTTCGCGCCGCTACGGCACGGGGGGTGCGATGGCTGACGCTGTATGCATTCTCATCTGAAAACTGGCGGCGCGCACCGGGGGAGGTTGCGGACCTGACCAGCCTGCTGCGCTACTATCTGCGGCACAAGGTGGCCGAACTGTCGCGCGAAGGGGTGCGGCTGCGGATCATTGGTGATCTTGCACGTTTCCCCCGCGATATTCAGGAAGAAGCCCGTCGCGCCGAAGATGTGACGCGTGGCAATACCCGGCTGGTGCTGGTGCTGGCGCTGTCCTATGGCGGGCGGGCGGATATCGTGCAGGCGGCAACGCGCATGGTACAGGCCGTTGCGCGGGGTGAACTGCGCCCTGACCAGATTGATGAGACCGTTTTCGCCAGTGCCCTGCTGACGGCGGGCATGCCGGATCCCGACCTGGTGGTACGGACAAGCGGGGAATGCCGCCTGTCCAATTTCCTTTTATGGCAGTCGGCTTATGCCGAACTGGTTTTCCTTGATATTCCCTGGCCGGATTTTGACGCGACGCATTTCGATACCGTGCTGGATATCTATTCACGGCGTGAAAGGCGATTCGGTGCAAGACCAGCCTGAAATCATGGGCAGGACGGCCCCTGCTGGCGCGGCAGGAAAATCAGGCAACTGGAAGGATCTGCGCGCGCGTGTCCTGTCGGCGGCCGTGCTGGTGCCGTGTGTCGCGCTGTGCGTGTGGTATGGCGGCCTGCTTTACGGCGCGCTGATCGTGCTGGCCATGGCGGGCATGGCGATGGAATGGGCGCGCATGTTCGGCTTCGGGCTGGAAACACGGCGTGGGCAGCTTTGCATGGCGTGGGCGGCCTGTATGGGGATTGCGGCGCTGGCGGGGCACTGGGGCGGGGCGCTGCTGGTCATGGCGGCGGCGATCGTGCTGGGGTCGGCCCTGTGGGCGGGGCAGGTGGCCATTGGCTGTGCCGGGCTGTCACTGCTGTGGCTGCGTTACATGAGTGAACCGGGGGCGGGGGTTGTCCTGTTCCTTGTCGCCTGCGTGGCGCTGAGTGACACCGGTGCCTACATGACCGGGCGGCTGCTTGGCGGTCCGAAGCTTGCGCCGCGTATTTCACCGGCCAAGACATGGTCAGGTTCCATCGGTGGTCTGGGGTGTGCCGTGCTTGGGGGTATGCTGATAGCAGGTCTGCTGCCCGGGGCGTTGCCGGGCGCTGTGTGGCGCGGGGCCGTGTTCGGCGCCCTTGTGGCCATGGCGGCGCAGGTCGGGGATCTCGCGGAAAGCGCGCTAAAGCGCGCGCGTGGGGTCAAGGATTCGGGCGCCATCCTGCCCGGGCACGGGGGGCTGCTGGACCGTTTTGATGGCCTGCTGGTTGCGGCCCCCATGGCAGCGCTGCTGTCGCTGGGTGCGGCGGGGGGCATTGCTTTCTGGTATGTGGGTCTGCACTGAGCCGATGGCTGCGGCCATGAACAGTTTTGGGGAATGACGTTACAATGAAGACAGTTTCCGTTCTGGGCAGCACGGGCAGCATTGGCTGTTCCACGGTGGACCTGCTGCTGCAGGCACCTGACCAGTTCCGTACCGGCGCCCTGGTGGGCGGGCGTAATGTCACGAAGCTGGCGGAACAGGCCCGGGCACTGAATGCGCAGCGTGCGGTGATCGCTGATGAAAGCCTGCTGCCGGAACTGGAACGCCTGCTGGCGGGTAGCGGGGTCGAGACCGCGGGCGGCCGTGCCGCCGTGATCGAGGCCGCAGGCCTGCCGGTGGACTGGACCATGGCGGCGATTACCGGCGCCACGGGCCTGGAACCCACGCTGGCCGCCGTGCGTAACGGCGGGTCCGTAGCTCTCGCCAACAAGGAAGCGCTGGTCTGCGCCGGTGATGTCATGCTCCGGGCCGTGGCGGATGCGGGGGCGACCCTGCTGCCGGTCGATTCCGAACATAACGCCGTATTCCAGTCCATGGCCGACAAGCAGGCCGATGAGGTTGAACAGATCATCCTGACCGCCTCGGGTGGCCCGTTCCGCAGGGCGAGCCTTGAGGAAATGGAAAAGGCCCCGCTGGAGGCCGCGCTGAAGCATCCCACATGGACCATGGGGGCGAAGATCACCATCGATTCCGCCACCATGTTCAACAAGGGGCTGGAACTGATCGAGGCCGCGCGCCTGTTCAACGTGACCGAGGACAAGCTGGGTGTTGTCGTGCATCCGCAATCCGTGGTGCATGGCATGGTTCAGTATACCGATGGCTCCATCGTGGCCCAGCTTGGTTCTGCCGATATGCGCATTCCCATCGCCCATACGCTGGCGTGGCCTGCGCGCATGGCCACCAATTCACCGCGGCTGGACCTGGCCACGCTGGCGCGCCTTGATTTCGAGGCCCCGGATGAGGTCCGTTTCCCCGCGCTGCGGCTTGCGCGCGAATCCCTGCGGGTGGGCGGTGCGATGCCCGCCATCCTGTCGGGGGCGAATGAAATTGCGGTCGAAGCGTTCCTGAAACGCGAAATCGGCTTTCTTGATATTGCACGGATCGTCGAGGATGTGATGCAATCCATCGGGCCACAGCGTGCGGATACGCTGGAGGAAGTGCTGCACTGGGATAACGAATCCCGCCGTGTTGCCCGCCAGCGTACGGTTGCCCGCGCGGCCTGACATGATTCTGGATGGTCTTTCTGGCCATCGGGAGATAGCGTAGCATTCATGCATGATCTGATCCGGACCGTTCTGGCTTTCTCCCTTGTGTTGGGGGTGCTGGTTTTCATTCACGAACTTGGTCACTACCTTGCCGCGCGCTGGCGTGGCGTGCATGTCGAGGTTTTTTCGATCGGTTTCGGCCGTCCGCTCCTGCGCTGGCATGACAGCGTGGGCACGGAATGGCGTCTGTGCCCCGTGCCGCTGGGTGGATATGTCCGCCCGCATGGATTCGAAGGGCCGGAAGACGCGACCGAGGAGCAGAAAGCAGCGTGGCAGCCCGGACGGACGTTCCATGACAAACCGGTCCTGTCCCGGGCCATCGTGATCATGGCCGGGCCGGTATTCAATTTCCTGCTGGCCATCGTGCTGTTTACCGGCCTGTTCGCCATGTCGGGACAGCCGCATATCCTTAATCAGGTGGCCCAGGTCGTGCCTGGCGGTGCCGCCGCCGATGCCGGGGTGGAAAAGGGCGACGTGATCGTGCGTGTGGGTGACCACAGTGTACATGACGTGGCCGATCTGCAGTCCTTTGTCAGCGGGCAGGCGGATGCCCGGACCACGCTTACGGTCCGCCGAAATGATGCGGAACAGACGCTGCCGGTCCATATCGGCACCGTGGGGGACGGGGGCAGCCGTCATGGCCAGATTGGCGTGTCTTTTGCAGCCGAGGTCGGCAAGCCGCAATCCCTGCCGCGGGCCTTTGTTTCCGCCATAAAGGAAACATGGAACGTGTCGGTCCAGACGCTGGATGGGCTGTGGCAGATGATTACGGGGCAGCACAGCACCAAAGATCTTGGCGGTCCACTGCGCATTGCCCAGATGTCGGGACAGGTGGCGCAGTATGGCCTGCCCAGCCTGGTGTCGTTCATGGCGCTGCTGTCGATCAACCTCGGGCTGATCAACCTGTTCCCCGTGCCGATTCTTGATGGTGGGCGGCTGGTATTTTATATATTTGAGGCTATTCTGGGGCGGCCGGTGTCCCGCCGGGTGCAGGAGATCAGCTTTCAGGCCGGCTTTGCGCTGATCGCCGGATTATTTCTGTTTTCAACCTTTAACGATCTGTCACATTTCGGCCTGTTCCAATGGCTCGCGTCGCGCGCGGGACAGGGCTAAGGTGCAGCAGGTGAGACAAGTGCTTGCACAGTGTGGCGTATATCGGATAGGTCCGCCACGAAGACTGATACATGACAGGAAGGGAGCCGGCCCTCCATCCGGTCTTAATGCATGGCTGATCCGCATGCCGAGTGGTGAGGAATAGCGATTTTGTCGAGTAAACGTTCAGCGCTGCTTGCGTCTGCCTGCGTTATGCCGCTGTTCTGGACGGCCGGTGCGTATGCACAGGAAGAAGCAGCACAGAACACGCCATTCGGCGGGGATATGGCGCCAGTGGATGGCGCGGAACAGCAGCAGGCACCCGAGGTGGAGGCGATCAAGCCCCCTCCGCTTGAAGATCCGATCGAAGCGGTGGATATCAAGGGTAACAGCCGCATCGAGACCAGCACCATCCTGTCATACATGGTTGTCCAGCCCGGCGACCGCTTCAATCAGGATCTGCTCGACCGTTCGCTCAAGACCCTGTACGCCACCGGCCTGTTCCATGATGTAACGCTCAAGCGCGTGGGCAACGTGCTTGAAGTGCATGTGGTCGAAAACCCGATCGTCAACCGTATCGTGTTTGAAGGCAACCATTCCGCCAAGGACGAGGACCTGACAAAGGTCATCTCGCTGCGGCCGCGCGCGGTCTATTCCCCGCAGGGGATTGCTGCCGACCGCACGAAAATTCTGGGGGTGTATGCAGAAAAGGCGCGTTACGCAGCTACTGTCACGCCGCAGATCATCCGCCTTGCGCATAACCGCGTTGATGTGATCTTCCACATCAACGAAGCGCAGAAAACGCTTATCAAGAAGGTGACCTTCGTGGGGAACCACGCGTTCAGCAGCGCGGCCCTGGCGGGTGTCGTATCCTCCAAGGAGACGGCGTGGTACCGTTTCTTTGCATCCAGCGACCAGTATAATCCCGAGCGCATCAAATACGATGCTGAACTGCTGCATCGTTTTTACCTGAAAAATGGCTTTGTTGATTTCCAGATCAAGAATGCCACGGGTGAACTGTCAGCTGACCGCAAGAGCTTCTACATCACCTATACGATGGAAGAAGGCCCGCGTTATCGCCTGAACAAAATGGATGTGCGGTCCTCCCTGCGCCATGTCAGTGCTGAGTCCATGCGCAAGTACATCTCGCTGTTCCACGGGCAGTGGTATGATGGCAGCGCCATCCAGCATAACGCGACGGATATGCAGGAAATGCTGCAGGGCAAGGGTTATCCCTTCGCCATGGTCCATCCTGAAATTGCCCGCAACCCGGAAAAGCGCACCGTCAACCTTCTGTTTGACATAAGCGAAGGCCCGCGGATGTATGTCGAGCGTATCGACATCAACGGCAACACCATTACCGAGGACAAGGTCATCCGGCGGCAGCTGCCCATGGCCGAAGGCGACCCGTACACCCCGCTGGACCGCAAGTATTCCAAGCTGATCCTGGAAGACCTGGGATTCTTCAAGACCGTCTCGATCGACCAGACGCCGGGTTCAGCGCCGGACAAGGTCAACATTTCGGCCGACGTGGTGGAAAAGCCGACGGGTGAATTCTCGTTGGGTGGCGGTTACTCGACCGATGCCGGCGTGCTGGGCAACCTCGGGCTGAAGCAGCATAACCTGCTGGGTACCGGCATTGACGCGGGCTTCACGGGTACTGCCGCGTATTATGAAGACCAGGCAGACATTTCGCTGACGGACCCGTATTTTCTCAACCGCAACCTTGTGGCGGGCATCGACCTGTTCGGTATCCAGAACCGCTACATGACGTACCAGAGCTATTCCGAAGCGCGTATCGGCATGACGCTGCGTATGGGTTACTCCTATAACAACCACCTGTCGCAGTCGTGGAGCTATACGCTGACCGATCGTGATATCGGGGACACGTGGTCTGATTCATCGTATTACGTGCAGGACCAGAATGGCTGGTCGCTTCTGTCACAGCTCAGCACCACACTGACATACGATACACGTGACCGCAGGCAGCAGCCGCATAAAGGTTTCGTCATACGTGTGGGTGGTGACTTCGCCGGTATTGGCGGTAACGAACGCTATCTGCGTGGCAAGGTGGATGCCGCCTACTACATCCCGCTTGACAGCATCATGGGCAACCACGACTGGACGGTCAGCTTCCGTGCCGGTGCGGGCGACATCATGAACTGGGGTGGTGGTCGCAGCGACATCATCGATAACTTCTATCTTGGTGGTAACTCGCTGCGTGGCTTCATGGATGGTGGTGTCGGGCCGCGAAGCTACGCCATCCCCGCGCGTGACGGTAACCCGATGCATTCGCAGCAGGACTTCCTGGGCGGCCGGTTCATGTACACGGCGTCAGCGCAGGTGGACTTCCCCATTCCGTTCGCATCCGCCATGGGGATCAAGGGACGGTACTTTGTGGATATGGGTGGACTGGACGGGTTGCGCGTGCGCAGGCGCTATACATCCATGAAGGACTGGCCGAAATATACCCCGGTGTATGATGATACACTGACACCTGTGGTCTCGACCGGCGTGGGTATCGCGTGGAAGAGTCCGTTCGGGCTTGTGAATATCGATCTGGGCGTTCCCCTGCACAAGGGAACGAACGACAGGACCCAGTTGCTCCGCTTCGGCTTCGGCCAACAATTCTGAGGTGATAATGTTGCGTAAATCCGGCATCCGTCTGCTTGCCGCAACCGCTCTGCTCGGGTGGGGATATCAGGCCGTATCAGGCGCGCACGCGCAGGGTTCCGGCGGGAACTCCGGCTGGTTCGTGCCCAAGGCGGCGCAGCCCGCCGCCCATCCGGCCCAGCATGAGGCACCTGCCCCCGTCCAGCTGCCCGCCCCCCAGTCGGACAGTGAGGAAGCACAGTCACAGACGCCGCCCATCCTGCCGCAGCCGCCCGTGCCCAAGGCACCGGACGTGCCCAAGAGCGCACCGCCCCCGGCCCCTGTCATCGGTGTCATCAGCGTGCCTGATGTCATGCGCATGTCATCTGCCGCGCAGCAGGCCGAACGTGTGCTGGGTGCGCGCCGTGACGACCTGGCCCGCGATGCCCAGAAGGAGCAGGCCGGCTGGCGTGACGAACAGCAGAAGCTGCAGGGTCAGGCCAAGACGATGTCATCCGACCAGATCCAGGGCAGCGAGCGCAAGCTGCAGGAACGCGTGCTGGCGGCCCAGAAAAACTTCCGCAACCGCAACCGCGTGATCCAGGAAGCCGCGCAGGTCGCGCTGGGGCAGATCGAACGTGAGCTGGTCCAGATCATACGGCAGGTTGCCGCCAGCCGTGGCATGAACCTTGTGCTGCATCGCGAGCAGGTGGCCCTGAGCCAGGAAAGCCTGGATATCACGCAGCAGGTGGCGACGCAGCTGAACGGGGTGCTGCCGACCGTATTCATCCCCGCAGCCGATGTGGACCCCGAGGTTCTGGCCAAGTCCGGTACCATGCCGACCACGGCGGATGCCGACCGTCAGGCCGCCCCTGCCGCCGCACCGGCCAAGCATTAAGGTCGGTTGCATGACAGTGACGCCGGATAACGTACCGGGCGATCCACGGTTTTTCGTAACGCAGGGACCGTTCGGGCTGGAACAGCTTGCGCAGTGCAGCGGGGCTGAACTGCGCAAGGCTGCTGACAGTGCGCAGGCCTGCACCCAGTTCAGCGGCATAGCGCCACTGCAGTCTGCAACGCGGGGGCAGGTCAGCTTTCTGGACAACCGGCGCTACCTTCCGCTGCTGGAAGGAACTGAAGCCGGTGCAGTGATCGTGGCCCCGGCATTCGCGGACAAAGTGCCTCCCCATGCCGCGGTTCTGGTGTCAAAGGCGCCGTATCAGACATGGGCACGCATTGCGTCCCTGTTCTATCCGCCGCCGCCGGTCCGGCCGGGCATTCACCCTTCCGCCGTGATCGGGACAGGGTGTGAAATTGATCCCACGGCCGCGATTGGTGCGTTTACGGTGGTGGGTGATGGGGTGCGCATTGGTGCGGGTACCGATATCGGTACCCATGTCAGCATCGGGGGCGGGGTGGAAATCGGGGCGCGCTGCCGCATTGGCGCGCATGTCGCCATTTCCCATGCCCTGCTGGGTGAACGTGTCACGCTGCTGCCGGGCGCGCGTATCGGACAGGACGGATTTGGCTTTGCCGTAACGTCCGAAGGTTTTGAAAGCGTGCCACAGCTTGGCCGCGTGATCCTGGAAGACGGGGTAGAGATCGGGGCCAATTCCACCGTGGATCGCGGGTCCATCCGTGATACGGTGATCGGGGCTGGCTCACGCCTCGACAATCTGGTGCAGATTGGCCATAATGCGCGGCTGGGACGCTGCTGTATCGTGGTTTCCCAGGCTGGCATTTCCGGTTCGACCGAACTTGGTGATTTCGTGACGGTTGCGGCGCAGGCCGGCCTGATCGGGCATATCAAGATCGGCACCAAGGCCCGGATCGGCGCGCAGTGTGGTGTCATGTCCGATGTGGAAGCCGGAGCCGATGTAATCGGCAGTCCGGCTATGCCTTTTCGGGAATTTTTCCGGAATGTCGCCTTTCTGCGTCGGATGGCCAGGAAAACGACGCAGGATGGAGGCAGTGAAAAGGCAGACAATGCCTGATTGCCTGATATCATTGCATATTCAACCGGCCCGAAGCCACTGTTCCGTCTGGCGCGGGGGCTTTCAGGCCGAACAAGTGGTTGGACGACGTGGATAAAGAAGTAGAGGCACTCCCAGCGGACGGAACACCCGCGACGCTGGAATCAATTGATATCATGCGGATCATGGAAGCGATTCCCCATCGCTATCCGTTCCTGCTGATTGATCGCATGGTTGATATCGTGCTGGGGCAGTCGGCGGTTGGCATCAAGAATGTCACGGTCAACGAACCGCATTTTCAGGGGCATTTCCCGGCACGTCCCGTCATGCCCGGTGTCCTGATCATCGAAGCCATGGCCCAGACAGCGGCAACGCTGGTGGTCATGACGCTTGGTTCGGCATTCGAAGGCAAGCTGGTCTATTTCATGACGATTGATGGCGCGAAATTCCGCCGTCCCGTCGGGCCGGGTGACCAGTTGCGCATCCATGTCGAAAAAGAACGTAGCCGCGCGAATGTCTGGAAATTCAAGGGTGTGGCGCGGGTTGATGGCGTATCTGTTGCCGAAGCAACATTCAGCGCCATGATCATGGGGTAATACCGCGGGAAACGGGTGGTGGCGCGGGTCCGTCCAGCGGGCGGCCCGGTGTCCGCTTCCGGGTCTTTGGGCCATAGTTACTTGCGGGGATGGAGGCTATTCTGGCAGGAAGTTCATCTAACGGTACCGACATGGATGAACGGCGTGGAAAAGCGCCTGAAATCCATCCATCGTCCATTGTTTCCAGCCGTGCGCGTATTGGTGATGGCGTACGCATCGGGCCATGGTGCTCGATCGGACCGGATGTCGAAATCAGGGATAATGCCGAACTGATTTCACATGTGGTGGTTGATGGTCGCACGACCCTGGGCGAAGGGGTGGTGTGTTATCCCTTCACATCTGTGGGCATGGCGCCGCAGGACCTGAAATACAGGGGCGAGCCGACATCGTGCATGATTGGTGCCCGCACCATCATTCGTGAAAACGTGACCATTCACCGTGGCACGGCCACCGGTACGGGTGTGACCCGCATCGGGCCGGACTGCCTGATCATGGCCAATTCCCATGTGGCGCATGACTGTACGCTGGGGCGTGGCGTCATTATCGTCAATAATGTGGTCATGGGTGGCCATGTGGTGATCGGGGATGATGCCCGCATCATGGGGGCGGCCGCCCTGCACCAGTTCGTACGCATCGGCCATGCCGCACTGGTCGGTGGCGTGTGTGGGGTGGAAGCGGATGTCATTCCGTATGGCAGCGTGCTGGGTAACCGCGCGCGGCTGGTGGGACTGCACTGGATCTGGCTGAGGCGCAATGGTGTCCAGCCTGATGAGGTCCGGCGCATGCGCCAGGCCTTCCGTGCCCTGTATCCCAAGGCGGCCCACGCCACTGGCGCGGTTTTCCAGGACCGGCTGGAGCATGTGCGCCAGACTTATGCTGATGACGCGCGTGTTGTTGAAATCCTTGATTTTATTGCAGCCCCCAGCCATCGCGGCCTTGTCAGGGTACAGGGCGGGGACATGATCGAGAGCGATGGCGCCTGAACTGGCAGTCGACCGGCAGGGGGCATGCGTTGGTATCCTTGCCGGTGGTGGCCCGTTGCCCGGTCAGGTGGCGCGGGCGGTAGAGCGGGCGGGTGGCCAGGTTTTCATTGTCGGTTTCCAGGGTTTTGCTGAACCCGCGGTGATCGGGCACTGGCCCCACCGCATGATCCGTCTTGCGGCGGCGGGTGAAATCCTGTCCGCATTACATGAACATCACTGTCATGACCTTGTGCTGATTGGCCCTGTAAGGCGGCCTTCCCTTATCAACCTGCGTCCTGATGCGACGGGTGCCCGGATTCTGGCGCGTATTGGCAAGGCGCTGTTCGCGGGTGATGATGGACTGCTTGGGGCAATCGTGCGCGTGCTGGGGGAAGAAGGTTTCACCATCCGCGGCGCGCATGAATATCTGTCCGGGTCGGTCGCACGCCGGGGCGTGATGGGTACGATCAGCCCCGATACGGCGGCACGGGCCGATATCATGCAGGGCCGTCGCGTGGTGCGGGAACTGGGCAGGCTGGATATCGGGCAGGGATGTGTGGTCCAGGGCGGTCTGGTGCTGGCGGTCGAGGCGCTGGAAGGCACCGACTGCATGCTGGAACGCGTGGGTGGCCTGCGGCAACCCGACCGTCCTGCCGGTGTTCTGGTCAAGATGGCCAAGCCGGGGCAGGAGCGGCGTGCCGACCTGCCAACGATTGGCCCGCGAACGGTTGCAGGTGCCGTGGCTGCAGGCCTGCGTGGAATCGCGATCGAGGCAGGGGCTACCCTGATGACCGATCCCGCCGCCTGCATTACGATGGCGGATGAGGCCGGACTGTTCCTGATCGGAATTGGCGGCGAAGATGAAAAAATGGACTGAAGGGGAAATGCCGGATGGGAACCTACCTGCACACAATGGTGCGCGTGCGCAATCTGGAAGCCAGCCTTGATTTCTACCAGTTGCTGGGCATGCGCGAACTGCGCCGCAAGGATGTGCCCGAGGGGAAATACACCCTTGTATTCATCGGCTATGCCGATAATGCGGCGGGACAGGCGGAAATCGAACTGACCTATAACTGGGGTCAGGATGATGGATATGACGTGGGCACGGGATTCGGTCACTTCGCCCTTGGGGTGCCCGACGTGACCGCCCTGGTTGAAAAGGTCCGCGCAGGCGGTGGCAAGGTCACGCGCGAGCCGGGGCCGGTCAAATTCGGCACCACCTTCATCGCTTTTGTCGAAGATCCCGACGGCTACAAGATCGAACTGATCCAGAAGTCCTGATCGGGTCAGTGCGCTTATGATCTGCGCGCGGCAAGAAGCTGACGCATTGCGCTGAGTTCCCTTGTCGCCGCATCCAGGGCCGTCAGGATGTCCTGTGCTGCCTGCCGGATGTGTTCGTCCTTGCTCAGCGCCAGCGAATCCGCCCGCAGCATGGCGGGGGACAGGTGGCCACGGATGTCATGGATGTGCTGCCGCAGGATATCGTCGGTCGTATCGGCAGAGTCGCGTGCAGGGCTGGTCATGAAAATCATCCGGTTACGGTGCGGGAGGGGAGCAGCATTGACGTTGCCCGAAAGCATCAGTATAAGGCGCGGCTCAGGGTTTCCGTAGTGTACGGGGCCTGTTGGAATTTATTCCGTAACCTGTCTGTCATTGTCAATCTGGGAGTGCCGTTGTGAAGCGCACGTATCAACCCTCGAAGCTGGTCCGCAAGCGTCGCCACGGCTTCCGTTCGCGTATGGAAACCGTTGGTGGCCGTAAGGTTGTCGCAAACCGTCGCACCAAGGGCCGCAAGCGTCTTTCTGCCTGAGGCAGGTGACGTCTGTACGTTCCGGGTGCCTGTGTGTCCGGAACCATGAATGTCTCTATACAAGGGGCGGCTGAAAGTGGCCGATAAGTCCACGCGCCTTAAGAAACGCGCTGAGTTCCTGCGGGTTGCGGCCAAGGGTCGCAAGGCCCCCGTTCCGGGACTGGTGCTGCAGGCGCTTGAACGCGGCGACATGCAGGCTGCCCGGTACGGTTTTACCGTTACCAAGAAAGTAGGCAATTCCGTCGTGCGCAACCGGGTGCGGCGGCGCCTGCGTGAGGTAGTCCGGCTGGTGGGCCGCGAACAGGCGCTTGCAGGCGTCGATATCGTGGTCATTGGTCGGGCTGGCACATGCGGGCGGCGGTTTGATGCCCTGATGGGGGATTACCGCAAGGCCCTGCGCAAGGCGGGAGTGAAGGAAGAATCGTGAGCACGTCTTCCATCAGCCTGCCTGCCCATATGCTGCGCGCGGCCATTCGCGCGTATCAGCTGGTGATCCGCCCCATATGGGGTGCGCATTGCCGATTCACTCCTTCATGCAGTCATTACGCACGCGACGCGATCGCCCGTCACGGGGCCATGCGCGGCAGTGTACTGGCGGGGTGGCGCATCCTGCGCTGCAACCCCTGGAATGCGGGTGGTCATGATCCCGTTCCCGCCACGGTCTGCGGCTGTGACATGCATGACTCCATGAAAAACACGAAAAGTCTGGCGGGTCGCTGATGGATATCAAGCGTTTTATGGTGGCAACAGCACTGTCTGCCGTGGTGCTGGTTGGGTTCGAGTATTTCCTGCCACAGCAGCATAAAACGGTCGAACAGCAGGCTGATACCACCACGCCTGCGTCGGCACCGGCCCCCGCGCCAGCGGATGCCACGGCCGCCGCAGCACCCGCGGATACGGGCCAGCCCGACCCGCGCGTTGCGATTGACGCCGACCGCGTGCATGGCTCGCTTGACCTGCGTGGCGCGCGTCTTGATGACCTTGTGCTCAAGAATTATCACGAGACGGTGGAGCCGGGCAGCCCGCTGGTACGCGTGCTGGAACCGCGCGGGCAGGCGGAGCCGAACCTGGTTGAGGTCGGCTGGACCAATGTCAGCGGCGGCCATGTCAGCGTGCCCGACGCCAATACCATCTGGACTGCCGATCATGATACCCTGACCCAGGCGCAGCCCGTTACCCTGTCATGGGATAACGGTCAGGGGCAGGTGTTCCAGATCACCATCGCGATTGACCAGAACTACATGTTCTCGGTTACGCAGAAGGTCATCAACCATGGCGGGGATGCGGTTTCGCTGTATCCTTTCTCCCGCGTGGAACGTGCCTACACCCCGGTCGAGACGGGCGGCTACCTTGTGCATGAAGGGCCGATTTCCGTCATTGACCACAGGCTGGATGAAAGCTCCTACAAATCCCTGCGCAAGGGGGCGGTGCCGCCGGGCAACATCGCGTGGACCAAGACGGGTCAGGGTGGATGGGCCGGGATTACTGACAAGTACTGGCTGTCCGCCGTGATCCCGCAGCAGGACAGTGATGTCGCGGGCACCTATGCCTACCAGCCCGCGGGCGGGGACAAGGGCATCTATGATGTCGGCTTTACCGCGCGTGCGCCGCTGGTGGTTGCCGCCGGGGGCGATGCCACGACCGCAAGCCATGTGTTTGCCGGGGCGAAGGAAGTGCCGCTGCTGGAAAAATATGAATCCAGCCTGCATATCCCCGATTTCTGGAAAGCGGTCGATTTCGGCTGGTTCGCGTTCCTGACCCGTCCGATCTTCACGGTGCTGGACTGGCTCAACACCATGCTGGGCAATTTCGGCCTGGCCCTGATGGCGTTCACCCTGCTGGTCAAGGCGCTGTTCTTCCCGCTGGCGACCAAGCAGTTCCATTCCATGGGCAAGATGCGGCAGCTCCAGCCCAAGATCAAAGCCCTGCGGGAACGGTATAAAGACGACCAGATGGCGCTGAACCAGCAGATGATCGCGCTGTACAAGCAGGAAAAAGTCAATCCGGCCAGCGGCTGCCTGCCCATGCTGCTGCAGATCCCGGTGTTCTGGTGTCTGTACAAGGATCTGTACGTCACGATCGAGATGCGGCATGCGCCTTTCTTCGGCTGGATCCATGACCTGTCTGCTTTCGACCCGACAAACCTGTTCACCCTGTTCGGGCTGATTCCGTGGAATCCGTCGGTCATTTCCCCCATGCTCCAGCTTGGGCTGTGGCCGATCGCGTTCGGGCTGACCATGTTTGCCCAGATGCGTCTGAACCCGACACCGGCGGCGGACCCGGCGCAGCAGAAGATGTTCCAGTTCATGCCGATCATCTTTACGTTCTTCATGGCGCGGCAGCCATCGGGACTGGTGATCTACTATTGCTGGAACAACCTGCTGACCATGGCGCAGCAGACGCTGATCCAGCGCCGCATGAACAGGGGTACGCCCGCTGTTGCTGCACCCACGAAGCCCAGGCTTCCGTCAGGGAAGAAATAGGGACGGGACCAAGATGGTGGAATTTTCCTCATCCATGCCGACACCGGAAGAAATGGAACGCGACATTGAAATTGGTCGCGTCCTGTTCGCGGGTGAATTCAATTTCGTGTTTGGTGCGCAGCAGCTTGGCCAGCTGCCTGATCCCGTGCTGCCCGAAATCGCGTTTGCCGGGCGATCCAATGTCGGCAAGTCCAGCCTGATCAACGCCCTGACCGGGCGAAAGGCACTGGCGCGGGCCTCGTCCGAGCCGGGACGGACCAAGCAGCTCAATTTCTTTGAACTGGCCGACCGGCTGACACTGGTGGACATGCCCGGCTATGGTTTTGCCAAGGCCGCCAAGGCGGTCAAGGAAGACTGGCAGGGCATGATGTTTTCCTACCTGCGCGGCAGGCCGACGCTACGCCGTGTCGTGCTGCTGCTGGACAGCCGGGTGGAGGTCAAGGCGACCGATCAGGAAATCATGAAACTGCTGGATCGGGCTGCCGTGACATTCCAGGTCGTGCTGACCAAATGCGACGTGCCCAGGCCTGCGGTGCTGGAGGCCAAGATGCGTGAAGTCACCGGTATCGTGGCCACACATGCGGCAGCTTTCCCGGATGTGCTGGCAACCAGCAGCGAGACCGGGACAGGTATTGCGGAACTGCGCGCGGAACTCGCACGGCTGGCCAATCCGGTATAAGGCGGCCACACGGTTGGCCCTGCGGGGCATGGGTATTCAGCAGTCAGGAGCGAAGGGAACGTTCGGATGACAGGAACGCAATCGGGCGACCGGGAAGCACAGGCACGGGCCGAGGTTCTGGCCAGGGCGCTGCCTTACCTGCGTCGTTATGCGGGGGATACGGTTGTCGTCAAATATGGCGGCAGCGCGATGGTCGATACATCGCTGTCCACCGCGTTTGGCCATGATATCGCGCTGCTCAAGCAGGTTGGCGTCAACCCGGTCGTGGTGCATGGCGGCGGGCCGCAGATCAGCGCGATGCTCAAGCGGCTGCAGATTGAATCGACCTTCATCGACGGCCTGCGCGTGACTGATGCCGCCATGATCGACGTGATCGAGATGGTGCTGGGCGGCAAGGTGAACAAACAGGTCGCGGGCCTGATCAACCGGGCCGGTGCGCTGGCGGTTGGCATTTCGGGGCTTGATGGTGGCCTGATTTCCGCCCGCAGGCTCCAGCGCCGCGCGCGTGAGGCCGGGGTCGAGACCGATCGCCTGCTGGACCTTGGCTTCGTGGGGGAACCGACCCGCATCGACCCGCGCGTGATCTATGCGCTGTCCGGTTCGGGGCTGATTCCGGTGATCGCGCCCATCGGCGCGGGCGAGCAGGGCGAGACCTATAACATCAATGCCGATACGGCCGCGGGTGCGATTGCGGGTGCGGTCAATGCCAGTCGCCTGCTCATGCTGACGGATGTGCCCGGCGTGCTGGATGGAGACGGGAAACTGATCCCGGAACTGACGGCGGAAGATGCGCGTCGCGGCATCGCCAGCGGCATGATTTCCGGCGGCATGATCCCCAAGGTCGAAACCTGCCTTGAGGCCGTGCGCGCGGGGGCGAAGGCCGCCGTCATCCTTGATGGCCGGGTGCAGCATTCCTGCCTGCTGGAACTGTTTACGGAAGCCGGGCCGGGCACCCTGATCCGGGGCAGCTGACCCCCGCTGGATCAGGTCATGTGGAGGGGGGCATTGCGTTGACATTGCCCATGATCCTCCGCATGGTCCGCAGGCAATCAATACCAAAGGCCCCCGGCGTGCCCTGCCGGGGACGCCTGCCCAAGACAGGATTTTGCAAATATGACCGATACATCCCTTCAGAGCCAGATCGAGGCCCTGTGGGAGCGTCGTGAGACGCTGTCCACCGCCACCACCGGCGCTGACCGTGATGCCGTCGAGGCGGCGCTTCTGGCGCTGGATTCCGGCCGGCTGCGCGTCGCAACCCCCGGCCCGGCTGGCTGGGTGGTCAATGAATGGCTGAAGAAGGCTGTCCTGCTGTCCTTCCGCCTCAATGACAACCGGATTGTCGAAGGCGGCGGTGCGGGGGCACCCAGCTATGACAAGGTGCCGCTGAAATTCGCAGGCTGGGACCAGGCGGCGTTTGCCGAGGCAGGCTTCCGCGCGGTGCCGGGCTCCATCGTGCGCCGTTCCGCGTTCATCGCGCCGGGTGTTGTACTGATGCCCAGCTTCGTCAATGCCGGTGCGTATGTCGATAGCGGCACGATGGTTGATACATGGGTCACGATCGGCAGTTGCGCGCAGATCGGCAAGAACTGCCATATCAGCGGTGGCGTGGGCATTGGCGGCGTGCTGGAGCCGCTGCAGGCCGCCCCCGTCATCATTGAGGACGGTTGCTTCATCGGCGCGCGTTCGGAAGTGGCCGAAGGCGTGGTGGTCGAACGTGGCAGCGTGCTGTCCATGGGTGTGTTCCTTGGTGCTTCGACCAAGATCGTTGATCGTGCGACGGGTGAAGTCTTCATGGGCCGTGTCCCGGCCTATTCCGTGGTCGTGCCCGGCACGCTGCCGCCGCGTCAGGCGACCAGCACCGATGGCAAGCCACTGCCGTCGCTGGACTGCGCGGTGATCGTCAAGCGCGTGGATGAACGTACGCGTTCCAAGACCTCGATCAACGACCTGCTGCGCGGCTGACCGGTATCATGGGGGACGGCGGAATGGCGGATACGCAACACGATCCCGGCGGTGTTATCGCCCTGACGCGTGACCTGATCCGCTGTCCTTCCGTAACCCCCGATGATGGCTGCGGCATCACCGCGCTGGCCCGCGTGCTGGAACAGATCGGTTTCAGCGTCACCCTGCTGCCGTTTGGCGAAGGGGTGGCGCGCACCCCCAACCTGTTTGCCCGCCTTGGCACGGGGCATCCACATCTGTGTTTCGCCGGGCATACGGATGTCGTGCCGGTGGGGGATACGGCCGCGTGGGCGCATGACCCCTTTGGCGGGGCAATACATGACGGTGTCCTGTTCGGTCGTGGCGCGTGCGACATGAAAGGGGGCATTGCCGCCTTTGTCGCCGCCGTCAGGCTGTATCTTGAACGCACGCCGCAGCCGCAGGGATCAATCAGCCTGCTGATTACGGGTGATGAGGAAGGCCCCGCCACCAATGGCACGGTACGCGTGCTGGAATGGATGGCGGCTGAAGGCCAGATTCCCGATTTCTGTCTTGTGGGCGAACCTACCAATCCCGCCGGGATGGGCGAAGTCATCAAGATCGGCCGTCGTGGCAGCCTGAATGCCCATATTACCGTGCAAGGCACGCAGGGGCATGTAGCCTATCCACACCGGGCGGATAATCCGGTCCATCGCCTGCTGGCGCTGCTGGGTGAACTGACGGCGGCCCCGCTGGATGACGGCAGTGAGTGGTTCGAGGCATCCAGCCTGCAGGTGACCAGCCTTGACGTGGGCAATACGGCCACCAATGTCATTCCTGCCCGGGCCGAAGCCCGGCTGAACATCCGTTTCAATGACCTTCATACCGGCGCCGACCTTGCGGGCTGGATCCGCACCGTAGCAATCCGTCATGCCCCCCGGGCGGATGTAGGTATCTCCATCAGTGGTGAATCCTTCCTGACCGAACCTGGCGCATCGGTCGAAGCCCTGCGTGCGAGCGTGCGTGCGGTGACGGGGCATGTGCCGAAGCTGGATACCGGCGGCGGCACGTCGGATGCCCGCTTTATCAGCCGTTACTGCCCTGTTGCGGAATTCGGGCTGGTGGGGGCAAGCATGCACAAGACGGACGAGCATGTCAGCCTGTCAGACCTGAAGCATCTGACGGCGATCTATACCGGCTTCCTTGAAAAGGTAATGCGTTAATGTCTGATCGCGGCATATCCCCCGAGCCGAATTCACCCGGACTTGGCATGATCCTCAAGGGAATGCTGCTGCTGGGGCGGGGCCGTGCGGAAGGCATCGCCTATTTTGGCAATACCCGCGATTCCGTTCTGGCCGCGCTGGCGCCCCGCCTTGCGCTATGGCTGGTGGGTGGCGGCCTGACCATTGGCACCGCCCCGCAGGCGATCAGTGGGGTGAAGGTGCTGTTCGCACTGTGCCTGATCCTGCTGCCTGCCGTTGTGACCCATGCGCTGGCGCGGCGGTGGAAGCGCGAAGGGCTGTGGCTGCGCTACATCACGGCGGCGTGGTGGACAGACTGGGTCACGCTGTTCGTGGGGCTGGCGGTGGCGCTGCTTATGGCGCTGGCCTCGCCCAAGCTGCTGGAATCCGCCACGGGGGCGATGATCCTGAATGGGGTGGAGTTCGGCTACAGCCTGTGGCTGACGTGGTACGTGGCGCGTATCGGCCTGCTGTTGCGGCGTGGGCAGGCGGTGGTGCTGGTGCTGGCGATACTGGGCAGCCTTGGGTTGCTGTCAATGGCGGTCGGTGTGCTTTCCCCGAACCAGCGTGCGTGGCATGACTTTCTTTATCCCCTGCTGGTGCAGCAGGGTCAGGGGTCTGCCCATCGATGAAAAACAGAAGTTTCCGGGTGTCGCCTGTTTTTAACAAGGCAGCGTCTTTCAAAGCTTTTTGAAAAAACTTCACCCAAAAACTTTTACTGGTTGGTGCACAGGTCAGCGGCTGAAGGGATTTTCCTCGTAGCCTACGCCGGTCAGGCACAGGCCTTCCGGTGGGGCGGTCGGGCCGCCCGCACGGCGGTCACGGGCTGCAAGGGCCTGTTCGACCCGTTCCGGTGCCCAGCGGCCTTCTCCCACCAGTTTCAGGGTCCCCGCCATGTTGCGCACCTGATGGTGCAGGAAGGAACGGGCTTCGGCTTCAATCACGACATGGTCGCCCTCGCGCCGTACATCCAGTCGGTCGATCGAACGCACCGGACTGCGTGCCTGACAGGCCGAGGCACGGAAAGACGTGAAATCATGCCGTCCTACCAGCAACTGGGCAGCAGTGTGCATCACATCGGCATCCAGCGCTGCACGGACATGCCAGACGTGCCCTTCCTCCAGCGCCGGGCGGGCGGCACGGTTGAGGATACGGTAGCGATAGGCGCGTGAGCACGCTGAAAAACGCGCATTCCAGTGGGGCAGCACCGGGCGCGCCATAAGTACCACGACCGGATGCGGCTTCATGTAGAAATTCAGTCCGTCCCGCACCGTGGCGCTGGACAGCGTGACATCGGCTGGGAAATCCAGATGCGCGACCTGCCCGCTGGCATGTACGCCGGCATCAGTGCGACCGGCGGTGATGCTGCGGACATCGCGTCCGGCTGTCAGGTTTTTCGCGGCATTCTCCAGAATACCCTGTATCGAGGTCAGGTGTTCCGCCTGCTGGCGCTGCCAGCCAACAAAACCGCGCCCGTCATATTCGATCAGAACTGCCCACCGGCAGACCGATGGCGGGGCGGCGTCACCGGGACGCGCGGGCGGGGTTTCAGGCATCGGGCATCTCCAGCCCGAAACGTGTGCCGGGGGCGACGGCCTGCCCGCGCAGGAAATCGGCAGCATCCATCATGCCACGTCCGGGGCGTTGCAGGCGGGTGATGCGCAATAGCGAGTCTTTGCCACAGGTAACGCAAAGCCGGTCATCCACTACCATGCCAGGGACGAGCGGCATGTTGTAGGCCCGGGCATGGTCCACCGCTCTGATCACCATCTTCTTCGTGTCGGAAGAATTAAAACTTAAACTGTATTCAAGGCTTACCGCCCCGATCTTGATGACCTGACCATCAAGCGTGGTGAAGGTTCCCGGCCACGGGGTCAGGGCCCGCACCTGCCGGTCAATCTCGGCAGCGGGGCGGGCCCAGTCGATGCGCCCGTCCTCGCGGCTCAGGCGCTGGACATAGGTGACACCGGTGTCAGGCTGCGGCGTGCCGGGAAATGGTGGACGGCTCAGGACATCAACAATCAGCCGCCCGCCCATGGCCGCAAGGTCGTCATGCAGTGTGGTGGCGGTGGTATGGTCGGTCAGCGTCACATGGTCACGCAGCAGCATGGCCCCGGTATCCAGTCCTGCATCCATCTGCATGATGGTAACGCCACTTTCCCTGTCACCGGCCAGAATGGCGGCCTGTATCGGGGCGGCGCCGCGCCAGCGTGGCAGCAGGCTGGCATGGATGTTCAGGCAGCCACGCGCGGGGGCGTCGAGCATCTCCACCGGCAGGATCAGCCCATAGGCCGCCACCACGGCGGCATCCAGCTTCAGGTTACGGAAATAGGCGTGTTCTTCCGTATTGCGCCGCAGGGACTGCGGCGTGCGGACGGGAATGCCCAGTTCCTCCGCCGCGACCTGCACGGGAGAAGGGCGCAGCTTCTTCCCCCGTCCGGCGGGGCGGGGGGGCTGGCTGTAGACGGTTACGATGTCATGCCCGGCCTGATGCAGGGCGCGCAGGGCGGGCACCGCGAAGTCAGGTGTACCCATGAAGGCCAGTCGCATGTCGTTGGGGTCCGTTCAGGCTGGGCAGGACCCGTCTGGCGCATTCAGGGTCCGGCGGGGGATCGCGGCGGGCGATCAGTGTTTCTGGCGCTGTTCCTTGGCCAGGCGACGCATGATCATGTTGCGCTTCAGCGCCGACAGATGATCAACAAACAGGATGCCTTCCAGATGGTCGATCTCGTGCTGCAGGCAGGTGGCCAGCAGGTCATCGGCTTCCAGTTCCTGCACCTTGCCGTCCATGTCCTGATACCGCACGCGCACGGCTTCGGGACGGATGACCTCGGCATACTGGTTGGGCAGCGACAGGCAGCCTTCCTCACGCACGGCCATGCCGTCCGTCTCGGCGATCACTTCGGGGTTGATCAGCACCAGCGGATTGCGCGCCTCGTCCCTGTCGGCCACGTCCACGATGGCGAAGCGCATGCCAAGGCCCACCTGCGGGGCCGCAAGGCCGATGCCGGGCGCCTGGTACATGGCCGCGAACATACGCGGGATGATGGTGCGCAGCTCGTTCATGTCCTCGGGGCGGACAAGGCGGGTTTTCTGGCGCAGGACCGCCTGGGGTGCGACCAGGATCGGCATGGGGGTCGCCTGAGCGATGACATCATGATCAATCATAGACTGCCATTTAGCGTGTCCCCACATGGGATACCAGAGGGGAGGCGGCCAAAATGCCATGGTGCGCGCATGGTGTCTTCCCCTTGCGCATGGCTATTATTCTCCCATATCGTGAAGGGACGGGATGCGGGTGCTGTTTCGGGTCCGTTTTTCGTTTCTTGTCTCGCTCGCAGCAGAGGAGGCCGATTTGTCGGGTAGAGTTTTCGGGTCACCCATGTTCCTCGGGTTTGACCATCTGGAGCAGATGCTTGAACGCGCGTCGAAAAACGCGTCGGACGGATATCCGCCCTATAATATAGAACAGGTCAGTCCCACGACCCTGCGCATCACGCTGGCAGTGGCGGGGTTCGTGATGGAAGACCTGCACATCACACAGGAAGACAACCAGCTTGTCATTCGCGGTCGGCAGAGTGACGACGGGCAGGGGCGGATTTTCCTGCACCGTGGCATTGCCGCCCGCCAGTTCCAGAAGGCGTTCGTACTGGCCGAGGGAATCGAGGTCGGCGGGGCATGGATGGATAACGGCCTGCTTCATATCGAACTCGCCCGCCCGCAGCCGGAAGTCCGTGTGCGCAAGATCGAGATCGGTCATGGGCCCACGGCCTCTTCGTCGCGCGATCGTGTGGCGCCGGTGGTGGACGTACCGGCCGGGCGCAAGCAACGTGTCGTGAGGGTTATTGACGAGGAATAACAGCGTACGCCGTAATGTAACGGCCCATATTGCGATGCAGATGGGAAGGGACGACCGTCCCTTCATGATGCGGAGATAACGCGATGAGAGTTACAACACAGAATGGTCGGGTGCTGCTGCAGAATGATGTGGTGAATGCCGCACCGGTCATCAGCACGTCGGAACTGCGCGGTCTGGGCATGGAATCGGTGGCCTACATCCGCGCGGTGGAAGTAGAGGGCGAAGACGCGTTTGCCATCCATGCCGCCGATGGTACGCCCATGGCGGTGACCGAAGACTGGGAAACCGCCATAAACGCCATTCTCCAGCATGAAATGATGCCAGTGCCGCTGCACTAGGCATTTCATCACACCAGATAAGGCAATGGCCCTGTCCCGGTTTTCGGGGCAGGGCCATTTGCATTTGTGGTGCTGCCAGTCCGCGCGGGTCAGGCGGACTGGCCTGTCGTGTCAGCTGGCCTGACGCAGGGACGGGTCAAGCCAGCCGATATTGCCGTCCGGCCTGCGGTACAGCACGTTGATGGTATCGGTCTTGGTGTTGCGGAAAAGCTGGATCTGGCTGTCCGCCAGGTCAAGGCGCATCACTGCCTCGCTCACGCTCAGGGCCGGGATTTCGGTCGGGTGTTCGGCAATGATGGTGGCGTAGGGGCCCGCGGGCGGCAGCGCCGCGTCCTCATCCTCGGCCACGCTGTCTTCCTCGGCGGCGGCAAGCGGTTCAGTCATGCCGGGACGCAGCACATAGCCACGACCGATTTCGGGTACCTGCTGACGGACCTTGAGGTGACCGTGATTCGTAGCCTTGCGGTGATAGCGGCGCAGGCGCCGGGCAATATGTTCGGCCGCATCGTCAAAGGCGGAATGGGCATCCGCCGCCTCGCCCTCACCACGCAGGGTCAGACCCCGCGTGGCGTGCAGGTTGATGTCACAGGTAAAAAACGAACGCGCGCGACTGAAGGTGACCCGGGCCTCCATGGCCTGCCCGAAATACTTTTCCGAAATGCGGTCCAGATGGGCGCTTACCCGGTGTTTCAGGGCATCGGACAGGTCGATCTGCTTTCCGGCAACACTGATGTGCATAAGGGGTAACTCCTTACATGATCACAACGCAGTCGCATGCGGGAGACGGAATACGGTCGTTTCAGTCAATGGTCATGAATTAAGGGGACGATCCTGCTCCCATGCGGGCTGCGTGCTGGTGGCGGTTGCGTTGTGCCTGTCGGGCACATGGTCCCGAACGGGTACATTTGGGCATGGTTGCACCGTGGCTGTCCATGCCTTCCTTGCATAAAAGACCACAGATTTCTCTATGGCTGCTCCCTTGTGCACGCCCCCTGTCACACAGGGAGGGCACGAACGGGCCTATAGCGTGAATTTTTCACCCAGATAGACGCGGCGCACATCCTCGTTCGCCACGATTTCCTCGGGCCTGCCTTCGGTCAGCACCTGTCCGCTGTGCATGATGTAGGCCCGGTCGATCACTTCCAGCGTCTCGCGCACGTTGTGGTCGGTAATCAGCACCCCGATGCCGCGATCCTTCAGGTGCGCGACAAGATCACGGATTTCACCGACCGCGATGGGATCAATACCGGCCAGCGGTTCGTCCAGCAGGATGTAATGCGGCTGGCTGGCCAGCGCACGGGCGATTTCCAGCCGCCGCCGTTCACCACCCGACAGGGCGAGGGAGGAGGAATGCCGCAGCCGGGTAATGCCGAATTCTCCCAGCAGGCCATCAAGCATCGTCTGCCGCCGGTCACGGTCGGGTTCGACAATCTCCAGGGCGGCCATGATGTTCTGTTCAACATTCAGGCCACGGAAAATGCTTGATTCCTGCGGCAGATAGCCAATACCCATGCGGGCGCGGCGGTACATGGGCAACTGGGTGATATCCGCGCCATCCAGCGTGATTGTGCCCATGTCGGGCCGCACCAGTCCCACGATCATGTAGAAGCTGGTGGTCTTGCCCGCGCCGTTCGGCCCCAGCAGGGCCACGGCTTCACCACGCTGGACCTGTAGCGAGACATCGCGCACGACCTGCCGCTTCTTGTAGCTTTTGCCGATGCCACTGGCGATCAGTCCCGTTTCGGCGGCAGGGACCGGCTGTCCGGTGGCGTCGGGCTGGTCCGCCGGGGATGTCTGGTTCATCTTGCTGATCCCTTGTCACCTTTGCCGGCCTGATTCGGAATGACCAGGCCACTGACCCGTGAGCCGGGGTTGTCGGTCAGCGTCGCGATATCGGTGTGCATGTTCACGATGGCCGAGGTGCCGCTGACCTGATTTTCCCCACGGGTGATATGCACGTTGCCAACCAGACGGGCAATGCCCGTATCAGGCACGTACACGCCCCGGTCGCCGGTTATGGTCTCGGTGCGGGTGCGGATCACGATATGGCCGAAGGCATCGACATGGTCGATCGTCCCGGCTCCGGGTGACGGGCGGTCGTCAACACTGGTTGCTGCGGGCCGGGATTTGTCATTGGGGTGGGTGGCATCCCAGTCGCGGCGTGCGTTGCTGCGCTGCGCCTTTGGCCTGTCATACCCGACCAGCACGTCCGCGCGCAGCTGCCGCCCGTCATTGGTGGTCATGGTGGCGTTGCCACGGGCGACCGACATGTGTTCGTGCGAATGGTATTCCAGCACGTCGCGCGCGGTCAGGATGTCCTGTGGCGTGGTCATTTTCAGGTGCTGGCCGGTCATGACCAGGATCGCCTGATCCACGTCGTATACGGCATGATCGCCCCATGCCTGGTCATTCGTGTTGAAGGAATGGACGTGCCCGATCGCTTCCAGCCGGTAGACCTCGCTGGCTCCGCCCGAACCGTTACCACCTGCATCGCCCGCGCCGTTGCCCGTTGCGGCGCCGGGCTGGCCGCCAGGCATGCCTGCGGGCGCCGGGGCGTCGGGCGTGGGCATGTCCTGCGGCAGGGTATCGGATGTCGTGGTCAGGCTGGTGTCCACATCGGAATCGGTGCCGACGGGGGCGGTTGGTGCTGCTGGTGCTGCCGACGTGGCCTGTGGTGTCGTGGCGGGCGGGGTGTCGCCTGCCGCCTGTGGCGCGTTATCGGTTATGTGGGGGCGGCGGGTTTCCAGCGGAGGAGCAACGCCCAGATGGGCCGCCAGTGGCGCATCGGCCGCGGGCGGCCCGGATGCGGCGGCCCGTGGCCCGGTGGCAGGCGGCGTGGCCTGCCCGGCAGCGGGCGTGGCCGCGGCCTTCTTGCGGTAGAAGGCGACCAGCCTGTCCGCCCGCACGGTCATGTCGCCACGGATGGCCTGTGCGCGGTCATAGGCAGTGACGGTCTGCGCGTTCTGGTCCCAGTCGAAGCCACCGGCAGCGGTGACGTTGATCTGCTGGCCGTGGGACATGTCCAGTCCCTGCGCCATGACGGGATGTGCCGCCACCAGTCCCACAAGGATGCCGCCAAGCGGCAGGCGGAATGTTGCGCGCGCCATCAGTTCGATCTTTCCGCTGCGTTGAGGATCATGCGGCCCGGCCCTCGAAACAGCATGACGCCGCCGCGTGTGTCCAGCATGCCGCCCTGTACGTCAATCTGCCCGATGGGCCCTTCGGCATGGATCCAGTCATCGGATACGACGATGTTGTGGCGCATGTCCATATTGGCCGAGGGGCTGAGCATGAGGGTCCCGTCATTGCGGTACAGCGTGACATCATGCGCCAGGTCCAGGATCTGCGCATGCTGGATATAAACGCCGTCGCGCGCGGTGACATACATCCAGTTTCCGTTATCCATCAATGTGTCGGCGGCCGGGTTGCTCAGGTCAATCCGTTCGGAGGAGACCTGGCGAGCCTCATCCGCGGTAATCATGTAAGGGCGGTTATGGTCATCCAGCCCGCGATAGGTGGGGTTGAGCATGCTGCCGCTTTTCACGCGCACATGGCTCATCTGCGCCATGGTGCCGGTATGCATGATGACCGCGCGCTGCACTGCGGGCCATGCGGCGATGGACCCCAGCAGGATCAGTGCCAGTAGCGGCAGCATCCACTTGGCCGAGCGCATGATGGCCTGCCGCCGGGCCAGGTCGGCGGCGTTGGGCAGCAGGCGCGCCCGTGCAGACTGGTCGAATATGCTGCGCTGGCGTTCGATATCGGCCGCGCTGCGGGCATAGTCCTCACGCTGGATGTGGTTGGGATCGGTCCCGTCGTCCCTGTCGTCCGGCTGTTCGGTCATGCAACGCCAGCACGCAGCAGGTCATGGAGGTGCAGGATACCGACAGGATGATTTTCATTATCCAGCACGAAGATGCTGGAAATGGGCCGGGGCCGGTCATTCATGATGCGCAGTGCCTCTGCCGCCAGCATGTCGGGGCCAATGATCTGGGGTTCGGCATTCATGATATCGGCGGCACAGGTGTGGTCCAGGTCCTGTTCCAGCGCAAGACGCAGGTCGCGGTCGGTAATCAGCCCGGTCAGCCGGTTTTTCATGTCCACCACGCCCATGCAGCCAAAGGCCTTGCGGGTCATTTCCATGATGACCTGCCGCACCGGCATGGTGGGAAGGCCCAGCGGCATGCTGTCGCCCGTATGCATAAGCTCACGCACCCGGCGCAGCTGTGTGCCCAGGCGGCCGCCGGGATGGAAAATGCCGAAATCACTGGCGCTGAACCGGCGGCGCTGCAGCAGCACGACGGCCAGTGCATCCCCCAGCGCAAGCTGCATGGTGGAACTGGTGGTGGGCGCCAGCCCGTTGGGGCAGGCTTCGGGCGCATGGGGTAGCGGCAGTACGATATCGGCCGTGCGGGCCAGTGTGGAGTCCGGGCGCGATGTCATGGCGATCAGCAGCATGCCAAACCGGCGTGTGTGGGAAACCAGGTCGGCCATTTCCGCCGTTTCGCCGGAATTGGAAATGGCGAGTACCGCATCCCCGCGCTGAAGCATGCCCAGATCCCCGTGCGAGGCTTCGGCCGGATGTACGAAAATGGCGGGCGTGCCGGTGGAGGCAAGGGTCGCCTGGATCTTGCGCCCGATATGCCCCGACTTGCCAATCCCCGTCACGACCACGCGCATGTTGTCCGTCAGGATGCGTTCGACCGTTTCGACAAAGGCCGTGCCAAGTGCCCCCTGCCCATCGGGGCCGGAGGCTTCCATGGCGGCAATCATCGCCTGCAGGCCGGCGGATTCGGTGCGCAGCACGCTGCATGCTTCGTTGAGCATGCGGGCCTGTGCCTGCTGCACGCTTTCTTCAACGGCGGGGAGGGAAGGGGAAAGGCTGCTGTTCATGCCGGGTCTGTATTGTCATGAAATGGTTTCCGGTCAAACGCCGGAACCATTATTCAGGCTGCGCGATGCGCGAAAATGTCCGGATCCTCATATCCAAGGATATCCAGACGGGCGCGGGCGGGAAGGAAATCGTAACAGGCCTGCGCCAGTTCGCGACGGTTTTCACGGTGCAGCAGCGCCTCCAGCTTTTCCCACAGGGCATGCAGGTACAGCACATCGGATGCGGCATAGGCCCGCTGTTCGGGTGTAAGTTCCGCAGCGCCCCAGTCGGACGTCTGCTGCTGCTTGCTCAGTTCCACCCCCAGCAGTTCGCGGCACAGATGCGCCAGCCCGTGGCGGTCGGTATAGGTCCGCACCAGCTTGGAGGCGATCTTGGTACAGATGTTCGGCGCAACCGTAATACCAAGCGTATGCTGCAGGATCGCTACGTCAAATCGTGCGAAATGCATGAGCTTCGGAAGTCTGGGGTCGGTCAGTACGCGCACCAGGTTGGGGCAGTCCGCCGCCGTGACGCCGGCAGGCACCTGCACCAGATGGGCATGGCCATCGCCCCCCGAAAGCTGCACAAGACATAGCCGGTCCCGGTGCGGGTTCAGGCCCATCGTTTCCGTATCGACGGCCACGGCGCCGGTAAACGTGACGTCGGCCGGCAGGTCGCCGCGATGAAAATGGATGGCGTCTGGGGCCGGGCTTACAGCCATATGGAAAATGCTCCGTCACGATATTCGGCTTCACGGTGGCAGGTCTGGAACGCAACCGCAAGGAAAGGCATTCGTTGTATCCCGATCCCACCGGCAGGGGGCATGGGAACCGTGGGCCTGCCTGTGAAATGGGTATTCGTGGGCGGTTTACACCAATTTGCGCAGGGAAACAGACAAAAAGATAACGGGGCAGTCCCGAGAAGGGCTGCCCTGACCATCCCCGGAGGGGAGTGTTACCAATTTTTCAGTGATGGTGCCCAGAAGAAGACTCGAACTTCCACGACCTTGCGGCCACAGGTACCTGAAACCTGCGCGTCTACCAATTCCGCCATCTGGGCTCAGAGGCTCCCCAGCGGAGGCCGCCGGGGTGGTGTGAGGGGTGTTTAGTCCGGCCCGGCGGTACGGTCAACAGGGTAAATGCATTTTTTTGAAAACAGGCGTATTTTTTCTTTTCTTCCCCTCCGGCAGGTCGGTGCGGGGGGGTAAAATGGGAAAACGGTGGGGGCGCACTCATGCGCCACAGGCGGGGGCAGGCGATGACACGCAAGGTCGCGACGATTTTTGGCGGTTCGGGGTTCGTGGGGCAGTCCGTGGTCGGACGGCTGGCGCGAGCGGGATATGTGGTGCGGGTTGCCGGACGCACGGCAACGAATGCGGCGACACTGCGGATGCTGGGAGATGTGGGGCAGGTGGTGCCTGTCGTCGCGTCCATCACGGATGAAAGTGCGTGCGTCGCCGCGATCGAGGGCAGCAGCCTTGTCATCAACCTGGTGGGAATTCTGTTTCCCCGTGGGGCCGAGACGTTCGAGGCCATCCATGTGGACGGCGCCGCGCGGGTGGCAAGGCTGGCCGCGGCTTCCGGGGCTGAACGTCTGATCCATGTCTCGGCGCTCGGTGCGCACGCCACCAGCCCCTCCGCCTATGCCCGCAGCAAGGCGGAGGGCGAATGCGTGGTCAGCCGTGCGATGCCGGAGGCGGTCATCATCCGTCCCTCGCTCATATTCGGGGTGGATGGTCCTTTTCCCGCCATGTTCGCGCGCATGGCGCGGTTCATGCCCATCGTGCCGGTGTTCGGGGCGGCGACCTGTTTTCAGCCGGTATGGGTGGGCGATGTGGCTGAAGGCATGGCCCGTATCGCAACGGGGGCGGACATGGCGGGGGCCATTTTTGAATTTGGCGGCCCGCAGGTCCTGACCATGCGGCAGATCGTGGCGTGGGCGGCGCGCTGGAGTGGTCATCCGCGTCCGTTATTCGCGGTGCCCCGGTGGCTTGCGACCCTTCAGGGGGCGGTACTGGAACACCTGCCCGGAAAGATGCTGACGCGCGATCAGGTCCGGATGCTGTATGTCGATAATGTCGTGGCCCCCGGCGCGCGCACGCTCGACATGCTGGGCATCACGCCGTCTCCCATGGGACTGGTAATGGGGTGAGTGCCAGAAAACTTGGGATTTTCGCGTATTTCTGGCATTTTCTTTGAATAAGGTCAGTACTGCTGTCTTTTATTTGGGCAGGGTGTTGCGTAGGTCTGTGCCTCGCTGTGGGTGCGTGCCGCGTAACCAGGGCGTCCTTCCATTATGCAGACCAGGGGCAGACCGATGGCCGAGCGCATGCTGAAATTCGTCTCTGTGGCGCAGGAGCAGCCGGACAAACGGCCTGCCGAGGCGCGCCGCAAGGACTTTAACGAGATTTACGCCGAATTCGTGCCGGCCAAGGCCGAAGCGCAGGCCTCGCGCTGTTCGCAGTGCGGCGTGCCGTTCTGTTCGGTGCACTGTCCGCTGGGCAACAACATCCCCGACTGGCTGATGATGACGGCGGCAGGACGGATGGAGGAGGCGTATGAACTGTCGTCCGCCACCAACACCTTCCCCGAAATCTGTGGCCGCATCTGCCCGCAGGACCGTCTGTGTGAAGGTAACTGCGTGATCGAGGAAGGCTTCGAAAGCGTTACCATCGGCGCGGTCGAACGCTACATTACCGACACCGCCTTTGATAACGGCTGGGTCAGGCCGGTGAAGCCGGTCGCCGAGCGTGACGAGAGTGTGGCCATCATCGGCGCAGGCCCCGGTGGCCTGGCTGCCGCAGTCCAGCTGCGCGAGCAGGGTTATCAGGTCCATGTCTATGACCGCTACGACCGTATTGGCGGCCTGCTTATGTATGGCATCCCCGGATTCAAGCTGGAAAAGGACATCGTTCTGCGTCGGCATAAGCTGCTGGTGGACTCGGGCGTCCAGTTCCATCTGGGCAAGGGCATTGGCGATACCGATGGCGCGGACAGCATTGCGTTTTCCACCCTGCGCGCGCGCCATGACAGCGTGCTGATCGCAACGGGTGTTTACAAGTCGCGTGATATTGGCGGCCCCGGCGCGGGTCTTGGCGGTATCGTGCGCGCGCTGGATTACCTGACGGCGTCCAACCGTGTCTCGCTGGGTGACAGGGTCGCGGAATATGATAATGGCGAACTGAATGCCGCGGGCAAGTCGGTCGTGGTGATCGGCGGTGGCGATACGGCCATGGACTGCGTGCGCACCGCGATCCGGCAGGGTGCCAGGTCCGTCAAGTGCCTGTACCGCCGTGATCGGGCGAACATGCCCGGATCGGTGCGTGAGGTGAAGAACGCCGAGGAAGAGGGTGTCGAGTTCGTATGGCTTGCCGCCCCGCAGGGGTTCGAAGGCGAAGGATCTGTAAGCGGCGTGCGCGCCAGCCGCATGAAGCTGGGCCTGCCCGACGCCAGCGGCCGCCAGTCTGTCGAGCCGGTGGAAAACAGCGCCTTCACGCTGGAAGCCGATCTGGTGGTCAAGGCACTGGGCTTCGATCCCGAACCGCTGCCCACGCTGTGGGGCCAGCCGGAGCTGGAGGTTTCGCGCTGGGGTACGCTCATGGTCGATCGCAAGACATTCATGACCAGCCTGCCCGGCGTGTTTGCCGCAGGTGACATCGTGCGCGGGGCCAGTCTGGTGGTGTGGGCCATTCGCGACGGGCGTGACGCGGCAGCCCAGATGCACGCATGGCTTGAGGAAATGACGGCCGCACAGGCCGAGGTGGCGGAGTAAGCATGATGGATCAGTTTGAAACCCAGTCCACCGATTTCGTTCAGGAATGGCAGGATAATGCACAGGCCATTTCCGGCCTGTACAGCCCTGCCGATGAACATGATGCCTGTGGCGTGGGCATGGTCGCGGCCCTGGATGGCAGGCCGCGCCGTGACGTGGTGGAAGCTGGCATCGCGGCGCTGAAGGCCGTGTGGCACCGGGGTGCTGTCGATGCGGATGGCAAGACCGGCGACGGCGCGGGCATCCATGTCGAGATTCCGCAGGACTTCTTTGCCGACGCGATCCATGCCGGTGGCGCGGAAAGCGGCGTGGACAGCCAGATCGCGGTGGGCATGATCTTCCTGCCCAAGACCGATATCGCGGCACAGGAACGCTGCCGCCAGATCATCGAAAGCGAGATCCTTGCCTTCGGCTACAGCATCTATGGCTGGCGTCAGGTGCCCATCAACACCGACTGCATCGGGGAAAAGGCCAACGCCACCCGCCCCGAGATCGAACAGATCCTGATCCGCAACCTGCCCGGTAGCACGGAAGACGAATTCGAGCGCGACCTGTATGTGATCCGTCGCAAGATCGAAAAAAGCGCGATCGCCAATCAGGTAGACCTGTATGTGTGTTCGCTGTCATGCCGGTCGCTGATCTACAAGGGCATGTTCCTAGCCGAACACCTGACGGAATTCTACCCCGACCTGCTTGACCCGCGTTTCGTCAGCCGCTTCGCCATCTATCACCAGCGGTACTCGACCAACACCTTCCCGACATGGAAGCTGGCGCAGCCGTTCCGCAGGCTGGCCCATAATGGTGAGATCAACACCATTTCGGGCAACGTCAACTGGATGAAAAGCCACGAAACCCGTCTGGCCGATCCCATCCTTGACCCGTACATGGATGATCTCAAGCCCGTGGTGCAGGCGCAGGGGTCGGACACGGCATGCTTTGACAACGTGTTCGAACTGCTGACCTTCGCCGGTCGTGACGCACCCATGGCGCGGTGCCTCATGATTCCGGCAAGCGTCGGCGGCAATTCCGCCATGCCGCAGCGGCACAAGGACATGTATTCCTACTGCAACGCCGTGATGGAACCATGGGACGGCCCGGCCGCCCTGTGCGCCACAGACGGCCGGTGGATGGTGGCGGGACTGGACCGCAGTGGCCTGCGCCCGCTGCGCTACACCATTACCGATGGGGGCCTGCTGATCGTGGGTTCTGAAACCGGCATGGTGAAGGTGCCGGAAGCCGAGATCGTAAGCCGTGGCCGCCTTGGACCGGGGCAGTCGCTTGCGCTCGACCTGAAAACCGCGAAGCTCTACAGCAATCAGGAACTGCTTGATGAACTGTCGGGCCGGCAGGATTTCTCGGCCTGGGTCAGGCGCACGCAGGAAATCTCCAGCATTGTCCGCCCTGATGGCAGCGAACCCGTGCTGTATGACGCGGAAAACCTGCGCCGTCGCCAGCTGGCTGTTGGTCTGACGCTGGAAGATCTTGAAACCATCCTGCAGCCGATGGTGGAAACCGCGTCCGAAGCCATCGGGTCAATGGGTGACGATACGCCACTGGCGGTGCTGTCCACCCGTTACCGTGGCCTGGCGCATTACTTCCGTCAGGCGTTCAGCCAGGTCACCAATCCGCCCATCGACAGCCTGCGTGAAACGCGGGTGATGAGCCTCGTGACCCGGCTGGGCAACCTTGGCAACATCCTTGAGGAAAACGAGAGCCAGTGCGACCTGCTCCAGCTTCCCTCCCCGGTGCTGACCACGGGCGAATTCCAGGCGCTGGTCGATTTCTGTGGCAAGAACGCGTGCATCATCGACTGCACCTTTCCCGCAGCCGACGGGGAAGCGGGTTTGCGCGCCGCCATCGCCCGTATCCGTGCCGAGGCCGAGGACCGCGTGCGCCAGGGCTGCACGCATGTGTTCCTGACCGACGAACACCAGTCCGGTGATCGTGCCTATATCCCCATGATCCTGGCTACGGCGGCGGTGCATACGCACCTCGTGCGCCAGTCGCTGCGCACGTTCACATCGCTCAACGTTCGTTCGGCGGGTGCGCTCGATGTACATGCGATTGCGGTGACGATCGGGGTGGGAGCGACCACGGTCAACCCGTACCTGGCGCAGGAAAGCATTGCCGACCGTCACCGCCGCGGCCTGTTCGGCAAGCTGACGCTGAGCGAGTCGGTGGAGCGGTACCGCAAGGCGGTCAACAAGGGCCTGCTGAAGATCATGTCCAAGATGGGTATTTCCATCGTGGCGTCGTATCGTGGCGGCTATAATTTCGAGGCCATCGGGCTGTCGCGCGCGCTGACGGCGGAATTCTTCCCCGGCATGCCTTCGCGTATTTCCGGCATCGGCCTGACCGGCATCGCGCGCAATGTGCTGAGCTTCCATCACAAGGCATGGAACAAACAGGTCGAAACCCTGTCCGTGGGTGGCCGCTACAAGCTGCGCCGCAGCGGTGAAGTGCATGCGTTTGACGGCAACCTGATCCACATGCTGCAGACGGCGGTTTCCACCGGCAGCTTCTCGGTCTACCAGCGTTATGCCGATGCCGTGCGTCGTCAGCCGCCGGTGGCCCTGCGTGACCTGCTGGACTTCCGGGGCGGGCGCACGCCCATTCCCGTGGAATCGGTCGAAAGCATTACCGAACTGCGCAAGCGCCTGATCGCACCCGGCATCTCGCTGGGCGCGCTCAGCCCCGAAGCGCATGAGACGCTGTCCATCGCCATGAACCGCATCGGTGCCAAGTCCGATTCGGGTGAGGGTGGTGAAGACCCCGCACGCGCCAAGCCGCGCCCCAATGGCGACAATGCGTCGTCCGCCATCAAGCAGATCGCGTCGGGCCGTTTTGGCGTGACCGCGCAGTATCTGAACGACTGTCGCGAGATCGAGATCAAGATGGCGCAGGGTGCCAAGCCGGGTGAGGGCGGGCAGCTGCCCGGCTTCAAGGTGACCGGCCTGATCGCGAAGCTGCGCCATGCGACGGAGGGCGTGACCCTGATCTCGCCCCCGCCGCATCATGACATCTACTCGATCGAGGATCTGGCCCAGCTGATCTACGACCTCAAGCAGATCAACCCCGAGGCCACCGTGACCGTGAAGCTGGTCGCGCGTTCCGGCATCGGCACGATCGCGGCAGGCGTGGCCAAGGCCAAGGCGGATGCGATCCTGATTTCGGGCCATTCCGGCGGTACGGGCGCAAGCCCCCAGTCCTCGGTCAAATATGCGGGCATGCCGTGGGAACTGGGTCTGGCGGAGGCGCATCAGGTCCTGATGCTCAACCGCCTGCGGCACCGGGTGAAACTGCGCACCGATGGCGGCCTGAAGACCGGTCGTGACGTAGTGATTGCCGCCATGCTGGGTGCGGAAGAGTTCGGCATTGGTACGGCCAGCCTCGTGGCCATGGGCTGCATCATGGTGCGCCAATGCCATTCCAACACCTGCCCCGTTGGCGTGTGCACGCAGGATGATGAACTGCGCCGCAAGTTCGAGGGCACGCCGGAGAAGGTGATCAACCTGTTCTCCTTCATTGCCGAGGACGTGCGCAACATCCTGGCCTCGCTGGGCTTCACTACGCTCAACGAGATCATCGGTCGCACCGACCTGCTGCACCAGGTGCTGCGTGGTGCGGACTATCTTGATGACCTTGACCTCAACTCGCTGCTGGCACAGGCCGATCCCGGCCCCTATGGCCGCTACTGCACGCGTGAAGGCCGCAACGAGGTGCCCGAGACGCTGGATGCGCAGATGATCGCTGACGCGCGCCCGCTGTTCGACCATGGCGAGAAGATGCAGCTGCAATACAATGTGCAGAACACGCATCGCGCCATCGGCACGCGCATCTCCTCCCTGATCGTGCGGCAGTTCGGCATGACCACGCTGGCGCCGGGGCACCTGACGGTGCGGCTGCGCGGTTCGGCGGGGCAGTCGCTGGGTGCGTTCGCGGTACAGGGCCTCAAGCTTGAGGTGCTGGGCGATGCGAACGACTATGTCGGCAAGGGTCTGTCGGGGGCGACCATCGTGGTGCGGACATCGCCGTCCTCCAGCCTTGTGTCGAATGAAAACGCGATTGTCGGCAACACCGTCCTGTATGGCGCAACAGCCGGTGCGCTGTATGCGGCGGGGCAGGCGGGCGAACGCTTCGCGGTGCGTAACTCCGGCGCCACTGCCGTGGTCGAGGGGTGTGGTTCGAACGGGTGTGAATACATGACCGGCGGTACGGTGGTGATCCTGGGGGAAATTGGCGACAATTTCGGCGCGGGCTTCACCGGCGGCATGGCCTTTGTCTATGACGCCAGCGGCACGTTTGCCGAGCGCGTCAACCCCGATACGGTCATGTGGTGCCGCGTGCAGGACCCGAAATGGGAAGCCATGCTGCGTGAACAGGTGGAAACCCATGCACGCGAAACCGGCAGTCGCTATGCCGAGCTGCTGCTGCATAACTGGGATAAGACCCTGCCGCGTTTCTGGCATGTCGTGCCCAAGGAATATGCACGTGTCATCGGGTTCGAAGCCCCCGCCATGGCGCGTGGCGCCTGACCGCAGGGCTGGTTTTCCCTATTGTACAGACATGGTGGGGCCGGGCAGGAATGTCCGGCCCCATCTGTATTCAGGGCAGAATATCGACGGGCGGGGTCGCGCGTTGCGCCCGGACGCACTAGATTCACCATATGGGAATCGCGGGGCATGCGCATGTGCGCAGGCTTCGCCCGATCTGATGGTTGGTGCTCGATCTATGTCCAAAGCGTATTTTTCCGCCCCCCAGGCCGGTGCCGCCGGTCTTTTCCCCGTGCATGGGAATGCAGGCCAGCCAGCAGGCGGCGCATCCGCACTGGCCGGGCTGCCGCGCTGGGATCTGTCAGACCTGTATGACGGGCCGGATTCGCCGCAGCTTGCAATCGACCTTGATCAGGCAGATGCGGACGCGCAGGCGTTTTCACGCGCATGGCAGGGGCGGCTGGCTGCCGTGACCGGGGGCGAACTGGCGCAGGCCATTGCCGAATACCAGCGGATTGACGAAGTGCTGGGCCGCGCCGGGTCCTATGCCCAGCTTCTGTTCGCGGCCAATACATCGGATTCCGACGTGGCCCGTTTCGCGCAGTCGGTCAATGAACGGCTGACCGCCATTTCCACGCATCTTCTGTTCTTCACACTGGAAATCAACCGGATTTCCGATGACGGACTGGGTGCGCAGATGAGTGACCCGGCCCTTGCGCACTGGGCGCCATTCCTGCGCGACCTGCGGGTGTTCCGTCCCTATCAGCTGTCTGATGAGGTCGAAGCCGTCCTGCACGAAAAATCCGTCACGGGGGCTGCTGCATGGAACCGCCTGTTTGACGAGACGATGGCCGGCCTGCGCGTGCGTGTCGGCGGCGAGGATACCACGCTGGGCAATGCACTGGACACCATGTCCAGCCCGGACCGGACGGTGCGCGAACATGCAGCCCGCGCCATTGGTGATGAACTGGGCCGTAACGTGAAGCTGTTTTCACTGATTACGAACACGCTGGCCAAGGACAAGGCCATTGTGGACGGGTTGCGGCATTACCCGCGTCCGACCTCGGCACGTAACTGCGCCAATATGGTCGAGGATGAAGTTGTCGATGCGCTGGTTCAGGCCGTGACCGAGGCCTATCCCCGCCTGTCCCATCGTTATTATGCGCTCAAGGCCAAATGGCTGGGGCTGGAAAAGCTGGAATACTGGGACCGCAATGCGCCGCTGACCACGCAGGACGAACCGCTGATCCCGTGGGCGGAGGCAACGAAGCAGGTCATGACGGCCTATGAGGGTTTCGATCCGCGCATGGGCACGGTGGCGAAGCAGTTTTTCGACCACGCATGGATCGATGCCCCTCCCGTGCCGGGCAAGGCGTCAGGCGCGTTTGCCCACCCTGCCGTGCCATCGGTGCATCCCTACCTGCTGCTCAATTACCGTGGGCGCACGCGCGACGTGATGACGCTGGCGCATGAACTGGGCCATGGCGTGCATCAGGTGCTGGCGGGAAAGCAGGGTTACCTTATGTCCAGCACGCCGCTGACACTGGCGGAAACCGCCAGCGTGTTTGGTGAAATGCTGACCTTCCGCGCGCTGCTCGACGCCCAGACCGATCCCCAGCGGCGCAGGCTCATGCTGGCGGCCAAGGTGGAGGACATGCTCAACACCGTCGTGCGCCAGATCGCCTTCTACCGTTTTGAGATGCTGGTGCATGAAGAACGCCGCCATGGCGAACTGCTGCCCGCCCGTATCGGGGAAATCTGGCGCCAGACACAGGTCGAAAGCCTTGGCCCGGCCTTCAACTTCACGCCAGATTACGATGTGTACTGGACCTATATCCCCCATTTCATCCATTCACCGTTCTATGTGTATGCCTATGCCTTTGGCGATTGTCTGGTAAACGCGCTATATGGGGTGTTCCGGTCCGGCCATCCGGGTTTTCAGGACAAGTACCTCGACATGCTGAAGGCTGGCGGGACCAGACGGCATCGTGAACTGCTGGCCCCCTTCGGGCTGGATGCGGCGGATCCCGGGTTCTGGCAGAAGGGGCTGGATGTGATCGCCGGATTTATTGATGAACTGGAGCGTGTCTGACGTGGCGGATGAACGGAATATCGATAATACCGGCCTGTTTGGTGAATTCCGTCGCATGGTGCGCACATCGGGGACTGTGGGTGGCATTGCCGCGCGTATCGCCGGGCACAAGATGGGTTTCCGCTCCAACCAGTCCATCCATGCCGAGGATCTGAAAAGCGTCCTTGGCGGGCTGAAGGGGCCGCTGATGAAGGGTGCGCAGCTTCTGTCCACCATTCCCGGTGCCCTGCCGGAGGAATATGCCAAGGAACTGGCGCAGCTTCAGGCCAATGCGCCGCCCATGGGATGGAACTTCGTCCGCCGCCGCATGTCCGCCGAACTGGGGCCGAACTGGGAGCGCAATTTCCGCTCTTTCAACCGCGAGGCGTCGGCTGCCGCAAGTCTTGGGCAGGTGCATCGTGCGGTGCTGCCTGACGGGCGCGAGGTCGCGTGCAAGCTGCAGTACCCGGACATGAAATCTACGGTCGAATCCGACCTCAAGCAGTTCCGCATGGCAGTGAGCCTGTTCTACCGGCTGGACAGCACGATCTGTCAGGATGACGTGCTGGAGGAACTGCAGGACCGGCTGTATGAGGAACTGGACTATCTGCGTGAAGCCGCGAACATGCGGCTGTATCACCTGATGCTGTCGGAATTCGAGGACATCACCATTCCCCGGCCGGTGGATGCGCTATGCACCCAGCGCCTGCTGACCATGGAATGGGTCAATGGACGTGGCATCCAGCAGGTGCTGGACACCAATCCCACGCAGGAGGAGCGCAACCGCATGGCCCGCGCCCTGTTCCGCGCGTGGTATGCGCCGCTATACCGGTATGGCGTCATCCATGGTGACCCGCATATGGGCAATTTCACCGTGCGCGATGATTACGGCATCAACCTGCTGGATTTCGGCGCGATCCGGATTTTTCCCTCACGCTTCGTGCAGGGCATCATCGACCTGCACCGCGCGATCGAGACGGATGACGAGGATCTGGCCATGCATGCGTATGAAGCATGGGGCTTCGTCAACCTGTCGCGTGATACGGTGCGGGTGCTTAATGAATGGGCGCGCTTCATCTATGGCCCGCTGCTTGATGACCGGGAACGCTTCATTCAGGAAGATAACGACCCCCAGTATGGCCGCGCCGTGGCCGAACGCGTCTATAATGGCCTGAAACGCACCGGAGGCGTGCAGCCGCCGCGTGAATTCGTGCTGGTGGACCGTTCCGCCGTGGGGCTGGGCAGCGTGTTCCTGCGTCTGAAGGCCAAGGTGAACTGGCACGAACTGTTTCAGGAACTGGCTGGCGACTTTAACGAGGCCGCGCTGGCCCGCAGGCAGGCCGAAGCCCTGCGTACCGCCCGGGTGCCTGCGCCGCTCGGGTCACGGAACTGAAGGAAAAGGGGACAAGACACCGACACGGCACCCTTGTGTCGCGGCGGTTGCGTCCCCACTGTCTGTAGCCATGGCAACAGCATCGCGCAGCAAGAAGAAAAAGACGACTGACATTGATCCGGCGGACATGCCTGTCCTGTTCCAGCCCGAACGTCAGCCCGCAAAACCCAAGACCAACAAATTCAGGGTCCATTCCCCCTATGAACCCGCAGGCGACCAGCCCACGGCCATTGCCGAACTGGTCAGCGGCGTGGAGGGGGGCGAACGCGATCAGGTCCTGCTGGGCGTGACCGGGTCGGGCAAGACCTTCACCATGGCCAAGATCATCGAGGCGACGCAGAAGCCGACGCTGGTGCTTGCCCCCAACAAGACGCTCGCCGCCCAGCTTTATGCGGAAATGAAGCAGTTCTTTCCCGATAACGCGGTCGAGTATTTTGTCAGCTACTACGATTACTACCAGCCCGAAGCGTATGTGCCCCGGTCGGATACGTATATCGAAAAAGACAGCCAGATTAACGAACAGATCGACCGTATGCGCCATGCCGCAACGCAGGCGCTGCTGGAACGCAACGATGTCATCATCGTCGCTTCGGTGTCGTGCATCTACGGTATCGGCTCGGTCGAGACCTATTCGCGCATGGTGGTCAAGCTGGAGGTCGGTGGTGAAATCGACCGCGACAGGCTGATAAAGGGGCTGGTTGAACTGCAGTACCGCCGCAATGACGCGGCCTTCCAGCGCGGCACCTTTCGCGTGCGTGGCGAGACGATTGATGTCTTTCCCGTCCAGAACGAGGATCGCGCCTGGCGCGTCAGCCTGTTTGGCGACGAGATTGATGAAATCATCGAATTCGACCCGCTGACGGGTGAAAAGACCGGTGACCTGGAATCCATCAGCATTTACGCCAACAGCCATTACGTTACCCCGCGCCCCACGCTGACGCAGGCGATGACGGGCATAAAACAGGAACTGCGCGAAACGCTGGCCCGCTTTACCGGGGAAGGCAAGCTGCTGGAAGCCGAGCGGCTGCAGCAGCGCACGACTTTCGACCTTGAAATGATCGAGACGACAGGCGTGTGCAAGGGGATCGAGAACTATTCACGCTACCTGTCCGGTCGCGCACCGGGTGAACCGCCGCCCACCCTGTTTGAATACCTGCCCGAGGATGCGCTGCTGATCGTGGATGAAAGCCACGTGACCGTGCCGCAGATTGGCGGGATGGAACGGGGCGATCACGCACGTAAATCCGTGCTGGCGGAATTCGGCTTTCGCCTGCCGTCCTGCCTTGATAACCGTCCGCTGACCTTTGCCGAATGGGATTCCTACCGTCCCCAGACCGTGTTCGTCAGCGCCACCCCCGGTCCGTGGGAAATGCGCCGTACTGATGGCGTGTTCGCTGAACAGGTCATCCGCCCGACGGGCCTGATCGATCCGGTCACCATTGTCCGCCCCGTCGAACACCAGGTGGATGACCTGCTGGCCGAATGCCGCCTGACCATTGCCGATGGCGGGCGCGTGCTGGTCACGACGCTGACCAAGCGCATGGCCGAAGACCTGACCGAATACATGAACGAAGCCGGTATCCGCGTGCGCTACCTGCATTCGGATGTGGATACGCTGGAACGCATCGAGATCATCCGCGACCTGCGGCTTGGCGCGTTTGACGTGCTGATTGGCATCAACCTCCTGCGTGAGGGGCTGGATATTCCCGAATGCTCGCTGGTCGCCATTCTGGATGCGGACAAGGAAGGCTTCCTGCGCTCACGCACGTCGCTGATCCAGACGATCGGCCGCGCCGCGCGTAACGTGGATGGCCGGGTACTGCTATATGCCGACAAGATGACCGACAGCCTTGCCTACGCCATCGAGGAAACCGCCCGCAGGCGCGAAAAGCAGAGCCTGTGGAACGAGGAACACGGCATTACCCCCCAATCGGTGCGCAAGCATATCGGGGAGGCCATATCCTCGGTGTTCGAGCAGGATTACGTCACCGTCATGCCCACGGCGGATGGCAGCGTGCAGGAAATGGTGGGCAAGGACTACAAGGCGGCGATTGCCGATCTGGAAAAGAAGATGCGCGCGGCTTCGGCCGAACTGGAATTCGAGACCGCGGCCCGTCTGCGCGACGAAATCCGCAGGCTGGAGGCGCTGGAACTGGGCATGGAACCACCGCCCCTGCCGCAATCCAGCGCGGGACGGCCGGGCACCAGCCCGAAGGCAATAGCCCGGCGCAACCGTGGCCCGGTGCCGCTGGGTCCGGGGGGCGGTGGCTATGACCCCGATCAGGCAAAGGGAAGGGGAAAGCGGCGTGGACGATAGGACAGGCGCACAGCCCCAGCCCTGCGCCGGACAGCGGGAACGGAGCATGTCCCCCACGCTGGAGCTGCGTGCGGGCGGCATGAGCCTTGGTCTGCTGCCCGAGGTTGGGGGCAGTATCGCGTTCTGGCGTAACGGGGCGGGCATGGAATTCCTGCGTCCCGTCAGTGATCCGCATCTTGTGGCCCAGCACGGTCGCGCGGTGGCGGGTTATCCGCTGGTGCCGTTTTCCAACCGGGTGGCGGGTGATCGTTTCCATTTCGAAGGGGTGGACTACCACCTTGCCCCCAGCTTCGCGGGGGAAGACTGCGCCATTCATGGCAATGGATGGCAGCGGCGGTGGCGAATCGCGCTATTGTCCGACAGCAGCGCGACCCTGGCCCTCGATCATACCCCGTCTGGTGCCTATGCGGGACAGTGGCCATTCAGCTATCGCGCCCAGCTACGTTATGACCTGCATGAAGCGGGACTGTCGATCGGGATCCTGCTGGAAAATACCGATACGCGCGACCAGCCGGTGGGCATTGGCTTCCATCCCTATTTTCCCCGTCATTCGGGGCTGAAACTGGGGTTCGTCGCAAGCAGCGTGTGGACAAACGGGCCGGATCACCTGCCACTGCTGCGGATCCCGGCGGAAGGGGACTGGTCATTCGCCCATATGCGCGACGCAGGCCATGCGCCGATCGACAACTGTTACGCCGGGTGGTCGGGCAGCGCCTTCCTGCGCTGGCCACGGGCAGGATATGCCCTGACGGTGGAAGGCAGCCCGGAACTTTCCCACCTCGTGCTGTTTACGCCACCGGAACTGCCCTATATCGGGCTGGAGCCGGTCAGCAACATGAATGACGGCTTCAACCGCACCACCATCGCCGATAGCGGCGTGCGCGCGCTGGCGCCCGGACAGGTGATGGAAGGGCATGTTCGCATGACGGTGGCACGATGCTGACGACCCGCCCGCAACCCGCAGCGAAAGGGGGCAGGCCGGCACAGGGCGGTCTGTCATGTTATATTACACCCGGCGGTATCGCTGCCATGCGCGCAGAACTCAACGCCCTGCTGCGTGACGAACGGCCAAAGATCGTGGAAATCGTGTCCTGGGCGGCAGGTAATGGCGACCGGTCGGAAAATGGTGATTACCAGTATGGCAAGCGTCGCCTGCGTGAAATTGATCGCCGCATCCGGTTCCTGACCAGGCGCATCGATAACGCCATCATTGTCGACCCGTCGGCCCAGCCGCAGCGCAACCGTGTGTTTTTTGGCGCGACGGTCACCTATGTCACTGAACGTGACGAGGAACGGACCGTTACCATACTTGGCGTGGATGAAGCCGATATGGCGGCTGGCCAGATCAGTCTTGTCTCCCCCGTTGCGCGGGCGCTCATGCGTGCGGGTGTGGGGGATGAGGTCCGTCTGGTCACTCCGCGTGGCGAGGAAATGATCGAGGTCCTCGCCATTTCCTATCCATCCACGCCGTAAGAAGGGGGCTGGCCGTGGGGGCAAAGGCATATTATGACGTTTGTTCCCGATTGGCCCTGCCCCCTGGCTGCCAGCATGAACCAGCCCTGTTCCGCGTGGAGAAAACCCGCCTATGTCACGCCCCCTGAAGGTTGCTGTCCAGATGGACCCGCTTGGCGGTATCGACATCAACGGTGATTCCACTTTTGCCATGATGCTGGAGGCGCAGGCCCGGGGATATGAACTGTTTGTCTATCAGGTCGAGGCCCTGAGCCTGAGCGAGGGACGGACCGCGCCACAGGGTGGCCAGCGCACCGACCGCGTCACCGCCCGTGCCCGTCCGGTCACGGTGCGGCGCAGGGCAGGCGACCATGCGGCCTTCGGGCCGGAACAGGTCATCAACCTTGCTGATATGGACGTGGTGCTGATGCGTCAGGATCCGCCATTCGACATGGCCTATATTACCGCGACCCATATTCTTGAACACATCCATGGCATCGGACCGGATCGCGCGCTGGTGGTGAACAACCCCGCCGCCGTGCGCAATGCGCCTGAAAAGATACTGGTCACGCATTATCCCGACCTCATGCCGCCCACGCTGGTGACATGGGATGTGAAGGCGATACTGGAATTTCGTGCAAAATGGCGCGACATCATCGTAAAACCGCTGTTTGGCAACGGGGGGGCGGGCGTTTTCCGTATCCGGGAAGACGATCCCAACCTGAACGCCCTGCTGGAAATGCATTTTGCCCGGTCACGTGAACCGCTGATGATCCAGCGCTACGAACCCGCCGTGCGGCGTGGCGACAAGCGCATCATCCTGGTTGACGGCGTGCCGGTGGGTGCGATTGACCGGATCCCGGCGGAAGGGGAGACGCGGTCGAACATGCATGTGGGCGGCAGGCCGGTGCGTGCGGAACTGACCGCGCGGGACCGGGAAATCTGTGACACGATCGGCCCGATGCTGCGTGAACAGGGACTTATTTTTGTCGGAATCGACGTGATTGGTGAATGGTTGACCGAAATCAATGTCACCTCACCGACCGGCCTGCAGGAAATCGACCGTTTTGACGGTATCAATACCGCGGGCCTGATATGGGATGCGATCGTGTCCCGTCTGGTCACGGGCGGCGTGGACGCGTAGGAATTGGGAAACGGTGTCCATGGCAGGCACGATGGTCGTGGCTGTCGTGCCATGTGGCATGGCATCGGGCAGGGATTACGGACGGTCGCACGGGCCGGGTGGCGCGTGGGCAGGTCAGGTGGAAGTGTAATGCAGCAGAACGGGACGGATTTGATCATGGCGGATGCAGCACGGGAGCGGGCCGGATGTGCCGTCTTCCATGGCCTTGGCATGGGAGCAGCCTGATGAGTGACGTTCTGCATGATGAGGCTGCCGAGAAAGTCGTGGAAATACCTTCCCCCAAATCCGCGCTGGACGCGGCTGCGGTCAAGGCGGCGTACCGCCGCTGGGCCAGCGTGTATGATGCCGTATTCGGCAGCATTTCAGCCTTCGGGCGCAAGCGCGCGGTCGAAGCCGTCAACACCCTGCCCGGTTCGCGGGTGCTGGAAGTGGGCGTGGGCACGGGTCTTGCGCTGCCGTATTACCGCAAGGACAAGCATATTACCGGCATCGACCTGTCCGGTGACATGCTGGAACGCGCACGCCTGCGCGTAAGGCGGCAGCATCTGTCCAACGTAGATGACCTGCTGGAAATGGATGCCGAGGCAACGAAGTTTGCCGATGGCACGTTCGATATCGCGGTGGCGATGTTTGTCGCGTCCGTCGTGCCGCATCCGCGTGCGCTGCTGGCGGAACTCAAGCGTGTGGTCAAGCCGGGTGGACACATCCTGTTCGTCAATCACTTCCTGGCGCAGGGCGGTGTGCGGCTGGCGGTTGAACGCGGCATGGCGCGGGCTTCGCACTCGCTGGGGTGGCATCCCGATTTTGCCATTGAATCGCTGCTGCCGCCCGCTGACCTGCGGCGTGCGACGCTGCAGCCGGTGCCGCCTGCTGGACTGTTCACCCTGGTCACGCTGCCGCGCGAAGCGGATAGCTGTGCCAGTCCCATGGTGGCATAAATCCCGCAGAGGACGGCCAGCCCTGTCCCTGTGACAGGGCTGAAATGACGATTGCGCGACCACAGGAGCGGCCCACAGGGTCGTTTTTGTGTATAAGGCGCGGTATATGATGAAATCATGGTAACGATTGGCCATGCCAGACACCGGCGCATGGCAGCAGGGAGTACATCGTATGCCCACAGGCACACAGTTCGGGGCAGATACGGTGCGGGAGGCTGGCGGATCCTGTGGCTACAGGACGGTTGGCATGCTGTACCTTGTCATGGCGATTGTGGCTGGAATGGTCGGTGGCCTGCTGGCTGTCGGTCTTCAGGCCGGCCTGCTGCCACAGACGCTGACCGACGCATGGGCCGGGGGTGATATCGCTGGCGCCGCGGGGCGCATCGGTCGCCGCCATGGCATGATGATGGTGTTCTTCTGTGCGCTGCCAGCCCTGTTCGGCGGGTTCGGCAACTGGTTCGTGCCACTGCTGCTACGTGCCCGCGCCCTGGCCTTCCCGCGCATGGCGCTGGCGGGGTGGGGTCTTGTGGCTACCAGCTTCGTGGCCGTCCTTGCGGGACTTTCCCCTGCCGTGCCCGCCCAGGTTTCGCTGCTGGCGCTGGTGGCATGGTGCCTTGGCATGCTGCTGCAGGCCATCAACATGGTCGCCACTGTCCTGAATATGGGGCCGATGGGCCAGCGCCTGCGTGACATGCCCATATTCGTATGGGCGCAGGGGCTGACGGCCATGATGGCTGTCATGGTCATGCCGGTGCTGGCTGGCGGGCTGACACGCATCGTAATGGCCGGTGGTGACATGTCCGGACAGATCGATGGCCTGCTGCATGTTTTCGCCGGGCCTGAAATCGCGTTGCTGCTGCTGCCGTCCATCGGAATCGTTTCCCAGATTATCGAGACATTTTCCCATGCCCCCCTGCAGATGCCGCGCGTGGTGCTGGGTGCGCTGGTCGTCATGTCCGTCGGTGGTGGTTCGGTATGGGTGCATGACCTGCTGCATGGTGGTCTGGCGCAGATGGCGGCCCCGGCGGCCATTGTCCAGCTTGGGCTGATCGTCCTGCCGGTGCTGGCTGTTCTGGTGGCATGGGCGCGCACGGTACGGGCCGGGCATGTCCGTGCCTCGGTTCCCATGGAATGGGCCGCAGGGTTCGTGGCGCTGCTGCTGGCGGGGTCTGGCATGTCGCTGCTGCCCGGCGGCATGGCGGATGTGCATGCGGCAACGCTGTATGCCGCAGTATTCGCGCTGTTCGCCGGTTTCTATTACTGGATTGGCAAGATGATGGGCCATGTTGCCCCGGTGGGCGCCAGCCGCGTCCATTTCGGGCTGACGGTTGGGGGAACAATCCTGTCGCTTATGGCGTTCCATGGGCCGCTTGGTGTTATTGGCGCGGTGCTGATGGGACTGTCCGTCGTGGTGTTTGCCGGGATCGTGGTGCGCGTTGGCATGGAACCCGGCACGTCGCTGCCCGCCAATTACTGGGGACCGGGTGCGCGCACCCCTGAATGGCAGGCGCCATCCCCCACGCGTGGAGATGCATGAGCATGAGTGGCGCCATCACAACGCCCGACGCGGCTGAAACCGCCGCCATTACCTATGATGCCGCGCGCGTTGGCACGGAAGCCCGCGACTGGCTGGTGCTGCTCAAGCCGCGTGTCATCTCACTGGTGGTGTTCACCGGCGCGGCAGGCCTGTACATGGCGCCAGGACCGATTAATCCGCTGGTGGCGGCTGTCAGCATCCTGTGCATATGCATGGCGTCAGGGGCTGCCGGTGCGATCAACATGTGGTATGACCGCGATATCGACGCGGTGATGAAGCGCACCGTGACCCGTCCCATTCCCAACGGGCGTGTCAGTCCCGATGCGGCGCTGGGTTATGGCATCGGCCTGTCGGTGGCGTCTGTTATCCTGATGTGGCTTGCCACCAATGCCCTGGCTGCGGGTATCCTTGCGTTTTCCATTTTCTTCTATGCCGTCATCTACACCATGTGGCTGAAGCGTTCGACGCCGCAGAACATCGTGATCGGCGGGGCCGCAGGTGCGTTTCCGCCCATGATCGGGTGGGCAGCCGCTACCGGGTCGATGGCGGTCATGCCGGTGGTGATGTTTGGCATCATCTTTCTGTGGACGCCGCCACATTTCTGGTCGCTGTCGCTTTATGCGTGCAAGGATTACGGCCGGGCTGGCATTCCCATGCTGCCGGTGGTGCGTGGAGCGCGGCATACGCGGTGGCAGATTCTGTGGTACACGATCATCCTGACCGCCGTGTCGCTGGTGCCGTCCTTCATGCATCTGGCGGGCTGGCTGTACACGGTCGTGGCCAGCGTGCTGGGGGCAGGGTTCATCTGCTGCGCCATCGGGGTGCTGCGTGACCGGCAGGACACAAGTGGTGTCAGCCTGACGGGTGATGGACCGGCACGCCGCTCGTTCCGCTATTCGCTGGCGTATCTGTTCTTCCTGTTCCTTGGCCTGCTGGCCGACCATGCCTTTATCGCCCACTGATCGGGCAGTTTCTAGCCATACGGGAGTTCGGGCAGATGGATCAGGCAACGACGGTGCAGGTTACCCCGCAGATGGAAGCGCAGGAGGCGGCGCGTCGGCACAAGGGGCGTATCCGCGCCGTGGCGATTACGCTGTCGGCGCTGGCGGCCATCCTGTATGCGCTCAGCCTTACGCATATATAAAAGTGCGTTCCAGGGGCTGTTGGGAATTGAGTTTTCTAAAGGGCCATGATGTGTTTCAAAGACCATATGGATCGCTTCATACTGACGGA
>NZ_BDLU01000064.1 GCF_006538165.1 Komagataeibacter diospyri
GAGAACTTCTTCTGCAAGCTCAAGGAGTTCAAGCGCATCGCCATGCGCAGCGAAAAAACAGACAGATCATTCGAAGCCATGATCTATCTCGTTGGCGCAATCATCAATTCAAGATAATTCCCAACAGGCCCCAAAATCACTTACTTATAAAAAATAGAAGTTTTTGGTGAAGCTTTTTTCAAAAGCTTTAGAAAACGTCGCCTTTCTGAAAAAAGGCAACATGATTTGCTGGATATGATCGGTGTGGCACTGCTCCCGCTCGCGGTTCAGTCGGGACGGTCATAAAAAAGGCCCGCATCAGGTGATGCGGGCCTTTTCCTGTCCAGATATGAACCGGGTCAGCGGCGCGGGGTCTGCTGGATGGCGGACAGCAGCCATGTGCCCGTCCCGGCCGAGCGGACGAATGTCCACAGTTCGGTCACGGTGGTACGGTTGCTGGGGTCGCCTTCAATTACGCGGCCCGTCATGTCGGTTGTGATGTCGATCATGGAATACTGCATGGCGACGGTGGCATAATCAAACCCGTTTTCGCGCCAGCTTTCCACCAGATCTCCGCGATCAAACCGGATATCCGACACCACGTTGCGTGCGCCGCGGCTGGCCAGATCATTCAGCTGACTGCTGAAATAGGACACCATTTCCGGCGTGGCCATGTGCTGCATGGCCCCAACATTCTGCTGGCTCCATGCCGTCTGGATATTGATCAGCGCCTGCTGGAAGGCCTGGTAATCGGCTGCCGTAATGGCGATACCTACCGGCTGCTGGCCGCCCTGTGGCACAGGCCCCGCACCCGGGCGCTGCATGCCAAACGGCATGGCGCTGCCAGCATTGGCACGATTTCCGGCAAAACGGCGGATGGCCCAGCGAACGATAAAGAAGACCAGCGCCAGCTGGATCAGCAGGCCAAGGAAACCGCTGCCCCCCATGCCGGATCCGAACATGCCATGACCGAACATCATGCCAAACAGGCCCGCGCCGATCAGGCCGCCCATGAAGCCACTCATGAACGGGCGACGGGGCTGTGCCATGGCCATTGCGCCACCAAACGGCGCACGCGCGCCGTAGCCAGGCGTGGGCTGCGGGCGGGGCGTCATGGTACGCTGGAACGGGGTTGCGCCAAACGGGGCGGTCTGTGATGGCGCGGGCGCACTATAGGTACGGGATCCACGGCTGCCCATGGAGAAGCCACCACCAGCGCGGGCGTCGGCTACATCGGGATGGGCCAGTAGCGGCAGCATGGTCAGGGCCGCGCTGGCAGCGAGGACGATGCTTTTACGCGGCATCAGGCGCGAGGAATTCTTTTTCATCTGGGTCAGGGTATCTGCAATCCTGTGTCGGAACCATCATTATCCTGCGGCCTGCATTATCCTGGGCCACCTGTTGCAGATATAAGTAAGCCCGCGCCCCCATAACAGGGGCAACGGGCTTACAGAAACATGAAATCACAGAAAGGATAAGTTACGCCCCTGCAATCACCATGTCGTCAATACGGATGGTCGGCGCATTGGTGGACTGGCGGAAGACCAGGTCATTGGCCGGGACCAGACGGGCAAACATGTCATTCAGGTTGCCCGCCACCGTCAGTTCGGCCACCGGTTCGGCCAGTACGCCATTCCGGATCATGAAGCCCGCAGCCCCCCGGCTGTAATCGCCGGTAATGCCGTTGATGGCCGATCCCATCATCTCGGTTATGTAAATCCCTTCCTTTATGTCCGCCATCAGGGCAGCAGGCGTCAGGTCGCCGGGCTGCATGAACATGTTGCCAAGCGATGGCGCAGGCGGCCCCGACGTGCCCCGGCTGGCGCAGCCATTGGGCTTCAGCCCCAGCTGCCGGGCGGAGCGTGAGTCGAGCGCCCATGTCTTCAGCACGCCATCTTCCACCAGCGTGCGGGTGGCGGTCAGCATGCCTTCGCCATCGAACGGGCGCGCGCCGGGACCACGCACACGGCGTGGGTTGTCAATGATGGTGATGCCGGCAGGCATGATGCGGCTGTCCATCTTTTCCTTGAGGAAAGAGGTCCCGCGCGCGATGGCGATGCCGTTGATCGCCCCTGACAGGTGGCCCAGCAGGCTGGTGGACACACGCGGGTCCAGCACGATGGGCATGCGCCCCGTGCGCGGACGCACCGGGTTCAGGCGGGCTACCGTACGTTCCCCCGCACGGCGGCCGATCAGACCCGCATCCTCAAGATCGGACAGGTGTACAGCGGAATGATAGTCGTAATCCCGTTCCATCTTCGTGCCGCTGCCCGCAACAGCACTGGCGGAGACGGAATGGCTGGTCCGTGCATACCGTCCCGAAAATCCGGCGGATGTCATGAGGATGATGTCCGACAGCCCGAAGCTTGCGGATGCGCCATTGCTGTTGGTGATGCCTGTTACCGCCAGTGCCGCTTCCTCCGCCACGCGCGCGCGGGTTACGAGGTCGGTGGTGGGGACTTCGGTCGGGTCGAACAGGTCCAGCCCGCCGGCGTCGGTAAAGGTGGTCGCGGCTTCGGCGCATAATCCGGCAAAGCGGTCCTCGGGCACCACGCGGGCCATGGCGACGGCGCGTTCGGCCAGCGTATCAAAACGTTCGGGGTCCAGCGCCGTGGCCGAAACAATGGCCGAACGCTGCCCGACAAAGACCCGCAGGCCAAGGTCGCAGGTTTCTGAGCGTTCAAGGTCTTCGGTCTGCCCATTGCGCACCTGCGCACCGTGGGCGACGCGGGTGACGTAGATCGCATCCGCCGCATCGGCCCCTGCCGTACGGGCACGGGTGATGAGGGTGGAAATCAGGTCGAGTGGTTCGGTACTCATGCCGCCAGCGCCCCCGTGATGCTGTCGAGGGAAGGAATAAGGCTGACCGGCCCGAGGGAGGCGAGCGTCGGCCTGCCGCTGAAGATGCGGGTTGCGACACGCTGCACATCGGCGATTGTGACAGCGTCGATCCGGCGCACGGTTTCCGCAGTCGGGATCAGGCGGCCAAAGACCTGCAACTGCCGGGCCAATTGTTCACACCGGCTGCCCGTACTTTCCAGTGACATGAGCAGCGAGGATTTGAGCTGTGCACGCGCTCGCCCCAGTTCCGCGTCCGTTACCGTATGGCGGACCTTGCGCAGTTCCTCCAGCGTCACGGGGACAAGGTCGGCCACCTGTGCTTCCCCCGTGCCGGCATAGATGCCGAACAGCCCGCCCTGACGGAAGGGCGCGTTGAAGGAATAGACGGAATAGACAAGTCCCCGCTTTTCCCGGATTTCCTGAAACAGCCGCGAGGACATGCCGCCACCCAGCAGCGTGGACAGCAGCAGGGCCGGGTAATAGTCCGGATCGCCATAAGGCATGGACGGGAAGCCCAGCACGATATGGGCCTGATCCAGTTCGCGTTCGCGGGTAAACGCACCGCCTACATAATTGACGGCGGGCTGTGGCGGGACCGTACCGGTGGGCAGGTCCGCGAAATGCTGCCGCACCAGATCCACCACGCGGTCGTGTTCAAGGTTGCCCGCCGCCGCGACGATGGTGTTGCCCGCGCGGTAATGGGTGCCCATGTAGTTGACCAGCGTTGCGCGCGACATGGTCTGGATGCCCGCTTCCGTGCCCAGCGTGGGGCGGCCCATCGGCTGGTCGGGAAAGGCGGTTTCCTGAAAATGGTCGAATACGATGTCATCGGGCGTGTCATTCGCCTGCCCGATTTCCTGCAGGATTACGCCGCGTTCGCGCTCCAGCTCATCCGGCGCAAGCGTGCTGTGGGTCAGGATATCCCCGATGATGTCCGCACCCAGCGACAGGTTCTCCTTCAGCAGCTTGACGTAATATGCCGTGTGCTCACGCGCGGTGTAGGCGTTGATATGGCCGCCCACGTTCTCGATTTCCTCGGCAATGCCCACGGCGGTGCGGGTACCCGTGCCCTTGAACGCCATGTGTTCGAGGAAATGGGACACCCCGTTTTCGGGCGCGGTTTCATTGCAGGTGCCCGCGGCGACATACGCCCCGAGGGACACGGTCTCCACCCGGTCCATCCGTTCGGTCACGATGGTCAGGCCGGAATCCAGTCGGGTCACATTGATCAGGTCGGTCATGCTGGTCCTGCGGGCGACGTGGCGCATCATGGCCCCATGCCGCCCCTTGCTTGCGTAAGATGGAAAAAGGAAAGGAGTGGGATCAGCCCGCCTTGCTGTTGGACAGGACCGCCGCGCGCACCCTGTCCTCGATCATGCCCAGATCGGCTGGTACCACGCTGTACCGTTCGGGCCGGTCATACAGGTCGGCCAGTGATGCGGGCAGGGCGGGGCGGATGCCGGTTGCCAGTTCCATCGCATCGGGAAACTTGGCAGGGTGGGCAGTTGACATGGCCACCATGGGAATCCCGGGTTCGCGGAAGGTGCGGCCAGCAGCGATGCCAATGGCCGTGTGCGGGTCGGCAAGGTAGTGGCTGCGGGTGTTCAGCATGCGGATTTCCGCCTCCGTCGCGGCGTCATCCAGCGAAATGCCGTGGAACAGCGCATTGGCGCGGTCCCAGACCGGGGTGGACACCTTCATTACGCCGGTCTTGCGGAAATCGGTCATGACGCGCGCGCACTCGGTGGCGTTGCGGTCCAGCAGTTCGAACAGCAGGCGTTCGAAGTTGGACGACACCTGAATATCCATCGACGGCGACAGGCTGGGCACTACGCCGTGGATGCTCATGTCGTTTTCGTTCAGGAAGCGCGAGAGGATATCGTTGCGGTTGGACCCCACGCATAGCGCGCGGATGGGCAGGCCCATGCGGCGGGCGACCCATGCGGCCAGCACGTTGCCGAAATTACCCGTGGGCACGGCAAACGATACCTCGCGGTCCGGCGCACCCAGGGCCAGGGCAGCGTAGACATAATACGGCACCTGGGCTGCGATACGCGCCCAGTTGATGGAATTGACCGCCGAGAGGTGCATGTCGGTGCGGAAGGGCGCATCGGCGAACATCGCCTTGACCAGATCCTGGCAGTCATCAAACGTGCCCTGTACCGCAAGGTTGGTCACGTTGGGTTCCAGCACGGTGGTCATCTGCCGGCGCTGCACTTCCGATGTGCGGCCCTCGGGGTGCAGGATCACCACGTTCAGACGCTTGCGGCCACGGCATGCCTCGATCGCAGCCGAGCCGGTATCACCCGAGGTCGCTCCCACGATGGTGACCTTCTCGTCACGTTCGTTCAGCACATGGTCAAACAGGCGGCCAAGCAGCTGCATGGCCATGTCCTTGAACGCCAGCGTCGGGCCGTGGAACAGTTCCTGCACGAACAGTCCGTCTTCCACCTGCGTCAGCGGCACGATGGCCGGGTGGTCGAATCGGCTATAGGCATCACGGCACAGCTTCAGCAGCACGTCATGCGTGATCGACCCTTCGGCAAAGGGGGCGATGATACGGGCCGCAAGCTCGGGGTAAGGCAGGCCGCGCAGGTCGCGCCACTGGGCCACCGACAGTTCGGGCCAGCTTTCGGGCAGGTACAGGCCACCGTCCTCTGCCAGCCCCGCCAGCAGAACGGACGAAAAATCGCAGACGGGGGCATTCCCCCGGGTAGAAATATAGCGCATTGCACCATCATAATCCCAACCGCCCCCCGCGCGAAGGGGGCGGATGCGGCGCGCGGTGCAATTCCGCGCGTGGTGTGTCAGAATTTCGGTGGTGGCAGGTTGCCGATATTGATGCGGTAGATATGTACCGGCCACTGGATGGCGTTATGCCCGCCATTCAGCGGTGCGGTGCGGTCGAGCTGGGATGCGGGCACATAAAGCTGCCCGTCGCCGGTCGCGAACGACCCGCCGGGCCAGTGCAGGCGCGGGTCGGTCACGATTTTCTGGTAAACGCGATCAGGCATCAGGCGGAAGATGCTGCCGGTGGACACGTCATTGAAATACAGCGTGCCATCCGGCCCGACGGTGATGCCGCCCAGCGGTGGCGTCTTGTACCACAGGGTGGGGCCTTCCTCCAGTTCGATGGGGGTAACCTTCGGGTCCACCAGCAGGTCTGTGTCCAGCTTGTAAACGGGACCGCATAGCGGCTCGAAATACAGCCACTGGCCATCGGCACTTATGTCCATCTGGCTGATATTGATGATGGCGGTGTGTCCTGCCGGGTTGGTCGCCACCTTGCCGTCGACCGTAATGGGCTGGTGCGCGGTCAGGGCGGGCGTGTGTTCCATAAGGCGGCGCTGGATGTTGGTGTCCAGCCTGACCACGATCATGGCGGGGATGCCGGAATCCCCGATGAAGGCATGCCCGCGCGCAATACGCATGGTGGCGGCATAACTGCCCGCGCGCAGCATGCCGGGATTGAGTGGCCATGTCTGCATGACCTGACCGGTATGGCTGTCGATCTTCACGATCTTGGGGCCACCTTCTTCCGGTTTGCCTGCCGGGTCGGGCTGTCCGCTATCCAGCACCCACAGCGTGCCATCGGGCTGGAGCTGGATATCGGACGGGGCGACCAGCCGGTCTGCCGCTGGTGTGGCAGGATCATTCCATGAATTGTCGGGATAGGGATGGGGCGTATTGTCCCCGTCCACCAGCGCCAGCCCCGGGCCGGTATTCCCTGCCCAGCGCGGCAGTTCCACCAGCAGCCGTCCGTCCGGCAGCACGACCACCCGGTCCCATGCGGCGGTTGAGGAGGACGCGACGTCCTCCAGCACTGCAGGCGGGTTGAGTGGCGGCGCGGGTTTGGCCGCATGGGCCGTATGGGGCGCGCCCAGCAGGCAGGTACCGCAGGCAAGGAGAAAACCCGCGGAGCGCAGGTGGCGGATGGCAGATGGAGATTTCGCGTACATCGCGCGTTATCTCGTCACGAACCGCGGCGATTGGCAAGGGGGGCATGCGGCATGTCCGCCCTGTCGTACAGGACTGTTGGGGGAGGCTGCCTGTCAATCAAGAACGCCGCCTTTTTGGAAAAAGGCGGCATCCTAAAAAATGCTGTTATTTTTTATCAATAATTTCAGGCCAGCGCGCAGTACCGCTGACGCAGGTGTCGCAGGTATGGCCCCGTATTGGGCACCGCGCCCGTGGCGTCGCGCACGATCTCACTGGTGGACGCACCACTGCCACGGGCATGGATACGCGGACGCAGCCATGCCAGCAGGGGCGCGAAATCGCCTTTGGCAATGCTGGACATGATGGTGGGATCGTCACGCTGTGCTGCTTCGCGCAACTGCGCCGCGATAACAGCCCCCAGCGTATAGGTGGGGAAATATCCCCATGCGCCAGATGGCCAGTGGATATCCTGCAGGCAGCCCAGACGATCTTCGGTTACCTTCAGCCCCAACAGGTCATGGATGCGGGCATTGAAGGCTTCCGGCAGGTCCGCCAGCTTCATCCTGCCCGCGATCAGCGCGGTTTCCATTTCATACCGCACAAGGATATGCGCAGGATAAGTGACTTCATCAGCATCCACGCGGATGAAGCCGGGGCGCACGCGGGTGACAAGCCGGTGCAGGTTGTCTGCATCCCATGCCGGGTCGGTGTCAGTCCCACCAAACGCATCGCGCAGGCGTGGCGCCATCCAGTCCATGAAGGGCTGCGACCGTGCGACCTGCATTTCCATAAGCAGGGACTGGCTTTCATGCAGGCTCATGCCGCGTGCCTCTCCCACCGGCTGGGCACGCCATGCCCTGGGCAGGCCCTGTTCATACAGCGCGTGCCCGGTTTCATGCACGATGCCCATAAGCGCGTTGATGCAGTCCTGTTCCTCATACCGGGTGGTGATGCGCACATCATCCTCCGCCCCGCCGCAGAAGGGGTGCAGGCTGACATCCAGCCGCCCGCGCTGCATGTCGAAGCCCAGCGCATGCATGGTCCCATGCCCCAGTCGCGCTTGTGCCGGCACATCAAACGGGCCGGAAGGTGCCACGGGGGCGGGCAGGCTTGCCTGATGCGCCAGCGCCGTGCGGATCAGGTCGGGCAGTTCGCTGGCCAGTTCGGCAAAGACCGGGTCGATATCCGCCTGCCGCGTACCCGCGTCATACTGATCCAGCAGCGCGTCATAAGGCGAAAGGCCAAGGGCCTGCGCCTTGGCTGCGGCAATGTCGCGCGTGCGGGCCAGCACGGTTTCCAGTTCGGGCAGCAGGCTGGCGAAATCGCTGTTCTGTCGCGCGGTGCGCCAGGCCATTTCGCACCGCGAGGACGCGCGTGACATCGCCTCCACCAGATCTGACGGCACGGCGGCGGCATGGGCATGCTGGCGGCGCATTTCATGCAGGTTGGCCTGCGCCATGGGGGTGCCGGGGGCCTGCGCGCGCGCCAGCAGCTCGCCCATGTCCGGCGCGGTCATGAGTTCGTGTGACAGGACGGCAAGGGCCGCAATGCTTTCGGCGCGGCTGTCGCTCGCCCCCGTTGGCATCATGGTGTCCTTGTCCCAGCCGAGGATTCCCAGGGCATTACGTATATGCCCCATGCGGGCGAAACGCTGCCGCAACGTATCATAGGCCTGCTGGCCGGTCGTGCCGGAGGAAGTGTTCATGCGGGTTCCTGACCGAAATTCTTAACGTTCTGTCGCGTATGGATAACGGGGGGAGTGTGCGGGACCGTCCCCCACCATGCAAGGGAAGGCCGGATGAGATGAACGCGAACAGCGCGGGCAGGCAGGACATGGACAGACGGGGCATTCTGGCACGTGGCCATGCGGCCCTGCGTGCGGGGGATATCAATACTGCACGGGCGTGTTTCGCTGCCCTTCGCGCGCGCCATTCCGATGATCCTGATGCCCTGCACGGACTGGCCTGCGTTGCGCTGGCGGCGGGGCGGCCGGATCTGGCCATAACTCTTGCAGGGCAGGCCGTCAGACTTTCGCCACAGGGACCATTCCACGAAGTGCTGGCCCGCGCCCTGCTGGTGCAGGGGCACCACATGGCCGCACAGGCCGCGATTCGGGCGGCGTGCATGTGCCAGCCCGATGATGTGCCTGTCCTGCTGGCCTGTGCCGAGATCATGGAGGCGACAGGCGACCCATGGGCCGCAGCTGAGGCTTATGTGCGGGCGGTCACCATATCCCCTGCGCCGGCCGTGCAGGCACGCAGGCTGCACGCCCGTTTCCTGTGGCGACGGGGGCAGCGTGACGCCGCCATACAGCAGATGCATCATATGATACGACGGGTGCCGGACCCGGTCCTTATGCACGAACTGGCCGAAATGCTGCTGGCGCATCGACTGCCCGAACAGGCCGAAGCAGTCGTTCGGGCGGTCGTGGCGCATGATCCCGATGATGGCGTGGCCCTGTCTCTTCTGGGTACGCTTCTGTTTGCGCGTGGCCGGATGCGCCCTGCGGCGGCAGTGCTGGAACGCGCCATGGCGCATGGTCCGACAGTGGAAACCTGCAGCAACCTTGGCCTTGCCCGCATGGCGCTGGGGGATATGCGGGGGGCGGGCAGTGCTTTTGCCATTGCGATGCGCCTGCGGCCCGATGACGCGCGTATTGCGCTGAACCATGCAACCGGTCTGTTTGAAGGCGGCAACGTGATGCAGGCCGCCACGGTATATGAAACCATACTGGCGCATGATCCGCCGCCCGATCGCGATACACAGGCCCGGGCGCGGTTCAACCTTGGCGTGGCCTGTCTGGCGCAGGGGAAACTGCGGCAGGGATGGAAGCTGTGGGAATCCCGGCTGGACTTCCTGCCCGCGCATCCATCCGCCAGCCGCCTGCCGCGATGGGATGGGCATGGGCTGCCTGCGGGCTGGGCGCTGCTGGTGCATGTGACAGGGCAGGGGCTGGGGGATGCTGTCCATTTCCTGCGTTACGTACCCCTTGCGGCCCGGCGGGTGCCGGTTGTGCTGGAAGTGCCCGCTTCCCTGCGGCGACTGGCGGCCACGTTGGGGCAGGGGGAGACATATCCCATAAAAATTATCACACATAATATAAATGATAGTGCGGGTTCGGCTGCGCAATGTGATCTGTTCAGCCTGCCGCACCTGCTGGGCGCGGACAGCGTGCCACCCTTCAGGCCATATCTGGGAGAAAGCCCATGGCGGCAGCCCAGTGGGCGGAAGGGGCCATTACGGGTTGGGTTGTGCCATGCGGGTAACGCCGCCTATCGCTTTGACGCGCGACGTTCCATTCCGGTGGAGGATTTGTCGGCACTGGGGGAAATTGCAGGGATCGAATTCATATCCCTGCGTCCGCAGGCTGTGGACATGGTGGATCCGCCTTTTGTCCGGCACGAATTGCCGTCTGATGCAGACCTGATGGATACTGCGCGTCTGATCGCAACGCTGGATCTGGTCATCAGCGTGGATACGCTGTCCGCCCATCTGGCCGGGGCCATGGGCTGTCCGGTGTGGCTGTTGTGTCGTTTCGGCGGGGACTGGCGGTGGTCGCCGGCTTTTGACCTGCCTGTGCCGGCAATGGCTGGGAGATTGCCCGAACCTGACCCGTTACCATCAGGAAACGGCAAAAAGCTGCGTGAAACGTCAGGCTTTGAAGCATCTTTAAATGACAGGGAGGTTTCTATTGAAGCTTTGGTCAGGAAGCTTCAGGAAGCGTCGTCTTTTCGGGAAAATACAGCATCCGGAAACTTTTATTGTTTTTTATCAACAATTTGTTTTCAAATTATTTCCAGGCACAGGAATATGCTTCCCCCTTTGCGGCCTGCCAGCCAGTGGTACCCAAACCTGCGCCTGTTCCGTCAGGCCAGCCTTTTGCCCCCGCAACAGGCATGGACGCCGGTCATGGCCGACCTGTGCCGCACCCTGCGGGTATGGGCGGCGGGTTGGCGACGGGATGCTGGAACCTGAAAAATTTTTTGGTGAAGCTTTTTTCAAAAAGCTTCAAAAGAGTGCCGCCTTTTTGAAAAAAGGCGGCGCCAAAAAATTTTATTTATTTTTACCAATGGGTTGAATCAGTGGGTCAGATTGTAATGGATTCCAGTTCGGACGACCGGCGCTGGGCAGCGGCTTCCGCTTCCTGCAATCCCGCCAGCAGGGTCGTGCGGATACGGTCAAGACGGCCCTTGTCCGTGATTTTCAGCCCAAACAGGTCCTTGACGTAAAAAACGTCCACCGCCCGCACGCCATAGGTGGTGATATGGGCAGACGCGATCTGCAGTTTCTGTTCACTCAGCGCCGCAGTCACATCATGCAGCAGGCCAGGTCGGTCGCGGCCGTTTATTTCCACCACCGTGCAGGTGTTCGATGCACGGTTGTCGATCACCACACGTGGCGGCACGTGGATTGCGCGCATGCGGCGGCCGCTCAGCCTGCGGCCACACTGGGCAATTTCACGGTTGATGTTGATACGGCCCGTCAGCGCCTGTTCCACCAGCAGTGACAGCCGCGCAAGCTGCTGCGGTTCCTCGAACGCAGCCCCACCCGCATCCTGAATCCACAACGTATCCAGCGCCATGCCGTTGGTCATGGTGTGAATGCGCGCATCCACGATCGAGGCCCCGGCAATGGCCACCGCCCCTGCGATCTTGGAAAACAGGCCCGGATGGTCGGCAGCGTAAATCGTGACTTCCGTCACCCCGCGCGCGGGCAGGGGCTGGGTTTCCACCGTCAGCGGCGAATGCATGCGTTCCGATTCGCTGATCAGCCGGGCATGGCGGGCATGGGTATCATGGTCGAAGGACAGCCAGTAACTGCCGTAACCCAGTCCCATGAAGTGCTGGACATCAGCTTCGTTCATGCCGTCTTCCACCAGCCACTGGGCGGTCGCACCCTTGGCACGTTCCACGCGCACGTCGCGTTCGGTGGTGGCAAGGCTGCCTTCCAGCACCTCCGCCACGCGCATGTACAGCTCGTTCAGCAGCGTCGCCTTCCACGCGTTCCATACGCGTGGCCCCACCGCGCGCATGTCCACGATGGTCAGCAGCAGCAGCAGCCGCAGGCGTTCGGGCGACTGGATGATATCGGCCAGATCAAGGATGGTCTTGGGATCGTCAATGTCGCGCTGGAACGCGGTGTGGCTGAGCAGCAGGTGGTGCAGCACCAGCCATGAAACCGTTTCCGTCTCCTCGCTGTCCATGCCCAGTTCGGGACAGACATACAGCGCGATCTGCGACCCAATTTCCGAATGGTCGCCGCCACGGCCCTTGGCGATGTCATGCAGCATGACCGCCACATACAGCGCGCGGCGTGAATGCAGGTTGCGCGCAAGGTCGTAGGCGATGGGGATTTCATCAGCCATCTGCCCGTGTTCCACCCGACCAAGGATGCGCAGCGCGTCGATGATATGCTCATCAACCGTAAACACATGGTACGTGTCGAACTGCATCTGTCCCACAACACGGGACCAGTCGGGCAGCAGGCGGCCCATAAGCCCGGTTTCATTGAGGATATGCAGCCAGTAGGCGTTACCCTTGCGCCGTCCTTCATCCATCAGGTGGAAGCTGGGGGAGGCATCGGGCAGTTCGGCTGTCTCGCCACGGGGGGCGCGCTGCGGGCGGTCAGGCGGGTCGCCGCACATGAGGTCGAGGAAGATGCGCGCGGTTTCCGGATCGCCACGCAGGCTGGCGGCCTTGCGTTCCCACCGGATCAGCTGGTGCATCGCCATGGGGTGGATGGGCAGCTTGCGCTTCTTGGCCCAGTCCAGCAGGCGCATCATCTGGATGGGTTCATTTTCGAATGATGTGCCGCGCTGGGGAAGGATACGGCCATCCAGCACGGTAAAGCCCGCGTCACGCATCTGGCTGTCGGCTTCGGGCGCGTTGGCCACGGGACCGAGCGCCTGACGCAGCACGGCGGGTTCCAGCACCAGTGTCAGGCGCATGACCTCGCGCACGGTCAGGAAGTAGTGGCGCATGAAGCGTTCCACGCCTACCTGCCGCCCGTGGCGGGTATAGCCCATGCGGCCGCCCACGACCGGCTGTACGTCGAATGTCAGCCGTTCTTCCGCCCGCCCCGACACGTAATGCAGGTGGAAACGCACCCGCCACAGGAAGTCCCATGCCCGGCGCGCGCGCTTGGCTTCGGGTTCCGTCAGCAGCCCCAGTTCGCTGAAGCCGGGGGCCAGCAGGTCGGAGACATGGCGCGTGCCAAAGGTATAGCGGCACATCCAGTACAGCGTCTGCAGGTCGCGCAGGCCGCCACGGCCTTCCTTTATGTTGGGTTCCACCAGATAGGGGCTGTCGCCAAAACGGTGGTGGCGGGCGGCGCGTTCCTTGCGCTTGTCGGTAATGAAGCGGTCCGCGCCCGCGCGCACGCAGGCCACGATATAGCGGGCCTGGAACATGGAAAACAGCGATTCGCTGCCGGTCAGGGCGCGGGCATCCAGCAGGGTGGTCCGTACGGTGGTATCGGCTTCCGCCTCGGCAATGCATTCATTGATGGTGCGGGTTGCGTGCCCGACCTTCAGCCCCAGATCCCACAGGAAATACAGAATGTATTCCACGCAGGCGCGTACGTCCTCGCCCTGTTCTTCTGACGCATCGGGGATCAGGAACAGAAGGTCGATATCACTGAACGGCGCCAGCAGGCCACGCCCGTACCCGCCGGTCGCTGCAATGGCGAAGGGGGCTTCGGGTTGCGAATCGATATCCGTCTGTTGCATGGCGAAGCTGGCCAGCACGCGGATCATGCCATCGGTATAGGCCGCCAGCAGCTTGCCGGCCTCGGCGCCGCCCAGACGGTGATGCTCGAATTCCTCGCGTACATGGGCCTGGTAACGCGACAGGTGGCGGCGGACCAGCCCTATGGCGTCCTCCCGCGGCAGGGCGCGTGCATCGTCACCGCCATCCCCGGACGGGAACAGGGCGGTATGGAGGGCGTTTGTCATGGCCTCGACCGAAGCAGAGGCGAAAGGGGGGGCGGCGTTCGACATCGTGGTCAGATGGCGTCCTGTATATGACGGTAAAGATCCGGGGGAGTGTGCCGCCCTTGATAGGGTCAGGTCCAGAGCCGTATCAGGGTTTCAGCAGTTTTTTGAGTTTATATAACATTTCCAGTGCCGTGCGCGGACTTAACGCATCGGGGTCCAGTTCCGCGATCATATCCATCGCGGCAGGCGGCAGTGCGGGGGCCTCCGGTTCTTCCGGCATGTCGGGTGATGCCTGTTCAAACAGCGGCAGGGGCGGGGCCTGCCGGCCGCGTTCCTTCTCCAGCATGGACAGCAGGCGGCCCGCGCGGCGCACTACGGGTTCGGGCACGCCCGCCAGGCGCGCGACATGCACGCCCCAGCTGCGGCGGGCGGAACCGGGTATGACCTCATGCTGGAAAATGACCTGTCCCTTCCATTCGCGCACGCTCATGGTGTGGGGGGACAGGCGGGGCATGCTGTCCGCCAGTTCGGCCAGTTCATGGAAATGCGTTGCGAATATCGCGCGGCAGCGCAGCGTGGAATGCAGGGTTTCCAGCACGGCCCATGCAATTGCCAGTCCATCCAGCGTGGAGGTGCCGCGCCCGATTTCATCCACCACTACCAGCGACCGTGGGCCTGCCTGGTTCAGGATGGCGGCGGTCTCGGTCATTTCCACCATGAAGGTGGACCGCCCGCGCGCCAGGTCATCGGATGCGCCAACACGTGAAAACAGCCGGTCCACCACGCCAATGCGCATGGCCTGTGCCGAAACAGGCAGGCCTGCCTGCGCCAGTATGACCGCCAGCGCCGTCTGCCGCAGGAAGGTGGACTTGCCCGCCATGTTGGGGCCGGTCAGCAGCATGACGCGGTGATCGGGTTCCAGATCGCAGTCATTGGGGGTGAAGCGCGCGTTCTTGGGCAGGGCGGCTTCCACCACCGGATGCCGGCCCGCGCGGATGACAAAGGACGTATCCGTGCCGACAGCGGGACAGCACCACATGCCGCCACCGGCCAGCATCGCGCAGGACTGTGCGATGTCGATGCACGACAGGGCGGCCGCCATGTCCGGCAGGGCGGTTTCGTCCAGTATCCTGCCCACCACCTGTGTAAACAGGTGGCGTTCGCGCAGGCCCGCGTTTTCGGCGGCCTGCGCGATCTGCTGGTCAAGGCTGACCAGCCGTTCGGTCGAAAAGCGGCTGGCGCTGGCGGTGCCCTGCCGCATGATCAGGTCTTCACGCCCGCGCAGGCGTGCGCTGGCTGCGGCGGGCACCTCGATCACATAGCCAAGCTGGGCATGGTGGCGGATCTTGAGGTTGGGGACGCCGAACTCGGTGGCGTATTCCTGCTGCAGGGCCGCAATCACACGCCTGCTGCCGTCGCGCAGTTCGCGCTGGGCATCCAGTTCCGCATCATAGCCACTGGCGATGATGCCACCGTCATCCATGCGCGCGGGCGGGTTTTCGCTCAGCGCGCGCGCCAGCAGGTCCTGCAGTTCATGTGCGCGGTCCAGGTGGCGTGCTGCCTGTTCCATGATAAGGGGCAGGGTGTCGTGCCGGTTCAGGATTGTCCCGATTTCGCGCGCCACGCCAATGGCCAGACGGATGGCCACCGCGTCGCGTGGCTGCCCGCGGCCCAGTGACAGCCGGCCCAGCGCGCGCGCCATGTCGGGGGCGGCACGCAGGCTGGCGCGCAGGTCGTCGCGTATTCCCGGCTTGTCCAGCAGCCATACCCATCCGGCCTGCCTGCGGGCAATGCGTTCGGGATCGGTCAGGGGGGCGGCGATCCAGTCCGCCAGCATCCGGCTGCCGGCTGCGGTGACGGTGCGGGACACGGCGGCGAACAGGGTATGTTCGGTTTCGCCATCACGCGTGCGCAGCAGGTCGAGGCTGGCGCGGGTAGCGGGGTCAAGGCCAAGGATGTCGCTGCTGTCGCTGGGGCGGGGATGCGACAGGCGTGGCAGCTGGCCCGCCTGGCTGCGGCGGATGTAGTCAATGGCCGCCGCAGCCGCCATGGCTTCCGCGTCGCTGAAGGTGCCAAAGGCGTCAGGGCTGGCTACGCCAAAGGCTTCGGCCATGCGCTGGCGGGCGGCATCGGCGCTGGCAGGCGGGACGATGGGCGTGCGGCGGCCCGCGAAATCACCCAGATCCACATTATCCGCACACAGGATTTCCGCCGGGTCCAGACGGCCCAGCAGGTCGTTCAGGTCACGCGCGGGGACCGTGGCGGTTTCAAACAGCCCGGTGGAAATATCGATCCACGCAAGGCCGGGATCGCTGGCGTCACGTCCGGTGGGGCAGATAATGGCGGCCAGCAGGTTCTGCCGTCCCGCCTCCAGCAGTTCATCCTCGGTCAGCGTGCCCGGCGTGATCAGGCGCACGACCTCGCGCCGCAGTGGTCCCTTGGATGCGGGGCGTCCCTTGCGGGGCTGTTCGGTCTGTTCGGCCACCGATACGCGGAACCCGCGCCGGATCAGGCGCGCAAGGTAGGCCTGCGCCGCATGCACAGGCACGCCGCACATGGCGATGGGTTCGCCCCCATGCGTGCCGCGCGCGGTCAGCGAGATGTCCAGCGCCGCCGCCGCCGCTTCCGCATCATTGAAAAACAGTTCGTAGAAATCCCCCATCCTGAAGAACAGCAGGGCGTCGGGATGTTCGGCTTTGAGCGCAAACCACTGCGCCATGGCGGGGGTGGCGCCTTCGGGGGATGGGAATGTCATGTCCGGTGTCTAGCGGCGGGGTAGGGGATTCGCCAGTGCGGATTTCATGGCAGCCCCGGCTTATGCCGCGCGGTTGCGGCGCAGCCTGCGGCTGATCGCGGCCATAGCCTGACGCATGTCCGCAATCCCCAGCACCTGCAGCGCCAGCAGGTAAATGCCGACACCCAGCGTGACCATCACGCCCACATCCACGATCCGTATGACCGGGCCTGCCTGCATCGCGCGGCCAAGGGGTGTGTAACCCAGCATGACCAGCCCCACCGTCATCACCATCGCGCAGACCATCATGCCCGCCAGTTGCCGGATCAGGGTCGGGTCCGGCACCAGCGCGCCACGCCGCAGCAGCAGGAATGCCAGAACACCGGCATTGACCATCGCCGCAAGGCTGCTGGCCAGTGGCGGGCCGATATGGGCCAGCCAGTGCATGAAGCTTATGTTCAGGATGAAATTCAGCACCAGCGTGCCCATGCCCACCAGCACCGGCGTGCGGGTATCCCCGCGCGCGAAGAACCCCGGCGAGAGTACCTTGACCAGCACGAAGGCTGGCAGCCCCAGCGCATAGGCCCGCAGTGACTGCGCCGACAGCATCGCGTCATGCGCCGAAAAATGCCCATGACCGAACAGCGCCATCATGACCGGTGCCGCGATGACCAGCAGCCCCGCCGCCGCAGGCAGCGTCAGGATCAGGGCATAGGAAATGGCCCGGTTCTGGATATGGTGCGCCCCGGTCAGATCATCCGCCGCAAGGTGCCGCGTCAGCACCGGCAGCAGCGTGGTGCCTGCCGCAGCCCCCAGTACCCCCAGCGGCAGCTGGTTTACCCGGTCGGCAAAATACATGAGCGAGACACTGCCCGCAGGCAGCAGGGTGGCGATGATGGTGTCGATCAGGAAGTTGATCTGCGTGATCCCGCTGCCCACCAGCCCAACCCCCATGCGCGCCAGCAGCGTGCGGATGCGGGGTGTCAGGCAGGGCGCGACAAGGCGCAGGCGCATTCCGGCCCGGCGGGCGGCATATAGGAGGATGCCGAACTGTACCACGCCCGATGCCGTCACCCCCCATGCGGCGGCATGGGCTACGTCGCCCGTAAGCGGGGGAAGGACAAGGATGGCGGCAATGCCGATGATGTTGAAGCTGACATACGCTGCTGCCGCCACGCCGAAATGGTGCATGCCGTTCAGAACGCCCGAAACCAGTGCTGCCCCGCAGATCATCAGCAGGTAGGGAAACGTGATGCGGCTTAGCGATATGGCCAGCGTGTCCCGCACGTCGCCATGCGTGAACCCTGGCGCGATCAGGCGCAGCACGCCGGGCATGAAGATTTCCCCCAGCACTGTCAGAAAAAGCAGCCATGACAGCAGGACGCTCATCGTCTCGCTGGCGAATCGCTGTGCGGTGTCGCGGCCCTCGCGTTCCAGCAGGGCGGAGAACAGTGGCACGAAGGCGGCGTTCAGTGCGCCTTCGCCAAACAGGCGGCGGAACATGTTGGGCAGGCGGAAGGCGATCTGGTACGCGTCCTGCGCCGCGCCCGTGCCCAGCAGGGCCGCAAGCAGCTGGTCACGCACCAGTCCCAGCACGCGGCTGATCATGGTCCAGCCGCTTACGGTCAGGAAACCCTTCAGCATGGTGTCAGCATGACGCGCGCGGAGATGATGGGGGCATCAGTGATCCATCACTGCCCGTTCGACCGCTATGCGCACGCGCCGCGATTCGGGTGATGTGACGGAAGTGAACCAGTTGACCAGCTGCCCGTCGCGCCCGATCAGGTATTTGTAGAAATTCCAGCGCGGCAGCGACAGGAACCCGCCCTCGCGCGCCAGCCACCGGAACAGCGGGATCGCCTGCGGTCCCTTCACATGGCTTTTGGCGGTCAGGGGAAAGGTGACGTTGTAGTTGCGCTGGCAGAATGTTGTGATCTGCTCGGGCGTACCGGGTTCCTGATTGCCGAAATCGCTGGACGGTACGCCAATCACCATCAGGTCATGGCTGCGCCATGTTGTCCACAGGCTCTGCAATCCTTCATATTGCGGGGTGAAACCGCATTTGGACGCCGTATTGGCGATCAGGATCGGCTTGCCCCGCAACGTGGACAGGTCAATGTCGGGACCATTCAGGGCAGGCAGGACAAAATCATAGATCGTGGTCATTGGGATGCTCGGTTTCGTAAGCGCGCCGGAAGAACCGGATTGCCGGGTCGCATGCAGGGGGTCAAGTCGCCTGTTTGCAGATGAGGGATGTGGCGTTCGTGTCCGTTCAGGCAAATTCATGCCCGACCGGGCGCGACAGCAGCAGCTGACTGGCGTCATCCATGTCGATCGTGCCAGCCAGAAGGCTGGTGACGGTGGCGATGACCGGCGTGCTGACGCCATGCTGGCGTGCAAGCTGCAGTAGCGCGGGTGCCGTCGCCCGGCCTTCGGCAACACCTTCCAGCGCATCTGCAGCCTGCTGTGCCGGGGTTCCCTGACCAATCGCCAGACCAAGGCGGTAATTACGTGACGCAGCACCGGTGCAGGTCAGCAGCAGATCCCCGATTCCCGCAAGGCCCGACAGCGTTTCGGGCCGCCCGCCCAGCGCGTGGGACAGGCGCGACAGTTCGGCAATGCTGCGGGTAATCAGGGCCGCGCGGGCATTTTCCCCCAGTTTCGCCCCGATGGCCGCACCTGCTGCGATGGCGATCACGTTCTTTGCCGCCCCACCCAGTTGCACGCCCGTCGGGTCGTCGCTGGCATACAGCCGGAAGGCGGGCGTGGTCAGCAGGTCCGCAAGCCTCCGGGCCTGCGTGCGATCCGCACTGGCCAGCACGGCGGCGGCAGGCTGCCCGGTCGCGATTTCATGCGCGAAGTTGGGACCGGACAGCACGCCCAGCACGCTGTGGGGGAACAGTTCTCCCAGGACCTGTAGCGGCATGAGGCCGGTTGCCTGCTCGATCCCCTTGCAGCATGCGATCATCGGCGCGCAGGGCGGCACGTTGCGGGCAGTGACGCGCAGGTGCTGCATGGGGCATGCCAGCAGGATCAGGTCGGCCTGACGTGGCATGACGTCGCTTACGGCAATGCCGGATGGCAGGGCGTAGCCGGGCAGGCGGGGCATGACGCGGCCTGCGGACATGGCAGCGGGATTGCGTGCCCACAGGCTGACTTCGGCCCCCGCGCGGGCGGCCTGCAGCGCCAGCGCCGTCCCCCATGCGCCTGCGCCGATCACGGCAATCCGTGCGGTATGCGTCATCCGTCTGTTCCCCGAAGGTTATGTACCGTATCCGGCATTTTTGTTGCTTGCTTGTCAGTCAGCTAACAAAACGGCCTGTAAATCATAAAGAAGTTTTTGGTGAAGCTTTTTTCAAGAAGCGTCAAAGAACGCCGTCTTTTTGGGGGCTGTTGGGAATTGAGTTTTCTAAAGGGCCATGATGTGTTTCAAAGACCATATGGATCGCTTCATACTGACGGA
>NZ_BDLU01000065.1 GCF_006538165.1 Komagataeibacter diospyri
GAGAACTTCTTCTGCAAGCTCAAGGAGTTCAAGCGCATCGCCATGCGCAGCGAAAAAACAGACAGATCATTCGAAGCCATGATCTATCTCGTTGGCGCAATCATCAATTCAAGATAATTCCCAACAGGCCCTGAAAAAAAAGTAGCGCTAAAAAAATTTATTGTTCCTTATCAATAAGGTATTTCAGGCGTTTTGTTGGCTGCAAGGCAACCGCAATGCCCGATCGCTGGGGGAAGCGAATGCGTTCAGGCGGGCATGCTGTCCGCATCCACCGTCATGCGCTGCGTCATCTCCGACAGTGGCCAGCGCGGGCGCGGGCGCATGGCGATATCATTGGGTATGGGCAGGCCAAGGGCCGTGCGTGCGCGCATGGTCTCGATCGCGGCCCATGCCACCATGACCGCGTTATCGGTGCATAACCGTAGCGGCGGGGCTGCGAAGGGCAAATCATGCGCAGTGGCGAATTCCTGCAGGCGTGCGCGCAGGACGCCATTGGCGGCTACCCCGCCCGCCACGACCAGCGTGGTGGGGCGCTGCTCCATCATGTCCAGCGCGTGTCCAAGGCGGTCGATTACGATGTCGCTGACCGCCTGCTGGAAGCTTGCGGCGATATCGGCGGCCTGCTGGCGGGGCAGGGCGGTGCGGACCTCGGCAGGCAGTTTCTGCGCCACGGCGGTCTTGAGGCCGGAGAAGGAGAAATCGCATCCGGCCCGCCCCAGCAGTGGGCGCGGCAGGAGTACGGCGTGCGGATCGCCCTCACGTGCAAGCTGTTCCACCGCCGGGCCGCCGGGCCAGCCCAGGCCCAGCATCTTGGCCACCTTGTCGAATGCCTCCCCCGCCGCGTCATCAATCGTGCCGCCCAGCCTGCGGTAATGGCCAATCCCTTCCACCGCGATGCACTGGCAATGTCCGCCAGACACCAGCAGCAGAAGGTAGGGAAACGGCGCGCCATTGCTGGCGACACCGGGCAGGCGCGCGGTCAGGGCATGGGCCTCGATGTGGTTGACGGCAATGAAGGGCCGGTCCAGTGCGATGGCCATGCCCTTGCCCATGTCGGCCCCCACGATCAGGCCGCCAATCAGCCCCGGTCCGCAGCTTGCGGCAATCGCACCCAGTTCATGTGGCTGCATATCGGCCGCGCGCAGCGTGTCGCGCACCAGTGCTGGCAGCGCGCCAAGGTGGGCGCGGGCGGCGATTTCGGGCACGACCCCGCCGAATGGCACATGGCCGGATTGCGATAATGTCGTTTCTGCCAGGATCTGGCCGCCTGTCGTAACGATCGCGCAGGCCGTGTCATCGCACGAAGATTCAATGGCCATAACGGGCGTTGGCAGATCGGGGCATGTCGGTTCGGTATGGGGCATGGCGTAATTTACAATCCGGATGTGCCGAATGTCATCTTTCCTTTATCGCGGTGCGGTAATAGACACGCGATATGGAGTCCGCAAAGCCATCTGCCCCGTTTCCATCGTCCGCGCTACAGAAAGTCGCGGCCGAGGCCGCTGCACGCCAGCGAAAGGAAGCCACACATCCCGAACCCCACCGCCGGCAGCTGCCGCTGAAGGTCGGGACGCGCGCTTCCCCGCTGGCGCTGGTGCAGACACGGGCGTTCCTGACGCTGCTGACCCGTTTCTGTCCCGTGCTGCGCGACATGGGCGCGTTCCAGGAACACCAGATCAGCACCACCGGCGACCAGGTGCAGAACCGCAAGCTGGCGGAAATTGGCGGCAAGGGCCTGTTCGCCAAGGAAATTCATGAAGCGCTGCTGGATGGCCGGATCGATTTTGCCGTCCACAGCCTGAAGGATCTCGAGACCACGCTCCCGCCGGGGCTGGTTCTGGCCTGCACCCTCAAGCGCGAGGATGCACGCGATGTGCTGATCCTTGGTCCTGGCTGTGGTGAGCCTGATCCTGCCGACCCGTATGCGGTCCTGCCGCATGGTGCGCTGGTGGGCTGTGCCTCCGTCCGGCGTCAGGCGCAGATGCTGCATGTGCGTCCCGACCTGAAATTCGGCCTGCTGCGTGGCAATGTGCAGACGCGACTGGACAAGCTGGCGGCGCGGCAGTGCGATGCAACGCTGCTGGCCTATGCCGGGCTGCGGCGCCTTGGCATGGAAGACCGGGCCGATGTGATCCTTGACCCCACCATCATGGTGCCTGCGGCGGGGCAGGGAATTGTCGGGGTCACTGTGCGTGAAAGCGATGTCGAACTGCGTGAACTGCTGTCCGCGATCGAGGATTATGAAGCCCGCGCCGTCGCCACGGCCGAACGCGCGCTGCTGGCGGAACTGGATGGATCGTGCCGTACGCCGATCGGTGGTTACGCCCGCCTGATCCCGGTCGTGGCCGGTGGCGCGCCGGAACTGCATCTGACCGGCCTTGTTGCGCGCGAAGACGGGTCGTTCCTGCTCAAGCGTTCGATCAGCGGCGCACCGGGCGATGCGGCGCGTCTTGGCCGTGATCTTGGCCGCAGCCTGCGTGCTGACAGTCCTGCCGATATTTTTGTTGAACAGAAGTAACGATTCCATCCCTTCCGCCCGGTGCGCGGGGGTGATCGTGACCCGTCCGCCGCCGGGGCTTGCCCCCACCATGACGGCGGTGGCGGCGCGGGGACTGCATCCGATCGCCGCCCCCATGCTGCATGTCAGCCAGCGCACCCTTTCCACCGGTTCATTCCGTCCCGATGCCATTGTCCTGACCAGTGGACAGGCGGTGGGCAGCCTGACCGACCCGCAACTGCATGACATTCCCTGTTACGTGGTGGGGGACGCCACCGCGCGGCGTGCCCGTGCGGCGGGGTTTGTCCATGTGACTGCTGCATCTGGCACGGCGGATGACCTTCTGGTGCTGTTGCAGGCCGCCGTGCCGCCCGCCGCCCGGTTGCTGCTGGCGGTGGGGCAGGGTTATGGGCAGGAAATGGCAGTGGCGCTGCGCGGGCATGGATACCGTGTGCTGCGGCGCTGCGTTTATGTCGTGCGTGCGGCAACAGGCCTGCCATCCAATGCTGTCGCGGCCCTGCAGGCGGGGCAGGTGAGGGCGGTGATGGTCTATTCCACCCGAACGGCGGAAGCTTTCATCACGGCCCTGACGCCAGCACTGGTGCCCCTGCTGCTGGGGGTGGAGGCCATCGCCATGTCAGACGGGGTGGCTGCCGCTCTTGGTGCGGGTGTGCGCTGGCGTGACATACGTGTGGCCGCCCGTCCTGATCAGGATGCCATGCTGGACTGCCTGTCCCATGATGCCGCCTGAAATCGGGTTGTCCCGGCAATGAAAAAAGGCCGGAAGCATATGCTCCCGGCCCATTCATCAGGGACTGTTTCAGAAATTCGGCAGACTGATAAGGACGTTTTTGGCGAAGCTTTTTTCAAAAGGCTTCGAAGAACGCCGCCTTTTTGAAAAAAGGCGACCCCCAGAAACTTTTATTATTCCCTATCAACAGGTTGTCCTGAAACAGCCTCTGGTATCATGCCTGTATGGATCAGGCGTGGCCCGGCGTCTGGTCGAACGAGTTACGCTTGGCCTGCCACAGCGCCACGAAGTCGATCGGCTGCAGCACCACGGGCGGGAACCCGCCATCGCGCGTGACTTCGCTGAGGATGTTGCGCACATACGGGAAAATCAGGCGCGGCACTTCCACCAGCAGGATCGGCTCGATCAGTTCGGCGGGCGGGCTGTTCAGTGTCGCGATCGCGGCATAGGACAGTTCGGCAATGAAGACCGGGCGACCGGCGGGGCCTCCTTCCTGCTGCGGGGCTTCGCTGGCTTCGGCCTTTACGGTCAGGACAACTTCGAATACCGGCTGTTCCTGCTCAAGGCGGTTGGCCTGCACGTCGATATTGACCGAAATCTGCGGGTTCGTGCGCAGGGTTGCGAAGATTTCCGCACCGGCGGGCACCTCAAACGAAAGGTCCTTGATATACTGCAGGTTGATTGCCAGCGGCAGCGCCGGGGGCGCGCTCTGGCCGTTTTCAGGGGTGGGCGGCTGAGTCGTGTCGGACATGCTTGTCTGTATTCCCCAGGGATATGCGGAAAAAAGAAATGAATACCGTATTCTCTGGCCGTAGCATGGGTCCGCGGGTGATGCCATACCAGCTGTCGGAATTTTAACGGTCCTTGCGCATTGTGCTGGCTCCGGGCGTTGCCTATGTTGTTGCGCAGGGTAATCTGGGCAGGGTGCCCGCCTGCATTATGGACGCGCGGCATGAATTTTTCTTTTGGTCATTTTCCGCTGGATCTGATTGTTCTGGGGCTGGTGGCTGTATTCCTTGTTCTGCGACTGCGCAGCATTCTTGGCCGCCGGGTTGGCGCGGAACCGGCCCCGCGCCCCATGGCGCCGCCGCCCATGGCTGCAAATGTGGTGGAACAGAAGCCCGAGCCGCTGCCACCTGCCATTACCTATGACATTCCCGCCCCCGATACGCGGGTGGGTGGCGTGCTGGCCCGTATCGGCACGCTCCAGCCCGGCTTCACCCCGCAGGATTTTGCAAAGGGGACCGAGGCCGCCTTCCGCCAGATCGTCGGCGCGTATGCGGCGGGGGACCTGAACGTACTGCGCCAGCGGCTGACGGCGGCGACATTCACAGCCTTCGAGGCCGCGATCCAGTCCCGGCAGCAGGCGGGCGAAGTCCTGCGCAGCGAAATCAAAGATATTACCGATATCGCCATCATTGGCGCCGACATTGACGAGACGGCCGGCCCCAGCCCGCTGGCCCGGATCGAGGTGCGGATCGTGTCCGACCAGATCAGCCTGACCGTGGACAGCAATGGCCAGCCCGTGGCCGGTGTGGATGCCGTGACGGAGTTTTCGGACCTGTGGACGTTCGAACGTCTGCTGGGCGTCAACACCGATGGCGCAGGCTGGCGTCTGGGGGCCAGCCGCAGCGCATAGGCCGTCCTGCCATAATTTACCGACAAATCCGTGATCAGTCTGTGCGTATGAAAGTAATGAAGCGTATGGCGCCTTTATGCGCCGTTCTCACCCTGTGCGGATGTCATGTCGGGGAAAGCCCCAATCTGGGCGCCCCCCGACCCCCACACGGCTCCCATCATAAATCCGGTCATGCCCGGCCCGTGTCCTTCAGTGCCCTGCCGGGGTGGAAGGATGATGCACTGGAAGACGCCCTGCCGGTTTTCCTGCAGGACTGTCACAAGGTCGGCAGCCTTCCTGCAGACAGCACGCTGGGCGGGACAGACATAAAATATGCCGGGCGGCAGGTCGGTGACTGGCAGGCTGCCTGCAATGCCGCGCGCGACGTGCGTACCGGCGACCGTGCCGCCGCACGGGCATTTTTTGAACAGTGGTTCGTGCCATACACCCTGCCGGTCGGCAAACGGACGGATGGCACGCTGTTCACCGGGTATTATGAACCTGAAATCCGTGGTTCCCTGCGTCGTGGCGGAATTTACCAGACCCCGGTCTATCGCCGTCCGCCCGATCTGGTGCGCGAACGCGACGCGCAGGGCAAGGTCGTGACGGGCCGCAGCCGGGACGGGCAGATCGTGCCGTACTGGAGCCGCGCGCAGATTGACCAGGGCGCGCTGGCGCATAAAAAGCTTGAACTGTTGTGGCTGGCGGACCCGGTTGACCTGTTCTTCCTGCAGTTGCAGGGCGCGGGCCGCGTGCGCCTGCCCAATGACAGGGTGATCCGCCTTGGCTTTGACGGCCTGAATGGCCAGCCTTATGTGCCACTGGGTCGTGTGATGGTGGCGCAGGGCCTGCTGCGCGCCGATGACGTGAACATGGCGTCCATCCGGGGCTGGCTTGAGGCGAATCCGGACAAGGCCATGAACATGATGGAACAGAACCCCAATTATGTCTTTTTTCGTGAACTGGACCATGATGATGCGCAGGCCGGTGCGCCGGGCGCACTGGGCGTGCCATTGACGCCGGGCCGTTCCATGGCGGTGGACCGGGATTTCATTCCGCTCGGAAGCCCGGTATGGGTGCAGGCGCAGGTTCCGCAGGATGGACATCCCACAACATGGAACCGACTTGATTTCGCACAGGATCTGGGCACCGACATCAAGGGGCCTGACCGCGCCGACCTGTACATGGGCTGGGGACCGGAAGCGGCACAGGCGGCGGGCAACCTGCGTTCGACCGGGCAGATGGTCGTGCTGGTACCCCGTGGTGCCGAACCGGCAAAATAAGATATACAGGTCCAAACACCAGATCCGCATGGGCGGAGTGAAGAGCGTAGTAGATCAATGACAGGGCGACCCCGCGCGGGGCAGGCTTGCGCACCCGAAACCCGCCTGCCGCGGACTGTCCGCTATCCCGAGGGGCCGCACCTGCTGGTGCGTGGCGACTGCATCCGGGCCATGCGCCGCATGGAACCGGACAGCGTGGACGTGGTCGTGACCTCGCCGCCGTATAATATCGGTCTGAAATACCGCACGTACCGCGACCGGCTGGCAGAAGACGGCTATCTGGACTGGATGGTTGATGTCGCGCGTGAGGTGCGTCGCGTCATGCGTCCTGATGGGTCATTCTTTCTTAATGTCGCGGGTTCCTCGGCGCAGCCATGGCTGCCGTTTGAACTGATGGTCCGGCTGCGTGAACTGTTCGTGCTGCAGAACCATATCACCTGGGTCAAGTCGATTTCGGTGGGAACGGAAACGCATGGACATTTCAAGCCGGTCAACAGCCACCGTTACCTTAACCGCAATCACGAACACCTGTTCCATCTGACACGTACGGGCAATGTCGGGCTGAAACGTCTGGATATTGGTGTGCCCTACATGGACAAGTCCAATATCGTGCGCCGGGGCCACCGGCAGGACCGGCGATGCCGGGGCGATACATGGTTCATCCCGTATGAAACCGTGCAGGGCAAGGCACAGAAATTCCATCATCCCGGCACATTTCCCGTGCTGCTGCCGCAGATGTGCATCCGCCTGCATGGCAAGACCGCACCCGTGGTGCTGGACCCGTTCATGGGTACGGGCACCACGCTGGTCGCCGCCGTGCGCGAAGGGGGACGGGGCATCGGAATCGACCTTGATACCATCTATGTCAATGTCGCGCGGCAAAGGGTACGGCAGGCCATGCAGGCGCAGGTGGATGGCGTGGCCGGGACAGGTGATCGAAAACTTTGATGGTTTTCATTTAAACGATTATTTTGACAAATAATCCCTGAATCGGCCAGAAACCCATTCAAGCAAGGGACAGGGGGTCTGTGGATGTCGGTTAAAAAAGCAGTGGCGGCGTTAATGGCTGCGGGTATCGTGGCGTATGGCGGGACGGTCGCCTATCTGACCCATTTCGATCATGCGACCGCACCAGCACCTGCGGGGGCAGGGATGGACGCGACATCGTCTGCGGCGCTGAATGTCATACGTGAAGCCCGTTGCGATTACTGCCACGCGGCCAAAGTTGACCTGCCGTTCTATTTCAGCCTGCCCGTTGCCAATACGCTGATGAGCCATGACCGGGACCAGGGGCTGAGGCATTTCCGTGTTGAACCGGTCATCAATGCCCTGCAGAACGGTGGAGTGCCCGATCAGGAACCGCTGGCCCGCATTGAAGAGGTCATCAACCAGAACCGCATGCCGCCCACGCTGTACCTGCTCATGCACTGGCATGCCCATCTGTCGGCGGCCCAGCGGGAAAGCATGCTGACATGGATTGCGCAGGTGCGCCGCCAGCATTATGCGACACCCGGCGTTGCCGACCGCTTTGCCGCCGAACCGGTGCAGCCCGTGCCCGAATCCGTGCCGGTGGACAGTCACAAGGTTGCGCTGGGCCAGCGCCTGTTCTTTGACCGCAAGCTGTCTGGTGATGGCACGCTGAACTGCGCCAGCTGCCACAGCCTGCAGCATGGTGGCGTGGACGGGCTGGTTACCGCGACCGGCATCCATGGACAGAAGGGGCCGATCAATGTCCCTACCGTTTATGATGCGGTGTTCAACAAATGGCAGTTCTGGAACGGTCGTGCGGGCACGCTGGCGCAGCAGGCGGCCGGCCCGGTCATGAATCCGGTCGAGATGGGATCGCATGACTGGACATCGGTTGCGGCCCGCCTGCGTGAAGATCCGACTTATGCCCCGGATTTCCAGGCCGCTTATGGCAGCGATACGATTGATGAAAACACCATTACCGACGCCATTGGTGAATATGAAAAGACGCTGGTGACGCCCGACAGCCGCTTTGACCAGTATCTCAAGGGGGATGACGCAGCGCTGAACACGCAGGAAAAGCATGGTTATGCGCTGTTCAAGCAGGTTGGCTGTTCAGGCTGCCATACCGGCCCGTCCATGGGCGGACAGGCGTTCGAGCCGCTGGGGCTGGAAGGTAATTATTTCTCGGCCCGTGGCGGCAAGCTGACGGATGCGGACAAGGGACGCTTTGAAGTGACCCACGATCCCGCCGACATGGAACGCTTCAAGGTGCCCAACCTGCGCAACATCGCGCTGACCGGTCCGTATTTCCATGATGGCAGTATCAAGACGCTGGACGGGGCCGTGCGTGACATGGCGCGTTACCAGACGCCGGATCACAACATTTCTGATCAGGACGTGGCGGATATCGTGGCGTTCCTCAACACCCTGACCGGGCGTTATCAGGGCGAGACCCTGCAGAACGCGGCACAGTAAGACGGTTCCTGTCCGTTAGGGAACGCAGACCCTGCCGTATATGCGGCAGGGTTTTTGCGTATGGGGCCATGCCTGAAAACATGGACCTGCCGGGCGGGGTATGATTCTATGGGCACGGATAGCGGCCCGGAGAAAGGAACCATACCGTGAGGCAGCGCAGACTGAACGAGGAGGAACAGGCCCTGTGGGCGGCCTTCGCGCATGGGATCGCGCCATTGCGGACCGCCGCCAGGCAGGCAAAACCCGATACCCTGCCATCCCAGCCCCCGGACATTCCCCCTGCAACTCCGGCAAAACCGGGCATGAGCCGTGCCGCCATCATGCAGCGGCTGACATCGGGCGGAGTGCATGCGGTCCATGGCACCGCCAGCCACAGCCTGACCGTGCAGAAGGGGAAAGGCGGGGCGTTTGAAATTGGCGTGCGCAGGCCGGGGCTGGATGACACCAGCTGGCGTGGTCTGGTCAGCGGCAAGCTGCGCCCGGCCCGGAGGCTGGACCTGCATGGGCAGGTGGCGCAGACGGCGTTTCACCGCCTGCATGGTTTCCTGATCCAGGCACATGCGGACAATGTGCGCTGTGTCGAGATCATAACCGGGCTGGGCAGTGGCCATAATGGCGGCATCCTGCGGCGTGAACTGCCGTTCTGGCTGGGGCGCGGTGATCTGGGACGGTTGATTCTTGCGGTCGTGCACCCGCATGCAGCCAATCAGGGCGCGGTGCGCGTGCTGCTGCGCCGGTCAGCGCGTGGAAACGGTTTCTGAAAGACTGTCTGAAGCAACTTGTCCGGATAAAAATAAAAGTTATGGGTGCCGCCTTTATTAAAAGGCGGGTTTTTCAAAGCTTTTTGAAAAAAGCTTCACCAAGAACTTTCTGATGATTGCCCGGTGTTTCCCGGGCTGGATTCCCAAACAGTTTCTGAAAAAAACGACCTGTGGCGTCAGCCCAGTCGCCATGTCGGCAGGTTGCTGGCCAGCCAGCGGCGTAGCGTCATGATGGCGGACATATCACCCGCCGCCAGCCGCAATGCCTCGGTCGCGTCAGTACCGGTCAGCAGGACGCGGCCGGTATCCTGCGCCATGGTATGCACGGCGCTGTCGCGTATGGCCTGTGCCGTGGCGGCACGCCATCGGGCCAGTGTCGCGGGCTGGGTCAGCATGGGCAGCACAAGGGCAAGATCCACGCCAGCCGCCGCCGCCAGCGGCTTCCATGCGGCATAAAGCAGGTCATGCAGGGCCGAATGCGCGTCCTGCTGCAGGCGGCTTTGCATGCTCATGACCTGCTGATCTAACAAATCGAGAGGTCTGGCCTGTGTGCCGAGGGTAAACAGGGCGGGGAAACCTGCCTGCGCCAGCGCATGGACCAGTGCTGAGGTCTCGGGTGTGCCCAGTGGGTCGGTGATCTGTATGGTATCGACCTGGTTATCGCGCAGGGCATCCGCCGCAGCCTGTGGTGTCGCAAGTCCGGTGACCGGAATGGGGCGCAGCCCGAACAGGCTCATGGCCAGAACGGTCGGCAGTTCAATGCCCGTCAGGGTCGATACGGCAATGCGTACGGGCCGGTCACGTATGAAGCTGCCAAGGCCGCGATGCAGCTGCGCGCGCCCGATCACCACCGGCATTGTCGTGCTAAGCAGCAGTGGCAGCCAGCGGCTGTAGTCAAAATGAACGCGCGGATCACCGCACAGGGAGGCGACAAGCGCCGAACCGGGCGCAGCCAGCGCCATCATGCCATCTGACGCGAACTGGGAATCGAACAGGTTGGCCCCCGTCACCCCGTCCTGCCCCACGGTATCGCGCACCGGCAGTGGGGCGGGCAACCCCAGCCCCTGCGCCAGCGCGCCGGGCAATACCGGCTTCCACCGGTCGGCCATGGCGCTCTGGTTCCCCGCCATCAGCAACCCTGCCCCACCTGCCGTGCCCGCAGGCATGGGCAGGCGCTCACGCGGCAGTTCGGACGCAGTTCCCTGGCGCATGGGTGCTGTCACTACCCCACCCGCCAGCAGGGCCAGAAGGCTGCGCCGACCGATCATGACCGTGCCTGCGCGGGCACGGCCCGGCCCATCCGCATGGGGCGGCAGGTGGTCGGGACGGGGCGGGACGGGGTGCGTAAGGCAGGCATGGGCCTATTCTTATGGCCAGTGGACTTCCGGGGGAAGGCTCATGAGGATGGCTTCGGTGTTTCCGCCGGTTTTCAGGCCGAAAATGGTGCCCCGGTCATGCAGCAGGTTGAACTCGACATACCGCCCGCGGCGGACAAGCTGTGCCTTGCGCTGTTCGGCGGTCCACGGTTCCATCATCCGTCCGCGCACGATGTCGGGATAGGTTTCCAGAAAGCCGAGGCCCACGTCGCGCGTGAAGGCGAAGTCGGCATCAAGGTCGCCGGTATTGAGCCGGTCATAGAAAATGCCGCCGAGCCCGCGCGCTTCATCGCGGTGGGGAAGGTAGAAGTACCTGTCGCACCATTCCTTGAAACGCGGGTAGTATTCCGGGTCATGCTTTTCGCACGCCAGCCGGAATCCGTCATGGAACCGTGCGGCGTCGCTAATGGCTTCGGCGCTTTCGGGGAACATGGGCGTAATGTCGCCGCCACCGCCAAACCACCCCTGTGTGGTGATGATCATGCGGGTGTTGAAATGGGCGGCAGGTACCAGCGGACTGCACATATGGGCGACAAGGCTTATGCCCGTGGCGAAGAAGCGCGGATCTTCCGCCGCACCGGGGATCGAGTCGCGAAAGCCCGGGCTGAATTCCCCGCTGACGGTGGAAACATTCACCCCCACTTTTTCAAACACGCGCCCGCGCATGAGACTGATAACACCGCCGCCGCCGGGCGTGCCGTCATCATTCGTGCGGTTCCATGGCGTGCGCTCGAAGCGGCCCGGCGCATCCTTGCCCGGCAGGGTCGGGCTGCCGTGTGCCGCAGCGTCGTCCTCGATCTTTTCGAACGCATTACATATCCGGTCACGCAGGTTTTCAAACCAGGCCCGGGCCGTGTCCTTCAGTCCGTCGTGGGCCACTGGGGTGCGGGATGTTGTCATGATTGTATCGTTCTGCCCGTTCTGGTCATTCGCAATGGGTATTACGGGTGCCCGTTTGTTCCGTCTATTGCAAGACGGGCGATTGCAAGATCCATTACGTAACCGCTAGGAAGGGGGCACCCTTTTGGCGGGAACGCGAAAAGGAACACGTAATTGCGGCGGGAACGTAGCGGACATGCATGAACGGGGTCATCAGCAGTGCAATGCGCCATCTGGGCGTAATCTGTTGCGGCGTGGCATGCTGCTGGCCGGTCTGGTCATGCCGGTGCTTGTGTCGGGTGGCGGGGCGATGGCGCAGGCACATGACTATCGGGAACCACCCCGGCAGGACTGGAGCTTTCGCGGGCCGCTTGGGCATTTTGACATGGCGTCGGTCCAGCGCGGCTATACCGTATACGCACAGGTCTGTTCCGCCTGCCATGGCATGAAATCGGTCACCTATGGCGACCTTGCGGGAATGGGCCTGAAGGACGCGGACATCAACGCCATAGCGGGCGCACACCGTGTCCCGGCGGGCGTGGATGCCAGCGGGCGCCCGGCCACGCGTCCGGCCAATATGGATGACCATCTGCTGTCGCCCTATCCCGACGCGCATACGGCCGCCGCCGCCAACCATGGCGTGGCACCGCCGGACCAGTCGCGGCTGGCGGTGGTGCATCCGGGTGGGGTGGACCGGATCTACGCCTTCCTGACCGGCTATGGGCAGACCCCGCCGCCCGGCACGGTCGTGCCGCCGGGGCTGTTCTACAACCCCTATGCCGCGAATGGGCAGATCGCCATGCCGCCGCCGCTGTACGATGGCGCGATCACCTATCCCGACGGGACGCCCGCAACCGTGGCGCAGCAGGCGCGTGATGTCACGACCTTCCTGGCATGGGCGGCCAGTCCGCATCTGGTCGAACGCCACCGCGCGGGCGTGGGGGCGGCCGTGTTCCTGCTGATCCTGCTTATTCTTTCCATCTGCCTGAAACGGAGAACGTGGTCCAATGTCCACTAAGCCTGCCACCGAAGAACAGATCGAGCCGGTTATCGGCCTGATCGGCGGTTCCGGCCTGTATGATATCGAAGGCCTTGAAGACAAGGAATGGCGCACGGTCGAAACCCCGTGGGGCAAGCCATCCGACCAGCTTCTGTTCGGCAGGCTTGACGGTGTGCGCTGCGTGTTCCTGCCGCGTCATGGCCGTGGCCATCCGCTGCCGCCTTCACGCCTGAACTATCGCGCCAATATCGACGCGCTGAAGCGTTCGGGTGTGACCGATATCGTGTCGCTTTCGGCTGTCGGTTCGCTGAAGGAAGAACTGCCGCCGGGCCACTTCGTGGTGATCGACCAGTTTATTGACCGGTCGTTCGCACGTGAAAAAAGCTTTTTCGACACGGGCTGCGTGGCTCATGTCGGCATGGCCGACCCGCTGTGTCCGCGCATTGGTGACGTGCTGGAAGGCCAGTGCCGGGAACTGGGGCTGGATGTGACGCGTGGTGGCACATACCTGGTCATGGAAGGTCCGCAGTTTTCCACCCGCGCCGAAAGCAACCTGTACCGCTCATGGGGCTGTTCGGTAGTGGGCATGACCAACATGCCCGAAGCCAAGCTGGCCCGTGAAGCCGAGATCTGTTACGCCACCGTCGCCATGGTGACCGATTACGACTGCTGGCACGACGATCATGACAGCGTGACGGTGGATGCAGTGGTCAAGGTTATGCAGGAAAACGCCAGCCGTGCCCGTGCCCTTGTCCGTTCGGTCATCCCGAAGCTGGGTGCGAAGCGTGGCCCCTGTTACGCGGGCTGTGACCGCGCGCTGGAACACGCCATCATCACGGCCCCGGACAAACGCGACCCAGCCCTGCTGAAAAAGCTGGAAGCTGTGGCGGGACGCGTGCTGAAGCGGGGCTGATCTGAGAAAGTAATAAAAGTTTTTGGATGCCGCCTTTTTGAAAAAGGCGGTGTCTCTTTGAAGCATAAAAAAGAAGCATAAAAAAAAGCTTCACCAACAACTTCTTTTTTTGGGCCTCTGAAAGAACGTCCATGCCTTGCCCGGGCACGGACGTTTTTTATGCAGGGCTGTTACAGCCAGTGTTCAAAAAAGCTCAGTGTGCGCTGCATGGCCAGGGTTGCGGCGGCTTCGTTATAGGACGGGCGGTCGGTGCAGCCGAAACCGTGATCGGCCCCTTCATACGTGAAAATCTCGATATCCTCATGCGCGGCGCGGATGGCGTCGACTTCATCAGCGGGGATATGCGCGTCTTCCGCGCCAAAATGCAGTTGCACGGGGCAGTTGGGTACCTGGTTGCGGGTCTGGGCAATGCCACCGCCATACCAAGCCACAGCCGCCGAGAACGCCTTTGTATGGCATGATGCTTCCCACGCCAGCTTGCCACCCCAGCAGAAGCCGACAATGCCCTTCTTTTCCGCAGGCAGGGTCCCGGCGGCAGCCACAAGGTCCTTCAGCGTATCGGGCTGTGCAATCCTGCTGCGCAGTTGCAGGCCTTCCTGCATGCCGGTGCTGTCATAGGGCAGGATGGCGTCGCGCTTCACGCGGTCAAACAGGGCAGGGGCAATTGCCTGATACCCCTGTGCGGCAAAGGCATCGCAAACGGCGCGGATATAGGGCGTGATCCCGAATATTTCCTGTACCACCACAACGCAGCGCGCGGCATCAGGCCGACCGGCCCGGTAGGCGGAAAAGGTGTGCCCGTCCGCCGCTGTAACGGTGATGACTGCGCCCATGGTTTTGCTCCATTCGTTCCTTCGTTGCCCGCCACACAATGATGCCGTGCCATCCCGCGTCAATATGAAACCCGCGTGAGGAGGCGGTTTACAAGAATTTTTTCCTGCCCCGGCAGCCTGTCACGGGAACAGGGGCCGCGTGCCGCGTGGGGGCATTGTGGTGGTCTCTGACCGGCTGTCGGGAATCGGCGCCATCATCCATCATGCACTGGGGTGAAGGCTGGGCTTCCGCTTTTGACGGGGTGGGATCTGTTTGAGTAACTGTTTGATATTAAAATATAAAAATACAACATCCCGCTTTGTTGTCTTTGAGGGACGAATTATGCGTGCCCAGCCCCGCCGCTGTTCTTGACACCTGTATGGGGGCTTCCTATCTGGATGTTAGCACTCTCATGAGGGGAGTGCTAACGCGATGCGGCCTGGCGCGCGCGCCAACCGGTGGCGTTGCTTGATTCAAGGGCGTTACCTTTTAAGAGATTTGGAGCGATCCATGACGAAATTTCGTCCCCTGCATGACCGTGTGGTCGTCCGTCGCCTCAAGAGCGAGGAAAAAACAGCAGGTGGTATCATCATCCCTGAGACCGCCAAGGAAAAGCCGATGGAAGGCGAGGTGATCTCGGTGGGCGCAGGTGCCCGTAACGAGCAGGGTCAGGTTGTGCCCCTCGACGTGAAGGCGGGTGACCGCGTCCTGTTCGGCAAGTGGTCGGGCACGGAAGTGACGATCGACGGTGAAGAACTGCTGATCATGAAGGAAAGCGACATCATGGGCGTGGTCGCCTGACCCCCCCGGTGTTTTCCTGACCGAGTAACCTTTTAGAACTTTCCATATCGGAGAAGAAGAAAATGGCAGCCAAGGACGTAAAGTTCGGCGGTGAAGCCCGCCAGCGCATGCTGCGTGGCGTGGATATTCTTGCAGACGCGGTAAAGGTGACGCTGGGCCCGAAGGGTCGTAACGTTGTCCTGGACAAGAGCTTCGGCGCACCGCGCATCACGAAGGACGGTGTCTCCGTCGCCAAGGAAATCGAACTGGCTGACAAGTTCGAGAACATGGGCGCGCAGATGGTCCGTGAGGTCGCATCCAAGACTAACGACATCGCAGGCGACGGCACCACCACGGCGACCGTGCTGGCGCAGGCCATCGTGCGTGAAGGTGCCAAGGCTGTTGCCGCCGGCATGAACCCGATGGACCTCAAGCGCGGCATCGACAAGGCGGTTGGCGTTGTCGTTGAAGAGCTGAAGAAGAACGCGAAGAAGATCACGACCCCGGCCGAGACGGCACAGGTCGGCACGATTTCCGCCAATGGCGAAAAGGAAATCGGCGAGATGATCTCGCAGGCCATGCAGAAGGTCGGCTCCGAAGGCGTCATCACGGTGGAAGAAGCCAAGGGCCTGCACACCGAGCTGGACGTGGTCGAGGGCATGCAGTTCGATCGTGGCTACATCTCCCCGTATTTCGTGACGAATGCGGAAAAGATGACCGTCGATCTGGACAGCCCCTACATCCTGATCCACGAAAAGAAGCTGTCCTCGCTGCAGCCGATCCTGCCGCTGCTTGAAGCCGTGGTGCAGTCCGGTCGTCCGCTGCTGATCATTGCGGAAGACGTTGATGGCGAAGCGCTGGCGACCCTGGTCGTCAACAAGCTGCGTGGTGGCCTGAAGATCGCGGCCGTCAAGGCACCGGGCTTCGGTGACCGTCGCAAGGCCATGCTGGAAGACATCGCGATCCTGACCGGTGGCCAGGTCATCAGCGAAGACCTCGGCATCAAGCTGGAAAGCGTGACCCTGGACATGCTGGGCACCGCGAAGAAGGTGCACATCGACAAGGAAAACACCACCATTGTCGAAGGCGCTGGCAACACGGACGGCATCAAGGGCCGTTGCAGCCAGATCCGCGCGCAGATCGAGGAAACCACTTCCGACTACGACCGTGAAAAGCTGCAGGAACGCCTGGCGAAGCTGGCAGGCGGCGTGGCCGTGATCCGCGTCGGTGGCTCCACCGAGATCGAGGTGAAGGAACGCAAGGACCGCGTTGACGATGCCCTGCACGCGACCCGTGCGGCGGTTGAGGAAGGCATTGTCCCCGGTGGTGGCACGGCGCTTGCCCGCGCATCGACCAAGCTGGGTGGCCTGCACTTCCATAACGACGACCAGCGCGTCGGTGCGGACATCATCCGCAAGGCCCTGCAGGCTCCGCTGCGCCAGATCGCCCACAATGCGGGTGAAGACGGTGCGGTCATCGCCGGCAAGGTTCTGGAAAACGACACCTACACCTATGGTTTCGATGCCCAGATCGGCGATTACAAGGACCTGGTGGAAGCCGGCATCATCGACCCGATGAAGGTTGTCCGCACGGCGCTGCAGGATGCGGCATCGGTTGCCGGTCTGCTGATCACCACCGAAGCGATGGTGGCCGAGCGTCCGGAAAAGAAGGCCCCCGCAATGCCGGAAGGTGGCATGGGTGGTATGGGCGGCATGGGCGGCATGGATTTCTGATCCAGCCGTACATGCCATGGTCCCCGGGCAGGCCGGGGATCATGCGCCACGAAAAAGGGGGAAGGGCCAGTGGCCTTTCCCCCTTTTTTTGTACACATGGCAGGCATTTGCGCACCGGACATGTCAGGATGATTTGACACGGGCGGTCATTTCATGCTGCCCCTAGGGAGCACGAACGACGTGAAAGTGGCAGGGTGTTTTCCGGATGCCCCGTTTTTTTCATGGCCGTAAAGGCACGCGCCCGGATTGCCGGTATTAGGACCGGCAAGGATGGCGCTGGAGAAGAGACTGGCTATGGCTACCGGAAAAGTAAAATGGTTCAACGCAACCAAGGGTTTTGGCTTCATCATGCCTGATGATGGCGGCAAGGACGTGTTTGTACACATCACCGCAGTGCAGGCGGCCGGCCTGCGTGGCCTGAACGAGGATCAGGCTGTCAGCTATGACATCGCCATGGAACGTGGCAAGGCCGCCGCGACCAACCTCAAGGCGCTCTGACACGCGGCCCTGTAGCGGGGCGGCCCACAGAGGGAGCGATGATCAGGAAAGCTGGTCCACGGATGTATCCTGCTCCTGCAGGAAAGCCGTGATCTCCCGCGCCGCGGCACTCAGGCCAAGGCGGCGGACCGTCACCCCTTCGGGGAAGGCGGACAGAAGGCGTGACGGGGTGCGCCGGTCCAGCAGGACAAATACACCCCTGTCCTGCCGGCTGCGGATCAGGCGCCCGAACGCCTGACGCAGGCGCAGGCGGGCTATCCTGTCATCATAGCGCCCCGGTGCGCCACCGGACAGGTGAATGCGCCGTTCACGGTGCAGGATGTCGGGACGCGGCCATGGCACGCGTTCGAACGCCACCAGACGCAGCGCATTGCCCGGCACGTCCACCCCATCACGCATCGCATCCGTACCCAGCAGGCAGGCATTGCGTTCACTGCGCAGTATGTCCACCAGTGTGGCGTTGTCCATCGGGTCCACATGCTGGGCAAACAGCGGCAGGCCCGCGGCTTCCAGCGGGGTTACGATGCGGCGATAGACTTCGCGCAGGCGCGATATGGCGGTAAACAGCCCCAGCGCGCCCCCGTTCGACGCCATGAACAGCGTGCGGTAGGCCCCGGCCAGCGCGGCCGGGTCATCATGCGCCACATCGGTGATGATGAAGGCGCGACTCTGTTTCGCGTAATCAAACGGACTGGGAAATGACGACCGGATTGCAGGGGACGGCAGGTGGATCGCGCCCGAGCGTGCTTCGGCTGCGTCCCAGGCACGCTCGGCGCTGTCATTTTCCGTGTCCTCGCCCGTCTCGTCACGCAATGTGGCCGATGTCACCAGCACGCCGTGCGCAGGGGCTGCCAGCACGCTGGCAAACGGAATGGTCGGGTCCAGCCAGTGGCGGTACAGCCCCACGTCCCGCTCGCCGGGGTTCTGGCCCTCGCGCCGGTCCATGCGGATATAGTCGATATATTGTGGGGTTTCGCCTGCGGGCGGCTGCTCTCCTGCCTGCATGGTACCCAGCATGGCGCACCAGCCATCCACGCGTGACAGCGCCCGCCTGCGGATTGACCGGATGGCGGCGGCAATCCGTTCGCGCATGGGGGTGTCCAGCCAGTCGGCTTCGGTTTCCAGCGCTTCATCCAGCCGGGCGATCAGGGTGCGCAGTGGTTCGGCCAGCCGCCGCAGTGCACGTTCCAGCCCCTGTGCTGCCGCATGCAGGGATTCGGGCATGGGGTGCAGGTCACATTCACTGTCGCTGCGACGCTGGCCGCCCTCGGGGCTGCCATGGGTGCGCGCCAGCACCTGCTGGCGCAGTTCATGCAGCAGGGCTTCCGACGGGTTGGACAGGGTGGGTTCGCCGTTTTCCTCCGGCGCGTCCGTCGGGGCTGATGCTTTGTTGCCGGGATCCAGTGCTGCCAGACGGGCGGACCATCCCGGCGCGGGCAGGGCGCGGGCGGCCATCAGCGCCGTGTCCAGCGGTGTCTCGATACGGGGAATATGCACCAGCAGGTCTTCCAGCCTGCGCCGCAGGCCGCGCGCGCGCGATCGTGCGCCCTCTGCCCCCAGCAGCCAGCGCCGCAGTTCAGCGGCCTCCAGCCCGGACAGTTCCAGGGCGAAGGCGCTGTCGGCGGCATCGGCGATATGATGCCCCTCGTCCATGATGTAGCGCGTGGGGGTGTTGTCCTCGTTATTGGTGTCCGCGCCGTCCATGGCGTGCCATGCCGCCTGTGACATGACCAGCGCGTGGTTGGCGATCACAAGGTCCGCCGTGCGGGCACGGCGGATGGAGTGTTCGACCATGCATTGCTGGTAATGCGGGCACGCACCATGGATGCATTCGCCGCGCCGGTCCGCGATGCCGGTCAGCAGGCCGCGCCCGAACAGGTCGGTAAACCACCCCGGCAGGTCGCCGCCAAACAGGTCGCCATCACGCGTATGCGCTGCCCACAGGGCCACAAGCGCCAGCCCGATGATGGTGTGGTTCGCCGCCTGCCCACGCGACAGCGCGATATTCACGCTTTCTTCCATGTTCAGCAGGCACAGGTAGTTTTCCCGCCCTTTGCGGACCACGACATGGCTGCGCCGGATGTCGGGATCGGGATAGACACGGGCCAGTTCCGATTCGATCTGTCGCTGCAGGTGACGGGTGTACGTGCTGATCCATACGGCCCCGCCATTGCGCTGCGCCCAGATGCTGGCGGGGGCGACGTAGCCAAGGGTCTTGCCGGTGCCGGTGCCCGCTTCCGCCAGCACCATGTGCGGGTCGCCCTGTGTCGTGCGCGGGGCGAAGGCATGGGCTGCAACGTGGCTGAAGGCTTCCTGCGCAGGACGGTGTTCGGCCCCTTCGCCAAGGATCGTGCGCAGGTGCGCGCGCGCTTCCTCCCCCGTGACCGGGTGTGTGGCGGGTGCGGGACGGGGCGCGGTTTCTTCCCATTTGGGCAGGCGTGTCCAGACCTTCAGCGCCTCATTGGGCTGGATCATGCCCGCAGGCAGCCCGCCGGCGGGGGGCAGCCCCAGTGCGGCGCAGACCGATGGTCCCCATGCCCATCCGGCCTTGCGCATGCCCCAGGCCAGCGTGGCCTTTATGCTGCCTTCGGGCGTATTGCGGCTGGCCGCGATCCGGCGCAGCAGTTCAAACGCCAGATCGGGCAGCAGGTCGGCTTCCGGTGCGTCCAGCCTGTTTTCGGCAATGCCAAGTGCCGCCCCCAGCCCGCGCGCGGTCGGTGGCGCGCCATGGGCGGGAAGGGCGAAGGCGAACAGTTCCAGCAGGTCCAGCCATGGGCTGGGGCGTGGCGGCGGTGGCAGGTCCAGCCTGCGTGCGGTCGCGGGCGCATGGATGACCATGGGGATGGGCCACTGGGGCAGTTCGCGCCGTATGTCATCGGCTGACATGGACAGGATTTCCCCGTCCGGGGTCAGCACCGACCATGCGCCGTGCCGGGGAATGAGCGCCGGCGCACTGTCCGGCAGGGGCGGGGTGTCTGGCATGTCGGTCAATGATATAGGGCACGGGCGGGCAGATGTCGCCCGTCGTGTGTCATGTCATTATTATTGCTGTGCCCCCGGGCGCGAAATAGGATAGATTGACCCGCGCCCTTCCTGTCCATAGCTTGCCGGTCCATGTCAGAACAGCATCGTCCCCTTATCTCGCCCCTTCCCAAGTCCTGGCCGTTTGAGGAGGCCGCCAAACTGTCCACGCATGTTGGCGCGCGTGAGGTCACGGCTGACCGACCCGCCCTGCTGGAAACCGGCTATGGCCCGTCGGGACTGCCCCATATCGGCACGTTTGGCGAAGTCGCGCGTACATCATGGGTGCGTCAGGCATTTACGAAGCTGACCGGCCTGCCCACGCGCCTGCTGGCGTTTTCCGATGACATGGATGCCCTGCGCAAGGTGCCGGACAACGTGCCAAACCAGGACATGCTGCGCCAGTATATCGGCAAGCCGCTGTCGCGCGTGCCCGACCCGTTTGGCACCCATGAATCCTTTGCTGCCCACAATAATGCCCGCCTGCGGTCCTTTCTCGACGGGTTCGGGTTTGAATATGAATTCGCATCCTCCACGCAATATTACGAAGGCGGCCGCTTTGATGCCGCACTGAAGCGCGTGCTGGAAGTGCATGATGAAATCGTGGCCGTGATCGCCCCGACACTGGGTGAGGAACGCCGCGCCACCTATTCCCCCGTCCTGCCCGTCCACCCGCGCACTGGTCAGGTCATGCAGGTGAAGATGGATGCGATCGACCCCGTGGCGGGCACGGTGCGCTGGACGGATGAGGACGGCGAGACGTTCGAGACTCCGGTCACCGGCGGTCATGCCAAGATGCAGTGGAAGGCCGACTGGGCCATGCGCTGGTACGCGCTGGGCGTTGATTACGAAATGTCGGGCAAGGACCTGATTGACAGCGTGCGGCTGTCGGGCAGGATCTGCCGTATCCTTGGCGGTCATCCGCCCGCGGGTTTGACGTACGAGCTGTTCCTTGACCAGAACGGCCAGAAGATTTCCAAGTCCAAGGGCAACGGGATTTCGGTTGAGGAATGGCTGCGCTACGCCCCGGCGGAAAGCCTTGGCCAGTACATGTTCAACGCCCCGCAGCGCGCCAAGCGCCTGTTCTTTGACGTGATCCCCAAGGCCACGGATGAATACCTGGCCCATGTAGCCAAGGCGAAAACGCTGGCGGCGGAAGATCCCGCCCTGCTGACCAACCCGGCATGGTTCATCCACAAGGGGGAAATCCCGGCGGACGCGGGCAGCCCGGTCACGTTTGGCATGCTGCTCAACCTCGCCTCCGTCGCCAATGCCGAGACGCCGGATGTGCTGTGGAAGTTCATCCAGCGTTATGATGCGAAGGCCACCCCCACCAGCTGCCCCATGCTGGCGCGGCTGGTGGATCATGCCATCGTCTATTATGCCGATTTCGTCCGCCCGACGAAGCATTACCGTGCGCCTGATGCGCATGAACGCAAGGCGCTGGCCGACCTGGCTGAAGCCCTGCGCGGGCTGGAAGGGGGCGAGGTATCCCCCGATGCCTGCCAGAACCTTGTGTTTGAAATCGGCAAGACCCATGGCTTCGAGCCGCTGCGGGCGTGGTTCGGCTGTTTGTATGAAGTGCTGCTGGGACAGAAGGAAGGCCCGCGTTTCGGGATTTTCGTGGCGTTGTACGGGATTGCGGAAACCGTGGCCCTGATCGAAGCGGCATTGACCCGTAACGAAGGGGCCGTGGCCTAAGGGCCAGCCCATGTCCGACCATCCGTTGCACGACGCGCCCCACGAGCCCGATGGGGAAAGAAATGCGACCGGGGGAAGCGTGCCGCCACCGTCAAGGCATCCATTGCTGCGGCACCTGCCGCACGTGCTGGGCCTGCTGCTGCTGGTCGGTGCCGTGGTCGTGGTGCAGCGCGAGGTGCGCCATCTGCACTGGCGCGACATAAGCCATGCACTGGCTGCCATCCCGGTCGGAACATTATGGGCCGGGGCGGGCTTTACGCTGCTGTCCTATCTTGTCCTGTCCTTCTATGACTGGCTTGCGGTGCGTCAGGTGGGGTGCCCGCTTGGGTTCAGGCGCACGGCGTTTGCCGCATTCTGTTCGTACGTGCTGTCGCATAACCTTGGGTTTTCCGCCATTTCCGGGGCGGCGGTCCGCTTCAGGCTATATGGCAACTGGGGCCTGAAGCCATTTCAGGTTGCACAGATCATCGCCTTCTGTTCGGCCACCTACCTGCTGGGGGCGGCGGTGCTGATCGGCAGCGTGCTGGTACTGGAACCCGGAACGGTGCCCTTCGTGGGCCACATGTTGCCCGGAATCCTCATGCGGCTGGTGGGGATCGTGCTGTGGGGCGGGGTCATCGCCTATGTCGTCATGGGCCGTTATGTGAACGAGATCCGGCTATGGCGGTGGCAGATCACCTTTCCGTCCTCTGGCATGGCGGTCATGCAGACGCTGGTTGCGACACTGGAAGTGGCGGCGACGGCGGCTATCGCCTACACGTTCCTGCCTTCAGCACCGGGTCTGGATTACGGCACGTTCCTTGCCATCTATATCGCGTCCTACACCGCGGGTCTTGTGGCCAGCGTGCCCGGCGGCCTGGGTGTCTTTGATGGCGCGATGATGTTCGCGCTGGGACCGTATGTGCCCGCGACCCGGATCGTGACCGCCATCCTGATCTTCCGGCTGTTCTATTACATCGTGCCGCTGTTCGTGGCAGGGATCATGTTTGCCGCCCACGAACTGTTCCTGCGCGGGGATGCGGCCCTGTCGCGCAAGGTGGGGGCGCGCAGCCCGGTGCGGGGACCGCGCATGGGGCGTCCCAGTCAGGTCATACGCGAAAGCGAGGCCGATTTTTCCGTGGCCGTGGCCACTGGCGCGGTCTCGCTATGTGGCGGCCTGCTGCTGGCGCTGACCCTGCTGGACCCGGAAAACTGGCTGAATACGGGTCGCATGCAGCCCCTGTTCGCGACGGTGGGGGATTATCTGCTGTCACTGATCGGGGTCGTGCTGATCGGTCTTGGCATCGGCCTGTCGCAGCGTGTGACGCTGGCGTGGAAGGCGACAATGATACTGCTGGCGGGGGCGTGCGGGCTGACCCTGCTGCGGGGATCGCCCATGGCGGTGCCGGGGCTGCTCATGCTGGTCTGCATGCTGCTTGCGCCATTCCGCGGGTCGTATTACCGCCATGCCCGGATCATGAGCGAACCGCTTTCTTCCCACACCATTGTATCTCTTGTGCTGCTGATCAGTTCCATCGTCGTTCTGATCATGGCGGGGCCGCATGATTCCGCGGGCGGTAGCTGGTGGGAAATCATGCTGTTCGCCACGCGTCCGGGTATTGCCCAGTGGACGCTGGGGCTTGCGGTCATGCTGGCGCTGGTCACGATCGTGCGGCTGGTACGGCCAGGCCGCATTCAGGTGATGCCGTGGAATGCGCAGACGCAGGCGCTGTACCACAGCTTTGACCATTCGCTGGATGGGCTGGGGCAGATGACACCGGTGCCGGTAGGGCTGATACCGGGTGCGCGTCGGCGTGCACTTTTGCCCTTTGTAAGGATGGGGTCCTATCTGGTCGGGCTGGGTGATCCGGCGGGGAAGGCGGATGACTGTACATCCGCCATATGGTGGTTGCGTGACCTTGCATTGCAGGAAGGATGCCAGCCGGTTTTCTGGCATGTCGGAATTAGCCTGCTGCCTGTCTATAACGAGCTGGGCCTGACACCGTGGCCCCTGACGGAAGAGGGGCATCCGACCCATCCCGGTTATCTGTGTGCCGCGGCGGATGACCTGACCATGGTCCGTACCCTGATACGACCTTCATTTCATGTCCCATCACAGGCGGAGGAATAAGCCCGTGCGCATTCCGTGCGACATGGTGGGGTGCCCATGACCAGCCATGAGGGGTTATTGACCCATTTTTCCACCGTGGTGGGGCTGCCCAGCCTGTCCGGCGCCTTCCTCATGGCGTTTCCGGCGCTGTTTTCCATTGTCAATCCGTTGGGGGCCGCGCTGATTTTCGCGCAGGTTACTGCGGGACATGACCGGCGTGCCTGCATGTCGCTGGCGCGGCAGGTCGCGTTCTATTCCGCGATGCTGATGCTGGCCTCGATCTGGATCGGCGGGCTGGTTCTTTCATTTTTCGGCATTACCATTGATGCCCTGCGTATTGCGGGCGGACTGGTGGTGGCGGTACGGGCATGGTCCCTGCTGCAGGCCCCCGAAACGGAGGAAGCCCGCAAGCAGGCGCAGGCCAGCCAGGGCGGTTCGGCACAGGCCAGCAGCAACATGATGGGACAGGCGTTTTTTCCCCTGACCATGCCCTTTACCGTTGGTCCCGGCACGATCGCAGTTGCCATTGCGCTGGGATCGGAAGGGCCGCCGGGCGGGAACCACATTGTCTTCTATGGCGTACTGTCACTGGCGGCCATGCTGGTGGCTGCGATCGTATGGGCGGCCTATACTTATGCCGACCAGCTTCTGTGTCTGCTGGGTACGACCGGCACGCGCATTGTCTCGCGCCTTGCTGCCCTGATCCTGCTGTCGATCGGCGTGCAGATCCTGATTACCGGCATACAGGGTGTGGTCCTGTCCAGCGCGCGGTCCATTTTGCTTATGGCTGGCTGAAGGCTGGGGATAATGGCGGGATGTCCGGCAGGTCATTACCCGCCAGTATGGCCCGCACGCAGGCCCGTAATGCAGGCAGCACATCCGCGCCAAACCGTGGCGTGCGCCGTTCCCATGCCCCCGTACGCCACGATGGATGGGGCAGGGGGAAATACCGGGGCAGGTAACGCCGGAAATCAAGGCAGCGGGCACTGACGCGTCCCTTGCCCAGAATATGCTGCTGGGCATAGGACCCGACCACCAGTGTCAGCCTGATATAAGGCATCTGCGCCATGATGCGTGCACGCCATTGCGGCGCGCATTCGGGCCGCGGAGGGCAGTCACCCCCCTGTGGCAGCCTGCCGGGGTAACACAACCCCATGGGAACCAGTGCGATACGGCTGGAATCATAGAATGTCGCCCGGTCGATTCCCATCCAGCCACGCAGCCTGTCCCCAGATGCATCATTGAAGGACTGTCCGGTTTCATGCACGCGCGTGCCGGGGGCCTGACTGGCGATCAATAGCCGTGCCGTGCGTGATACATGCAGAACCGGACGGGGACCAAGCGGCAGGTGGGCGGCACAAATCTGGCACGCGCGGATGGCGTCCAGAAGCTCTTCCAGTGTTTCGGCCATGGCCCAGCTTTACGCTTCCAGCAGGTCGCGTGTCCATGCTGGTACGGTGCGTGTCGCGGGGCCGATAACGGCCTGGTCAAAGGCGGAGGGACCGGACGGGATTTCAAGATTGAACAGCATCGTATCCGCATGTCCGGCCACGCTGTCCACAAAACCTGCGGCGGGATAGACCACGCCGGACGTGCCGATGGCGACAAACAGGTCACATTCGGCCAGATGCCGGGCAATAATGTCCATATGGTAAGGCATTTCCCCAAACCAGACGATATCGGGCCGCAGTGCTGGCTGGCCGCAGGCAGGGCAGGCGGTATCGGGAAAACAGTCCGTTCGCCACGCCGGGGTTGCGTGGCAGGCTGTGCAGCGCAGGCGCAGAAGTTCGCCATGCATGTGGATGACATTGTGGCTACCGGCGCGTTCATGCAGGTCATCGATATTCTGGGTGACGATGGTGACCTGCCCATCCCAGCGCCGCTCCCGTCCTGCGCGTTCCAGTTCCGCCAGCGCCAGATGGGCGGCATTGGGGTGGACAGTGGGTAACAGTGCCCGCAGGCCGTTATAGAAACGGTCCACCCGCAGGGGATCGCGGATGAAGCCCTGCGGGGTGCAGATATCCTCGATCCGTTCATGGTTCCACAGCCCGTCTGCCCCACGGAAGGTCTGTAGTCCCGATTCCTCGCTGATGCCTGCTCCGGTCAGGACCACGATGCGTTGCATGATGGCATTTCTCCCGTTGGTTGCCGCTCGAGTGTGGAGGATTGCCGTACATAAGAAAACCGCCATGGGCAGAACCCATGGCGGTTTTCAGTAACGGTATCAGGAAAAGGCGGTCCCCGGAGGGGGACCACCCATCCGCCTTACTGGGCGGCGTCCTGACCGGTGTGCGTCTGCGGAGCAAACGTCCAGCCCGAGCCATAAGGCTGCGGCAGGAAGACCGACCAGCCGCTGCTGACGCTGTTCCAGCCGGAGCTGGAAACCGGCGCGCCCGTGTCGCGCAGCTTGGTGACATCCGCAGCCGTAACGGTGCCAGGTGCCTTGTTGCCCCAGCTGGTGCGGATGAAGTTGACCACATCAGCAATCTGCTGGGCGGACAGCGATTTGCTGTAACCCGGCATTGCCACTGCGGACGGTGCCCAGTTGCTCGGCGGCAGCACGCCACCATGTGCAATCACGTTCACCAGCGAGGTCGGGTTCTCGGTCACCACGACCGGGTTGCCAGCCAGCGGCGGGAACATGCGGGCCACGCCACCACCGTCGTTACGGTGACAGATGGCGCATTCCTTCACATACGTGTCGGCGCCCGGAACGCTGGCGGTGTTACCCGAAGCCAGCATGGTCGCGGTGGACGCGTCATAGGTGTAGTTGCCCTGTGACGGCGGCACCGGCGGCAGGCTCTTCAGGTACTTCGCGATGGCGTGCAGGTCGTCATCGGTGAAGTACTGGGTGCTCCATGCCACCACATCGCCCATGCCACCGAACACGGCGGAATGATCGATACGGCCGGACTTCAGGAAGGTGTAGATGTCATCCTCGGACCAGCGGCCCAGACCAACGACGGGGTCGTTGCGCAGGCTCGGCGCAACCCAGTTGTCAATCGGCGCGCCACCGGACAGGAAGTCAGGTCCACCAGCCGCGTCCAGTGCCTTTTCCTGCATGGCGAAGCCACGCGGGGTATGACACGCACCGCAATGTCCGGGGCCGGTTACCAGATAATCGCCACGTGCGATTTCCGCATCCGTGCCCGGTGCCGGCGTGAACTCCTTCGGCGAAGGCGAGAACATCATGCGCCAGATGCCCAGCGGCCAGCGCATGGAAAGGGGCCAGGAAATGTCCGGCTGCCTGTCCGGCTGTGCGACCGGCTTCACCCCATGCATGAAGTACGCATACAGCGCCTGCATGTCTTCCTTCGTCATGCGCGAGAAGGAGGGGTACGGCATGGCCGGATACAGCGTGGAGCCGTCCTTGCGGATACCATGGCGCACGGCTTCGTCGAATTCGGCGAAGGTGTAGCGGCCGATACCGTAGGTCGGGTCCGGAGTGATGTTTGTGGAGTAGATCGTACCGATCGGGCTCTTGATTTCAAGCCCGCCTGCGTACGGCTGCCCATGGAGAGCGGTATGACATGCTACGCAGTCACCCAGTCGCGCGACATATGCCCCCTTCTGGACCAGCGCGGAGTCAGCATCTGGCGTCTGTGCCAATGCCGTCCCTGCCAGCAGACTAAACGCTGCCGCGCTGAATGTCACCTTAAGTCTGTTGATCATTATGTTCACCATCATGCGTCGCGTTGATGCGAAAAATTGTCAAAACCGGGAGATTATGGCTGCTGCTCGGGGATACCGTCAGCGTTCTTCCGGGCATCAACTTCCCTCTGATAGGTCTCGTTCGCACGCTTGATCAGGAACTGGCGGATGTCCTCAATCTCGGTCGGGTTCATGTTACCGTCGAAGCGATCCATACCGTAGGCGGTAAGCGCGCCGCGGCCGACAACATTGTAGAACGCGTCCTCATGACGGATGGACCCGGACCAGCGCAGGTCAGGCAGCACACCAGCACCTTCGGCGTTATCACCATGACAGGCGGCGCAATAGGTCTGGAACTGGAAGTAACCGTTGTCAGTACGCTTGCTGTCGAACTGTGCCGGCGGCTTGACGGGCAGGAAGCCCTGGTCATTCTGCTTGGGCAGCGGGCCGGACTTGCCATCGAGCGAGAAGGCGATGATGCGCGAGTGGTTGACGGTCCAGCCGCTGGTACGGGCCAGGCCACCAAGGAAGAACGGATAGATGCCGCCCCAGCCCACTTCAACCGCAACATACTGCTTGCCATTGGCAAGGTAGGTCACAGGCGGTGCGATGATGCCGCTGTCCGCCGCGAAGTGGAACAGGTCGGACCCGTTCGTCGCGTCATAGGCATGGAATTCGCCGTTCGCCAGGCCCTGGAACAGCAGGTCGCCGCCAGTTGCCAGGATACCGCCGTTCCACGGCCCCTTGTGGTCAACGCGCCATGCTTCAGCCTGCTTCTGGGGATCCCAGGCCAGGATGTAGCCCTTCAGGTCCTTAACAAAAGCCTGCTTGGCTTCTGGCGAGTCGGGGATGCCGACCTTGTTCATGTCCAGACCAAGGTTCCAGCTGTCGGGATGCGGCGTGAAGCCACCGACCTGGTTGGTGTACAGGAACGGAACCTGCTGCGCGGGGATATAGACCAGCCCGGTCTTGGGGCTGAAGGCCATGGCCGCGAAGTTATGGCCACCGAGGTCACCCGGAATGCCGTACCATTCCTTGCCCGTAAGGGTGTAGAGCGCATCGGGGTTGTAGATCGGACGACCGGTCTTGGGATCAAGGCCGCTGGCCCAGTTCACATAGACGTAGTTCTTGCCCGAGATGAACTCACCGGTCTTCGCATCGATGATGTAGAAGAAGCCGTTCTTCGGGGCGTGAACGATGACGTGGCGGGTTTCACCATTGATCGGCAGGTCAAGCGTCATGATCTGCTGGACCGAGGTGAAGTCCCACTGATCCATCGGCGTTTCCTGGAAATGCCAGACGTATTCGCCGGTTTCCGGCTTCAGTGCGACGATGCTGCCCAGGAACAGGTTATCGCCCTTGCCTTCGGAGCGGTACTTGTAGTTCCACGGGGAACCGTTGCCGACACCCAGATAGACCAGGTCGGTCACGGGGTCATACACGATGGAATCCCACACCGTGCCGCCACCACCCTGACGGGTCCATGCGCCGGTCGGGCTCCAGGTCTGGTAGGCCTTGTTCATCAGCACGCTGTCGGATGCAGCGTGGTCCGGTTCGTTCTTGGGGTTCGGAACCGTGAAGAAGCGCCAGTCGACCTTGCCGGTTTCCGCATCGAACGCCGTGACGAAGCCACGAGCACCGAACTCGGAACCACCGTTACCGATGATCACGCGGCCCTTGGCGATGCGCGGCGCGCCGTCAACCGTGTAGGAACGCTGCTTGCCCAGCTCCGCTTCGGGCGGAATGGTGTTCACGCTCCAGACCAGCTTGCCGGTCTTGGCGTCAAGGGCGATCAGGCGGCCGTCGAACGTGCCGAAATAGACCTTGCCATTCCAGTACGCCGCACCACGGTTGACCGTGTCACAGCAGCCCTTGTCGGCAATGTTGCCGGGCACGCGCGGGTCATAGGACCACAGCAGCTTGCCGGTTGCGGCGTCGACGGCTTTCATCATGCTCCAGTTGGTGGTGGCGTACATGACACCATCAACAACCAGGGGCGTGCCTTCCTGGCCACGGTTGGTATCGAGATCCAGATACCAGGCCAGCTTCAGGTTACCGACATTGGAACGGTTGATCTGGTCCAGCGGGCTGTAGCGCTGTTCAGAATAGGTGCGGCCATAGGTCATCCAGTTGCCGGGATGATCATCTGCATGGATGATCGCTTCGCCCGTGGCGCCCTGCCCGTCATCTGCGGATGCCATGGTGGCATAGCCGGAGATGAGAGCCGCACATATCGTTCCGGCTGTAAGCGTTCTGCTCAGAGAACGTCTTTTTCCGAAAACGGCAGAAATCATATGTGATGTCCTCAGAAAACTAACGGTTTCGAATTCAGGATGCCGCCGCTGCAACTTTCTGCCCGGAGCGGCTTTCTGAATGTATCCGGCAAAAAAAGCACGCTAGCGCTCCTTTTCCGGCCAGACAGGAAACCGGCTTCAGACAGGGAAGACAAAGCAGGTGGTCCGTTTCATCCGAACATACTGAGGCTAGCACGTCCGTCTCCTGACATTTTAGTGTTCGACCTCACTAAAACGTGAATATGCTGTCGCATAAGCAATGAAACGGATAGTTCTGAATTTCGGATGTTTCCATAAAATCTGTTGATATTTCAGGAAGAATGACAAGGTGTGTCTGTCGCGCACATATGGTCGGTTCACAATAATTGATAAGAAAGATATTTTTATTATTCATAAATGGAATAAATATCTGGTTACAGAAGACTCCTGTTTCCATCCGCATCGGGCAGATGGGTCAGAGAATCAGAAGTGCAACGGATAATGTTCCAGTGGCTCGTAAAACGGTCCATCCGCATGGCGTATGGATTGGAACAGGGTGAAATGCCCGATCGGCCATGCCTCGGTCGGGGGAACCGTGGTTGCAAGCCAGCGCTGCCTGCGGGTCTGGTCGGGACGTTCCATCCGGCCGATGGTGATATGCGGAGTAAAATGGCGGTTGTTCCGCTCGCTTACGGTCGGGATCATGCGGTTCAGACCCTTGCGAATCTTCTCGCGCAACATCATCAGGGCATCGTCGGGTGCGCAGCCAATCCATAGCGTATCCGGTCCGTTCGGGCGGCCTGCTGTAAACAGCCCTGTTCCACCCAGTCGCAGGGCAGGAGGTGTCGCGCGGATTGCGGACAGGCCGTGATGGATTTCTTCCAGCAGGTGAGGATGGGTGACTTCCCCAATGAAATGCAGCGTGAGATGGTAGGATTCAGGGGATTGCCACGTAACATCCGGCAGGCCTCCGCGTAGTTCGCCTATCGCATGAAGCAGCGCGGGGGAAAGTTCCAGACCAACGAAAAGACGCATGACGAATACCTGCGGACAAGGGAAAACGGACTGTGCCGTGATGATCGGGTGTACAGTATATATAAGGTGATATGCCCGCGGCGTGCGTTGCCGTATTGTAATGTATTGGACACGCTCCCGTTCTTGAACGTGTTCTAACATATTCCCACATGCTGGGAGAGGCACGTCAGTCAAGGACGTGGAGGAAGGAAACACAATGGCTTTTGGCCCTGATTCGCGGAGTTTCATCCGCCCCACCGCTGATAGTGCCGCAGGTTCTGTCGATATGGGCCTGCGCGCCTATATGCTGCGAGTCTATAACTGGATGGCATCCGGACTGGTCCTGACCGGTCTGGTTGCCTATCTGATCGCAAATACCAGCCTGCAGGCCCTGTTTTACCAGCATGTGCCCACACCGATGGGCATGGCGCTGAAACCGACGGCGCTGTCCATGCTGGCCATGATTGCTCCGCTGGGCTTTGTGCTGGTCATGTCGTTTGGTGTGAACCGGCTGTCCACGCAGGCGGTACAGACGCTGTTCTGGCTGTTCTGTGGCGTGATGGGCGCCAGCATGTCCAACATCTTCATGGTGTTCACCGGGGTGTCGGTCACGCGGGTCTTCTTCATTACTGCCGCGACTTTCTGCACCATGTCGATCTGGGGTTACACGACTCGTACCGACCTCAGCCGTTTTGGCTCCTTCCTGATGATGGGGCTGTTCGGTCTGATTATCGCAGGCGTTGTGAACATGTTCCTGCACAGCCCGGGCCTGTATTTCGTGTATAGCGCGGTAGGTGTGCTGCTGTTCGTCGGCCTGACCATGTTCGATACGCAGCAGATCAAGGCGAACTATCAGCAGTTCGCCTATTATGAGGGGCCGGAACAGGCGGCGAAGCGGTCGGTTTATGATGCGCTGAACCTCTACCTGAACTTCATCAATCTGTTCCAGTTCCTGCTGCAGTTCATGGGTGTGCGTAACAACAGCAACGACTGAACCCGCAGGAGTCCTGCGGAACCAGCACCGTATCGGTCTGGTATGAGAATATGGAAGGGTCGTCACACAAGTGGCGGCCCTTTTTGCATGGGAAGGGTTGCCAGCCATGCATACAGTTAAAAAAGATAAGACTTATTCATATATAGAAAATATAAGATGACATGAGTGTGAGGTTCAGGACACTCAGGCAACCCATTGTAAAATATGCATTTTCTTAGATAAATTTTTGGCAATGAAATTTATTGAAATATTATGTGAAGGCTTGCCTCTGAGGCCATTCAGGTCGGATAACCCTTGAATAGAAAAACTATATGAAAGGGTATGCGGCACAGAACATGCGCTTCAGCACACAGGACGGCGTCGCGATTTATGGTCCGATCTGCCCTGACAGTAATAATTACGTAAGGTCTGGCGGGCCGTATTGATCAAGATCATGGTCAGCCGGTCGGCAACTAACTCATGACGGATGCAAACCGAAAAAGACCATGTGTCGATTTCGGAAGTCGACGTAGGCGCGATGTCGCTGGGTGCCAGGGGAAAGTCGGATGCATTTTTCCTGCCAGGCGTATAACGTGGCCGTTGTTGTCTAAGCCCGTGGATGAAGCGAGGATGTGAGCAAAACAGGGTGATGTCGAAACCAACGAGGCGTGAGATGAAGAAAAAAATCTTGCCAAGATTAACGAAGCTGATGAGCCTATCTTCGGCAGCGCTGTTAGCAGGCTGTACGTGGGATACGCTCGACCCCAAAGGCGTGATCGGTGCTCAGGAAAAAAGCCTGATCCTGACCTCGACCTACGCGATGCTGCTGGTAGTGATACCGGTATGTATCCTGACACTGCTGTTCGCATGGCAGTACCGTCAGTCCAACACTTCGGCGGAATATCTGCCGAAATGGTCGCATTCCAACAAGATCGAGGTGGTTATCTGGGCCGTTCCCAGCCTGATCATCCTGTTCCTGGCAGTGCTGACCTATCAGACATGTCATTCGCTTGACCCGTACAAGCCGCTTGAGGCTGAAGCCAACGTCAAGCCTATTCATGTCGATGTTGTGGCGCTGGACTGGAAGTGGCTCTTTATCTATCCGGATGAAGGGATCGCGACCGTCAACCAGATGGCCATGCCGGTGAACACGCCGGTTGATTTCCGGATCACCTCTGACTCCGTGATGAACTCCTTCTTCATCCCGCAGCTCGGCACGATGATCTATGCCATGGCCGGGATGCAGACACAGCTGCACCTGATCGCGAACGAAGCTGGTGATTTCCAGGGTGAATCCTCCAACTTCAGCGGCCGTGGTTTCTCCGACATGCGTTTCCGTGCGCTGGCAATGCCTGCGGACCAGTACAGCGCGTGGGTAGAGAAGGTGAAGGCTTCTTCCGAACAGCTGGACAGCGCAAGCTATCCGAAGCTGGCCGCGCCGAGCGAGGCCAACCCGGTTGAATACTTCTCGCATGTCGATGCAGGTCTCTTCGATGACATCGTTGCCAAGTACAACAATGGCATGGTCATGGATAAGAGCACCGGCAAGATGCTGCATGTGCAGCAGTCCGCGATGTCCGACATGAACATGAAGGAATAGGACAGATGTTAGGCAAATTAACTTTGTCGGCCATTCCTTATGATGTGCCGATCCTTGTTGGGACCTTCATCGGTGCGGCCATTGCTGGCCTGGCCGTCGTCGGTCTCATCACCTACTACGGTAAATGGGGCTACCTGTGGCGTGAATGGCTGACCTCGGTCGATCACAAGCGCATTGGTGTCATGTATATCGTTGTCGCACTCGTGGCGCTGTTCCGTGGTTTCGCGGACGCGATCATGATGCGTTCCCAGCTTGCGCTGGCCTATGCCGGTAACCCCGGTTACCTGCCGCCGCACCATTATGACCAGATCTTCTCCGCACACGGCACGATCATGATCTTCTTCATGGCCATGGCGTTCATGCAGGGTCTGATGAACATCGTGGTGCCGTTGCAGATCGGTGCGCGTGACGTGGCTTTCCCGTTCGTGAACACACTGAGCTTCTGGATGACGACCATCAGCTTCCTGCTGGTCAACGTCTCGCTGTTCATCGGTGAGTTCTCGCAGTGCGGCTGGCTGGCTTACCCGCCCCTGTCCGAACAGCAGTTCAGCCCCGGTGTCGGTGTTGATTACTACATCTGGGCGGTGCAGCTGTCCGGTGTCGGCACGCTGCTGACCGGTGTGAACTTCTTCGCGACCATCGTGAAGATGCGTGCGCCGGGCATGACCTACATGCGTATGCCGGTGTTCACCTGGACCATCTTCTGCACGACCGTGCTGATCATGGTTGCCTTCCCGATCCTGACCGTGGCCATGGGCCTCCTGGGTCTGGACCGTTACCTGGGCATGCACTTCTTCACCAATGACGGCGGCGGCAACCAGATGCTCTATCTGAGCGTGATCTGGGGCTGGGGCCATCCGGAAGTGTACATCCTTGTCCTGCCTGCCTTCGGTGCTTTCTCCGAAATCACGCAGACTTTCTCCCGCAAGCCGCTGTTCGGCTACAAGACCATGGTCTATGCGACCGCTTCCATCATGGTCCTGTCGCTGGTGGTGTGGGTTCACCACTTCTTCACCATGGGTGCCGGCCCGAACGTTAACGCGTTCTTCGGTATCATGACGATGGTCATCGCGGTTCCGACCGGGGTGAAAATCTTCAACTGGCTGTTCACGATGTACAAGGGGCGTATCGAATTCCACGCGACCATGTACTGGGTGATCGGCTTCATGATCACCTTCTCCATCGGTGGTATGACCGGTGTCATGCTGGCAATCCCGGCGTCTGACTTCGTTCTCCACAACAGCCTGTTCGTTATCGCCCACTTCCATAACGTGATTATCGGTGGTGTGTATTTCGGTTACGTCGCTGCCATGAACTTCTGGTTCCCGAAGGCTTTCGGCTTCAAGCTGAACGAAGCCTGGGGCAAGCGCGCGTTCTGGTGCTGGTTCATTGGTTTCTATGTTGCGTTCATGCCGCTTTATGTCCTCGGTTTCGAAGGCATGACCCGTCGTATGAACCACTACGACAACCCCGAATGGCATCCCTGGCTGCTGATTGCTGAAGTTGGTGCGGTTCTGATCGCATGCGGTATCGTGTGCCAGCTGACCCAGCTGTATGTTTCGATCCGTGATCGCAATCTGGCCGAAAACCGCGACCTGACGGGCGATCCCTGGAACGCACGTACGCTGGAATGGTCCACGTCTTCGCCGCCGCCGTTCTACAACTTCGCCATCCTGCCGGAAGTCCACGAACTGGACGCCTTTGCCCATGACAAGGAAGCCGGTATCGACACGCGTCAGGCCGGTGGCAACTATCAGCCGATCCATATGCCGAAGAACACGGCATGCGGTTTCCTGATCGGTGCCTTCAGCTTCGTGCTTGGCTTCGGTGCGATCTGGTACATCTGGTGGCTGGCGGCTGTTGGTCTGATCGGTGTCATCGCTACGGTGATCGCCCGTTCGTCCGACAACGACGTCGATTACTATGTGCCGGTGTCCGAGGTGGTTCGCATTGAGCAGGAGCACACCCATAACCTTATGGCAGCACAGGCAGCGGAATAATGGCGCAAAACATGACTGCTGATGCAGCCCATGCCCATGATGAACACCACGAATCTCCCGTGGTGTTCGGGTTCTGGCTGTATCTGATGACGGACTGCATCATCTTCGGTACACTGTTTGCAGTGTTCGCGGTGTTGCGTGACCAGTTTGCCGGCGGTCCGACCGGCCACGAAGTGTTCGAACTTTCGGGTGTTGGCATTGAAACGGCAATCCTGCTGTTCAGCTCCATCACCTACGGTTTCGGCATGATCGCCGCCCATGAGAACAAGGTCAGCACCATGCGGACCTGGCTCGGGGTGACCTTCCTGCTGGGGCTGGGCTTCCTGTTCATGGAAATCCGTGAGTTCTCTCACATGATTGCCGAAGGTAACGGCCCGGATCGCAGTGCGTTCCTGTCCGCCTTCTTCACGCTGGTTGGCACGCATGGTCTGCATGTCACCTGCGGCCTGCTGTGGATGGCTGTCCTGCTGTTCCAGACGGCTGGCAAGACCGAGCTGAACGAACGCATGATCGGCAAGCTGACCTGCCTCAGCCTGTTCTGGCACTTTCTGGATATCGTCTGGATCTGTGTCTTCACCTTTGTCTATCTGATGAGTGTGATCTGATGGCAGACCATATTTCTTCCTCGGGAGAGAGCCACGGGAGTGTAGGGTCTTACCTTACCGGGTTCGTACTTGCCGTTATCCTGACGGTTGCATCTTTCGGTCTGGTGATGTCGCATGCGATGTCACCGGCCGGCACCGGTGGGGCGATTGCCCTGCTGGCGGTGGTGCAGATTGTTGTTCACCTCATTTATTTCCTGCACATGAACGGTTCGTCCGAACAGCGCTGGAATGTCATGGCATTTGTCTTCACGGTGCTTTCGGTCCTGGTCCTTGTGGCCGGCACGATGTTCATCATGCATGACACGGCCATCAACATGATGTCGCGCTAAGCGGTATCATGTCAGGGTGCGGGGGCAGGTAACTGCCCCTGTGCCGGACGGCATAAAAAAAGACCGGCACGATCACTCGTGCCGGTCTTTTTTTATGGGGTAACCCGATGGAAAAGGCTGGGATCAGCCTTTCTGTGGTTCAGGGGAAAGCAGCTCTTTCTTGTTGGGCTTGTCTTTCCATTCCTCGGCATCGGCCGGGGCGTCAATCTTGCGCGTGATGTTGGGCCACACCGCGGCATATTTGGCGTTCAGCTCGGCCCAGGGAGTGGCGCGGTCGTCGCTATCGGGGAAGATGGCCTCAGCCGGGCATTCTGGTTCGCACACACCGCAGTCGATGCATTCGTCCGGGTTGATTACCAGAAAGTTTTCACCGGCGTAGAAGCAGTCAACCGGACAGACTTCGACACAATCTGTGAATTTGCAGCGAATGCAGTTTTCGGTGACCACATAGGTCATCGCCTATCTCCGATCATTATTTGTTCGGCCTGCGGCAATAGGCCCGGCCATTAAAAGGGATGAGGTGCCACATGGGGCATGACCTCATCAGGAATGGCGGAAGATATGAGAGTGTTTTCGGGCCGTGGCAAGCCCAAGACGGCGGCTAATGCATAATCATCGTCTGTATTGGCCTGTCGGCCACAATATTCAGACAGTTTCCGGGACAATTTCATACAGAAGTTGTGCAAGTGGGGCGGATTGCCGCCGTTCGGCACAGGCCACGACACGTATGACGATCACCGTCTGCCGGTCCGGGGAGGGCAGGGTCAGGATATCACCCACATGCACCTGTGCATGCGCTTTGGTTATGCGCTGGCGGTTGATGCGGACATGGCCACCGGATGCGATCCTGGCGCAGATGCTGCGGCTACGGCCAAAACGGGCATGTAGCAGCCACAGGTCCAGTCGCTGGTTCATGATGGGATCGGGGGGCTGTGTCATGGCGGTCAGGAACGGTTGAGCAGGGTCGCCAGGGCGGCGAAGGGGCTGTCGGCCCGTCGCGACCGGGTGGCCGTGGCCGGTTGCCTGTGATTGCGGGGGGGGACGGTCCGCACGGCTTTTTCCCTGCCGCCATTTTCGTTTTCAGGCAGGAAGCGGATCATCACCGGGGCGGGTGGCCCGTAGCGGTTGGCCGCCATGGGACGTGGATGATAGACACGCATGTTCAGCCCTTTCATCACCGCAGGCAGCATTTCGCGCCGTATGCCCAGCCGTGATGCCAGATGGGGAGGCAGTGGTATGGGCGCCCGACGTGTCATGCGCGCCAGTTCAAGGATAAATTTCTCGGCGATATCCAGCCTGATCCGCACAGGCCCCGCATCCAGCCAGCCGATCCGGTCCATGAAGGCGGGTGGCAGGGCGTCGGGTGGTAACGTAATGCGGCCCATGGCGGGCAGGGGCGGACAGGGCATGTGCAGGCTGATCGCCACCAGCCAGCCCCGTAACTGCATGGGACGTTCCTTCAGGATCGCGGGCATGAACAGGCTGTAGTGACCCACCCGCACCCCCAGCCGCCGTAGCCGGTGGGTCATGTCGTGTCCAAGGCGTTCGCCGCGATGGAGCGGGGCGACCCCCGCACCTTCCATAAGGCGATGGATGATACCGCGCAGTTCCGGCGTGCTGGCTACTGCTGCCTGCACGGCAAACAGGGGAGCAAGGTGTTCACGCACGACCTGTCCCAGCCAGGTCTGCAGGCGGTTGCGGATTCGTTCGCGCTGGGCATTGTCCAGCAGCGGATTGTCCAGCACCTGCGGGCGCGGTGACAGCATGTCACTACCCGGCTGCATCCGCGCGATGGGCATGTCCTGCCAAAGGATATGCGAACCGTCGACAGAAAAGGCGAACTGCTGGTCATCGTCCTGCACCAGGGCCGCGACACGGCGCGGGATTTCACTGCGCACCGCCCGCCGTGCCGCGCGCATGAGAAGGCGCCCGTCCTCGGCATCGGTGTGTTCGCCCGCGATCAGGTCCAGCCCGGCAATGCGGCCGACTTCATGTCCCTCCACCACGACATTGCCCTGTGCCGTTACGGCGGAAAGCAGGTTGTCATGGCCGCCTTCGTCCAGCCGGCGGATCAGGGTGGTGGCGCGACGGTCCACGAAACGTGCGGTAAGCTGTTCATGCAGGACATCGGACAGCCTGTCCTCGGCTTCGCGCGTGCGGGCCTGCCAGTGTTCCGCATTGGCGATCCAGCCAGGGCGGGCGGCGATGTAGCTGCACACACGGATGCCCGCCAGGCGCTGCATGAGCGAGTCTATGGTGCCCGTCGTCTGGAAAAAATGGGTGATCTGGTTATCCATCCACGCTGCGGGAATTCGCCCGTCCTGAATCAGGTGGGTAAAGATCCGCCCGCACAGGCGGATATGGCTGTCATCGCCCAGTTTGCGAAAATCCGGTATCTGACAGCTTTCCCACAACAGGCGCGTCGCGGCGCGGGAATGGACCAGCGGACGGATTTCGGTGCTCGCCGCCAGCGCGGACAGGGCAAGCATGTCGCTTGCCTCATGCCCCGCCACCAGTTCGGGACGGGGAGAGGCGCGGTTGAGGCTGGACAGCAGCCGGTCGGGTGAGGAAAAATCCAGATCGCTGTTGCGCCATGCCAACCGGGTCAGTGGGTCGAAACGGTGTTCTTCCACTGCTTCGGCCAGTTCCTCGGACAAAGGCGGGCAGGTTCCGGTGGTGCCGAATGTGCCATCGCGCAGACCGCGACCGGCGCGCCCCGCCACCTGTGCGATTTCCCCCGCCGTCAGTGGGCGGATGCGCGTGCCGTCGAATTTGGACAGGCTGGCAAAGGCGACATGGTTTACATCCATGTTCAGGCCCATGCCGATCGCATCGGTCGCGACGAGGTAATCGACTTCCTTTTCCTGATACAGCGCCACCTGCGCGTTGCGGGTGCGCGGCGAAAGCTGCCCCATGACAATGGCGCATCCTCCCCGCCTGCGGCGCAGCAGTTCGGCAATGGCGTAAACCTCGCCCGCGGAAAAGGCGACAATGGCCGAACGCGGTGGCAGGCGTGTCAGCTTGCAGGCGCCCGCATGCGTCAGCTGCGACAGACGGGGGCGGTGTTCGATCTCGATGCCCGGCACAAGGCGGCGGATCAGGTTGCGTATGGTATCCGCGCCCAGAAACATGGTTTCCGACATCCCGCGCGCATGCAGCAGCCGGTCGGTGAAGATGTGGCCACGATCAGGGTCGGCACAGAGCTGGATTTCATCCACGGCCACGAATTCCACGCGCCGGTCCAGCGGCATGGCTTCCACCGTGCATGAAAACCAGCGTGCCTTTGGCGGGATGATCTTTTCTTCGCCCGTGATCAGGGCGACAGCATGCGCCCCCTTCTGTGCCACCATGCGATCATAGTTTTCACGCGCCAGCAGCCGCAGGGGAAAACCGATGATGCCGCTGGAATGCGAAAGCAGCCTTTCTATGGCCAGATGGGTTTTTCCGGTATTCGTCGGGCCGAGCACCGCCCGGACCAGCGTATCGGAATGGGGGCCGGAACCATGTCCGGCCGCTGCGCGATAGGGGCCACCAGTGCCCTTGGGTACACCCGTCATGGACGTATGCTCCGGCCAAGTGACGGCAAATGCAAGCAAAACCACATACTGGTCGCGATGGGGTGTTGCGTTGCCCGGACGGGGGACGCAACCTGCCGGAAATAGGAACATATGCAGGGAAGGGACGTGTGATGAACGCGTTGGAAACGCAGGACTGCCTGATCGCGGCGGAGGATGTGCACGGCGAAGCGGTGGGTATGGTGCATGCCATCCGTCCCTCCATGTTGGGGGAACTGGACGCGGTGGTGGGCGAAGTGGCGGCCCGCTTTGCCCGTCAGGCCGGTTTTGCCGCCCGTTATGGTCAGGTGCTGCTGCTGCCCGGTGCGGATGGCACCATTACGACAGCCCTGCTGGGCATTGCGGAGCAGGCGGATGGTACCGATCCGTTCGTGTTCGGGGCACTGCCCGACTCGCTTCCCGCGGGGGCATGGCAGGTGCGTGCGCCTGCGGATGTGCAGGTTGGTGATATCGCACTGGGCTTCTGCCTTGGTGCCTATCGCATGCCCGCTTTCGGGCGTGATGCAGCACCGGCCGTCCCGGCTGCGCGGCTGATGGTGGATACGGGGGGACAGGCTGCGGCCAGCATGGCGCGGTGCATCAATCTGGCCCGTTCACTGATCAATACGCCGCCCAACCTCATGGGGCCGGATGATCTGGCGAAGGCGGCCGAGATGGCGCTGGCCCCGCTGGGGGCGGATGTATCGGTCATTCGCGGGGCACGGCTGGCGCAGGATTTCCCGACCGTGCTGCATGTTGGCATGGGATCGGACCGCGCGCCCTGTGTGGTCGAAGCCAGCTGGCAGGGCAGCACCGCCACCGAGACGGCGCCGCTGGTGTCGCTGGTGGGCAAGGGCGTGTGTTTCGATACGGGCGGATATGACCTCAAGCCGCCGTCTTCCATGCTGCGGATGAAAAAGGACATGGGGGGCGCTGCCATCATGCTGGCCCTTGCGCGGCTGGTCATGCTGCGTGACCTGCCGATACGGCTGGAACTGCGTCTGGGTTGCGTGGAAAACAGCGTATCGGGCCATGCCATGCGGCCATCCGACGTGGTGAAGACCCGCGCGGGGCTGACGGTGGAAATCGGCAATACCGATGCCGAAGGCAGGCTGGTCCTGTGTGATCTGCTGCATGCGGCGTGCGAACGCCAGCCGGACCTGCTGGTGGATGCCGCGACCCTGACCGGGGCGGCCCGCGTGGCGCTGGGGCCGGATGTGCCGGCTGTGTTCAGCAACCATGATGAAACGGCGGGAGCGTTTGTGGCATCCGGTCTGGCCTGTGGTGACCCGCTGTGGCAGTTGCCGCTGTGGTCGGGTTACCGGAAATGGCTGCGCAGTCCGGTGGCAGATATGAACAATATTTCATCCAAACCCATGGCCGGGGCGATTACGGCGGCGCTTTTTCTAGAAAATTTTGTCAAAACTGATGTGCGCTGGGTTCATATCGACACGTATGGATGGAACGATTCGGCACGACCCGGACGGCCAGAAGGCGGAGAAAGTCTTGGTTTAAGAGCGGTTTACGAAGGGATGTTAAAAATATTTAATATCGAGGACAGAATGCATCACTAAAGAAACAATGCCGGATGCGAACTAATTTGGTTGGTGCGACTTATATATGCCGTAAATGCTAATTATATAGGCAGAACCAAAACGCACCATTCCAGTCCGCCCGATTCCGCATTCATGCGCACCGGTCCGCAGGCTGACTTCTGACAGAGGATTTTCACCGATGAGCAAGTCATCAGACACTAATACGGATCAGATGATCAATTCGTTACGCGATACCATTGTCGCGATGGTCCGCCGCGACGGCCCCGACCTGTCGGCACGACAGCTGGCCGTGTTCCTGACCTGTTACCTGCGTGGCGACGGTTCGCACACCGTACGTGGCCTTGCGGCTGAACTGAACGTGTCCAAGCCCGCCATCACCCGTGCGCTGGACCGGCTGAAGGCGCTGGACCTCGCCCGTCGTGCGCCGGACCCGATGGATCGCCGCTCGGTGCTGATCAAGCACACCATCAAGGGCAAGGCCTACCTGCGTGACCTGTGCAGCATCGTGAATGAAGCGGCAACGCAGGAAAAGGCGGCGGCCCCCGCCCGCAAGGCCACGCGTACGCGTCGGACCGAGGAACATCGCCGCGCTGGCTGAGTTACATGAGGGTTCACTTCATGCTCAAACAGACAAAAGGTTTCAATTCCATGCGCATTTCAAGACGTCTGGTTGCCCTGGCCATGATCATGGCGCCGCTTGCGGGCGCGCCGACACTGGCACGGGCTGCGGAATCATCGCTTGGCACGCCATCGGGTCATGTCACGATGAAGTTCAAGTCGCTTGATATCGGGGTTGGCCATACGTGGGGCACGGGCAAGCTGGTGTTCCAGAACCACACCTACCGCTTCAAGATCGAGGGCGGTTCGCTGGCGGCCGTGGGTTATGCCAACATCACTGGCCAGGGTGAGGTCTATAACCTGACCAGGGTCAAGGATTTTGAAGGCAGCTATGCCGCCGTCAACGGGGATGTTACGGCCGGGACCGGCGTGGGCGCCGTGCTGCTCAACAACCCCGCGGGTGTCCGTATCCGCCTTGATACGTCCAGTTCCGGTGGCCGTCTGGCCGCCGCAGCACAGGGCATGAAGATTACCCTGCGCAAATAAGATCCGCTGTCAGGGCAAAAGAATCAGGGGGAACGGGCAGCAGGCCGTTCCCCCTGTTTTTTGTTACCATGACAGGCCGGGAATACGTCCCACCCGGCGTATGACGTTGGTGACCCATACAAGCTGGATCAGGCCTACGATCAGCAGGATGGGGCCGGGACTGGCCCATCCCATGCCCACGACGCCGGCCCCCATGCCGCCGCACACCGTGCCCGCCCATGTCACGACCGTAATATCGACAGCCGGCATGCCGCTGCGATGGGCCATCTGGTAGAAATGTTCCCGGTGCGCCTGCATGATGGGGCGGCGGCAGTACAGCCGCCGCAGCAGGGTTACGATGACATCCACCAGCAGCCCCGACAGCATGAGCGGCATGAGCCATGCCCCATGGGCCAGTTGCGGCATGCCCGCCATGCGCAGTCCCAGCGCCCCCAGTACCAGCCCGCAGCACTGGCTGCCCACATCGCCCATGAACAGTCGCGCATGGGGAAAGTTGAAGGGCAGAAAACCGGCACAGGCGGCTGCCAGCATCAGGGCGCTACCCCATGTTTCCACCCCGCCGCCTGCAAGCATGCACAGCCCCGCCGTAATCACGCCCGCGATCAGCGTGCACCCGCTGGCCAGTCCGTTCAGCCCGTCCATGAAATTGATGCAGTTGCACAGGGCCACCAGCCATACGACCCCCAGCCCAAGTCCGCCCATTGTCAGCGCATGTACCGACCCGCCAGTCATGTCGCCCCATGCCACCAGCGCGGCTGCTGCAATCTGCGCCCCCAGTTTCCATACCGGCGGCATGGGCTGCATGTCGTCGCGCCATGAAAACAGCCCCAGTCCCACCGTGGCAAGCAGCAGTGTCACGTCCGCCGTATCCGCATGGCGATGGCAGATCATCTGCCCCAGCGGCACGCCCACCACGAATACGATCAGAATCGCAAGTCCGCCGCCCTTGGGCACCGGCATGGCATGGGCGCTGCGCCCGGTGGGGTAATCCAGCACGCGCATCGCGATCACCCGGCGCGACAGCACGGCGGACATCAGGATCGCCGCCACCACGAACAGCCCGAAAAAGACGTTTTCGGCATGAAATGAATGGAACATGGTCATGAAAGCTGGAAGGGGGGCATGATCTCTCCTTCTTGCCCTGCATCTGCTCGGCTATAGGGGGAGGGTAATGGTTACGCAATCCTCAAGCAGTGGCAGCATGGCGGAGTGCCTGCGCAAGATACGGACGCTGGCCGTAAACAGCACCCTTGATACGGTCATGGGGGGGCTGGCCGCAATCGTGGCGACGGGATTGAGCCCTTATCCTGATACCGCATGGCCGTGGTGGGGCCTGTCCGTATTGGGCATGGCGGCCATCGGGGGGGCGGGCTGGCCGTTCCGTATATTCCAGCAGCACTGGCGTTTCGCGGGGCGGTCCGATTTCTGGCGGCTGGCGGGCGCATGCACGCTGGCTGGCGGTCTGGTTGTGGGTGTGCTTGCCCCGTCGGGGGGCGCGCGCGCGGCGGCCTTTGGCGGGGCGTATGCCATGGCGGCCTTCGTTATCATGGCGGGAGTGCGTGCGGGTTACCAGTGCTGGCGGTCCTATCGGGGCGGGCGGGACAGGGGCGGCCGACGTGTGATCCTGCTGGGGGATGGGGAGGACGCAAGCCGGTTCCTGAGCCTGATGCCCGATATGGGCGGTCTGGTCGTGGGTATGGTGGTCGAAGGTCGCCAGCGCCGTCCCGGCCGCAGGTTGCGCGGCGTGCCGGTGCTGGGGCAGGTGGCGGACCTGCCGGGCATCCTGTCGGCGTTTCGGGCTGAAGATGAACTGCTGCTGGTGGTGGCCGATCCGCGCTTTCGTGGCGAGCGTCTGTCCACTGTCCTGCGGATGGCGCAGGAAACCGGCACGCAGGTGCGCTGCATGCCCGACCTGTCGGGTATCGCGGGGGGTGTTACGACGCCTCTGCATCCGGTCAGGCTGTCAGACCTGCTCAACCGCCCGGCTGTCGCACCGGATGGGCAGGGCATTGCCGACATGCTGCGCGGCAGGCGTGTGCTGATTACGGGGGCGGGCGGATCGATTGGCAGCGAACTGGCCCGCCAGATCGCGGGTCATGCCCCTGACCAGATGATTTTGGTGGATATTGGCGAATTTCCGTTATGGCAGGTGGATATCGACCTTGCGGAAAAAGCCCCTGACATTACGCGCCACCTTGTCCTGGCCGATATACGCGATGCAGGAAGGATGGAGCGCATATTTGCCCGTTTCCGTCCTGAACTGGTGTTCCATGCCGCGGCGCTGAAGCACGTGCCCATGGTGGAGGAAAACCCGTGCGAGGGACTGCTGACCAACGTGACCGGCACCCGCATCGTGGCAGATACCGCCGCCCGGTATGGGGTGACGGCCATGGTCCTGGTTTCCACGGACAAGGCGGTCAATCCCGCCAGCGTGATGGGGGCGTCCAAGCGCATTGCAGAAATGTACTGTCAGGCACTGGATGTGGCAGCCCGCAACCGTGCAGACGGGGGGGACATGCGGTGCGTGACCGTGCGGTTTGGCAATGTCATGGGATCCACTGGGTCGGTCATTCCCCTGTTTCGCCACCAGTTGGAATGCGGTGGCCCGCTTACGGTGACCGACCCGCGCATGACGCGGTATTTCATGACGGTGTCCGAAGCGGTGGGCCTTGTGCTGCAGGCCACTGCGCGGGGCACGGGGGGGCAGGCGGACGACATGGCGGTACTGCTGCGCAGTGGCGGGGTATTTGTGCTGGACATGGGCACGCCGGTGCGCATTGTCGATCTGGCACGCCAGATGATCGTGCTGGCGGGATTGCGGCCCGATCGGGACGTGCAGATCCGCTTTACCGGGCTGAGGCCGGGGGAAAAGCTGACCGAGGACCTGTTTTACAAGCAGGAAATCCTGCAGCCCACCGACTGTCCCGGCCTGCGGATGGCAACGCCGCGTACGGTGGACCTTGCGCAGGTCGCCAATATCATGGATGCACTTACATTGGCATGCCGGGATGGTGATGGCGCGCGCGCGCTGGACCTTGTCCGCAGGCTTGTCCCCGAATTTGCCCATAACCCGCATGGCGTGGCCGTTCCGGACACAGCGGGACAGGTCGATGTGGAAAGGAATGCATCATGAACGCTCCAGCGGAAGCTCCCATAGGTTTTCTGAACCTGCCCCAGCAGCAGGGCCTGATTGCCAATGAAATCAGGCAGCGTGTCGACGCGGTCATGAAACACTGCCGTTTTGTCATGGGGCCTGAAGTCACCGAACTGGAAGAACGGCTGGCCAGCTACAGTGGTGCCGCGCAGTGTGTCGGGGTATCGTCCGGGACGGACGCCATCCAGATTGTCCTGATGGCCGAGGGAATCGGCGCGGGTGACGCGGTATTCCTGCCTGCCTTCACCTATACCGCCACGGCGGAGGTGCCGCTGGTGCTGGGGGCGACCCCGGTCTTCGTGGATGTCGACCCTGAGACCTTCCAGATCGACCCCGCCAGCCTGCGCAAGCGCATTGCCGATGTCCGCCAGGCAGGAAAGCTGCGCCCGCGTGCCGTGATCGGCGTCGACCTGTTCGGTCAGCCTGCCCCGTGGCCCGAACTGCGCGCCATTGCCGAGGAGGAGAAGCTGTTCCTCATGGCAGACTGTGCGCAGGCATTTGGTGCGACGCTGTCGGGCCGCAGGCTGGGGCGTGAGGCGGTGGCGACCACCCTGTCCTTTTTCCCCTCCAAGCCGCTGGGGGCCTATGGTGATGCGGGTGGCATCCTGACCGATGACCCGCAGCGGGCCGAACTGTACCGTTCGCTGCGCACCCATGGTGAAGGCAAGACCCGGTACGAGGTCCTGCGCACTGGCATGAATGCGCGGCTGGACACCATCCAGGCCGCGATCCTGCTGGCCAAGCTGGATGTGTTCGACATGGAACTCGAACGCAGGCGCGCCATTGCGGACGCGTATGATGCAGGCATCGCGGGTCATGTGATCCCGCCGGCGCGCGTGCCGCACAGCCACGGTTCATGGGCGATCTATTCCGTCCTGACGAAGGGGGAAAAAGACCGTGCCGTCCTGCAGCACAAGCTGAAAAGCCATGGCGTGGCGTCGGCCATCTATTATCCGCTTCCGCTGCACCAGCAGCCTGCCTATGTCGGTGCCCATGATGGCGCGGCACTGCCGGTGGCGGAAGACCTGTCGCGCCGGATCATGGCGCTGCCGCTGCATGCGGAACTGTCGGATCATGACGTGGGCCGGGTCATCGCGGCCGTGCGTGCATAAGGAGATCATACGCAAATGAGACGCGAGACAGCCCTGCTGATCGGGTTCCTGGTTATCACGATCGGTACGGCGGCGGGGCTGTGGCTTATCGCCCTGCCCAATTTCCGGCCCCTCAGCTTTCCCACCATGGAAACGGGCACCATTGCCGTAGGCCCCATGCGCAAGGAACGCACGCTGACGGCGGCACAGGTCCATACGCTCAATGACTGGCTGCAGGCCCATACCGCGGGCTGGGGTCCGCTGGGACAGACGCCACCATCCAGCGGGGATGCGGTGCTGGAAATGCAGGTCGAGCATAAGGGGCAGCAGCCTGCGGGTGAGCAGGCGGTTCCCTACCGCATTACACTGTGGACCGGTATCAGCGCCGCAGACTGGAACAATACCGTGTTTGTGGAAGAACGGCCCGGTGCGGTCATCCGCTTCCACCATTTCAAGGACAAGGATTTCAACGCACTGCGTGACATCGTCAACCAGTACGACTATCCCCGGTCCGCGTTTCCATGAGCCCGGTGCGCGCAGATACGGCGGGCCTGATCTTTGATTGTGATGGCACGCTGGTTGACAGCCTGCCGTTATACCGGGAGGGCTGGATCGCAGCCCTTGAGGACGCCATAGAACAGAGCGTGCCGCCCGAATGGTTTCATGGCCATGGCGGCATGTCCGAACACATGGTGCTGGATATTGTCGAGGCCAGGCTGGGCCGCAGCGTGAACCGCGACGGCATTATTTCACAGGCGCGCGACAGCATGCTGCGCAGGCTGCACGTGCTGCGTGAAATTACCGTGGTGGCGGACATTGCCCGCCAGTACCACGGTCGCCTGCCCATGGCGGTGGCGTCCAACGGGTCACGGCAGATTGTATCCGCCTGTCTGCGTCACCTTGGTCTGGAACGTCTGTTTGACGCCATCATCACCATAGATGACGTGAATAATCCCAAACCGGCACCGGACATGTTTCTGCTGGCGGCGGGCAGACTGGCGCTGGCCCCTGCATCATGCCTTGTTTTCGAGGACAGCCGCGAGGGCATGCTGGCCGCCACCCGCGCCGGCATGGCGCATGTGGATGTAAATACGCTGCTGCCCTGAACCGGGCTATGCGGATGAATGCAGAACGGGGACGGGAGTGTGATCTCCCGTCCCCGTTTCTGTTCGGATGATAAAAGACAATGAAAGTTTTTGGACGCTGCCTTTTTTCAAAAAGGCAGCGTTTTCTGAAGCTTTTTGAAAAGAGCTTCATCAAAAACGTTCTGATGATTGCCGAATGTTGCGTCCGGCATCCTTTTATACCCGTTCGTCGTCCTTAAGCTTCGGCGTAGCGCGATCGGCGGTCGCCAGCAGGGCCGCCGTAAGCGGTGAGGCCAGGATAAGTCCCGGAATGCCAAGGATGGTGCCAAAGATCGTCTGGGACAGGATGGTCAGTCCTGGCGGCATCTTCACCGCATGGCGCTGGATCAGCGGCGCCATGACATTACCCTCGAAAAACTGGATGGCGGCATACAGGCCCAGGACCATGACCCCTTCGCGCGTGCCCTGTGACAGGCCGATCAGCACGGCGGGCACCGCACCGACGAATGCGCCGATATAGGGAATGAAGTTGGCCATCCCCGCCACGACCCCCAGCGCCAGCGCCAGTGGCACGCCAATGCACCACAGCCCGATGAAGGACAGCAGCCCCACCACGGCCATATCCAGCGCCTGTCCCGCCGTCCATGCCCACAGGGTGCGTCCTGCCGTCAGCAGCAGTTCACGTGATGTATGACGGTATTCATGCGGGATCAGCCGCAGCATGCCGTTGACATACAGTTCGGGCGAGATGGCGAAATACAGCCCTGCGATCAGGATGACCGCCAGCGTGCCAGCCGCCCCGAAGGCGGATGAGACGAAACCGGTCATGGATCCCGCCAGCGACCCGAACCCGCTGCTGCTGGCGGCCTGTTCATTCCCCCCCAGCGTCGTGGGCAGATTGTCGAGGATCATCCGCCCGGTGGAGGAATGGCCCATGCTGTCGCGCAGGTTATGGGCCTGCTCGCTCAGTGCGGTGCGCAGCTTTACGGCCTGTTCCGATATTTCGGGGCCGCTGCTCCAGATCAGTCCGGTCAGTGCCGCGATTATGGCTACGACCACCGCCGTAAGCGACAGCCAGTAGGGCATGCGCGTGTGGCGTTCCACAAGGCCGGCAAGGTTGTGCAGGATCACGGCGACAAGGGTCGCGGCGAAGATGACCATCAGCACATCGCCCACCACCCAGATCAGCATGACCACGATGGTAATGACCAGTGTCAGCCGCAGCAGGGCGTAAATGCGCGCCAGTTGCTGGGCGCGGGGATCGGGTGTTTCGTCTTTCTGTGGGGAAGGGCGGGAATCTGGTGCGTCGGGCGTCGGGTCCGACGGGGAGGAGGCTGTCATCTATATGTCCGTATGGTGGCCATGAAACGGGCTGCGTGGAACGTGAACGCCAGCACAGCCGCAGCCGGGATAACGTCCGGGAAAGGGTATGGATTGCGTTAACCTGAAATTCCACTAACTGGCAGCAGGCCAGGACGTGGGATCCAGTGGGTGCATCCCCTTCGTGACCGGTTAAGGCGTAAGCCAATATCTCCTGTCGGAAAAGGGCAGACATGTGAGTAATCCAGATATTTCTTCATCGCAGCCGGTCCTGCCCGCGCGGCTTGGGGCGGCAGGATGGGCGCTGGCTGTCGCCACCTTTGCCATAGGCACGGGGGAGTTCGCATTGATGGCGATGCTGCCCGGTGTCGCCCGTTCGCTGGGCGTGTCGGTGCCGGTGGCGGGGCATGTCATCAGTGCCTATGCGGTGGGCGTGGTGATCGGTGCCCCGCTTGCCACCCTGATCGGTGCGCGCATGTCGCGCTACTGGCTGCTGCTGGCGCTACAGGCCATGTTTGTTGTGGGCAATGCGGCATCGGCGCTGGCGCCGGGGTACGGGCCGCTGCTGGTCATACGTTTCCTGACCGGGTTACCGCATGGGGCCTTTTACGGCGTGGCGGCGCTGGTGGCCGCGGGCATGGCCGATCCCGCGCGGCGGGGACGGGCGGTGGCCGGTGTGTTCGTCGGGCTTACGGTCGCCCATGTGGTCGGGGTGCCACTGGTGACATGGGCGGGGCAGATGCTGGGCTGGCGCGCGGTCTACGGGTTCATTACCGCCATGGAGCTGCTGGCCCTTGTCATGATTGCGCGCACGGTGCCCATCGTGGCGCCCGATCCGCAGGGTTCGCTGTGGCGTGAACTGGGTGCGCTGCGGCGGTCGCAGGTATGGTTCACGCTGGCGACGGGCGCGATCGGGTTTGGCGGCATGTTCTGTGTCGGCACCTATCTGTCCGCGGTATTGCTGGGCGTGACCGGCGTGCCTGCCTATGTCGTGCCGCTGGCGCAGTCATTGTGGGGCGTGGGCATGGTGGCGGGCAACATGGCCGGTGCCCGGCTGGTGGATATCAGCCCCACGCTGGCGGTGGTGGTGACGCTGGCGGCCAGTACCATCATGCTGTGCCTGTTTTCCGTATGCGCGGAAAGCATGGTGCTGGTGTTGATCGTAACCAGCCTGATGGGCGGCATCATTGCCCTGCTGCCCGCGTTGCAGACCCGGCTTATGGATGTGGCGGCCGATGCGCAGGGGCTGGTGGCGGCGCTGAACCATTCCGCCGTCAACGTGGCCAATGCATTTGGCGCGTGGCTGGGCGGGGCGGTGATTGCCGCAGGCTATGGTGCGCAGGACGTGGGATGGGCCGGGGCCGGGCTGTCGGCCGCGGGGCTGGCGATTTTCCTGACCGGGCTGCTGGTGCAGCGTGCGGGAGCGCGTGGCCCGGTCTAGGTCAGGAATTTGCTGCTGGCAGAATGCGTGACCCATGATGAATGGCGGGGCGGATGCGGCATATTGCCACCTGGGTTCTCCCATCGCGCGCAATGCCCCGCCATCAGGTTGCTTTCAGGCAATCTCCGGAAAAATGTCGGTCGTCCCGGAGTGGTCAGGGATGATGTTATTTCGATGGGGTATCCGGTTGTGCTTTGGTCGCGGGGGTAACGCTGGCAGCTTCCTGCTGCACGCGGTCAAGCAGGGCGCGGGCTTCTGATGGGGCGATAATGTCATCAAACGGGACGATTGTGGAATTTTCGGATACAAACAATACTTTAAATGGCTGATCTGAACTGGCTATTTTTTCCAGAAGTTCCTTGCTGATGGGGAAGGCTGCATTTGTTTCGTAATGGCAGTCCGGACTGACGCGGCCCGCATAGACATGCGCTCCATCGCAGCTTGTTTCGTTATCAATATTGGTGACATTGGTATATTTTTTGACCCCATCTTCGGTGTATTCCATATGCTGATATGCAACGCCGCCAACATCTGTATCAATACCTAAATAATAATTTATAGATATATCACTTTTTTTAATAACAGAGTAAAGAAATGAAGTAAGATCAACCGTTAATACTTTATTATCTCCAAAATGATCCCAATTGTGACCATTGTCGTATAGTTTTTCCTGACTGACTATCGCGGTTTTTGACCATGGCTGGTTGGTTACGATTGTTTTCGCCTGTATCTGTTCCTCGGACATTTTTGACAGGTGCCTGTATTTTATGCCTTCCTTGGCAACAGTACCGTAACATCCCGCAAGAAGCGCACATAAGACGCTGGATGAAATGAGGGAACTGACTTTTTTCATTTTATGGCAGCCTGCATTTGTAACTTTTTATATCTAACTGTATCTCCCTGTATCTGAAAATTTCCAGCACTACTATTGACGTCTGGTAATATCTTCAATGTCTGTCTGCCGCGTAATTGAGATCAGCCGATATGCCTGACTTCAGTCCATGCAATGGGCAGGGAGAAGATGACGACATGACCGTATTTGGGTCGCATCCGCGCGGTCTTTACCCCACCCGGATCATGAATGCGGTGAACGAATCCGGGAAAAACGGCCGATGTGTCAATCATATGGAATGCAGCGCGCGCGGGGATCGAGACATTTCAGTCCGATATGATGACGCAGTTCCGCAGGCGATGGCATTGCATGGCAGGATGGCGCGTTCACCACGTAAGTCCGATTTCTGGTCCGCCCGCACGCGCCTGCCCGTGAATGACCTCATCAGGCAGGCGCGTGGATGGGGAGGCGGGCCTATTCCGCGCTGGCGGCCTCCAGTTCCGTTTCCGCTGCCAGCCAGTCTTCTTCCGCCCGGTCGTGTTCGCGTGCAATGGCGGCAAGGCGGGTGTTCAGTGCGGTGACTTCATCCGTCTTGCCGCTTTCATACAGTTTGGGGTCCGCCAGACGGGCTTCCAGCTTCGCGCGCTCGGCCACCAGTCTGGCCATCAGTTGCTCTGCATCACGGATGCGCTTGCGCAGGGGGGCCGTGGCCTTGCGGGCTTCGGCGCGTTCGCGGCGGTCGTCGCGCTTCGGGGCTGCGGCAGGACGGGCAGGGTCGTTGTTCGAGACTGCGCGCGCCCGTTCGGTCAGCCATGTTCGGTATTCCGCCATGTCGCCCTCGAACGGGCGGACCGTGCCATCCCCCACCAGCCACAGCCGGTCGGCCACCAGTTCAACCAGATGCGGGTCATGGCTGATCAGCAGGACCGCGCCCTCGAATTCCGCAAGCGCGCGGATCAGCGCGTCACGCGCATCAAGGTCAAGGTGGTTGGTCGGTTCATCAAGGATCAGCAGGTGCGGCGCATCACGCGTGGCCAGTGCAAGCAGCAGGCGCGCCTTCTCGCCCCCCGACAGGTCGCGCGTGGGCGTTTCCGCGCGTTCCGCGTCCAGTCCGAAACGGGCAAGCTGCGCGCGCACGGCTGGCGGCGTGGCGTCGGGCAGGGCGCGGGCCATGTGGTCCACCGGGGTTTCGTTGGGGCGGAGTTCCTCTGCCTGATGCTGTGCAAAATAGCCGACCTTCAGCTTCGGGCTGTGCTGGATTGTGCCTGACTGGGGTTCCAGCCGCCCCGCCACCAGTTTGGCGAAGGTGGATTTGCCGTTGCCGTTGGCCCCCAGCAGGGCGATCCGGTCTTCCATGTCAATGCGCAGCGACAGGTTGGACAGGATGGTATGATCGCCATAACCGGCTGAAACCCGGTCCATTACCAGCATGGGGGGCGGCAGGGGGGAGGGTTCGGGGAAGGAAAAGTGGCTGGGCGTATCTTCCACCACGCTATCGATCTGCGGCAGTTTTTCCAGCGCCTTGATGCGGGCCTGCGCCTGCTTGGCCTTGGTGGCCTTGGCGCGGAAGCGGTCAACGAAGGACTGCATGTGCGCGCGCTTGGCGTTGATGCGTTCGGCCATGCGGGCCTGCTGCAGGGCCTGTTCGGTGCGGATGCGCACGAATTCCTCATACCCGCCCGGCGTCAGTGTCAGCCTGCCATGGTCCAGATGGGCGATGGCGTCCACCGCGCGGTCCAGCAACCCCCGGTCATGGCTGACGATCAGGGCCGCACCCGAAAACCGCGCCAGCCAGTTTTCCAGCCAGATCGTGGCCTCAAGGTCCAGATGGTTGGTCGGCTCATCCAGCAGAAGCAGGTCGGGGTTGAGAAACAGCGCCGTGGCAAGGGCCACGCGCATGCGCCACCCGCCCGAAAAGTCCGATACCGGGCGGCCCTGCGCCTGCGCATCAAACCCCAGCCCGGACAGGATGGCGGCCGCACGCGCCGGTGCGCTGTGGGCGTCGATCGCCAGCAGGCGTTCATGGATGTCGGCAATGCGGGCGGGATCGGTCGTGGTTTCGGATTCGCGCAGCAGCTCCGTCCGTTCGGTATCACCCGCCAGCACCGTATCCAGTAGCGAGCCATAGCCCGTAGGCGCTTCCTGCCTGATCCGCGCCATGCGCGCGCGCGCCGACATGTGGATCGTGCCGCCATCAGGCGCGATATCCCCCGCGATCGCGGCCAGAAGGGTCGATTTGCCCGCGCCATTGCGGCCGACCAGGCCGATCTTGCGGCCCGGATCAATGCTCAGGCTGGCACCATCAAGCAGGGTGCGACCTGCGATGCGCAGGGTCAGGTCGGATATGACGAGCAGGCTCACGGGCGGGAAACTCCGGCAATATGGGGGACATGGCTGGTTTCGTGCGGGTTGTACCTACCAGTCTGCGGCGATATGCTCTAGATGGCGCTTGTAAGGTGATGTCGGCTTATGTCCAATGCCGCCTCGTATATTTCAGAACCCGTTTGAAAGGAGCTGTCCCATGGCAGTCGAACGTACCCTCTCGATCATCAAGCCCGATGCGACCCGCCGTAACCTGACCGGCAAGATCAATGCCGTGTTCGAAGGCAATGGCCTGCGCATCGTCGCCCAGAAGCGCATCCAGCTGACGAAGGCGACCGCTGGCGCGTTCTATGAAGTGCACAAGGAACGCCCGTTCTACAACGACCTGGTGTCCTTCATGATCTCCGGCCCGGTTGTGGTACAGGTTCTCGAAGGTGAGAACGCTGTCCTGAAGAACCGTGAAGTGATGGGCGCTACCGACCCGAAGAAGGCCGAAGCCCACACCATCCGCGCGCAGTTTGCCGAAAGCATCGAAGCAAACTCCGTCCATGGTTCCGACAGCCTGGAAAACGCGAAGAACGAGATTTCCTTCTTCTTCGCCGGCACGGAAATCCTGCCCTGATCCGTAAGGATCAGGATGGCGGGGGCTTTTGTCCCCGCCAATGGAAAAGCCGGCCTTCAGGCCGGCTTTTTTCATGTCTGGAGACTGTTTGAAAAGTCAGTCCCCAAAAGCTGTTATTTATCAATAATCAGACCGATAGCAGATAGTCTGATGCGGTGGCGGCGGGCGCCCCGTCGGGCACCAGAACGCGATGTAGTGCTGCGGGATACAGGCGGTGTTCCTGCCGCAATACCCGCGCGCCCAGCACATCGGGCGTATCACCGGCCAGTATGGGTACGGCAGCCTGTCCGATGATGGGGCCTTCATCCATGCCTTCCGTCACCCAGTGGACGGTGCAGCCATGGATGCGCGCACCACTTTCCAGCGCACGTTCATGCGTGTGCAGGCCAGGATAGGCAGGCAGCAGGCTGGGATGGATGTTCAGCATCCTGCCCGCCCATGCCGTGGTCAGGAACGGCGTCAGCAGGCGCATGTAGCCCGCAAGGCAGACATATTCCACGCCCGCCGCGCGCAGGGCCGCATCCAGCGCGCGTTCATGCGCGGGCCGGTCGCGGGGGTAATCGCGGTGGTCGATGGCCTGTGTCGCAAGCCCTGCATCCCGCGCGACTTCCAGTCCCGGCGCATCGGGGTTGTTGCTCAGCACAAGGGCGATGCGGGCGGGATAGTCAGGGCGGGCGCACGATTCGATCAGCGCGCGCATGTTGCTGCCGCGCCCGCTGATCAGGATGGCGATGGGGGTCTTGTAGGTCACGGTCTGGTTCAGTCGCGCAGTTCGGGCAGTTCGTCAAAGCTCAGCGTGGCCGGGCTGTCGGGATTTTCGCCCTGCGTGATCGTGCCGATGACGAAAGCCTGCTGCCCGCGTTCGGACAGGCGCGCCATGGCGGCATCCGTGTCCCGCACCACCAGCACCATGCCCACACCACAGTTGAAAACGCGCAGCATTTCCTCGGTCGTGACATTGCCGGTGCTGGCCAGCCACGGGAACACCGGCGGGACCGGCCATGCCGTGCCATCAATCACCGCCTGCACGCCCTTGGGCAGCACGCGCGGCAGGTTGCCGGGCAGGCCACCACCCGTAATGTGGGCCGCCCCCACCAGCAGGCCGGCGCGGTGCAGGTCCAGCACGGGGTGGACATACAGCGTGGTGGGCGTCATCAGCGCCTGACCCAGCGTCTGGCCATCGGCAAACGGGCAGGGCGCATCCCATGCCAGTCCGCTGCGGGTGACGATATTGCGTACCAGCGAAAAACCATTGGAATGCACGCCCGCCGATGGCAGGGCGATCAGCGTATCACCGGGCCGGATATCACCGGGCAGCAGCGCCGTGCGTTCCGCTGCCCCGACCGAGAATCCGGCAAGGTCGTAATGCCCGGGTGCGTACATGCCCGGCATTTCCGCCGTTTCCCCGCCCACCAGCGCGCAGCCGGAGTCGGCGCAGCCCCTGGCAATGCCGCGTACGACCTTGGCCGCGTCCTCGATGGACAGTTTGCCGGTCGCGAAATAGTCTAGGAAGAACAGTGGCGTCGCACCCTGCACCACCAGGTCGTTGACGCACATGGCAACCAGGTCGATGCCCACCGTCTCATGCAGGCCGCTTTCGATGGCGATCATGAGCTTCGTGCCCACGCCATCGGTGCATGAAACAAGGATGGGGTCGGAAAAACCGGCCGCCTTCAGGTCAAACAGCGCACCGAAACCGCCCAGTCCGCCCATGGTGCCGGGACGGTCCGTGGCGCGGGCCGCGGGCTTGATGACTTCGACAAGCGCATCACCGGCTTCAATGTCCACCCCGGCATCCCGGTAGGTGGCGCCAGACGGGGTGGCGGAAGACGCGTTGGGCGGGCAGGAGGCGGATGTCATGCGGGGGCCTTTTTTTCCGTAATCAAACTATCACTTTCCCGGACACCCGCGTGCAGGTTATGAAAACCGTCATGCAGGACCGGGGTCAGAGGGACTTCCGGCCTTCTTTACGTCAAGGCGGGGCAACGCACAAAGCTGTGGTTGAGCGGACGAAGCTGAAAACGGATGAAAACGCGGTTGCGGGCGTGATCGGGCAACTGGTGTTGCCGTTTGCCCACACGCCACGTTTTGCCGCCGGGGATTTTGTCTTTTCCGCCTCCAACGCGGCCGCGCGCAGCTGGCTGCTTGGCTCCACGCCCTGGCCCGAGCGCAGGCTGGCGCTGTGGGGGGCGGCGGGAACGGGAAAGACCCACATGCTGGAAATATGGGCGCGGCTGCATGACGCGGTGCTGCTGCATGGTGGCAGCCTGTCGCATGCCCATGTCACGGCCCTGTTCGCAGCCCGCGCCACCGGGGTGCCGGTCATGGCGATGGTGGTGGACCGGGCCGATGAATGCACGGATGAACGTGCGCTGCTGCATCTGCTGAATACGGCGCGTGAACAGGGGATTGCGCTGCTGCTGGGCGGGCGTAAGGCCCCGGCGCGCTGGCCCGTGGCGCTGCCTGACCTGGCAAGTCGGCTGCGGGCGACCATGGCCGTGGCCATACGCCAGCCCGGTGATGGACTTTTACGGGTGCTGCTGCTGCGTCTGCTGGCGGAACGCCAGATTGTCGTGTCGCAGCCGGTCGTGGAATGGCTGCTGCGCCGCCTGCCCCGCACGGCGCAGGCCATGCAGGACGCGGTGGACCGGCTGGACCACGCCGCCCTTGCATCCGGCCGTCCCGTGACCCGCGCCCTTGCCACCCGCGTGCTGGCCGACATGCTGGTGGCCGACGCCATGGGGGCCATGGATATGGAGCCCGGCACCTGAACAGACCGCCTGCTCTGGCCAGGTGACGTGTCACTGGCCTAGGGTCGTATGCAATAAAGAACATCACCCCCGAACGGGAGATCGAATCCATTGGCCAGAACGCCACGCAAAGCCCCTGACGGCACTGCCCCCAAGCCCCGTGCCCGCACGCGCAGCCGCAAGGCTGCGACCGGGCGACAGGTCGCGGTGCGCGCGCCGGTGGAACCGGCACCCGACGCCACGTCACCCAAGCGTTTCATCAATCGTGAACTGTCGTGGCTCGATTTCAACCAGCGCGTGGTGGATGAAGCCGACAATCCCCGCAATCCGCTGCTGGAACGCGTGCGCTTCCTGTCGATCAGCGCCAGCAACCTTGATGAATTCTATTCCGTGCGTGTGGCGGGGCTGGTGGGACAGGTGCGCGAGGGGCTGGTCAAGACCTCGCCCGATGGGCTGACGCCACAGCAGCAGCTTTCCGCCGTGCGGGAGCGCACCGGCCGCCTTCTGCAGGAACAGCAGCGAATCTGGCGTGACCTGCAGCGTGAGCTTGAGGGGGCGGGGATTGTCGTATGCGATGAAATCTCCTTCACTGCGGAAGAACAGGCCTGGCTGGAAAGCTGTTTCATGGAACGGGTCTTTCCCGTCCTGACGCCGCTGGCGATTGACCCTGCCCATCCGCTGCCCTTCATTCCCAACATGGGCATCGCGCAGGCCCTGCGTCTGATGAATGCCGAAACCGGGCAATTCGTTATGGAGGCGCTGATCCTGCTGCCCGCGCGGATCGAACGTTTCATACGGCTGCCTGTCGCGCTGTCGCCGCCGGGGGTGACGCGCTTCATCCTGCTGGAACGCCTGATTGTCATGTGCATCGACCGCCTGTTTCCCGGGCTTGTGGCAGGGGACTGGGGCGTGATGCGCGTGGTGCGCGATACGGATGTGGAATTCGAGGACGAGGCCGAGGATCTGGTCCGTTCGTATGAAAGCGCGCTCAAGCGCCGCAGGCGTGGCGTGGTGATCCACCTCGATATCGAATCCCGCATGCCCGAAGACCTGGCCCGGTCAATGGCCGAAGGGCTTGCGCCGCCACCGGATGAGGTGTTCGTGCAGTCGGGACTGATCGGGGTGGTGGACCTCAAGCAACTGATCGTCGATGACCGGCCCGACCTGCTGTTCCCGCCCTATACCCCGCGCTTTCCCGAACGGATTGTAGATTGCGGCGGTGACTGCTTCGCCGCCATCCGCGCGCGCGACATGATCGTCCATCACCCGTTCGAAAGCTTTGACGTGGTGGTGCAGTTTCTGCGGCAGGCGGCCATTGACCCTGCCGTGGTCGCGATCAAGCAGACGCTGTACCGCACATCGCGCGACAGCCCCATCGTCAAGGCCCTGATCGAGGCGGCGGAGGCCGGCAAGGCGGTGACCGCCATGGTGGAACTGCGCGCCCGTTTTGACGAGGAAGCCAATATCCGCCTTGCCCGCGCGCTGGAAGCGGCAGGTGTGCAGGTGGTCTTTGGTTTTTCCGACCTCAAGACGCATGCCAAGCTCAGCCTGGTCGTGCGGCGTGAGGGCGGCGCACTGCGGTCCTACGCCCATTTTGGCACCGGCAACTATCACCCGATCACGGCGCGGATATACACGGACCTGTCGTTCTTCACCTGCAACCCTGAACTGGCGCGCGATTCGGCACGGCTGTTCAATTACATGACCGGTTATGCCGTGCCCGCGCGGATGGAGGCGATCGCGTTCTCCCCCGTGACCATCCGCCGTACGCTGGAAGATCTGATCGCGGGCGAAATCGCCCATGTGCAGGCAGGCCGTCCGGGGCAGATCTGGCTCAAGATGAACTCACTGGTGGATCCCGACCTGATCGACCGGCTGTATGCGGCGTCATGCGCGGGCGTGAAGGTCATGGCGGTGGTGCGCGGCATCTGCTGCCTGCGGCCCGGCGTGCCGGGACTGTCGGAAAACATCCGGGTCAAATCGATTGTGGGACGGTTTCTGGAACACGCGCGCATCTATGCCTTTGGCGACGGGCATCGCCTGCCCAGCCGGCAGGCGAAGCTGTACATCTCATCGGCGGACTGGATGCAGCGCAACATGGACTGGCGTGTGGAAAGCATGGTCCCCATGCTGGACCCGCAGGTGCATGCCCGCGTGCTGGACCAGATCATGATGATCGACCTCAAGGACAACCTGCAGTCGTGGATTTTACAGCGCAATGGTGTATGGCGGCGTCTGGAGCCGGGACGCAGGCCATTTTCGTCGCATGAATATTTCATGGAACATCCGGTTCATGCAGGGCGTGGTGCTACGGTGGGGGAAGCCCCGATCCGGGTCAGCGCGTCGCAGCCATGGCATGCGGAACAGACTATTGAGGACTGAGGATTACGGTATGGGTGCGGTCATGGCATGGTGGGCTGGCGACGTATGGGGCCGGATGTGACGGGTCTGGGCGGGTTTCGCCGTTCGGCGGTCATAGATCTGGGATCGAATTCCGTCCGCCTTGTGGTGTTTGACGGGATTTCACGCAATCCGGCTCCCATCTTCAATGAAAAGGTGGTCCTGCGGCTGGGGCGGGGCCTGAATGCGACGGGACGCCTGAATGAAGAAGCCGTACCGCTGGCGATGGAGGTCATGGCCCGGTTCAACGCCATTGCGCGCGGGATGGAGGCAAGTCCCTTCGAGGTACTGGCCACCGCCGCCGTGCGTGACGCCAGCAACGGGCCGGAATTCGTGGCGGGCCTGAAATCACGCCTGCCCGGCGTGCCGATCCGTATCCTGAGCGGGGAGGAAGAAGCCGATTATTCCGCAACCGGCGTACTGTGCGGCATACCGGACGCCAACGGGCTGGTGGCTGACATCGGTGGCGGGTCGCTGGAACTGATCCGGCTGGAAAACGGGCGCAAGCTTAATGCCTGCACCCTGCCGCTGGGTGTGATCCGGCTGAATGACCGTGCTGATGGCGACCTTGCCCGTGCGCGCGCACTGGTGGATGAGGATCTGGCCAGGGTAGGCTGGCTGGACGATGTGCACGATCAGGATCTGTACCTTGTTGGCGGTGCGTTCCGTGCCCTGGCGCGCATGCAGATCGCGCGCACGGCCTATCCGCTGAATATTGTCCATCTCTATCGTCTTGCCCCCGATACGGGGCGGGAAATGGCGGACTGGATCATCGGCGCAGGCAAGCGGTCGCTTGAACGCCTGCCCGGTGTGCCGCGCAAGCGGCTGGAGGACGCGCCTTATGCCGCGACCGTGCTGCGCAGGCTCATGCGGCGCACGCGTTCGACGGGGCTGGTGTTCTGCGTCGATGGCCTGCGTGAAGGGTGGTACATGCGCAATGTCGCCGCAAGTGTCGCCGACAATGACCCACAGGATGCCGTGGCGCGTGAAATGTGCAGCATGCTGGGCCGCAGCATGACCCTGCCCGATCGGCTGGCGGAATGGACCACGCCCCTTTTCCCCGACGAGGGACAGGTGGCGACCCGCCTGCGCGGTGTTGCGTGCTGGCTGTCGGATGTCGGTGCGCATGACCATCCCGAATACCGGGCCGAACAGACCTACCTGCGTATCCTGCGCATGCAGGGCGTGGGCTTCACCCATCAGGCGCGCGCCTTCCTGTCGCTGACACTTGCGGTGCGGTACGGGGCCGACCTGTCGGTGGCGTATCTGCAGCCGTCGCGCCAGTTGCTCGATCAGGTGCAGTTCGGTCGCGCCGTGGCGCTGGGGCAGGCATTGCGACTGGCCTATACCGTTAGTGGCGGGACCGAGGCACTGCTGGATGGCACGCGACTGGAATGTGAGGACCAGATCCTGTCACTGCATTTCGCGCCGGGCCGCGACGTGGTGCAGGGCGAAAGCGTACGCCGCAGGCTGGAACGGCTGGGCAGCGCGCTGGATATGACGGTCCGGATACGCGATCACTGATCCTTTCTAATTTTACGGGAAACAATAAAAGTTTTTTGGTGAAGCTTTTTTCAGAAGCATTCAGGGAATGCTGTCCCCTTGAAGCAAAGGGGCACCCAAAAACTTTTCTGTAATTTGCATGATGGCGCAGAGGCGGTCTTTTCAGGCGGTCTTTCTGGTATGGGCAGGACATAATACGACATGGGCATGCGGCATGGACAGACGCGCGACCTGCTGCTGATCCGTGGCGGGACGGTGGTAACGGGACAGGCATCCCTGCGGGTGGATGTACTGTGTGGCGGCGTGGGGGAAATCCTGGCTGTTGGTCCCGATCTGGACATCCCCCCCAGCTGCACGGTGGTCGATGCGGGTGGCCTTCTGGTCATGCCCGGCGGGGTGGACCCGCAGACCGGCATCGGCGCGGATGAAGCAGGCTTCGCCCTGACGGCGGCGGCGCTGTCCGGTGGCACAACCACCATACTCGATACCATGCATCCCGACAGTGGCAGGCTGGACGGGGCATGGCGGGACTGGCAGCATGCCGCACGCCATGCCCATGTCGATGTCGGACTGCATATGGCGCTGCCGGATTCCAGCACAGCCGTCCTGCGGCAGATGGATTCGCTGGTAACGGATCAGGGGATCAATGCCTTCCACCTGTCCATGCCGGAAGGTCTGTCCGACCGTGATATCCTGAAACTGACCAGCCATGCCGCCAATTGTGGCGCTTTATGCATGATCGAGGCCCAGAACGCGCAGGCCGTGGCCTATCTGCGCGCGGAACTGGACCATGCGGGCATTACCGGCAGCGAGGCCTGTCTGCTGTCCGCCCCGCCGCAGGTCGAGGCCGAAGCGGTGGGCCGCGCCATCATGCTGGCGGGACTGTCCGGTGGGCCGGTGCATGTGGGACCTGTATCCACCATTGGCGCCACGGAAGTTCTTGCGCAGGCCCGCCTGCGCGGCCAGCGGGTTGAGGGGCATGTGCTGGCCCCTCATCTGGTGGTGGATGAAGCGGTCCATGATCCTGAAGGCGACGCGGCCACGGATTTCTGCATCACTCTGCCACCCTTTCGCGATGGAACGCATCGGCGGGCGCTATGGGGTGGGCTGGCGTCGGGTACTATCGGCATGGTCGCCAGCGGTTTCCGCCCGGCAGGTGCGGGCGGAAACGGGGTGGTGGACGGTCTCGCGCAACGCATGCGCGTGGTCTGGCTGCATGGCGTGCGCGCGGGCATCCTGACGGCGGAGGAATTCGTGGCCGTCACATCGCAGGCGGCGGCCCGCGCTTTCAATATCTATCCCCGCAAGGGCGCGATCATGCCGGGTGCGGATGCCGATATCGTGCTGTGGGACCCCGATGCGCAGGAAACATGCACATCCGGCCTGTATGCCGGGATCACGCTGGGTGGCCGGGCGGTGCAGGTCATTCGTGGTGGTGTAACGGTATGGAAGGATGACATGCCATGCGAAGGTGCTGGATACGGGGCCTATGTACCGTGTCCGGCCTTTCGCCCCAGGCTGTCGGAACGCATGCGTATGGCGGCGCATCTGTCCATGCGTGACGATGAAATATAGGATCGTGGCCTTGGGAAATGTTTCAGAACAACATTCTGATAATATTAATAAAATATCATAGGTGAAGTCTTTTCATGCCCTTTGTGGCAAAAGTGCCCGCGACAATCTGCAGGCTGTCTGACGGGCCGCCTTTCACACGGTCTGTGATAGGCGATATAAAATTAACCTGTTGATAAAAATAATAAATTTTTGGGTTCTGCCTTTTTTCAAAAAGGTGGTGTTCCCTGAAGTCTTCTGAAAAAAGCTCTACCAGAAGCCTCCTTATGATTTTCTGGATATCCCCAAAGCAGACTTTTCAGACAGTCGCCTGTCCTTTGCCGGGGTGACAAGGCCGGACCGGGTTCCATATATTAAGCATATCAGAATGAAAGGCTGTTCCGGCTGTCTGCCTTGAGGGGGGTGAGGCAGTCCTGTGGCCATGATAGAGGGAACAGATTTGACGGGGATCAGACACGGCATCCGTTTCTATGTCGGAAACGAATGCCATACGTTGGCCGATGTCGCGCCGACGCGTACGCTGCTGGACTGGCTGCGGGAGGACCGTGGCCTGACCGGCACCAAGGAAGGCTGCAACGAAGGCGATTGCGGCGCCTGCACCGTGCTGGTGGTGCGGCTGGAAGGGGACCGGCTGGTCTGGCGCGCGGTCAATGCGTGCATCCAGTTCGTATCCATGCTGGATGGCGCGCAGGTCCTGACTATCGAGGACATGCGCGCGCCTGACGGCAGCCTGCATCCCGTGCAGCAGGCCATGGTGGACCAGCATGGGTCGCAATGCGGTTTCTGCACGCCCGGTTTTGTCATGTCCATGGTGGCGGGGCGCAAGGCCGGTGGGCTGGCGCAGGATGAACACGGTATTGACGACATGCTGGCGGGCAACCTGTGCCGCTGCACCGGATATGCGCCGATCGTACGCGCCATGCGGCAGGCCATGCAGGCGGGAGCGGATCATTTTGACGCCATGGCCAGCGAGATGGCCGACCGCCTGCGCGCCCTGCGCGATGGGACCACGGTCGAACTCGACGGGCCTGCGGGCCGCCTGACCATTCCCGCAAGTGCCGATGCACTGGCATGCACCATGGTGGCACACCCTGATGCACGGATCGTGGCAGGAGCAACCGATGTTGGCCTGTGGGTGACCAAGGGCATGCGGGACCTGCCGCATGTCGTTATGATCGGGCAGGTGCCGGACCTGCGCCGGATCGCATGTGATGCGGACGGGGTGTATCTTGGTGCCGCGGTCACATGGCAGGAAGCGCGTGCGGCGCTGGCCGATATCCTGCCGCAGCCGGATACGGAGGTGATCCGCCGCATCGGTTCGGTGCAGGTACGCAACAGCGGGACGGTATGCGGCAATATCGCCAATGGCTCACCCATTGGCGACGGGCCACCGGTGCTGATCGCGGCGGGTGCGAAGCTGCACCTGCGTTGTGGCGACGTGCGGCGTGTCATGGCACTGGAAGATTTCTTTATCGATTATGGCAAACAGGACCGTGCGCCCGGTGAGTTCGTGGAAGGCGTGAGCGTTCCCCGTCCCGGAGCGGATACGGTTGTGCGTGCATGGAAAGTCTCCAAGCGGTTCGATCAGGATATTTCCGCCATTCTGGGGGCGTTTTCCCTGACGTTTGCGCCTGATGGCACCATTGCCAGCGCCCGCGTGGCCTTTGGCGGCATGGCGGCGACCCCGCGTCGCGCCTGTCGGACGGAAGCCGCGCTGGAGGGACGCAACTGGAACGAAACCACGCTCGCAGCCGCACGTCAGGCCATCATGGACGATTTCGCCCCCATTACCGACATGCGGGCCAGCGACTGGTACCGCCGCACGGTTGCAGCCAATCTGCTGACCCGGCTTTATGCCGATTGCGGGCCGGAGACTGCACGCGCCGATATCAGCGTGCGCACGGCCTGCGCCACTGCGGGAGGACACGCCCATGGCTGATGGAAACAGCTTTGCCGATGTATCCCCGTCGGCGGGTGATGGCATTGTGCCCGGGGGCGCATCAAGCAGCCTGCGGCATGAAAGTGCCGTCATGCATGTGCAGGGCAGCGCTGCCTATATCGATGACCTGCCTGAACCGCGTGGCACGTTGCATCTGGTGCCGGGGCTGAGCACCCGCGCCCATGCCCGCATCCTTTCCATGGACCTTGATCCCGTGCGACAGGCGGACGGCGTGGTGGGCGTCTATACCGCCGCCGACATTCCCGGCGACAACCAGATCAGCCCCGTGGGCAAGGGCGACGAGCCGCTTCTGGCCACGACCGGGGTCTCGTTTTATGGTCAGCCGATATTCGTGGTTGCGGCCACCACCCGTGGCGCCGCGCGCCGGGCCGCGCGTCTGGCGAAGGTGGATTATGAAGACCTGCCTGCCGTCCTGAATGTGGCCGAGGCCCGTGCCGCTGGCAGCCCCATGGTCTGGCGACCGATGGAAATGAAGCGTGGCGACGTGATGGCGGGTCTTGAACACGCGCCGCGCAGGCTGTCGGGTCGCGTGACCGTAGGCGGGCAGGAGCATTTCTACCTCGAAGGGCAGATCGCCCTTGCCCGACCGGGCGAGGAGGGGGAGATGCATGTCACGTCCTCCACCCAGCACCCGACCGAAACCCAGCACATGGTCGCCCATGTGCTGGACCGTCCCGCCAACCTGATTACGGTCGAGGTCCGGCGCATGGGCGGCGGCTTTGGTGGCAAGGAAACGCAGGCCAATGCCTGCGCCTGCCTGGCCGCACTGGTGGCCGACCGGACCGGGCGCGCGGCCAAGATGCGGCTGGACCGTGATGACGACATGACCATGACCGGCAAGCGGCATGATTTTGTCATTGATTACGATGTCGGCTTTACCGATGAAGGCCGGATTGTCGCGGTGGACATGGTGCTGGCGGCGCGGTGCGGGTGGTCAGCCGACCTGTCCGGTCCCGTGATCGACCGCGCGCTGTTCCATGCCGACAACGCCTATTTCTATCCCGATGTGCGCCTGCGGTCCGAGCCACTGCGGACCAATACGCAGTCCAACACCGCCTATCGCGGTTTCGGCGGTCCGCAGGGCGTTGTCGCGGCGGAACGCGTGATCGAGGAAATCGCGTTCGCCACCGGTCTTGACCCGCTGGAAGTCCGCCTGCGCAATGCCTACGGCACGCATGACCGCAACGTGACACCCTACAACATGGTGGTCGAGGATTCGATTACCGCCGAACTGCTGCCCGAACTGGCGCGGCGCTGCCATTATGTAAAACGGCGCGAAGCCTGCCGCGCGTTCAATGCAGGCAGCCCCTACCTGCGGCGTGGCATTGCGATCACGCCGGTCAAATTTGGCATTTCCTTTACCGCCACCCATTACAATCAGGCCGGTGCGCTGGTGCACGTCTATACTGACGGGTCGGTACAGGTAAACCACGGCGGCACGGAAATGGGGCAGGGCCTGCATACCAAGATGGTACAGGTCGCCATGCGTGAACTGGGGCTGGGCACGGATCAGGTGCGCATTACCGCCACCACGACCGGCAAGGTGCCCAATACGTCCGCCACGGCGGCATCATCAGGTGCTGATCTCAATGGCATGGCGGTGCTGGACGCGGTGCGGCGTATCAAGCGCAGGCTGGTGGAATTCGCGGCCGCCCACTGGAATGTGGGGGAAGATGAAGTCCGCTTCGCCGCTGATGGCGTGCATGTGGGGCAGAAGGTGATCGCGTTTTCGCACCTGACACGTCAGGCCTATTTCGCGCGTGTATCCATGTCCGCCAACGGATTTTACAAGACGCCCAAGATTTCATGGAACGGGGATACGGGGCAGGGCCGTCCCTTCTATTATTTCGCCTATGGCGCAGCCTGTTCGGAGGTCGTGATCGACCTGCTGACCGGTGAGATGAAGATCGACCGCGTGGATATCCTGCATGACGCGGGGCAGTCGCTGAACCCGGCACTGGATATCGGCCAGATCGAAGGCGGCTTCGTGCAGGGCGCCGGGTGGCTGACGTGTGAGGAACTGGTATGGGACAAGGCGGGTCGCCTGCGCACGCATGCGCCCAGTACGTACAAGATTCCGGCCTGTTCCGATCGTCCGAGGGTGTTCAATGTCGAACTGCTGGAAAACGCGCCCAACCGTGAATACACCATTTTCCGATCCAAGGCGGTGGGGGAACCGCCCTTCGTGCATGGTGTGTCGGTGCTGCAGGCGGTGTCCGATGCGCTGGCCAGTCTGGATGGCTACCGCACCTGCCCGCGTCTGGACGCGCCCGCCACGCCGGAAATGATCCTGCGCGTGGCCGAACGCATGCGGCACGGCAATCCGCCCACCTGATCGGCATGAGCATGGAAATGCGCGCGGATCTGGTGCGATGGCGGCTGTCAGGCCAGCCGGTCGCCCGGATCAGTGTGTCGGATGCGCGTGGGTCCACCCCGCGTGAAGCCGGAACCTTCATGCTGGTCACGCCCACCGAACAGTCGGGCACGATTGGCGGTGGCGACCTGGAATGGAACGCAATCCATCAGGCACGCAGGCTGCTGGATGCGGGTGGGAAGAGGCTGGTGCAGCGCATAAGCCTTGGCGGGAATTCGGGACAGTGCTGCGGGGGCGAAGTCCGGCTGACCCTTGATGTGCCGGATTGTGCCGGGCTGGATGGCATCATGGCGCAGCTTGAACACCTGCGCCGCACGCAGCCGCTGCTGCTGCTGTTCGGGGCGGGACATGTGGGGCGCGCGCTGGCGCATGTGCTGGCCCCGCTGCCGCTGCGTCTGGCATGGTGCGATTCGCGCCCGCATGAATTTGGTCTCTCCATTCCCGCAGGCGTGGAGGTGCATGATGATGGCGCATGGGAGCCTCTTGTGGCCCATGCCCCGCCGGGTTCCGGCGCGCTGGTCCTTACCCAGAGCCACGCGCTGGACAGCCTGATTGTTGCATCCCTCCTCGAACGGGGTGATTTTCGCTATGTCGGGCTGATAGGCTCGCACACGAAACGCCGTCGGTTCGAGGCGGGCTTCCGCCAGATCGGCCTGCCCGAAGACCGGATCGCCGCCATGGTCTGCCCGATAGGGGACCACGGCGTGCGCGACAAACGGCCCGCCGTCATCGCCGCGCTGGTCGCGGCGGAAATCGTCACCCGCTTCCTGCACCCGATGCAGGCGGGCGGTCATGCAAACGGGGATGACACCAGCCCATGAACGATCCGCTTTCCCGTACCCCCCGCATGATGCGGCTGCATGCACGGGGCATTTCCTATTTCAATGCCGTGCGGGAATGCCGGTCGATCCGGGAGGCCGCGCGCAGGCTGAACGTCACGCCATCCGCCCTGACCCGGCAGCTTGCGCAGATGGAAGCCGAAATCGGCGCCCCCCTGTTCGACCGCCTGCCCGATGGCATGGTGCTGACGGAAGTGGGCACGATCATGGCCCGCCACATCGTGACCGTGATGCAGGACGCGGCCCGGACGGAAGAACAGATCAATGCCCTGTCCGGCCGCCATGACGGGCGGCTGCGCATCATGGCGGTGGAAGGGATCGCGGGCCAGCTGCTGCCCGCCCTGCTGGAACGCATCATTTCCGCCTATCCATCCGTTGAACTGCATGTGGAGGTCGGCGCGCCCAAGACCATCGTATCCGCCCTGCAGGATGGGCGGGTGGATCTGGGCATTGCGTTTTCACTGGCGCTGTATCCCGAACTGCGGCGTGTGGCAGTGGGGCATTTCCCGGTGGGTGCTGTGGTTCGTGCGGATCATCCGCTGGCGCACCTGCGTACCGTCACGGTAGAAGAATGTACGGCCTATCGTCTGATCCTGCCTACGCGTACGCTGTCTCTGTATCGTGTCATGGAACCCATGCTGCGCCCGTGGCAGGACAGGCTGAACGTGGTGCTGCAGACCGGGTCGATCGAACTGACCAATCGCATGGTGCGGGCGGGGGCGGGGCTTGCATTCCAGTCACCGCTGGCAGTGGGCGCGCAGCCGGGACAGGACAGCCTGCGCCATGTGCCGCTGCGCGACACGCGCGCGGTGACGGATCTGGGGGCCTATGTGCGCGAATCCCGCTGGCTGCCGCCCCTGCTGGAAACGGTGATCGAGGAACTGCGGCTGGAGCTGCGTCGCGTACAGGGGGTCAGCGACGAACGGGTGGTCTGATCCGTGTTGCGTTTTGGGCAACGGAACGGTCAGATCATTATACTAGACGGAACACGTAGCGGGCTGATTAGATTTATCCATCATGGTGCGGTTGGGGACTATCCGCATGGCGTCGGGGGACGCCATGCGGGCTGCATCGACAAACAGTAAAACATGATGGGAACCCGCAGATGGACACCACAACGCAGCCGAATGCCGGGATGGACAGCGGGCTTGCAGCTCTGGATGTGGCGGTGCGCCGGGATCTGGAAATCATCCGCTATCCCCGCAAGGAATGGGTTCCCCCCATGGAACGTGACGGCCGGCGTGTGCTGGACGTAGCCATTATCGGGGCGGGGCAGGGTGGCCTTGCCACGGCTTTCGCGCTCAAGCGCAACAACATCACCAATGTCCGTATTTTCGACCGTGCGGCGAAGGGCGGCGAAGGCCCGTGGGTGACATTCGCGCGCATGATCACGCTGCGCACGCCCAAATACGTGACCGGACCGGACCTCGGGGTGCCCTCGCTCACGCCGCGTTCGTGGTACGAAGCGCAGTTTGGCGCCGAAGCATGGGAAAAGCTGGACAAAATCCCGCGTGGGCAGTGGCAGGACTACCTGGACTGGTATCGCGATATCCTGGATCTGCCGGTTGCAAACGACCATGATTTTCAGGGCGTGACATGGGAAAATGGCCTGCTGCGCCTGACCTTCCGCTGCCCTGACGGGGCCACCCATGTGCATTATGCCCGCAAGCTGGTGCTGGCCACCGGGATCGAGGGCTGTGGTTCGTGGCATGTGCCCGATTTCATCCGTGATGGCCTGCCGCGCGCGCGTTATGCCCATACGTCGGAAAACATCGATTTCGCAGCGCTGAAGGGCAAACGCATTGGCGTGCTGGGGGCCGGGGCTTCCGCATTCGACAACGCGGCCACGGCGCTGGAAGAAGGGGCGGGCAGTGTCACGCTGTGCCTGCGGCGCAAGGAAATTCCGTCGATCAACCCATATCGGTGGATGGAAAATACCGGTTTCCTCGCATACTATCCCGCCCTGCCGGACGACCTGCGCTGGGGTTTCATGCGCCGGATTTTCGAACTCAACCAGCCGCCACCGCAGGATACGTTCTGGCGCTGCCGCCGGCATGAAAACTTCTCCTTCCGCACGGGATGCCCGTGGACGGGCGCACGCATGGATGGCGACGAGATCGTGGTCGATTCGCCCACGGGTGAAATGCGCTTTGATTTCGTGATCATCGGCACGGGTTTCACGACCGATCTGTCGCGACGGCCGGAAACGAAGTCCTTTGCGTCTTCCGTGGCATTGTGGGGCGATCGCTATACCGCGCCCGCGGGTGCGGAAAGCGCCGTGCTGGAAAGCTATCCCTACCTGGGTGAGAACTACCAGTTCCTGCCGCGCCGGGCGGATGACGCGCTGGCGCCCATGCTGGCGAACATCCATAATTTCACGTTCTCGGCCACGCCCAGCATGGGCCTTTCGGGCGCGTCGATCAGTGGCATGCGCTTTGGCGTGGAACGTCTGGCCCACGGGCTGGGGCGTGACCTGTACGTAGCCGATGGCAGGCAGCATCTTGAAAGTCTGCTGTCCTATGACGTGCCGGAACTGGTCAGTCTCGATCCTCCTGTTGCATGATGCGCCCCGGGTAGATTTATCCATTCGGGAGAGAGTGAGTAGATGAGCAGCGCAGCACGCCTTTCACCTTCCGCGCCGGGTCTGTCCGGCACGGGGGGGCATGATGACCACAAGGTTCCCCCCGTGACCGACATGGCGCGGATTATCGGTCTGTCCATTCCGGCCGCCTGCATGCCCGACGTGGTGGCGAATACCGCCCTGCTGCATGGTTATGCCGATCTGGTCGGCAGCTTCGTGCTGCCTGATGACTGTGAACCCGCTTATGAGTACGTGCCATGACCATTCATGGACACAAGGCGGGTGCGGCCCTGGCCATTGCGGCGGATGTGCGCGCAGGCCGCCGCAGCGCCGTATCGGTCGTGACGGATGTGATCGCTGATATCGAAGCCCGTGACACGCGCTTCAACAGTGTCACCCGCATCCTTGGCGCCGCTGCGGTGGCGCAGGCCGAAGAAGTGGACCAGGCCATTGCCGCAGGCCGCGATCCCGGCCCGCTGGCGGGCGTGCCCTTCGGGGTGAAGGACCTGTTTGACGTCCGGGGAGAAGTGACTACGGCAGGGTCCATCGTGCTGCGTGACAACCTGCCCGCCACGCGTGACGCGGTCGTTGTCGAACGCCTGCGGGCCGCGGGCGCGGTGCCGGTCGCGACCCTGAACATGGATGAGTTCGCCTACGGCTTTTCAACCGAAAATGCCCATACCGGCACCACGCGCAATCCGCATGACACCGCGCGTCTGGCCGGTGGGTCATCGGGCGGGTCGGCGGCGTCGGTGGCGGCGGGTCTGCTGCCGTTCACGCTGGGGTCGGACACCAACGGGTCCATCCGCATCCCGTCCTCGCTGTGCGGGGTATGGGGGTTGAAGCCGACCTATGGGCAGATGCCGCTGGGTGGTGTCTATCCGTTCGTGGCCAGCCTGGATGTGGTTGGTCCCATGGCGGACACGGTGGAGGACCTGCGGGCGGTCTACGCCATCATGGCCGGTGGCACGCCAGTGGGCGAACCCGATGTGGGTGATGTGCGTGTCGCCCGCCTTGGTGGCTGGTTTGCCAACAACATCAGCACGGAACTGGCTGCGGGTATTGACGCCGTCATGGCGCATCTGGGGCAGGACCGGGTGATCGAACTGCCTGAAGTCGCACGGGCGCGGGCGTCCGCCTTCCTTATCAGCGCGGCGGAGGGGGGCAACCTGCACCTTGCGCGCCTGCGGCGTCGGTCCATGCAGTATGATCCCGCAACACGCGGGCGGCTTATGGCCGGGGCCATGCTGCCAGCGGCAACATTTGTGCAGGCGCAGCGTTTCCGTCGCTGGTTCCGTGAACAGGTGCACGCTGCCCTTGCCCATGCGGATGTGCTGATTGCGCCCACAACGGTGGGTGTCGCACCGCGTATTGACCAGCCATCCATCGTGGTGGATGGCAAGACAGTGTCAGCCCGCGCCAATCTTGGCATTTTCACGCAGCCGATCAGCCTTGCGGGCCTGCCGGTGCTGGCGGCCCCACTGGCGGTTGATGGCCTGCCGCTGGGTATCCAGCTTATCGGCGCGCCGGGTGGGGAGGCGAAGCTGTTCGCGGTCGCAGCCGAACTGCAACGCGCGGGGCTTGCGGCCTGCCGTCCGCTGGATGCGGGATACGCACGAAAGGACAGCTGATGCTGAACACGCCGCGTTCATGCCGGGGGATGGTCACATCCCCCCACCATCTGGCCAGCCAGGCCGGCCTTGACGTGCTCAAGGCCGGTGGCACGGCGCTGGAGGCCGCAGTCGCCACTGCCGCCGCGCTGGCCGTGGTCTATCCGCACATGACCGGTATCGGCGGTGATGCCTTCTGGCTGACCATGTGGCCCGATGGACGGGTGGAAACCATTGATGCCTGTGGCGCTGCGGCACAGAAGGCCGACGCCGGTTTTTACCATGCGGCGGGGCTGGATACGATACCGTGGCGTGGGCCATTGGCGGCCAATACCGTGGCGGGGACGGTCTCGGGCTGGGATCTGGCGCTGTCGTGGAGCCATGCGATGGCGCCCGCACTGCCACTGGGCCGCGTATTGCGTGACGCGCTGTTCTATGCCGAACAGGGCGCGCCCGTAACCGACAGCGCAGCCGGGATCACAGCTGAAAAAGCCGATGAACTGAAGGATATTCCCGGTTTCGCGGACCTGTTCATGCCCGGTGGCAGGCTGCCACAGCCCGGCGACATCCTGCATAATCCGCGCCTTGCCAGCACATTGCGGCAACTGGCGGATGAAGGGCTGTCGAGCTTCTATCGTGGCAATGTCGCACGTGAACTGGCGGCCGACCTGCATGACCTTGGCAGCCCGCTGACCCTTGCGGACCTGCAGGCGCACAGGGCCACCCACCAGCCAGCCCTTCACGCCCGTATCCATGGTGCGGACCTGTATAACATGGCGCCCCCGACACAGGGGGTTGCGTCCCTGCTGATCCTTGCGCTGTTCGACCGGCTGAAGGCGGCAAGGGCGGATGATTTCGATTACCTGCACGGGCTGGTCGAGGCGACCAAACAGGCCTTCCGTTACCGCGATACCCATGTGGGTGATCCCGCCTACATGACCGTGCAGGCGCAGGACATCCTTGATGACCGCAGGGCGCTGGACCGTATGGCGGCCAGCATCGACCCCAAACGCGCGGCCCCGTGGCCGTGGCCGTCACAGGCGGGGGATACGGTCTGGCTGGGCGTGATTGATTCCGACGGGCTGGCCGTCAGCATGATCCAGAGCCTGTATTTCGAATACGGATCGGGCATCGTGCTGCCGCGCACCGGCGTTGTCTGGCAGAACCGTGGCACCAGCTTCGGCCTTGATCCGCAGGGGTGGAATGGCCTGCGCCCCGGCCGCAAGCCGTTCCATACCCTCAACCCCGCCGGTGCCCGTTTTGATGACGGGCGCACCATGGTCTATGGCACCATGGGGGGCGAGGGACAGCCGCAGACACAGTCCGCCATCTTCACCCGTTACGCACGCTACGGCATGGAACTGCAGGAAGCGGTCACGGCACCGCGCTGGCTGCTGGGGCGCACGTGGGGCGAAAGCAGCGTCAGCCTGAAATACGAAGACCGCTTTGATCCCGCAGTGATTGCACGGATGCAGGCGGCGGGGCACCAGGTGGAACGCGTCGCGCCGTTTTCTTCCAAAATGGGCCATGCGGGCGCACTGGTGCGCCATCCCTCCGGTCTGCTGGAGGGGGCGACCGATCCGCGCAGCGACGGGTGCGTCGCGGCATGGTAATGCAGGCAGGCAACATGGATCACCCATCCGGCGCACGCGCCGTCGCGCGCTGCACCGAACTGGGCCGCGCGCCGTATTCCGAGATGGAGGGCGGGCTGTTCCGCCCCTATCTCGGCCCGTCCTACCGCGCCACCTGTGACCGGCTGGCGGCATGGATGCACGATGCGGGTATGGCCACGCGCATGGACGCGGCGGGTAACCTGATCGGACGGTACGAAGGGCTTGCACCTGACGCCCCGGTCGTGCTGCTGGGATCGCATATCGACAGCGTGCGTGACGGCGGGTTCTTTGACGGGATGCTGGGTGTGGTCCTTGGCATTGAAACCGTGGCCCATTTCGCCCGATCGGGGAAACGCTTTCCCTTCGCGCTGGAAGTCGTGGGCTTCGGGGATGAGGAAGGATCGCGCTTTCCATCCGGCATGCTGACTTCGCACGCCGTGGCGGGGGTGCTGGAAACACCGGACCCGGCCATGCGAGACTGGGCCGAAACCGCGACGCTGGCCAGCGCGCTGGAAGGTTTCGGGCTGGATGTGGGGCGTATGCATGCTGCATCCCGCAAGGGCGATCCGGTCGTTGCCTATGTCGAGGCGCATATCGAGCAGGGGCCGGCGCTGGAAGCCGAAGGCCGCGCCCTTGGCGTGGTCAGCGCGATTGCGGCCCAGCACCGCTATCGCGTGACACTGCGCGGCATGGCGGGTCATGCGGGCACCGTTGCCATGAAGCTGCGGCGCGACGCGCTGGCGGGGGCTGCGGAAATCATCCTTGCTGCCGAACGTGTGGGGCGTGCGGGCACGGATGGGCTGGTGGCGACAGTCGGGTCGCTGGACGTCATGCCGGGGGCGGCCAATGTCGTGCCGGGCGATGTGGTGTTCACCATTGATGTTCGCGCCGGGACGAATGCCACGCGCGACCGTGCGGCGCGTGAAATCCTGGACATTGCCTGCACTGTGGCAGCCCGGCGCGGGCTGGAAATGGATGTGGCGTTGCAGCAGGACCTTGATGCGACACCCTGTGATCCGATGCTTGCGGACCTTATGGAACAGGCCGTGCGCGAAGTGACCTGTGCGCCTGTGCCCCTGCTGGTCAGCGGGGCGGGACATGACGCCATGATCATGGCGCATCTGGCCCCGGTTTGCATGCTGTTCATCCGGTGTGCGGGCGGCATCAGCCACAACCCGGCGGAATCCGTAACCGATGCCGATACGGATGCGGCCCTGCGCGCGATGATTACCTTTATCAGACTTTTTGAGAGACGTTTCGGATGACCCAGACCTTTTTCGGCCAGATCAATCCTCCCGCCCGGTTGCTGATGGGGCCGGGGCCGGTCAATGCGCATCCGCGCGTGCTGCGGGCCATGGCGGCTGACATGCTGGGCCAGTTCGACCCGGAAATGACCGAATACATGAACCAGACGATGGAACTGTACCGTCAGGTGTTCATGACCAGCAACCGCTGGACCTTCCTGGTTGATGGCACGGCGCGCGCAGGGATCGAGGCGTCACTTGTCTCGCTGGTTGAACCGGGCATGAAGCTGCTGATCGTGCGCGCGGGCCGTTTCGGGCTGCTGCTGTCCGAAATCGCGCAGCGCATTGGTGCCGAGATCGTGACGCTGGACATTCCGTGGGGCGAGATTGCGACGCTGGAGCAGATCGAGGACGCGATCGTCACCCACCGCCCGCATGTGCTGGCATGCATCCATGGCGATACGTCCACCACCATTGCCCAGCCGCTGGATGGGGTCGGGGCGCTGTGCCGCAAGTATGACGTGCTGTCCTATGTTGACACCACCGCGACGCTGGGCGGAATGGAGGTCGCAACCGACCGTTGGGGCGTGGATGTGGTCAGCGGCGGACTGCAGAAATGCATGGGCGGGCCGCCGGGTTCGGCCCCCATCACCATTTCCGACCGTGCGGCGGAACATATCTTCGCCCGTCGCCATGTCGAGGCCGGTATCCGGGGCAGCGACACGCGCGATGGTACGCGGGTGCGCATTCCGTCCAACTATTTCGACCTGGCCATGGTCATGGATTACTGGTCCGAAAAGCGCCTGAACCATCATACAGAAGCCACCACCATGCTCTACGGCGCGCGTGAAGCCGCCCGCGTGGTGCTGGAGGAGGGGCTGCAGGCCCGCTTCGCCCGCCATGCCCGAGCCTCACGCGCGATATGTGCTGGCATGCGGGCCATCGGGCTGGAACTGTTTGGTAGCGATGACTACCGCATGACCAACGTGACCGGTGTGTACATTCCCAAGGGTGTGGATGGCGAGCGGGTGCGTGGCCGCATGCGTGAGGATTTCGAGATCGAGATCGGCTCCGCCTTCGGTCCGTTGCAGGGCAGGATCTGGCGCATCGGGGCCATGGGCTACAATGCTGAAAAGCACAAGGTGCTGCTGACCATCGGCGCGCTGGAAACAGTCCTGCGTCACGAAGGTCATGCCTTTGTCGCGGGCAGCGGCGTCGATGCCGCCCTTGCGGCCTATAACGCATAAGAACGGGGGATATGGCGTAATGTCTGGAACAGGTGTCTATCCCCGCGATCTGGTCGGCTATGGCGGCAATCCGCCAGATGCGCAATGGCCGGGTGGCGCGCGGATCGCGGTACAGTTCGTCATCAATTACGAGGAGGGGGCCGAGAATTCGGTCCTGCATGGCGATCGCGGGTCGGAAGCCTTCCTGTCGGAAATGATCGGGGCGCAGTCCATTCCTGGCGCGCGCGCGATCGCGATGGAAAGCCTGTATGAATACGGCTCTCGTGCCGGGTTCTGGCGGCTGCACCGCATCTTTACCCAACGCCAGCAGCCGCTGACGGTGTTTGGTGTGGCAGCGGCCATGGCGCGCAACCCGGCCGCCGTCGCGGCGATGAAGGAAGCAGGATGGGAAATCGCATCCCACGGGTTACGCTGGATTGATTACCAGCATGTGCCTGAAGCAGTGGAACGCGCACATATTCAGGAATGCATCGCGCTGCATACAAAGCTGACCGGATCACGCCCTCTGGGCTGGTACCAGGGGCGGACCAGCCCCAATACCGCCCGGCTGATCGCGGAAGAAGGCGGCTTTGTCTATGACGCGGATTCCTATGCTGATGACCTGCCGTATTATGATCGCAGCCATGGTCGTGCCCAGTTGATCGTGCCCTATACACTGGATGTGAATGACATGCGTTTTGTGGCGATCAACGGCTTTACCGAAGGCGGGCAGTTCTTCAACTATCTGCGCGACACCTTCGATGAACTGTATGAGGAGGGGGCTGACAGGCCGCGCATGATGTCGGTTGGCCTGCACTGCCGTGTGGCGGGCCGTCCGGGGCGTGCGCGTGCGGTGGCGCGTTTCCTTGATTACATCGCCACGCGGGAAAAGGTCTGGGTCGCGACCCGGCTGGATATCGCCCGGCACTGGCTGGCGGTGCATCCGGCATGACAGACGTGATGGACCGGGTCAATCGCGCCTCCACCGTCAGGTTTGTGGAGCTGTTTGGCCCGATATACGAACATTCCCCCTGGATCGCCCAGCGCGCATATGCCCATCGTCCCTTCGCTGACATGGAGGCGATGCTGGCTGCCATGCGCCATGAACTGGATCGGGCAACCAGTGCGGAAAAAATGGCGCTGATCCACGCCCACCCCGAACTGGCGCAGCGCATGGGGGTGGACCCGACGCTGACATCGGCTTCGGCGGCCGAGCAGGCCTCCGCCGGGCTGGACCGTCTGACGCCGGATGAATTCGCCACCTTCCGCGCGCTGAATGACGCTTATGCCACCAAATTCGGCATTCCGTTCATTATCTGCGTGCGGCGATCGGACAAGGACGGCATCCTGAACGGAATGCGTAGCCGTCTGGAAAACACGCCCGAAGCCGAACAGCAGGCTGCCCTGCATGAAATCAACAAGATTGCCGCCCTGCGTCTGGCGGATGTGCTGGCGCGGCTGGAGCAGGAACCATGAGCACCCTTTCCACCCACGTTCTTGACCTTGTATCAGGCAGGCCCGCCGCAGGCATGGCGATCAGCCTGTGGACGGGTCAGGACTGCCTGTTCCGTGGCGTAACCAATGCGGATGGCCGCTGCCCGGAACTGGGCCAGCAGACGGGGGACATGAAAGCTGGTACCTACCGGCTGGAATTCACCGTGGCGGATTATTTCCGCAGCCGTGATGTCAGCCTGTCGGACCCGCCATTCCTTGATGTCGTGCCCATCGTCTTTGGCATGGCGCAGGTGGCACCGGGGGAAAAGGGGGGGCATTATCATGTGCCGCTTCTGGTTTCGCCCTATGGGTTTTCGACCTATCGCGGTAGCTGAGCGGGTTAAGGAATTATTTTGAAATAGAAATTTTTCTGGCGCCGCCTTTTTTCAAACCGGCGGTGTTTCCTGGTGAAGCTTTTTGAAAAAAGCTTCACCAGGAATGCCTTGAACAACAAGGGCCGTGGCATATCCTGCCACGGCCCTTGTTCGTATCCCGCGACAGGCTGGCCGCCGCGGGGAAAAACCGTATCAGACCAGCGCCTGCTTCAGGGCGGCGGTCAGTTCGGTCGTGGTGGCCTTGCCACCAAGGTCGCCCGTGCGTACGGCGCCCGAAGTGATGACTTTCTCGATGGCCTTGTCGATGCGGGTGGCCAGATCCTGACGGCCCACATGTGCCAGCATCATGTTGGCAGCCAGCAGCAGCGAGGTCGGGTTGGCCTTGTTCTGGCCCGCGATATCGGGTGCGGAACCATGAACGGCTTCGAACACGGCGGCCTTTTCGCCAATGTTCGCACCCGGCGCCAGACCAAGGCCGCCAACCAGACCGGCGGTCAGGTCGGACAGGATGTCACCGAACAGGTTGGTGGTGACGATGCAGTCATACTGCCACGGATCGGTCACAAGCTGCATGGCGCAGGCGTCGACAATGCGCTCGTTCACTTCCACGCGGCCTTCGTATTCCTTGGCGACCTTGCGGCCTTCTTCAAGGAACAGGCCCGTCAGCAGCTTCAGGATGTTGGCCTTGTGCACCAGGGTCACGCGCTTACGGTTGTTCTTGACCGCGTATTCAAAGGCGTAACGGACGATGCGGTTGCATTCCCTGCGCGTGGTGTAGCCTGCGCTGGTGGCGATGGCGTGCGGGTCATCACCGTAGGGAATGTAGTTTTCCATCGCCGCGTAATACCCTTCGAGGTTTTCGCGGAAGATGACGAGGTTGATGTTCTCGAAACGGCCACCGGGCACGATCGTCTTGGTGGGACGGACATTTGCGAACAGGCCGAACTCCTGACGCAGTGTCACGTTGATGGACTTGAAGCCACCACCGACCGGGGTTGTCAGCGGGCCTTTCAGCGCAAGGCCGGTGCGGCGGATGCTTTCGATCGTTTCCTTGGGCAGCGGGCTGCCGGTGGCGTCAAGAGCCGCGACACCGCCAAGAGCCTTTTCCCATTTGAAAGGGGCACCGACCGTATCCAGGATCTCGGTCACGGACTGGACGATTTCAGGCCCGATTCCGTCACCCGGAATCAGGGTGGCGGGAATTGTTTTTTCTGTAGACATTCTCGAACGTCTCCCTTTGTGCTTGCTACTGAAAAGCGTTTCAGCATGCGCACCGGCTTGGCGGACCCGGTTCGTTGCCGGGTGCCCCGTCGGAACTGGTTAAAAGTCCTAGGCCCCCACGCCCCGTGTGACAATCGGGCCACCGGGTCATGGTCGTGGTTTTGCAGTCACATTATCCGGCGTTCAGCGGCGCGCATGCAACGCCAAGCCATGTGCGTTCCTGACTTCCCAGATGTGGGGCGACCCTTTCAAAAACCCGTGCATGATAGGCATCCAGCCAGGCAATTTCATTTTCCTGAAGGCTGGCCACATCAATCAGCCGCCGGTCGAACGGGGCCAGGGTCAGGATCTCGAATTCCAGAAAACTGCGTCCCGCCTCAGCGGTGGGGGACGGCTGGACCAGATGCAGGTTTTCCAGGCGAATGCCGAACGCACCGGGGCGGTAATAGCCCGGCTCATTCGACAGGATCATGCCCGCGTGCAGCTTTACGGGGCGGAAAACGGGGGAAATGGTGGCTGGTCCTTCATGCACCGACAGATAACTGCCAATTCCGTGCCCGGTGCCATGGTCATAATCCAGCCCGCCCTCCCATAGCGCATGCCGGGCGAGGGCATCCAGCGCATGGCCGGTCACACCATGCGGAAAATGCGCGCGGGCCAGCGCGATATGCCCGCGCAGCACGCGGGTGAAGGCATCACGCACGTCGGTCCCCGGTGCGTCAGGCCCGGTCCAGACCGTGCGGGTGATATCGGTCGTGCCAAAGGGATACTGCCCGCCGCTGTCGATCAGGTAGACCTCGTTCGGCTGTAGCCTGCGGTCGGTTTCGGGTGTTACGCGGTAATGGATGATCGCGCCGTTGGGGCCGGAACCGGAAATGGCGGGAAAACTTTCCTCCCGGTAGTCAGGACAGGCGGCGCGGAAGCGGTCCAGTTGTTCCGCCGCTGCCAGTTCCGCCGTAATCAAGGCGTTTTCATCCAGCCAGTGCAGGAAACGGCAGATGGCAATTCCGTCCAGCAGGTGGGCGCGGCGACTGCCTTCCTGTTCGGTTTCATTCTTGATCGCCTTGGGCAACAGGCATGGATCGCCCTTGCGAACGACCGTGGCCCCTGCATCCTCCAGCGTCTGGATGAACCATACGGCGTTGCTGGCCGGGTCCACCTGCACGCGCGCGCCAGACAGGACGCGCAGGGTATCTTCCAGCGCGGCAGGCGGCGCAATCGTAACGTCATCTCCCAGCCACTGCCGCGTCGTGCCGGAGACCTTGGCCGGGTCGATCAGTAATGTAACGTGCCCGGTATCATGCACGATGGCGAAGGACAGGCTGAGCGGCGTGTACGGCACGTCGCGGCCACGGATGTTCAGCAGCCATGCGATTGATGCCGGGTCACTCAGCACCAGCGCCGCCTCACCCGCGTCGCGCAGGGCGCACGCCATGGTCGCGCGCTTGTCCCGGCTGGACTGCCCGGCCCATTCCTCGGGCTGCGGGACACAGGGCGTGCAGGGCGGGGCAGGGCGGTCGGTCCAGATCCGGTCAACCGGGTTGGCGGGCAGGGCGACAAGCGCCAGCCCCGCATCACTGAACGGACGCAGTGCGCTTTCGCTTATCAGGCGCGGGTCATAGCCAATCCGGCAGGTTGCGCCATGCCGCGCCAGCCATGTGGCGGGCGGGACCCTGCTGATATGCAGCCGTTCCCATGCACAGCCGTCCACCTGCTGGTCCATCTGGGTGATGTAGCGGCCGTCGGAAAAGACGGCGGCCACGTCTGGCAGCACCGCCGCCATTCCCGCGCTGCCGGTAAAGCCGGTAAGCCACGCCAGACGTTCGGCGCAGGGGGCGACATATTCGCCCAGGTGTTCATCCCCACGGGGCAGGATAAATCCGTCAACGCCCATCTGCTTCAGCACGGCGCGCAGTGCGTCGGGGCGGTTTGGGGCTGGGGGCATGGGCATATCCTTTTGGGTGGGGGATCAGGAAACGGACATGATGCGGTACAGGAACAGAAGGTCCATCCACCGCCCGTATTTCGTGCCGCATTCGGGCAGCAGGCCACCATGCTGGAAACCAAAGCGTTCATGCAGCCTGCGTGACGCGATGTTGGTGGAGGTAATGCCTGCGATCATGACATGCACCTCCGCCTCCTTCGCCCGGTCGCATAATGCCTGCAGCAGGGCGCTGCCAATGCCGCGGCGCTTGTACGCCGGGGCGATGTACAGCGAATGCTCGACCGTATGCCGGTAGCCAGAAAAGGGTCGGAAGGTTTTCCAGCTGCTGTAACCCGCCACGTGGCCGTCATCCGTTTCGGCCACCAACACGGGAAACCCGCTGGCCTGACTGGTATGCAGCCATTCCAGCCGGGCGGCGATGGTGGTTTCGTGGGTTTCCCACATGGATGTGCTGTTGCGGATGGCGTGATTGACGATTTCGACAATGGCGGGAATATCCGCATCCGTCGCATCACGGATCAGCAGGCGCGCAGTATCAGCCATTGGGTTTGCGCAGGATGAGCGTGCCCCAGTCCCCTTCACGCAGATGGCGTTCCAGCACAAGTCCGTGGCGGCGGTGGGTTGCCAGTACCATGCGCACCTGTGTATTCAGCAGCCCCGCAAGGATGGCGGTGCCACCGGGGAGCAGGTTGCGCGTAAGATCGGCCGCCATGCTGCACAGCGGGCGGGCAAGGATATTGGCGAATACAAGGTCATAGGGCGCATGGTGGCGGATGGCGGGCGTGGACCAGCCATTGCCCAGATGGCATTCCACCAGGTTGGACAGCCCGTTCATGGCCGCGTTGCGCCGGGTCACGCGCACGGACCACGGGTCGATATCGGTCGCCAGCACGCGTTTGTGCAGCAGGGATGCAGCCGCCATGGCCAGGATGCCCGACCCGCAGCCAAGGTCGAGGATACGCCGTGGCCTGCGACAGGCGATCATTTCCAGCGCGCGCAGGCAGCCACGGGTCGAGCCATGTTCCCCCGACCCGAAGGCGACGCCCGCATCCAGCGTGATGGTGATGCGCTGTGGGCTGGTGGTGGGTTCAAGATGCGTGCCCCGGATGGCGAAGCGCCTGCCCGCAAGCTGTTCGGGAAAGGATTCGTAGGTGCGTGCCAGCCAGCCTTCGGATTCCGTGTGGCTGCGTTCCAGTTCGGCATCGACGCCACTGGTCAGGGCCGCCACGATCAGGGCAGCGCGCAGTTCGTCTTCCCCGCTGCCGGTATCCTTGACGCCTTCAACGCGCCACAGGGTCTGGCTGTCATCGACTTCGAAAATGCCGATGGTGGTGCAGACGGTGGACAGGGCGGATTCATACGCTTCAACCGCGTCAGGCGGGACCGTGACCGATATGGTTTCCAGTTCTGTGGCGTGACGCCGGGGGGAAAGGCTCATCTATACCTGCTCAACAAATGTATCGATCACCCGCTTGGGGCCTGCTTTTTCAAACGCGACTTCCAGCCGGTTTCCCTCGACCGAGGTAATCGTGCCGTAGCCGAATTTCTGGTGGAATACACGCACTCCCACCTTCATGCCCGAAGCCTTGGACGTGGAAGGTGTGACATCATGCACCCGCCGGGACGCCACCAGCGGGAAAGGCGTGCTGCCAAACACGGCAGGACGGCCAAGGAAGCTGCGCCGGCTGTTGGATGTATCGCCGCGTGTCTCGGTGTGCTCGGCGGGGAGTTCCTCGACAAAGCGGCTGGGAATGGCGGACTGCCAGTTGCCGTATATGCGGCGGTTGGCGGCGTGGCTGATAATCGCCAGCTTGCGCGCGCGCGTAATGCCCACATAGGCAAGGCGGCGTTCTTCCTCCAGCCCCTTCAGCCCACCTTCATCCAGCGTGCGCTGGGACGGGAAGACACCTTCCTCCCACCCCGGCAGGAACACGGTGTCGAATTCCAGCCCTTTGGCGCCATGCAGCGTCATGATGCTCATGCTGTCTTCACCCGCCCTGTCCTCGGTATCCATGACGAGGGCGACGTGTTCAAGAAAGCCGCCAAGGTTTTCATAATCCGCCAGCGAGCGCACCAGTTCCTTCAGGTTTTCCAGCCGTCCGGGCGCGTCGGGGGATTTGTCGGCTTTCCACATGTCGATATACCCACTCTCCTCCAGCAGGTGGTCGATGGCGACGACATGCCCTTCGCGTCCCAGCATGTCGCGTGTGGTGCCCAGCGTATGCATGAGGGCGGCAAGCTGTTCCTTCGCCCGGCCCTTGATGTCGCCCGTGCCCAGCATTTCCAGCACGGCAGCGGTCAGCGGGATCTGGCGTTCACGGGCGTGCATGTGCATTTTCTGCAGGCCCGTGGCGCCCACGCCCCGGCGCGGCACGTTGATGATGCGTTCAAACGCAAGATCGTCGGATGGCTGGTTGACCACGCGCATATAGGCGATGGCATCGCGGATTTCGGCGCGTTCGTAAAAGCGCAGGCCGCCGACCACGCGATAGGGTAATCCAAGGGTAATCAGCCGTTCTTCAAACGCGCGGGTCTGGAAACCGGCGCGGACAAGGATGGCGATTTCGCTCATCGTGTGGCCATCGGCGCGCAGGCGTTCGATCTCGGTGCCGACCATGCGGGCTTCGTCATCCGAATCCTGCACGGAAATGACGCGCACCTTCTCGCCTTCCGCATCCTCGCGGCCGGGGTGCAGGGTCTTGCCCAGACGTTCCTCGTTATGCGCGATCAGGCCCGACGCGGCAGCCAGGATCTGTCGGGTGGAGCGGTAATTGCGTTCCAGCCGCACGACCTTCGCACCGGGGAAGTCACGTTCGAAGCGCAGGATGTTTTCCACTTCCGCCCCGCGCCAGGAATAGATCGACTGGTCATCATCTCCCACGCAGCAGATGTTCGACGGCTGGTCTGACCGGTGCGCCAGCAGCCGCAGCCACAGGTACTGGATGGTGTTGGTGTCCTGATATTCGTCCACCAGGATGTAGCGGAAGAAACGGTGATACTGCGCCAGTACATCGGGGTGTTTGCGCAGGATTTCCGTCATGTGCAGCATGAGGTCGCCAAAGTCGCACGCGTTCAGCTGCCGCAGCCGGGACTGGTAATCCGTATAGATCTCGGCACAGCGCCCATTGGCGAAATCCGTGTCCTCGGCCGCCGTGATGGCATCGGGCACCAGCCCGCGGTCCTTCCACCGTTGGATCACGCCCATGATGGCCGGGGGTGGCCAGCGCTTGGTGTCGATGCGGTAGGGTTCAAGTACCTGTTTGAGCAGGCGCAGCTGGTCATCGGTATCAAGAATGGTGAAACTGCTGGTAAGTCCCACATATTCCGCATGGCGGCGCAGCATGCGCGCGCACAGGGCGTGGAACGTGCCCAGCCACAGCCCTTCCGCCGGTTCACCCAGCAGCGCGCTGACACGTTCGCGCATTTCGCGCGCGGCCTTGTTGGTAAAGGTTACGGCAAGGATCTGGTTGGGCCGTGCGCGGCCCGACAGCAGGATATGCGCGAACCGCGTGGTCAGCACCCGCGTCTTGCCCGTGCCCGCGCCGGCGAGCACCAGCAGCGGGCCATCCGTGGTTTCAATCGCGGCCCGCTGTTCGGGATTGAGGCGGTTCAGGTAATCCGGCACGCGGCCGGTGGGGATAAGGCTGTCCATGACATTATGTTCTATAGCAATCCCGTCGCCGGGTAACCAATGCTATCAATCATGATGTGGGGAAATGCGGTGGGGGACAGGACAGCATGAATACGGGCAGGGGAACGGGACCAGGTGGCCACCGGGCGCGCATGCGCAGGCGTATCCGCACGGCGGGCGCGCATTCTCTGGCTGATTATGAACTGCTGGAGGTTCTTCTGTTTGCGGCTGTGCCACGGCGCGATACCAAGCCGCAGGCCAAGGCGCTTGTAGCCGGTTTTGGCAGTCTTGAAGCCGTGCTGGACGCCAGCCCGGCTGCCTTGCGCGCGGCGGGGCTGGGACCGCGCGGGGTGGCGGTGCTGGGTTGTCCGGCACAGGTTGCGCGGCGTCTGGCCCATCCTGACCTGCGCGGACAGGTGATTTTCGCGGACATGGCGGCGGTGCTGGCCTATTGTGACCGGCTGCCCGCGCATGATCCCGACGGGTGGCGGCTGTTCCATCTTGATTCCGTGCGGCACGTACTGGCCGATGAAGCAGTCGGCACTGCCCCGCCGGCTGATATGTGCCGCGCCGTGCTCTCGCGCGCGCTGGAACTGCATGCCGTATCGCTTGTCGCGGTCAGGGACATGGGGCAGCAGACACCGCCTGACGGGGGAAGTGCCGCCGACCTGCGGTTTGCCCGCATGCTGCATACCCATGCCCGCCTGCTGGGGCTGGTCATGCACGACTGCGTGGTGCGCGGCGGCGGAACATGCGTCAGCATGCGGGCGATGTTGCCGGAATAGACGCGATCAGGCGTGCGGATGGGCTTCGGCCGCGGCAAACTGCTGGCGGATGGCGTCCAGCAGTTCGGATGGCTGGCTGACCAGCGCATCGGCGCCAGCCTGCGTCAGTTCTTCCCGCGTGCCATATCCCCACAGCACGCCAAGGGCGCGGACGTGGTTGGCATGCGCACCGCTTATGTCAAAGCGCCGGTCACCGATCATCAGCGCGTCTTCACGCCGGATGTCATGTTCACGCAGCACGGCTGCGATCAGTTCGGGCTTTTCCGCGCCGCTGTCATCGGCGCGCGCGCCAGACAGACCATCGAAATACTGCACCAGGTTGCGCAGGTGCAGGATCTTGCGCGCAAGGTGGCGTGGCTTGGATGTCGCGACAAACAGCCGCACCCCTTCTGCCGACAGGGTTTCAATCACGTTGCGCATGTGGTCAAAAACCGGGCTTTTGTGCATGCCTTCCGATTCGTAATGCTTGCGGTAAAGCGCCATCGCCTCCTGCACCCGGTCATCGCCATAATGGGCAAGGATATGGGCGATCAGTTCCTCCAGCGGGGGGCCGACCACCCATGTCAGGTCGACCGACATGTCGGGCTCATGCCCAAGGTCGCGCAGTACGGCGTAAATGGACTCCACAATGCCATCGCGGGAACGGACGATGGTTCCGTCCAGGTCAAAAAGTACGGTATGGTTTTCATGAAACGGCATGCAGGTTCATAACCTCCTTATTTTGATCCGCATCATGCACCATCGAGGCGGCATTTGTCCTGAAATTGTTGGGAAATCACCGTTTGCACGATCACACATCGCCCGAACCGGTCACGATTCCCCTTGGTGGCGGCGTCAGCCGGGCGGATGACCATGCTTTCCTGCAGCGCCTGATCCGCACGCTTGATCCATCCCATCCCGCGCCAGACCGGCTGGCGGCCAGTTTCCTTGCCCGATTTGGCTCGGCAGGCATGGCGCTGTCGGCGCATGTGGGGGGACTGGATGAAGTAACGGGACGTGAAACCGTCCTGCCGCCCCTGCTGGCGGTGGTGCGGGAGGCGGCGCTGCGCCTGCACCGCGCCCGCGTGCGGCGCACGGACATACTGGCGGGGCATGCGGGGCTGGTGGCCTACCTGCAGGCCTGCATGGGCCATGAAGTGATCGAACAGTTCCGCGTGCTGTTCCTTGATGAACAGTTCCACCTTCTGGCCGATGAACTGATGGGCACCGGCACGGTCAACCATTCCCCGGTTTATCCGCGCGAAATCATGCGTCGTGCGCTGGCGCTGGGGGCAGAACGTCTGGTGCTGGCGCATAATCACCCTGCCGGCCAGCCGGAACCCTCGCCTGCCGATATCGAAATGACCCTGCGTATCGCCCAGATCGGCAGGATCATGCAGGTCACGGTGCATGATCACATCATCGTGGGCAATGGCTGCACCCACAGCTTCCGCGAAGCGGGTCTGCTGGTCTAGTTACGCATCATCCAACGGACGCGCCAGCGGGCCGAGGGCTGCTTCCACCCCAAATTCACCGGGCAACGCGCCCTTTGGGAACAGCACGTTCACATGCCCCATCTTGCGCCCGGGGCGGGCTGCCGCCTTGCCGTAATGGTGCGCCAGCAGGCCGGGTGCCGCCACGATTTCAGGCCACAGGGCCATGTCATCGGGACCGATCAGGTTTTTCATGACGGCGTCACTGTGGCGGCTGGCGGATGGCAGCTTCAGGCCGGTCACGGCGCGGACATGCATCTCGAACTGGTCCACGGGACAGGCATTCATGGTCCAGTGGCCCGAATTATGGGGCCGGGGCGCAATTTCGTTCACGCGCAGGCTGCCGTCACGGTCCACGAACATCTCGACCCCCAGCAGGCCAGTCAGATCCAGCGCCGTGGCAATGCGGCGTGCAAGATCCCGCGCCCGTGCCGCAAGGTCGGGCGCGATTCGGGCCGGGGCAAGGCTTATGTCCAGAATGCCGTTGCGATGGCGGTTTTCCGTCACGTCAAAGGTCACGATATCCCCGCACGTATTACGGGCGACCATTACGCTGACTTCACAGGCGAACTGGACCATGCCCTCGGCCACCAGCGGGTGGGGGCGCAGGCTGTCGAATGCGGCGTCCAGTTCCGACGCATCATGGATGCGGGCCTGCCCCTTGCCGTCATAGCCAAGGCGCGTGGTCTTGAGGATGAAGGGGTAGCCCAGCGCTTCCGCCGCCTGGTCCAGGTCGGCGCGGGCATGCACGCCCCGCCACGGGGCCACCGGAATATCGTTTTCCGCCATGAAGGTCTTTTCGGCGATACGGTCCTGGCTCGTGCGCAGGATATGACCGGCGGGGTGCACCGGACGGATGCTGGACAGCAGGTCCAGCCCGTCGGCGCTGATATTCTCGAATTCAAATGTGATGACATCCACCGCGTCGGCAAAGCGGCGCAGGGCGTCATGGTCGTCATACCGGCCAAGGGTGATGGCATGCGCCACCTGTGCGGCTGGCCCGTCAGATTCGGTCGTCAGGATATGGGCGCGGTAGCCAAGGCGGGCGGCAGCAATGGCAGACATGCGGCCAAGCTGCCCACCGCCAACGATGCCCAGGACCGAACCGGGGGCAAGCTGCGTCATTGCACCGGTTCCTGCGCCACGGCTTCCGTCTGTTTCGCCCGCCATGTCGCCAGTCGTGCGCCAAGGGCCGGGTCGGACAGGGCAAGGATGGACGCTGCCATCAGCGCCGCGTTGGTCGCCCCCGCCTTGCCAATTGCCAGCGTGCCCACGGGAATGCCGCCGGGCATCTGCACGATGGACAGCAGGCTGTCCATCCCCTTCAGCGCATGTGATTCGACGGGAACGCCCAGCACCGGCAACGCCGTCCACGCAGCACACATGCCCGGCAGGTGTGCGGCCCCCCCGGCACCCGCGATAATGACCGACAGGCCACGTCCCTGCGCCGATTTTGCATATTCCGCCAGCCGGTCGGGCGTGCGGTGGGCGGAGACGATGCGCACTTCATGCGCGATATCCAGTGTTTCCAGTACGGCGGTGGCATGGCGCATGGTTTCCCAGTCGGACTGGCTGCCCATGATCAGCCCCACGCGCGGGGATTTCGTGCCGGAGGACGGAAGGGGGGAAAGGCTCACGATTGAAATACTCTCGTCAGGGAATCAGGCGATACTGTCGGGGATCATGCGGCTTTCCAGCCACGTGATTTCGTCCTTCAGCAGCAGCTTGCGCTTTTTCAGGCGCTGGAGCTGCAACTGGTCCGTCACCTGCTGGGCCATGCGGCTTATGACCGTATCAAGGTCGCGATGTTCGCTGCGCAGTTCGTGCAGCTTGCGAAGAAGGGTGTCCCGATCTGTCAGCATGGCGGCTCATCTGTTAAGTGGACATGTCGTATCCTAAGCATATCCGCCGCAAAAGGCGAAATGCCGGACACGATCCCCAGGTGCTGCAATTTTAGCATGGAAATTGCAGCATCGTCTGGTCTAGCCTGATCGGGTTGCAGTAAAGACGCTGGAGGATTCCATGTCGTACGAAGCACGTATCAACAGCCTTAAAACCCGTCATGCGCGGCTTGATGCCCGTATTTTCGATGAAGACCGCAGGCCCATGCCCGATGAGGGCGCGCTGCGGCGGCTCAAGCTTGAGAAACTTCGTGTGAAGGAGGAGATCGAGCGCCTGGCCCGGCTGGGCTGATCCCATCCCCGCCGCCCGGCATGCCGGGCGGCGGGATGTGTGTCAGATGCCGTGTTCGCTGTCGTCATCAAGTTCCAGCGGCGGCGGTACGGCCTGGCCTTCGCGTGCCAGCCGTTCATTGGCGGCGGCCACCATGGCGTTCAGATCCGTCTGGCTGCACAGGCCCAGCGTCACCGGGTCACGTGGCTTGATGTTGGCGCTGTTCCAGTGCTGCTTGGTACGCACTTTCTCAATGGTGTCCTTGGTGGTGCCCAGCAGCTTGCTGGTCTGCTGTTCCGACAGCTGCGGGAAATTGCGCAGAATGAAGGCGATCGCGTCCGGACGGTCATTACGCTTGGCCACCGGAGTATAGCGCGCGCCCTTGGACCGACGGTTGATCGGGTTTGCGGGCGGAAGTCCCTTGAGGCGTTCTTCGGGGTCCTTTTCGCAACGCGTAATTTCCGCCTGTGTCAGCTGGTGGTGGGCAATCGGGTCATAGCCCCGGATTCCCTGTGCCACTTCCCCGTCCGCGATGGCCTGGACTTCAAGGGGATGCATTCCACAATATGCGGCAATCTGGGTAAAGGTCAGCGCCGTCTTTTCAATAAGCCACACGGCGGTTGCCTTGGGCATTAAGGGCAGGGCAGTCATTCTCAGGTCCTACAGCGTGTGGCGCCACACGCAGGCACCTGAAATGGTGTTTGAAACAGCCCCCTGACAAAACGGGAACCGTGCGTACCTGCTGGCGCGCCAGAAACAGAAAACACTCGTGGAAGTGATATGACGGTTGCGGGTGGCAAAGGTCAAGACTTCAATCCACCCGCCCCGGATGTTTCCCATCAATAAAAACAGGGGCAGGCCCATGGCCTGCCCCCGCAGCAAATACGCTATGATCGCCCTTTTATGCGGCACAGCTTGCACGCTGTGAGGTCGCGGTGGCATCTGCCGCGATCGCCCCGGCCACCCCGTCGGTTGCGGCTTCGACCGGTGGGACGTTGTCGTCCGCCACGGCCTGACCGGAGGAAATGGGAATGCGGCGCGGCTTCAGCGCCTCGGGCACGATCTGGCGCACTGCAATGCGCAGCAGGCCGTTGGTCAGGTCGGCCTTTTCCACCACGACATGGTCAGCCAGCACGAAACGGCGTTCAAACGCGCGTGTGGCGATGCCGCGATAGAGTATTTCCCTGCTGCCCTGCGTGGTGTCGCTGACGCGGCCGGACACGATCAGGGTATTGTCCTGTACCGTCAGTTCAATGTCATCGGGACCAAAGCCCGCGACCGCCATTGTCAGCGTATACTGCGCGTCGGACAGTTTTTCGATGTTATAGGGGGGATAGGACGAACCGACCGGGTTCTGTGCCGCCGTATCGACAAGCTGGGCCAGACGGTCAAATCCTATGGCGCTGCGGAACAGCGGTGCGAAATCATAAGCCATGTGAAACCTCCATGAAGCAAGGTCTGCTGTCATGCGGTTCCCCGATCGGGCGAACCGCGATTTTGGGTGATGCGCACGGACCCGCCACGGGCGTCCGGCACATCCCAGACATGGGAATGCCCGGCCCCCTGTTCAAGGGACCGGGCATTGCCACAGACTTCAGACCTGATCGGGAGGAAGGGGCAATCAGCCCTTCTTGCGCTGGCCCAGTGCGCCGAACTTCTTGTTGAATTTGGCGACCTGGCCCCCGGTGTCCATCATGCGCTGCACGCCGGTCCACGCCGGGTGGGACTTCGGATCGATGTCCAGGCGCAGCGTATCGCCAGCCTTACCGTAGCACGAACGGGTCGTGTATTCGGTGCCATCGGTCATGATGACATTGATTTCGTGGTAGTCGGGGTGGATGCCGGATTTCATTTCAAACACTTTCGCGCTGGGCCCACCGATGCCGACCGGGGGCGTTGTATCGGCAGGCGTATAGACGACAAGTGCCGGCAAGATCAACACCCGATGGCAAGAAAAGCCCGTCCTGCCTGCTTCGTCCCCCGGTGTTACCCGCTTGCATCATGTTGGCGGAATGGAAAAGCAATACGATAATATATAGTCGTCATGATGTCAGGATGTTGCTAGAGCTAGGACGTATTCCATCAAATAAGGATTGGCATTCATGGCGAAACTGCCGGATCACGTGCCCGAACTGCACGTCAAGGATCTTCATGTACCCGGTTGGCTGGGGGAATTCCGCTCATTTCTCATGCGCGGCAATGTGGTTGACCTTGCGGTCGGTGTAATCGTGGGCGCTGCGTTCACCGCCATCGTGAACAGCCTGGTGAAGGATGTGTTCACGCCGGTACTGGGCCTGCTGATCGGTGGTATCGACTTTACCAACCTGTTCATCACCCTGCGTGGCCCGCACATGGCGACACTGGCCGATGCACAGAAGGCCGGTGCGGTCACGATCAATATCGGCCTGTTCCTGAACGCGGTGATCCAGTTTGTCATCATCGGTTTCGTGATTTTCTGGGTGGTGAAGGCCATCAACCGCCTGACGGTAAAGAAGGAAGCTGAAAAGCCCGCGACCCCGCCTGCACCGCCGCGCAATGAAGTGCTGCTGCAGGACATCCTCGACGTGCTGAAGACGGAAGCGGCCCAGAAGGCGGCCACGACCGCGCCCAAGGCCTGATCCCACATACTGGTTTCTGGACTGCAGGACGGGCACCCGGACGGGTGCCCGTTTTTTTGGGCGTGCCCATGACCGCCCTTGTGCCGGGGGGCAGGACTGCCCAATATCCCCCGGTATGGCGAAGGTGGCTGGCTTATGATTGATATTACACGATATGTGCGCGGGCGGCGGCTGGTCCTGTCGGCAGTGTTCCTGCTGGCGGGGTGCCATGCAGCCCCGCGGGCGGACATGTCCCGCCTGTCGGCCCCGGCACAGGATTACCTGCTGATTACATCCTATTTCATGGCCGAAGGGGGCATGGTCAGCCGTCTGCAGGATGGCGGGCTGTCAGGACAGCAGGTGTACGACATGGCGACCTCGCTCAAATACGGCAAGAGCATGATCCTCGCTGCCCTGACCAGGCCATCGCGCAAGGCGCGCCGTAATGGGCGGCAGGCGGTGGAACTGATGGTGGCGTGCACCAACCAGCCCGACCCGTCCACGCTGGGCGGCAGGATGCCGGTCAGTTGCCTGCCGAACGGTCCCGCCAGTCCTGATGCAAAAGGGCGGATGCCGCCGCAACCGGCCACATCCGCCCATAAGTAAGAATATTGATAAATTAAAGTTCTGGGTGCCGCATTTTTTAAGGCGTCACCTTCCTGAAGCATTTTTGGAAAAGCTTCACCGAAAAACGTCTTTATGTCAGGGCTGGTCCCGCACGTATCCGTCGCGCGGGTGCTCCATGCCCGATGTCAGTTGCGCGCGGCTGGCCTTGCGTCGCGACGCAGGCGCTTTTCCCCCATCAGCAGCAGCAGCGGTGCCGCGATAAAGATGGAGGACGACGTGCCCACCACGATCCCGAACAGCATTACCCAGGCAAATCCTGACAGGCTGGCCCCGCCAAACAGCGCCAGCGGCAGGGCTGCAAGAAACACGGTCGATGACGTGCCCAGAGTACGGCTGAGTGTTTCGTTGATCGACAGGTCAATCAGTTCCGCCAGCGGCATGGTCCGGTACTTGCGCAGGTTTTCACGCACGCGGTCATAGACCACCACCTTGTCATTGGTGGAATAGCCAAGGATGGTCAGAATGGCGGCCACCATCACCAGATCGAATTCGAAATGCGTGATGACCAGAAAGCCAATGGCCTTGGTCAGGTCCAGCACCAGCGTCACCACCGCGCTGATCGCGAACTCCCATTCAAAGCGGAACCAGATATAGGCCAGGATCATGAGCAGGCTGATGCCCAGCGCCAGCATGCCGTTACGAAACAGTTCCTTTGACACCGAAGCGCCGACCGCATCAGCCCGCAGCACCTGTGCGCCGGGTAGGGTGCCGATGGCGTGGCGCACGGAATCGACCATGGCCTGCGTGCGCGCTTCATGGTCGGGTTCGCTGTCCGGTGGCGTATCGAGGCGGATCAGCACGTCATCCGGTCCGCCAAAGGACTGCACGCCCGCGGCATTCACGTGCTGGGCGCTCAGGGCCGCGCGGATGGTGTTGAAATCCGCTGGTCCCTGCGTGCGCGCTTCCACCACGATGCCGCCCCGGAAATCCAGCCCCAGCGTCAGGCCGGGATGGAAGAACAGGATCAGCGAGGCGACTGACAGCACCGCCGATGTCGCAAGCCCGATGAAGCGGCCGCGCATGAAGTTGATTTTCGTGCCACGCGGCACGAACCGGAGAAGGGGACGATCAAACATCATTCGGCGCGCCTCAGACCGGCAGGGTGCTGGGACGTGTGCGGGCATACCAGCGTACCATCAGCATCCGGGATAGAAGAAGGGTGGTGAAAAGGGTGGTCACGATACCGATCGTGATCGTGAGCGCGAAGCCACGGACCGGCCCGGTCCCGAAAACGAACAGCATCACATGCGCCAGCAGGGCCGTGGCATTACTGTCCACGATCGTGCCGGTCGCGCGTTCGAAGCCTGCCTGCATGGCCTGCAGCGCGCTGCGGCCACGGGCCACTTCCTCGCGGATGCGTTCGTTGATCAGGATGTTCGCATCCACCGCCATGCCCAGGGTCAGCAGCATGCCCGCCATGCCCGGCAGGGTCAGCGTCGCCTCGAACAGTGACAGGATGGCCGTCATCAGCACCAGGTTGGCCAGCAGGGCAATGTTCGCGTACCAGCCAAACCGGCCATAGAACAGCGCCATGAATGCGATCACCAGCACGAAACCGGCGGCGAGGCTGTAGCCGCCCGCCCGGATCGAATCAGCCCCGAGCGACGGACCGATGGACCGCTGTTCGATCACGTTCAGCGGTGCGGGCAGTGCGCCGGCACGCAGCAGCAGCGCCATGTCGGTTGCCTGCTGCGCGCTGAAACCACCGGTGATCTGCCCGCTGCCGCCGGTAATGGCGGTACGGATGACCGGGGCCTCGATCACCTTGTTATCCAGCACGATGGCGAAGCGCTTGCCGACATTGGCCCGCGTTACCTCCCCGAATTCCTGCGCCCCGGTCGAATCGAAGGTGAAGTTCACTGCCCATTCGCCGCTCTGCTGGTCGATCGAGGCACTGGCGTTGGTCAGATCCGCGCCATCCACATCCACGTGTGAGAAGACCGGCAGCTTGCTCTGCCCGTCGGTCATGGGCAGCATTTCCACGCCCGGTGGCGGCACGGCGGACCCGATGGCGGAATCCGCGACCAGATGGAACGTCATCTTCGCCGTGGTGCCCAGCAGGTTTTTCACCCGTTCAGGGTCACTGATGCCGGGCAGTTCGACAATGATCCGGTCATCGCCCTGACGGGTGATTTCGGGGTCGATGGCGCCGGTTGCATCAATACGGCGGCGTACGATCTCGATCGACTGGGTCACCGCATCATAGGCGCGCTGGCGTGCGGCCTCGGCCGACAGGGTGATGGTGACCTGACCGCCTTCGGCCTGTTCTACCCTGAATTCGTCCGGCACGTTCATCGGCATGGCGCGCAGCACCTTCAGGTCGGGCTGCGTTTCTTCCGGTGTGCGGGGCGTGAATGTCACGCCATGTGCGCTGGTGGTCAGATTGCGGTAGCCCAGCGAATTCTTCAGCAGGGTCTGGCGTGTTTCATCCTGCAGTCCGCGCAGCCTGTCGGCTGTCACACTGTTCATATCAACCTGCAGCAGCAGGTAGGACCCGCCCCGCAGGTCAAGACCCAGATGGATCTGCCGCCATGGCAGGGACGCCATGGGCTGGCGGATGACATTGGGCAGGCACAGCGCCAGCCCGATCAGACATACGCCAATGACCGAAGCCATTCTGAGCCGACTGTAATACATCATGACTTGATGGAGAGCTCCCTACGCCCGGCTGGCCGGTTCCCTTGTCCGGCATGGTCTAGTGTATCGCGTGTGCGAAAAATCAGTGGCGGGAACATGCCGGTCCCCGCCCGATGATGCAACCGCTGATACGCCAGCAGGGCCGCCGCCGTTGCCGTTTTGCCGCAATTTTCCCGCCCTGTCATGCCGCCCGTGCGGTCAGCGGGGGTGTGCGACGGGGTGGCGGGCTGCTAATCCGGAAAACAGCTACGGACCCGAAACAGGCAGGAAGGGCAGGACATGACGCAGGCGGGAATGCGGTTGTTACGCGTCGGCATTGTGGGGGCGGGGCATTTCGGCCGTTTCCACGCGCTCAAGGTACGGGCGTCCGCGCGTGAGGTCCTGACCGGCATCCACGATCCCGATACCACGCGTGCGCGCAAGGTCGCGGCGGAGGCGGGCGGTGCGCCCGTCTTGTCATACCCAGACCTGCTGGCCTGTTCTGATGCCATTATTGTCGCGGCCCCCGCCGAGCATCATTTCGACCTCGCCCGGCTTGCACTGGCTGCGGGAAAGCATGTGCTGGTGGAAAAGCCCATGGCGGAAACACTGGCGCAGGCTGATGAGCTTGCGCATCTGGCGCAGGTGCATGGCGTTGTGCTGCAGGTCGGGCACCTGCTGCGTTATTCCGCTGAACATCAGGCCATTACCGACCGGATTTCGCGTCCACTGTATATCGAGGCCACGCGCCTTGCGCCGTACAAGCCGCGCGGGACGGACGTATCGGTGATCCTTGACCTCATGATCCATGACCTTGATCTGGTGCTGTCCATCGTGGACAGCCCGATCGAAAGTGTCGATGCGCTGGGGGCCGCCGTCAGTTCACCTTTCGAGGACATCGCCAACGCCCGCGTACGTTTTGAAAACGGCTGTGTCGCCACCATCGCGGCCAGCCGCATTTCGCTCAAGACCGAGCGGCGAATGCGCGTCTTTTCACAGGAAGGCTACCTGTCTGCCGATTTCATGAAGCGCGAACTGACCATGATCGGGCGCACGCGTGGCCTGCCTTTGCCCGGATCGGGCGGATTCCGGCGCGAATCCGTGACGTGGCGGGATCATGATACGCTGGCGGCTGAGCATACCGCCTTCGCGGCGTCCTGCCTTGATGGCGCGAAAGTGCTGGTGGATGCTGCGGCGGGCCGCCGGGCGCTGGCCGCGGCACTGGCGGTGACACAGGGAATCGCCGCCGCACGCGCGCGGATGGAGGCGTCCGGCCTGATTATCCCCCCCGTTCAGGAAGACTGAAGCGTCTCACGCAGCATTTCGAGCTCCAGCCACCGTTCTTCCGCCGCTGTCAGGTCGGCTTCCGCCTTTTCCAGCGCGGCGGTGGTGGTGGTAAAGACAGCCGGGTCGCGCGCATACAGTCCCCCATCGGACAGGATGGCGCGCAGGCGTTCGATATCCGCCTCCAGCGCCGCCATCTGCTTCGGTAGCTGTTCCAGCGCGTGCTTGTCCTTGTACGACATCTTGCGCGCTGGCTGCCGGGGGGAGGCGGAAGGCGTCACATCGGTCTTGGCCGGTGTCGTTTCCGCGCGGTCCTGACGGGGTCGTGCAGCCAGCGTGGCATCCTGCCGCTGGGCCAGCATGTCGCTGTAGCCACCGGCATATTCCACCCATTTCCCGTCACCTTCCGCCATCAGGATGGAGGACGCGACCCGGTCAAGGAAGTCACGATCATGGCTGACCAGCAGCACCGTGCCGGAGTAGGCCGCCAGCATGTCCTGCAGCAGGTCGAGCGTTTCAAGATCAAGGTCATTGGTCGGTTCATCCAGCACCAGCAGGTTGGATGGCCGCGCCAGTGCGCAGGCCAGCATCAGTCGCCCGCGCTCCCCGCCTGATAACACGCCTACCGGTGTGCGCGCCTGTTCGGGGCGGAACAGGAAGTCCTTCATGTAGCCGATGACATGGCGTTTTTCATCGCCAACCTGCACCATGTCGCCGCCGCCACCCGTCAGCGTATCCGCCAGCGTGGTGTTGGGATCAAGCGAGCGGCGCTGCTGGTCCAGTGTCACGACATTGAGGGCGCTGCCGATATTGATGGTACCGGAATCCGGCTTGTCCAGCCCCGTCAGCAGGCGCAGCAGGGTGCTCTTGCCCGCGCCATTGGCACCGACGATCCCCAGCCGGTCCCCGCGCAGGACACGCAGGTCCAGATGGCTGACTACCGGGTGGGCAGGATCATAGGCGCGTGACATGTCTTCCGCCACCGCGACCAGCTTGCCCGACAGATCGCTTTCGCGGGCTTCCATTTTCAGACCACCGGGCTGCCTTATGGCGGTGCGGCGGGTATTGCGCAGTTCGGCCAGTTCGGCCACGCGACGGACATTGCGCTTGCGCCGCGCGGTCACGCCGTAACGCATCCAGTCTTCTTCACGTGCGATCTGGCGGTCCAGCTTGTGGCTGTCGCGTTCTTCCTGCTCCAGCACTTCCTCGCGCCATGTCTCGAACCGGGCGAATCCCTGATCCAGCCTGCGGGTAACGCCCCGGTCCAGCCATACGACCGAACGCGACAGCGTTTCCAGCAGCCTGCGGTCATGGCTTATGATGACCATGGCCGATGACAGCGACAGCAGTTCGCGCTCCAGCCACTCAATGGTGGGCATGTCCAGATGGTTGGTGGGTTCGTCCAGCAGCAGCAGGTCGGGTTCGGGGGCCAGGGCACGCGCCAGCGCGCAGCGACGGGCTTCCCCGCCCGACAGGGTAGCCGGGTCTTCCGTGCCGTTCAGGCCCAGTTCGGTCAGCAGCAGCTCGGCGCGGTATTCCGGATCACCCGGTCCCATGCCCGCGCGGACATAATCCAGCGTGGTGGCGAAGCCCGACAGGTCGGGTTCCTGCGGCAGGTAGCGCACGGTGGTGCCGGGCTGTACGAAAACGGTGCCGTCATCAGCCTGTATCTCACCCGCCGCGATGCGCAGCAGGGTGGATTTGCCACAGCCATTGCGCCCGACAAGGCAGACGCGCTCGCCCGGTCCAACGCCGAAGCCCGCGCCATTGAGCAGCGGCGCACCGCCAAGGGTCAGGGTGATGTCCTGAAGGAGAAGAAGGGGAGGTGAAGCCATGCCCACTTATGTATTCTCAACCACCCCATGCGCAAGGCCGGTGTGGGTTTAACGCCGCGCCGCGTTTTCAAGGATGTTCAGGAACGACAGCCCCCAGCCAAGGGCCGTGCGGTTGGCGATGCTGTTCCAGCATGCCTGCCAGCGTTCGCGCCGTTCTTCGGGCGACATGGCCAGCGCACGTTCCAGCGCATCGGCCATTTCATCATGATCCAGCGGGTTGACAAGTAAGGCCGCCTCAAGCTGCTTTGCGGCGCCTGCAAGACGCGAGAGGATCAGCACGCCGGGATTTTCGGGGTCCTGGGCTGCGATGAATTCCTTGGCTACAAGGTTCATGCCATCGCGCAGCGGGGTGATGTAGCCGATATCCGCCAGCCGCATGTAACCGGCCACGGTGGGCCGGGGGCTGCCACGTGTCAGGAAGCGCAGCGGGGTCCAGTCGGCCTGGCCCTTATGGGCGTTCAGCTTGCCGATCTGGTGTTCCAGCTTGTTGCGCAACGCCTGGTAGGACGGTACGTCTGTCCGGCTTTCGGCCGCGATCTGCAGGAACGTGACCTGCCGTTCCCGCCCGGGATAGGTTTCCAGCAGGCGTTCATAGCCCGCCAGCCGGTGGTCCAGCCCCTTGGTCGGGTCCATGCGGTCCACGCCAAAGACCAGCTTGCGTCCCGCCAGCGAACCGGACAGCCGGCGCAGGTCCTGTGATCCGGCGGCGGTGACGGCTGTCTGGGCAAAGGTCTGGGGATCGATTTCCACGGGAAAAGTGCCGACATGCACGCGGCGCCCTTCGAATGTCAGGGTATGGTCATCTTCTGCTATGGCCCCGGCTTTGCGGGTGGCGGCGAAAATGAAGTTGGCCGTGTCGTCCGCCGTCTGGAATCCCAGCAGGTCCGCCTTCAGCAGGTCACGCAGGAACGTGCCGCCATCAGGCGCCGTGGCCAGCATGTCGGGTGCGGGAAAGGGGGTATGGAGGAAAAAGCCGATGGGCTGGCGCACGCCATGGCGGCGCAGCAGGGCGGGAAGCGGCAGCAGGTGATAGTCGTGTATCCAGATGATATCATCCGCGCGCAGCAGCGGCAGCAGGTTTTCACAGAACCGTTCATTGACCGACCAGTACGTAGCCAGTTCCCGCCGCTCGAAATGGATGTGCTCGGGCAGGGAGTGCATGAGCGGCCACAGCGTGGAATTGGAAAAGCCGGTATAGTAGTTGCGGTGTTCCGAGGGCGTCAGGCCGATGGTGGCATATTCCACCCCTTCCGCCTGCTGGATTTCGGGTGGCAGGTGCGCCGCATCGGGATGGCAGGTGCCGTTCCAGCCGAACCACATGCCCCCCTTGCGCGCCAGCAGGTCCTTCAGCACAACCGCGAGGCCGCCGGGGCGCAGCCCCTCCTTGGGAACGGGAACGCGATTGGATACGATGACCAGCCGTTTCATTACTGCCCTTTCTGATAAGCTGTCGCATGGCGGATCAGCCCCAGCCGACCGTGCGGCCGACGACTGGCACCATACACGCCGGGCCATACAGGGGGGATGGCACAGGCGCGGGACTGGCATGCGGCTGTGTCAGTTCAGGGATACGCCACCCGAAACCGCCTGATAGGTGGAGACCGCCAGCGTAAGCGGTTCAAAAGGCTTGGTGATGACGAATGCCGGTTCGATCGTATCGCCCGTCAGCAGGCGCTCGGGGTAGGCTGTGACGAAGATGATGGGAATGTCCTGATGCTGCAGGATGCTGGACACCGCCTTCATTCCGTCGCCACCGTCGCCCAGGTTGATATCGGCCAGGATCAGGCCGGGTCGGGTTTCGCGCGCAAGCTTTATGGCTTCCGCCTCGCTGCTGGCGACGCCTGCGATGGTATGGCCGCACTGGCGCACCAGCTCCTCGATATCCATCGCGATGATCGGTTCGTCCTCGATGATCAGCACGCTGGTCTGGGCGCATGAACGCAGGCGGGCGTGGGCATCCTCCAGTATGGTGGTGGCCTGTGCGGGGGGCAGTGACAGGACACGGGCGGCGTCGTTCACCGACAGTTCCTCAAGCGAGGTCAGCAGCAGCAGCTTGCGTCCCAGCGGCGGCATGCCGCCTGCCGCGTCTCCGCCGCCGCCATGTTCGGCGTGGTGGCGGGATATCCACTGGTAAAGGCGCAGCCTTGGTGGCATGGATGGATCATCCACCGCCATGAGTTCGCGCAGGCTTTCGGCGACCAGCAGGTCGCCACTCGACTGGCTGCCACATAACGCCCGGGCGTAACGCCGGGCATAGGGCAGGGCGCGAAGCAGGTCTTGACGCCGTGATAGCGGCATGAGGCATTCATCTCCCCAGATAAACTGTTACACTCCGGATCATGACAGCGTTAGGCTGTGCTGCAAGAGTTGAAGAGTAAACAAACTGGAATCCAGAATACCACCCGATCCGTCAGCGGTCACGCACTTGCGTGGGGAGATCCTGTCCCTTCTGCCGCAATTACGTGGTTTTGCCCGTTTTCTGACCGGGCAGGCCGCGCAGGCGGACGACCTTGTCCAGGAAACCGTGCTGCGCGCGCTGGCGGCCCTTGAGCAGTTTACCCCCGGCACCAGCATGAAGGCGTGGCTGTACACGATCGCGCGTAACCTTTTTTATGAACAGGTGCGCCACGGCCGACGCGAACGTGATGTGATGTCTGACTATGCCCATCGCCCCGATCAGCCCGAAAGTGGCACGGGGGAAGGGGAAGCGGACGCTCTGCGCGACCTCAATAGCGCGATCTGGCAGTTGTCCCCCCGCCTGCGTGAGGCGCTGGTTCTGGTTGGCGTGCAGGAGATGACCTATGCGGAAGCTGCACATGTATGTGGTGTGACGGTCGGCACCATCAAGGCCCGGGTCTCCCGCGCCCGGGCCCAGATCGTGGATTACATGGGCACCCGCCCTGATGACGGCTGAATGAAACCACGGCCCGCCTGCTCGCGTTTTCGTTATATGGGTGGATGTAACCTTTTGCCTTCCCCGTTCATTGCACCGGCATGAAGAACGACAACACAGGGGAGAAGAAGATGACCAACAGCTTTCATGACGAGATGATTGCAATCCTGCCCCGTCTGCGCGTTCAGGCCCTGTCGCTGACACGCAATCGTGCGGCAGCGGATGATCTGGTGCAGGACGCCGTGTGCAATGCGCTGGCAGCCCAGCACAGCTTTACGCCGGGTACCAATTTTTCCGCGTGGATGCACCGCATCCTGCGCAACCGCTTCATCTCCGACCTGCGCAAGAAGCGCGAAACCGGGAATATCGAGGATGTGCCCGCTTCCGCCATGGCGGGTAGCGGCGCGCATGAGGAACGCCTGGTGGTCAAGGAACTGGCCGAAGCCATGAACCGCCTGCCCGCCGACCAGCGCGAGGCGCTGGTGCTGGTGGTGATGCAGGGCATGAGCTATGACGAACTGGCTGCGGCGACTGGCTGCGCCGTCGGTACCGCCAAGAGCCGCGTCTTCCGCGCCCGTCGCCAGCTGGCCGCATGGCTGTATGGTGAAGAACGCGATATTTCCACTGTCGAGCTGCGCGGCGCGGTGCAGCGCCTGCGCACACGTGTGCAGGCACGCCCTGCGGCATCAGTCTGATTGGGTGGATTCCCACTTTGAATTGCGGCATGAGTATGGCACTGACAGTGCTGTCTCCATACAGTATCTTGGAATTTGCAGGGTAAGATGCAGCCCTGACCCAGACAGGGATTGTGTGAAGTGGGAATTTACTTCGGGATAATGCGATGGCTCTGAAGGACAAGTGTCCTCCCAGGCAACCAGGAAAGAAGTCCATAAACAGATCGGATGATGCGTTCGAGCTATGGCTGAAGCGGGGGCTGCATCAGCTGTTTGACGACGTGACGAAAGAGCCCGTTCCCGAGGAACTCCTGCGTCTGATTGAGGAAGACCGGAAACGGACAAAATAACGGATGTCCGTATTCCCATCTTCCGGTCACGGCAGGCAGGTCCGCCACCGGAGCCTGTTCAGCCGTGTCGGTCGCGTGTTCGATGCCGTGCGTGGGCGGATGATGGCGATCATTCTGCTGGCTGCCATGCCCATTGCCCTGATCGGGGCGGTACAGGCATGGCATAGTTATCGCGCCACGCTTGAAGCGCCGGGGGACCGTACCGACCTTACGGTATCGCGCATCGATCTTGAACTGCGTCATGAAGCCGAACATTTAAGTTCCCTGCTGCAGGCCGTCTCGCGCATGCGGCTGGATGATGCGGGCCTGCGCCATATGCTTGAACTGGTGCAGTCGCTGACCGGGCGGCATTACAGCCAGATTGCGCTGGCGGATGACCGGGGCAACATCCTGACCGCTGTCGGGCCGCAGAAGGGATCCACCCCACTGGGCATGGACGCCATGCCCCGTTTCCAGGGGGATGTCGGGCTGGTGGCGCTGACCGATCCGCTCACCCATGTGCCCGCCTATTTCCGCATTACGGTTTCCACCACCATTTATGATGATGTCGGCAGGCCCGCCCGTCCGGGCTACCTGACGGCGGTCATGCCGCTGTCATGGCGCAGCGCCATACTGCAGGCCAGTGACCCGCGGATGGATCTGGTGCAGCAGAATGGCCCGGTCGAGGTATGGGTGGTGGACAGCCACGCCCATGCCGCCGTCCCCCTGTGTTCGGATTGCAACTGGTCGCCTCATCCGCCCGAACGTATCATGCAGTGGGCACGCGCGACCCTGGCGATGGGGGAGGAACATGCCCACATCACCCTGCCCGATGGGTCGTTTTCCATCGGTCGTGTGCAGGATGGCGTGCATGTCCTGACCATGACGCGCCGCAACGCGGGGGAGCGGCACGCGGTGGTGATGTTCGCCATATCGCTGGTCAGCAGCGGGCTGCTGCTGCTGATGGGGCTGCTGGGCGCATCCAAGAGTGCCGATGTGCTGGTGATCACGCCGTTGCGCCAGCTGACCACGTCGGTCAATCAGTGGCAGCTGGGTGGCATGTATGACGTGCGTTCCAACTGGGCCATGCCGCTGGAGGTCAGGCAGCTTGCCCATGCCTTCAGCAAGGCCACCCGCAAGCTGGCGCGACATGAAAAGCGGCTGGAACGTGCGCAGGCGCGGCAGGAACTGCTGCTTAAGGAAATGCACCATCGCGTCAAGAACAACCTGCAGATCGTAGCATCGCTGCTGAACCTGCAGGCAGGTCGCATCCGCCAGCCCGCCGCACGTGAGGAATTCGCGCAGGCGCGTGACCGTGTGCGTGCGCTGGCCACCCTGCATCGCTATCTTTACGCCGATGGCGAACTGTACAGCCTGAATATGCAGAGCTTCGTGCGCGAACTGTGTGGCCAGATCATGCATGCCATCGGTGAATCCGACGAAAGCCGCATCACGCTGGATATCCGCGTCGATGATCTGCTGATGGTGCCCGACCAGGCGGTGCCGCTGGCGCTGATCGTGACGGAAGCGGTCAGCAATACGATCAAATACGCGTTTCCCGACCGCCAGCACGGCACGCTGGAAGTCGGGCTGCGCGCGCTGTCCGGTAACCGGGCGTGCCTGTGGATCGCCGATAACGGCGTGGGCATGGCGGCGGTGCGCAATCATCCCGGAACAGAGGAAGGGCGCAGCGGCATCGGCATGCAGCTGATCCGTGGCTTTGCCCGGCAACTGGGTGGTGAACTGCAGATGTTCGAGGAAAACGGGACACGTTATGTCCTTGTTTTTCCACTAAAGCAGCCCGAACAGGATGAAATGGCGGGCTGAATCCATGCAAAAATGCATGGCAGAGTTATGGTGTCGTCAGTTTCCGGCCGTGGATGATGGCTGTCCCTGTGTCGTGTCCTTCGGTATAGGGAGCGGTCATGAACGATGACAAGACAGTGATGAAGGCGTGGACAAGGGCACAGTCGCGTCTTGGACGCCGACAGGCCATGCCGGTTGTGTTGCTCGGGCTGGCCCTGGCCGCGACTGCGGTGGGACAGGTCTGGTGCATTGCCAGCGTGCTGGCCAGCGTGCTGGTGCCTGGCGGGGAACCGGCGGTGACGTGGGCGCTTGCGGGGCTGGTTGGACTGGCCATCGTGCGCGCTGTCTTGCAGATGGGTGCGGACATCCTTGCCGCCCGTGCGGGCATGAAGGCGCGCGCGCGGTTGCGTGGCGGGGTGCTGGACGCCATCCTGCGCGGTGGGCCGGGACTGCTGCGCAGGCACCATACGGGGGAACTGACTGCACTGGCCGTTGACCGGATCGAGGCGCTGGATGGTTTCTTCGCACGCTGGCTGCCGGCTTCCGTGCTGTGGGTCGCGGCCCCGCTTGTCATCGGTGTCCTTGCCGCCTTCGTTCAGCCGGGCTCGGCTCTGATCATGGCGATATGCGGTATTGCCGTACCGTTCGGGCAGGCGCTGTTCGGGATCGGGGCGGCGGTTGCCTCGCGCAACCAGTTCCTTGCCATGACGCGCCTGCAGGCGCGCTTCCTTGACCGTGTGCGCGGCATCGCCACCATTGTCCTGTCAGGCCGGACGGAAGATGAAACCCGCAGGCTTGCCGCCGCGGCGGAGGAACTGCGCGTGCGCACCATGAAGGTGCTGCGGGTTGCGTTCCTGTCATCGGCCTCCATCGACTGCGCGCTGGTCGTGGCCCTTGTGCTGGTGGCGCTGCGCAATGGCGCGCAGCTCATGGCGCTGCATGACCAGGGGGGCGTGCCTGCGACTGTTATGGCGGCCCATGTCGCGCGCGGGCTGTTTGTTGTGCTGCTGGTGCCGGAATTCTTTGCCCCTTTCCGCAGTCTTGCGCTGGCGTATCAGGATCGCGCCCATGCATCGGGCGCGGCTGCGGCCATGCGGATCCTGCCGGACGCGGCGGCAGTGCGCGCGGCTGGTCAGGCGGTGTGCGAAACGGGGCAGGGCGTCAGTGTCGCGTTTGAACATGTAGGCTTTACATGGGACCCCGCACGCGGAGCGACGCTGGATGATGTCTCGTTCACCGCACCCGCCGGACAGACGCTGGTGCTGTGGGGGGCGTCGGGGTCGGGCAAGTCGACCATAATCGAAATGCTGCTGGGCTTCATCCAGCCCGAAAGCGGGCGCATCACCATCAATGGTGTCGACATGGCCACCATCGAACCTGAAACACTGGTCGCCATGACATCATGGATTGGCCAGAAGCCGGTTCTGTTTGCAGGCACCCTGCGCGAAAACATCCTGTTCGCCCGTCCCGATGCGACGGACGATCAGTTGCAGGCCGCCATCAGGGCGGCAGCGGCGGATGCATTCATCGCCAACCTGCCACGCGGGCTTGAGACCCTGATTGGCGAAGGCGGGTTCGGTCTGTCGGGCGGGCAGGCGCAGCGCGTGGCGATTGCGCGCGCCTTCCTCAAGGACGCGCCGCTGCTTCTGCTGGATGAACCGACAGCCCACCTTGATCCGCAGACCGAAGCCGACGTGTTCGCCAGCCTGCGTGCGCTTGCGGCCCATCGCACGGTCATCCTTGCCAGCCACTCTGCTGCGGTGGAAGGGTTCGGGGGACAGCGGGTGGACCTTGATCATGGCCGTATTGTCACCAGTGGGGAGAATGCATCGTGAAGTCCTCGGAAAACCGGGAATTCGCACGGCTGGCGCGGCGTGAAGGCGTGATGGGGCCGGTGCTGCAGATCCTGCATATATGGCAGCGTCGCGCTCCGCTGCTGACGGCGGGCGCGCTGTTGTCGCTGCTGGCCGTGCTGATCGGCCTTGTGCTGATGCGCGAGGCGGGAATGCGGGTCGCGGCCATGACGGTGGGCGTGATCGTGGTGACGACCGGCGCGCTGCGTATCTTCGGCAGTGCACGGGTGATCCTGCGCTATACCGAACGTCTGGTCACGCACGATGCCATGTTCCGCGCGCTGGCGGATGTGCGGGTATGGTTTTTCCGTAATCTGGCGCGGGGTGCGGCGGCTGGTCTGGGCTTCCGCCGCGCGGGTGACCTGCTGTCGCGGCTGGTGTCCGATGTCGAGACACTGGACGGACTGTACCTGCGCATCATCATTCCGCTGCTTGGTGCATGTCTGGTGCTGCCGTTCCTGTTCATCGCCATCAACATGGTCAACACCGTTCTGGCGGTCGTGGTGGCGGGGCTGTTTGCCTGCGGTGCGTTTGTCCTGCCCCTGATCGCTGCGATGATGGGACGGCGTGAGGGTGGTCAGGTCAACCATGCCAGCGCGCAGCTGCGTATTGGCGTGCTGGACATGGTGGGGGGGCTGCGCGAAATCGCGACCTTCGGGGCGGAGGGGCGCATGCTGGCCCATGTCCGTGACCGTGATGACGCGCTGTATCGCGCGCAGATGAAACAGGCCCGGATGCTGGCCATGGCTGGGGCCGCATCCTATCTGTGCGGGCAGGCGGCGGTGGTGGCGGTGCTGGCTGCCGCTCTTGGCCTCGGCCTGCCGCATATTGCGCCCCTGCCCGCGGCGGCCGTGCTGTTCCTGACGGTTGCGGCATTTGAAAGTGTGGGCGGCCTGACCCGTGCTGGCGCGCTGGCGGGCAGCATTACCCGGGCTGCGGCCCGGGTCGTGGCCGTCAGTGAAATGCCTGAACCCGCGCCCCCTGAAGGTACCGAACCCGCACCGGCGGGCAGCGATATCAGCTTTGGGCATGTATCCTTCCGCTGGAGCGCGAACCGTGCCCCGGTGCTGGATGACCTGAACCTGTCCATTCCGGCGGGCCAGCGTATTGCGGTGCTGGGGCCGTCGGGTGCGGGCAAGTCCACGCTGGCGGCGCTGCTGCTCAAGGCGGTGGCGCCTCAGGCGGGGTGCATTACGCTGGGTGGGCGTGATATCGCCACCATCCGTGATGATGACCTGCGCGGGCGGATTGCGTGGCTGTCGCAGGCGACGCACCTGTTTGCCGATACGATTCGTGCCAACCTGCTGCTTGGTCGTCCCGACGCGGGTGAAGCCGATCTGTGGATCGCGCTGGAACAGGCCCGGGTTGCGGACGTCGTGCGCGAACTGCCCGATGGGCTGGATAGCTGGCTGGGTGAAGGGGGCGCCAGCCTGTCAGGCGGGCAGGGCAGGCGGCTGGCGCTGGCGCGTGTGCTGCTGTCACGCGCGCCCATCCTGATACTGGATGAACCGGCCACCGGACTGGATGCGCGTACCGAGCAGGAATTCCTTCAGACCCTGAATGATGTGACCCATGGCCGTACCGTCATCCTGATTGCGCATCGCCTGACAGGTGTCGAGAAACTGGATAAAGTATGGCGTATTTCTGACGGAAAAATGGTCAGTGTCCATTCATGAAGGGGTGGCCATGCTGGTGGAAAGGATTGACGCGGCTATTTCCACAGGGCACGAAGTAGCGGAAAACCGGATCGGGTATACCAGAAGGCTGATAGCGATCCGTCTTGAATCCCTGAATCAGGAGTGAATCCATCATGCGTCGCCTGTCCCTTCTTCTTGGTCTTGGTCTGCTGACAGGGTGTGCTGGTGGCCATCCGGGTAAATATGTCGTGTTCTTTACCCAGAACTCCACCCAGCTCGACACGCCGGCCCAGATGGTGATCACACAGGCCGCCCAGCGTGCGGTATCGACCCACGCCAGGGTTCGGGTTGAAGGCTATGCCGCCGCCAGTCATGACCTGTCGGCAGATGAACTGCTGGCGATCGACCGCGCCAAGATCGTGGCCCGCCAGCTGGCGGTTGATGGCGTGGACGCCAGCCGGATCAGCCAGCAGCCGCGTGGCCCGCTGAACAACGAAAACGGCGCCCTGGCGTCCCGCCGCGTCGAAATCGAGGTTGGTGGACGCTGAACGACGGCCTCCCTCCTGATGATATGACGGCTGGTGACGGCGCAGCACGCAACCCGCGTGATGTGCTGGCCGAGGTTTTCGGCTTTCCTGATTTCCGTGGGCTGCAGCAGCAGGCAGTGGATGAGGTCATGGCAGGCCGGGACTGTCTGGTGCTCATGCCCACCGGCGGCGGCAAGAGCGTATGCTATCAGGTGCCCGCACTTGCCCGGCCCGGCACCGGCCTTGTCATTTCCCCCCTGATCGCGCTGATGGATGATCAGGTCGCGGCCCTGCGCCAGCTGGGGGTAAATGCGGGCGCGCTGCATTCCGAACAGGAAGCCGATGATGCCGCCCGTGTCCGTTCGGACCTTATGGCCGGGCGGCTGGACATTCTTTATGTCTCGCCAGAACGGCTGCTTTCCCCCGGTATGCTGGAACGGCTGGGGCGGTTGACGCTGTCGGTCATCGCGATTGACGAAGCCCACTGCATTTCCGCCTGGGGTCATGAATTCCGGCCCGAATACCGTGAACTTGCGGCCCTGCCGCAGCATTTTCCCAATGTGCCCCGCATTGCCCTGACGGCCACGGCGGATGCGCGCACGCGTACCGACATCCTTGATGCGCTGGCGATGCCGGATGCCACGGTGCTGAAGGCAAGTTTCCACCGGCCCAACCTTGATATTGCAGTAAAGCCCAAGACATCGGAACTGCGTCAGTTGACCGGGATACTGGACCGCCATCGCGGGGCGGCATCCATCGTCTATTGCGGCAGCCGCAGCAAGACCGAACGGATTGCACGCTCACTTGCAGGCAAGGGATATGCCGCGCTGCCGTTCCATGCCGGCCTGTCGCCGGTGGAAAAGCGTGCTGCCCTCATGCGGTTCCGTTCGGGCGAGCCGGTGGTGATCGTTGCCACCATCGCCTTTGGCATGGGCATTGACCGGCCTGACGTGCGCGCCGTGGTGCATCTGGACATGCCATCTTCGCCCGAAGGGTATTATCAGCAGATCGGCCGCGCCGGGCGTGATGGGGAACTGGCCGAAACCGTATTGCTGTATGGCGGCGACGACATGGCCCGTGCCCGGTACTGGCTGGAACAGTCCAACGCGCCTGATGCCCAGAAGCGGATCATGAGCGCCCGGCTGGAAGCCATGATCGCCCTGACCGAGACCACTGGCTGTCGTACGCAGGCCCTGCTGTCGTGTTTTGGCGAGGAACTGTCCACCGCCTGCGGTCATTGTGACAACTGCCGCAATCCGGTCGCGACGTTTGACGGCACGGTGGCGGCGCAGAAGGTGCTGTCGGCAATCTATCGCACAGGACAGCGTTTTGGTGCGGTGCATGTGGCGGGTGTGCTGCGTGGCAAGGCATCGGATATGGCCTCCCGCCATGGCCATGAAAAGCTGAGTGTGTTCGGCATCGGCCGCGACCATCCCGAACCTTTCTGGCGTGGGGTGATCCGCCAGCTGATCGCCCGTGGCGCGATAAAGGTGACGGGGGAATATAATGCCCTTGCCCTTGAGGAAGGGCGCGCCCGGCCCATATTGCGTGGCGAGGAGCAGATCATGCTGCGCGAGGACGCGGCCGAGGATCTGAAGGCGGCGGGACGCGGTTCAGGCGGCGGCCAGCGGCCCCAGATGGCTGACCTGACGCCAGAAGCCGCAGCGCGCTATGAGGCGCTGCGGCAATGGCGGCTGGGGGAGGCGCGGGAACAGGAAATCCCGCCTTATGTCATTTTCCATGATGCCGTGCTGCATGATATTGCCCTTGAACGCCCGACCACGCTGGATGAGCTTGGCATGATCCGGGGGGTGGGTGGTTCCAAGCTGGCCCGGTATGGTGCGGCGGTACTGGATGTACTGACTGATATCGGTGCCTAGCCCGTCATGCCGCGTTCGCGTGGCGTGTTCTGTTCCATCGCGTAATCAGGAAACGGTTTTGCATGCGTTGCCCTTTTTGTGGAAATGACGATACGCAGGTGAAGGACAGCCGCCCGCATGAAGATGGCGCGGCCATTCGGCGCAGGCGCATATGTGGATCATGCGGGCAGCGCTTCACCACCATCGAACGCGTGCAGCTGCGCGACCTTGTCGTGGTCAAGGCCGATGGCCGCCGCGTGCCCTTCGAACGTGACAAGATGGCGCGTTCGGTCCGTATCGCGCTGCGCAAGCGCCCGGTCGAGGCTGATCGGATCGAACGGATCGTCAATGGGCTGGTCCGTCATCTGGAAGCCACGGGGGAGACGGATATTCCCTCACGTGATATCGGGCGGCTGATTATGGAAACGCTGCGTGAAATTGATTCGGTAGCCTATATCCGTTTCGCAAGCGTGCATTGGGATTTCCGTGAAACCAAGGATTTCGCGGATATTCTGGACACGATTTCGGCTTCCGTCTCGGGTGAGGAGGGGGAAGACTTTCCCCCATCGGGCTCCAGGGACAAAGATTGAACTGGACCCCGCCACGCAAAGAGGCGATGAAACGCAGAATTCGCAGCAATGTCACAGCAGGAGTAACGCGCCATGACACAGACAGACGGTGACCGGCAGCACAAGGTCCGTTCCCGCACCGCATCGCGTGTTGCGGCGGTGCAGGCCCTGTTCCAGATCGAACAGGGCAGCGAAAGCCCGGAACGCGTCATAAATCAGTTCATGCGTCACCGGCTGGGCACGTCCGCATCCGATCAGTGCGATTATGCCGAAGGACACGTGCCCGACGCCGATGCGCGGCTGTTCGGGATCGTGGTGCGTGGCGCCATGGCACGGCAGGAACGCATTGACACGCTGCTGCATGACATCCTGCCCGCGTCATGGCCGCTGGCCCGTCTGGACCCGGTGCTGCGGGCGATCATGCATGCTGCGGGTGGTGAGATGACGGGGGCGGATCCCATACCGGCCCGCGTCATCATCAATGAATACATGGATATCGCCCATGGTTTTCTTGCCGGTGATGAACCGCGCATGCTCAACGGCGTGCTCGATGCCCTGTCGCGGCGGATCAATGAACCGGCGGCATCCGTGACGGATGCAGGCAGTGAAACGGTCTTGGTAGTGGATGATGCCCCCGTGGCTGATGCCGCCCCCGACAGCAAACCCGCCTGAACCCCGAAGAAAGGCATGACGGCCATGGGACAGGACGCACTGTCAGGTAATGGCCTGCCGGCGGAATTCGGTTTCATTGCCCGTATTTTCCGGCCGCTTGCGGGGGACGGGGCGCTTGACCTGCGCGATGATGCCGCCGTGTTCATGCCGCCCGCCGGGCGTGAACTGGTTATTGCGGCCGACGCCATGGTCGAAGGCGTGCATTTCCTGTCTGATGATCCATCCGACACCGTTGGTCGCAAGCTGTTGCGCTGCAACCTGTCGGACCTTGCCGCCATGGATGCGACCCCACTGGGTTACCTGATGACGGTATCCATGCCGCCCGCGCGGGATGAGGCGTGGTTTGCAGGCTTTGCATCGGGCCTTGTGCGCGATCAGGAACAGTTTGGCATCACGCTGCTGGGCGGGGACACGACATCCACGTCCGGGCCACTGGTGCTGTCCCTGACCGTGCTGGGGCATGTAGCGCCCGGACGGGCGTTACGGCGCAGCACCGCCCGCGTGGACGATGGCATATGGGTTACGGGCACGATTGGTGATGGCGCGATGGGCCTGCTGGCGCGACGCGGGCAGGTGCCCGATCCCGATGGCTTTCTGGCAGGCCGCTACCAGTTGCCCCGTCCCCGGCTGGGGCTGGATCTGGGGGATGTCGCATCCGCCGGGATGGATGTGTCAGATGGGCTGTTGCAGGATCTGGGGCACATGGCGCGTGAAAGCGGGGTAGGGATCGTGATCCATGCGGATCAGGTGCCGTTATCCCCGGCCGTGCGCGCACTTGGCCCGCAATGGCTGTCAACGTGTCTGAGCGGTGGGGATGATTATGAACTGCTGCTTGCCGTCCCCCCCATGAATGAAGCTGGCCTGCAGGCTCATGCCGCGCGTGCGGGGGTGGCGGTGACCCGTATCGGGCAGGTGGTCGCGGGAAATGACGTGCAGGTCTGCGACGCGGCGGGCCACGTGATGGCATTTGCCCGGCGTGGCTGGAGCCATGTAAGGGAGGCTGGGGGCTGAGGCCTGTCCCTCAGTCCTCCAGCGACAGGTCGTAAACCCGGTAGCGCTTGCACGGTTCGGGCGTGATCCGTTCGATCAGGCGACGCATGGGCAGGTTGTTTTCCAGAACCCAGCCAAGTTCGATCGTGCGGTAGGGCAGGCTGCGGCCGCGTTTCATGAGTTCGGTGATGGCAAGTGCCGGCATGATCGCCCCCAGCGCCGTGCCGTCCAACGTGGAACTGACGCCCAGCAGGATGACGCGCGCGGAATGGAATTCATGCCGTAGCAGCCGCTTGCCCAGTTTCAGCCACCCCAGCGGCGACGGATCGCCATTGAGGTCGGCGGAAATGTCGAACACGTTGGGAACCACCAGCGCCACACAGACCGGCTTGCCCGCCTGTTCGATCAGCACGAAATGCTCCGGCCGCAGGATGGGCTTCATCTCCACGATCATGGACTGCATGTCTTCACGCGCCAGCGGAATCGATCCCCAGTTGTTGCGCCATGCGTCGTTGTACAGCGTGCGCAGGATCTCCCCGTCCTCATTGATCCGGTCCATGCGCAGGCCACGGGTGGTGACATTGCCCAGCCGCCCTTCGCCCAGCCGCAGGCTGGCGGGGACCAGGTGGGCTTCTTCCGCATCCGGGCCGGTCTGCATCTGATAGGCTACAAGGTCGCGCACCTTGGTGGCGCCACAGGCATCCATCATGCCCGGCAGCCATTGCGGGTGCCACGGCATGGCCACCATCGGCATGGCGTGGTGGCCCTCCAGCATCATCCCGAACTCACCATTGCTGTCCAGCGTCTGCGGTCCGCGCATAAGCTTCATGCCATGCTGTCGCAGCCATGTGCCTGCGGCATCCAGCAGGGCGGATACAACATCCAGATCGTCGATTGCGTCCAGTGCACCGAAAAAACCGACAGGTTCCCCATAATGTTTCATGGAAATCGGGTCGATCTGCGCGGATATGCGTCCCACCGCCCGTTTGCCCCGCATGGCCAGAAAATACTGCGCGCGTCCCTGGCGGAAAAAGGAATTCTTGCGCGGGGTCAGCAGGTCTCGCTGGGTCAGGTCCAGAGGGGGTACATAACCCGGCAGCCCGGCGTACAGGCGGCGGGGCAACTGGATAAAGGTGGTCATCTGACGAAAGCCGGAAACGGGAATGATAGTAAGACGATCGGTTTCGTTCATGACCGGTTCGTTGCATCCTGAACATTACCCGCATCGACCTTCATTCCGTCACGGAACGGGGCAGGTTATGCAGGCAAGGGTTGAAAGAAATGATTCGGTGGTCCGTCCTGTTGTTGTGCTGATGGCACAGAAGGACCCTTAAAAGGAAGATAGACAATGACGGTTAGGTCCGGTTCACGCATGGATGAAGGCGGATATGTGCTGATTACGGGGGCATCCAGCGGGATCGGGGCGGAACTGGCGCGGCTGTATGCCGCCCGTGGGCGATCGCTGGTCCTGTGGGGACGCAATGCCGAACGGCTGGAAAATGTGGCTGTACAGGCCCGCAGCCTGGGTGTGCAGGTGCATACGCGCACCCTTGACCTGTCTGATGGAGCGGCTGCGATTGAAGCCCTGCGTCAGGATGATGACAGCTATCCGGTCGATATCGCCATCCTGGCCGCGGGGCTGGGGGACATGCGGCGCGGGGGTGACGTGGTGGAACGGGCGGAGGATGTGCTGCATCTGGGGCTGGTCAACTATGCCACGCCATCGGCCATGGCTGCTGCCGCTGCCGAATGCATGGTCCCGCGGGGACGGGGGCATATCGTGCTGATCAGTTCGGTCGCGGCCTTCCATGCACTGCCGTTCGCTGCCGCCTATTCGGGGTCCAAGGCCGGGCTGAAACGTTTTGCCGAGGCGCAGCAGATGGCGCTGGCCCCGCTGGGGATCGGGGTCACGCTGGTCTCGCCAGGGTTTGTGGATACCCCCATGAGCCGCCGCGTCGTGGGCGCGAAGCCATTTTTGCAGACCGCGCCTACTGCCGCGCGCAAGATCGCCCGCGCCGTGGACCGCAACCGGCCCCATCTGGTCTTTCCCTTCGTGTTTTCAGTGCTGCGGCTGGTGGACACGCTGATACCGTGGCCGTTCAAGCGGCGGATCCTTTCGGCCATCAAGGCAGACCAGACGGACTGATTTCCCGGCAGGTCAGGGTTTATATGATATATTTTAATGCTGACCGGAACGATTGTGGCCATTTCGTGACATTTATCAATGAAATTACACGATGGCTGGTCTTGTTTTCTGGATAGATGTGTTAACCGATAGATCTGCGGCACCTGAATTGCCTGTTCTGTTGCATGAAATGCATGGGAGAGGGCACAATCGCAGACTGTTTTTATTGTAATAGCGGGGCAAGGAGCTGCCGTATGGCCACGGAGCGTGACCGGATATGAAAGAGATCGTAGCAGTTGATATTGGCGGCACGCACGCGCGCTTCGCCATTGCCCAGGTTGACCAGGGGCGGGTTGTCACGCTGGGGGAAGCCACGACCCTGAAATGTGCCGATCACGCCAGCCTGCAGCTGGCATGGGAAGCCTTTGCCCGCGTGGTTGACCGCCCCCTGCCCAAGGCCGCGGGCATTGCCGTGGCCTGCCCGATCAAGGGGGATATCCTCAAGCTGACCAATAACCCGTGGGTCATCCAGCCCGCGTGGCTGCCGGTCAAGCTGGGGGTGGACGAGCTGATCCTGGTCAATGATTTCGGCGCCGTGGCCCATGCCGTGGCACAGGTGGGCGAAGACAGCCTGCAGCATATCTGTGGTCCCGACCAGCCATTGCCCGAACAGGGCGTGATTACCGTCGTGGGGCCGGGCACGGGTCTGGGTTCCGCCTATATCGTGCGGCGCAAGAACGGTTATTTCGTGTGCGAGACCGAGGGCGGGCATATCGATTTCTCCCCGCTCGACCAGCTTGAGGACCGTATCCTGACCGTGCTGCGCCGTCGCTACCGGCGCGTGTCGGTGGAACGCGTGGTGTCCGGGCCGGGGCTGCTCAACCTGTATGAGGCGATTGCCGAAATGGGGGAACTGTCGGTCAAGGCGCGTGATGACAAGGCGCTGTGGACCATGGCGCTGGAGGGATCCGACCCGGTGGCGGCAGCCGCACTGGAACGGTTCTGTCTCAGCCTTGGTACGGTTGCGGGGGATCTTGCGCTGGCACAGGGCGGCAGCGCTGTTGTGATTGCCGGTGGCCTTGGCCTGCGTCTGGCCCAGCACCTGCCCAGTTCCGGCTTTGCCGAACGGTTCGTGGCCAAGGGCCGGTTCGAAGGCATGATGGCGGAAATGCCTGTCAAGCTGATTACATACCCGCAGCCAGGCCTGCTGGGTGCGGCGGCGGCCTTTGCCGAAGCCTATCGCTGATATGGTCTGAAGGGGCGTCCCGGTTTTTCCGGGGCGCCTTTTTTATTTCGAGTGGCCTGCCTGACGGGTCAACCGCGCCACAGGTGACCGGGCATGGCGTCATAATGCCGGGTCAGGAAATCCAGCAGAAGCGCCAGCACGCTGCCCATATGCCGGGGATCGTACCGGGCATGGCTGGCTATTTCATCCAGCGGCTGGTTGTTGATCATTGTGGCGATCAGGATCCGCTCGTAGCGGTTGCCGATGATGTCGTGAATATATCTGTAACGGTTGATGGACCCCATGCGTCCGTTCAGCGGCCGCACGGACAGCCCCAGTGATGTCCGGTCCAGATGCGGGTCTTCCTCTCCCATCACGCCAATCCGGTAATCCGTGGCCCAGAACCGGGCTGCCGCCACATGGTGCGCCGTGATGATGCCGTTGTGGTGCAGGGCGTCGATCATGGTGGATACGGGTGTCGCCCATTCATTACTCCCGTCTGGAACGGGTGTGGGGGCGGACAGGGTAGCAGGACCGTCAGCGGGCAAAGGGCTCACTTTCATGGCTGGATGTCATTGCATCATCTTCACGTCCGGTAATGGGGTCAATTGAAAGTGTAAGATTATCCCGTCCGGGTATGAAAAAATATCTCCGTGCGGGGTCATGTGTCCGTTGGATAAAAAAACGGCATCACCCGGGCTGTGGGTGATGCCGTAAGGTTCCGTGGACAAGTTGGGAAATCGACGGTTGGGAATCTGTCGGGCGACCCACGGGTGTCGAAATTGATAGTGATAATAATTATCATTATCAAGATAAAAATGACATCTGCCCTGCTCGCCCCATGGTGGACCCGATCCCGAAAACGTGGTGCGATGGCCTGACCGTCAATGCACGCAGAGGACAGCATGGCCATTACACCGCTCGAGGTCGCAGCACGGCGGACAGGGGGACGGCGGGGGGCCGACATCCTGCTGGAAATTCTGGAAAGTGAAGGGGTTCGCTATATTTTCGGCAATCCCGGCACAACGGAACTGCCCCTGATCGATGCGCTCCAGCGTCGTCCGGACCTGAAATACGTTCTTGCCCTGCAGGAAGCGAGCGTGGTGGCCATGGCTGATGGGTATGCGCAGGCGGCTGGACGTCCCGGCTTCCTGAACCTGCATACGGCAGGGGGGCTGGGGCATGGCATGGGTAATCTGCTGAACGCCAGCGTATCGCAGACGCCACTGGTGGTGACGGCGGGGCAGCAGGACTCGCGTCATACGATTTCCGACCCGTTGCTGTTTGGCGATCTGGTCAGCATCGCAACGCCCGCTGTCAAATGGGCGCAGGAAGTCCTGCATGCGGACCAGTTGCCGGTACTGGTGCGGCGTGCCTTCAACGATTCGATGGCGGCCCCGTCCGGGCCGGTTTTCCTGTCCCTGCCCATGGATGTGATGGAGGAACCCAGCGATGTCGATGTCGGTTCCCTATCCGTCATCAATCGCGCCTCCATAGCCGGCGGCCTGCCGGACCTGGCCCGCGCGCTGGCCGGTATTGCGCCGGGCAGGCTTGCGATCATCGCGGGTGATGAGGTCCATGGCGCGGATGCGGCGGCACAGGTGGCTGAAGTGGCCGGAATCCTTGGTGCGCCCGTTTATGGCGCGTCATGGCCATCGCGTATCCCGTTTGCGACGTCCTGCCCGTTATGGGCGGGTAACATGCCCACGCGCGCAACTGACATTGCCCGCAGGCTTGCGGATTATGATGCAATCTTCGCACTGGGCGGCAAGTCGCTGATTACCATCCTGTATTCCGAAGGTTCCCCCGTGCCGCCGGGTTGTGCGGTCTATCAGGTCTCGGCCGATGTGCGTGATCTGGGGCGCACATTCCAGACCCCGCTTTCGCTGGTGGGTAATATCCGTGCGTCGCTGGATGTGCTGATCCCGCTGCTGCAGCAGGCGACACAGCCCCGCCGGGCTGAATTCAGTGCGGCCCGCACGCGTGTCATCGCCGCCCGGACCAGCAGGCGCATGGATGCGGAAACACTGGTGGCCCGGCATCGGGATGATCCGGTCATCGCCCCCTGTGTTGCAGCCCATGAAGTCGTGCGCGCCATTGGCCCGCAGGTCGCCATTGTGGATGAAGCGATTGCAACATCCTCCTATACACGCATGTTCCTCGATAGTGACTGGGCCGCGCAGTACTCCTTCCTGCGCGGTGGCGCGCTGGGCTGGGGCATGCCGGCTGCGGTCGGGGCTTCGCTGGGGCTGGGGCGTGAACCGGTTGTCTGCCTGGTGGGGGACGGGGCGGCCCTATATTCTCCACAGGCCTTGTGGACGGCAGCGCATGAACGGCTGCCGGTGACCTTTGTCGTGATGAACAACCGCGAATATAACGTGCTGAAGGGGTTCATGCGGGGGCAGACGCATTATGTTTCCGCGCAGGAGGGAAATTTCCTGGCAATGGACCTGCGTGATCCACCGATCGACTATCAGGCCATGGCGACATCCTATGGCCTGGAATCGTGCCTGATTACCCGTGCGGGGGATATCGCTCCGGCCATAGAAGCCGCGATGGCGTCCGGCCGTCCCAGTCTGGTCGAGATCGTAATCAGCACGATCTAGGGAAAATCGATCCGGTTTTTTTGTAAACTCTTTGAAAACAGGAGTTTTTGGGTGCCGCCCTTTTTAAGGGCAGCATCATGATGCCAACAAGGATGGGCTGTTTAAACCGTCCCTTAATGGATGGGGAACGAACAGGCGGCCGGGAGGGTATCAACCCGTTCCCGGCCCGGGTCCACACGCAGCGTCAGCCGCATGACGGCCGCGGCAAGATGGGCGCCGCTGGTGCGCATGGTCGTCTTGATGTCCACGCCATGGTTATTGTCCAGCACAGCGACATTGCGGCCCCGGGCCATGGTCGCTTCCGCCCGCACGGACCAGTAGGTGCCGTTTATGTCAGACAGACGGGCAAGGTTGTACACCGTCCCGTCCCCCTTCAGCTTGCTGTAACCGATTCCGACCGCTCCGCCGCCAGTAATCTTGACCGGGTAGGAATGGTTGCCGAAATAAAGGCGTCCCTTGCCCCATGAATATCCGCCCGCTAGGGCGGCATCACGCAGGGTGAAACAGATTTTGGCTGTCGGTTGTCCCAGTGCATCCGCAGCCCGTGCGGAATGAGTGGCCAGTAGTCCTGCGGCAAGAATGACAGGGGCATAAAGGAAAGCTGGTCGCACGGTATGTTCCTGCTACGATATGGCGGCTGGTAAATCATCTATGGAATTCAGGCGGTCCCCGGTATGATTGACCCGGTCCGTTCTTTATTTTTCAGTCGATTACCACCAAAAGGCAACCCCTGTCGGTGTCAGGCGACCTATTGTCTGGATGCGTGGGAAAGGAGTGACCGCTGTTGCATGACGTACCCCTATCCATGGATTATGACCATCCGTACTGTCGTCCTGTCCTGCGCCGGATACGGGTGCAGGCCCCGTTTGTCTATGGGCTGACCAACTATGTTGCGGCCTCCCTCAGTGCCAATGTCCTGCTGGCGGTAGGGGCGGCCCCCGCCATCGGGGCGGCGCCGGGCTGGCCGGCCGGTTTCGGGGGGCAGGCCGCGGCAATCTGGGTCAATGCGGCGGGACTGATCAACTGCACGGCACGCGACATGATGGATGCCGTGGATGCCGCAAATGCAGGCCATGTGCCATGGGTGCTGGATCCGGTGGCCATGGGCGCCGGTGTCGGGGAATATGACGCCATCATTCGTACACTTGCCTCCAGATTACCTGCTGTCGTCCGGGGAAATGCCAGTGAGGTCGTGGCGCTGGCCGGAGGGGCGGCGACGGCACGGGGGGTGGAAGCCACGGCTTCGATCGGGCAGGCAGTGCCAATGGGGCAGGCGCTTGCCCGCAGTCGTAAGGTAATCGTCGCCATCAGCGGGCCGGAAGATCATATCCTTGCCCCCGATGGTCGACATATTATTGTGCCTGGCGGCCACCCACTGCTGACGCGCGTGACAGGGGCAGGCTGTGCATTGGGCGGTCTGGTTGCCGCAGCCCTGGCAACCGTTCCAAAGGAATCGGACAGGCTGGTTGCGGTGGCGGCCGTTCATGCACTTTATGCACGGGCGGCGGAAATCGCGGCCCGGGATGCTGGCGGCCCGGCATCCTTCGCAACCGGTTTTGTCGATGTACTGTCGCGGTTGCAGGATGCCTGTGCGCCAGATATCGGCAACTGATCAGGAAATATCGGCCATCAGGGACACATGGGCCGCGATGATCTTCCACCCGTCGGGGGTGCGGATCCATGTCTGGCTCTGCCGGCCGATCCGTTCGGCACCGTGACGACGGAATTCCAGATCAACCGTGCCGGTATCCGTGCCGATAGCCGTAATATGTCGGCGCAGCACGTCGCGCGGAGGAGAACCACCTGCCCGGTTACGGCGGAATACCGCGATTTCATCAAACCCGTACAGTGTTTCGCCAACACCGTATCGTACCGTTTCGGGGCCATGGTAAAACAGGGCGTCCAACTCCGCGATGTCATTATCGCCAAGCGCCTTTTCATAGCGGTCAGACATCGCGGTCAGTTCCGCAACGATTTCAGGGCGGTTCAGGGCAGGGGACATGATGTTTCCATAAAATATGCTGGTGGCTTTAGCCCTTGGCGGGGATGACCGCTTCATGCGCTTCGTTTTCCGTCACATTGATAACAGCTTCATTGGAAAACGACACGATTTCCGATGGGGAATGGTTGGCCGCCTGGTTCGTCTTGCGCGCCAGATCATTGGTCACGGTTTTCAGTTCGGACACTTCAGACCGGACATCGTTCAGGATTTCAATCAGGGCGGCATGGTCTTCCGCCGCGCGCTGGTCGGTGCCCCGGCTCAGCACCGCATTGCCCACCATCAGGGCAGGTAGCGCAACGAGCTGGATGCAGTTGCTTATATAAAGCAGCGTGTTCTGCCATGCGGGGGCGGCCAGAGGGATAAGGGAAAAGACCAGAAATGCATAAACGCACCAGATACTCCCGAATATGATCGTCATGCGCACCGCGACATGATCGTTGACCTTATGGAGAAGGGTGGGCTGGGTCGGTGATTTCGGCATGGGAACCTGCTTGCTGCAATATGTTGTAATAATTCAGTGGGTATGTCTCAAAATCCGTCACCATGCGTCTATCTTAAAATGGATAGGATTTATGCTGCCGGAACAGGAAGTGGATCGATTCTATGCACCTGCCATGCTGGTGCGTGTTTAAATGATCCCAGAATTTACTAGTTTTCTGGCTTTTTTGGTTATGTGTTGTGATGGTTTCTGTTTTTTTTGCAATTTTATGATTGACGGTTTGAGGGGTGGGTCCTATATCCCCATTCACCGGCGGCGTTGAGGAAACTTCTTGAGCCTTTCCGGTGGATTTGCTAGGTTATTCGGCCCTATTGGGTTTTGATCTTTGACAAGAGAATAGAGAGAGTATCTGGAAGGGATATGCTGGCGGCGCGATTGTTGCTCTTTAGGGGGTAATGATTGGCGGTCTGGACTGGGTGAGACTGGTCTAGGTAGCTTTGCGTATCTTTTTAGGAATATGCGTTGAGTGTTTTGAAGCTGTATGCGGGTTTATCCTGTTTTATGGTT
>NZ_BDLU01000066.1 GCF_006538165.1 Komagataeibacter diospyri
TTGGGGTCATTCATCCAGTTGCGTCGGGGCGTATAATGCAGCAGCGGCCGCCACTGCGGGGTGGTGGCCTGTAACGGAGGGATCTGTTGCGTGTCGGCTGCCTGCGCCATCGCCAGCGCAGGCAGATTGGTCAGTAATACCATCAATACAGTCCGTCGTATCGTTTCTGCCCGCATATTATTGATGTCTCCCCCTTCAGAATGCAGGCATCATATGAACAGTGGCCGCATTATTGCTGCTGGACGAACGAAGCAAGTGACACATTGGCGCTGGATGACGTTCCGGACCGCAGCAGATCACGCACAAATCCCTGCCAGTCCAGATCATGCCGGTTTGCCGGGATGTTGCCATATCCCCCCAGTCCGTTCTGACCGTAAGACAGGTCGATCTGGGTGATTGCATCACTGATCTGGATCTTCACGGTGGGCGCCAGTGCCCCGCCACGTCGGCCTTCTACCGTGTCGATGAACGATTCAACCAGGCCATTGGGCATTACATAATGCGAATAGGCCTGAAAAGCTCGTGGGTTCTGCTGTGGATCGGGATCAAAATCCGAACCCGCTGCGGTATTGAGGTCGGTGGGGTTGCCCAGTGCCAGACCGCTGCCCCAGTTCAGCGGCTCGAAATCGCTTCTCACGCCATTGCCGACAAAACCGTAGACCCCATCCGGCCCATCAATGCCGGCTGCAAAAGTCGAGCGATGACTGATGGTGAACAGATAGTATTTCCCATCCTTGATATAGACCTGAGGCCGCTCGGTCTGGTCATTGACACAGTTTGCAGAAATAAGGGGTGGCAGGAAACGCCATTGCGTCAGGGAGCTGTCGGTGGATACCGCCAGGCCAATATTGGCTTTCTGGTATGTTGCCCCCGAATTCTGTACGGTATCCAGGTCTTCGGCATATGGGTCGCCCGCCTGATAGCCAAGATCGGCTGCCGTGCAGTCCTTGGCGCCGCGTTCGCCTGCCGTGTTCCCTTCGAATACCATGAATGTCTGTCCGGGGTTCTGCGGATCCTCGAACGTGAAGGGGTCGCGGAAGGAATAGAATTCATTCTGCTGCCCGGTCTGGTAATAGGTTCCATCAGGCTGAAGCAGGCCGGTATGGTTGTTGAAACCGGTAAACCAGACATGGTTCAGGTCCGCATGGATCCGGCCATTCGCCTTGGAAATGATCGCAACGGGGGGCGCGACGTTTGCACCATCCGCCGTGCGGTTGAAGCCAAGTGCGGTATAAAACACCGCCACCTCGTTCCCGTCCGTTTTCAGCAGGCGGGTCGATCCCGACCATTCGGCATTGTTGGTCAGTGTTGTGGAACCGAATACCTTTATGCTGGCTCCGTCGGGGAACAGGTGACCACCATATATCCAGCCCCCGTTACGCGGCCGCGCCGAAGCGGGGATGCCTGCACGGCGATAGAAATAACTGATACGTGCATGCACGTGCCGGTCATCAAACGTGTATCCGGCATTGGGGTCAGCCGTAAGCGCGAAAATGACTTCCCATCCATTGTAGCTGAACTGGTTGGCGTGGGCATCGATCAACGTCCATGTATCCCATAGCCAGACATCGGGGTTCGTCTGGGGAAAGTCGGCGGGTATATCGGGCATTGTCACGCTGGTCGGCATGGAATTCGCCCCTACCGCAACATTCGGGTCGGATCGGGCCTTGATCTGCCGCGCATCCGCACGTGTCCACCGGGAGGTGAACGTGTCGAACGGGCTGTAGGCCTGTTGCGAATGGGTCGTGGGCGCCGGAAAACCGGGAACCGGGGTTACTGCGGTCTGCGCGTGCGCCATGGTAAAGGGGATATAGCCCGCAATGCTACTGGCAAGGACCAGCCTGATGGCGGTCCCATATACTTTTCGGCCAGAATGACCGTTGCCGATTATTCTGGGGACATCCTGATTGGAAATTTCCATTTTTACGTACTCCGGCATAGGATGAACCCGCACTTCAGACGCCGTGCCGAAGTATACGGGTTATGGACTCGACGTCATTACTTGTTCCATATCATTATTTCTGGATATTTCAGGGCATAAGAACACGATCATGACTGTCGCGTCTATTTTCGTTTTATTTGAGAATCATCTTGCCATATTTCAAGAATATACAGGCATGAGACCTCGTGTCTCGAACGGCAGGGTTATGGACAGGTTGCCGGGACAGAAAAATATTTTAACTGATTTTTAATGCAGACCCGAAGAACAGCCATACGTTTTATTTTCCTACAGGAATATCCCATTCCAGTAATCTGACGGGGACTGCAGAGTTATCCGCAGGTGCCTTCATGATGATCGCATGACGGAAGGCGCGTGCGCCGGACCTGTCTATCGCAGCGGCTTCAATACTGACCACCCGCTCGGCCCGGGGCATTCCACCAGTGGGAAAAGTGTTCCCAACGCTCATCATGGCCTGACGCACCACCGGATCAGCCTGTTCGACAACCGGTTCATCATCCCAGTATATGCTCAGATGCGGTATAAGCCGGGCTGCGATTACGGGCGTCATGCCAAGCACCAGACGCAGTTCTCCCACGCTCTGGAATGGTGCGCCCGGCGGTCCGTAGGGCCGGCCGGCCGTGACATAGGCGGCCATTGTGCCGGGCAGTGCTGCACTGTCAGATGATGCCGGGAAGCGCCACGCACGGATATTGAGGGTGAGCGCCTGCGCTTCGTGCATATCCGACCCTGTCGCCCGTAACAGCGCCAGCAGCAGCCCGGTTGAGGCAATGTTGGGATTGATTTTTCCCGCTTCACTGGTGATCCGCAGGTCCAGGCGGGTGTTTCCGTGCCGGATCAGGTGATCGGTTCCATCCGCCCCCCAATGCCCGGCCGAAGTATCAAGCAGGTGGAACGCTGCTTCCCATATCCCTCCATCGGCTTCCTGCTGCAGGCGTGCATGAAGGCGCAGCATGTCGGTCGCATGTATCTGCCCCCGTCCTGCGGATGTGATGGCAAATGCCAGAAATGACAGCAGGACCACCGTCCATAATACGATCAGCAGTGCGAAACCACCATCGGTCATGGTTCGCAGGCACGGCGGTGGGGTTTTCATGGCCCCAGACCGACGCCACGTCGGATGCGGGCCTGCGGGTCGGCGCTGCCGGTGGAACGCATGTTCAGCAGTTCATCGGGCACGCCTGCCGCATTGGGCAATGCATCGCGCAGGTCGGCGGTCAGCGCCTGTGCATCACGCTGGTCATGCATGACATGGGGGGTAATGAGAACCAGCAGTTCCGTGCGCTGGCGGTTATTGCTCTGGTCGCCTGCCAGTATGCCCAGCACCGGGATATCCTTCAGCCACGGAATGCCACTGTTGTTACGTGAAGATGTATCGGTAATCAGCCCGGCCAGCCCCAGCGTCTGCCCGTCCTGTATGACCACGCGGGAAGTGACGGAGCGGTCATTGAAGGTCGGGTTGACCGTGCTGGATGATGTGGAACTGACCGAACTGACTTCCTGCGAAATATCCAGCGTCACCAGTCCGCCGTTATTGACCCGTGGCGTCACCTGCATGATGACCCCGGTGGGCTGGTACGTGAACTGGTTGTAGATCGAGGTCCCGATCGTGCTGGACTGTGATCCCGTCTGGATCGGAACAAGCTGTCCCACCTGCAGGCGCGCGGGCTGGTTGTCCAGCACCATGATCTGGGGCGAGGACAGGACATGTACCTTTGTCACATTCTGCAGTGCGTCCAGGGCGATGGGGGCGCCCCCGCTGCCACTTGCGCTGCCGATTATGAAACCGGGCAGGGTATGACTGAACGCGGCGGAGGCCAGCTTGCCGGTGGTAATGGTCTGGCTGTTGCTGCTCAGGACCCCGTTGATGCCACCCGACTTGAAAAAGAACTGCGTGCCGTAGCGCAGGGCGTCATTCAGTTGCACTTCGGCAATCACGGCATCGATGCGTACCTGCACGGGCAGGATGTCCACCTTGCGCAGCATGTCTTCAATCGTGTCGTTTTCCTGATCGGTGGCATAGATCAGCAGTGCATTATGCTGGGGGCTGGGGATGATCCGCATGCCCCGGACCCGACCGTTTCCCCCGGCGGTATTATCAAGGCCGCCCAGAAGTGGATTGGCGTTCGCAGGCTGCGTGCCGCCAGCCGCACCGCCCTGTGCGCCGGGTTGTGTGACACCGGACATCATGCCCGTGCCGGCCCCCAGTCCGGCCCCGCCACCCGGCGTGCTGCCGGATTGCATGCCCCCCATACCCCCCAGGCCGGACAGGCCCCCACCCATGCCCGTGGTGCCCTGCTGGCCCGCACCGGGAATATTTGCCTGTGGTGGCTGGGTGGGCTGGGCTGTCACATCGTCAGGGGTAAAGGCCTGCTGCAGGATATAGGCCGCGTCATTGGCATTGGTATTCTGGATATAATAGACATGCCATGTACGCATTGTCGTCCGCCGGGTCCGTTCCAGCAGGTCGAACAGCCGACGCGTGTCGGTAATGTATCGGGCGGAACTGGCCACAATCAGCACGGCGTCCACGCGCGACATCGCAATGACCCGTACCATCTGCGCCAGTGTGCCGCCATGACCGCGCAGGGCTTCCTGCAACGCCGTGGCCATGTCGCGTGCCGCACCGGAGGAGACGGGAAGGAGGGCATAGGACTGTCCCGCCAGCATATCGACATCGAAGGCGTGTATAAGATCCACGATCGTATTGCGCGTGACGGGATCGCCGGCGACAAGCAGTGCATTCGCTCCGCTGACTGCGCTGACATGGCCGCTGCCCTGCATGAAGGGTTGCAGCGCCTTGGCAAGGTCTTCCGCCCCGGCATAGCGCAGGGGTACCATGATGCTGCCCGCCATTGCCGGATCTTCCGCCAGCCCCACCGGACTGCCGCCAGCGGTACCCGCCCCGGCAGCGGTGCCCGCAGGTCTGCCGGCACCGGGCGTTACCCGGTACAGGTCGCCCATCCGGCCCAGTGTAGCACCCACTTCCGACAGGAGCATCTGCAGGACCGGCAGCATTTCACCGGCCAGTAGTGGTGTTGCGGTATGCAGTGTGACCGTGCCTGTTACGGCTGGATCGATCGTGTAATTGACGTGCAGCACATTGCCCAATATCTGCGCCACGACATCACGGATATCCGTATCGGCAAAATCCAGCGTCACGGTTCCCGATGGGGTCGTCTGCACTTCGTGACCCAGATGGGGGCTGCTGTCTCGGCCATAGCTGACCTGTGCCGTCATGGGACGATCGGTCGATCCGACCGGCCCGTTCACCGGGGGTTCGGTCCCGCCATGCAGCAACTGGGGACCGGGCAGTGGCGATACCTTGGGCGGTGCGCCCGTATCGCATCCTGTCACGGACATGCACACCAGCAGGGCGGTACACCACCCGGACAGGGTGGCGAAGCGGGTAGGGGCAATAGAAAATGGGTTCATGGATGCGACCGGGCCGGAGGGGGCGGGGGAACGGGAAAGCGGGCTTCAGGGAGTGTAATGGCATCATCCGGACCGGCAGACGCATCGTCGCCCTGCAGGCTGCCTGGTGGGGCGGGTTTGCCACCACCGCGCTCCCGATCAGGACGCAGTTCCGTCATGCCATGACTGCCTTCCACGCCCACTGTTCCCGGTCCGATCCGGCGTATGCGCCATGGCCCGATCACGTCCCCCTCACGCGCCAGTATGCCGCGACTGCCTGCGACCACGGGATTGCCGGGGCCGTGCATGGCGCCCGATGGAACCGCGCCGCGGGGCAGGGAAAAGATGGCAGTCCTGCTGCCGCCCGGTCCGACCACGATGCCACTCAGCCGCATGCCCGGCATGGCCATGGTACCGTTATTTGCCGGGCGACGGGAGGGAACGAACAGGGGCCGCTGGAGGATGGTCGGCAACAGGCCTTCCAGCCGGTCTGTCCCATTCTGCCCGCCCCCCTGCGCCATGGGCAGTCCCCTGAGGATATCGGGTTGCGCAGGCTGGTGGGGGGCGGCGGGACTGCGGCATTCTTCAATCACAATGCCCGCCAGCACCACGCCACAGCAGACCAGCGCCAGCAGGCCGGCAGGAACGGGCAGCCGGCGGGGCAGGGAAGGGCGGATCATTGCCCCCCCTTGCGTGGCGTGCTGCTTTCCGGCCTGTAGGCAATGACGGTCATGGCCGTATCCAGCATGGGACTGTCGCGCCGCGCCCCTGCGGCAAGGTGCAGTTGCAGTTCATCAACCACCATTGCTGGCGTCGCCCGCGCAATTGCATCCAGCAGCCGGACATCCGTTTCAAAGGAAACCGTGGTGGCAATCCGCACGCTGATGCGGTGATAGGCCCCTGATTGCACGGCGGGCAGGGTTTCCACACTCGACAGAGTCGCGCCCAGCGCAGATGCCATTTCCTGCACCCGGTCCTGCAACGCGGCGGCGGTAACCGTATCGTTGGCCCCGTTGAGGAAAAACGACGGCGTGGGGCGGGATGTCGCGGCCCGCTGGCGCAGGGCGGGCAGGGCCGCCGCCAGTTCGGTCATGCGGGCAGTCATTGCGGTACGCATGGCCAGTGTTTCGGCCCGTTGATGGTACCAGCCCATCAGTGGCAGCGCGATGCCGTTCCACATCACCAGAATGACGATACCCGTCATGGCGCATGCCAGTATCCTGCCCGGCCGCCCTTCGGGCAGGATGCCCTGTGTCATGGTGGGGGGCTGCAGGGAAACCATCAGTGTTTTCCCACCGTAGCCTGTATGGAAAACTGGCTGTAGCCCCGGTCGCTGGACTGGGTGACGGGGGCCGCGAAGGATGGTGCCACAAAAACCGGGTCGGCGTTCATCGCCTGTATGACCGCAGTCGTCGCATGGGACTGGCCGCTTATCAGCAGTCGTCCCTGCTGCAGGGACAGGTCGGTCAGGTAGGTCTCATCGGACAGGGCCGTGGTCAGGGCGTCGAGTATGACAAGGGGATTACCCAGTCTCTGCTGTTCGGCGCGCATAAGGTTTCGTCCCGCGGCTTCGCCCTGTATGTCCTGCCTGATGCGGGTCGCGGCCTGTGCCGGGGCACGCACACTGGCCATGCGGCGGTCCAGCCGTGCGTAAGCCACGGACTGCAATACAAAGGGCAGGATCAGGGCCACGACCGCCAGCCCACCGCATGTCGCTGCCGCCCCGGTAAGAAGGTGCCGGGTGCGGCGCTGCGCCTCTGATCCCCGCCGTGTCAGCGAAAGGCGCAGGGGATTATGACCGGGACGGGGGATTTCCAGCGCCACTGGCTCCATGCCGACTGTGCGCAGGACGGGCAGTAACCCACGCAGTGCCGCGGTCGGAACAAGTGAAAGAAGCACATGCAGCCGTCCCGCCGCCATGTCCCGGCGCATGACCCGTGCGCCGAAAACAACATCCGCCGCGACAAAGGGCGTCAGGCGGTCCATTTCGTAGGTCAGTACATGGTCAAGGGAGTGTTCCGCTGCTGGCGGCAGGATCACTTCACGTTCCAGCAGCATCGCGGGATCTGGATGCAGGATGACTTCCCTGCGACCATGGGTTGTCACGATCGCCGCCAGCGCGTCGTGCATGGTGGACTGATCGGGCGCCGGTATGTCCCCATCCTCCGCCTGCCGCGCAGGGGTGGGCAGGGGCATGGCCGTTCCGTCCGGCAGGCGCAGCATGATCCTATCGGGCAGGCAGTCGATCATGTAGCCATCGAATGCACGGCTTTCATGCCTGAGCCACGCAGGCATGAGGTCGCGCATCTGTCGTAACCACCAGTCCCGCACGTCGCGTATTTTCATGGTCAGGGAAACTCTCGCATCCATGGTGTGTTCCGGGTGTCGGAGAAAGTATCGGCCAGCATGGCGATTACGTTTCACTGTCCGGTCTGTGCCGTGGCGAACAGGCGGGCTGCCGATTGCATGACCTGTAACTGATAGGCCCGGTTCAGGTCGGGAGTATGGGAATGGTAATTGCCGACAGCCCGAAGCAGACCGTCATGCGTGGCATCCAGCTGGGTGCGCATGATCGCCCCTGCTGCCGCGATGTTGTAGCAGATGTCATCACGCAACCGGCGATAGACCATGGTTACGGGGGTACCGGTATAACGGGCCAGTGGAACAAGCCATGCCGTATTGACCTGCATGATCCCCAGGTCACGGGTGCCGTTGGTATTGGGGTGTTCCAGACCGGGATACCCCCCTTCCACCGCCTGGATTGCAGGCAGTACGCGCGGCGGAAGATGATAGAGCGATGCGACAAGCGCCATGCAGGCCAGATAAGGAATGCCCATCGTTCTCCCGCACCTTCTGACCGCGACGTTGTGCAATGCGGAGGGATGACCCCGCGCAATCATTTGCAAAACGCAAGAAAAGAACGGCAGTTTATTTCAGGGAAAAGAAAAAATGTCGTCCGTTTCATCGGATTCCACGAAAAACGCGACGAGGCAGGATTCACGTTAATTGAACTGCTTGTCGTTATTGCAATCCTTGGCCTGCTGATCGGGCTGGTCGCCCCGGCGGCCCTGCGCCAGTTGGGTGGGGCGCGGGCCTCCATCGCCCGGCAGTCAATAGAACGGATGGGGCAGATCCTCGATCTTTATAAACTTGATGTCGGGTCTTATCCTTCCACCGATGAAGGCCTGCAGGCCCTTGTGGCCCGTCCCACCGATTCCGAGACGTGGAACGGTCCTTATGTAAAGGACAGTCATCCGCTGCTCGACCCGTGGAACCATCCTTATATCTATCGCAATCCTTCCGATCGTCCCGGTCATGATTATGACCTGTGCTCTGCCGGACCGGCTGGTCATGGAGATGATCCCGCCCACCAGATATGCAACCCCTAGACGGGATGTGCGGGAATGGACGGAACGTCTCTTGTTGCGCTGCTGGCCGCCCCTTTCGCGGGATCATTCCTTGGTGTCCTGATCCGTCGCCTGCCGCGTGGCCAGCCGGTCATATTGTCCCGGTCCGCCTGTGAGCACTGTGGATCGGTACTGACGGCCCGCGATCTGGTGCCGTTTCTGAGTTATGTCCTGGCGCGCGGACGGTGCCGGTACTGCCATGTACCTATCGGCTGGCTCCATCCCCTGGTCGAGCTGCTGGCGCTGGGGGTGGCGGTTATCGTGACGTGTGCGGGATACATGCGTTTTTCCACACCGGACCCGGTATGGATATGGAGTGGCTGCGCGCTGGGCTGGTGCGTGCTTGCACTGGGCTGGATTGACCTGAAAATTCTGCGTCTGCCCGATGCGCTGACCCTGCCGTTACTGCTGGGGGGATTGCTGTCATGTCGCCTGCTGTCACCCGCAGCCGTGCCCGCGCATACGGTCGCGGCGGCAGTGGGGTATGGCAGTTTTCGTCTGATTGCGCTGATGTACCGTCGCCTGCGCGGGTACGAGGGACTGGGCATGGGGGATGCGAAGCTGCTGGCTGCGGCCGGGGCGTGGACGGGCCTTGATTCCCTGCCTTTCGTCATTGCGGGTGGCGCCATCGTGACACTGGTTGCAACGGGGGTAGCATCATATACCGGCCTGTTCCTGCACAGGCAGATGGATGTCCGGCCTGTGCACAGCGAACGGGGCCATGTGACGGCCATCCGCATTCCGTTCGGGCCGGGGCTGGGTCTGGTCACGTGGCTTGTATTCCTTTTTGATGTGGGGGGCGGCGCGTCATGATGACGGAACCGTATGGGGATGACGCTCCCGTACCGGTAGTCGTGACGGAGGGGACACCTGCACCCGATACAGCGCAGACACGTCTGCTTCAGCTTCTGGCCCGGACGGGGCGGTGCGATCCGCGTACGCTTGATCGCGCACGCCGGGCGGCGGCGGATATGGGGGGGCGGGTTGATATCGCCCTTCTGCGGCTGGGGCTGATTTCAGAACGGGGACTGGCGGAAGCCTATGCCGAGCTGCTGGGAATGCCTATTGTCACCCCCGACCAGTTTCCTGCTGAACCCATCCTGTCCGACAGGTTGCGGCCACGTTTCCTGCGTGATGTCCATGCGCTGCCGATCGTCCGCACGGAGCATGCACTTGTCGTCGCGCTGACCGACCCGCTGGACCACTTTGCCACGGCCGCGATCACTGCCGCCACAGGCCTTGCGGTGACACCCGCCATTGCGATCCCCGTTGAGATCGAAGCCGCCTTCGAGCGTCTTTATCCCCCGAGCGATGCGTCGGAAGGAGAAGAAAAAGCCGATACGCCGTTTGAGGAAGATACGGAACGCCTGCGCGATATGGCGTCTGAAGCGCCGGTCATCCGGCTTGTCAATCAGATCATTTTCCGCGCGGTCGAAAACCGGGCATCCGATATCCATATCGAACCGTTCGAAGACCGCCTGCGCATACGCTACCGTTATGACGGTATATTGCACGAAGTCGAAAGCCCGCCTGCATCACTGACGGCGGCTGTCATCTCGCGTATCAAGATCATGGCGCGTCTTGACATTGCCGAACGCCGCCTGCCGCAGGATGGACGTATCCGCCTGCCCATCCGGGGGCATGAGGTCGATTTCCGCGTTTCCACCATTCCCTCCCTGCATGGTGAAACGGTGGTGCTGCGCGTTCTGGACCGCTCGGCCGTAACGTTTGATTATGCAGCCCTTGGTATAGCACCAGCCGTGGTCGCGTGCCTGTCCCGGACGCTTGCGCTGCCCAATGGCATGGTTCTGGTGACCGGGCCGACCGGATCGGGGAAAACCACAACCCTTTATTCCGGTCTGCTAACCCTCAATACGGTTGATCGGAATGTTGTCACGGTCGAGGACCCGATCGAATTCCAGCTACCCGGCATCAGCCAGATTCAGGTCAAGCCACAGATCGGCCTGAACTTTGCAACATTACTGCGTGCCATCCTGCGACAGGATCCGGATGTCGTGATGGTGGGCGAAATCCGTGACGTGGAAACCGCGCAGATCGCGGTTCAGGCCGCCCTGACCGGGCATCTGGTCCTGTCCACCCTGCATACGAACTCTGCCGCTGCCGCCATCGTGCGCCTGCGCGACATGGGGGTGGAGGATTATCTTCTGACCGCCGTGCTGCGTGGGGTCATGGCGCAGCGCCTAGTGCGGCGGTTGTGCGGGGCCTGCCGCCAGCCCCGGCCGGCATCACCCGAACTGGTTACCCGTTTTGGCCTGGCGGAACGCAGTGGCGGGCAGGCAGTCATCCTGTTTCAGCCCATGGGCTGTCCCCGTTGCCGTCACACCGGGTATGCCGGTCGTCTGGCCATTACGGAATTCCTGGTGCCTGATGAGGTGGTCACGCATCTGGTCTTTACGGGCGGCGACCACGCGGCCATTGAACGTGCGGCGATTGCAGGCGGCATGGTGCCGATGTTCGAGACGGGGCTGGACGCCGCCCTTGCCGGCCAGACCACGATCGAGGAAGTCACCCGCAGCATACGGGCGGAACAGCCATGATCCAGCCTTCGTCCGCCAGTCATACATTCCGCTTTTCGGCCCTGACCCCCGACGGACAGACCATACGGGGTACGGTCAGTGCCACCAGCGAGGCCGAAGCCGTCGCATGGATACGGCGGCAGGGTAATCTGCCGCTTCGCGCTGAACCGGGGGGACTGGGAATAATCCAGTTTCTGCTGGGATGGCTGCCGTCGGGAAATTTCCGTTTTGCCGGTCGCCGCCACGGCCTGCGTCGTACGGAGGTCACGCACCTGACGCGGGAGCTTTCCGTCATGCTGGCGGCGGGGCAGGATCTGGACCGGGCCATGCGTTTTCTGGTCGAAACGGCGTCCGGTCCGCGTACGCGCACGGTGCTGGAGCGTATCCGCGTTGCGTTGCGTGACGGGCGCAGCCTGCATGTGGCGCTGGCTTCATGCCCGGACAGTTTTCCGCCGCTGTATGTCGGGCTGGTCCGGGCGGCCGAAGCGGGGGGAAGCCTGTCTGCCACGCTTGAACATCTGGCGGGCATGATGGAGCGTGAACGCGCGCTGGTTGCGACCATCCAGTCCGCCATGATCTATCCTGCCCTGCTGTCGGTCGCCGCCGTGGGGTCTGTCGTTCTGCTTCTGACGCAGGTGCTGCCGCAGTTCGTACCGTTATTCATGGAAAACGGGGCGACACTGCCGCCTTCCACCCGTCTGCTGATCGGGGCGGGGCACTGGCTGGCGCAATACGGGGTGATTGCGCTGTCCGGCCTGTTCCTGATCGGTATGGGAGGAAGGTGGATACTCCGCCAGCCCGGTCCCCGCCTGCGTGCTGACCGGTTATGGCTGCATCTGCCCGTGATCGGCGTGTTATTGCGTGAGACGATCGCAGCACGATTTACACGTACTCTGGGTACCCTGCTGACCAACGGTGTGCCCCTGCTGGCAGCGCTGGGCATTGTACGTGACGTGATCGGCAACCGGGCCGTGCTGGGGGCAGTGGAACAGGCAACGGATACCGCGCGGGGTGGTGGCGTGCTGTCGCGTTCGCTTGGTGCATCCGGCCTGTTTCCCTCCCGCACCATCCATCTGCTCAGGCTGGGAGAGGATACGGCGCAGCTTGGCCCGCTTGCGCTACGGGCCGCCGGTATTCATGAAGAACAGGTGCGCCTGCGGGTACAGCGTCTGGTGGCGCTGCTGGTGCCTTTGATCACCATCGTCATGGGGGCCATGATCGCCGGTATCGTATCGTCGCTGATGCTGGCCATGCTCGGGCTGAACGACCTTGCGCAGCACTAGCGTGAAACGTGCGGAGGGGTTCACCCTTCTTGAAATGATCGTGGTGCTGGCCGTGCTGGGGCTGGTTGGTATGGTGATCGTGTCTCGTGGCCCCATGCGTTCACCCACGCTGGAACTGCGCGTCGCGGCACAGGGCATGACGGCCGCCATGCGTGATGGACGCATGACCGCCATTGTCATGGCCCGCCCCGTCATCTTCAAGGCTAATGCGCCGCTGGGCCGGTATGGCATGGAGGGCAGGCCGTCCCATGCGCTGCCATACGGCGTCATGCTGGCGGATGATGTCACCCTTGTATTCCATCCCGACGGGAGTGTGACGGGCCGTACGGTCACGCTGTTGCGGGGCGGGCGGCGGATCACGCTTGCCGCCAGTGCCCTGACGGGTAGCGTGACGGTGCGTGAGAACGTTCCATGACGGAACGGGCGGGGCATGATGCGGGTTTTACCCTGCTGGAGGTCATGGTCGCCTTTTTCATTGCCGCCCTTGCGCTGGGTGTCCTGTTTGATACGGGCATGGGGGGATGGCGCAACGCATGGATTGCTGATCGCGCGTCAGAGGCCCTGTCACGTGCGCAGTCCCATCTGGCGGTCGTAGGGCATGGGCTGGCTGTGTCGGCTACGGTGCAGGAAGGCGATGATGGCCATGGTTTTCGATGGCGACTGCGCATCGTACCCGTCCAGAGCGCGGGACGCCTTACGCTTTATTCCGTCGAGGTCGCGGAAACGTGGTCGCGCGGTGAGAACAGGACAGCGCCGGCGGATGAAGATAATCCGCGCATGGTCCTGTTGCGCACGATGCGTATTGGTCGGGCGGCAGGGGGCGGACCATGACCCGTCATGACCGATATGACGGGCCTGTATCCGATGCGGGTTTTACGTTGCTGGAACTGCTGGTGGTTCTGGTCATATTCGGCGTCCTGCTGGCCACGCTGGGTCAGGGCACTTATTTTGGCGTCACGGTGTTCGAGCGGCAACGCAGGTCCATTGGGGAAAGCGAGCGCCTGATCGATCTTGACGGCCTGTTACGCCCCATGATCGAACAGGCTGATCCCGGCAGCAGTCTGGATACCCGCACGTTGACGGGTACCCATCATGGTATGGTTTTCCGTACCCGCCTGCCCGAAGGGGCGGCGATGGCGTCTGCCGATCGTCTGGTGGATGTCCGCCTGACCCGCGAAGGGAACGCTCTGCTTTTATCCTGGCTGCCCCATCAGCATGTCATGCCACGGGGATTGCCGGGTCCACCGCAGAGGGCCGTTCTGCTGTCCCCTGTTTCGGATCTGGAAATCAGTTATTTTGCCCGTGGGCAGTGGCTGGCGGAATGGGCAACGGACGGATTTCCCGATCTTGTCCGCATCCGTATCGTATTGTCCGATCGTGAAAGGCGGATATGGCCCGATATCGTTGTCGCATTGATACGCAGCCCGCATAATTAATGTGAATGCACCCGGTATGATCCTTCACGCTCCCGGGGCTGGCTTGATTGCGTGACAATGAACTGCCCCGCGTTTGCCGGAAAAGATCTGTCGAACGATCAGGCTGCGAGCTCAATCCTTTACTGGCTTGCCCTATGACAGCCCCTAAAACAGCAGGATCAGGATGAGCCTTCTATCGGATTTGATTTTTCCATATTTGATGGCCCTGCGAATGGACCGGTGTCACGTCAGGCAACAGGCCGATCCCGGACGTCGGGATGTACATGCTGGCCTGACCGACAGTCATGCTGACCATGGGGCGGGTGCTGGTCATGATATGCGCCCCCTGGCATGAAAAGCCAGCGGGCGTAAGGTCCACGGTTATCGTGATATCAGGCCAGTGGGTACGGACCACATGGCGGCTGAATGATCCTCTGCCGCTTTATGACTGCCAGTTTGGTAATCGCACGCGGATAGGCCCATTTGTAAAGACCCGACGCGACGATTACAGCGATACCGACAAAGGTCCAGTTGTCCAGCGGTTCATGGAATACGTAGAAACTGAACGCCACGGCCCACAGCATCTGGCTGTATTGCGGCAGGGCGATTGCGCTGGCGGTAGCCCGGGTGGCGGCCATCATCATGAGAAGCTGCCCGAGTGCGGCAAGAAAACCATAGCCGAACAGGAACATCCATACCGTTGCCCCCTGTGGCCAGCTTGCATGGGCCAGCATCAGGATACCATTGCCCAGCAGGGGACCGCACAGGCTGGAACTGAACATGGACAGGCGTGGTGTGTTCTTTCCTGACAACCTGTAGGCAATGACGCCGACCGCATTCGCCACGGCCGAGATCAGCGCGCACAGATGTCCGAACTGAAGCGCGCGCAGACCGGGTCGCAGCACGATCAGCACGCCGACAAAGCCCACGATGACCGACAGCCATCCCAGTGTGGAAACCTTTTCACGCAGCAGTAAGACCGAGAGGATGGTCACAAAAAGTGGCATGAGGAAAATAAGGGAGAAAGCCTCCGGCATGGGCAGGAGCATGAAGGCTTCGACACTCGCCGCCGTAGCGACAAAGGTGGATACCGCCCGCACCAGCCACATGACCGGCTGCCTGATTACGAGCAGGTCGCGGTAGGATTCGTTTTTTCCCCGTATGAAGGGAATAAGCAGCAGCCCGAAAACACCGCCGGAAAACGCCACTTCAAACGGATCAATCTGCCCCGCAAGCAGCTTTGAATAAGCGTCACTGATCGAAAACGAGGCGAATGCCGCAAACGCCAGCATCATGCCCGCCGAAAGACCGGTATTCTTCATCCACACTGCTCACGAAAAAATTATTCAGGCGCAGATATGGATGTTGATGGGGAAAGACCAGCGCTTGTCGGTAAATCCAGTCATGCGTTTTTTACGACGGATTTCATATGACGTGTCCGGTTTTTTCGGGTAGCAGGTTGCGCCCGAAAATCATGGCCTGCCCCTGTAAAACGGGCGGTAGTCGGCTATCAGCACGCTGCTGCTTTACTGGTGCCCGACCCGTTTCGGGCCCGGACATTCCTGGCTATGGGGTGCGGTATCCATGTTGGCGTGCCAGCCGGCATGGGCAGGAGACGCTGCCATGAGGGGCGTCGCCCCATACGCGTAATAGGAGGGACTGATCTGTGTAATGTGAAACAGGATGTGCATTTGGCAGATCTGTCGTGGATTTGCGGAATTCAGAAAAATGATGCGCTGTTTTCTTTATTTTCTGGTATGGAGCTTATCTCCCGGGATTTTTACTTTTGGGTAAACCGGGGCGTAAGTTCAGCCCTTGCCAGAAGTCATTTTCCGTATTCGAAACCCTGAAGCTGTCATACGCAGCATGTCATTGGGTCAGTTTACATGAATGGTGATGGCCATCTGTCTGATTTCGCCTGTCTGTCCTGGTGTGGCAGGTCATGCAGATGATATTTCATTTGGGCAAATGGATACGTATATTTTATAAGTATTATCGATTGTAATGCGTTTGCAATATTTAGTGATGGTCATTTTATCTTTCTGCGCATGATCGTTACAAACCGTTGTACCGATGATCTGGATGAATATAAGCCAATGCGATGAAAAATAAGAAAAAAATGATATGATTGTAATTTCGGCATAATATAGACTATAAGGATAAATATATCCTTTGGAATGCATCTGTGAATTATACCAATTGGGATAAATAATATATCACGATTAGTTGATTTGTATTAATGATACTTATCGGCGATCGGGTAAGGTATATTTTTGTTGCAACAAGCATTCGATTAAGGACGTAAGCGCTTAATCCGCCACAGAAATCGTTAAAGTAACATGGATATTCAAATTATTGATTATCCACACAGTTATAAAATATAACATAATCTACGTCATACACATTTTGTCTAAGTAAATTGGTCATATGTATTATGGCGTGTGTTTACTCATGGAATGATGCCGTGCCCCAATTGTTTGAAACGATAGTGGATTCCAACATGCCCCTTCTTATTTCTGCCCTGATCGTCTGTATCGCGGGTTCGTGGATCACTGTACGTATCATGGCGCGTATCGCTGCAACGCCAGGACGACAAAACCATTCATGGTATCTGCAATGTGCGGCAGCTGGCGCGACCACCATCTGGTGCACCCATTTCTTGGCCTTGCTGGCTTACATGCCCGGCGTTGCTGGCCTGCTGAACATTCCGCTCACGCTGTTTTCGTTCATTGTGGCGGCCGGGGGCGTACTGGCGGCAACCGTCATCGCGACCACCAGCAAAAGCCGGATGGGGCCGGCCATGGGGGGCGCCGTACTGGGGCTGGCTATTGCTGGCATGCATTATTCAGGAATGTATGCAGTAGATTTTGGCGAACATATGGCATGGAGCGCGCCAACAATCGCATTGTCCCTGCTGCTGGGCATGGTTTTTGGCACCCTGTCGCTTCAGTGCCTGCTGCGCAGCGCGAACCGGCACCGCGAATTTCTGGCGACGGTCCTGTTTGTCGCTGCCATTGCCGGACTGCATTTTGTCGGCGTGTCAGCCATGCGCACGACCATGTTGTCTGCTGACCTTACATCTGGTGGCAATGCACCGGTCGTGCTCGGGGTTGCGCTGGCCATCACGACCCTTCTGCTTGTCGCCACGGGGGGCAACAGCTTTTCGATTGATGATGCGACGCGGGCGGAATCCTATGAACGCATGCGGCAGATGGCCCTGCACGATGCCCTGACGTCGCTGCCGAACCGTGTCAGCTTCAACGATCATCTGGATCAGGTGATCGAGGATGCCAAAAAGGACGGAACGCAATTTGCCCTGATCGGCATTGACCTAAATAAATTCAAGGAAATCAATGATGTAAGGGGGCACGCTGCAGGGGATGCCGTTCTGGTCACCATTGCCAACCGGTTTACCGAAATGCTGGGGAAAGGGGAATTCGTGGCCCGTCTGGGTGGTGATGAATTCGCGGCGGTCCACCTGACCAGCAATCCCGACGAACTGACGGCTTTTGTTGCCCGGATCGAGGAAGCCATCAACCTGCCCATCCCGATTGATGATTACGCCGTCACTACCGGCGGAAGCGTGGGGCTGGCGCTGTTCCCGAAGGATGCGACCGACAAGGAAACACTTGTGACACGCGCGGACCTTGCGATGTATCGCGCCAAGGCGGACCCGGTGCGGACTGTCGCCTATTATGAACCATCCATGGATGAAACGGTCCGTGAGGCACGTGCGCTTGCGGCGGATCTCAGGACTGCAATGGAGAAGGGTGAACTTTCCCTGCATTATCAGGTACAGACGGCCATAGCGACGGGCGAGATATTTGGCTACGAAGCCCTGCTGCGCTGGAACCACCCGGAACGTGGCGAGGTGCCTCCCGCCACGTTCATTCCCGTGGCGGAAGAAAATGGCCTGATCATTCCATTGGGTGAATGGGTGCTGCAGACCGCCTGCGCACAGGCGGCCCACTGGGATCCTGCCTATAAACTGGCGGTAAACCTGTCGCCGGTACAGTTCTTTCATCCTGACCTGTTTCGGCTGGTTCAGGAAACGCTGGAAAATACCGGGCTGGCGCCAGCCCGGCTGGAACTGGAATTAACGGAAACTTCAATTATTGATGACAAGCAACGTGCATTGGAAATCGTACGCAGGATCAAGGAACTGGGCGTTGCGATTGCACTGGATGATTTCGGGACGGGTTATTCATCCATCGATACGCTGCGGTCCTTCCCATTTGACCGGATCAAGCTGGATGGCAGTTTCATGAAGGGGATCGAAACCAATTCGGATGCCGCCGCCATTGTCCGCTCGGTCCTGGCCCTTGGCCGCACCATGAATATCTCCGTGCTGGCGGAAGGGATTGAAACGCCACGACAGCTTGAAGTCCTGCGGGGCGAAGGCTGTGTGGCGGGACAGGGCTTCCTGCTGGGGCGTCCGGCCCGTCCTGAGGCACTGGGACTGCAATCAGCCTGACCCACGACCCCGTTTTACCGTCCGATGCAGACTAACGCACCGTACCTGCCCAATTGTGAACTGGCCCATCATCATGAACGAACTTCTTCTTTCCCCGCCGTCCAGGAAACCCGCCCTCTCAGGGGATGCGGCACTGGCCCTGCTCCATGACGCGACCGAGGCCATTGTCGTTGTCAACGACAAGAATGACATCATCTTTTTCAACACCGGGGCGGAAAAGCTGTGGGGTTATACGCAGGGTGAGGTTCTTGGCCATAACGTCAGGATGCTTGTCCCGGATTTCGTCTGGCATGAACATGATGGTCACGTTGCCCATAACCGGGAAACGGATGCCAGCACCATTATTGGCATATCACGGGAAATCATATTCGAGAACAAGCATGGCGATTACATCACTGGCGAACTGACCCTGTCATCAAGCCCCGTTGGTCCGAAGGGCGCGAAATACTATCTGGCGTCCATCAAGGCCGTAACGGAGGAAAACCATCGCAAGAAGCTGCTGGATCTGCAGAATACGGTCTTTCAGTCCCTTTCGACCGAAATGCAGATTCAGGATGTGGCTGATCTTGTCTGTCGCGAGGTTGAAAATTTCGTTCCTAATACTGTCGCCATTCTGGTCCTGATCGGTGAGGATCACCGCCTGCATGTTCTGTCGGGTCCTGGCCTGCCGCGACGTTATGCCGGGGCGCTGGAGAACGTGACCCTTTCCGATGCGGATATCATGGCCCTGTCCAATGATCTGGACGAAGCTGCGACGGTGGTGTGGGACAGCTATAAATCCCTTGGGGTTTCGCTGGGTCTCCATCATTGCTGGGCATCGGCGATCAAGGCAGGAAATGGGAAGATATCGGGAATATTCGCCCTGTTTTCACGCAACCTGAATAAAACCAGCGACTGGCCGCAAAAAGTCGTGGCAGGCTGCGTGCCCTTCTGCAGTGTGCTGATCGAGCAGTATGATGCCCGGCACCATATCTCCCAACTGGCGAATTATGATCCCCTGACGGGTTTCCTCAACCGGACCGCGATCCATAAAGTCCTGAAAACCCTGGTCGGCAAGCCGGGAGATAACCATTTTGCCGTTCTGATGCTCAATCTGGACCGTTTTCGCGACATTAATGATGCGCTGGGGCATGCCAACGGGGATGATTTCCTGAAGGCGGTAGCCATACGGATCAAAAGCCTTTGCCGTAGCCATTATATCCTCAGCCGCGCAGGCGGGGATGAGTTCGTCATCATCCTGCCTGACACAAAGGCCGCCAATGCAACGGCATTTGCCGAAACGTTGATCGCGGGCATGGAAGAACCCATCGAAATCGGGGGCAATTTCCTTGCGGCCTCGGTTAGCGTGGGGATCAGCATGTTCCCCGAAAACGGGCCGGACAGTGAATCCCTGATCGGTCATGCCGAAGCCGCGATGCGCCTTGCCAAAAAGGAAGCACGGGGCACATTCCGTGTTGCAACGCCGGAAGATCATGCAGCGGCGCAGGATCGTCTTGTTCTTGGGTCCGCCCTGCGTGAATCCCTGGCCAAGGGCTTGCTGAACCTTCATTACCAGCCACAGATCGAGGCGAAAACAGGGGAACTGTACGGTGTGGAAGCCCTGTCGCGGTGGCATCATCCGCATCTGGGCAACATTTTCCCGTCACGTTTTATCGCGGTGGCGGAAGATACCGGGCAGATCGAGGCTATCGGTGCATGGTGCCTGGAAGAAGCCTGCCGCCAGATTGTCGCATGGGACCGTGATGGTGTCATGATCCCGGCTGTATCCGTCAATCTGTCCGCCGGGCATTTCCGCAAACGTCAGTTGCCTGAAATGATTTCCAATCTGCTGACACGGTTCGGTATCGCACCGAAGCGGTTGACGGTAGAAATAACCGAAAGCGTCATGATGGATGAAAACAAGGACACGATGGATGTGCTGAATGCCATCCGTGCCCTGGATGTTGGCCTGTCCATGGATGATTTTGGAACCGGTTATTCATCGCTGTCTCGCCTGACCCGTCTGCCGCTTACGGAAATCAAGATTGATCGTAGCTTCATCATGAATCTGGAACATGATGCGAATGCGCAGGCCGTGACGACCGCCGTCATCGGGATTGGTAACCGTCTGGGTATGACGGTTGTCACCGAAGGGGTTGAAACAGAAGCGCAGTATGAACTTCTGGAAAGCCTGCACTGTGATGTCATGCAGGGCTATCTGTTCGCGAAACCCATGGCGCCCAAGGATCTTGAAGCGTGGTTCAGGCAACCACGCAAGATCATGCCAGCGATGCGCAAGGCTCTTGGTAAAAAACAGGCGCCTGGTCAGCCGAAATCAAAATAATTAACTGGAGTAATAAATATTTTTGGGTGCCGCCTTTTTTAAAAGGCGGCGTTCTTCGAATATCTAAAAAAATCTTCACCAGATTTTTTTTTAGACTTGCGGACCATTTTTCAGCGGGGTGGTAAATAGTCGGCATAAAGTATCCTGAAACCGGCTTGCTGCTGGTCTGGAAAAGAGAGAGATGCGGGTACAGGCAAGTCAAGACCGAACAGTATTCATGGGTGCCGGGTTGATGGGGTCTGCACGATAGGGAAGCAGCGCCAGCATCTGCTTCCCTGATCGGCTGACATTACCGCTTATCTGCAGTAAATGTGCCAGTTCAGGCTGTAAGGCGGGGTATATCTGTTGCAGGGGTGGCGTTGTTTACAACAGCGTAAGGGCCTCCTGCCAGAATTTCGATGCAGAGCAGGCCCATGGAAGTAGCGCGATGCGTAGTACCCAGATGCAGGGATGACTGACCATCTGTCCATCGGCAGGGGACATTGGATGGTGCGTACCAGCCATCGTACCACCCAGATGGTGCATTTTGTGCAAGATGCGTCGTGATGGCACGGACGGCATTGCCTTCAAACAGTTTGATATCCTTGACCAGAACACCCAGTCGGCGACGGTCATCCACATAGGGGCCGATTGTATCCGACGGGCGGCTGGTACGGGACATGATGCGTACGTCCTGCACACCCGGGGGAATCATGAAAAAGACAAATCCGTTGGCGGCGCGTATCTGTTTGATGACGGCATTTGTTTCCGTCAACAGGTAAAGTGCCGGATCATCACTCAGGACAGGGGCTTCAGATACGTTTTCCCGGCCTGCTGCAATGGCCCGCGCCGCAATCTGGCGAAAAAGGGGTTCAACAAAAGCCTGACTGACGCCAAGCGGGGCTGCAGCATCATGTAACCAGTTACGGACCTTTTCCCCGATCCGGATGATATTGTCAGCCTGCTGGAAGGCGCGGCGGTTCCCGGTATCAAGATAGCTTTCGGTCATTACGCCATCGGCCATGATGACAGAATGTTCTTCCGTCTCGATGTGATGGTAATCATAGGAAGTGATTGAGCGGTCATAAAAAATCGACCGTCCGTTGACCAGCATGCGGGCAGGGATGAACCGGCTGTCCAAAAACAGGCAATGTTCAGCAGTTACCAGCATGTCCTTATAGGGCACGCCGTCGGCAATGGCGTTTGGAAGGATACGCACGGGATATCCCGCTTCATCATCGGGCATGCCCGCACGCACATTCGCCCGTGCCTTGCCTGCCCATGTGACCTTGCGCGGGATCTGCTGACCGTCCACCCAGGCCATGACGTCATCATTTTCCCGGATATCCTCCACCGCGACCGTGCCGGAGGGGGTGGAGATCATTGAACCCGGCAGGAAACAGACCAGAACACCCGTATCGCCTGTGCTGTTTACGGGGGTGGTGCTGATATACAGGTTCCCGTCACTGGTTGACTGGAACAGGTTGTGCTGGGTCGCGTAATCGTAAAAATCACCCTGAACCTGAATGGTCTGGCCGGTGGTTGTGACGATATTGGTGTCACTGCCGGATTGCGATACGGAAGAAATGGCGGTTGCATTTGGAATTTCTATGGTTGCGCCCGGCTGGTCAAACCCGGTGATGCTGGGGAATTCCAGAATGGATACGTTGGACCCGGGGGTGATGACCAGTGTTCCACCACCCGTTCCGAAATTGACCGTTGACCCCCCCAGTGCGGCGATGGCATCGGCCCCCTGCACCTGGTTGATCATCAACGTGCCACCATTTTCAATATTATAGGTGGTACCGGACAGGGCTGAAATGGCATCTTCGCCCGCCAGCGTAACCGTTCCCCCGTTCGCGGTAATCGTGGTACCAGTCAGGGCGGAAACAAGGGACCCGTCGGTTCCTGTCAGTGTGACATGTGCTCCGTCCTCGGACGTTACGGAATAGGGGCTCAGCAGGCCTATTACGGTCGGGGCGAAGGAAAGGGTTGCATTGACATCACTCCCTTCGAACGTAGCGCTTCCTCCGCCTACACCAGCAACACCCAATACCCATAATGCCGGAGCAAGGACATAGTCACCGCTGGTGTCGACGGTATTCCCGTATGCATAAAGAATGGTCGAATCAGGCATTTTTATTTATCCTTATGCACTTATGTATTTATTTTAAAATTATGATGACGGATTTTTATTTTCATGAATGACATGGCTGACACCTTTTTCTGGAGCGATTGACACCGGAAAGTCCATAAAATCTGAATTCGCAGTCTATTTTATAAAAATGATCAATCCGTAAACGAACGGCCACAGCCTGCTACCATGGGCATGAAAACAGGCTGGTTGTCCCTGAGGGAAATGGGTAGTCTTGCCGTCATGCTTCATATATGTCCGTGCCATCCGGTGGATGGCGGGGCTGTTCTTCAGGAGCGCGTCCCGGCCTGTTCCTGTTCTGCAATGTTACGGATCCTGCGGTGCAGGGTGGACCGGCTGACACCCAGCATGCGCGCGGCGACCGCAACCTTGCCACGTGCGCTGGCCAGCGCCGTATGGATGGCCATGGTCTGCGCTTCGCGAAGTGGTGCGGTCGGGGCAGGGGTGGCCGTATCATCAAGCAGGCACATGCTGACATCCGTCAGGGGCGGGATGCCCATCTGCGCGCGTGCGGCATGGGTTGCGCCCACCACGTGCCGGTCGCGATCCAGTGCGACCAGCGGGACGGACGCGCCCACTGCATTGCCCAGCAGCATGATGGCGTGGCCCCGATACCGGTCCATGAAACAGGTCTGTTCGATCTGGTGCGCCGCCTGCAGCAGGTTGGATGCGATCAGCACGCCCAGGCTGCCGTCAGGCGATGGACGGAACGAACTGGCATTCAGCGCGCCCGCCATCCGACCCGATGCATCATAAACCGGCGTTGCAATGCCCGCCAGACCATGCAGGCTACTGCGCCAGTGCTGGTTGCGATGCACGCTTATGCTGCGTTGTTCGGCAAGGCATGTTCCGATGCCGTTTGTCCCGGCATGACGTTCATTCCATACAGCACCGGGCCAGAAATGCCATCTGCGGCAACCGCGCCGGAGGGCGCCGGCTGCCTGATGCGTCAGCACGATGCCATCCATGTCCGACAGCATGACGGTATAGCCCACCGGGGCAAGGGCTGCATGCAGTCGTTCCATTTCCGGCCCGGCAAAATGCAACAGTCGTCCCATGTGCAGACATGCCTGTCGCAGTTCCGCGCCCGATAAGACATCCGGCAGGGGGGCGGCAGCGGGGTCAAGGCCGTACTCATGCTGGCAGCGATGCCATGAGGCATCAAGCCCGGTCTGGACCATGGCCATGGCGGAAAAGGTCAGGTCAGGACGCAAAAAGCCGGGACCACGCAGCATGCTGTTTCTTTGCGTTCAGTGTTTCAGGAATGCTGGCGGGTAAACACCTGCCCGAGTGTCGCGGTTTCGCGACACTTCGTACGCCCCGTGTCACATGGGCGTGAAGGGACCATGGTGTATCCTTGTCCGCAATGGCGCAATGCGTGTGTGCTGCACACAGCCCGGCGGCATGCACGGACGCAGTGCCGCGGGACCAGAAAAAACAGGGGAAACAACCATGCAAATAGCGCGTGAAACGCTGCTGCGCTCCTACCGGGCGATGCGTACCATCCGCATGTTCGAAGAGCGCCTGCATGTTGAATTTGCCACGGGGGAAATCCCTGGTTTCGTGCATCTGTATTGTGGTGAGGAAGCATCCGCCGTGGGCGTGTGCGCCAACCTGACGGATAACGACACCATAGCCAGCACCCATCGGGGTCATGGCCACTGCATTGCCAAGGGCGTGGGTGTGGCGGGCATGATGGCTGAAATCTATGGCCGCAGCACCGGCGTATGCCGTGGCAAGGGCGGGTCGATGCATATTGCCGACCTTGCGTGTGGCATGCTGGGGGCCAACGGGATCGTGGGTGGCGGGCCGCCACTGATCTGCGGGGCGGCGCTGTCGCACAAGACCCTGCGTGACGGCGGGGTGGCGGTGGCGTTCTACGGTGACGGGGCGTCGAACGAGGGATCAACACTCGAAAGCCTCAATCTCGCCTCCGTATGGAACCTGCCCGCCGTGTTCGTGGTGGAGGACAATGGTTATGGCGAGGCCACCGCCGCATCCTATGCCTGCGCCGGCACCCAGCAGGCGCGGGCGGCGGGGTTTGGCATGCCCTATCTCGAATGTGACGGGTCGGATTATTTCGCCGTCCATCAGGCGTCAGGCGAGGCGATCGCCCATGCGCGTGCAGGCAAGGGGCCGGTCATGCTGCATGTCCATCTGGCGCGCTGGTACGGGCATTTTGAAGGTGACGCCATGACCTATCGCGCAGCGGATGAAGTGACCAACGCCCGGCGCGACCATGACTGTCTCAAGCTGTTCCGTACGCGCGTGACGCAGGCAGGCCTGTTTGAAGACAGTGAACTTGATGAAGTCGATGCCGCCGTCGCGGACGAGATCGAGGCCGCCGTGGTGCAGGCCAAGGACGACCCGCTGCCCCAGTCTGCTGATCTGCTGGCGGATGTGTATGTCCGTTACTGATACGTATCCCCAGGAGGCTGCCTGGAAAGCCAGATCAGGAAACATCCTGCAATCATAAGGAAGTTTCTGGTGAAGATTTTTCAAAAAGCTTCAAGGAAGCCACCTTCTTGAAAAACGGTGGCACCCGGAAACTTTTATTTTTTATCACCAAGTTGTTTTTCGAACAGCCTCCAATGCACGGAAGAAATGAACCATGAGCAAGAAAAGCTTTCGTCAGGCGATCAATGAAGCCCTGCGGCAGGAAATGCGCCGGGATCCCACCGTCATCCTTATGGGTGAAGACGTGGCCGGCGGACGTGGCGGATCGGCTGGCATAAAGGACGCATGGGGCGGCGTGCTGGGCGTGACCAAGGGATTGCTGGAGGAATTTGGCGACACCCGCGTGCTGGACACGCCCATTACCGAAGCATCGTATATCGGGGCCGCCGCAGGTGCCGCCGTGACTGGCCTGCGCCCGGTGGCGGAACTGATGTTTGTTGATTTCGTCGGCTGCTGCCTGGACCAGATCATGAATCAGGCAGCCAAGTTCCGCTACATGTTTGGTGGCAAGGCGCGGACCCCGCTGGTGATCCGTGCCATGTTTGGCGCAGGCTTCAATGCCGCCGCCCAGCACAGTCAGGCGCTGTATCCCCTGTTTACCCATATTCCCGGCCTGAAGGTGGTCATCCCGTCCTCACCCTACGAAGCCAAGGGGCTGCTGATTTCGGCCATCCGTGACGATGATCCCGTCATCTTCCTTGAAAACAAGGTGATGTATGATGAGGAGGAAGACGTGCCGGATGAACCCTATGCCATCCCGTTTGGCGAAGCCAACCTGACGCGGGAGGGACGCGATGTCACCATTGTCGCCTTTGGCCGCATGGTCGGACTGGCCAATCAGGCGGCTGACCGGCTGGAAAAGAAGGGCATAAGCTGTACTGTCATCGACCCGCGCACGACCTCCCCACTTGATCGCGACACCATTCTGGAATGCGTGGCCGATACAGGGCGGCTGGTGATCGTCGATGAATCCAGCCCGCGGTGTAACATGGCCACCGATATCGCGGCCCTGGTGGCGGAAGAAGCATTCGATACCCTGCGCGCGCCCATCCGTCGCGTGGTGCCGCCGCATACGCCGGTTCCCTTCGCCACCGTTCTGGAAACGCTCTATCTGCCCAGCGTGGACAGGATCGAGGCTGCCGTGACCGCCACCATGGCCCACCGCGTAGTGGAGAAAGTCTGACATGACCCATGACATAACCCCCATCACCATGCCCAAATTCGGGTTGGCCATGACTGAAGGCAAGATTGCCGGGTGGATGGTCGAACCAGGTGCCGCAATAAAAACCGGCGATGAACTGGTTGATATCGAAACCAGCAAGATCACCAATGCCTTTGAAAGTCCTGTCACAGGCACGTTGCGGCGGCAGGTCGCAAGTAACGGGGAAATGTTGCCCGTGGGCGCGTTGATTGGCGTGGTAGCCGATCCGGCGGTGCCCGATACGGATATTGACGCCTTCATTACCCGTTTTCAGGCTGACTTTGCCGCGTCATCCGATACGCAGTCGGACAATGCCGCTGTTGATGAACCGGTCATGATGACAGTCGGCGATCATACCCTGCGCGTGCATGAACGTGGGGAAGGCGACGGCACGCCCCTCCTGTTGATCCATGGGTTTGGCGGTGACCTGAAAAACTGGATGCTCAACCACGCAGCCCTTGCGCGCGGGCGGCGCGTCATTGCCTTTGACCTGCCGGGACATGGCGAATCATCGAAGGATGTCGGGCCGGGCACGCTGGCGTTCTTCGCGGATGTCGCGGCGCAGCTCCTGGCGCAGCTCAAGATCAGGCAGATGCATGTCATGGGGCATTCGCTGGGCGGTGGTATTGCGCTGACGCTGGCGCATACTGTTCCGCAAAGCGTGGCTTCGCTGGTGCTGGTGGCGCCTGCCGGGCTTGGGCCGCAGATCAACATGGACTTCATCAACGGTTTTATCGAAGCCGATCGCGTGCGCGCGGTGCAGGACGTGCTGAAATACCTTGTGCATGACAAATCACTGATCGGACGGCGCATGTCTGATGATGTGCTGCGCTACAAACGGCTGGATGGGGTGCAGACCGCTCTGCGCACGGTGGCGGATGCCTGTTTCCCGGGCGGACATCAGGGTGATGACCTGCGTCCCGTGCTGGCGGGGGAAGATGTCCCGGTAACGGTGATATGGGGCAGGGAGGATGAAATCCTGCCCGCGACACAGGCCGATGGCCTGTCATCTTCGGTTGAACGGCATATCCTGCCTGATATCGGGCATATGCCACAGCTTGAATGCGCAGATAAGGTCAACGAAATGGTGGAAGACTTCATGAAATCAAAAGTCATCGCCACGTAAATACAAAGGCCGTTCCAGGATGGCGTGCAGGTTTCAGCCTGCATTGCCATCCTCGGCCAGGAGGCTGTTTCAAAACAGCCTATTGGGGAAGTAATAAAAGCTTTTGGGTATCGCCTTTTTTCAAACAGGTGGAGTTTCCCCGGACACTATATTCAATTATTCACTTCAGATCCCCCTTATGAAGTGCAGGTTCTTTCACGGAAGCACGGAAACGGTCCTGTTCTACAGGTAATGGTTTTGAATTTGGAATGATGGCGGATACTGTTCCTGTTCTGCCAGTAATGTTCTGTAATATATCGAAATGACGGAAAAATTTCTGTGATTGCAGGTCACCAGAAGGTGTCCCACCCATACTTGCCATGCCATCCCCGATGTGTATTCACTTGGGACATAACAAAGCGGCAAAGCAAGAATAGCCGGACTGGAAAACCAGTGACGGCATGGGAATAATAATAATGTTTGTCGGAATTGATCTGGGCACCTCCGCCCTCAAGGCCGTTCTGGTCGATAGCCACCAGCATGTCATAGGCAGCCATTCCTATCCGCTGCGTGTCAGTTCCCCGCACCCGGGATGGAATGAACAGGCGCCACAGGACTGGTGGACGGCCCTGCTGGGGGTTATGGACGCGCTGGCGGCGGCCCATCCCGGAGAAATGGCACAGGTTACGGGCATGGGCCTGTCCGGTCAGCAGCATGGTGCGGTCCTGCTGGGGCGGGATGGCGATGTGCTGCGTCCGTGCATCCTGTGGAATGATGTGCGCGCCGCGGCGCAATGCGCGGAATTCGAGCGCCGGTTTCCAAAAAGTCGTGAAATATGTGGTAATATCGCCATGCCGGGTTTTACCGCGCCCAAGCTGATATGGGTGGCGGAACATGAACCGGAGGTCTTTGCCGCGACCCGTCATGTCCTGCTGCCCAAGGCATGGCTGCGTTATCGCATGACCGGCGACATGATCGAGGACATGTCGGATGCGGCGGGTTCGCTGTGGCTGGATGTCGGCCATCGCTGCTGGTCCGATGATGCGCTGGCGGCAACCGGCCTGCGGCGTGACAACCTGCCCGCGCTGGTGGAAGGCACGGCACCCGCGGGCATGCTGCATGAAACCCTTGCCCGACGCTGGGGCATGAATACACGCCCGGTCATGGCGGGGGGCGCCGGAGATAATGCTGCGGGTGCGGTGGGACTGGGGGCGGTCAGGGCCGGGTCGTCTTTCCTGTCGCTGGGTACGTCGGGCGTATTGTGGGTGACAACCGACCGGTTTCGGCCGCATCCACAGGGGGGCATCCATGCTTTCTGTCATGCCGTGCCCGAGACATGGCACCAGATGGGGGTGACGCTGTCGGCTGCGTCCTCGCTTGCGTGGTGGGCGCGTACGACCGGCATGGCGGAGTGCGATCTGCTGGCGGAACTGCCCGCGCGCATCACGCGTCCGTCGCCCGTTGTTTTCCTGCCCTACCTGTCGGGGGAGCGGACCCCCCATAATGACGGCCGTATTCGCGGCATGTTTGCCGGCCTGTCCCCCGGCACTACGCGCGCGGACATGACGCAGGCCGTGCTTGAAGGTGTCGCCTTTTCCTTTCGCGACGTGGTGGATGCGCTGGCGGATGCCGGTTCAATCGTGACGCAGGCCGATGTTATTGGCGGCGGGTCCAACAGCCGCACATGGGTTTCCATTCTGTCCAGCGTCACGGGCCTGTCGCTGCACCGTCTGGCGCATGGGGAACAGGGGGGCGCATTCGGCGCCGCCCGCCTGGCCCGCATGGCCGTCACGGGGGAGGCGGTGGATACCGTCTGCCTGCCACAGCCGCGTGCGGAAACGCTGGTTCCCGATCCTGACCTGACTCACGCCTATGCCGCGCCACTGGCGTTCTACCGCAGGCTTTATCCTGCCCTTCGTTCCACAATGGACGTGCGGTCTGCCTGAATGGGCATGCTGTCATGCCTGTGGCATGTCCCGATCGGGTAAAAGGCTGTTATAGGCCTATAATGACCATGCCGACCATATCGTCATGAACAGGGGGGGAACGGAGAGCATTATGAAGACAGGTTTATTTCACAAGGCATTATATCCCGTATGTGCGGCCACCATGCTGGGGCTTCTGCCCCCCGTGGCGGCGGTTGCCCGCGACAGTGTGGACCATGGCGCGGCCCCATCGGGGAATATTGGCGTTGTCGCGCGCTTTTACGACATGCAGCCGTCGGGCATCGCAACCCTGCCCGATGGGCGCATCGTGCTGGCCTTTCCGCGCAGTGCTGCCGACCATAAGGGACCGCGTCTGGGTGTACTGGAGAAAGGCAAGGCTGTTCCCTTTCCCGATGCGGCAACGCAGGCGCGTTTTGTCTCCCCTCTTGGGATGACGGTGGATGCAACCGGTCGGTTGTGGATCGTGGATGAAGGGATCGTTGCCGGACAGACAGCACAGGCCGCCCCGGCGCTGATCGGGCTGGATGGGCATACCGGGCAGATCGTGGCGACCATACCGCTGGGCGCGGGTGCCACGCGGTCCGACAGCCATGTCAATGACGTGCGTGTGGACATGACGCATGGCGCGCAGGGCACGGCCTATGTCAGTGATACATCGCTTATGGACCATCCGGCGATCATCGTGGTCGATATCGCCACCGGGCACGCGCGGCGCGTGCTGGAAAACGCTCCTTCGACCCGTGCGGAACCAGGCTTCGCCATGGAACTGGACGGACAGATGCTGCGTTATGACATGGCGCACCCGGCCATGGGGCAGGGGGGCATTGATGGCGTGACGCTGAGCACGGATTCAAGCCGCCTGTACTGGCAGCCCCTGTCCAGCCGCAGGCTTTACAGCGCACCCACGGCCCTGCTGTCCGACCCCGCCGTCAAGTCTGCGCAACTGGAACGCGCCGTGCAGGACGAGGGGGAAGATGCGGTGGTCGATGGCATGGCCACAGGCCCGGATAATACCCTGTATCTGACGGACATCGAACGTCACGCCGTGCTGCGCCGCACGGCTGATGGTCATCTGTCCGTTGTCGCGCATGACCCGCGCCTGGTCGCCCCGGATGGACTGACCCTGAAAGATGGCGCCCTGTGGCTGACGGTAGGCCAGTGGGGGCGGCTACCCGTATTCCATGACGGTCACGACATGGAAGAGCGGCCATGGCTGGTGGTGCGCATTCCCCTGAAATAAGCCTGAAGGGCAAGCTGGAAAGAACGCATAATAATGGCGCATGACAGGCAGACGACCCCTGGATCCGGTATTGTGAACCTCATTGCGGGTGTGGCCGCAACGGGTGGGTTACTGTTCGGTTACGATACCGGTATAATTTCCGCAGCACTGCTGCAGATTACCACTGATTTTACCCTGGGCACGCTGGGACAGCAGGTCGTGACATCCGCCATCGTGGCCGGTGCGCTGGGGGGCTGTCTTGTGGCGGCCCCGCTGTCGGACCGGCTGGGGCGGCGTTACATGATCATGTTCGCGGCCCTTGTGTTCATTGTCGGCACTCTGGTTGCGTCGCTGGCACCCGGGGTGGCGGTGCTGGTCTGCGCGCGCTTCATCCTGGGGATGGCGGTGGGCATGTGTTCGCAGATCGTGCCGGTCTATATTGCGGAAATCGCCCCACGTGAAAAACGCGGGCAGATGGTGGTCCTGTTCCAGCTTGCGGTTGTGTGCGGTATCCTTGTTTCCTTCATTGCGGGGTATCTGTGCCGACACCAGTCATGGCGGCTTATGTTCGGGCTTGGCATCGTGCCTGCCATCATCCTGTTTGTCGGTATGTCGGTCCTGCCACGCAGTCCGCGCTGGCTGGCCATGAAAGGAAACCTTGAAGGCGCGTTCGAAGTACTGCAGCGCCTGCGGCGTGACCCGCAGGCCGCGCGGATCGAACTGGATTCCATTGTCGCGATGCATGATGAGCAGGCACCATGGTCCGCATTGCTGCAACCATGGGTGCGCCCGGCAGTAATCGCATCGGTCGGGGTGGCGTTATTCTGCCAGATTACCGGAATTAACGCGGTGTTGTATTATGCCCCCACCATTTTTGCAGGCGTTGGCTTTGGGCAGGCGTCCGCCCTGCTGACCTCCATTGCCATCGGGGTCGCCATGGTGCTGTCCACTGCGTTTGGCAGTTGGGCGGTTGATGCATGGGGGCGGCGGAGGCTGCTGCTGCGGCTTATTCCCGGTGCGGTTGTCTCCCTCATGGTACTGGGCACAATGTTTGCCATCGGGTCAACCCATGGCATCAATACATGGATAACGGCAGCGGCAGTGGTCAGTTATGCAATATTCAATGTGGGCAGCCTGTCTGTCGCCATATGGCTGGTGGGGGCGGAGGTCTACCCCCTGTCGTGCCGCAGCAAAGGTATGAGCCTTGTCGCGGCGACACACTGGACAGCGGACCTGCTGATTTCGCTGACCACGCTGTCACTGGTGCAGGCGCTGGGGGCAGCAGGCACGTTCTGGATGTATGCCGCGATCAATCTGCTCGCTTTTGTTTTTGTCTGGCGTTATGTGCCCGAAACGCGCGGGCGATCACTGGAAGAAATCGAAACGGCCCTCAAGGCGGGTACGTTCAATACCCTGACCTGACTGACTGTGCGGGCATAATACAAAGCAAAAGTTCATGGATGCCGCCGTTGTTAAGGCAGCGTTTCGCGATGGTTTTTGAAAGAATATTTCCCAGAAACGTCCTTATGATATGCAGGGTGTTTCAGACAGTCTCTGATAATATGGGCATGGCGGGACAATAAAAATGTCCCGCATGTTCTGATTGCGCAGGAAGTAGTAGGTATACTTTGTAAAAGGGCATTCAGGGGTGAAGATGTCCACGTGCAGGTTCCAGAACAGGGGCACGCAGACGTGGCGCCGGGACAAGTAGTGGCGTTTCGGGGGGCAGGAGATGATGCAGGATCTTTTCCCCAATGGCGGTCTGCCATAGCCACAGGCTATTGACCTGACCACGGAAACTGGCTTCGCCCCCCATCGCCCCTGTGGGACGGAACCCCGATGCCAGGCCCAGGCCAAACAGGCCCGGAATTTCCTTTCCCGTTGCATCCAGGATACCGCATTCCGCACCGGTCAGGCAGCCATCGGGTGCATCGGCAGACAGGGCAATCGGACGGTCATACGCATCCATTATGGTGATACGGCGGGGGCGGTAGCCAAAGCAGGCGATAATGGCATCGGCATTATCAACAATGGCCTGTACTTCCGCATGATTATCGTCCGTTATCTGCACATCACGCAGGCGGGGTTCGGGCGGGGCATTGGCAATGCCCATCAACTGCATGGCCAGATTACGCGAATCATAACGCAGGCCGCCAAAGCGGTAAACAAACTGGCTGACCGGGCAGATATCATCTTCATGGAATTCCGTATATCCATCAGCCACGGCTTCTTCCGCCGTACGGTAAAACAGTTTCAGGCGGGATTTGTGCAGTAGTGTCAGGTTGCCTGGCACGAGTCGGTCCGCCATGTCACGCATTATGACGCGTGCGGCAGACAACGCACTGCTGGCACCCCCGATCACGGCAATCCTGGGATTTTCCTGTTCTGCCGTCATGGTGCGTAATCTGGCGATGCCATCGGGGGACAGCAGGGCGTCGGACTGCATGACCCTGCCTGCATGGCGGGGCAATAGGGGACTATCCCCCACTACTTCATCATGCAGCCGCTGTTCCGGCTGGTGTGCGCCCATTGCCAGTACGACCTTGTTGGCGATGACGTGTTGCGTATGTGCCCCATCGCTGGAGATAAGGTAACCCCGCCATTTACCTTCCACGTTCTGGTGCAGGCTTTTCAGTTGCCATCCGGTCAGTATCCGTGATGCTGGATGGGCCGTGATGAGGGTTGTCAGTACCTGCCCCACCATATCCAGAAAATCCGCGACAACACGTAACGGCAATGGGAGCCTGCCCCGGCTGCGTATCATTGCCACCAGTGGATGGTAGGTCAGGCGCGCCAGTTCGGGCACCGGATTGTCCGTTATCGCATCAACGAATGTTTCCGCCGCACTGTCGGAATTGATGACATAGCGCCCCAGCATGCCCGAACCGATATGCGGCCCCCGCTCAACCAGCGTCAGGCCTTCATCCAGCAGGCGTGGCAGTTCGCCTATGCGTGATGCAGCAAGCAGGACGGCAATGGCGGCGGGGCCACCACCGACAATAAGGACGGGCGTTGTTGTATCTGTGGACATGGCTGCATGTATCCGTTTTCCATAGGTGATAAGGAACGGGGGCTTACATATCTGTAGCGTTGCAGGCGTTCATGAATTCCTGGCACACGTAACGTACCATTTCCGGCGTCATTTCATGCCATAAGGGCAGGGACACAATGGAAGATGCAAGTGCATTGGTTGCCTGCAGGTCACCTGCCCTGCAATGGGTGACAAAATAGCTCTGTTCATACAGATGGGGTGAAAAATAGGTTGATGTACCGATCCGCTTTTCTTTCATGCGGGCAAGTATCGCACTGCGGTGTGGTGCATATTGTGGCGGCAGGCGTACTGGCAGGAACTGATAGGACATGCGTGCGCCACGCTGCCGCTGGAAGCCAAAACCGGGCAGAAGGTCGTAATACATCTGTTCTATACGGCACTTCTTTTCAACGACGCTTTCCAGATGGTCCAGTCCCGACAGGGCAAGCAATGCACCGATTTCGGGTAGCTTGGAATTAAGACCGGGCATCGTGGCATGGCGGATCTGGCCAAAGCCAAAATTGCCCATGGCCCGCAGGGCTTCGATCATGTCGGGGTTATTGGCGTAAATGAAACCACCTTCCCCGATCCCCATTGTTTTTGTTGCATGAAGGGAACATATGATGGCATGCGGCGAACCGGTTCCAAATCCCTGTCCCAGTGCGTCATGTGCTCCAAGGGATGCAGCCGCATCTATGACAACGGGAATACCTGTCTGTTTTTCCAGTTCCGTATAATGGTTGATATCGGTTGCGTTCCCGAATGTGGCGTAGGGAAATATTGCTGCAATCTGTTCACCATATTCATGCAGTAATTCATTTTCCGCCGCATGGGACGCCATCCAGTCCGTAGGGTCGATATCGCAGAACAGGGGTGTAAAGCCTGCCCATAATACAGCATGGGCCGCGGCTGCGAAAGTAAAGGATGGCATGAGAACATAACGCGCCACACGGGTATCCTTGTGTCGTGTTGCGTATTTCAGCGCCATCATCAATCCGATCGTGGCGTTGCATACCGTGACGCAATGGCCCACGCCACTGAACATCTGTTCAACCAGACGTTTTTCGAATCTCTGGTTTATTGGCCCGTAATTGGTATAGATGCCAGAGTTTTCCATTGCGATAATGCCATCGGCCAACTGGCTTATTTTCGGAATATTTGAACGTATGAAGGATATTTCCGTATAGGACATTTCTGTATTCCGGTTTCGTCAAACAGATGACCTGATCATGATGTCTGGCAGATATCAGGGGAGGTGGCGTGTCACGTTGGCCATTTACGTTAAAAGCAGATAATTCATGCACATTCAATGCAAATATTAGTATATTATTTACTACACGTTTATGTGATTACTATGCGCGTATGGAATATATGATATTTTAAAATAATATAGGGAATTCATGCAATTTCATGATTTACGGATCGTTCCTACCCGAATGACATATTCGACAATTAAGTAAAATGATCGGTTTTTATTTTGTGAATGATGTAATCCAGTGATGCGGGATGACTGACGTGATTGCAGAAAAAAAATGTGCGGTTGTATTGAAAACCTATACATGGGACAGCTTCGTGCAACTGCAGCTGCAACGGTTGCAATCGACATTTCCTGAAGCTGATATTTTTATTTCCATTGATGAAACAAATGGTTTTGCGGGAACCATTCCATATGACCGGGTGCTGCGCACATGTAATGCAGAAATGCTGGCATTAGGATTTGCCAACCGGTTTGAAAAGGGCAGTCTGCTATGGTGGAACGCCGATTACACCCATTATCAGGTGCAGGCCCAGATTCCGGACTATGATTATTACCTTTTCGTGGAATATGACGCCTGTATCGCCGGGAATGGAACGCGTCTGCTGGCTGACATGATTGCGGATGAGGCGGATTTCATATCCCATCCCCTTGATGCAGGACCGGCATGGTACTGGCATCGCTTCCATACAGGTATTTATCCTGCGGGACAGTTGCGGGCATCATTGAACTGTATTTCGTTTTTTTCCCGTCGTGCCCTGAACCATCTGGCGCAGCGGCGGCGTGCGATGTCAGCCAATATGGATGAAACGGGTTTCTGGCCCTTGGGGGAAGCCTTTGTCGCATCCGAAGTGGCGGCGGCGGACCTGACCTTCATCCCGCTTGCGCGTTATGGTGATGTTTCGCGCTATTCCTGGTTTCCGCCAATACTGTCCACGGGCCTTGTACTGCCACAAAGCGGGCATACCTTCCTGCATCCTGTCCTGGACCAGAAAAGGTATATTGCAAGCCTGCTGCGGCAGACACATTTCGTGCGCCATTACTTTATGCGCGGCAGTACATTACGGCGTGAACTCAGCCGTTTTCCCGGTGCCATATCACGGCGGCAACTGTACCGTGCCGCCATGCTGCGTGCGGCCGAACGGCTGCGACAGGTGTGCGGCGCCCCGTAAGGGCATGCTTATGCTGGTTGTGACAGAAGTTTTTCCACAACGCGCTTGACCTCAGGTTCCCACGGGCCGGGCGCACAGCCGAACACCTGTTGCAGGCGTGTGCAGTCAAGTCGCGCATCTGGCGGCCGGCGTGCCGGTGTCGGCCAGTCGGCTGTGGTAATGGCTTCCATGACCGGCTGCGGGTTGCCGTGGCTTGCCGCGGCATTTACTGCCGTGCAGGCCAGTTCGTACCAGCTTGCCTGACCCTGTCCGGTTGCATGATAGATCCCGGCATACTCCGCTTTCCATCCGGTATCGCGGATCTGTCTGATGATATGCATGATGACATCCGCCAGTGCATCCGCGCTGGTCGGGTTGCCAATCTGGTCACTGACAACCCGCAGGGTTGGTCGTTTGGTTGCGGCATCGACCATTGTGCGGACGAAGTTGCGATTATAGGGGGAATAGACCCATGCCGTGCGCAGGATGATGCTGTCAGGCTGCGCCAGCAGCACCGCCTGTTCACCTTCCGCCTTGGTCCGCCCATAGACCGAGCGGGGATCAACCGGATCCGTTTCCACGTAGGGACTGCCTTTATTCCCGCTGAAGACATAATCGGTGGAAACATGGATTAGCGGAATACCCAGTTCACGACATACCGCCGCCATACGTGCGGGGCCGGTATGGTTGGCGCGCTGTGCCCCTTCCACATCTGTTTCCGCAGCATCCACGGCTGTCCATGCCGCGGCATTCACGACCACGGACGGGTTATGCGCCCTGATAACGGCATCAATCGTATCGGGCCGGTCAAAATCGAAATCCGGTCGCCCGACCCGCACCACGCCGTCATGGTTGGATAACGCCGTTGCAAGCTGGCCATGTCCCCCGGTTACCAGAATCGATTGCGTATGCATCACGTGCTGCTTCTTCTTTCATATGAAACGGGGAAGGTCGGGCATTTACATGCCACCCCTGGAGATTTTTTTGAAAGCAACCTATTGATAAAATAAATTTTTTTGTGCTGCCTTTTATATATGAAACCAGTCATCAACATTGGAGAAGGGAAGGGCCCCAGCATCCTTTTCAGACAGGATCGCGTCTTTTTCCGCAACGGGCCAGTCGATCGCCAGCAGCGGATCATCCCAGCGCACGGATCGTTCGCAGTCACGATCCCAGAAATCGGTGCATTTGTACTGCACCTCGGCATTGTCGCTTAATGTGCAGAAACCGTGCAGGAAGCCGGCCGGGATCCATAACTGCGACCCGTTTTCCTCGGATAAGGTAGCTCCCACCCACTGGCCGAAGGTGGGTGATCCCGTACGGATATCCACGCCTACATCCCATATGCTGCCACGGGTGCAGCGGACCAGCTTGCCCTGCGCGTGGGGGGAAAGCTGGCAATGCAGTCCGCGTACCACGCCGCGCTGGCGTGACAGACTGTGATTGTCCTGCACAAAGGGGCCGGGAATGCCAATTTCCTTCATGCGGGCCGCGTTGAACGTTTCCGAAAAATAACCACGTTCATCACCAAAACGCGGTGGGGTAAGCAGAATCATGCCCGCGATGTTAAATGTCTGTATTTCCATGGGATCCCCTGTTCTCCTGTCCGTGCGGTGGTGGCTGATATCCGCGTTATTGCTTTGTCTGGCTTAGGAAAGGCTTAATGGCCGTCATCTGGGGGCGATCCTGACCGTGGTCGGGTTCAAGCGTAAACATGTAATTGCCCCATAGCGGCCCAGCCGCCCAATAGGTCCATCCATCCCATACATCTGCATTTTCACGCAGGTGGGACAGGATGGGATTGAGCAGGGCGACACATTCCGGCTGGCGGCTGACCCCGAATTCTCCCAGGAAACCGTGCGCCTTGTGGGCGTGTAGCCAGTCGGTAAAGGGTTTGAGCCGCCCAAGGGCCTGGTCTTGTGAAATGCATGCCGGTTTGGTGCCCGATGCATCAGGGTCAAAGTATTCATGCACTTCATAAACCAGACGGTTATCGGGATCGTGTAACTGCCCCAGCGCATCGCCATTCAGTTTCGGGAAACCCTGTGCGCTGTCCCAGCCAATGCCGGGCACGAGGATGGTATTATGGCTTCCGGCCTTGCGGATGGCGTCAATCGCGGCCTGTACCGAGTTTTTCCATGCCTCGGCCGAATGCTGCTGTGGTTCGTTCATCAGACCAAACAGGACATGCGGGTTATTGCCCAGCGCCTGTGCCAGCCGCGACCATAAATCGGCAAAGGCCGTATCCGGCACGGCTGTGGACCCGATTTCCTGCCCGCGATAGCGCCCGTAATCATGGATATCGAGCACTGTTGTGGCACCCTTGCCCTGCGCATAGGCAATGAATTGCTGTACGCGCTGCAGTTCCTTTTCATCCAGCGCGCCGTTCAGGGTCGGCTGAAGACGTTCCCACAATACCGACAGGCGGAATGTGTTCATGCCCTGTGCGGTAAAATAATCCACCTCCGCAGACTTGGGATAAAGGTAGTCATACCCGTAACGGCCCGGCAGCTTGGAGGAGGAATAGGCAGCCCCCGCAAGGTTTACGCCACGATATGTCTGCGCATCCGCCTGTCCATGGACGGAAAGCGTAAGGGGGACTGCGACCATGCAGCCACAAAGCCAGCGGCATAAGCGGGGGAAACGGGGTAATGTCATGCGATATGCTCCGCTGCGGGTGAAAACCGGTTGAAACGGAATGATTTCAGGCGTTCAGGCACCTTTTCCCTGACTTCTGGTTCCGATGGTGCAACGACGCTGTTGGTCGTGCCGTACAGGAACCACAGCAACGCCGCCGTCTTGATGGTGAAGACCGATGCGCCGATGCACAGGGATGTGGAAAAATAAAGCGAGATCATCGCTTTCATCGACACGGCTGCTTCGGTGCGTGCAGGATGCAGGGTAAACAGCGCCAGCAGGAACAGCGTCAGCGGCAGGCCAAGGTTGTTGATGATATAGGCATAGCCCGTATCGGCCGTGTACACCTGCGACGGCGCCATCGCGAACCATTGCGGCAGGTTCCAGTAATCCAGCAATCGCCCGGAAAACAGCAGTCGGCCGGAAAAATTGTCCCCAATGATGGAGGGCAGGATACCGGGCATCTCGTGATTCGCGCCCTGCAGCATCAGGCCCATCATCACGGTAACCGGCATGGCGAACACCACGAAGCGTGAACGGTAAAGCGGTGTCATGCGCAACAGGATCATGCCCAGCGCGCAGCCCGAGGCAAAGCGCGAATCAGCCAGCACGAAACACAACCCCGACAGAAAGAACAGGAACGCATGCCGCAACCGGGAGCCAAGGTTTGTGCTAAGGCACCACGCAAACCCGATGGCCGAGAAATTGCCCAGTGAATCCGGTTCCAGAAACAGCGACGACACGCGGTGCGATCCGAATATGGACTGGAAAAACGTACGGGACGCGGCAGCCCCCCGGTTTCCGCTGATAAACAGGTTCGTATTGCTGTAATTGACAGTGCTGCTGCTGATGACACCCTTGTTCACGTAATAGGTCCAGACATCGAATATCGTGCCGAACAGGTTGGTGAACAGCAGTTCAAAAAAGCCAACGAACATGATCATGGCCATCATCACCCACATGGTACGCTCACCAGACCGCAGGGTGGAACGGGTGCCCAGTTGGTAGAATACATAGGCAATGGCCAGATCATGCAGGATCTTCATGTCCAGACGGGGGTTGATCAGCTTGGCCCCGATCTCGAAACAGATCATGACTCCCGTAATACGCACCACGGCAGGGGAAATCGTGTTGCGCACCTCGATAAACGCCAGAAAGATGATGGCCAGTTCGCACAATACGATTTCCGAACTGCGGATCGTGATGACATGACGTGTGTTGATGAAGCACAGGACAAGGTTGAAAATCGCCCCCGCCACCACCAGCCATGATATGCCATCCACCCGTGACAGGGCGGGCGCGCTGGTCATGGACCGATGGGGCAGGTGAACATGCGCTGTAGCGGACATGATGCTTCCCGTATCAGATGCGTGACGCATGCCTATCTGCATCCTGTGATGGGGACACCGGACGGGCAGGCCGTACAAGCAGGGCATTACCCAGTCGCCGTCCCAGATTATGCAGGGGCAGTTCCAGTATATTATAGGTTATGGCTGCCAGTGCCGTGGTCAGCATGACGGTCACGATCCCCAGCCCCGCCTGGGTCAGTGACGGATGCGACAGAAGGGTGGACGCCCCCATGGCATGTCCCATTATGCTGAACACCATCAACATGATGGGCAGGTGCAGCAGGTAAATGCCATAGGACAATTCCCCGATGGCGATGACCGGCCTGCTGAGAAGCACGCGATACTGCCGCCCCGATGCATAAAGGTCACGGATCAGCACAAAAGCCGCGACCGTTTCAATCATGTCAGGAATACGTTCAGGTACGTTCAGTCCCATCGCCACAAGACCGTAACGGTCATACAGCAGCACAACCAGCGCCAGCAGCGCATAAAGTCCATGCCGGGGGGAAAGGGCTGTCGGCAGCAGCGGGATCAGGGCGCCGACACCAAACGAGAGTGCAAAGACCGTACCCACTTCATGCGGCAGGGGCAGCAGGGCGATTGCGGCAAGGCCCGCCAGTGTAACCACCCGTAGCCGTGGCGCACGCACCAGCCAGAACAGGAACGGAAAGGCCACGGAATACATGAGTTCCACCCGCAACGACCACATCGGTCCATTATAACGGGTGAAAACGCCCGCAACCGACATGATGGTGTTGCGGATGGACACCGGTGTCTGCAGATTACGCGACAGCCAGCCGACAAATACACCATCACTGACCCATCCGCGCGCAACAACCATGCTGGCGATGGCCAGCCCGATTGAAAACCACAGCAGCGGATAGATCCGGAACACACGCTTGACATAGAAACTGCCAACAATCCGGCCTGTCAGATGCGTGTATTTGCGTAGTGACAGCGACAGGACGCACCCGCTGAGTACAAAAAACAGTACCACCGCCGCTTCCGCATTGAATGCGTAGGTCACAATGTCATGCATTGCTGCCTGTGATCCCGTACGTTGCGGGTTCTGGTAACGGAAAACCTGTATGGCATGACCGAACAGTACGACAAGGCACGCAACGCCACGCAGGGATGTCAGCTGGTGCAGATAATTTCGTTCCGTTCCCGAAGTTTCCGTCACAGACGACATCGTCGGTTCCCCCGGTGCATGAATGGCATGGCGTGATGCAGGCAATACAGTGATTCTGTTATGGCGGACACAGCGTATCAGAATATAAATGTAGAAAACATGCAAAATGTGCCTACACAATTCTTTGTGCCGCCGCCTTTATCGCGGCACGATCATGTCATGATCTTGCCGCAATCACACTGTGGATTTGGCACGGCGTGAAACGGGCTGCGTGACGGTCCGGATGTTTTTGCGCGATCGATATGAACCCAGGGGCCGCGCGCCATGCGCATGCGGCCTGCCGCCAACGTGGCGCACGGCAGGAGACCATAATTCCATGACGCGCTCCCTGTTTATTTCCGTCCATGATTTCAGGAGTTTGCGCAAGGCCAGTGTCCATTTCATCGCAGCGGAGATGGCCCGCCGTGGGCCTACCGCGTTCCTGTCCATCGGGTTGAGTTCGCTGTCGCTGCGGCGTGGGGATACGCGCGCCAGCCTTGCGGACCGTGCCAATCAGGTGGAAACGGTGGACGGTGTGGAATGCTATCTGTGGCGCATGAAATGGCATCCGTTCAACATGCGGCGTGCGGTGCTGGCGCCGGTAGAGCGGGGGATGTTCTGGCTGTACCGCCAGATGCTGCCCGCCATTGCGCGAAAATGGATACGACGTGCTGATACTGTCTTTATTGAATCCGGTATGGCGCCGATATTTATTTCCGATGTCAGGAAACTTAATCCGTCGGCCCGCATTATTTATCTGATGTCCGATGACCTGGAAGTCGTGGGATGTGCGGATACCATCAAGAATGATTTCGTGCGAAATTTCGACATGATCGACACGGTGCGCATGCCCTCGCGCTATCTGCTTGAACGCCTGCCCCATGCGCGTTCAGCCGTTTTTGCACCACATGGCATTGATCGTGGCATTGCCGAAAAAAACTATCCCAATCCCTATACGCCCGGTCGGATCAGTTGTGTTTCGATCGGGTCAATGCTGTTTGACCGGACCTTTTTCCAGATCGCGGCACAGATCAGGCCGGATATCGATTTCCATATCATAGGTGCGGGCCATGCGGCGGATGGGCTGGATGCGCCCAATATCATCATTCATCCCGAAATGGCGTTTGAACGCACGCTGTCCTATCTCCAGCATGCCAGTTTTGGCGTCGCCCCGTATCGTGACGCGAATACGCCCCGTTACCTGCTGGATACGTCCCTGAAACTGCGGCAGTTCGCGCTGTTTGGTATTCCCGCCGTCTGTCCCGATTTTGCACTGAATGACACGGCTGGCCGGTATGGTTACAGGCCGGGGGATGCGCAATCCATCGGGCGCGCGATTGATGCCGCCCTGCAGTCATCGGACGTGATCGAACTTGATGCCCATAGCTGGCCTGAAATCGTGCAGCGTATCCTGACCCCCGAAGCCTATCCCGACACGCGTGTCTGAATGCAGGCCTGTCCCTGTGCAAAGTATTAGGAAAGAGCGAGAACATGACTGAGGCAGGTGATAACGGACCACGCATTTCGGTTGTCATGGCAACCTATAACGGGTCGGCCCATATCCGCGAACAGCTGGACAGTCTGGCGGCACAGACGTGCCTGCCTGCCGAACTGGTCGTGACGGATGACGGTTCGACTGATGCCACGCTGGATATCGTGGCCGATTTCGCCCGTACGGCACCCTTTCCGGTGCAGATTCACCGCAATGCGCAACGCCTTGGCTACAAGGGTAATTTCATGCATGCGGTCAGCCTGAGTTCAGGGGATCTGATTTCCTTTTGCGATCAGGATGATTTCTGGAAAAGCGATAACCTGGAACGTGTGCGGCAGGCATTCATGAACGACCCTGACGTCATGATGGTCTTTCATAACGCGCATCTGGTGAATGAACGGCGCGTGCCCATATCGCCTTTTTATGCAACCCCGCCCGTTCCCCCCGTTTCGCGTCCGCTGACATTGCAGCCGTGGTGTTTTTCCTATGGTTTCATGCAGACATTCCGCGCGGACCTGAAACCTTCGGCAGCCCTGTGGGCACGCATGGGGGACCATTACAACCCGGGCAAGGAAATGGGCCATGACCTGTTTTTTTTCCTTGTCGCATCCGGTATTGGCACCATTGTCTATCTGGATGACGAACTGACGGAATACCGGCTGCATGGTGGCAATACGGTGGGGTCGGGCAAGCGGACCAAACCCACCTTTGTGGATCGCTGGCGTTACCGGCTGGAAGATCGGGCTGATACCTACCGCTACCTTGCACGCATGACGGTGCAGGACAGCAACATGTTTGCCGATCTGGCCCAGACGGCATCCTGGTCTGAAACGCTGCGCGCCCGTGCGCGTACTGCAGCCGAAGCATGGCGCGAACTGGAGCGACTTTATACCACGCGCGCCGAAATCTGTTCCGGCAGCAGCCTGCCACGCCGCATCGCAGCCTTTGTGAGACTGGTGCGCGAAGGGGGGTATAGTGAACGTTCATTCTGGACCTTCGGCAATCGCGCCATGTACAAGGACCTTGTACTGGGCGTACTGCTTGCACCGCTGGTGCGGCGTTATGGCCGGGAATCCTCGCGTACCGATCGTGCGTGTCGTCGCGGGCATGGCCACGGCGTAACCCAGACCCAGACCGTCCCCGCGCAGGCCGTTGCGGCATGAAAATGATGGCACAGGAAGGGACGCCTGGTGCATCCAGGCCCTGTGTGGCAATATACCGAACGCAGATCCTGCCATGGTCGGAAACATTCGTGCGCGATCAGGCCCGTGCCCTGATACGCTGGCGCCCCGTGCTGATCGGGGAGCGGACGATAGGGCAGCTGCCGCTGGACGGCATGGCCATCCGGGCGCTGCATGATGGGCCGCCCACGTTGTTCCAGCGCCTGATCGGCATGGGATCGCGTTACCTGGAACGCCCCGTGCCGGGTATGATGAAACTGGCGCGCGCGGTAAATCCGGATCTGGTGCACGCCCATTTCGGTTTTGACGGCGTGGAGGCATGGTCCGTGGCGCGGGCATTGCATGTGCCGCTGCTGGTCACATTGCATGGATCGGATATCACGACCCATATGCACTGGTTCGCCGCAGGTGGCGGGGGACGGCGATGGCGTGCCTATCCCGGCAGGCTGAAACAGCTGGCTACCGTGCCACAGGTCAGTTTCGTAGCGGTATCCCACAGCATACGTGAGGCCGCGCTGCGTGCGGGCCTGCCCGAACAGCGTATCCATGTCTGTCCCATCGGGATTGATGTCCGTCGCTTTCATCCGACCGGCCAGCCGGTTGCCCGGCGGGCGCCGGTTATCCTGTTCGCAGGCAGGCTGGTGGAAAAAAAGGGCTGTCGCTACCTGATCGATGCCTTTCGCACCGTTCGTGCGCAAATGCCCGATGCGCAACTGGTCATTGCGGGGGACGGCCCCGAACGCCCGATGCTGACCAGCCTTGCCACGGGAATGGATGGTGTTTCGTTTTACGGCCGGTATTCAGCAGCCGAAATGCAGCCGCTGCTGGAACAGGCCCGTGTTTTCTGTCTGCCCAGTGTCACCGCCGCCAATGGTGATGCGGAAGGCATGGGCCTGGTCCTGCTGGAAGCCCAGGCCAGTGGAGTCCCGGTCGTAACATCGGCGCGGGGTGGTGCGACGGAGGGCATTATTGATGGCACGACAGGCTTCGCCTTTGCCGAAGGGGATGTCACGACGCTGGCCGCGCGCCTGCTGGACCTGTTGCGTGATGATGATCTGGCAGCACGTATGTCTGCGGCCGGGCCGGTTTTCGTGGCGCAGAAGCATGACGTCGCCCGCTGGGCGGCAACACTGGAAAACATTTACGACAGTATGACAGGACGCATCCCATGAACGTTCCCATGTCCGTCAGTCTGGTCATTACCACCTATAATGCACAGGCCTTCATCATGCGTGCCGTCAGTTCCGCGTTGGAACAGACGCATGCGCCGATGGAAATCATCGTAGTGGATGACTGTTCCACCGATAGCACGCCAGATCTGCTGCACAGGCTGGCGCGTGCGCATGATAGTATCCGCGTCATGTCCACGCCGTATAACGGGGGACCATCGGTTGCGCGCAATGTGGGGCTGGGTGCCGCACGGGGCGACTGGATCGCCTTTCTTGATGCGGATGATGCCTTTGCTCCCGACAGGCTGGAAGTGCTGATGGCACGTGCCGCAGTCGGGGATTGTGACGCGGTGGCGGATGATCTGGCCTATTATGACGCCATGGCAGGCCAGGTGACGGGCCGCGCGATGGGGGCGGGGCAGGTGCCGCGTAATCCTGTTGGCCTGCGTGATTACATTGCCCATAACCGCTCGGGCGGGGACGGATTTGACTGGGGGCTGCTCAAGCCTGTTTTCCGGCGGGAATTCATGCTTGCCCATGGCATACGTTATGATCCGGTGGTGCGGCATGGGGAGGATTTCCTGCTTATGATCGCCTTCCTTATGGCTGGCGGCAGGTTTTTCCTGATCGATCATGCCACGTATCTTTATACACAGCGGCAGGGCAGTGTCAGTGGACGTGCATCGGGCATGTCGCGTACGGTCATTGCCTATCGTGACATGCACGATACCGCGCTGGCATTGGCGCGGGATCCACGTATCCGGGACAATCCCGAACTGGTGGACCTGCTGCACCAGCGTGCGGCGGGACTGCAGCGTCTGGATGATTCCTATTTTGTGTCCGTGGCGCTGCGTTCAGGGGCAGTAGGGGCGATTTTCCGGCGTATCATGCGGCGACCGGCATTCCTGCCTGCCATGATCCGGCAGGTGGCGGCTGCACTCAGGCGCAGGTTATGCCATTCCTGATGTCCGGTATGGTGTTCAAATAGTTCATTGATGAGAAATAAAGTTCCCGGGTACCGTTTTTTTTGAAAAGGCAGTACCCGAAAATTTTTGTTTTTATCAATAATCCGTTTTCGAGCATTTTCTGGAAAATGTCGCAATAAGCATCCGGACCATGCGCATGCATGGTCCGGATTTTGTGCTGTGGTTAGCGCGGCTGAACCGCGTCCGGCCGCCCGAGGGAGATATATTTGAACCCCGCATCCTTTATGGTTTTGGGGTCCCAGATATTGCGCAGGTCCGCAATCTTGCGGCCCTTCATTTCCCGCGCCAGCTTTTCCGGGGCAAGTGAGCGGAATTCATTCCATTCCGTCAGCACCACAAGAATATCGACACCTTTCGCCGCGTCCAGTGCATCCGTGCAGTAGGTAACGGAGTGTGGCAGCACGGGGCGGGCAGTTGTCATGCCGGCGGGATCAAACGCACGGATATGCGCCCCCCCCTTGTCCAGCATGTCGAGAACGGTAATGGACGCCGCCTCGCGCATGTCATCGGTTTCAGGCTTGAAAGTCAGTCCCAGCACTCCGATCGTAAGCCCCCGTACATCCCCATCGGCAAAGGCGATGATACGTTCACCCATATCCTTCATGCGCTGATCATTGACCGCAACCGTGGTTTCGATCAGCCGTACGGGTGATCCCGCATTGCGCCCGATTGCCGTCAGTGCGCGTGTATCCTTAGGAAAACAGGACCCACCAAAGCCGGGGCTGGGGTGCAGGAACTTCTTGCCAATACGTCCATCCAGCCCGATGGAGCGCGCCACGTCGTTGACATTGGCGCCAACCTTTTCACACAGGTCCGAGATTTCATTGATAAAGGTGATTTTCATCGCGAGGAACGAATTGGCGGAATATTTTATCAGTTCCGCCGTCTCCAGTCCTGTAAAGACAATGGGCGTTTCCAGCAGGTAGAGCGGCCTGTACAGCTTGCGCAATATGTTCTGTGCTCGTTCCGTACCCTCAGGTTTATATTGGTCAGTGCCAATAATGACACGGTCAGGGCGCATGAAATCCTGAATTGCGTTGCCTTCACGCAGGAATTCCGGATTCGATGCAATATCGAAATCCAGGTCCGGACGCGTTTCGCGCACGATACGCGCAATTTCGCGCCCCGTACCAACGGGCACGGTCGATTTGGTGACAATGACGGTGTAGCCGTCCGCCACGCGCGCGATCTGTTCTACGGCGGCGTAGACATAACTTGTATCCGCCTGTCCATCGCCCCGGCGCGATGGCGTGCCCACCGCCACGAACACCGCATCCGCTCCCTTGACCGCGGCGGCAATGTCGTCACCAAAGGTCAGGCGCCCTGCTTCCACGTTTTCTTCAACCAGGCGGTCCAGGCCGGGTTCATAAATCGGGATACGCCCTTCACGCAGGGCGGTCAGGCGGTCCGGGTTGGTTTCAACAATGGCAACGTCGGTGCCAAATTCAGCAAAACATGTACCGGAGACCAACCCAACGTAGCCTCCACCAATCATAGCAATTCGCACCTGGACCTCCCTGATTTCGTATCACGGCCTGTTGTCCGTAACAGGCCGGAATCTAAAGCTTTTCAAAGCGGGTTGAATAAAAACAAAAGTAATAAGATGCGCATGTTCCGTAACCCGGAAGATGTCATGCGGATGCTACACAAGGGCATGATCACGACGAAAATATGTTTGAGCACCACATTCTTGACAAAAAAATTTCCGCTAAGTGCATTCGCAACATCAATGTCCGCCATGACCGGTTCTGTTCCCTTCGGGAAACAGCGGATACGTGCAGCATGAAACACGCAGGACGGAGTCACGATCATGACGTTTATGACAGCAACGGATGTAACCGTATCTGTGCCTGAACCCCGTAACCGGACCATTACGCCCGTTATCCTGTCCGGTGGGACGGGAACGCGGCTGTGGCCCGTTTCGCGTGCCAGCCACCCCAAGCAGTTCTGGGCACTGGCATCCAGCCAGACAATGATCGGCGAAACATTGCAACGCGCCACGGGGACGGCGTTCGCGCCGCCGATTGTCGTCTGTAATAACGCGCACCGTTTTCTTGTCGCGGAACAGTTGCGCGAAAACGGGTGCGAGGACGGGCGTATCATCCTGGAACCCGCCGTGCGCAATACGGCGGCAGCGATTGCGGCCGCAGCCCTGCTGGCGGCACAGGATGATCCCGAAACCCTTCTGTGGATCATGGCCGCCGATGCCGTTTTTCGGTATCCCGAGCGCCTGCCTGCAATTCTGGAAAAAGCATCAGTCGTGGCGCGCGAGGGCTATATCGTCACATTCGGCATGAAACCCGACGTGCCTGAGACGGGGTACGGCTATATACGCCTTGGCGTGCCCCTGTATCCCGATCACCCTGATGACAGCGTGTACCGGGTCGCCCGCTTTATTGAAAAACCTGACCATCTGCGTGCGACCGAAATGTTGAATGAAGGGGGATATCTGTGGAATTCGGGCATGTTCCTTGCCCCGGCATCCGTCATGCTGGCAGAACTGAAACGGCATGAACCCGACGTACTGGAAAACGTGCGGCAGGCATTGCTCAACAGTGAAAACGACCTGACTTTCCGCAGGCTGGAAACCACAGCCTTCCTGCGTTCTCCCAATGTCAGCATTGATTACGCGGTCATGGAGCGCACGGACCGCGCCGTGGTCATTCCCGCTGATCTGGGCTGGTCGGATGTCGGGAACTGGAATGCGTTATGGGAACTGGGGGACAAGGACGCCAGCGGGAATGTGGTGGTAGGCGATGTCGTACTGAAACAGTCCCATAACTGTTACGTGCGCAGCGAAGGGATGCTGACGGCCGTGGCGGGGCTTACGGATATCGTGCTGGTGGTGACATCTGATGCGGTTCTCGCGATTCATCGTGATTACGCGCAGGATGTTTCCGCTCTTGTGTCACATCTCAGGACGACCAACAGGGCGGAAGCCGAAATTCACAATCGTTGTTACCGGCCATGGGGTTTTTACGAAGGGCTGATTCAGGGTGAACGGTTCCAGGTCAAGCGGATCGTGGTGTATCCGGGCCAGAAGCTGTCGCTGCAGAAGCATTTTCACCGGGCGGAACACTGGGTTGTGGTCAGTGGGACCGCAATCGTCACGCGGAATGAAGAAAAACTTATGTTACAGGAAAACGAAAGTGTCTATCTGCCGTTAGGGTGTATGCACCGGCTGGAAAACCCGGGGCGTATCCCCCTGACCCTGATCGAGGTCCAGTCGGGTCCATATCTGGGTGAAGACGATATCGTCCGCTTTGAGGACACTTACGGTCGGCAGTAAGATAAAGTGTCGGTCCATGCGTGAAGGTCGCAGTAAGGGTTTCACGCATGTGGCTACCGGCTTTTTTATTGAACAGTCCATGTTTCCGGATATGCGTTCATATCGTTACGTTATAATAACGTACTTGTAAAAAATATGCGGCTGTCATGAATAAAATATGAGTGGGAAATTCTTTCCATGTATTTGTGTCATGACATATTTTTGCCCTAAAATACCCGGAACATCCCGGTCAGGATAACCGGGCATTCCGGGCACTGTAAAAAACAACAACAGATGAGGATCATTTCGCACTCGATTGTGCAGTGCGGAAAATGGCAGGCGAAGCCTTACGTGGCGTCAGGTTGCATTCCGCGCCGACAGGAGATGTTTCAAAATGAGCGAGGCACTCAGGCACTTGAAAAATGATGAAACGGACCTGTCGTCGCTATCTGCCGGGATCGACAGCATCCCCCGACGGGTTCATACGGCGCGCACCGGGGATGACAGCTTCGCCTACCGTCATCCCGTTCTGACACAGGCGGTGGTCGTGTCGGATGCCATGTCCGTATGCCTTGCCATCATGGCATGTATTACGTGGCAGCGTATTTATGACACACCTGATGAACTGTCTGGCGCCCTTCTGCTGGCCAATATCATGGCGGCGGGGGCGTTTTTTCTGTTCCCCAAGAATATTCCGCTTCTGGATATTCCCGACCTGACGCGGGTGTCGTGTCAGATCCGCTACCTGCTGTTGCCTGTCGTGTTCGGCGAGGTGATTTTCTGCACCGTTCTGCTCATGCTGTCATGGCCGCCTGCCGTTACGTTGCGCATGGGGGCGGAATGGCTGGCCTTTGTGGTGATTGCGCTGATGCTGGAACGGTGTGTGGGCACATATATCGTGCATACGCGCACGGTGACCCGTCGCCTGGCGCGCAAGGTGGCGATCATCGGTTCGGGCGGGGAGGCGGCGCAGATGGCCACCCGCATCAATACCCGCATGCAGCGCATGTTCCGCCTCGTCGGGATTTTTGACGATCAGGGCAGCAATGTTGACGGCACGATAGAACAGCTGGTCGCGCATGCGCGGGAGGATGACATTGATGCAGTCATCATATGCTTTTCCCCGGCCGAGGGCGGGCAGCAGCATGTCATGGACATATTGTGGCGCCTGCGTGGCGTGCTGGCGGATGTTTATGTCGTGCCATCGCTTATGACGGAGGACTGTCACGGCTGGCCGGTTGAACGCTTCGGACCGTTTTCCCTGACCGTATTGCAGCGCCGTCCGTTAAGTGAATGGGACATGCTGGAAAAACGCGCGTTCGATCTGACCGCCAGCATGCTGCTGCTTGTGGCGCTGGCCCCGGTGCTGGGGCTTGTCGCACTGGCGATCAAGCTGGATTCCCGTGGTCCCGTGCTGTTCTGTCAGCCACGGCAGGGGTTCAACAACCGTTACTTCAACGTATTCAAGTTCCGCTCCATGTACACGGATATGTCGGATATGGACGCCGCGCGCCAGACGTCGCGCACCGACCCGCGCGTAACCCGTGTTGGCAGATGGATACGACGGCTGAGCATTGATGAACTGCCGCAGCTTTTCAATGTGCTGCGCGGTGAGATGTCGCTTGTCGGTCCACGTCCTCATGCACCGCAGACGCGTGCGGGCGGACAACTGCTGCATGAGGCGATGGAGGAATATGTCGCCCGTCACCGTGTGCAGCCCGGCATTACCGGCTGGGCGCAGATCAATGGATCGCGGGGGGAACTGGTCACGCGTGATGACCTGCGCCGCCGTGTGGTACTGGACCTGGAATACATACGCGCATGGTCGATCTGGCTGGATATCAAGATCATTTTCCTGACCATAAAGCGCGAGATTTTCAGTCGGAATGCGTTCTGAATTCCTCAATTTTCATGATGATGAACGGTGTATTCAAATGAACGCAAATACAGGAATCGCAGTGGACGACACGATTGTCGATGTCATGGGCCTGCCGCTGCACGACATATCGCGTACGGACATTGTCCAGCGCGTGGTGAATGCAGTTCGGGCGGGACAGAAAATGACAGTCGTCAACGCCAACGCCCATATGGCGGTGGTTTCGCAAAAACAGCCATGGCTGCGCACGCTGTTCCGACGTGCCGACATTGCGTTCTGTGACGGGGCGGGTGTGCAGCTTGCGGGCATCATGCTGACGGGGCGTCACCTGCCACGCACCACGCCACCCGAATGGATCGGGGCGGCCCTGTCGCAGTTGGGGCGGGATGCATCGGTGTTCTGGATCGGGGGGAAGCCGGATGTGGTGGAAAGGGCGGCAAAAGCCTTTTCCGACAGGTATGGCGTGCACACGGTGGGCACGCAGCATGGCTTTTTTGACCCGACACCCGGATCGCGTGAATCCACGCTGCTGCTTGAACGCCTGCGGGCGACGCAACCTGACATCATCCTGCTGACCATGGGCATGCCCCGACAGGAACGCTGGCTGTATGACAATATGGATCACCTTTCCACCGGTGTCATCATTACGGCGGGCGCACTGGTTGACCATGCGGCCGGACGTGTGCGCCGTCCCCCCCGATGGGTGGCGAACATGGGGCTGGAATGGCTTGTGCGGCTGGTGCGTGAACCGCGCAGGCTGTGGCGGCGTTACCTGCTGGGACTGCCTGTATTCGGGTTTCATGTCCTCGTTTATTTGCGGCGCAGGCTGTTGCATCGGTCCTCGTCGTCCATTTCGCGGAAACTTGCCGGATAAACAGCATGAATTACGTTTCCATACAGGGGCGGGCCACTTCAATGTCATGGACAGCGCACGATGTGGGCCTTGTCATCCGTCAGACAATACGGGCATTCCTGCGGCACAGGATGCTGTTCGCGCTGACCGTTCTGGGTGTGCTGGTCACGGGCGGGGCGGTCATGCTGACGCTCAAGCCGCGCTATACCGCGACCACGACCGTCGTGGTGTCGGGGCGCGCGCAGCAGGACCCGCTGGCCCCCAACGGGCAGCAGCAGAACCTGGCCCCGCCAGATGATGAACTGGTGTCGACCGAAGCCGCGATGATCCATTCGCGTGATGTCGCTGCCGCCGTCCTGGCGGAACTGCCGCCACCGGCCGCCGCAGCCCATGTGGGCATGCGCGACCGGTTGTGCCACATGGGGCTGGGGTTCCTGTGCCATGCCAGCACGCCGGTTGACCCGCAGGTGCAGCGTGAGCATGAGGAAGACGCCTTCCTCAACAACCTGACCATAACACCGGAACCCCGCACGCAGATCCTTGATATCAACGTGGTTGATGGCAATCCCCTGCGTGCGGCGGCCCTGGCCAATGCCGTGGTCACGAATTACCAGCGCATCGCGCTGGCGCGGCAGACGGCGGACATCAATCATGTGGCGACATGGCTGGACAACCGGACGGCCGCCCTGCGGCAGCGGTGGCTGGATGCGGTGCAGAAGGCCAATGCCTTTGATAATGCCCATGGCCTGACCAATACCACCGAGGGCAGTACCAGCACGCCGCTGATCGAACGCCAGATTGCCGACACCTCCGCCAACCTCAGTCAGGCGGAAGGGCGGCTGGCCGCAGCGCAGGCCCGTGCCGACGCGCTGCGTGATGCGGCCGCAAGGGGGGATGCGCGTGCGGCGGTTGCCCTGTCGCAGGAACCCATTCTGGTGGCTACGGCCAATGCGCTCATGCAGTTGCAGAGCACACGGCAGGAGGAAGCGGCCACCTATGGTCCGCAGCACCCGCGCCTGCGCGCGCTGGACCAGCAGATCGCAACGACCCGCGCCAGCCTGGAAGCCGAGACGCAGGCGGCCCTGAGCACCATCCGCGAAGACCAGATTTCCGCCCGCGCCGAAGTCCAGCGCCTGAATGAAAACCTGGACCTGCTGCGCCAGAAGGCAGGCGGGCAGAGTGCTCCGCAGGCGGAGTACCGCACGCTGGACCAGGAAGCGCAGAGCGCACGCGCCGTGTATGAAACCTTTCTGGAGCACGCCAAGGAAGTGGTGGACCGCGCAGCCCTGCTGCAGCCGCCCATCGCTGTCGTCTCGCACGCCTCCGCCCCTGATGTGCCCAGCTTTCCCAACCGCAAGAAAATCGGTCTGGGGCTGATGGCCGTGGCGTTGGCGGCCGGGGCGGGGGCTGTCCTGCTGCGTGATTACTTTGCCGCGGGTTTTACCGAAATCGAACGCCTGCGTGCCGCCGTTCCGCTGCCACTGCTGGCGGTCGTGCCCAAGGTGGGGGGACGGACGGAACAGGCCGTGCGACGGCATGTGATCGACCACCCGTATTCCCGCGCGACCGAGGCGGTACGCAGTCTTGTCATGCAGTTGTCCATGCGGGTGCATGAAGCGGGGCAGCCGATGTGCCTTGCCATTACCTCTGCCGGACCGGAAGAAGGCAAGAGCACGCTGGCGCTGTGGATGGCGACAGTGGCACGGCGGGGCGGGCAGAAGGTACTGGTGATCGATGCCGACCACCGTCGGGGCATGCTGGACCAGTACCTGGCCGATGCCACGACGGGCCGTCCCTCACTGGGCATGAGTGATCTTGTGACGACAGGGGTGCCGGTGGCCGACGTCATCCGCACCGACCCCGATACCGGTTTTGACTACATTCCCGCAGGCCGCACGATGCAGCATGCCTTCAGCCCCGTCGAAATCCGGCGCCTGCGCGCGATACTGACGGAACTGAAGCGGTCGTATGAACTGGTCATCATCGATTGCCCACCACTGCTGGGACTGAGTGACGCGCTGGTGCACGCCAACATGGCCGATCAGGTCATTTTTGTCTGCCGCTGGAAAAGCACTGCGCAGCGCGCCGTCATGGCCTGCCTGGAACGGCTGGAGGGATATGGCGCGCCAGTGGCGGGCGTGGTGGCCACCATGGTGGAAGATAACGCCATGGACGTGATGGGCTACAGCTACGGCAACCGGGACATCAAGATCCTGAGCCGTTTTGACGAGAAATGAACAACAGGGGGACGAAATCTTGAAAGTTCTGCATATCTGTCGCCAGTTCAGTCCCTCTGTCGGTGGGCTGGAGGATTCACTGCTCAACCTTGCCCGCAGCCAGAGACAGGATATGGGCATTGATGCGCAGGTCCTGACGCTCGACAGTGTATTCGGGCGCCCGGGCAGGCTTGCGCATCGTGACATGGTCGATGGCATACCGGTCATCCGCATTCCGTGGCGGGGTTCGACCCGCTATCCGCTGGCGCCACAGGTGCTGCGGCATATCGGGACGTTTGACCTGCTGCATGTCCATGCGATCGATTTCTTTTTCGATTTTCTGGCATGGACATGGCCGTTCCACCGCAAGACCATGATCGCGTCCACCCATGGCGGTTTTTTCCATACCGGTGCGTTGCGGCGGATCAAGGAAATATGGTTCCGCACCATCACGCCGGTTTCCGTGCGGGCATATAAACGCATTGTCGCATGCAGCTACAGTGATGCCGACCTGTTCCGTACCGTGGCGGCGGGACGGTTGCAGACGATTGAAAACGGCATCAACCAGACGCGCTTCCGTGATGCGGCATCCCATGCGCCGGGGCGCACCATCCTCGCCTTCGGGCGTTTTGCCGTGCACAAGCGGCTCAAGCTCCTGTTCCAGCTTGTCGCCCTGCTGCGGCGCGAAAGTCCGGACTGGAAACTGATCGTTGCGGGGCAGGATTCCAACCTGACGGTGGCCGATCTGCAGCGGCAGGCACAGGCATGTGGCATTACGGATGCCCTGCGTATCGTGTCAGGCCCGTCGGATGCCGCCCTACGTGACCTGATGGGGGAGGCAAGCTTCTTTGGCTGTCTGTCCGCGCATGAGGGATTTGGCCTTGCGGCGGTGGAGGCAATGTCCGCAGGGCTGGTCCCGATCCTGAGCAACATCACACCCTTTGCCCGGCTCATGCAGCAGGGAGCGGCAGGCGTCATGGTCGATCCTGACAACCTTGCCCCCGGCGCGCGGGAAGTGGAGGCACTGGCCGCATCCCTGCCCGATACGGCGGATGCATTGCGGGCGCGTAATATGGAAGTGGCCAGCCGTTACGACTGGAACAGTGTCGCGCAGGAATATGTGCGCCTCTATCAACAGGTTCTGGGTCAGGCGGGGCCACGATCCGTCATGGCGACAGCAGGGGCGGAGTGATGGCGCAGAGCAAATTTTCCACCAATTTCCTGTTCAACGTATTCGGTTCCATTTTCCCGATCATCGTCTCGCTGGGCACCGTGCCGTTCTACCTTCACCTTATTGGCACGGACCGGTACGGCATTGTTGCGATTTCGTGGATCCTGCTGGGGTATCTGGGGTTTCTGGATTTCGGGCTGTCACGCGCATCGGCCAATGCGCTGGCGCAGCTGGGGCACGCCACGGCGCGTGAGCGTTCGCCCGTGCTGATGACGGCGTTCTACAGCAATCTTGGCCTGGGGGCGCTGGGGGGGCTGATCCTGTATCCGATCGGGGACATGGTTCTGCTGCATTTCGTGCGTATCCCGCCCGACCTGCTGGCGGAAACGCGCCACGCCTATCCCTGGATGGCGGTCATGCTGCCACTGGGCATGGTCAATGGCGTGGCGACGGGGGCGCTGGAATCGCGTGAACGCTTCCTGCTGTCCAACATGCTCAATTCCAGCACCACCATGGCGGGGCAGATCATTCCGCTGATCTGCATCCATTTTTTCGGTCCGCAACTTACGGTTGTCCTTCCCTCCATCGTGCTGTCACGGCTGGCCATGATCGGGCTGGCCTATTGCGTGGTCATGGTGCTGGAATGGCCGATCCGGCCAATGGATTTTGACGTGAAATGGCTCAAGCGCCTGCTGGGCTACGGATCATGGGTCAGTATTTCCAGCCTGATAAACCCGCTGCTGGATACGTCCAACCAGCTTATCATCGGTGCGACGCTGGGGGTGACATCGGTGGGGCAGTACACCGTGCCGATGAACCTTGCCATGCGTTCGCAGGTTGTGGCGACGGCGCTGGCCCGCACGCTGTTCCCGCGCCTGTCGCGCGCTGACAGGGGGGAGGCGGTCGACCTGACCCGGCGGGCCACCGCGTCGCTGACCTACGGGTTTGGCATGATCTGCGCGCCGGGCATCCTGTTTTCGGGGGCGTTCCTGCATATGTGGGTTGGTGGGAGCTTTGCCGATGTTTCGCGCCCCGTGGCTGAAATCCTGATGTTCGGGGCATGGACCAACGGTATTGCCTTCCTGCCGTATGGGTTGCTGCAGGGGCAGGGGCGGCCCCATATCACGGCCAAGGTCTCGATGGTGGAGATCCTGCCCTTTTTCTGCGTGCTGTGGGTCATGATAAAATGGTGGGGCCTGCCGGGGGCCGCCGCGGCCTGGACGTTGCGGGTCACGATTAATTTAATTGCTCTTTACCTGTTGTCGGATTGCCTGTCACAGCAGACTTGGCGACTTGTGCCGGGGGTGTTGATAATGACAGGGGCGCTGATTGTGAGTCTGTTGATTCCCATGAATCTGATAGCTTCCGCATGCGCCGCCACCATGGCGGGGCTGGCGATGGCTGTCGCTGCATACCGGCTGGACCCGGGACTGCGTGACATGGCTCACCGATTTATCCAGCGTGCGGGGGGCAATCCCCGTCTTACGATTACAGGTTAGGGTAAGGTATGAAGGTAGGGCGGTTGCAGGATGGTGCCAGGGTATGGCGCTGCCTGTCGCGGGGACCGGTCGGGGTGGTGGTGCTGGGGATCGGTCTGCATGCGCACGGTGCGCATGCGCAGTTGATCCAGCAGCTTTTCCCGTCTGATATTCCCGGTTATTCCACGGATATGACCGGGTCGGTCGTAACCCGGCAGATGATGGGCCAGCAGACGGACGGCATTGGCCTGGGTAGCTGGCTGCTACGGCCCAGCGCGTCGGAAAACGTGGGTTATAATTCCAACACGCTGGGTATCCCGGGGTCGGGCAGCCCCGTAGTACAGACTTCGGCCAATGTCAGCGTCAATTCACGCTGGCGGCGTCACGCGCTGGGGGCGTCGGTAGGTATGGATGACCATCGTTATCCCACGCAGTCGATCGCCAGTTACACCAACTGGCACGGCAATATCGGCGGGACGCTCAACCTGGGCCACGACACGCTCAGCATGGCCTATTCCCACTATCAGTACCACCTGTCCGCGACCAATCTGGGCGTGTATGGCGTGGTCTATCCCGTGCCCTATCAGGTCAATGACGGACGACTGACCTATACCAAGATGTTTGGCCGTTTCAGCCTGATCCCGGCATTCGATTATCAGGACTTCTCCTTCGGGACGGCGCCGGGGCCGATTTCCATTGATTACGGCACCATCAGTCACAAGACTGAAACAGGGTCGCTGACCTCGCGCTATGAATTTTCGCGCGGGAATGCGGCTGTCATCGTTTTTCGCGGGTCCGCGGCACAGTATGATTCCGCACCGGAGGCATCGGTCAACAACTATGCCGATGGGGCAGGTTTCGGTGGTGTAGATTTCCGTAGCGGGCAGGTGTGGCAGTACCGCCTGCTGGTTGGCGGGGAAACACGCAGTTTCAGCAGCGGCCGCAGCCCTTCGGTCACGACCCCCACGTTTGAGGTCAATGTGTCATGGATGCCGCGCCGCATCGATACCGTCACCCTGACGGCGGCACGCCACCTGAGCGACCCGGAAACCCCGTTCGCCCGCAATCAGGTCGTAACCGACGTGCGGATGCAATGGGATCATGAACTGCGGCATAACGTGTTCCTCCGCGCCTATGCCGAATATGGGGAAAGCGCATCGCAGTCCAGCATGACGGTCACCACGGGTTCCGCCACGTCCAGCCTGGAAGGGAGCCGCCTGCAGAAACAGATCCATTTTGGCGGATCTGTTTTCTGGAACATCGACCGTCACGTACGTGCGTCCCTTACCTACAACTATGTCAATAACGCCACATCGGGCGGGAACGTGAATTATCTGAACATCCCGGGGCGTCTTTCCACGTTTACGAGCAATACAATACTGTTGGGCTTTTCCTTTTCCGGCTGACGAAGGCTGGCCGCACGGGCGAAAGCGAAGGAAAACCACATTGAATGATTTGGGAGTGACCATGTTTGCAATGATACGGAACACGTGTCGGCCCATGATGATGCAGGCAGCCGGCGTCACGGCCCTGCTTGCCCTGAGCTGCTGCGCCTCGGCGCGGGAGCAGTCCTTTGAAGCGGTCGATACCCGGGCCTACCATCTTGGTCCGGGCGATCAGGTGCGTGTCATTACCTATAACGACCCGCAACTGAGCAACACGTTTACCGTAAGTGACAATGGAAATATCGATTTCCCGCTGCTGGGTACGGTGCATGCGGCAGGGGCCGAGCCACGTGATCTGGCCCAGCGCATTTCCACCAGCCTTGAACAGAAGGGTATCCTGACCCAGCCCAGCGTATCGGTGGAAGTCGCGCAGTACAGGCCGATCTATATCCTGGGCGAGGTCAACCACCCCGGCCAGTATCCCTATCAGCCGGGTATGACCATGCTGACCGCTGTCGCACTGGCGGGTGGCTTTACCTATCGCGCCGTGACCAACCGTGCGACCGATGTACGGCATGAAGACCTTGATACCCCCGCACATGAAGGCCGCATATCACGTGCGACCGTCCTGCTGCCCGGTGATGTGGTGACGATCGACGAGCGGTTTTTCTAAAACCTGACAAGATACATGTAATTAGGGGGATAACATGCCCAAGGCCCGTTCCATCCCCAGCCTGACCGGCGTACGTGGAGTTGCGGCGTTATGGGTTTTCATGACCCATTTCTATGGTCTGGCTGCCGATATCCTGCACCAGCCATGGATGCTGCATTCGCTGTTCCTGTTTAACGGCTTTCGGGGCGTGGACCTGTTTTTCGTGCTGTCGGGCTTTATCCTCATGCATGTGCATGAAGGGCAGTTCGCTGTCCTGCGGTGGCATGTTATCCGGGACTTTTTTATTGTCCGCTTCTTCCGGGTCTATCCACTCAATACATTCGTGCTGCTGGCCATGGTGCCGCTTGTGCTGCTTTCGCCCGGTTATGTAGCCATGCAGCGTTATTATACCGATCCGGCCTTCGCCTATCGCGCACATAACCTGTCCCTGCCAGGGTTTGTGCAGACCCTGCTGCTGGTCCAGAGCTGGACCGTGCTGAAGCTGGGGGAATGGAACATCGTGTCATGGACCCTGAGTGCGGAGGTGCTGGGGTATCTCCTGTTCCCGCTGCTGGCCATGGGGGCGATGCGTATTGTATCCCCGCGCCATGCGCTTGCATTGTGCGTGGCCAGCCTTGGGGTGCTGGTTGCGGTGCTGTTTGTCTGCCATCATGCCAATAACAACCCGACAGGCACATTTGGCGCCATTCGCATGTTCTTTTGCTTTTCTGCGGGAATATTGCTGTACCGCGCCTATCATATGCTGCCCGACAGCATGGAACGGCATGCATCATCCATTACATTGGCGGCTGTCGCGTTTATTGCGGCGACACTGTTCTTTCCGGTTGTGCCGGTTCTGGATGTTTTCGGGTTTACGGCACTTGTTTTCGGGCTGGCCTACCAGCGCGGCGGGGTGGATGCGCTGTTGCGTTCGGGGCCGGTCATCTGGCTGGGGCGTATATCATTTTCGTTTTACCTGACGCATTACCTGATTATTGGCATCATATCATGGGGTATGGGCGAATGGCTGCGTCATCTTGGCTTCGTGCCGGGGCTTGCGGTGACTTTTGCAATATTCGGGTTGTGCCTGCTTGTGGGTGCGGTCTGTTATCACCTGGTTGAACGCCCTTCGCAGCGTTTTGGCCGCAGGGTCATGCAGCGGGTCGAAGCACGTGACGCCATGATTGCAGTGCGCGGTGCGGCCTGACCCCCTGTATTCAGGAAATCGTGTTATTCTGCCTCAATACTGTTTTTTGTCTCATTAAGGCACCGTTCTCCATATTTATGACACAGACCGCCCATTAGACTGTCGTAATCTGATTGTGGTTATACATGGTTGTTACAGTATTCCTGTCCGGCTTCAATGCGTGGAACGATCGGCTTTTTTCCCGTTGTGAAAAGTCATGGGGGCGTACGGCCATGTTACGGGGGAAGGAAGTAGGAAATGCGCATACTGATAACGGGAGGCTGCGGGTTTATCGGTTCCGCGGTAGTAAGGCACCTGATTGCCCAGACCTCGCATGATGTCCTCAATGTCGATGCCCTGACATATGCCGCAAGTATAAGGGCAACGGAAGACGCCACGGCAAGCGGGCGTTACAGGCTGGAAGTTGCAAATATTACGGACGCTGCCGCCATGGCGCGGGTATTTGACGATTTCGCCCCCGATGCCGTCATGCACCTGGCAGCGGAAAGCCATGTGGACCGTTCCATTGACGGACCCGGCACATTTGTCAGCACAAATATAGTTGGTACCTATACATTGCTTGAGGCTGCGCGGGCGTGGTGGATGCGACAGGATGAGGGGCGGCGGAAATCATTCCGTTTTCACCATATCTCGACTGATGAAGTCTTTGGTGCGTTACGTCCGGGTGACCCGCCCTTTACCGAACAGACCCCCTATGACCCGCGTAGTCCGTATTCGGCCAGCAAGGCATCATCCGACCATCTGGTGCGGGCATGGTACCATACTTATGGCCTGCCGACATTTGTCACCAACACCACCAATAATTACGGGCCGTGGCATTTTCCTGAAAAACTGATCCCCCTGGTGACGATCAATGCGATCGAGGGCCGGGAACTGCCGGTTTACGGCACGGGACAGAATGTACGCGACTGGTTGTTTGTCGAAGACCATGCCGAGGCGCTGGTTCGCGCGGTGGAACAGGGACAGCCGGGTGAAACCTATGCCATTGGCGCGCGACAGCCGCGTACCAACATGCAGGTGGTGGAAGCAATCTGCGCAATACTTGATGAACTGCGTCCCAATCCGGCAGGCCCGCATGCGCGCCTGATACGCCATGTGACCGACCGGCCGGGACATGACTTCCGTTATGAAATCGACCCGACCCATGCGGAACAGGCACTGGGCTGGCGTGCGCGCCATGATTTTGAACATGGCATCCGCCGCACGGTGCAGTGGTACCTGGATAACCGGGAATGGTGGGAAAGCATTCGGGCCGCCCGTTACAGCGGGGAACGCCTTGGCCACGCGGGTGACAAGATGGGAACAGCAGCATGAGCGAGAATACTACAACGAAACCGGTCAAGGGCATTCTTCTGGCTGGTGGTTCGGGTACGCGCCTGCATCCCATGACGCAGGCAGTCAGCAAGCAGTTGCTGCCGGTTTATGACAAGCCGATGATTTTCTATCCGCTGTCCACGCTCATGCTGGCGGGGATACGCGATATCATGATCATCTCGACGCCAGCGGACCTGCCACTGTTCCGCCGCCTTCTGGGGGATGGATCGGATCTGGGGGTAACCTTCACCTATCGCGAGCAGCCTTCACCCGATGGCATCGCGCAGGCCTTCATCATTGCCGATGACTGGCTGGATGATTCGCCATGTGGCCTGATACTGGGTGATAACCTGATTTTTGCCGACCATCTGGGCAAACAGTTGCGCGCCGCGGCCAACCGGCCAACCGGGGCCACGGTCTTTGCCTATGAAGTACGTGATCCCGAACGTTATGGCGTGGTCAGTTTCGCCCCAGACGGGCATGCGCTGGATATTGTGGAAAAGCCCACGCACCCGCTGTCGAACTGGGCTGTAACGGGGCTGTATTTCTATGACGGGCGTGTGCGCGAATATGCCTGCAGCCTGAAGCCTTCGCCGCGTGGGGAACTGGAAATTACCGACCTGAACCGGATTTACCTGCAAAATGGCGACCTGCATGTCCAGCGGCTGGGCCGCGGCTGTGCATGGCTTGATGCCGGCATGCCCGACAGCCTGATGCAGGCGGGACAGTTCGTGCAGACCATCCAGTCCCGTCAGGGGTTACTGGTTGGTTCTCCGCATGAAGTGGCCTTCCGTCGTGGATTCATCGATGCGGCGGCGCTGGAAGCCTATGCAAAGCGCATGATAAAGACCGAGCTTGGGCGTGCGCTTATGGAAATTGCCAATGCCGTTCCCGAAAAGGATGCCGAAGCGGCGTAGGGATCTTTTGAAAACAAATAAAAGGTTTTGAGTGCCGCCTTTTTTCAAAAAGGCGGCGTTCTTTTGAAGCTTTTTGGGGGCTGTTGGGAATTGAGTTTTCTAAAGGGCCATGATGTGTTTCAAAGACCATATGGATCGCTTCATACTGACGGA
>NZ_BDLU01000067.1 GCF_006538165.1 Komagataeibacter diospyri
TATCTTTATCAATGCTCATGCGGGGGCTCCTCTTCGAGCAGATTATCACTGCACCGCACAAAATTCAGGATAGTCCCGTGTGCCTTGAGGTACGTCGCATCAATCATAATGGTCTGGGGCTCTGCTTTTTCAGCAGACAGGCCATCCATCATCCGCATAAAAACACCCATTTCGCCCCAGCGCTTCCAGCGACTGTAGAACGTCTTGTGCAGCCCATATTCCCAAGGCGCAGCGCGCCAGCACAAGCCGTTCCGATTGACAAAAATGACGCCGCTCAGCACGCGGCGGTCGTCAACGCGCGCTCTGCCGTGGCTCTTTGGTAAAAAAGGCTGCAGACAGAGCCATCTGTTCGTCTGTCAGCCAATATAGATCACTCATCTTCAGCCTCCTCGCAGAGCCTGAATCAGATTTCCTCTCTCACATCAATGGGTCCTGAGCCTAAACTGTTCTGCTCCCTATCCATGCACCATGGGAGCATGATACTACCCCCATGGTGCGGACAGGATACCAGTCAGTGAACTGGCCTGCCCCCGCCAAGCTCACCAGTTAGAAACTGGGCGCGTCCATTGCCAAAGGACCAGTGGGCATCTTCATTTTCGACAACAGATATCATGACATCAGACGGGGCAATCCCGCATTCCTGTTCCAGCCGTTCAGTCAGCAGGCGGTAGAATTCGGCCGTCTTGTCAGCACCGCGGGGGCGGCTGAACATCTGCACGACCACTACCTTGTCCGTGCGCGGGATATCAAGTCCCGTATCCTCCACAATCATGCGCGACGGCTTGTATTCCGATACAAGCTGGTAACGGTCACGACGCGGCACGGCGAATGCTTCCAGCATGGCTTCATGGGCAGCGTCGAGAAGGGTTCGGATTTCAACATCCGTACGCCCTTCCAGCAGGTGAAAATGTAAAAGCGGCATCAATTTTCTCCTTGTGAATGAAAGGAAACAGGCGCGCCGTCCTGACCGGCGCAACCTGTCCCCGCAAACGGGCATGCGGCAGGATCTGCCATATTCCCCTTTTTCCCCGACAGGTTCATTTCCGGCCGACCATATCCGTCAGCCCATCTGTCGGGACCGTTGGCGCGCTGGCCGCGCGTCGGCGCTTTGGGGCCAGCATGACGCTTTCGATCTTCTCCAGCGCGATGCCTTTCGTTTCCGGCACATACCGCTCAACGAACCACCACGAGAAAAGTGTAAAGAGCGCAAAGAGCCACATCGGCAGCGCGCCATGGAACATCGCGTCAAGCCTGTGGTTCTGCGCCATCATCGGGAAAAGCTGGCTGACAATGAAGTTCATCACCCAGTTGGCCGATACCGCGATGCTCATGCCTACGCCACGGATCCGGTTGGGAAAGATCTCGGCGATCAGCACCCATGTCAGCGGTCCCCATGACAGGCCGAACAGCAGCATGTAAATCAGCATGCCCACCAGCGCGGAATACCCATGCGTCTGTGTATAAAGCGCCCAGGAGGTGGCCAGTAGCCCGATAATCATGCCGATCGAACCGAACCGGAACAGCGGCAGCCGGCCCTTGTGGTCGATAATCCAGCTTCCCAGCACCGCGCCCGATACGGATGCCACCCCGATCCATATGGTCTGGAACAGGGCGTTCTGCACGCTGCCACTGACCGAACCCAGCACCAGAGGTGCATAGTACATCATGCTGTTCACGCCCGTAAGCTGCTGCAGCATGGCGACCATGGCCCCCACGAAGATGATCCACCTTGCCCCCTTTGAGGCGACCGCCCGACCCAGATCGGATGTCTCGATCTTGTGTTCAAGCGATTCCTTGATTTCCGTCAGGACCGATCGGGCATGATGTTCATTGGAAATGCGGGTCAGGGTCCGCATCGCATCGTCATCACGGCCACGCAGGACATGCCAGCGCGGGGATTCCGGCATGAAGAAAATCGCGATGCAGAATACGATGCACGGTATGACTTCCGATCCAAGCATCCACCGCCAGCCCACGTTCATAAGCCATGCCTCGCTGGCGCTGCGGGCGATCAGGTAGTTGACGATAAAAACCATCAACTGGCCACCCACAATGGCGAACTGTTCCATGTACAACGCCCGTCCGCGCATGTCTTTTGGCGATACTTCGGACATGTACATGGGTGAAATCGAGGACGCCACACCCACCGCGACCCCGCCGATGAAGCGATAGACCACGAAGGATGTAAAACCAGTCGCCAGCGCCGCTCCGATCGCCGATCCGGTAAACAGTGCGGCGGACACGGCCAGAGTGGGGCGGCGACCAAAGCGGTCCGCCAGCCAGCCAGAAACCCCGGCCCCCAGGATACAGCCAAGCAGCACGTTGGAGACCGCCCAGCCGATTTCTGCCGGTGAAAGGTGGAAATAGGACTGCAACGATCCAACCGCGCCCGAAATCACCGCCGTATCATAACCGAACAGGATGCCACCCAACGCCGCAATTGCGCATATTCGCAGCACGTAAACCACATCATGCCTGTCCGATTGGACAAACATGATATTCTTTATGGGTTCTTTCATCATTACCACTCCAACAGTCATTTGTTCTTGCTGTTCTGTTCAGGTAGAGTGACGCAGGAATACATCCTGCGCCGTTCAATGAATCCAGTCGCAAAGTATGCGGCGCGGTGGCGGCCTTCGCCCGGAAACCACGCCTGCGGGCCTGTCCTTATCCCTGTCTGACGCACGGACCGCGCCCTGTAACGTGCTGGCTGCGGCCACCATGGCTCCATCCGGACCGGATGCGGAAAAAGTTTCATGGCTTTTTCCAGAAGCAGAAAGTCACGAAACCAGAGTGAAAACGAAATAAAAAAATATGGGACAGACATTGAATAATGCATTCAACGCCTGTCTCCATTTGTGGTTTTTGAACAATTATTTATTTATGAAAAAATGGATCAGTCCCGCAGGTATCGACATTATATTGCTGAACAAGACCGAACGTACGCTACGGGCGCCAAAATACGTTTATTCATGCTGTGTTTCGAATATGTCGGAAGGTGCCATCTGCTCCTTTACTTTGCCCCCTGCCCGCCATCCCTGTACAATTTCATAGGAATGCGTGTGAATTTCGATAATGGTACCGAACGGATCACGGCAGTACACCATCCTGTAAATCCCGGATGGAGGGCGATCATCCCATATCTCTGAAATCTGCGCGCCTCCTGTTTCAACAATCCGGTTGATCAGCCCTTCTATATCCGGGTCCGTTATGCATATGTGAAAGGGACCGGGCTGATCGAAACGGATATCGGTCGTGCCGGACAGGGAACCGGGCAGAACCGGCTGAAACAGTTCAATGCCCACACCCCCGCCCGTTGAAAGATGCGCAATGCGCACGTGCTGACAGCGTTCTCCCAGCGCATCCTGAAACTGCGCCAGTGCCGGTGGGCTGGCAACCAGATCGAACGGACCACTGAACAGCCGATAGCCCAGAACCTCCCCATACCATGAAATGGCACGGTCGATATCCGGCACGCTGATACCGATATGATTGAGGGGCCGGGGACAGGTCGTGAATATCATGATTTCTGTCCTTGCATAAATTCAAGACCGCATGGTTACGGGTTACGAAACGGCCTGTGGCATCAGGCCAACCAGGTCGCTTTCCTGTGGTTCCTCTACCGGGGGCAGAATGACGATCTGGTCTTCATGTATCCCCTGTCGCGCAGCAAGCTGCGGCAGGGACTGGGGGCGACCGGTACGCAGGGCGGCCTCCACCGCGACCAGGATACGGACATCACGCAACCCGTCTTCACCATCGGGTTCCGGATCGCGGTCATGCAGGATACATTCCGAGAAATAGAAGGTTTCCCCCCCAAACTGCTCGACAGGGCCGTGGACATGTCTGTCTTCCTTTCCGTCAATCAGCGTGGTGTAGGTAATGGCGACAGACGGACCAAAGGTATAGCAAGGCCCAACCTTGACGCTGCCCATGCTGCCGAACAGGGTCAGACCTTCAACCGGTGCGCAGGCATAACTGACCATGAAATCGGCAACCCGGCCATCAGCAAACCGCAGCACGACCGAAACCGTATCGTCAAAATTGAAGCTCCGGCCCGGTGTGCTCGTGCCAACGGCCGTGACCTCCACTGGTTCGGCCCCGAACATATGGCGGACCGCATTGATCGGGTAATTGCCAAGGTCCGGTACGGGGCCTGACCAGTACCCACCGTGGGCACGATGGTTTGACTGCGGCACATCCTGCCCGAATACCGAACTGAACCCGACAAGGGTGCCGAAATCCCCATTGCGGCAGCGTGAAACCAGTTCCACCGTTCCCGGCTCACAATGCAGGCGGTAGGCGATCATAAGCCTGCCGCCCCCCCTGCGCTGGGCCTGCAGGATCGCTTCGCAATCCTCCACACTGGTCGCCATGGGTTTTTCAAGCAGAAGATGCAATCCCGCTTCCAGCACCGGCACCGCATACTGCCGATGCAGCCCGTTCGGCGTCGCCAGATAGACCGCGTCAATATCCCCCGACGCCAGAAGATCCGGTAGTTCATCATAATGCCAGACCCGGACACCGTAGCGGGTCTCAAGGGCTTTCGCCTTTTTCATGTCGCCGGTCACAAGGGCTGCCAGGGTGGAATTGGCAGCCCGCTCGATACCGGGAATAAAGGATTGCTGGGAAATCTGCCCGCACCCGATCACGGCGTAGCGGATCTTCCTGTCATGTGTCGACGCGTTCATGGGAATTCCTCCATGAAATGATGGGACGTGTGGGCGTCACGCCTGCTCGTGCTGCCGATATTCCTGCCGGTGCAACGCCCTGTCCGTCGGTACATCCCGCCAGGCAGCGGCCCGGCTTGAGGCATGAATGGCTTCCACCAGTGTCTGGATGCGCAGGCCCGCGCGGAAATTGAACGGTTCGGGCTGATTGCCAGCCAGTGCTTCCAGATATCGTGCGACTTCTATCGCCTTAAGGTCATTGAATCCCAACTGGTGACCCGGCGCCACGCAGAACAGTCCGTAGGGCGCGTGATCAGGCCCGGCTTCAATACGGCGGAACCCCTTGCGTCCCCGCGCATCAGCACTCGAGAAGAAATGCAGTTCATTAAACCGCTGCTGGGTAAAGGCCAGCGCGCCCTTCGTGCCATATATCTCGAAATCATGCTGCATGGTCCGCCCGGTCGCGATCCAGTTGCCTTCGACCGAACCCGTCGCCCCGTTTTCGAACCGCAGGAAGGCGCGCCCTATATCGTCCACCTGCACCGCACGGGTTCCGCCTTTCCCGTCCGGTCGCGATCCGATCACCGTAACGCAGTCCCCCATGACCTGTGTAATCGCGCCTGCCGCCGGTCCCATCAGGTATTCGGCAGTAGCCAGCGCGTGGCTGCCAATATCGGCCAGCGCCCCGCCACCCGCGGGGTCAAGGCGGAACGTGAAGGGCGATGTGGCGTCCGCCATGTAATCTTCCGCATGCAGGCCACGATACCCGCGAATTTCACCCAGTTCACCCGCCGCGATCATGTCACGCGCCAGCGCGAACATGGGGTTGCACAGGTAATTAAAGCCAACCTGCGTTTTCACACCCCTTGCCTCTGCCGCTTCGGCCATTTCACGCGCATCCGCGGCAAGGGGGGCCAAGGGTTTTTCGCAGTAGACATGCTTCCCTTCCGTTATTGCCGCAAGTGCCATTTCCTTATGCAGGGCATTAGGGGCAGTAATGTTGATCACGTCTATGTCGGGATCGGTCACAAGGGCCCGCCAGTCACCCGTCGAGCGGGCAAACCCCAGCGCTCCGGCCGCTCTGGCGGCAGCTTCTTCCGAAATATCGGCCAGACAGACCAGTTCCGGCTGAAAGGGCAGGTCGAATACCTTTGATGCAGTTGAATAGCCAAAGGCATGGGTCCGGCCCATGAATCCGCTGCCAATCAGGCCAATACGCAGCTTACGTTTGGTCATTTGACGAATTCCCTGTTCACGATAAGGGTGGGATCAAGTGTGCCAGCAAAGAAATCCAGGACATTTCGTACGCAATGGATCGCCATACGCTCCGCCGCCTGTGCGGTCAGTCCGGCGATGTGGGGCGTCAGGATGACCTGATCCAGCCCGATTAACGGATTGTGGACGGATGGTGGTTCGGGATCGAACACATCCAGCCCCGCAGCTGCGATACGCCCGTTAAGGATGGCCGCAGCCAGCGCGGCTTCGTCCACGATGCCACCACGCGCGGTATTGACGATGATCGCCCCTGACCTGACGCGCCGCAGTTCAGCTTCACCAACAAGCGGCCGGTCGCCCTTGGGCACATTGACCGAGATGATATCAGCCCATTCCAGCCCGTCATGCAGGTCCGCTACTTCCCTGACCGGACCGGCGGGCCATTTTCCCCGGGTGGACAGATAGGGATCATAAGCCCTGATTTCCATGCCAAAGCCTGCGGCCATGGTGGCAAGATGCCGCCCGGTACGGCCATAGCCCAGTATCAGAAGCCGCCTGCCCCCCACTTCGCCCGCCATGAGCCTGTTACGCCAGTCCCACTGGCCGTGGCGCACGGCCTGATCCGCGCGGACCAGATATTTGGCACAGGCAAGTATCAGGGTCATTGCATGTTCAGCGACGGAAACCGAATTGACGTCGCCCACGATACACAGGGTGATGTCGCGCCTGTCCAGCGCGGGCAGGTCAATGCCGTCATAGCCCACACCATGCCGGGAGACGACCCTGAGCCGTGACGCCCTTTCCACCGTCGCTGCGGACAGGGGCTGGGTGCGCAGGATCAGGCCATCGACATCGGCCATGAACGGGGCATAGCTTTCCTCCGATATCTCCTCCACATAATCATAGGTCACGCCGGGAGTACGGTCGAGCAGCGCAAGACCCGCCGAATGCAGGCGCCCTGCGACCAGTATATGGGGCATCAGTAGCCTCCTCCCCCTTGCAGCACCGTCACGCCATCACGGCTGACAAGCTTGCGAAACTGCGCAACACTGGCCCCGGCAGCAGCAGCCAGCAGGCGGGAATCTCCCGATACGGTGGTCATGTTGAAACCCCACCCGATGGCACGCGCGGCGTAATCCGGCGTGCCGCAATGCAGGGCAGCGCGAATGCCACTGTCCTGACAGGCCGCGATGATCTCGTGCAGCCTGTCGATCATTTCCGGTTCCTCCCGATCGAAGCCGGGAGCCAGACGTCCACCCGCAAGGCTGAGCGTCAGATCCGCAGGCCCGACATAAATACCGTCAAGTCCCGGGGTTGCGGCAATTTCGGTCAGGTTATCCATGCCCTGCTGCGTCTCGATCATGGCAAAGGTCAGGATTTCGTCATTGGCCTGGCTGGCATAATTGCTGCCTGCCGCGAATGAGACGCGCGTCGGACCAAAACTGCGTTGCCCATAGGGTGGATAGCGCATGTAGCTTACGAATTCAGCTGCCTGCGCCGCCGTATTCACCATGGGACAGATCACGCCGTATGCCCCGGCGTCTAGCATTTTCATGATGACACCGGGTTCGAGCCACGGCACCCGGACCATGGGCACGACGCCGGATGCACGCATGGCCTGCATCATGGGCAGCACGCTGGAGTAATCAAGCGCACCATGCTGCACATCTATTGTGACTGAATCATAACCCTGGGCCGCCATGATTTCGGCCGTGAAGGGATTGCCGATGGAACACCAGCCATTGAGCGTGGGTTTCCCCTGGGCCCATAGCTGTTTGAGGCGATTGGGGATCATGTCAGAATACCACCTGTGCCAGTTTTACATCCAGATAATCAAGAATGCCCTCGCTGCCCCCTTCCCGGCCCATGCCGGAGAAATTGGTGCCCCCAAAAGGGGCCTCGGCTGCCGCAAGAGCCGTGGAATTGATTCCGACCATGCCCGCCTTCAGCTCCGCCACCGTGCGGCGCGCCCGTGCGGGCGAACGGGTAAAGGCATAGGCGGCCAACCCCATGTCGGACGCATTGGCGCGGGTCAGGACTTCGTCATCACTTGAAAAACGGGTAATCGCGGCAATCGGCCCGAAGTTTTCATCCACCATCACGCGCATGTCATCCGTTACTTCGGTCAGAACCGTCGGTTCATAGAAATAACCATTATTGAACCCCGCGGGCCGCTGACCACCGGTATTCACCTTTGCGCCACCAGCCACGGCATCGGCAACAATGGCCTCCATTTCCGCCAGGCGGTGTCCGTTGATGAGCGGGCCCATGTCCACGCCATCATCCAGTCCGTCCCCCAGCCTGATCGCCTTCGCGCGGGTAACAAACCCCTTCACAAACGCATCATGCAGGCGGTCGTGGATGAAAAAACGGTCAGGCGCCACGCAGACCTGGCCGGTATTGGCGAATTTCGCCTGTGCCGCGGTATTCAGGGCCATATCCAGATCGGCGTCATCATAGACGATCAGCGGTGCATTCCCGCCCAGTTCCATCGACACCTTTTTCATTGTATCCGCTGCATCACGGATCATCTGCTGCCCGATGCGCGTGGAACCGGTCAGTGAAACCTTGCGCACAAGCCTGGACGCCATGATCGGCCGATAGGTTGCATCCGTAGACCCCACGACCAGATTGACCGTACCCGGCGGCAGGTTTCCCGCCCGACAACAGTCAACCATGACCATCGCGGTACCCGGTGTCTGGGAAGACGGCCGGGCAATGACCGGGCAGCCCGCCGCCAGCGCGGGCGCTATCTTGCGCGCCAGAAGGGACGCGGGAAAGTTCCATGCCGTAAACGCCGCGACAACGCCGACCGGTTCATGACTGACCTCGAAACGGCCAGACGGCACGCGACTTTCTATAATACGCCCATAAATACGGCGGGCTTCTTCCGCATACCACCGGAACTGGTCAATGCTCAGCCCCCATTCCCGACGCGACTGCGCCAGCGGCTTGCCAGTTTCGCTGGAAATCATCCGGGCTGCTTCCTCCGTGCGCCGGATCATTTCATTGGCAATGGCATGCAGGGCTTCAGCGCGATCATGGGCGGGCGTGGTGGACCATCGCGCCAGCGCCATATGTGCCGCGTCAATGGCAGCCTGCGTATCCACCACGCCAGCACCGGGCACTTCGCCAAGTGGACTTTCTGATACCGGGCTTATGACCGGTTCGGTTTTTCCTTCCGACGCCTGACGCCATTCGCCATCAATAAACAACCCGAAATTCGTGTACATTATTGGGCCCTCATTATTTTTGTGACACGACATACGGCGACTGACCTGACCGCCTCTGCGGTGGAAGCAGGCGGAACGTCATGCACGCCCGCAGGTAAAACTGCCCATCAGTCCCGTTCTGGCCCTGCCGCCCAACACATATCCGTCAGCATTGACGGCACCAGAACCATCTTTTCCATGCATCCCGACAAAAAAACGGGCATCCGCCCCATCAACGCAGCCATGGGAATATTGTGAACTGCCCCGGCATTGCGGCGTTCACCACCGGCAAGCCAGCAATCCGCCTGCGTCTGTTGGACGGCGTTCCCAGTCATCGGGCCGGATCAGCAAGCTCCTCTCTTCCTTTTTTACATTTGCAATTAGTGTTGCGTATTTATTGTGTTGTCAACGTATATTGCAATTAGATATGGTGACCGCAACCCGCCAAGGGAGGAAACAGAAATGACACAGGCGACAATCCGCCTCACTACAGCCCAGGCCATCGTGCAATGGCTGGTTAATCAGTTCACCGAAATCGACGGTCAGCGCGTCCCGCTTTTTCCTGGTGTCTTTGGCATTTTTGGCCATGGCAATGTCAGTTGCCTGTCCGAGGCACTCGAAGCCGTGCAGGACAGACTCCCCACATGGCGCGGACAGAATGAACAATCCATGGCATTGGCCGCCACGGGCTTCGCCAAGGCCCGGCGACGACGGCAGGTCATGATCGCCGCGTCCTCCATCGGGCCGGGCGCGCTGAATATGGTGACAGCCGCCGGCACCGCGCATGCGAATCGTCTGCCTTTACTTCTGCTGGCTGGCGATACATTCGTAACCCGCCTGCCCGATCCGGTCCTGCAGCAGGTTGAACATTTCAATAATCCCACAATAACGGCCAATGATGCGTTCCGGCCCGTGACCCGCTACTGGGACCGGATCATGCACCCGGCGCAGATCCTTCCATCCCTGCCGCAGGCCACGGCAACAATGCTTGATCCGGGTGATTGTGGACCGGCCTTTATTTCCCTGCCGCAGGATATTCAGGAAATCGCCTTTGATTATCCTGTCACCTTCTTTGAAGAAAAAGTATGGGCCATTTCCCGTCCCCGGCCGGACCGTCGCAGGCTGGCGCAGGCGGTGGACCTGCTGAAAACGGCCAGGAAACCACTCCTGATCGTAGGCGGCGGCGTGCGGTATTCACTGGCGGAAGACGCGGTTGCCGCATTTGCAATAAAACGTGGCATCCCGATTGTGGAAACGATCGCGGGCAAGGGCAGCGTCACGCATTATCATGAAGCGCATGCGGGGCCGATCGGCATTATCGGTTCCACCTCGGCCAATGCACTGGCGGGGGATGCGGATGTCATCGTGGCGATCGGTACGCGACTGCAGGATTTCACGACCGGATCATGGACTGTATTCAGCCAGACGGCACGGTTCATTTCCATTAACACGGCCCGGTTTGACGCGGTCAAGCATCGTGCGCTGGCGGTTGTAGGCGACGCGCTGGAAACCATAACCGAATTCGACGCGCTGCTGGGGGACTGGAAGGCGGACCCACAACGCATGCAGCGCGCACGGCATCTGTTTGGTGAATGGGATGACCTGCTGACGAAACTGCAGGCGCCCACCAACGCGCCCGTGCCGACATATGCACAGGTTGTGCACGCGGTGAATGATGCGGCAGGGGAAAATGATACCATCATTACCGCAGCTGGTGGCCTGCCCGGCGAAGTGTGCAAGGGCTGGCGGGTCAAGGCCCCCAATAGCTTTGACCTTGAATTCGGCTTTTCGTGCATGGGGTACGAGATCGCAGCAGGCTGGGGCCATGCCATGGCCAGTAGCGGGCCGGGTGGAACCGGTGGCACGCCCATCGTCATGATTGGTGACGGCACCTACATGATGATGAACTCCGACATCTATTCCACCGTGCTGACAGGCCATAAGATGATCGTTGTGGTCTGTGACAACGGTGGCTTCGCGGTCATCAACCGCCTGCAGCAGGCCAAGGGCGTGCCCGGTTTCAACAACCTGCTTGTTGACTGCCACGTGCAGAATCCCAGCCATCCCCTGCATGTCGATTTTGTAAAACATGCCGAATCCATGGGCGCGCTGGCACGCAAGTGCGACAGCATGGCCGAACTGTCTGCGGCCCTGGAATGGGCCAGGACCACGGACCGGACCACCATCCTTTCCATCACCACGGACGCCCACGCCTGGACCCCAGGCGATGCGGAATGGGATGTAGGTGTCCCGGAAGTCTCCACCCGCGAATCCGTGCGGGCGGCAAGAAAACAACAAGAAGAAATCCGCGCGAAACAGCGTGTGGGAGTGTAATGACCATGAAGGCAAAACTGGGTATCGCACCGATCGCATGGTGGAATGACGACCTTGCGGAACTGTCCGATGATGTCAGTCTTGAGGAATGCCTGCGCCAGGCCAGTGAGGCAGGCTTTACCGGCATGGAAACGGGACGCCGCTTTCCCATGGACATGAACGAACTGGGACCGACCCTGAAACGCTATGGCATTTCAGTGTGTGGGGGGTGGTTTTCCGGACTGCTGCTGGATGGGGACATGGAAGCGGAGAAAGACCGCATCCGCGCCCAGATGGATTTTTTCATTGCCGCTGGCGCGCCATGCATCGTTTACGGTGAAACCGCCCGTTCGATCCAGGGGATACGGTCCGCCCCGCTGACGACCAAACCGCGCCTTTCGGAAGAGGACATACGCACCTATGGTCGCAGGATGACGGTCTTTGCCGAATGGTGCGCCGATGAAGGCATGCCCCTTGCCTATCACCACCATATGGCCGCCCCGATCGAGACCGAGACCGAGCTTGACCTGCTGATGAAACATTCGGGCAAAGCGCTGCACCTGCTGTTTGATACCGGACACATGTATTTCGCGGGTGGCGATCTGCTGCGCGTAATCGACAGGCACCATACCCGCATCAGCCACGTGCATACCAAGGATGTACGCAACGCCGTGATCGATCGCCTTGACCGCAGCAGCGAAAGCTTCCTTGACGCGGTCGTAAAGGGTGCCTTTACCGTACCGGGTGATGGTTCGATCGATTTTCTGCCTGTTATCGAACGCCTTGCGTCCTATGGGTATGAAGGCTGGTTTGTTGTCGAGGCCGAGCAGGACCCGACCGTCAACCCACCGCTGGAAATGGCCCGCAAGGGACACGCCGCCCTTATGCAGCTTATGGCGCAGGCGGAATACAGGGTCGCGTCATGAACCGGATGGATGACAGGGTATGCGTGGTCACAGGGGCCACGCAGGGACTTGGGGCGGCTATCGCGCGCCGCCTGGCCGCAGCAGGTGCGGCAGGTATCGCCATTACGGGACGAAGCGAGGCCCGTGGGACGGCCGTGGCGCAGGAGATTTCGGACAGTTGCGGCGTGCCCGTATTCTTCATCCGCGCCGATCTTGTATCCGTCGCAGACTGCAGGACGGTCATCGCCCGGACGCATCACCGTTTTGGCCGTCTGGATGTGCTGGTGAATTCCGGCGCGCTGACGCAGCGGGGCACCATACTGGATACGGATCCCGACCTGTTTGACCGCATTTTCGCAACCAACGTCCGTGGGCCATATTTCCTGATGCAGGAAGCAGTCCGGCACATGATCCATGATGGAACCGAAGGGGCAATCTGCAATATCGGTTCCATCTCGGCGCTGTCGGGCCAGCCATTCATTAGCGCCTACTGCGCGTCAAAGGGGGCACTGGCCACGCTGACTGCCAATACGGCCTTTTCCGTCATGGCCAACCGGATCCGCGTCAACCAGCTTAATATCGGCTGGATGGCGTCGGACAAGGAACGCGAAATCCAGGCAGCCGAGACGAATGATCCTGACTGGATGGAAAAAGCAGCCGCCGGGCTTCCTTTCGGGCGACTTGTCGCACCGGAGGAAGTGGCCCGTGCCGTAAACTTCCTCGTTTCCGACGATGCCGGTCTCATGACAGGCGCAATCGTGAATTTCGATCAGTCCGTCTGGGGCGCAACCGCACGTGGCATGCCCGTCCCGGACGGGCCGATGCGCTGGCCCGTCTGATCCACCCAGCCCCGGTTCCATCGCAGCATCCGTTATTTTTGTGTAACGACGGGGATCCGGGGCTTGCGGGATTCATTTTGCAGGCGTGATGCAAGAGCTACGATCAGTCCCTGCGTCAGACACATGGGCGCCGCCAGAGAGCGCGAAAACGTATATTCATGCTCTGGCACAGAAAACAGCACGTCTGCGTTGCGTGCCAGGGGGGAAAGGGTGCTGTCACTGATCGCCACTACCGGTATGTTCCGGGTCGCGGTTTCTTCCATAATATTGACGACTTCACTGGCGTAGAAGCGGAATGAAACAGCAAACAGCATGTCCGTTGGCTGGATCGCCCGGGCCATGTGGGTTGCAAGACCACCCGCCGCATCCAGCAGGACCGCGCGTTTACCAAGCATTGTCAGCATATAGCGCAACAGTTCAACCACCGGCGCGGAACGTAGCTGACCGATCAGGTAAATCGTATCGGCCCGGTCCATAAGGTCAACTGCCTGCGCAATCTGTTCCGCAGTCACATTGGCCAGCAATTCCTGTAACGATGAGATATCACGCATGATCAGGTCATGCATGAATCCCATTTCGCTCCGGTCCTCACGCGTATCAAGTTCTTCCTCCAGCGCCCTGACACGGGCGCTGAACCCCAGGGCTGCCGTGGACAGGCGACGGCGGAATACGGCCTGAAGGTCCTTGAACCCCTGATACCCGAGGGACTGCGCGAACCGGACGCAGCCTGACGCATGCACGCCGCATTTCTCGGCAGCCACATGGACAGAATCAACAGCGACATCATTCGGATTCTGTGTGATATACAGGGCAATCTTCTGGTAGGAATTGCTCAACCGGGCATATCGGTCATGGATGACGCGGATCAGTTCCTCATATGTGACCGGAGGAGAATGTGGGATCTCTGCCTGTTTTTTTTTCGATACCTTCATTACTTCCTGACTATCGATTCTGGACAACGTGCCCCGGGCCGATGGCGCCCGCGCCACGTTAACATTATGATCGCAACGCCTTTCCTACCGGCGGAGACGGCGTAATACCATAATATTTTCTGGCTACTTGACCATATGCCGCTTTCCATAAAGATGCCGGTCATAAGGCAACCGCTTTTTTCGGGATTTCGTTGAAGGAATATAGGCTGCACTCCCGCATGCAGCAAGAGCATTGAAAACAGGCACTGCCGTAGGTGTTTCGTCCCTGGGCTTGATGGTGCATTATTTTCCCGCGAGTAGAAGGAATCTCTATGGGACAGATACATAATGGCAGCGTACCGACCGGGCCTGCTTTTCACGTATTTCGGCCTGAATCGGTTTTCCTATGACCTGCCGGCGCAACATACTGCCTTTTGGCGGCATGGGTCATCAGTTCATCACAGGCGGCTTTCGGCCATGCAGATTCAGCTCCGCCATGACCTGAGGCTCAGCCGTTCGAGGGTCCGACGCTCCACGTTTTCCTCAAGGAAAGCGTACAATCTTCCCTTCCGCGCAGCAATTCCGGGAAGATGCTGTCTTTCACGGTGATGGTCGAAGGATGTCTGCCCCAACCGGATCACCTTGCATAATATCTGTCACGATATCCCACGGTTCCGGCGGATCGCCTTTCCTTCGATAAAACGCGTGCGCCGGATCTTTTTCTGTTGTCTTTACAACAAGCATCCCAAACCGGCCTTCCATTCACCATGAAGGCCATCGTGACCTCCGTTCTTCAGAAAGGGAGCATTTTTGAGTGCCTGATCCCTTTCCGGAGGGGGACACTCATGCCGTTTAACATCCATGCCGCGTCATGCAGGTCATCGCAGCGATACCGTGCTCAGGTGACTTAAATCCAGGGGGCATCATGATTTCACCAGGTGATCACAAACCCGTTAATCATAACTGACTGAAATCAATCAATTCATTTTCAGTCAGCCCCCAGAGAACAGGATTACGATACAACATGAGCAGGCGTTTTACCTGCAAGGCAATCCATGATCTGATGGACGCACATCATCGCCATCCGCACCAAAGCGTCTTCGGTCGTTGCCCCGATATGTGGTGTCAGAACAAGTGACGGAGCTGACAGTGCTGGCTCATCAGGTGCAGGGGGTTCGTGTGGCAGGACATCAAGCGCAGCGGCCTGCAACTCTCCCGCAACCAGTAGATCCCGCAGGGCCTGCGTATCAATTGCGCTCCCCCGGCTTGTGTTCACGATAAGGCTGCTGGGATTCAATAATGAAAGATGGTGACGGTCCAGCAATGGTCGGCCGGATGCATCACCGGGACGATGCAGTGACAGCACATCGGCCTGTCGCAGAAGATCGCCAATATCCTCAACACGCTCGGCTCCATGGGCTGCAAAAACATCTTCCGGCACGCTGGGGGACCACGCCATGACCTTCATACCCAGTCCCGCCCCTGCAATCTGCGCCACATGCCGGGCAATGGCCCCAAACCCGACCAGTGCCAGCGTCCTGCCATGCAGCTCGATCCCGGGACCTTCATAACGGAAACCCCAGTTTCCCTGCCGGACGGCTGTATCGGCGGCACATATCCTGCGGGCCGCCGCCAGCATGAGGGCAATTGTCATCTCGGCTACAGACCGGCTGTTGGCATTGACGGCCCGCGTAACGGGAATACCGCGCCGGGCGGCGGCGGCAACTGCAATCCGGTTCGTACCCGATCCATGACAGGCAATAATGCGCAGGCAGGGAGCCGCGGCAATGGCGTCGGCGCTGAAGCCCAGATCACGGGTAATGACTGCCTCCGCATCCCCGACCTCTGCAATCACCGCCTCCATGGTTGGCTGACTGGCGAAGCGTGTCTGGAACCCCTGTTCGTGCATGAACCGGACGGCCCTAAGGTGAATGGGTTGCGTTATGAAACAGGTCGCCATTGGTTCAATCCGCATTATACGTAAAAAAGGAAGCGGATGCCAACAGGGCAGACAGCCGGTTCCCTGAACCCGTTCCCTGCCGCCTGCCTATCTGGCAACCACTAAAATAACAGGTGCAATTCAGCCCCGTGATGCGCGCTGGCGCAATAGATGTTCCAGCACCTGCACGCCATTCAGGAAATCCGGGAATTCCATGCTTTCGTCCGGGTTATGGCTGCCATTGGCATTCCGCACAAACAACATTTCGGTCGGAATCCCCTGCCCCGCAAATGTCGCCGCATCATGTCCGGCCCCGCTTGGCATCGAAATGGCAGGAATATCCAGGGCGCAGGCGATCTTCTTCGCGTCGGCCTGCAGTACGGCATCCATGATCGCCGGCGTGCTGCGCGTACGCGGACCAAGATCAACCGTCACATTGTATTCTGCTTCTGCCCGGCGCGCCTGTTCAATGACCAGCGCGTTCATGCGTTCGAGAAGGTTTTCATCACGCGAACGGATGTCAATGACCAGTTCCAGCCTGCCGGGAACGGCGGCAAAGTTGGCCTGTGCCGGATCGGTCTGGCACACGCCGAAGGTCAGGGTCATCTCTTCCCCCTCTGCTTCGACCTGTTTCCATGCCGTTTCCAACGCCATCATCATGCTTGCGCCCGCCATTACCGCGTCGGAGCGGAACCGCCGCGGCGTGGCGCCGGAATGGGCGTACTGCCCGTGAATGACAACGGAACGATAGCGCGTGCTGCCACAGATACCCGTCACGATCCCGACCGGCACATCGGCTTCGATCAGCACCGGCCCTTGTTCGATATGCAGTTCGACAAAACAGTCGATCCGCGCGGGCTGCAGCACTGTCGCCCTGCCACACAGGTCCGGCTGCGCGCCACAGGCCAGCATGTGGTCACGCAGGCTGACGCCATCATCACTGCGTGGGGTCGCCAGTGCCGTGGCGTCAAGCAGGCCGAAGGCCGTCCGGCTTCCCAGGTAGGACAGGGGAAACCACACGCTTTCTTCCGCGCGGGTCACAATCAAAGTGGCATCGCGTTCGGGCTGATACCCCGCCCGTGCCCATGCGCATAGTACAAGCAGCCCCGCTACGGCACCGGCCGCACCATCAAAGTTGCCACCACAGGGAACCGTATCCGCATGGGAACCGGTCATGACAACCGGCAGGTCACGGTTACGACCCGGCAGGGTGACAAACAGGTTGGCGGCCCAGTCCCTGCGGACCTCCAGGCCATGTTCCCTGGCTACGGTTTCAAACACGCCATGAGCAAGGTTTTCACCCTCGCTGTAGGACGGGCGCGTCATGCCCCGACCGTCAAAACCGATTTCATGCAGCCTGTCGAACACACTGCGCCCCAGATCGGGATCCAGCACAGGAACGACAGTGGCGGACACGGGAGAACTGGCCATTGTAGATCCTTACTGCTTGGTGAAAAGCTGCGTCATATCGGCGAATGCCTTGAATTCCAGCGCATTGCCCGCCGGGTCACAGAAAAACATCGTCGCCTGTTCCCCCGGCAGCCCGACAAAGCGGATGGTCGGTTCCATACCGAAGGAAACGCCATGGGCACGCACGCGCTCGGCCAGGATTTTCCAGTCATCCATGTCCAACACGACACCGAAATGCGGAATGGGCACATTATGGCCGTCAACCGCGCCCTTGCCCTCGTTACGATGGCAGGCATCAGGGATCAGATGTGTCACGATCTGATGTCCATACAGATCAAAATCGATCCATGTATCCGTGCTGCGCCCTTCCGGGCAGCCCAGAACGGTTCCATAGAATTTCCGTGCTGCAGCAAGATCATCGACGGGGAAGGCAAGATGGAAGGGATTAACCATGAATACACCATAAAATTACATGTAACGTATTCATATCATGCGACTTTTACACGAAATAACATGAATATATGACTTCATACGAAAGGAAATGTTTTCTATCTTCCCAATAGTGGAAAGCAGAGTTTTAACCCTGCTCCAGCACCAGCTTCCCGCCTTCGCTGCGGAATGTCGTCCCGTACGGGCGGCACAGTTCCGCGAAGCGTTCAAGGATTTCCTGACCTTCCCTGCCCTGCGCCAGAAACGGCAGCCCACGACGATGCGCGGACTTGCCCAGTCCTAGCGATACTGGATGGATTTCCATGGATGACAGCCTGCCATCCCCATCGAATTCACATACAGGCAACAGCGTCTCCCAGAAGCGGCGGTCGGCGGGGAAGCCCTTCGTATCGTTCTGCGTGCGGGTCTTGTACACCTGATGCGGCGTTACGTCGGTGCTGACCTTGTAAAAGGTATAGGAATCTTCAGGCAGCATATCGACCAGTTCATTCTGACCAATAAAGTTGCCAAGGCTGTAGAAGATCGGCTTGCCCTTGTACATCTCCATGCCCTTGAGCAGGTGCTGACCGTGGCAGACCACGATATCCGCCCCCTGATCAATCACATCATGGGCGAAGGTTTCAAGGAATGCACCGGGCTTTTCCCAACTGATATTGCCATTTTCGTCGTAACCGACTTCATGCGTGTGAACGCTGACAATCACTACATCGGACACGACCCGTGCCTCCCGCACCCAGCGCCCGATTTCTTCCAGGTCGCGCGGACTGGGCGTGGTCAGGATACGCGTGTCCGGACCTTCGACAAAACGGGTACCATCAAGTGTCAGCGTGCCTTCGGGCGCGGGATAGCCAAAGCCGAGCCTGATCTGCTCTTCCTTGATCTTTTCCAGCCCCAGACCGGTCGAGATGCTGCGCAGCATCTTCAGTTCTTCCGACCGGACCTGATAGGTCGTGGTGAAATGCAGCGGATTAAGGCCGGGCCGCCCCTGCATGCTGCGGGTCTGGTCCGCCGCTTCCTGCCCGCGGGCAAAGGTGGAACAGCACGACAGCATGCCAACCGTACCGTTAGGATGGCTGTAATAGGCGGGGCGACGCGCTTCTTCCAGCGTCAGGCCCACGCCAGCATAAAGGATCTCGCGCAGGTTCAGTTCCGAAATCGCCCGGCGCAGACCCGAAATGCTGTAATCAAGGCAGTGATTGGTCGCCGCTGCGAACAGGTCGAAGCCTGCAACCTGCAGTTCATCCAGAATCCATGGATGTGCACTGAAATGCGACCCGCCATGATCCAGCGCCGGATCACCCTGATAATCGCTGGGCATGATTTCCAGATTGGTGAATGACGCATCACAGTCACGGATCATGTCGAACAGCTTCATGCAGACCGGGTCCACATCCGTGTTCAACCGCCGCAGTACAATGCTGTCGCCAGTCAGGCAGACTTTCATTTTCTATTTCTTTCAGCTGATGATTACAGAATTTCGGCAGGTATTTCAGACACGGCACGCGTGCCGGTGATGGTTCGCGTGACCGACCACAGGATGGCGGCACCCACGGCCACCGTGCCCCCCATACACACCATGCCGGCAGACATGGTGCCCGTAAGTGATGTCAGCTTGCCGACAACCATGGGACTGACAAAACCGCCCCATAGTCCGATGGCATTGATCAGGGCGAACCCGCCAGTGGCGGCACTGCCCTGGAACACGTTGGCGGCCAGGGCCCAGAATACGACGTATGAGGCGTAGATCCCCGCCGTCGCCCCCGCCAGCACGACCATCTGCAGGGCAAATACATCCGGTATGACCGTGGTCAGGAGAAAGCAGCCAGCAGCCAGCAGCGCCGGGGCATAACAGTGAAAGCTGCGTTCCTTTTTGCGGTCCGACCGCGCGCTCCAGTACGCCATGGAGGCAACCGAGACGGCATAGGGAAAGGAAGAATACAGCCCGACTGCAAGCGGTGAACTTACGCCCGCTTCATGGATAAGGGAGGGCATCCAGAAATTCAGCATGTACATACCAGCCATCAGCGCGAAAAAACCCAGTGACAGCATGTAAATCGCCGGATCGCGCACAACAGCGGAAAATGTGCCGTGACGCACGTTCTCACGCACGCTCCATCCCTCGATTACCGTGCGTTCGCGTGGTGAAAGCCATTTTGCATCCTGCGGCGTGGAAGGCAGGACAAATACGATGATGAAACCAAGCAGAACGGACGGCAGCCCTTCCATCACGAACATCCACCGCCAGCCCGCAAGACCGCCCACCTGATCAAAATGCGTCAGCAGCCAGCCCGATACCGGACCGATCATGATCCCGGCGAGTGGTAGCGAAAGCTGGTGCCAGAAAATGACGCCCGACATCCGTTCAGCCGGATACCAGCGCGCCAGGTAATAGGTGCAGGTGGGTGCGAAACCGGCCTCGAACACGCCTAGCAGGAAACGCAGGATATAGAAGTTCTGCCGGTCATGGATGAAACCGGTCGCAGCCGATGTCAGCCCCCACAGGACCATGATGCGGGCGAATGTTTTCGGTGCACCGACTTTCGATGCCAGCAGGCTGATCGGTATTTCGAACAGGACCAGACCGATAAAGAAGATACCCGCGGCAAAACCGAACTGTGCTGCCGTCAACCCGACATCCTGCGAAATATGGGCCCGCGCAAACCCCAGATTGGTGCGATCTATGCTGTCCATCAGATAGATCACGATAATCCATGACATGATGCGCCAGTTCAGGCGGTGATACAGTCTTGTCTGGATATCTTTCATTGGCCCCATCCCATTTTCCCGGCCTGCGGTCCCCCCGATCATGTGGGGACCGCAGATGGCTTCAGGTCATTACGTGGTGGTCAGAAGTTGTAGGCGAAGCGGCCACCGACAAACCGGGGCTGGCCGGAAATACCCATGTTGACCGTTGTCGCAAGCGTCCGGCTGACGATGTAGTCACGGTTGAGGATATTGGTGGCGTAAGCCGTGACCGACCACGGCCCCTTGACCGGACGGAAGGTTACACTGCCGTTCATCAGGAAATAGGACGGCAGCAGGTAACCGCCGGTGCCGCGCGGCACGGTATCCTGCGCGCCACGGTATGAATAATCACCTTCCATGCGGATGACGTATTTGCGGAATACGGGTCGTGTCTCGTACGAAATGGTCCCGTTCAGCGTCAGCTTGGGAATACCCATGTCGGCACCATTATAGCTGTCGTTAAACGCCTTCCATTCATTATGCGCGGCTTTGTATGCACTGACTGCCTGCACGTTCAGCACCTGAAAATCATCATATGTGCCGCGCTGATAGCCCACATTCTGCGTCAGTGTCAGACCACGGATCGGATTGGCGCTGATGGACAGCTCCGTGCCAAAAATGTGCGAACGCGGCACATTTACATACGAGCCAACAGTGCCCCAGTTGGGAACCAGAATATACGAGAAGTACTGCTGGTCATGATAGGAATCCCAGAACGCGGCGCCGTTGATACGCAGGCGATGGTTGAAGAATTCGCTTTTGAACCCGACTTCATACGCCATTAGCCATTCCGGCTTGAAGCCTGCTGCCTGCTGTTCCGTCAGGGTGGTGTTGGCGGTAAAGCCCCCTGGCTTCACCCCACGGCGGATATCGGCATACAGCATCACGTTGGGCTGAACCTGATAGTTGATCCCGACCTTGCCCGAAAACTGGTTCGTCATGGTGCCATGATTGGAAAATGTCTGGGTATAGGTCTTGGCCAATGTGGTGGGGTTGTAACGATAGACGGCATCATTGATGAACTGCCGGTCATCGGTCTGGTGTTCCAGGCCGAAGGTCAGGCGGATCTTATGCGTCAGGCTATAGCTCAGGTTGACGAACTGCGCGAAATCCTGCTGCGGCTGTTCATGGGCACTGTTCTGGAAATAATCCTTGCCGGGACGGTCAGTATAATCGAACCAGTTTTCACCCGATGCGCGCACACGGTTGTAATACATGCCGGCGACCCAGTGCAGACGGTCATTGAGCACATTACCCGACAGGCGGATTTCCTGTGAAAAGACATTCATGCTGCCCGTCAGGTAACTATCCCCCGAACGGTAGGCTTCCGCATCACGATCGATATATTCATGCCGCTGCTGCTGCTGGAACGACGATACCGTGGTCAGGTGGCTCCACCCCAGGTCACGGTCGAAATCAATATTGATACCCCACTGCACATCATTGTACGACGGTTTACTTTTGGGGGAAATGCCCAGCAGTTTCGCGTATTGCGGGTTCAGGTTCCAGCCGGTGGCATAGATGTCGCGGTCACGCGGCAGGATGTTGCTGTTATCCCCCAGAATGAAACCCGCATCCGCCTCGGACGAATCCTGTGACCAGTTGCCCGTTATCTTGACATTCGTCTTGTCATCCGGCTGCCAGGCCAGTTTGGCGCGCAGGGCGCCCTCGTTTGCGCGGCCCAGCGATTCCCCGTTTTCACGGTTGTAGCGGAATGCACCGCCCTGCAGCATCTGCCCCGCTATACGGAACTGCAGGCGTCTGGTGATCGGGGCAGAAACATAGAAATTGGTCTTGCTGCGGGCATAGCTGGCAATGTCTTCCGACACGCCATAATGCAGGGTCTTGGTCGGGTCGTTGGTGGTGATCCGCACTTCACCACCGGTATCAGCCAGTCCGTGCTCAAACCCCACCGGGCCCGGTTCGACACCAATGGATGCCACATCGAACATCTGCCCTGAGCTCATGGACGTAATGGTATAGGGCACACCGTCAAAATAGGTCATGACGGATGACATGTTGTTCTGTGTGTAATCCTGCATGCCAATGCCACGCAGATAATAATCCGGAACGTTGGAACCGCCTTCGGTCTGGATGGTCAGGTTCGGGACAAGGTTCTGGATATCCTGAACGGTAGTGACATGATGCGTGACCAGTTCCTCCGCCGTCAGGTTGGTGATATTGCCTGCCTTGTGCTGGTCCGCACCAAAAGCGAACGCGCGACGTCCACGGGTGACCTTGATGACTTCAGGCGCAGCATGGGTCTGCACCGATACCGGGGATGCAGCATGCGATGCCACCGGCGCCTTGCCATGCCCAGCACCCTTTACATCATCTGCCAGGGCCGCTTCGACCGGCACACATCCGGTATAGACGGACAACATAAGGAAGCTGCGAAACGCATGCTTCATAACCGATTTCTGTCGCTTCTGCTGGATCGCAAACATCGTGAACTCCTGTTCCATACCACCGACCAGGGCGACCAGATCGGAACACTCATGTTGCGTATTCAGAACATATTCCTTTCGAAACAAACAGGCGTTACTTCTTGGTTCAAAAGATATTAAAACTATGCAATAACTTTTTTGTCCTGAACATAAATGGCTAAAAACTGCGGATTTATGATGATTTTCTCCTTACCCATATCAGAAAGACCACGATAAAAAGCATTTTGTTGTAACCAATATCGTATATGATCGCATAGTCGGAACGGGATTTGACATTATTATACCGTAACGTTTTGGCTGCCGCAGCAGCCATCCCTTCCCTTCCTACGGACTGGTTCATGGCAATGCGTAATCTCGAAGACATCAGCTTATATGTGGATGCTGCCGCACAGGCCGCCATCACATTGAGCGACGCCGTGTGGGACACACCGGAACTGTGTTACGAGGAAACACATTCATGCGCGCTACATACCGCGATGTTGCATGAACAGGGTTTTGCCGTCACCCCGCACCTGGTCGGCATCGCCACAGCAGTCATGGGTGAAAGCGGGCATGACGGCCCGGTCATTGCATTCCTGGGGGAATATGACGCCCTGCCCGGCCTTGCCGCGCAGGCTGGCGTCTGCCATCCCATCGCGACGGGTGATGCCAACGGCCATGCATGCGGGCATAACCTTCTGGGTGCGGCATCACTTCTGGCTGCAACCGCCATCCGACGCTGGCTTGCGGCAAACGGACTGCCGGGACGGGTACGTTATTATGGTTGCCCGGCAGAAGAAGGCGGAGCGGGCAAAGGTTTCATGGTCCGTGCCCGTGCGTTTGACGGAGTGGATGCTGCCATTTCATGGCATCCGACTGCTTTTTGTGGGGTATTGCCGCCCACGTCGCTGGCCAATATGCGACTGGATTTCACCTTTACCGGACGATCTGCCCATGCAGCGGCCAGCCCACATCTGGGACGTTCTGCGCTGGATGCGGTGGAACTGATGAACGTGGGCGTCAACTATCTGCGCGAACATATGCTACCGACATCGCGCATTCATTATGCCTATATCAATGCTGGTGGCGTCGCCCCTAATGTGGTCCAGTCCGAAGCCGTGGTGCGCTATTCCATTCGCACGGAAGAACTGGCTGACCTGTTCCCTCTGGTCGAACGTGTGCGACAGGTAGCACAGGGTGCCGCGCTGATGACGGGCACGACTGTCAATAGCCAGGTCACTGGCGGGGTTGCCAACCTGCTCGCCTGCCCACCGCTGGAACAGATCATGCAGGACAGTTTCGAACAGCTTGGCCCCCCCGACTTTGATGCACGGGAACAGGCTTTTGCCCGACAGATTCAGGCAACCCTGCCACCTGATGACGTGACTGCCGCTTTTAGGCAGATCGGTCAGAAACCACGCGACATCGCCTTGACCGATTTTATTCTGCCACCGGCCAGTACGTTCACCCTGGGTTCAACGGATGTGGGGGATGTCAGTTGGACCGTTCCGACCGTTCAGGCGCTGGGTGCTACATGCGCCATCGGTACCCCACTGCATTCATGGCAGATGACGGCACAGGGCAAATCGGCCATGGCACATCGTGGCATGATCCATGTCGCCAAAGCAATGGCAATGACCGCGTCCCGCCTGTTCCTGTCGCCTCAGATGCTGGAGCGTGCCCGCACGGATCACGCGCGCCGTCTTGGTGAATGCCCCTATGTCAGCCCGATCCCTGACGATGCCCACCCACCAGCCCAGGCACGGGTCAGGAACTGACACCTGTTCTGGAAGACAGTTCAAATCGCCCGCCTCCGCGGAAAAAAAGGGACTTCCTATGGACACGCGTTTTCTGGAAAGCTTTATCGCCATTGTGGAACGGGGTTCCATAGCTGATGCAGCCCGTCATCTTGGCCTGACGCCCGCAGCCGTTGCACAACGTATCAAGGCATTGGAAGACGAGATCAGACAACCGCTTCTGGTACGCGCCGGACGCAGCGTGACGCCGACGGCCGCAGGACTGGGTATTATTGAAAAAAGCCGCCTGCTGATCCGTGGGGTGGAAGATCTGAAGGCACTGGCCACGCATAATGAGTTTGCGGGCGAACTGAAACTTGGTGCAATCTCCACAGCCCTGACCGGCATCCTGCCCTTCATGCTGCGGAAGTTCCTATTCGATTATCCAAAAATTGATCTGCATGTAACACCAGGCCAGTCAACAAAACTGTATCATGAAGTGGTTGAAGGACAACTGGATGGCGCGATCATTGTCGAGCCACCGTTTGCCATTCCCAAGGCATGCGGCTGGAAGCGCATCCTGTCAGAACCAATGGTCGTACTGGTTTCCGAAGACTGCACCGAAATGGACCCCATAAAAATCCTGAAGAAAAACATGTTCCTTCGTTATGACCGTAACCAGTGGGGTGGTCGGATAGCAGATGCCTATCTGCGTGAAACCCGGATTTTTCCAACACGGCAACTGGAACTGGATTCACTCGAGGCCATAGCCCTGATGGTTAGTCAGAAAGTGGGCGTCTCCCTTGTCCCGGATTGGCTGAAGCCGTGGCCAGAGGGGCTCAGAATCCGTAAGATCCCGTTACCCGATACGCTGCTGCAACGTCACATTGGTGTATTGTGGCTGCATGCTTCTTCACATGCGAACCTGCTGCGGCAGATGGTCCCGCTCCTGCAGCCCCAACAACTTTAAGAATATGCAGCACTTTATTGTTTCAGACCATTTCTGTTTGATACGCATTCAAAAAACCTGTCATTGACCTGCAATAGACCATTTCCTCTTTTTTTTGGCTTTCAACATCAGGATTAAAGTCACTTCCCATGGACACGCGCTTTCTCGAAAGTTTCCTGATTGTGGTTGAACAAGGGTCAATTGCGGCTGCAGCGCGACAGTTAGGCCTGACACCAGCAACAGTGGCACAGCGCATTCATACGTTGGAACAGGAAATTGGCTGCAATCTGGTACAGCGCGACGGCCGCAGCGTTCAGCCAACCGAAAACGGGCTGGCCATTCTGGAACAAAGCAGCGCCATCATTACCAGCGTGCAGGATCTATGTGCAATTGCAACCAGCACGACCCCAACCGGAAAATTGAATCTGGGTGCGATATCCAGTGCTGCAAACGGACTTCTTCCACCATACCTGAAACTGTTTTTTGAATCTTTCCCTGGTATTGAACTACGCATTACGCCCGGTTCGTCCTCTGCCCTTTATAACGCAGTGATGGATGGCTTTATTGATGCTGCATTTATTGTAGAACCACCGTTTGATATTCCGGGTACCTGTATATGGCAGACACTGCGTTCGGAACCACTAGTCGTCATTACATCGGGAAACATCAAGGAAACCGATCCACACGAAATCCTGCGTAATTATCCTTTGATCCGCTATGACCGAAATCAGTGGGGAGGCCGGTTGGCGCATGAATATTTACGACGTAACGGTATCTGGCCACATGAGCGTCTGGAACTGGACTCCCTTGATGCCATCTCTGTTATCGTCAATCAGGGCACAGGCGTATCGCTTGTGCCAGACTGGGCGCTACCGTGGCCTGACGGAGTACACCTGAAAAAGATTGCATTACCGGCGCCTGCCCCCTGTCGTAAAATTGGGTTTCTATTCCAACGTAATACACCCCGACGAAAACTGATCAACAATCTGCTGGAAATTCTGCTTACGCCGCAAACCACCACATAAAGTAAAAGTGCTTCCCGCTTATTAGCACTACAGTTGCATTTTTCTGAGAGTTCTGAATCTATGGGTCACCATGATTCTGAACGAGATGAATGGCGCGGC
>NZ_BDLU01000068.1 GCF_006538165.1 Komagataeibacter diospyri
GGCATTGGAAACCCATTGCTCAAGGCGAGAATAACGTCGCTGCCTGATCACGCCCGCGTCTCTCGCCGGATGGTTACCTCAGAGTGGCCCGCAGCATTCCATAATGTTCACTAAGACGGGCATCTGGCGGAACACGGTGTGATCGCCGCCAAGGGAATTACGAACGTGCAGGAATTGGGACGGATCATCGAGACGGCAGAAGGCGCGCCAGGTCAACCTGCGCTTCATGGCTCTGGCCAGCCATTATCTGTCGAGGCGACCTTCTGCAATCCGGCAGCCGGATGGGAGAAGGGGCAGATCGAGAAGACCGTGCGGGATGCACGGCGCCATATCTGGCAGGATCTGCCTGCCTTTGCGGATCTGGTGACGCTGAATGCCTGGCTGGAAGCCCGCTGCCTGGACTGCCGGGAACGGCTGCAGCATATCGAACTGGCCCGGACCATCGCCGATGTCCATGCAACCGCTATAGCGTGCCGGCCTCCTTTGCCAATCGTCCGGTCAGCCTGCGGGTTTATCCCGACAGGCTGCGCATTATCGCCGAAGGGCAGGTTTTGTGCGTGCATGACCGGATCATCACGTGTTCGCATGTGATCGAACGGATTTTCCGGCATCAGGCTGCTAACCATGATAACGAATACATGATGATCGACAGCACGATTATCCGTGCTCGCCAGCATAGTGCGGGCACCCGTAAAAAAGGTGCACAGATCAGGCCATCGAACGGTCCCGCGGCGGACTGCCCGGAAGATCCTGCGATCCGCATTACGATTCAGTGCCACCCTTCGGTAGAACGAAGCCCAGAACCTCGGCCAGATGGTCGCGATAACGCGCGATCGTCTCGCCAACGTGCGGCTCCTTGATGACGTTCGTCGCGAGATATGTTGAAAGCGGTGCCATGCCCAGGAACTCGTTGGTCTTGTGGAATGGGAAGTAAATTCCGTCGATGCCCTTACCTTCGAAGAACTGCGCCGGATCGACAAAGGCTTCTTCCGGGGCGTTCCATGTCAGGGAGAGCATGTAATGCTTTCCTTCCAGCAGGCCACCTGATCCATATTTGCGTTCAGGATGGGAGCGGCTGCGCCCGTCATTGGCATAAAGCGAGCCATGACCGGCTGTGAAGACTTCATCCACATATTTCTTGACGGTCCATGGTGCGCCCATCCACCAGCCCGGCATCTGATAGATGACCAAATCCGCCCACAGGATGTTCTCGACTTCAGTTTGAATGTCGTAGCCGCTGTCAATCTTCGTCTGGCGAATGCTGAAACCCGTGTCCGAGAGGAGTTCGAGGGCGACGTCATGCAGCGTATCGTTCAGACGACTATAAGAGTGGGCGAACACCTTGCCACCATTCAAAAGCAGAATGTTTTTCATCAGATAATGTTCCAAAAATTCGTAAAAACAGATAGATACGGATACAACATGGGCTGCTGTCCCAGATGGGACTTGCCGTGGTGAGAGGGTCCCTGCTTCGGCCGGCCGATTTGTTGCATTCCTGATTTAATCATGCAGTGCATAAGCCGGCTTGATAATAGGCTAATTCTCCATATGACTTTTGAATGGAGTTCACATATAGGCGGATACGATGGATAATCGTGTGTGGGAGATGCAGGTCTTCGTTCGGGTCATTGAGACAGGCAGTTTTTCCGAGGCAGCCCGTCAACTCCTGATGAGTCCTTCGACGGTCAGTAAACTGATTGGTCGGATGGAGGATCGGCTGGGCGTTCGTTTGGTGGAGCGTTCAACCCGTCGTCTGTCTCTCACGGATGAAGGCCGGCTGCTTCACGAGAGGGGAACGGCCCTTCTGTCAGACCTGCACGACATCGAACAGGAGATCAGCCAGGGCGGGGACAGTACCGGGGGTAAGGTGCGCGTCAATGCGTCGGTTGCGTTCGGCGTTCTCGGTGTCGAACCGTTCCTGCCTGAGTTCTGGCGGCGGTACCCCAATATTATCGTTGATATGTCGCTTTCAGATGAAATCGTGGACCTATACCTTGATCGGACAGATGTGGCTTTCAGGGTCGGTCCATTGACCGATAGCAGCCTGACTTCTCGCAAGGTGGGGACTGCCCGTCGAATGATTGTCGCAGCACCCGGCTATCTGGAACAGCATGGGGTGCCAGAAAAGATTGAGGATCTGGATCATCATAACTGCCTCGGTTTCAATTTCCGTCGCGCCGCTCCGATCTGGCCTTTACGGGATGGCGGAAGGATCGTGGATCGCCTCATAAGTGGCAGCCTGCTGGCGAATAACGGGGAGACGGTGCGTCGCATGGCAGTCGCCGGAGCGGGATTGGCTCGCCTTGGTGACTATCATGTGCGCGATGATGTGGAGGCGGGGCGGCTGACAGAAGTACTGGCCGACGCAGGGCATGGGGATGTCGAAGACATTCATGCCCTTTATCTTGGTGGAACACGAATGCCTTATCGCATCCGGGTGTTCCTTGATTTCATGATGCCTAAGCTTCAGGAATTTATGAAACGGAGATGAAGAAGCACCATTTCCGTATCCTCTATCGGTCGCTTCGACTCCTGGATCGCATAAACCAATGTGAGGCCATCTCATACCAACGGTTATAGAGACTGACCTGTATGAGCCCACTTTCTGAGACCGATGGATCGGATGGTTTCCGGCAGGTCGGCAAGGTTGTTCCAGGCGGAACAGGCGGCGTCGATGATGTGCTCAATGCCGTCAAAGACGGTATTGGACAACCAGTTGGCGCACAGGAATTGCCAGAGATTCTCGACCGAGTTCAGTTCGGGAGCACGGGACGGTAGGAAGATCAGGCTGACATTGCGGGGCATTTTGAGCCTGGGCGTAGTATGCCATCCGGCGCGATCGAGCAGGACGACCGAGTGGGCGCCCCGTGCCACGTAACGCGAGATTTCCTCGATATGCAGTTGCATGCTGGCCGTGCCGGTGAATGGGAGCGCCAGGCCAGCGGCTTTGCCGCGCGCCGGGCAGATCGCCCCGAACAGCCAGGCATTGTCGTAGCGCTGGTCGGCTGGCTGGCGTGGCCGCGTGCCTCGCCGGGCCCATTGCCGGACGATGCCGTTCTTCTGGCCGATCCGGGCCTCGTCCTGGAACCAGATCTCGATCGGCTTTCCCTTCGGCAGATGGCCGGTGTGGGCGCTCAGGATGCGGGGGAAGTTTTTTTGAATGCCTCCATGACGGCAGGATCCTGCCCCGGATGACGCGGCCGGGCGCTGACATGGGAAAAACCAAGCCGTTTCAGCAGGGTGGATACGTGACGCTCATGATAGACGACGCCGAAGCGCTCTTCGATCACGCGTTGCAGATCGACGCGGCGCCAGCGCACCACGCCATCGCGCTGTCGATCCGGGCCCGCCTCGACCAGCGCCTTCAATTCGGCCTGCTGTGCGGCATTCAGACGGCAGGCCGGCCCCGCGTGCTGATAGTCGCGCAGGCCATCGGGCCCTTCGGCATTGAAACGGTGAACCCAGTCTCGCAATGTCTGGCGGTCCATGCCACCTACGCGGGCTGCATCGGTGCGGTTTGCCCCGTCACGGATCGCCGCCAGGGCCAGAAGCCGGCGCGCAGCATTCGCATGCCGACTGCGCGCCGCAAGCCGCCTCAGGTCAGAGGCCGAATAGTCATCCCGTAGCTTCACCGCCCTCGTCATCAGCCAGTTCCTCCCGCAGCAAGAGAATCAGAGCCAACTCCGTTCGTCACTTCACATACGAGTCAGGGGCTACATCCTTTGGTATTATCCCTCAAAGATCAGCGATGATGCGTGCAATCTGCGTTTGGGGGCTTGATCTCGGCTCTAATTCGTAAGGCCGGTATATCTCCCCAGTGCTCGCCCCCCCCCCCCCAAAGGGGGCTGGGCTGCTGCCAGCCGTGCCAGGAATGGGTTTCATTGTGATCGAGGCCGAATTCATTTTTGGCCGTTATAAACCTCTCTTCGATCCGCCATCGCGTGCCTTCGACCTGAGCCAGCTTTTCAGGCGTCGTTCCTGATGGGCACCAGACAGTGAAGTATGCAAGGTTCCCATCGGCTGGGTTCCGGCGCACAAGGAGTCCCCGAATCCAGGTTCTGTTGTCGGCCGGGGTATAGGCGAGCGGACACCACAGCCAGTCATACTGATGATCGCCTTTCGTCCCGTGTCCGGCTGCAGGGAGACCCAGTCTTCTTCTGGAGCGTCCGGGGCGATATCACGGACTTCTCCTGCAACCGGTCTCTCTCCCAGGCCCCAGGAGTTGAACCAGTGACTGCCTGCCCCCCAGAACATACCCTTTTATGGCATGGCGCAGGTTCATTTCGATTTCCCCTACGCCATAGATGTTTAGTCCTGGGATTTGATGGGTTGGATTGACGATGAATCTTTCTGGCTCTGAAGTCCAGATCTTGCAGATGTATTCATAGGGCGTGAGGCCTTTGAGTGTCTTGAGCCTTCGCCCGAAATTATACGCGGCCATAAAGTCATTGAGGTGCATCCTCAACTGCTCATGGCTGTCATAATGGAACCGTTTGACAGTGGCTTCCTTGATTGTGCGGTTCATTCGCTCGACCCGACCATTGGTCCACGGGTGATTGGGTTTTGTCAGGCGATGCTCGATCCCGTTGGCCTTGCAGATCATGTCGAAACGCATGGAACGTGACCATGCCGTGTCCCGGTTGCGGGGCTGCTCAGCGAACTGGATGCCGTTGTCCGTCAGGATGGTATGAACCCGATAAGGGACGATGCGCAGAAGATATTCGAGAAACTCCCAGGCCGTTCTTCTGTTGGCTTTGTCTGCAAGTTGCACCACTGCAAGCTTGCTTGTGCGGTCTATGGCGACGAAAAGGTAAAGCTTTCCTTCGGCAGTCTGAACTTCGGCAATATCGATATGGAAAAAACCAATCGGATAGCGCTTGAAGGGCTGCCGTTTCGGCTTGTCTCCTTCGATATCAGGCAGGCGTGAAATCCCGTGACGCTGAAGACAGCGATGCAGCGCTGAGCGTGTCAGGTGCGGAATGGTGGCCTGCAACGCATAAAGGCAATCGTCCAACGGCAGTAAGGTATGCCGACGAAAGGCCACGATCATCGCTTCGTCCGTCTCGGACAGGACCGTTGATCGGGGCTCTTTTGGTCCCGTCTTCTGGTCTTCGACAGTCTGACGCTTCCGCCATTTTGCAACTGTTTTCGGGTTGATCCCGAACCCCTTGCTCAGCGCCGCGAGCGAAGCCTGCGATCGCTGTATTGCTGCTCGCACCGCGTGCGTGGTCGTGGCGCTGCCATGACGTATCTGTCCCATAATGCTTCCTTCCACTCACGTGAAAATATCACACCATCAAAGCCCGGGACTAAACACATAGACACTACCAGCAGCGACCCATTTGAAGGGAAGACCGACCTGCAGACCGCGTTCGATCATCTGTCGGGCCAGAGAGGGTTTGGTTGCAAACGTTACGTCCGCAGGAACAGAGGCCGCAGACAGCCGTACCGGATCCGATGCCCAGGCTTTGGGAAGATACAGGGTGCGATCCACGAAAGCATGACCCTGTGAAGAGATATAGGCTGTAAACACACCAACCTGATAGTTCGTGATCTTGCCAGCCCGTCTTGTGCAGCAGATTGCCCAGGAGCGTTTTCAGATAATGCTCCGCTGAGACGGCAACCCAATCGTGACCAAACAGGGGACGTATTTTTTCCTTGACCGACCGTAATCTCTCAACCGTCAGCGACAGCGTCTCCTCAATAGACGCGCCATCTGTCATCCTGTTCCGTTCAATACCAACACATGGAATCATATCTCGCATCAAAACTCAACTGTAGTGCTAGAACTCGGCCTTGATAGAGCCAAAAAACTGGCGTGGCGCACCTAACAGAATGGACTGGTTATTAAATGCATTCCCATTTGTATTGTCCATGGTAAAGCCGTTTTGTCCCATGGTGGAGACATAATGCGTATTGGCCAGATTGTAGATGTTGAAGGACAGCACGATCCTATGCACGGAATAGCCTTTACGCGCAAGACTCACGTTGCGGAAGGTGTAAGACATGCCGAGATCACTCATCCAGTAAGGGGCGATCTTGTAGTCGCCTACATAATCAAAACTGCGGCTACTGTAATATTGAGCATCGATATATGCCTGGAAATCATGCCAGTCATAGGACAGGCGTGATTTGTACATGAATTTGGGGTAGGCTACGACCTGACGGTTGCGGGTATGGTAGGTTACGCCGCCACTACTGATGTTCTGGTCATAGACTGAATGATTGTAACTGACACTGTTGAACAGGGCCAGGCCACGCAGCGGCGTAAAAGTAAGACCGGCATCCACGCCATTCATGGTGACACCACCCACATTTTGTACTGTTGCCGTGGTGTTGGACAGGATCGCACCCGCGCCGGTATTGGCCAGTATCTGTTGCAGGCGGTTGTTGAAATTGGTCCGGTACAGGTAGAGGCTGCCTTGTACAAGTCGGTCGGTATAGCGATAGCCCATGGCATAGGTCCATGCCGTTTCGGGGCGCAGGGTATTCTTTACGGAGTCATAGGCCGCCTGCGAGACCGCCATCGGCGCATTGCTCGAATTATAGCCCGATTGCGGGTAGGTATGCGCGTTCTCCGATATGTCCACAAAGACCTGATGGTGCCTGCCCAAGGTCCAGTCTGCACTGATATGGGGCAGGAAAGCCTTGGCCGTAGTCAGGCTGGCATTGGTGGTTAGCGTGGGGAAACGCAGTGACCAGTTTTGTGCATCGCCCACACGGGTCGTGCTGAGGATGGATTTGAACCCGAAATGCAGCGCGAGCGCGCGCACCGGGTGCCATGTATCCTGCACAAAGGCGGTAAAGGTGTTGGTATTGTATTCCTGCCCCCATAACGTGCGGTGCGGCACGCCATTAAAGCTGCCAAACGGGTCGAGTGGCGCGCCCTCGCCGGGCAGGGGTTCCTGGTAGGCATAGGCGTAGGTGGAATAATGGTTGTTCTCGTACCATACGCCTGCCGACAGCGCATGATGTCCTATATTGTAGCTGAATGACGATACGCCGCCAAAGCGCTCTACGGTGGGCTTGCGCACCTGTTCAAATATGCGCCCGCCGTTCAGGCGGATCGTGTCATCCGCCACGGGGCAGGGGCTGGCGGTCGCATCCGTGCAGGCATAGGGGCTGGCATAAGTTCCATGGCCGGTTTCCTCATGTCCATACAGCGTTGTTTTCCACCGTAGCCGGTTGGTCAGGGCAAGGTCTGCGGTTATGCCACCAAAGTAATCGCCCGATGTGGCTGTGCTTTCGTAATAGGAGGCATCCTTTGCATCCTGCACATTGCCGTAGGAGGCGGGGTATTTCCCCTCCGATGCCGCATAGGCATTGTTCCAGGCATTGGGCAGGCCGTAAAAATTATCCAGATCATAGCCGTTATTCTGTAGCCAGTTGGGCGTGTAGTCCTGGTAATTGACCATCTGGAGTTGGTCCCAGTCGAAAAAGGCGGTGATTTCGCTCTGCGTGCCGATGGGCTGGACCAGCTTGGCGTTGACCTGTTGCATGAACTGGTCGCCGCCGCCCTTCCATTTATCGGTATCATTGCGCATGTAGGATACGAAAAATTTGGTGCCTGTACGGTTCAGCCTGCCCGAATCAAACCGGAAGAAGGAATGGAACAGGGCATTGCTGCCAAAGGTCTGGTTGATCTGGCCGCCGGTCTGGTCTCGTGGGTTGGCCGAGACATAATTGATGGTACCACCAAGGTTGTTGGTACTGGCCGTCGCTTCCGTACCCGCGCTCTGGGTGACATCAAGCCGCTCGACATTTTCAGCCGAGATGGCCTGCAGGGGGTTAAGGCCATTATAATTACGGAATGTCGGTTCACCCAGCGGTATGCCATCAAGCGTCATGCCGATCTCGTTCTGAACAAAACCATGCATATAAAGCTGGGTTGAATAGGTATCGAGCCCCTGCGGGTCATCGGACTGGAATTGCACGCCGGGAAGCTGGGCCAGAACTTTCAAAGGGTTGGTGCCCGGCACCTGCTGTTCCATGACCTTGCGTGAAAGTGTAACCTGCGGGCCACGCAGCAGGTGATGGCTGCGGACTTCCAGCGCCTCGACCGGGTTGGCATGTCCCGCATGTCCGTGCGCCGGATGTTCGGGCTGTTTTTTCGGATCGGGAGAGAGAGAGGTGGCTCCCGCCGGTGATATGGCAATGACCGGCAGGGCTGCCAGCCCCAGCCAGAAAAGAGAATAGGTCGGTTTCATCGGGTCGCTCTTGGTCAGGGCTGAGATATGCATAATTAACTAATAAAAATAGTTATTTATCAATCAATTACAAAAAACACGTCTATATGCGACGTAAAATAATTTCAACATACCAAATCGTGCTAGAAAAATTTATCCAAGCGAATTTCAGGAACAGAACGCGAATATTGTTGCTATCTAGTTGTTATATAACGATAAAATAAATATTCAGAAAATTGGTATAATATTTGACTTACGATAAAAATTGTAATTATGCATGGGGACGATGCTCGGATAGCCGAAGGAGCCCAGAGTCATGTCCCCACCATCTTCCGCTAATATATTGGAAAAATTATCTTCTTCGTCATTCCCGCCATATTCAGAGGATATGACGTTTAATAATAGTGATTTAAGGTCCTATCGCCACAACCGGCAGGACTGGGTGGTGGAACGCCTGTCCCCCCATATAGGGGCGGTGGTGCATGGCCTTGATCTTGCAGCACCTCTCTCAGTCCCCGCGACGCAGGATATCAGGGAACTGCTGCTACGCCATCAGGTACTGTTCATGCGTGAACAGATGCTGACGCCACATCAGCATCGTGATTTTGCAAGCCACTTCGGCGCGCTGCATATCCACCCGGTCTTTCCCACTGTGCCGGAAGTACCTCAGGCAATCGTGCTCGATACGGCGCATAACGACCTGAGGGATAATGCGCTGTGGCATACGGATGTCACCTTCTCCCCGACACCGCCGCTGGGGGCTGTTCTGGTGGCGCGGGACCTGCCACGGGCGGGTGGTGGAGATACACTGTGGGCCAGCGCCACTGCGGCCTATGAGGCCCTTTCCGCCCCCATGAAGCAGCATCTTGAAGGTCTGAGCGCCCTGCATGATTTCACCCGTTCCTTTCCCCTGTCGCGTTTTGGCCGGACGGAAGACGAGCGTGCCCATTGGATGGAAACCCGCAACAGCCATCCGCCGGTAGAGCATCCTGTCATCCGCGTGCATCCCGAAACGGGACAGCGTGCCATCTTTGTCAATGAAGGGTTCACGGTGGAAATCTGCGATGTGGAACCCGAGGAAAGCGCAGCCCTGCTGGCGTTTCTTTTCCGGCACGTGGCGCGGCCGGAATTTCATATGCGCTGGTCGTGGCGGGAAGGCGATGTGGCGTTTTGGGATAATCGTATTACACAGCATTATGCCGTTGATGATTATCGTCTTCACAGGCGCGTGATGCACCGTGTGACCATTATGGGTGACCGGCCGTTCGGCCCAGCCGGAATCACGGCTTCATGACCACGTCCACACCGGACAGGTCACCTGTCATACAGGGCGCGCACAGGCTGGCGGGCTGGCATGTCTCGATGATTTCGGTGGGTGGGATTATCGGGGCCGGGCTGTTCGTCGGCACTTCCGCCACGATTGCAGCTTCTGGGCCTGCGGTGCTGCTATCCTATCTGGGGGCGGGAGCGATCGTGTGGTGCGTCATGCTGGTGCTGGGTGACCTGACCCTGCGGCATGATACGCGTGGTTCCTTCATTTCCCACATAGGTGCGGTGCTTGGGCAGAGCAGCGGTTTTGTAACCGGGTGGAGTTATGTCTTTTTATGGGTGGTGACGGGCGGCGCGCAGGCGGTTGCCGGTGGAATGATAATAAGTGACCTGTGTGGCATTCATCCGTTGTCGGGTTCGATGGGGCTGGTCGCCGTGGCCCTGCTGCTCAACATGCTGCCGGTGCGCGCCTACGGCCGGAGCGAGGCTGTCCTGTCCATTCTCAAGCTGGTGGCGCTGGCGGCTTTCATGGTGCTGGGCGTTGCGTGGATGGTGCGTACTCCGCACGCGGGCGGGCAGATACGTGAGAACCTGCTTGGGCATGGCGGCTTCTTTCCGCTTGGCACGTGGGCGGTTCCGGCGGTCATCCCCATGATCGTGCAGACCTTTACCGGCTGCGAGATCGCCTTCGTGGCCTCGGTAGATAGCGCGGACCCGGCGCGCAACATCCAGCGTGCCATTACACGGCTACCCTTTATCGTGCTGCTGTTCTATCTGGGGTCCGTTCTCATGATCGTATGCCTGCGCCCGTGGACGCAGATCGTGCCGGGTCATTCACCTTTCCTTCTGGTCATGCGTTATCTGGACATTCCCTTTGCGGAAAGTGTTGCCATTGGCATGACGCTGATGGCCGTCATGTCATGCCTTAATTCATCGAAATATGTTGTCTCGCGCATATTGCGAGAACTGGCCGGCCTTGGCTGCGCCCCGGCCCTGCTTGCGCGCGCAACGCCCGGCGGTGCGCCGGTCATGGCCGTTATCCTGACCACGTCACTGGAAGTCCTGATTATCCTGTCGGCCGCATGGTCGCCCTCACATGTTTACACGGTTTTGCTGGGGGCTTCGGGAAACCTGATCCTGTTCTGTTACTTCATGGCCTCCCTGGCCTGCCTGCGTATAGATCCTATGTGGCGAAGGACTCAAATTCTGGCGGCGTTGTGCATCATTATTATGGCATCACTATTCATATCTATTCCATTTTATCCAAACCTACGTTTTGAGGGCCTGATTGCGTTGATGATTGTATCAATGATTTATGCTTCAGGATTTATTTTTAAATTAAAGCGAAAAAGAACGTATAGGCACAGCAATCATGACGCATTGCGATACGACGCTAGTCACCTGGAACTGAAATAAGCATCATTATATGATATTTCTGTCGGATTGACGGGAGCAGAACGATGGCGGGACGACAGGCAGGTTAGGTGGTGCTGAGTCCGCAGGCGCGGACGTTTCTTGAAGGCAGGTCCGGCGTCACAAGGTGCCGCGGTCATTGTCGGATCGCTGCCGGATGGTTCTGCTCTGCGCCGAAGGCTTGCAGAGCAAGGAAGTTGCTGCACGGCTGGGGGTACATGAGCACACCGTCGGCAAATGGCGGCGGCAGTTTGTCGAAGATGGCATTGAAGGCCTGACCGACGAATATCGTGCTGGCCGGCCCCGCACGGTGTCGGACGCGCAGGTTACGCAGGTCATCGAGCGCACGCTGAACACAACGCTCAAAGACGCGACCCACTGGTCGATCCGTTCCATGGCTACCGAGATCGGCCTGTCGCATACGACCATCCGCCGGATCTGGAGCGCCTTCAGTCTGCAGCCGCATCGGGCCGACCTCACGTTCCAATGCCTTGATCCGTGCCGTCTCGGCTGTGGCCGGTCCCGATTGTGCACCAACATCTCGCCGCGCCTGTTTCCACCAGTCGTGCACGCTGTCTCCCGAACAGCCAAGCTTGCCACCAATCTCGCGACAGGCCGCCGATAGGCTCGGGTAATCCGATCGATGTTCGTCCAGAAGGCGCACGGCGCGCTCACGGAACTCAGGCGAATAACGCGATGTTTTCTTCTTCTCTAGCATAGGGTTCATCCTCCGAGAGTTTTACTCTCCGGTAAACCCGGGGGCAGTTCAGTCTGGACAATGCGCCCCTGCGCATCAAGCCTGCTGACGATAAAGCACATGCCCCCCATGACCGCGGCAGGTCCAAAGCGCTCTGCCAGAATATCAAGATGCTGCATGCCGTTAAGCAGCGGGACAATCCGTGTCTGCGGTCCCACCGCTGCTGGCGCGAAATCGTCCATTGCAGCCGTCAGGGAATATCCGTCTCTTGCCCCTGTGGTGATGGCGCCGCGGCGCAGGCTGTGCCCACCAAAGTCCCCCTCAAGGTGGGTGTCACCGCAGCGTTTGCGGATGATGTCCGTGACCGCCCGATCCGACACGACAGGGCGTGCGGCCCGATCTTGGGCAGCACCCCGACGGGAGTAGCTCCCGCCCTGTGGCCCCGTGCAGACCAGATACGCCGGAAGACCGGACCTTCCGTGATCCCGGCCTGCCGGAGCCACGTCTCGTATGCCAGAACCGGGCAGTTCCGGGTCAGGCCCCGCGGGATGCCGATCAGCGCGCCCCTGCGCTGGGGATCCCCCTTGGACCGGCCCAGCCGGATCTGCATGCCATCCTCGTCCATCGTGATGTCGTCCACCTTCAGTGCGGCAAGCTCGGAGCGCCGGAACGCGCCGGCAAAACCGAGCAGAAGAATGGCCCGGTCCCGCGCGCCGACCAGATCATGCGGATTGATAGCCTCGACGACCCGGACCTGCCTGTCCCAGGTGAGCGCGGTTTTCTGGCGGGGCAGGGCCTCCTTTGCCTCCCGACGGATGCCAGCGAGGGTTGCGATCACCATCGGATGGGAAGTCGGCACGGCGATCTGGGCCAGGTGGTGCAGGTAGCGCAGGGCGGCACGGTGCAGGTCGATGGTGCTGGTCCTGCGCCCCTGCAGCGCCATGTCGGCCAGATAGGCGGCGACATCTTTGCCGCGGGCAGGCCAGGGCGGGCAGGGCATGGCCAGCAGCCCACTGGCACCAGGACCGTATGGCGGCACGATAGGTGCGTAGCGTGTTCCCGGCCTTGCTGCGGTGCATATAGGCATCAGCCGCCTGACGGGCGGTGGCAAGGCGGGCATCATGTTCGGGTACAGGTTGTGCCGAGACGACGGAAAACCATTGCGCGACGGTGGCTGCCGGCTGGCCGACGGGCGCAGGCGGCGCTGCGCCTGACGTCTCGGGACAGGACCCTACGGACAGGAGCGGCCGGAACCAGGCCAGGAAGCGGGGCGTGCCGTCATCGATTTCCAGTCCGACAGCCAGTTCAAACCCCGATGGGGCATCGCCGACATGGTCCTGAGCCATCTGCTGGGCCGCCGCAGCATATGGCACGCCCTGCGCGAGAGGGGTATCCGGGGAATAGGTACCGTCCGACCGTTCGATCCCCGCCAGAAGCAGGGGCAGGGGCGGGGTAAAGCGCGCGGTCGAAAGGACTTCCCGCCAGCGCGCCGGATCCTGTGTCTCGGCCAGGCGCTGCCGTGTCAGCGGGTCGACATGGGCATGCAGCGCCGCCTGCGCCCGCCGGTTGGAACCGAGAATCCGGACGTCGCTCAGCATGACGGGCTCGCCCGGTCATATGGTCCCCGGCCCTCACATGGGCAGCAGGGGAGGGGCAGGCAGACAGACGTGGTGCAAAGGCTCGAACGCAGGCGCATTTTGATAGCTTAGCAAGCATTTCCGGATTTTTCACCTACTTCCGACAAGAGAACTTATCGGAAGTAGACGTCTGATCGGGCGGATTTTGCCCGGCGGGAAGCGGGGAGGCTAGAAAGCTTGGAAAACCGCGATTTTCAGGATCGATCAGGCGCTTTTTCGTTCTCCAGAACATATTAACATGATACGACGTATTATATGAGACAAAACCGCCTTAATCGGGTCGATGTCGGAAGACGCGTTTTTCCGCTGAGGGTGGGCAGGCTGCCCGCTTTGGACGCCTGTCTGGCGTCGATCCGCAGGGATTTCAGGGCGGAAAACCGGGGGGGCGGTCAGGATGGTTGAGACCGGCCGACCGCTGCAGGCGGCCCAGCCGCCGGTCGGGCTATCGTCTGCCACGGCACGGGCCTACGCAGCGTCGTGGCACGCTTTCGTCGGGACCCAGACAGCCGATTGCTGCTTTCCGGTCGGCCCGGCCGTAGTGACAGCGTGGCTGGAAGTCCGGGCGAAGACTGGGCGACCCCGACAGAGTCTGGTGGTGGATCGCGCGGCGCTGACGGCGTGGTGTGCCGCCAATGGCGAGAGGCTTGATGTTGCCCTGCCTGCCACCCGGGTGCGCCGGACCGGGGCCGGGGTCGATGCGGCTTCCCTGCTGGCAGCCGCGCGACGCTGCGGGCCGGACCTGTCCGGCCTGCGCGATCGGGCCCTGCTGCTGCTGGCAGCCACGCTGGACATCGGCGCCGAGGCTCTGGCCCGGCTGACCATCGACGACATCACCGACACGACGGATGGGATGACCGTCGCCCTGCTGCGGCCGCGGTCCGGTCGCCACCACCTGCGTCGGCTGCGGCGGCGCCGGGATCCGGCCATCTGTCCGGTGCGGCACTGGGCTGCCTGGCGGGACGCCGCGCAGTTGCGGTGGGGGGCGGCGTTCCGGGGGATCGACGCGCATGGCACCGTCGGTGACCCGCTCTCGGTGCCCGGGGTTCGGTTCGTGCTGGACCGGGCGTTGGGGCGTTCTGATCGCCCGGCCCAACGGGCGCGCCGGAAGAAGTCCGCGCGCCCGTCAGAGTCCTCAGTCGGGACGGCGGCGCGTCGGTGCACGGCTATGCCGGCCCCGGATTGGGTCCGGACGACGGTTACGGTAAGCGGGCCGGCGGACGCGGTGGCCCGGTTCAGGGCAGCGGCCCAGGGCCCCGGGGTCATCCCCTGGCAGGTGGATTTTGACTACGAACAGGCGCGCCTGTTCGCACCCATGGCAGGGAAAGGGGGGCAGGCGGTGACGCTGGCCCGTCTGCTGCGCCAGGCATCCGAGCGCCTGCATCATATCGCCCTGCAGCACCAGGCGGCGGGCACGCCGTCGTGCGCGTTTGACCTGCACCGGCTGGTGCCGGTTCCAGGCGATGTTCTGGAAGCCGGGTCGGACTCCCGCGTTGCGGCAGCCTGGCTGCAGGCGCATTGGGGCACGTCGCTGCCGTTGCGCCGGGTGAAGGTCGAAGCCGTCCGCGATCAGCGCGTCCGCCGCAGCACCCGGCTGGTCTACAGCTTCTGGTCGGCGGAGTGGACGCCCTGGCAGGCGCTGGAGCGGGTGCGGGCGGACTGGCCGGATCTGGTTTTCGGCATCCGGCCCCATTACGTGCAGGCGGACGCCGGGGAGACCGCCGATGCCGCCAGATGAGGACGAAGACTGGGGTGATCCGCCGCGTCGGCTGCCGCGTCCGGTGGTGCCGGAGTTCCACGTTGAGGGGTTTGACGGGCCGCTTGACCTGCTGCTGGATCTGGCGGAACGGCAGCGTCTGGATTTGGGCGTCCTGTCCATCGCGGATCTGGCGGCCCAGTTTGTCGAGGAGGCGGAACGGCTGGCTCAAACGACACCGCTCATGCAGCGCGCGGACTGGGTGATCTGGATTGCCCGGCTGGTTTTCCTGCGCTCGCGGCTGCTGTTCGCCACCCAGGCGGAAAAGCACGCAGCCGAGAACGAAGCGCGCCGGACGGTGGATCAGATTGACGAACTGCTGCGGATGCGCGTGGCGGCGGACTGGCTGGAGGCCACGCCACAGTTTGGCGTGTCGGTTTTTGCGCGGGGCAAGGCAGTGGTGGAGAGCGGCATTTCAGGAAGGCAGGGGACGTATTTCAGTCTGATGGAAGCCTGCCTTGGTGTGCTGGAGCGGGAACTGGCGCGGGTTGAGACGTATGTTCCTGTTTATCGGATCAACCTGCCCACATACTGGCGTGTGACAGACGCACTGGCCCTTGTCCGTAAAAAAATAGAGAATGGAACTTTCCACAGTATATGGGAAGAGTGCATGCCGTCGATGGATTTAAGGGGGCCGGACAGGACTATTGATCGTCGAGCGGCTGTTGCGGCTACGTTTGTGGCTGGCCTTGAACTGGTGCGACGGGGAGAGGCATCGATTGATAATGTCGCGTTTCCCTTACGGCGTGTCGTCAGTTAAGCAGGATGATGATTGAGGCGAACTGCACGGCTGCGAGGAAGGTCGATTTCAGTTTATCGTAGC
>NZ_BDLU01000069.1 GCF_006538165.1 Komagataeibacter diospyri
GCGCCCATGATACTGTGCCTCAAGGCACGGGAAAGTCGGTCGCCGCCAGGTCTTCCAGTCACCCCTCACCACCGCGGAGTGGAGCAGCCCGGTAGCTCGTCAGGCTCATAACCTGAAGGCCGCAGGTTCAAATCCTGCCCCCGCAACCAAAACTTATCCAATATAATCAGCATGTTAAGCCGTCCGTAAGGGCGGCTTTCTGCGTTTGGGACATACGCGCAGGAAACACATAGGAAACAGACGGAAAGGTACCGGGGCGCGATTTTGTCCACTTTCACAAATGCGTGAGTGTGACTTGGGAGGTCGCCTGACTGAGCCGAACGGTGGTCTGACGCTCGTAGAGCAGCCGACATTCGGATGACAGATTCCGATCAGATGTTTCCGGAGAGCCGGAGCAGATAGGCTTCGAACATATCGGCCATGGCATCGGCATAGGCTGCGATTTCCACGTCGCTTCGGGGTGTCTCCGAGAACGCCTTGCCGACGGCACCGAAAGTCGTCCTGATGAGGTCACCCGCCAGGGTGCGCTCGTCGTTCGTAGTGTTTGGCAGGACCTCGCGCATAAAGCGCTCGATGATCTCATTCCCCGCCTGTCGCACTTCCGCGGCTTCTGGTGCATCCCGATAGAGGGGAGCGGCATCGTCGAGTGCTACACGGACGGATGCTTCCGCGCATTCCGAACGGATGAAAGCATGGGTCAGTGCTCGCAAACGCGCCAGCGGTGGTTTGCCGGCGTTGTCAAGCGTATTGCGCAGCATCGCGGTTGTCTCCCGCCATTCGTCGGTCTGGAGCCGGAACAGGATGGCGGCCTTGTTGGGGAAATACTGGTAGAGCGAACCGATGCTCACGCCGGCTTTCTCCGCCACACGGGCGGTGGTGAAGCGTGTGGCGCCTTCCTCGGCCAGAACACGAACAGCCGCTTCCAGAATCGTGGCGACAAGTGCGGCCGAACGCGCCTGGCCGGGCTGTTTGCGGACGGAAATCCTTGGGTTGCGGCGATCGGTCATGGTGTTCCGGGGAATGCGAATAGGAAACGCGATGAATTAATCGTATTTTTGCAGGGTGCGCAAGGTAACGCGCCACAGCAACCCCGTTACGGAACAGAGATCACATCATGACCCCTGATAAAGCTCCCACCCTGATGAGTGCACCAGTCGCTCCGCTGCTCGACCGGCTGTTCGCCGAGGCGGATGTGGCCACAAGCCCTGCCGTCTCCAATCTGGCTCCAGAGGAGTTGCAGCGTCTGGTCGGTAGCCGGGCTGACTATGTGCAATTCTATGGCCTCGCAAAAGACCTGTGGCTTCCCGTCTCACGAGAAACAGGCACGCTTCTTTACATGCTGGCCCGCGCCCTGCGGGCGCAGCACATTGTGGAATTTGGAACTTCCTTCGGAATCTCAACAATCCATCTTGCCGCCGCTCTGCGCGACAATGGAGGTGGCAACGTGATCACCACCGAGTTTGAACCGTCCAAGGTCGTTCGTGCGCGGCGTCATGTTGAAGAGGCCGGGCTGACCGATCTTGTGGAAATACGCGAGGGGGATGCCCTGAGAACACTCGCCGCCAATCTGCCCGAGACCATCGACCTTGTGCTGCTCGATGGAGCCAAGCCGCTTTATCCCGATATTCTTGCGCTGCTGGAAAGTAGGTTGCGTCCTGGCGCGATGATTGTTGCGGACAATGCCGATTACAGTCCGGATTATCTGGCGCGGGTGCGTTCTCCGGCCGCCGGGTATCTATCGCTGCCGTTTGACGGGGACGTCGAACTGTCGGTGAAGCTTGGCTGATTGCTGCGTTTTGTGGAGACGCATTGCCCGCGGGCAAAAACACGGACGATGATGGCCACTTAGCTGCGCGTCGCAAGCCTGCTGCTATGGAGGTGTAGGGCGTTAGAAAGGTAATAAAGCGCGTATCAGACTGTCTGCTCGAGTGGAGCAGAAAGCAGGCAATCAGTAATCGCCCTTGTCCCGGTCATTCGATGACTAATCGTGCGGTTGCCAAAACAGGCATATACCATTTCTTCGTATCACTTGAGCCGCAGGTGGTACTTAACTTGATGAGTAGCATACCTCTGCCCCGGACTGGATTTTATCCGGGGCAGAAAACACACATCCCCTATCAGGCGACGCGGATTAGTTTGCGGTTGATGAATTCCTCAATGCCGAGGAAGGATAGTTCGCGACCAAAGCCCGAATTCTTGATCCCGCCAAAGGGCAGTTCGGGGGCCGCGGCCGTGGCCGTGTTGATGAACATCATGCCGGTCTCGACCTGTTCCGCCACTTTTTCGGCGCGCGCAAGATCACAGGAAAACACAGAACCGCCAAGGCCATACGGTGAATCATTGGCCAGTTCGATGGCCTCATGTTCGGATACGACCTTGTGCACGACCGCGACGGGACCGAAAATCTCCTGATAGAAGACCGGATTGTCCTTTGATACGTTGGTCAGGATAGTCGGCTCCATGAAGAAGCCCTTGCGCTCCATCCGCTTGCCCCCGGCCACCAGCGTCGCTCCTGCCTTGACCGCTTCGTCGGTCTGCGCCAGTGCGGTGTCGAGTGCCTTTTTGCTGCTCATCGGGCCATGGGTGGTACCCTCGGCCAGCGGATCGCCAATGCGGAACTGCGTGATCGCTTTCTTTAGACCCGCGAGGAAGGCATCATAGACCTTCTCATGCACGATCATCCGCTTGGCCGCCGTGCAGACCTGCCCGTTATTGGCGAACCGGCCCCACGTAGCCCATTTGACGGCGAGTTCAAGGTCCGCGTCATCCAGCACGATGAAAGCATCGCTGCCACCCAGTTCCATCGTGTCCTTCTTCAGCGCCGCACCCGCTTCGGCCGCGACCGTCTGGCCCGCGCGTTCGCTACCCGTCAGGGCGACGCCACGGATGCGGACATCCTTGATCAGTTCAGCGGACTGGTCATTGTCGAGGAAGATATTGGTATAGACGCCAGCAGGCGCGCCCGCGTCATGGAACAGTTTTTCAAAGGCCAACGCGCATTGCGGCACGTTGGGCGCGTGCTTGGCGATGACCACGTTGCCCGCCATCAGGTTCGGCCCCGCCACGCGGGCAAGCTGATAGTAGGGGAAATTCCATGGCTCGATGCAGTAGATCACGCCTAGAGGCTGATTGATGATCTTTGCATGGCCTTCCTTGACCTTCAGATGCGTGGGAGCGAGGAATTCTGCCGCGCCATCGGCATAGAAGGACAGGATATCCGCCGTGATGTCGATTTCCTCCAGCGCATCGGGCAGGGCCTTGCCCATCTCGGTCGCGATCAGGCGCGCATGCGCCACGCGGTCACGGCGCAGCAGGTCGGCGGCCTTTGACATGATGACCTTGCGGGCTGCGATATCGCGCTTTTTCCAGTCGGTCTTCCACACATGATCCGCACGATCGACAATCGCCTTCATCTGTTCGGATGTGTGAAGTTCAAACGTGCGTTCCACGGTTTCCGTGGTCGGGTTGAGGGTCTGGTAAAAACTCATTGGTACATTTCCCTGTTTATTGATTATGGAAAGGATAGTCGGTGTAGCCATGTGCGCCGCCGCCATATAGCGTCGCCGGGTCCAGCGGATTGAGCGGCCAGTTATGTTCCAGCCGCGCGGGCAGGTCCGGATTGGCGATGAACTTCCGGCCAAAGCCGATCATGTCCGCCCAACCATGGCTCAGCACATGCTGTGCCTTGTGCAGGTCGTAGCGGCCCGCGCACAGGATGCGGCCGCCAAAGATGTCGCGCACACTGGCGCGGAAGGCGTCCGGCATTTCCGGCGCATTGTCCCAATCAGCCTCGGCCAGCGAGACATAGGCGATGCCCGCATCCGCCAGCACGCGCACGGCCTGCGTGTAGGTCTCTGCCGGATTGTCCTCCAGCAGGCCCAGATAGACGCGCTCTTCCGTGGTCGTGCCGAACAGCGGGGAAAACCGCACGCCCATCCTGTCAGGCGTGACCACGGCGGAGACGGCTTCCACCACCTCGCGCAGGAAGCGCAGGCGGTTGGACAGGCTGCCGCCATAGGCATCGGTGCGGAAATTGGCCCGTTCAGAGATGAACTGGTTGATCAGGTAGCCATTGGCGGCGTGGATCTCCACGCCATCGAATCCGGCGGATAGCGCATTACGTGCCGCCTGTGCATACATCTCCACCAGTGCATGGATTTCGGGAATGGAGAGTGCGCGTGGCATGTCGGGCGGCACCAGCTTTCCCGTGCCCGGTCCCGTGGGAATGAACACGTTTACACCTGTTGCCGCAACCGCTGATGGGGCGATCGGGGCCTCGTGACCGGGCTGCAATGCGCGGTGGGATACGCGGCCGACATGCCACAACTGTGCAAAGATGGGCCGCCGCTTTGCATGCACGGCATCGGTGACCAGTTTCCAGCCCGCGACCTGTTCAGGGGAGTAGATGCCCGGCGTCCAGGCATAGCCCTGCCCGCGGGGTTCGATCTGCGTGCCTTCGGTAATCAGGAAACCCGCCTGCGTGCGCTGCGCATAATATTCGGCCATCAATGCGTTGGCGATGTCCCCGGGCTGCGTGCTGCGGCAGCGTGTCAGCGGCGGCAGGAAGATCCAGTTTTCCAGCGACAGGTCGCCCAGTCGCACGGGGGCGAATAACGAAGATGAAGACATAATCAACCTTGTTTACAAATGCAGGCCATCCGTCCGGCCCGCATGTAAACATTGACCCAGCCTCAGGTGTGCGCAAGAACGCACATAAACCGCCACTAGTGTCAGGAATGATACCATGCCCCGCATCCGTCACACCACGCTGGCCTGCAGCCCCGGCTGTACGGTGGAAGCCACGCTCGAACTGTTTGGGGGCAAGTGGAAGGCGCTGATCCTGTACCACCTGTTCGAGGACGGGGTGCTGCGGTTTGGCGAACTGCGCCGCCGTCTGCCCAACGTCACGCAACGGATGCTGACCAACCAGTTGCGCGAACTCGAGGCAGACGGCCTGGTGTCACGCACTGTCTTCCCCGAGGTGCCGCCACATGTGGAATATGCCCTGACCGAGTTGGGCAAGACGCTGAAGCCGGTCATTCAGGCGCTCAAGACCTGGGGAGATCGCTATGCCCATTCTGTCCAGCGGAACACAGCCGCAGATTGAGATTAACGGCTAAGCGTTATGGATAGTTTCTGCAGCAACCTGCCTGTCTGCTCAGTGATGCAGGAGCAGACAGGCAGCAGTCGCCTCATCCCGGACATACAAGCCCCCATTCGCCAAGCTCCTAAGCGGACAGTCCGCAATCACCATGAGCTGATGGAGTTTCCTCCCACCCGAGTGCATTCTCCGCTCGGCTGCATAAAAGCAGCCCCTTCTGAGAACGTATCATAGAACAAGACATGTCAGATGGGGTGGAAGGCCTCCTTGCGGCATTGATGTGCCATACCGGCGGTTGATAAACCTTCTGAAGGAGACCGCCCACCCCAACTGACAGCTAGCGGCGCGACCACGACTGGTGGTGGAACGACAATTGGTGGTCCAGCATAAATCCACGGCCAGACCTCCGCCGGAGCGGCACTCAGCATGGTCGCGGCGAATGCCGCGGCTAGCAACTTCCATCCGATGCTATCAGGCATTGTTCTGGTCCACTCTGAACACGCGAACGATTGAGGACGCCCAAACCTGCCTTTCTGCATTTTTGATACCTCTTGACACCATGCACGGAGTTCCCAGATTGAATTTGCCGGCCGCCGAAGGGGTCGGCAGACAGAACTATCAGTTTTGATCTTGTGTCCATGTTGCTCAAAGGAGGATATGGCTATGAGAGCCACCGTTGATTTTGCTCCCCTGTTCCGTTCGAGCGTGGGTTTTGACAGAATGCTCAATGCCCTTGATCTCGCCAGCCGGATTCCGACGGTCGATAACTGGCCGCCTTACGATATCGTCAAGACCGGTGAGGATGATTACCGGATCGACATGGCGGTTGCCGGACTTGCCGAGGCCGACCTTACGATCACACAGGAGCGCAATACTCTTGTCGTGACAGGACGAAAGGCGCCGGAGCCGCGAAGCGCCGCCGAATATCTTCATCGGGGTATTGCGGGCAGAGAATTCGAACGCCGCTTCGATCTGGCCGAGCATATGAAAGTCACCGATGCGCACTTCGAGAACGGACTTCTGTCTATTACTCTGAAACGTGAGATACCCGAAGCGATGAAGCCGCGTCGTATCGCGATTACGTCCTCTACAACACGTGCGGAGGAAGCCGTACCCCAGATCGAGGCGCGGAAAGAGGCAGCCTGATGGCGTGACGAAAACTCTCCCCCGGCCATTCATCCGGCCGGGGAAGAATCTCGAAAGGTCATGAGCATGAAGAGGATGAAAATATCTCTGTCGTGCGCTGCTCTGGGCTTGTCTCTACTGAGCCAGTCGGGCGCACATGCTGGTGATATTGTCCGGACGGCTGCAACATCGTTCAATGCGAGGGCGACTGAGGGCACGTCCACAATCCCCAAAACCGGGGCTCGCACTCATTACGAAGACGGCACGGGTGATATGCTGGTCGACAGCTTGAACGCAAGCCAGTTGGATCAGAACTACAAGGGGCCGGTCTATTATCCCGGACAACCCATTCCGCCGTTCCGGCCCATCGACACAGATCATCTGGCACCGTCAGGGCCAGAGACGCCGGAGAAGACGTCCTCATCGCACGGGACGTAGTGGGGATTGAGTAAAGGCGGCGTTATAGACCGCCTTTACCTCGATTCTTCAGGATGAAGACCGTTCAGGCTCACAGCGGGGCGCAGGATTATCTTCGAGATGCGCCTGTTCCCTGGCATCGCGCGCGACACGCGCATCCTGCTCGCGGACCAGCCAGTAGACGACGCCCAGCGCCAGAACAGCCGCCGAGAGAGCGAACAGTTCCATGGCAGTCACATCATGCATATCCAGCAGGATGAATTTGCGGGCAATCGCCAGGAGGGCGATCAGGACGATGGTCCGTACTCGGATGACGTTCTCATGCTGGGCAAGAACGACCAGCAGGGAGTGTTTGAATTCAAGGGCGATGATAACAGTAAAGATCGCGCCAAAAATCGCCTGGAAGATCGTCTGGTTGATCGGATCGATTCCGACATCGACGACCAGATGCCATACCGCGCCGATCAGATGAATCGTCGCGATGGCGGTGACCAGCATGATGAGCGCAATCAGGGTCAGAATGATCGCCTGTTCAAAACGCTCGTAGAATGTCAGGCCCCTGAACAGCTTGATGAAGTGGGACCAGTCCCTGCTCTGCCAGGAACGTTTCATGGAGAGGTCTTCCATAGCCGTTTTCCCATCTATGAATTGAGTTATAGTTCCTACGTCGTGGCCCTTCCGGCGCACATCCGGTTCAAAGCCGCTGCCAGCGTGGCAGGCGACAGGACAATGTTCTGGCATGGTCTCGCACGCCTTTTGGCAAGGCTAATGTCAGCTGGTTTTCGAGGTCTCCCAACGACATACCCAGGGTCTTAGCCATGTGCATGCGGTCAGCGACAGGCAGGAGTTTTCGGACCACGGCGACGGTCGTCACTTCCGGATAAGACGCGGTTCTCCAGCGAGAAATCCGATCATAAATCCGGTGGTCAGCCGCCCGACGCATGAGGACGTCATATCCCTGGTCTTTTTCCTGGTCACCGAGATAGTCGGCCAGCAGGACCGCCAGTTCTGTGTCGATCTGAACGCTCGAAAGCGACATAATTCTGTTCGGCCTGCCCGCGCGAAGAGTCATGATGCAGTCCTCAGGCCGGCCCGCGTGTCGCGCGATATCAGAGCCGTCGCATCCAGAGGGCTGACGCTCAAGCCCGAAACAGTGGCGGTGACGTCGACATGCACGGACCCGAACAGATGCAGGAGGGCGGCCTGAGGCGTATAGGCGCCCTTGACGGCTGCCGAGGTCCGGCCGTCCATAAGGATTGGGTCGACAAGGACCGGGCACCCGGTCTGCCGGCCCAATATCTCGATGGCGCGGGCCAGTGGCATGGATGGAATGTTCACCGGCTGCTTTTCTGTCTCGCACGACAGCACATCATGCGGCGCATGAGCCGATGCCTGCGAGGCCATTCCGACCAGCAGCATGAGGACGAGACCCACAGCGACGTGTGGTCTCTCCCTCTGCCGAAGGCGCCGAGGTTGTTTGGCCGTCTGTTCCGCTCGCTCCGTCTCTCCGGCGGAATGCGACCAAACTGGCCTCATTGTCCCCAGTGAACGGGGCACGGGGGGATGGTTATTCCAATAGTGCTGAAGCGCCTTCAGGTTGAGAAAATGGATAAAGCTCGACATCTCCCTGTTCTTGCTGCTTTTGATTTCATCTTCAGAGACGCGGGGCCTCCGATGCAAGGCCCCGCTCCACCCTCTCATTCCTGCGGTCGTTCCAGAAAAGACGGCGTTTCCGCTCGGAGAAGGCGTTTCTGATCTACCCGACGCGGTCAGTGCCTTACGCGGCGACCGAAACTGGCGGTGCGGCTCTTGCCCGCACGGGGAGACGGAACGCGAGATCAGAAGCCAGGGGATCACACCCGGCAGGGGCGACCGCGCCCGTCTGGACCAGACGTTCCAGCGTGGCGCGAAGTCTGATCCCCGGTATACCGGTATGGGCCACCAGAGACGTCAGCGTCACGCCACGTCCGTCATGACTGAGGCGACGAAGCATGGAGAGGACACGCGGAGCTAGCGGATCGTCTCCGAAAAGGGGGCGCGTTACCATGATACGCCTCCCTCAAGTCGGTTGCGCCATCTCCGGGCGGCTGTGCGCAAGGAGCGGCGATAGCGGGAATAAAGTCCTTTCAGTGTCGACATCCACATCCTCCGAAAGCAACATGGACTTCAGTTGTCTGGCTCACAGAGCCTATGCCGGACCCTATGGCGTCCGGCGAAAGCAAGATTGGAAGAGATGCTTGCCTCGTCAAGGGGTACGAAATCCAGATTGTTTTTCATGAATAATTTTATTATTTATATTTGTATTTATTTTTTGTGGTTATGTTGCGGACGGAAATTACAGGGGGCTTGTTGATATTCGTTGAACATCATGGCGATGATCGCAGAAAATCAATATATTTTCCTTCTATGATGGTGGCCCGGGGTTTTCCGGCCACCACCTGTCTTATAGAGCGCTTCCAGCGTGTCCGTTCGTCGGGACTTCCGTCAGCGTCTCGACGGCGGGGGTGAGAGCCGTCGAACCAGCCTTTTGATCTCCGAGATTGTCAACTGCTATCGGCGCGGCTAGCGCCGCACAGGCGTTGCTTCCGGTGCGTGACACATGAACGATTGGCGCCGCCTGACCGTCTGATGTGATCGTGATCGTCTGCGTACAGGCGATGGGTCCACCGGTGCTGACCGCCTCGAAACGCTGCCAGGACATGCTCTGTTTCGGGAGATCATGACTAACAGCCGGAACGGCGCGCAGGGCACCGCCCAGCCGCGAGCCCAATGTCCGATCGACCGCCTCCATGAGAGCCATATTGCGTGCCATCATGCGATTAACGGCGTCGAACATGTCGATATCAGGCAATGCCGCTGTCGTCGCGATGCCCTGGACCGGGACCAGGATACCGACCTGATGTCCCCGTGCATCAACGACGCGCAACGTATCCTGAGCCTGCGCAGGCAGGGCAGCCGCGCCGCAGGCCAGTGTAGCAACAAAGACGCCAGCCTGAAACATACGAGAAAAATGCATTTTGGAATCCTCCGTGTCTGTTAAGCAGTGTCGGACGACGGCAGGAATATGGGCTGGGTAAATAGCGCCAGCAAGAGGTGGAGGAAGACTACATTGATCGTCTGATCCGGATATGAGCGTGTATAGGCGTCCACACCAGAGGGATCCGGATCGGTCCACACCGTCTCGTCGCATGCGCAGTCCGGGCTACCGACCCTTCGGCTTGCGGCCGCCACAGACGACGTCATCACCGCGCGCTCCACACCACTCCGGATCGCCGCACGCAGCACCCGTCGCCCTCTTCTCGATGGCCAGCCTATAAAGACGGGCAACGTCGAGCACATGCGCTGCAGGCCAGAAATTGCTCCCATCTCCCACATAGGCGCAGGTCCCATTTGCACGAAAAATCTCGATCAGCGGTGTGATGAGCCCCTGCTTTGCCCTCTCGTGAACCTGGGGAAGCCGCACCACCGAAGCGCGGATAGAGACGATATGCGCGATCGTGCAGTGGCAATGTCAGTAACGTTTTGGTCTGCCACGTCCTTGGCTGATTGAGTTTTCGCATGTGCAGCATGGACGGATCTCAGGTATTACGGCGACCAATTCTCCAATGTGGATGGTCGTTGTCAGGGAGTCCAGCCAGATCAGGATCGATCATCTCACGATCCGCAACCCGGCCTCGTGCAGCAGACTGTCTCGATGACCGATCCCGTTGCTCCAGTAACATCAACGACCCCGCATATTCATGATGTGACCATAACAGATCTGACTGCGATAAATGCCAAGACAGCCGGCGTTGGGTTAGGTTTGCCCGAGGCAGCGATTGAGGGGATGTCCTTGAGACATGTTCGGTTATCGGCCCAGAAAGGCCTTCAGCTTAGTCATGTTAGCGGACGTTCCTTTGGAGGCACGCTCACAGTCCAGACGCCTCCACTTCTTCAGTGTGGATCTGCTGTGCACATGGAGGGATCAGGCCTGTGCTGTCCGGATGAGAGACGCGTTCATGAATGGGTTTTTACTCGACATAATTGACCGTCTGTCGACTCAGAAAAAACAAAGCAGACAGGCGGCAGTCGCCTACATGTCGGACAATCCGAAACACAAACGAATGACCGCAAAGCGGACGATGCAGGCCCATCTTGCCTGGGTGATTTTTATTCTCTCAGGCGAGTATCAATGCCCGCCAGATTCAGTTCGATCCGAACTGGCGTTTCTTTTCCGAAGGCCTGATGAAGCGCGTGGCGAGCAACAGAGTACCATGAAATAACGCGAGCAATCCAAATGTTTCGGCATAAGCCTCTGACACGACATGAGACGGAGCGACTGTCGCAAGCCGCCACCCAAGGAATGTGGCGCACGCTGTAATCAATGTCGGCCCTCCGATCCTTTGCATGATGTTCAGCGCAGTTGTCGCCATCGGAATATCCGCGCGGGCGATCGAAGCGTATCCCGCGCTCATCGCCGGAATGCCGACGGCACCCCCGCCGCCGCCACGCAGCAACAATGCTATGCTCAGCAGGGCAACGTTCAGACCGCTATAGGCAAGCACCACCAAAATCACTGTTCCGACCAACGAGATAAGAGCCCCGCAACCGGTCAGATCGCGCGCGTCAAACCGGTCACTCAGACGCCCAATGAGCGGATAGACGCACATCATCCCCAGACCCAGGGGTGCCATGAACAGGCCCGTCCGCTCGGGCGAGACACCGCAGGAGTGGATCAGCCATATGGGTAGAAGCATCTGACCAGCGAACGATACCCCGTTCGTCAGAAACATGATGATCGCCGACACCGAAAAGGCAGGCGCACGCAGCAGGCGCAGGTCGATCAGCGCGTCATCACCCTTGCGTCGCGCGGATCGGACATACAGGACGAACAGCACGAGGGAGGCGCCTAAGGTCGCCTGTCCATAAGGCCGGGCGACATGATCCATGCCGTAAAGAAACGAGACGAGAGCGGGCGCGAGAAATCCTAGCCCTGTCAGGTCAAGTGGACGGGGGCGCTCGTCATGCCGATCGTCAGGGAGAAACAGAACGGCAAGGGCAAAAGCCGCAAGCCCGACCGGCACATTGAGAAGAAAGATCCATCGCCAGGACGCGATGGAGAGAATGGCACCGGCGACGACGGGTCCAAGAAGCGGCGCGAGCAGAACAAGTGCCGTCATCGCGCTCGCGACCCTCGGCATCTGTCGGCCCGCCACACGAGCTACCGTCATCTGAGCCATAGGGGCGAGCAGTCCGCCCGCCATGCCTTGCAGCAGACGGAATACGATCAGGGACGGCGCAGACCACGCTAGTGCGCACAGGCCTGATGTCAGCGTGAAGGCACCGAAGCACCATAAATAGACCGCTCGCCCCCCGAGGCGGCTTACGAGCCATCCATTCAGTGGCAACGTCAGGGCGAGCGCCAGCAGATAGCCGCTGACCACCCATTGAATGTGTGAAAACGGAGCGTGCAGGGTCGCGACGAGATCTGGTAGCGACACATTGACGATCGTGGCGTCCAGTTGCGCCATGAAAGATCCGACCGCCGCGACGCTCACGATTTTCCAGGTGCCCGGAGGCAGTTGATCCGGGTCTAAGGCTGGCAACGACGTTCTGGCGTTCATGAATGATCTCGCGGGAAACCGTGAGACGCGCAGACATGAGCCATGCGTTTACGCATCCAGCGCGATCGCGTCGCTCGTCGTCACCCGGCCAAGACGGGGAAAAATCTCTTCGCAGGCAAAGCGCTGCATCTCTTCGGTGAATGTGGACATGACATCCTCGACGAGCACGACGTTATATCCGTGCTCATGCGCCGCTCTGGCGGTAGATTCCACACCCAGATTGGTGGCGATTCCACCGACCACGATGGTCGTGATCCCGCGTCGCCGCAGTTGGAGGTCAAGATCCGTGCCGTAGAAGGCACCCCACTGCCGTTTCGTGATGCGCAGATCGGTTGGTTCGGCAAGCCCGTCGACCAGTTCAATCCAGTCGGGTGCAAAACCGCCTGGCGGCGAAAAGGAGCGATCGACGACCGTATGCACCGCGTCCGCAAAGTCCAGCGCGAACGCGACGTTGACCAGAATGACCGGAGCGCCGGCAGTTCGGAAACGCGCCGTGAGTTCTTTCGATCGCTCAACAATCAAAGCACCCGGTGTCGGAGCCAGGGGAAGCCCCGTAATGCCCTTCTGGAGATCGATCAGGACAAGAGCCGTCTTGGTGGCTTGAAGCGAAATCATGGAGAAACATCCCTGTCGGCGTTAGAACCGCCATCCCGAACCATTGTCCGGAACACGCGGTAACGTTAGTAAGTTGAGTAGACACTCAAGCAGGAGAATTATTTGAGGATGGACTCAAATTCGTCAAGGGGTAAAAGAACGTCTCTTCAGCCGCTGCGTGCGGCTGGGCGTCAGCGCGTTGAGGAATTGCTGGAGGCCGCGTCTGATCTCATGGCGGAACGAGGGTACGAGGCCACGACCATGGCGGAGATCGCCGCGCGCGCCGGGGCGAAGATCGGCTCGCTCTATCGTTTCTTTCCAAACAAGGAGGCGGTCGCGGACGCTTTGGTGCAGCGGCATATCGCCGTTCTGGAAGACGAATACGCGGCACTCGCCAAACGTGCCGCCACGCTGTCGCCCGAAGCATTGGCGGACGTCCTGATCGAGTTGCTTGTCACGCTTTATCCTCGCGTGAAATCCCTGTCCGCGCTGATGGAGGCCCGGACCGACAGGATGGAGATTCGCGAACGTGCACGAGGACATGCGATAGTTGGAATTGCGGCTGCGTTGCGTGTCTGTGCACCAGGGTTGGGTGAGATGCTGGCGAAAGACATTTCTGCGGTCGTTCTGAACACTATGAAAGTGTTGCGCGGTATGCTCTCGAAGGACGCGCCCACGATGCCAGGTGCGCCTGACGAATTGCGGCGGATGCACCGTCTTTATCTCGCGGACCGGCTGGAGCCGTTTCGGCGCACTTTAGACAGTATAACGGAGGCGGAGCCATAATTTCGCGGATTGGTGCAGTATTCGCCCCACGACCTAAGAGCCTTGGCGCTGTCCCGGAGAGCGAGATGTCATGGCAGCTTATGCCTCCATGCCGGCTATACAGCCGTTAAGGTTGTTCGCCTGAAAACGGACTTTATTACAAGGTTGATTTTGGGGAACCAAAATTAATCCTTGTGTCCACAGGAATTACGCGGTCGTGTATGATACAAATACCAAGAAACCCGCATGTGATGCAAAGTCGTGTGTGCAGGCCAACTTTGCGTTACGCAGATATAAATTGAGATAGTAAGATTAAGATAATGAGTGTTCCTTACATTGCAACATCGGAAGAACGTGCTCTGCATCAAGCAATCAGTAATCTTACGTTGAAAATTGCACGTCCTCTAATTCGATATAATGACAAAAAATCCTGGCCAAAACTGCTATCAGGAGGATCGTGTTTTATCTTACGCTTTGATTGCGGGTTAATTGGCGTGACTGCGAATCATGTTGTTGAGGTATTTGAGGCAGATAGAGAAGAAAACGTAAGCAACACATGCCTGCTCAGGACTGTTCGTTTCGATCTTCTGAACAAGATTATTGACCGGAATACAGATCTCGATATTGCAACATTTTCGGTCACCGAAAATGAATTGGCTGAAAGTGAAGCGCAGGCGCTGGATTGTCGTGGCGCGAACTGGCCGCCCCCAAAGCCTCTTGAGAGCGCCCCTATCAGCTTTGGCGGCTTTCCGGAAGAATGTGCAATACCGTCACTGCCAACCAACGCTGTGTTTGCCGGATTTGTATCACTTACCTATGTGCAAGATATAACCCAGCGCGAAATTATTGCGACCTATGACTCGAACCGAGATAGTCGAGTTATAATTGATGAACGCTTACCAGATGTCGGGGCCAATCTTAGTGGTTGCAGCGGTGGTCCGGTAATTGTGCATTATGAACGCAATATGACTCATCACTATTGTCCGGTTGGTATGATAATAGTCGGAGCAAAAGGAGAGGGCACCGGCTTGATGGCAGGATGGGATATGTATCGTTTTCGTCGCATCCATTTTATTCAGCCCGACGGTTCAATCCTCATCCAGCCTAGTAACAGTTTCTGAACCAATCGGATTTTCGCGAAACGTCCGCTTTTTTTGCCCAACTCACCTGACAGCGGACTGTCCGCGTACCCCCCCGATCTGCCTGTCTGCTCAATGAATGGCAGCAGACAGCCTGTAGCCGCCTTCATCCTCGACATACAAGGCGCGATAAAGATTTCCAAAACCGGACATGTGCGCGTGGCAAGTCCGACATACTCGCGTATGCCGTCACCGTTGTTCCCGTCTGCCAGTAATTTCCGCTCATGTGCCTCACGATGCTGCGCATATTGGTAATTATACTGTAGCAAAATGAACCTACATCTCTGGACAAACACCTGAGCGAGCGCATGGTTAAGTGGTTCAACTTGATGGAATGATGCCCCGCATGCGCCGCTGATTGACGGCGCGCTTCATCACACCTCAACGCCAGTTCAGTCCTGCGCGGCACGACGATCAAATGCGGCGCGGGCCTGTTCAAGGGCGGGACGGTTCTCGCGTGCCCAACTTGCCAGGGCTGCCAGAGGTCCTGTCAGGCTTTGCCCCAATGGGGTCAGACAGTACTCAACCTTCGGCGGGACGGTAGCATAGGCTTTGCGAGCCACCAGTCCATCGCGTTCGAGCCCGCGCAGAGTGATGGTCAGCATCCGGTGCGAGATGCCGGGGATGCGGTGCTTCAACGCATTGAAACGATGGGTGCCTTCTGAGAGATGGCCACAGACCATGACCGTCCACTTGTCGCCAATGCGTGCAATCACCTCTGCTAGGCCGCGACATTCAGCTTCTACATTTTCCATTGCTACTCCTTGGGGCGACAGGAACCTGGGTGTTCTTGACGCATGAATTCATGCGTACTTGTTAGCTTATAGGAACAAATTTATCCTAAAGAACCATAAATAACCATGGAATCTGATGATGAAAATAGGTGTGAGCGGTGCCAGCGGCCAGCTCGGTAGCGCAGTTGTTCAGGCGTTGGCGGAAACGGTTGCGGCCGAAAACTTGGTGGCGATTTCGCGCACCCCCAAGACCGATCGAACCTACGCAGGTCGCTTAGGCGACTACGACCAATCCGAGACATTGGTGGCGGCCTATCAGGGCCTAGATCGCCTGTTGTTGATTCCGGGGGCTGATCTGCGGCCGGGGATTCGTTCGCGCCAGATGTTGGCGGCCGTGGATGCCGCTGCACAGGCCGAGGTCGGTCACGTCTTCCTGTTGTCGGCAACCGGGACGCAGCGTGAGGGGGAGTCCGCCGTTGGGGCGGCGTATTGGCACAGTGAGCAGGCGTTGATCAAGAGCGCGATCCCCGCATGGACGATACTGCGTATGAGCTATTTTTCCGAGACGCTGGTCGAAGAGGTGCGGATGTCTTTGACGGCAGGCGGGCTTGCGATGCTTGAGGACAGCCGCGTCAGTTTCGTTTCGCGCGGCGACGTGGCCAAAGCTGCCGCCGCCGCATTGACCAGCGAGGGCCACGAGGGCGCCATATATCAGCTGACAGGCTCTGAAGCCCTGCGTGGTGAAGCGGTCTGCAGACTGGTCGCACAGCAGATCCAGCGGCCCTTTGCCTTGAACGTTATGCCCGCCGAGGTGTTGCGAGCCGGGTTGCTCAAAACGGGTCTGCCTGACGTGGTTGCCGATGCCGTGGTATCGATGAAGGCGCGGCAGGCGCGTGGCGCCTACGACATCGTCAGCGGTGACATCGTGCGTTTGACCGGAGGCACGCCGTGTTCCCTGGCCGAAATTCTGGCGAGTATCGCCGGAGGACTGGGGCAGTCGTAGCACCGCACTTGCTGGGTGCTTTGCTGCGCCATTCGACGGAGGTCCGCGCCACCGGTGCAAGTAGGCTTGGAATTGCGGGTACATGACCACGTTGGAGGCGTAGTTCAGCAAGAGGTCAGGTCCAACTGGATGTCGGCGTTGCCAGGGCACTCGACCAGATGGCTTTCCAGGGCGATGGCGTCCGGGGCGGCTAGCAACTGTGTTTGAGCGGCCTCTCGTCACAATCACCAACGCTATCCTCAAAAGCGGAGTGCCATGGCGCATTAGCTCCGCCGCTTAAACACTGTTGCTAATTCAGACCGTCACGAGGCTCAACGAAAGTGCTATTCCTCTCACTGTCGAACCGATCGCGTGCCGTTCTGAATGCCGCAGCGTTGTCAATAATCCACCGCCAAAGAGGCATCATTCCTACGAGCAGCCCCTTTCCCAACGGAGTGAGAGTATAATCCACCCGTGGCGGGACCTCACCGTAATCATGGCGAATAATAAGACCGTCGCGTTCTAACTGACGAAGAGAACGCGTCAACATACGCTGGGTAACTCCCTCAAGCCGCCGCGCCAGCTCTGCGTGCCGCAGAGTACCAGCAACACCAAGAATATGGACAATACCGAGTGACCATCTGTTGCCGGCATGCGCAAGCACTTCTCGCTTCAACCCGCCATCGTTGTCACTGAGAGCAGCACAGGCTGCCTGCGACTGAGCCATCACGGCATCGAAGTCCAGATTATCGAACGGTATCACTCGTGTACCTTCTTCTCATTGCTACATCATGTCTTATTTTAACTTCATAATTATAAGGAATTCCTGATGCCAGAGATGAAGACCCCTGTCGCTGAAACCCTTGTCATCGGCGCCGGAGAGCTTGGGCTTGCTGTCATCACCGGCCTGCTTGAACAGAACGCGGAATGCACTCGGTCAATCAGCGTTCTTCTCAGACCATCAAGCGCAAGCACCAGAACGGATATTGCGCGACAATTAAAGCAAAAAGGCCTGCAGATCGTTTATGCTGATCTTTCGACGGAAACGGTAGAGGACCTCTCCGCCCTCTTCGCCAAGTTCAATACAATTATATGTTGTACCGGGTTTGTTGGTGGCCCCGGTACACAGCGTAAAATTACCAGTGCTGTCCTGAAGGCTGGGGTGGGCCGTTATGTGCCGTGGCAGTTTGGTGTCGATTACGATGTTGTTGGACGTGGTAGCGGGCAGCCAGTATTTGATGAGCAATCAGACGTAAGGGTCCTGCTGCGCGGTCAATCTGCGACCCAATGGATAATCATTTCGACAGGAATCTTCACCAGCTTTCTGTTTGAGCCAGCTTTCGGTTTGGTGGATCTTCAAGGCGCCAAGATTCGCGCACTCGGCAGTTGGGATAACCGTCTGACGGTGACCACTTCCGAAGATATAGGACGACTTACAGCGAGCATCCTCGCCCATAAACCGCCGATCCAGAACGAGGTGGTTTACGTTGCCGGGGATACATTCTCCTACGCTCAACTCGCCGAAAAGATGGAGCACTACCTTGGCCGCCCTGTCATTCGGGAACTGTGGGATATGGATAGGCTACGCGCAGAAGTCGCCGCACACCCTGATGACGGAATACGGAAATATCGTCTTGCGTTCGCACGCGATACTGGCGTGGCATGGGACAAGAAACAGACTTTCAACGCTTTACAGGGCATTGAAGTAACCGACGTCATGACCTGGCTAAAACGCCAGCAACGTCATGTAGCTTAAACCACTCACTGTTTGCGACATCTGAATTCCGGGAGACACAAGCTCTGCATCAATCCTAGCCATTCGCCCCTTGGTTTACTTGCAGAGCGTGGCCGGAGCATGCCGTTCTGCTAGCCTCTGATGGAAGTCAGCATGAAGTGCTGCAAGTGTAATCTGGCCAAAACGCGCGAGAAGTTGGGCCTTAACATCGGCCAGGACGCCACTCATGGCGTGGTTAACAGCTTCTTCGACAAGGCACTCAGTCTCCACACTCCGGTTCCCTATGGCGAATAATCTTGGGGCATCAAGAGCCTCGTAAATATCTCGCAGCGTTACCTGATCCAACTGGCATGAAAGCGTCCACCCGCCGCCATGTCCTTTTTCGGAGTGTACATATCCATGCTCACGCAGACCGCCCATAAGACGTCGCACAACCACGGGGTTGGTGTTAAGGGCGCGAGCCAGGGCTTCTGACGTCATGGGGCCACCTGCTTCTGCCATGTGCAGGAGTACGTGGAGCGCACAGGATAATCTGTTATCTTGTCTCATGTAACTTCATGTGTTGCTAGAGTGCGATTTCGTCAGTATATCATGAAACTCGAAAAGTGACATGAAAGTGTGTGCGAACACTCTTACTTCGAGGACATGCTGTATGAATTTGCTCGAAATTCTGACAGTCGGCGTCGTGGCGACTGCTGCATCCGATATCTGGCAACAGGCCCAGAAACCATTGACTGGAATTCCTGCAGCCAACTGGCCTGTCACCGGCCGCTGGGTCATAGGGTGGCGTGACGGCAGGATCTATGACCCAATGATTGGAAAAAGACCCTCCCTGAAAGGAGAGGCGCCTGTCGGCTGGGTATTTCATTACCTAATTGGTGCTGTTTATGCCGCACTGTACCTCAGTTTTGTGGCGGTCATAGCAAAGACAGTCCCCACATTGTTAAATGGTTTGCTCTTCGGACTTGTTACCCTTTTAGCGCCTTTTCTGTTTATGAAACCTGCTCTGGGCGGCGGTTTTTTCGGGCTTAGGGCTCCCAATCCTGGAAAAGGACTATTTCTCAGCATAAGCGCTCATGCTGTCTTTGGAATGGGACTGTATTTAGGTGAACTTTTTTACCAAGGTGTTTTCTGAAACCTTATTCATAGAGTGATTACAGTTTTCTATAATTACGAGGACTGACACCTGTCACTCTGCGGAAGACCTGAGCAAAGTGACTTGGACTGTCGTATCCGATCCTCAAGGCAATCTCGATAATGGAAAGATTGGTCTTACGAAGCATTTCTGATGCTTTCTGGACGCGGCGCTGCATGAACCAACCAGAGGGGGTTTGTCCCGTGGTTGTGCGGAATAAGCGACTGAAGTGAAAACGGCTCATGCCACACAAAGCAGCGAGACAATCCAAATCAAATGGTTCAGCCAGATGTGCTTCCATATGATCAAGAACTTTACGCAGTTTCCATGTGGGCAAGAGAGTGGATCGTCGCTTTATCTTAGCCTTGGTATCAGCATACTGTCTTAAAAGATGAACTGTCAGACTTTCCAGAAGGCCATTTACAAATAAGGGATTTGCAATAACGGAAGATTGCATTTCAGCTATCAGACCACTCAAAATTCCTGATATGAAAGCATCTTCCCCGCCCGAAACATCCCACATTCGAATACGGGATGAATTCAGATTTAATGACATGGCAGCTCGATCGACAAGCTCAAGTCCAAGATAGAGATGCAACACCTCAAAACAAGTGTCTTCCTTGCCCTGCCAACGCATCAGATAGGGTGTGTCCGTCTGCGTGAGGTAAAATGTTCCTGCTCTTGCCTTGCTCTGCTGCCAAGTCCCTGTCAGTTCACGCTCTTCGACATTTGCTTCTCCGCGGATAACCCAAACAAGCAGGGGTTCTGCGACGGCAGGTACAAGAATTTCGTCTTTTTGTACCGGGCGAGTGAATATCTGGACGTCAACATCCTTCCAGACATCCCCTTTACTTTGCGCGACTTTCTTCCCGGGGAGAAGTTGCTCCAGTGTCAAACTGGCAGCACGCCGAGAAGGAAGGCGGGACAAAACCATCTGCTACACTCTCTCATTTCCATGCGCGACTATCTATAGCGCAAAATCGCAATAGTTTCAGCAAGAAGCCAAGCGAGATATCTTCTGGCATAATTTACACCTCCTTCGACAATTAAGGCCGATTGAAGGCTCGTCGTGTGGAGAAGATTATGAATATTGCAGGAAGAATTGCTCTGGTGACCGGAGCATCCAGTGGCATTGGTGCGGCAACAGCGCGCAAACTTGCAGCAGAAGGAATGACAGTCGGCCTGGCGGCACGTCGTCATGATCGCCTGGAGACGCTTGTTAGTGAAATTACCAAGGCTGGCGGTCGAGCCATTCCTCTGGTGACGGACGTTACTGATCTTGTCTCGTGTCAAGAAGCGGCAAAGAGCTTGATCGCCCAATTTGGAAGGATTGATGTTCTGGTCAACAATGCAGGCCTGATGCCCCTATCCAGCGTTGACAGCCTGAAAGTGGACGAATGGCAGCAGATGGTGGACGTCAATATATCCGGTGTTCTTAATGCAACGGCAGCCGTTCTTCCGCAGATGATCGCACAGCATTCGGGCCATATTTTCAACATGTCCTCAATTGCAGGCCGGAAAGTCTTTACGGGTCTCTCCGTTTATTGCGCCACCAAGGCTGCGGTAACAGCGTTTTCAGACGGCCTCAGAATGGAGATCGGACCAAAGCATAATATCCGCGTTACCTGCATTCAGCCGGGAGCCGTAAAATCGGAGCTTTACGACCACATTACAGATGCTGATTCCCGCAAACAGATGGATGACCTTGCAGCGTCCATGACCTTTCTCGAAGGCGAGGACATAGCAGACAGTATTCTTTTTGCTCTGAAATCACCTGCACGTATGGATGTTGCAGAATTGTTTGTTCTTCCGACTGAACAGGGATGGTGAACAGAAACTGATTGCTAACCGAGCTTAGGAGACAGACATCCTACCGTCGACAAGAGGCTTAAGGCTGGAAAGCCTCTTGAAGCTCAGTCACAAAGACCCGCAGTTTGGGTGTCATAACCGGACTTGCGTTATAAAGCAGGTGCATGGGCCTGTCCGGAACTGTCCACCTCGGCATAAGCCGGACAAGCCGTTTGCTTTTAACATCTGGAAGCAGGGCCTGCTCATAACCCAGTAGAATGCCATCGCCAGCGAGTGCTGCAGAATGCAGAACACTTGAATCATTACTGATTATCCGCCCGGAGACGGTGACAGGCCGCGTAACGCTTCCTTGAGAAAAGTGCCAGGTCGTTACAGGGCCGCCGGAATTTTCATACACGAGACACTCGTGGCGCATCAGATCTTCGGGCTGCTCTGGAAAACCGTGTTTTTCCAGATAGGTTTGAGCTGCACAGATGACCCGACGATAGGCCGTCAAAGGGCGACTGACCACTGTAAGGTCCGTCTCAAGTTCACCAATTCGGATCACAGCCTCATGACCGTCCATTGTGGGGTGAATCAGTTGGTCTGTCAGTGACAAATGGACTTGAATTTCTGGATATCTTTTCTGAAAATTGTGAACAAATGGCAGCAATACTGTTCGCCCGAAAGTGACGGGTACACTGACAGATAATGTACCGCGGGGTGTGCCAAGCGTATTGGCTGCCAGACTGTCAGCTCGTTCAGCAGCCTGCAGAACAAGCCGACATTGCTCGCAATAGAGCCGTCCTGTTTCAGTCAGACTTTGCCGACGTGTCGTTCGATGCAACAGGCGAGCACCAAGGTGATGCTCCAGAGCCTCTATATGCTTGGCCACCATCTGCGGCGACAAAGTCAGATGCTGGGAGGCCGCAGCAAAAGATCCCAATTCCACAACCTTGATAAAAATCTTCATGCTGGTTAACCGGTCAAGCATTCACCATCCTCAGTTGTGACTGATGTCTTGTATCGACAATTTATCCAGCGAAAAAGAGGAATATGCTGAAGGCTTCGAGCGATTGGCAAGTCCAGTTCTGATGGAGTCTTTCGAAATGCCTGTTTATCTTGTGCGCATGGACCACCCTGACGGCGAGGGATGGGGACAGCATGTCGCAGCACACGTATTGTATCTCAGGCGCCTTATTCAGGAAGGTAGTCTGCTGGCCTCCGGTCCGTTGAAAGGCACCCCACTGCGCTCCGGCTTTCTGATTATGAAAGGTGCCAATCGGCAGGAGATTGACGCGATGATTGCCGGTGATCCCTTTGCATCAGAAGGTTTGATTTGTGATCTGCGCATTGAAGAATGGGACCCGCTATTCGGGTGCCTGTCAAACCATGCAACTGGCAAACTCCCGCAAGAATTGAAGTCTCTTTTCCCTTCATGACAACAGCGCTGTGTCTTTTGAGAAATAAAAACGAAAAGAGGGCCTTGGGATTATGAACGATCTTCAGTGGTATACTGTAGGGGATGCCCGCATACTAAAAATACAGGATCTGACGCTAGCAGCACTCACTCCAGAACTCTTGCTTCCTGACTGGGATGATGCAACGGCACTTCAGGCTTATCCTGATCTGTCTGAAACGCTGGATGCTTCAGAAACGAAAGTCCTTTTGAGCGTTCATAGCTGGCTCATCAAGGATCGCGGTCGGAACATTCTTGTGGATACGGGGGCCGGGAATAGCAAGGCTCGACCTGCTGCTCTGTTTTTCGATCACTTGCAGACCGTGTGGCTTGAAAATCTGATGCGCGCTGGCGTCCGACCAGAAGATATCGATTTTGTTCTTCTCACCCATCTGCATGTTGATCACGTGGGGTGGAACACACGCCTGCAAAATGGCATCTGGGTTCCGACCTTCCCGAATGCCCGATATGTCTTTTCTAGAGCCGAATATGATTTTTTCAGTAATCCGGCTCATGATAGCGTCCGCAATAAAACCAGTTTCATGACACGCATTGATAGCGTTGATCCGATTATCTCGGCGGATCTTGCGGATCAGATTGACGTAGACGGATCCGAAGTTCTTGAAGGAATCTCCTTTCACCCCACACCTGGGCATACGCCCCATCACGCGTCTCTCGTGCTGAAATCAGGTATGGAGCGTGCGCTCTTCACGGGTGATGTCATGCATCACCCCATTCAGGTATGTATTCCGGAGTGGAGTGCCGTTTTTGATGCAGATCCTCAGATAGCCATCATATCGCGAAAATGGGCTTTGAATTATGCTGCCGAACACACCGCAGCAGTATTCACATCGCATTTTCCGATGACATCCGCTGGAAAAGTGATGACATACGACCAGGGAAGGGGTTGGTCTTTCCTCTAGGGCTGCCATTATGTCCGCTGTTCACCTCGTTCAATTCCATTGCGGACATTCCGCTTTCCTGAAGAGTTTCGGGCGCCGTGAGGCGTACGAAAGTCGGGGAGGACCGAACCCGCGACACCGGGACTCAGTTATGG
>NZ_BDLU01000070.1 GCF_006538165.1 Komagataeibacter diospyri
TTGGGGTCATTCATCCAGTTGCGTCGGGGCGTATAATGCAGCAGCGGCCGCCACTGCGGGGTGGTGGCCTGTAACGGGGCAGGCTGCTGCTGTGGGCCAGTAGCCTGCACCGCTGTCGACTCAGGCAGATGGTCATTAATATCATTCATACAGTCCACCGTATCATTTCTGTCCGCATGGTATAGAGGGCTTCCCTTCAGAATATCGGTGGCGCATGGATGGTTGCCGCATAGCTGTCATGGTGGGGCTGGGCAGGGCGCGATCCCTTGGTTACAGGATCTCTTACGCATGTATGCATATCCCGGCCATCAAGGGCGTATCGACGTTGGAACGGTTGTGAGCAGTCGTCCATTGTAACTGCACTGGCAGACGGAACGGGCGACGGATGGCCTATGCGATCGTGTCAGATTCATGCTGTCAGACCATGAAATTCAGGTATGGCCCGATATTATCCTCGCTGGCGTATGGAACTCCGTAACAGTTTTGAACCCGCAATGCCGCCGATACATATGTTCACGCTTTTACCTGCCTGAACAGCCAGTCCCGTGCTGCCTTGATATAAAAGAATTTTCGTGCGGATCCCATGTGATCGACGCCTTCAAAGGTCAGGAAGGTGATATTGGCGTCGGGGGCAAGATAGCCATTGACCTGATCGGTCAGTTTCTGCTGGCTGTCGAGCGGGAATATGAGGGCGGGATCAAGGCGTTCGGCTGGCCGGACGACCCTGCCGCCTGCCTGTTCCCAGACCGGTACGCATTTTTCATTCCACGGCGTGGCCTTGTCATCCTCCGACCCGGTAATGATCAGGACTTTCTGACCGGCAAGGGGGACAAGGTCTCCGGGCCGCTGCTGCCCCGCGATAATCAGTCCTGCCGCAAAGGTCTGCGGATGTTTTGCCATCAGCCACAGCGATGTCATGGCCCCCATGGACCAGCCGGTGCAATAAACCCGTCTGGGATCAATCTTCAGGACCTTGTCGCGCCGGTCATCCAGATTGGGATTGCCATAGTTCCATGTGTTGCCGAGAAGGGATGCGACAAGCCTGTAGGTATTCTCGACATCGGACGTATGTTCCCAGTAATCGTTCATCGTCGTGCGTTCATAGCGCGGGGTGATGACGACACATTCATGCCGGTCCTGTTCTTCTGGCAGGCTCCAGATACTGGCAATGCACTGTTCCGTCAGCGTCTGGGCACAGGTGCCATCCGGACTGGTTCCGGAATGGGTTATGGCAAGGACGAGGGGATAGGCCCTGTTTTCCCCACCTTTTTCCAGAAAGGACTTCGGCAGGTAGATGCTGTATTCAAGCCAGGCCGAACGCGTGTCATCCCACCACCAGTGATGCTGTTCCCACGCATCGACACCACGAATGACAACACTGTTCCCGCGTTGTCCCGCGTTGCTCCATACGGTTTTGCTGGCAGCGTAGATAGCGCCGTCCGTTGTCCGGACATTGCGGTCCTGTGTCAGCGCGACCCTGTCGCTGTCGGTTGTAGGCAGGCTCAGGTCCGGGTCATGCCCGAACTCCGTGATGACATACCTGCCGGTGACATTCTTCCTGTCGGGACGGAGCGCCGGTTCGTCATTGGTGTATATGGCCGCGACAGGGCGCCGCTTCGGGGCCGCCGTGGTATCGTTCTTGTCAGGTTCCTGCGGCATTCCCGCAAAAAAACCTTGGGCCGCGGGAAAGACGGACGTGGTGTATGTATCGTGTGCCAGGCTGGCAGGATCGATCGCGGCATCGTATTCTACTGCAATGCCGTAAACCTTCTGTCCGCCGCCCGTGACTTCACATAATGCGCAGATGCCCTGCAGGCCCGGCGCCCTGTGTCTGTGGGGGCCGGGACCGTCGGGGCCATCCGGCCCGCCTGCAGATGCCGCCATGAAGCCATTTCCGCCCCCTGCGGCACGGGCCGCGTGAACACCGGTCCCCATGGCGGAGACCGCACCGGCGAAAGCCGCCCCGACCGTCATGAAGTTACGTCTTGATACATCGGTCATGTGTGCTTTCTCCAGTCAGGGCAGTCAGGGCAGTCAGGGCAGTCAGGGCAGTCAGGGCAGTCAGGGCAGTCAGGGCAGTCAGGGCAGTCAGGGTCAGGAAACTTTGCGGTTGCCATGGCAACGTGCAACGGCGTTGTTATCGGGTAGATCCTGCATGGCAGGGATTGCAGCCGTCGCCGGGCCGGGCGGCCTGTTTCTGTCACAATCCCCATGCATGATATCGTCCCGGCTGCTCCATGTCGCCGGACGATGCGCAGGGTTGCTGAATATACGGCGCATGCGCTCCCCTGCAGGCATCACCCTGTTCATTGAAATGACGGCGACGGTTTGATGCAGGCCGTACGGACCAGTGACAACACCATCAGGGGATGTGTCTGCAAAGGAACCATCTTCCCTGTGTATCCGTTGACTTGTGGCCAAAGCAATGTGTGACAGGTGATGGTGTTTGTTCTTCATCATCGGGAGGTCCTCATGTCCTGTTCTACAAACATGAAGTGGTTGTATCTGGCTGTAATGATCTGCAGTTTCCCCCTGACGGCGCATGCACAGTTTGCAACGCCCCGCTCCTCTCCCGGGAAACCGGTCACTACCACTCCGCCTGTGCATGACCAGAATGGGTCAGGCACAGGAACGTCGGAACGGCAGCATATGAAAACCCATAAAAAACATGAACAATATCCTTCAGGCCAGTCATCGACAGGACCGGAACCGGTAACGGGGGATCAGAACAGAACGGAACAGGCTGCCCCCATGCAGTAAATCCACGAATATGGCCTGTGTGGCTGTATGCTTGGGGTAACGGACTGCGGTCTGTTGCCTCAGGCCGCAATCCCGCAGTACCGGGCCAAAAGGAAGCATGCACTGCCGGATCCTTATGGTATATGGCGGGGCCGGGGACGTTATGCCGGGACATAAAGGGGCATGGAATCCTCCCACAGGCTGTCCGTCAGTATCCGCTTGTGGCTACCATCGGCATTCATGATGAAGATCTGACCGTAAGGCTGGAATGTATTGTCATACAGGGCGGCTTCATCACGGAAGCCATACATGCCACTTGACCACATGATCCGCCCGTCGGCCGTCCACACGGCATGGCCGTCATTGGCGCCACTGGTGGTCAGTCGTTTCAGTCCGGTTCCGTCGGGGCGGATGGTGAAAATATCATAATTTTCGTCATCCACCCGGCGCGTGAACACGATCCGGCTACCATCGGGCGACCAGCCGGGCAGGTTGTCGTATGCGGTGGTCAGCACGCGTGTCTGCCGGGTCTGCAGGTCCAGTATGCGCAGGCCCATGTTGTTTTCGCCCCATACCCGATACACAACCTGCCTGCCATCAGCGGAATAGCTGGGAAAACCGGAATGTATGGTGCCATCGGTCAGGGGTTCGACCGCGCTGCCGTCGCGGCGCATGCGCATGACCGTTGCCTTGCCCGTGCGCCGTGCCTGGAACCACTGGCCCAGCCCGAAGGCAATCCACTGCCCGTCGGGCGACCATGCGGGGGCAAACGCCCCGGCCATGCCGTGGCCCACCTGTGTCGGGTTGAGGGCTGTGCGGGAGACATCAAATATGCGTTTCCGGTCAGATCCGTCCGGGTTCATGGTGGCGATGGAGGAATTGAGCGCCTTTTCCGTCAGCACCAGCCTGCCATCACATGACAGGCCGGGAAAGACATCCGTATGCCGGTAATCCCGCTGCGGGTCCCAGCTGTAAAGCTGCCGGTTCTGGGTAAAGGGGCGGAAACTGACCTTTTCATAGATGACTGTCCGGCCATCGGGTGACCATGCGGGGGAACGCAGCGTCCGGTGTACGCTGGCGATGCCAGTAGTGTAGGCCAGTCCCTCATCCGGGCCGCCCTTGCGATGATACCCGATGATTTCCGCCGTCACGAACTGGGGAAAGACCTTCAGGCCCGGGCCGGACGTGTGCTGGACCCGTTCCCCACTGGTGATATCGACGGACACGATCTGGGAAACTACGGATGCCACCCCTTCGGGTCGCCTGGCACCCCATGTGCTTTCGGTCAGCATTTCATAAAACACCACCCGTCGGCCATCCGGTGACCATTTGGGGGAGCCAAGGCAGTAATCGGGGCGGGTGGCGATACGGCGGAAACCCCGGCCATCCACACCGATTATGTAGATGCTGAGTTCCTGCGTGTGTTCCCAGCCCCGGCCATTGTCATGGCCGCGCCATTGGGTGTTGCGGTCGGACGAAAACGCCAGCCACCTGCCATCGGGCGACCATGCGGGGCGGAAGAAACAGTCTGGTCCCTGCCGATCGCCCTGCACGCGGGCCGCTCCGGTCAGGTTACGTACCCTGCCCGTGCGAAGGTCCATGACCCAGATATTCGCACGGTATCCATCGCGCGTGGAAACGAAGGCCAGGCGCGTGCCATCGGGTGACAGGACGCCCGTATCGTCCACTGATGGATGGCGGATCAGGGGCATAACGTCGGTTCCGTCCAGACGGGCGCGGAAGATGTCTGCCTGTCCCAACCCGTTACGTTCCGATGTAAAGAGGACGGACTGTCCATCCGGGGCAAAAGACGCATGGTAATCAAGGCCATTTCCCGGCAGGAATGGCCGTTCATCACTTCCGTCCGCGTTGGCAAGGTAAAGCTGTGATGCTGATGGCCCGATGCGGTTCATCAGCATCACCCCCTTCGGGCGGGGAGCCGCCATGGCACCTGCGGGCAGCAGGAGTGTCGCCCCCAGCATCTTCAACATATTCCGACGGTTCATGAAGGCTTCCCCTGTCTTTTGGACGTTACAGATCCGGTGCATTCTTCGGGTATCCATCTTTTCTGGCGGGTCATTTAATGGACGGCATGGACGTCAGGGTGGCTGCGTTGCGCCCCGTGCGGGTCAAGGGGCAAGGCGATGCGCACACGCAGGCCGGATGGCTGGTTGTGGTGAAAGGTCAGCGTACCCTGATGGCGTTGTACGATATCGTGAATGATCGACAGGCCCAGCCCCAGCCCGCCATCCGTGCTGCGGGCCGGGTCCAGCCGGGCAAAGGGAAGCAGCACGATATCGTGCATTTCGGGCGGGATGCCCGGACCGTTATCCGCGACCTCGATAATGGCCACGTTGCCATTCCGTCTTGTGTCAACCTGCACCAGACTGCCAAATTTGCAGGCATTGTCGATCAGGTTATTGACCATGCGGGCCACGGCAACGGGCTGGCACAGGCAGGTCAGGCCCAGATCACCCTGATAGATCACATTCCGGCCAATGGCTTCGAATTCCGCGCACACGCTTTCCACCAGCGCACCGATATCAACCCGTTCCGCCGGTTCCGTGTCGCCCTGGCCCTTCAGGAACGACAGCGCCCCGTTCAGCATCCGGTTCATGAGCCATAAATCGTTGCGCAGGGCGGCGGGAGTTGCATCGGGGCCGCCCATTTCGATCCGCATGGACAGTCGGGTCAGCGGCGTGCGCAGGTCGTGGCCGATCGCCATTAGCATGCGGGTGCGCTCTTCGGTGGCGGCCGCGATCCGGGCCTGCATGCGGTTGAACGCCCGGGCGACGCGACGCAGTTCCACAGGTCCCTGTTCGGTCAGTGGTTCGGGGGTGATCTCGTGGCCAAAGGTGTCCGCCTTGTTTGCCAGTACCTTCAGCGGGCGGTTGATGCGCCACAGGCTCCATAGTGACAGGGTGCCCATTATGACCAGCAGCGACAGGAACGACACGATCAGCGGCAGCGTCGTGCGCATGAGTTGCGGCAGGTGGTGATTGATCCCGTTATGGGCGGTAATGAAGATACCTTCGCGTGGCATGTCGACATGGGTGGAGGTCATGCCGCTTGAATCGGCAGCACAGGTCGATTCGGTTATGACAGCGCTCCGGTTGTCCGGCTGTGCCTTGAGGATGCGCCGCAACAGGACCGAAAAATGCTCGGTCGGGATCCGCGCGCAGGGGAAGGGGCCTGTGGTCTGGAACCGTGCGTCCGGCATGGACATGCCGCGTGCAATGGCTTCGCGCGTTTCGGGTGGGCTTGCGCGCAGGGCGTCAATCGCGGTCTCGATCGCCAGCGCGTTTGGCCATGGCCCTTCAGGCAGCGGCGGCACGGTCGGGCGCAGAGCGACGACAAGGAAAGCGACGACAAAAATGGTGACCAGCATGCTGGAAATGACGATCGCGACCATCTGCCCGTAAACCGTGCGGGGAAGCAGGGAAAAACGGTCCGTCATTGCTGTGGCATTTCCCCATTGGGATCGGTCATGCCCGGGTCGAAAACATAACCATCCCCCCGGACGGTCCGGAGCATTTCAAGCTGGCGGCCACCATGGGCCAGTTTACGGCGCAGGCGGCTGACAAGCAGATCGATGGTACGCTCCTCGACCGCGCCCGGGGCATTATAGAGCAGTTCTATAATCTGCTCCCGACCCAGCAACATCCCGGCATGATTCCAGAATAGCAGGAGAAGGTCGGTTTCGGCACCGGTCAACGTCATGCGCACGCCTTCCGTGCTGTAAAGGGCGCGTTTTTCCGGTGTGAAGATCCAGTTTCCAAATCTGTAACCGTAACCGGGTCTGCGCGCGGCATGATCGGTCGGGATGGGCGGGCGACGCATGACCGCCCGCATGCGGGCCGCAAGTTCTTCCAGGTCAAAAGGCTTGCTGATGTAGTCGTCCGCCCCAAGGTCAAGACCCGCGATCCGTTCCCGGACATCAGCCAGTGCCGTAACCATGATGATCGGGGCACGGCTTCTGTCACGGATCAGGCGGCAGATGTCATGACCACTTTCCTGCGGCAGCATAAGGTCAAGCAGGACAATATCAGGTGGTCGCTGTGCAATGATCGCCAGAACTTCGGCCGCCGTCATGGCGGATGCAACATGATAGCCCCTGTGTGACAGGAAACGTGCCAGCAGGCTGCGGATATCCATGTCGTCTTCCACAATGAGGACGGAATGATGTCCCCTGTGCGCCGGGATGCCGTCGCAACCGTGCCTGTCCGGGCGATCATTGTCTGAATACCCCGCTACCAATCCCGTGCTCCGCGTCAATCCATACAGATCTGTTTGCTGACAGGGACTATATCCACTCCCGCCGCATCGCGTAGCAAAGAGAACGGGCGACAGGCATTTATGTCAGGATTGACAAAAAACCATGCAGGTGGGTGGTTGTCACCTTGCCATGGGCTGCCAGTGAACGCACCCTGTTGCACGCGCTGTCGCATGCCGGACCATGATCCCGTGACATGGGGTGCCGCATACATATGCATGCCGGCAGATATTGTGACAGACAGACGTCATTCATTGGAAACCAGCCTGCATGCCCATTTCAACCACACAGCATCGCCGGACGCAAACGGTTGGCACGGGTGCCACGGTTGTGCGGTATTCACCACTTCTCGCCTTTATCATGGCCATGGCGACGTTCATGCAGAATCTGGATGGGGCCATCATCAATACTTCCCTTCCGGCCATGGCCCGATCCTTTGGAGTGAAAACGCTGGATCTCTCGCTGGGGGTTACGGCCTATATGCTGGCATCTGCCGCCATTTCGCCAGTTTCCGCCTGGCTGGCCATGAAATACGGCGAAAAGCGCGTGATGTGGGTGGCCATGCTGCTTTTCACGTTCTCGTCCTTCCTGTGTGGCATCGCGCATGGACTGGACGCGTTTGTATGCGCACGTATCGGGCAGGGACTGGCCGGGGCCGTCATGATGCCGGTCGGCATGTCCATCATCCTGCGCTACACGCCCAAAAGTGACCTGCTGAAAGCACAGTCGGTTACGGTCTGGCCTGCACTCAGCGCGCCCATCATCGGGCCTGTGCTTGGCGGTTACCTGACCCAGACCGTGGGATGGCGGTGGAATTTCTGGCTCAACCTGCCAGTGGGCCTGATCGCCGTATTCTGCGTGCTGCGTGTTGTGCCTGCGGAACCGCCAGAAGGGGCGCCCCGGCTGGATGTCCGGGGGTTCGGGCTATGCGCCTTCAGCCTGACATGCCTTCTGTCCGGGCTCCAGCGCTCGGCTGAAGTCGGTACGGAGCGGTTTGTGGCCCTTGGGCTGCTGGGGATCGGTGCGGTGACGGGGGGTGCCGCAATCCATCACCTGGGGCGGCATCCCACGCCCATTCTTTCCCTTGCGCCGCTGAAGCGGGCCAGCCTGCGTTATGCCGCGCTATATCCGGGGCTGATATTTCGCGCCGTATTTTCGTCGGCACCGTTCCTGCTGCCGCTGTTTTTCCAGCTTGGCTTTGGTTTTTCGCCTGCGCGCACGGGCACGTGGCTGCTGGCCTATTTTTGCGCAAATCTGGGTATCAAACCGGCTACATCGGCCATCATCCAGTGGGCTGGTTTCCGTAAAGTTTTGTTCTTGAATGGTTTCCTTGTGTGCGCTTCCCTGTTGCCCTTTGTATTCCTGACGCCAGATACGCCCGCCATCCTGCTTGGCCTGTCGCTTGCCTTTGCCGGTATGACCCGATCCCTGCAACTGACAAGCCTGTCTACTGTCGCGTTTGCTGATGTGGGTCAGGATGAACGTGGCAGGGCCGCCAGCGTCATGTCTATTCTGGGGCAGACCGGTTCGACCGCAGGGGTTGCCATTACGGCGTTCTGTCTGACTGCTCTGGAAAGCGTATATGGCCATGCCACGGTCAGCCTGCAGGAACTTCACATCGCTTTTCTCATAACGGCGGTCTTCGTATTGGTGGGTACGCTGGGTTTTAAAAAAATGCCCGCAGATATCGGTCAGGAGGTTTCTGGCCATGGATTGCGTCAATGATTCATTGGAAAAAACAGGGGGCGCTCGCTACGGCCTCCTGTTTTCGTGCTGCCATCGGGCAGGGGACACACGCCAACTTGGGCCTGCGTGCCGGTTCGGTTCTGGGATGGCTTTTCCGGCTGTGTCTGGCTGGGGCAGAGTATATTAAGATATATCTGAAAATATATCGGAAATTATGAAACACAGAAACAGACTTGCAGGCGGTCGTAACTGTCAGACTTGCTGCTGAAAATGCTCCGGCGGGGTTAGGCTCAGGACCCATTGATTTTTGTGTGAGATTTTGATTCAGGCTCTGCTAGGAGACTGGAGATGAACGACCTGTTTTCGCTGACGGACGAACAGATGGAGCATCTGCGGCCGTTCTTTCCCAAGAGCCATGGCTGCCCTCGGGTTGATGACCGCCGAATGCTGAGCGGGATCATTTTCGTGAACCGGAATAGTCTGCGCTGGCGTGATGCGCCCCGGGAATACGGCCCACACAAGACGCTCTAGAACCGCTGGGGCGCCATGGGGATCTTCATTCGAATGATGGATGGTCTGTCTATCGAAAAAGCAGAGCCCCGGACGGTTATGATTGATGCGACGTATCTCAAGGCACACCGCACGGCTTCGAGCCTGCTGCTGGAAAAGGGGATCCGGGCGGTTACTGACAAAAATGGACGTTCGTCCTGACAGCGGGACAGATCAGTGATTATACCGGTGCCGCTGCCCTGCTGGACAGTCTTCTGCAGCACAATGAATGTCGGGCGACCAGGGCTATCACGCTGACTGGTTCAGGGATGCACTGGAAAAAAAGGAGATCAGGCCCTGCATTCCAGGACGGAGATCCCGTGGAAAACCTGTCAAATACGACAGGCAGAAATACAAACGCCGCAACCGCATCGAGATCATGCCTGGAAGGCTTAAGGACAGGCGGCGTGTCGCAACACGCCAAGACAGATGCCCAACCGTATTCTTCTCGGCCATCTGTCTCGCTGCAACCGTCATGTTCTGGCTATGCGTCCTGAGCCTAGCGCCTGATAATCCACAGAACGAATGAAAATATGATACTTGCAAGCACGCAGGTCGTAATGGGGATGTAAACAGTAAAATTCTGCCTCTGTATCAGGATGTCTCCCGGTAGCCTGCCAAGCGGCAGGCGCGAAAGCAGGGGCCAGCACAGGCCTGCCAGAAGAAGGAGCAGGCCGATGACAATCAGAATGCGGGGCATGAAAGGTTATCCCTAACTGGTCGGTCAATCTGTGTAATACAAGATGGATGTGGCTCTATCGGGATACAGTCCGACAAGAGAACTTTATACGTCAGGACAGGTTCATGACGACCATATAATGGCGATATACCGCCATTTCTACTCCTGTATCAGTGCCAGTGGATCAATGCTGGATATGTGTACTGTTATGCTGGCTGCATATGTACACGATCAGGTATCTGGACCTAAACTGTCTATATACGATATGATGCTTATTCGGAATGATCTGGATACGCAATATTCGTGGGTCTGCTCCCGGCTGACTGAAGCCTTATTGCGGTGGAATCATTTTTTTGGACGGAAATGGCAGGAATGGTCAGAAAATTGCCCTTGTGTGGTCTCCTTCTTGCAGCGACGGCACTTGACTGTCAGCTGGCTTGGGGGGCGGATCTGACGCGTACGGATCAAGGTCATAATCCAGCGATCAAGGGCCATACGGCAGCCAGGCATGCGGAAGGGGCGCGTCCTGTTGAATCCCTTTCCGTCAGTGCACGTCGTAATGTCTCGCATGGTACGGAACAGCGCATGGGCCAGAAGGTCATGCAGCAGTTCGTGGCGGGGACGAACCCCATGAAAATACTGGCGGCGCGCACGCCGGGGCTGAGCTTCAGCTCCAGCGATGCGCTGGGACTGGATGCATGGTCGAGCAGCCTGTACATGCGTGGGTTCTACTGGAATAACATCGGCATGACGCTGGACGGCATTCCGCTAAATGACCAGTCCTATGCGACGCTGAACGGCCTTAACCTGTCTCAGGCCATTATTACCAACAATATCAGTGGTATGTCCGTATCACAGGGTGGTGGTTCGGTTGACACCATGTCCACCACCAACCTTGGGGGTGCCATTCAGGTCAGCAGTGCCAATCCGTCTGACAAGATGGGTGGTGACGTCTCGCAGATGTTCGGCAGTAACGCTTCTTTCCGTACTTACGGGCGATTTGATACGGGTGCCATGAATAGCACCGGAACCAAGATGTATATCGCCTATGCCCGCTCCGATACGCATAAATGGAGGGGGTATGGTGACCAGTTGCAGCAGCAGGCAGAAGCGAAGCTGGTGCAGCCAGTAGGAAAAGACAGCAGCATTTCCGGCTTCATGAGCTGGGCAAACAACTCCCAGTGGGGTTATGTCGACCAGTCGCTTACTGAAATCAAGAACGGTGGGTGGAGTGACGATTACCTATACCCCAATTATGGCGCTGCCTATAAACAGGCCCAGAAATATGGGGGCGATGCACAGCTGTATGATGGTGGCCAGCATCAGGTCGACTACCTTGGTGGTCTGACATTCGACATGGCGATGACCAGGAACCTGCGCTGGAAAACCCTGTTCTACGGTAACAGTCAGGTGCTTTATTCCACCTATGCTGATCCCGGGCAGTCATCGCAGGTATTGCCGGGCGCGACAGAGGCTGCCCCCCTGTCCGAGCAGGTCTGGCAGTCCCACCAGGTGCGCTATGGCATGACGTCATCCATCAAATATAATATTGCGCATAATACGTTCCAGACGGGTATCTGGCTGGAAAACAACAATCAGGAAATGGGTCAGTTTTTCTATAACGAACCGTCCCTGTCCAGTGGCCTTGCACCACTCAAGACGATCGGTCCGTACAATACCTATGGCCGCGCCTTCCTCAGCCCGTATGATTTCAAGTGGACTACGGATACATTCCAGTATTTCATGTCCGATACGTATCATGTGCTGCATAACCTGGATATCCATGCCGGTTTCAAGTCCATGATCACCACGACATCGGGAGGGGCGCAGTATAATGACTCTGCCTTTACTGGTGCATCCGCGCTGGCGAATGGCAGCATGACGGCAGCGGCGGCTTTCCTGCCTCATGTCAGTGTGAACTGGCGTTTCCTGCCCGGTCATGAACTGTATTTTGACGTGGCCGAGAACATGCGTGGCTATGGTGTTCAGTCCTGGGGGTCGGCAGGGCAGGCGTCGCTGTGGGCGGTGCAGGATCAGGCGACCTTCCGTAAACTGCAGGGTTCGACACCTGCGGAACGGGACTGGGTCTATCTTGTCGGTTATCGCTTTAACGACAAATACGCCAATTTCTCGGTTGATGCATACCATGTCAACGATAACCATCGCCTGCTGGAAGTGAATGCCGGCACGCTGAACAACCCGGTCCTGTCGGTACAGCAGACTGATATTTCCATGTATGGTGTTGACGCCACGCTGACATTGCATCCGTTCCAGAGCGGGGTGATGAAGGGCCTGTCGATGTTCAACAGCATCAGCTACAATCATGCTACTTATGGTAGTAATCTTGAATCGGCTGGTCATACTTATGATGTGAATAAAAAGAATATCGTGAACTATCCAAAGTTCATGTATAAATCCAACCTGACATATGCATTCCATCGGGCGGAAGCGCATATTGACGCCAATTATTATTCCCGTCGTTATTACAGCTATACCAATGATACATCCGTGCCGGGTTACTGGCTGGTTACGATGGGGGCACGTTACCGTTTCGGAGATTACGGCCCCCTGAAAAACCTGACCCTTGATTTCAGCGTATATAACCTTACGAATACGAAATATATCTCTATGATGGGTGAAAACGGCAACCCGATGTCTGGCGATCTGTATTCCGTCGAACGCGGTGCGCCACGACAGTATTTCGGAACGATCAGCGCACATTTCTAAGCGTCGGACCGGGGCCGGGATCACCTGATGGGAATGGGGTAAGAACGTATGAACAGCCTTTCACCGCCTTCGCCAAAGGTTAAGACGGCTCCGGAGAACGCGGTGCTCAAGGACCGGCACGTTTCCATGATTTCAATCGGGGGGGTGATCGGAGCCAGCCTGTTCGTGGGGTCGGCTACGGCCATCTCCACGGCTGGGGCGGGGGTGCTGTTTTCATATTTTCTCTGCGGCCTGCTGGTCATGTGCGTGATGCGGATGCTGGGGGAGATGACTGTTGCTTCCCCTGTTACCGGTTCATTTGTCGGGCAGATTCGCCGGGGATTGGGACTGCGGGTCGGTTTTATCGCTGGGTGGATCTACTGGATCATGTGGGCCACCCTGCTGGGACTGGAGGCGATTGCCGCTGCCAGTTTTCTCAGTCCCTATCTGCCGCTTCCCTATCTTGTCATCGAATTGCTGGTGATCGGAATCATGACAGGGGTCAACCTGTTTTCCGTAAGGGGGTATGGGGAGTTCGAGTACTGGTTCTCGGTTCTCAAGATTACCACGATCGTCGTTTTTATCCTGATTGGCGTTTCCGTCCTTTTTGGCATGAAAGGCGCAGCCAGCCCGGGCGGGGCGCTGTTTTCCGCCGCAGGGTTGATACCGCACGGCCTGTTTACGCTGCTGGCGGTCATTCCCGGTATCATGCTTTCCATGGCGGGGTCGGAAATAACGACCATCGCCGCATGCGACAGTAGCGACCCGGCGGGTAACGTGGCCCGGTCCACCCGGACGGTGGTGCTGCGGATCATGATTTTCTATCTTGTATCCATCGGGCTTATTATCTTTCTGCTTCCGTTATCGCGTGTCGTGCCGGGATATTCGCCGTTTCTGGCGACGCTGGAATATATCGGCGTGCCGTTTGCCTCGGCAATGATGACGGCCGTCATGTTGATCGCAACATTATCGGCCCTTAATTCAGGTATATACATAACATCGCGCATTCTGTGTGAACTGGCGGAAAACGGTGACGCGCCAGGTGTCTTTCTTCAGCGCGACACAAAAGGCACCCCCGTGCGGGCCATCCTGTGTGGCTGCGGGGTCGCTGTTATCGTGGCGGTGGTGGGCATGATGGCGCCGGGGCGGGTATTCGGTTTTCTGGTCAGCGCGAGTGGCACTTTCATCCTGTTTGACTACGTACTGATTGTCGTGGCGCATATCCGCCTGCGTCGCGCCAGTATGGCAAAGGGGGAGTCGCCTGCGCTTCCCATGTGGGGGTTTCCATTCCTGTCATATGCAACATTGGGTGCGTTGCTGGCCACACTGGTCACCATGTTCTTCGCGACTGAACATACGCGTCAGGAAATCGTAATGAGTACGATCAGTCTTGGCATCATCATCGTGATCGAAAACTTCTCTTTCGGGCGCTGGCGTCGCAACGGACACGCGCAGATGACCCGGGCAGGGCGCAAGGCAACCGTTCCAGTGGGGACGTCCGATACATCACGTCTTTCGTGACAATCTGAACCCGATCGTTCAGGGTTCATGGTGGAGTACACGTAGTCATGGCTTCCGTTTCATATAAATCCCTTCCCTCCAGCCTGTATGCCGCTGTCAGCCCGCCCGGGCCGGTCACGACCGCATTGCAGGGGGAGCACATATGTGAAACCGTGCTGATTGGCGCAGGCTTTACCGGCCTGTCGGCGGCGCTGCACCTTGCCCGGGCCGGGGCTGAGGTCATGGTGCTGGAAGCCAACGAAATTGGCTGGGGCGCATCGGGCCGTAATGGTGGACAGGTTAATCCCGGTCTCAAGACCCTGCCGTCCGAGGTCGAGCGTGACCTTGGTCCCCATGGGGCCGCGCTGGCCGATGCGGCGTGGGAGGCTCCTGATGTTGTATTTAACCTGATCGAGAAATACGGCATCAAATGCGATGCGGCACGTGGTGGCACGATCCGTGCATCTACGGCGGAAGGGCAGCTTCCCCATGAACAGAAACTATTCAATGAATGCCGTGACCGTGGTGGGCCAGTAACATGGCTGGATCGTGCGGACATCGCCACCCACACGGGGACCAGCCGTTACTGTGGTGGTTTTATTGATGCGCGTGGAGGACAGGTCAACCCACTGGCCTATACGCGTGGGCTTGCGCAGGCTGCGATCGATAACGGTGCGATTGTCCATGCCAATTCGCCCGTCATATCCCTGCGTCGTGCAAACGGAAAATGGCTGGTCAGGACACCCCATGGCAGCGTAAACGCCAGACATGTCGTCTTTGCCACCAATGGGTATACAGGACGGTTGTGGAACCGCCTGCGTCGCACCCTTGTCCCCGCTTACAGCGCCATTATCGCGACAGATCCGCTGCCTGTCCCCTTTGTAAAGCGCATTCTTGCTGAACGTGAAGTCGTGTATGAAATGGGCGAGCTGGTAACATATTACCGCATTGATGGCGCAGGGCGTCTGCTTATTGGTGGGCGGTCAGCGTCCCGCGATCTGTCAGGCCCCGCGACATTTCCGTTTCTACAGAAGCATGCCTGTACCCTGTGGCCATTTCTGAAGGGGACTGCATGGCGGTATGGATGGAATGGGCAGATTGCCATTACCCTTGACCATTATCCCCACTGGCATGAACCGATCGAGGGGATCATGGCCTGTGTCGGGTATAATGGCCGCGGGGTGGCGATGGCTACCCTGATGGGACGTGAGATCGCACGTCGGATCAGTGGGGTGCCCGCTGAGGAAATCCTGCTGCCGGTTTCTCCCTTGCGGCCTATTCCTGCACATTTTGGCTGGCGCCTGGGGGTTGCGGGGGCAGTGCTGCGGGGAAGGATTCTGGACGCCTTGGCTAAGTGACCTTCTGCTATAACCTTGATGGAATGCATCGTGTCATCAGGGATAATGAATTTCCATGATGTAGGGACTGTCGATGGGCTGATCTGGTGGGGATGATCTGTTCCATCCTCCGGCCTGGAGGCGTCAGAGACTGGCAAAAGGCATAGACGCCGCAGTCTTTCAAAGGCTGATTGACTGGGCGTCTGTTCGCGGATTGATAGGACCTTGATCACGGTGGCCAACAATCTGACGACCATATTGATGGTAAGGTTGCAGATAGCTGCCTATTTTTAAAACCTGACGAAAACGATAAATAATTTTCAAAAGTTCAGCAGTTTAATTATTTTAATTAATAAATAAAAACATATCATATATAAAAAGTTTTAATATCCGTGCGCAATATTACGGATGTTTGTGAAAAGAAAGCTGCAGGGAAGCTGTTGGATGGTCCTGTTGTGCGCTGATTACGCAAATTCACGCCATCTGTGTGGTTGTGGAACAAAATCTGGCAGGAAAATCTTCAACCGGCAGCCTTCGTTCAGGGACATCGCGACACGATGCGACAGGCCCTTTGTCGCGATGATCCGGTTTGCATTCATTGTCATCCTGTTTGATGGATAACACATTATCAGGCATCGCCTGTCATTTTGTTGCCAATTCGGATCAATTCATATATACAGTTTAATATGCTGGCCTGAAGAAGGTGGTAACTGACGATATATGCATTGATCAGGCAAAAGGGGCAAGTATATATGAAAAATTTGACCTGCATATCAGATTTTCATATATCATTATGAATATTAATATAGACAATTCAAGTACAGTTCCACTGGTCAATCAAATTGTTTCCGGTGTCCGCGATCTGATTCTGGGCATGAAGTTGCAGACAGGTCAACGGTTGCCTTCGGTGCGGCAACTGGCAGAACAGTGCGGGGTCAGTACGCTTACGGTTTCCAATGCCTATAACAAGCTCGTTGCGGAAGGGTTGCTGGAAGCGCGACGGGCGAGGGGCTATTTCGTAACCCATAACAATACCCTCAACCGGACACTGATTACCACGGCCACGCTGGTGGACAGGTCGGTGGATTCACGGTGGCTGCTACAAAGCGCGTATGAGGACAAAGCGCCCATTATCAAGGCCGGTTGTGGCTGGCTGCCCGAAAGTTACCTGTTTGTGGATGCGATCAAGCAGGCCCTTGTTTCATTGGGGCGCAAGCCGCCGTCTTCCATTTTTGAATATGGCAATCCGTACGGCTACACGCCGCTGCGACACAGCATCCAGCTCATGCTGGCACAGCGCAAGATACGGACATGCGATGCCGGGATTATCCTGACGCACGGGGCCAGTCAGGCGCTGGAACTGTCCGTGCGGGCCTTTACCCACAAGCAGGATACCGTGCTGGTGGACGATCCGGGTTATTGTAATCTGAATCCCGCATTGCAGGGGCTGGATCTGAATGTGGTCGGGGTGCCGCGTACATTTGAAGGGCCGGATATTGAACGCCTTGAATATCTTGCGCGGCTACATCAACCACGGTTGTTCATTACCAATACAATTCTTCATAATCCAACCGGGACCAGCTGTTCGCCGGCAAATGCTTTTCATATTTTGAATCTGGCAGAAAAATACAATTTTCTTATTGTCGAGGATGATATATTTTCCAGTCTGACAACAGATATTACAACCAACCTGGCCTATCTGGACCAGATGCGGCGTGTGATACAGGTCGGCAGTTTTTCAAAAACGATCGCGCCGGGCGTAAGGGTCGGGTTTACCGCATCGCACCCCGAACTGGCACAGGTTATCCTGCGCCAGAAAATGGCCAGCAGTCTGACAACGTCCGGTATTAATGAATATGTTATTCATAGTATCATCAAGGACGGGAAATATCGTCATCATCTGACACGCCTGAAGGAACGTCTGGAACGCATGCAGGCCAGCGTTGGCCGTGCGCTGACCAATACTGGTATGCGGCTATATTTTCGGCCACCTGGTGGTATGTTTGTCTGGGCACGGTTTGACAGGGAGGGGATCAACATGCAGGCGCTGGCGCAGTCCGCAGCGGAGGAAGATATTCTTCTTGCGCCCGGTTATCTGTTCCGGCCGAATTATGAACCTTCTCCATGGATGCGCTTTAATGTCGCGCATTGTAATAATCCATATCTTTTTGATTTTCTTAAAAAATATCAGGATGATCATTGTTAGGAAGGATTTTATACAGTAAATTCTGTTACGTATTTTTCAGAGATCGGAATGAATGGTTTTACTATTTTCCGGACAGATTATTCATCTGACAGCACGTTGTGATAGAAGAAAGTGCCTTAACGGCTAATCCGATAGACAGCCTGCACAAATCCGTGGCGCGTCCGCCTCGCGGACCGGGCCACCGGCTCATATGGCCCGACAACGACAGCGGAGATAGACCCTTGATATCGTTGTCATCATATAAACCATGGGCCATAAAAACAGGACACTTTTTTTGAGTCGAGGCGGAAAGGGGAGCGCATCAGATTATTCCACATTGGTGGAAGCATACATGATCGCGAAATCTGTTGTATGAGGCTGTCCGTCCCGGTCGCAGCAAAGATATGAGGACATATCGTCTGTGGCGACATGCAGGTCAGCTTTCCTTTCCCCCGCATTGCATGGGCGGTGTGTCATTGGGGGACTGGACGGCAGCATGGTCACTGCCCGTTACGTAATCCTGCAGCTCCTGCGCTTCCTGTTCGGCATTTTCGGCGCGCAGCTTGACAATATCCCCGATACTGACCAGTCCCGCCAGTTTTCCGTTTTCCAGAACGGGTACATGCCGGTTGCGGGAATACGTCATGCGGCAGGCAATATCATAAATACTGTCATCAGGGGTTGCGGTCGGCATATCCCTTGCCATGATGTCCTTTGCGGTCAGGGCCGCTATATCCGCGCCATGTTGGGATAAGGCATGGACAATCATCTTTTCCGATACAAGGCCAACCAGCTGCTCATCAGGGCCAAGAACGGGTGCGCCACCAATATTATGTCGCGCCAGCGCGGTGGCGACGTCCAGAATGGGGTCATCTGCCCTGACGGTAATGACCGTGCGGCCTTTCTGCGCCAGAATGTGAAAGACACGAGAGGACATGGGACAATCCTTTCCATGTTCAGGATAATCGAAAATAGTTCCGTCAATGCCTTATTCCATCCCGCGTTTCGGGTGGGACAGTGGCGGCAGGAAGCAACGGATGGATGGCACGGGCAGGAAAAAGCCCCCCGATCACCACGATTATGGTCAGAACGATGACAAGCGCCGTCAGTTCCGGGCGGGCATGCCGGTTCAGGGTGCTGGAGGGTGACGATGGCGCCGCCATCATGACACGGATAATGTTCAGGTAATAATACAGCCCGATAATGCTGCCGATTACGAGTACACACAGCAGTATGTCACGCTGGTGTTCAACGCCGGTTGCCGCGACCTCGAATTTCGCAAAAAAACCGATGCCCGGCGGAATGCCCGCAAGTGAAAACAGCATGAGCGACATGGCTGTCGCCAGGAACGGGCGGCGGAAAAACAGTCCCCTCCATTGTGCAATAACCGTGCCATCCGGCCCATCCGGGACCACAAAGGCGGTCATGGTCGCAAATACACCCAGTGTACTGGCGGTATAGGCCGCAAGGTAGACGGTTATGGCCCCCGATTGCAGATGACCGGGACAAAGGAACGCAATCAGCAGATACCCCACATGCGCAATGGATGAACATGCCAGAAGGCGTGTGAGGCTGGCCTGACGCAGGGCAAGCAGGTTGCCCACCATAATGGTCAGGATAATGACGACAGACAGGATATCATTAAGGAACGGAGGCTGCGCCCCTGTTCCGAAATAACGGACAAGTGAAGAAAATATCGCGATTTTTGAAACTATGGCCAGAAACGCCGCCACCGGAATGGGCGCGCCTTCCATTACATCCAGCAGCCACATATGGAAGGGGACTGCGGAAAGCTTGAAGAACATGCCGACAAGAACCATGACCGTGGCGGCAACCGGCAATGCGGCGGGAACTTCTCCGGTTGCGATGGGCGGCATGAACCGCAGGGATCCCGTAACACCATAGGCGAGGCCGATACCAAACAGAAGAATGGCGGAAGATGCTCCGGACAGGACCAGGTACTTCATCGCGGCTTCATACCCCAGCATGACAGGGCGGTGGCGAAAGGTCACAAGTCCCATGATGGAGATGCCCAGTATTTCCAGCCCCAGGAAAAAGGGCATGTAATTCGCGCTGAATACCATAGCCAGCGCGCCAAGCGTGCCCAGCATGAACAGCAGCGGATATTCATCCACCAGTGTGGTCCCGTCATGCGCCACATCCCGCCATGACATGAACAGGATACACATGGTGGAAAATATGATCAGGATGGCGGTATAGGTCGTCCAGCGATCCTGAATGAACAGGCTGTCGCCATTCCCCGACATTCTGCCCGGATGGTGCCCCACAACGGCAAGGGACAGCAGCAGTGTCACCAGTCCATACGCAAAGCTGCGTCCCACCGAACGGCGCCATACCATTGCGGCCAGCATGATCATGATGCCGGAAGATATGACCAGCAGCGGAGTCGGCAGGAAGATATCATGCCCGATCATGGTGTGGCGCCCTCCCGGCTGGTCACGGCTGTAACGGACAGGGGGGATGGCGCGGAAAACATCATGAAAGGCTGCGGATAAAGGCCCAGCACGACCAGAAAGACCATGATGCAGGCGAAAACTGCCATCTGCCGGACCGGAAAGTCCTGTATGGGGTGCTGGTCGGGCCGGGAAGCCGCCAGGAATATGCGGTTGACCATCCGCAGCGCGTAGATCGCGGACAGAACCAGTCCGGCCGTCGTCAGTGTCGCAGTAGTGGGGCTGACATGCCATGTCGCCAGCAGGACAAGGAATTCGCCCGCGAAGTTACCCAGTCCCGGCATGCCGAGTGAGGCCACGGCAAAGAACAGCCCCGCGGTGGACAGGCGTGGCATTGCCGTCCACAGCCCGCCAATACGGTACATGTCCCGTGTATGCAGCCGGTCCTGAATGGCGCCTGCGATCAGGAACAGGGCTGCCGTGCTCAGCCCATGGGCCAGCATCTGTATGATCGCCCCCTGCATCCCCATGCGGGAACCGGTAAAGATGCCAAGCAGTACGAAACCCATATGACTGATGCTGCTATAGGCAATCAGCCGCTTGACATCATCCTGTGCGCACGACAGCCACGCCCCGTACAGGATCCCCGCGACGCCAAGCCCCATGGCGATAGGTGCGAAATGGCTGGCTGCATCGGGGAACAGCATGACATTGAACCGGATCATGCCATACCCCCCGGTCTTGAGCAGTATACCCGCCAGCAGCACGCTGGCCGCCGTAGGGGCCTGCGTGTGGGCATCCGGTAGCCAGACATGGACCGGCACGACAGGCAGCTTGACGGCAAAGGCGATGAAGAATCCCAGCATAAGCAGCATGGACACGGCAGGGGATAATGGTGTGTGGGCCAGCGTGAAGTAATCAAACGTCAGTTCGCCGCTTTCCTGATAATGCGCAATGACCAGACCAAGGATGGACAGCAGCATGAGCAGGCCGCTGCCCTGCGTGAACATGAAAAACTTCATGGCGGCACGCTGCCTGTCCTCATGCCCCCATGCGGCAATCAGCACGAACATCGGCACCAGCATCAGTTCCCAGAAAAAGAAGAACAGAAACAGGTCAGTGGCCAGGAACGTGCCGATAATGCCCGTAAGGGTCGCAAGAAAAAGAAAATGGAATGCACCAGCATTGACCGTGACCTGACGGGTGGCAAGAAACACGCACAGGAAGCACAGGATAAGCGAAAGCCAGATCAGCGACAGTGAAAGACCATCCATGTCCAGCCTGATCGCAATACCCATGGCCGGGATCCATGGCACGGAAAAATGTCCAAGCCACGGCCCCGCATGGGCAGGATGGTGGAATGTGACCATCACAAGCAGCAGCGTTTCCACAGTCAGGATACCGAGCACCACCCACCATGATGCATCGCGCGCGGGGGTGGTGGTATGAGGCTGGATGTGCTCGGCCAGCCATGCCAGTCCGCCGCCCACGACAGGCAGCAGCACAAGGGCGGGCAGGGGGTTCATGACAGCACCGCCATGGCCAGGCCCGCGCACAGCCCACCCGCAATCCATGCCGCATACCACCGCACACGGCCATTATCCAATTGACCCAGCAGGTATGCCATCCATCCGGTCCCCCGGCTTCCCCATATGGAAAGAATGTCCAGAAAACCTGTCCGCGCCTGGAAAATCCGGCCACTGACGGCCTGCGTCAGCCGCCCTGTCGCAGTGATGGCATGAGCAAGAACATCATGGTGTGTCAGCCACGTCAGCAGGCGGAAGGGCTGCACGAATACACGGTCATACAGCGCATCCATGCCCCAGCCGGTACGGGCAAGGCGGATGATGGCTGCCTGTCCGGGTATTTCATGCATGACGGGCGTAGCACGTCCCCACAGCACCCATGCAACCCCAAGCCCGGCAAGGGGGGCAAGTGCTCCCGCCAGCACAAGCCAGATCGGTTCATCTGCATGTGATAATGGCGTTTTCGGGTCAAGAAGGGTGCTGAACAGGTGAAGGGGGGGAAGCGTATCGGGCATTTCAATGACTCCGCCGCATAGGGAGAGGAAGCACAGGCAACCCAGCGGAATGCTCATCAGGCGTGACGTCCGGCCCGTGGCCGAAGTTCCCTGTTTTTTTCCGCAAAAGACGATGAAAACGCAGCGGAAAATATACAGCGCGGTCAGGAAGGCCCCCAGCAGGGCAATCCCCCATAACGGATGCCCGCTCAGGGTCCATTCCCGCGTCAGGCCAAAATGGACGTGCCATACACCCGACAGGATCATTTCCTTGCTGTAGAATCCCGCCGTCACCAGTGGCAGGCCAGCCAGTGCGGATGCGCCCACGGCAAAGGCTGCACTCAGTCCAGGCATGGCGTGGCGCAGGCCACCAAGGCGGAAAATATCCTGTTCATGACCAGTGCGCATGATCACGGCGCCAGCCGTAAGGAAAAGCAGCGCCTTGAAAAAGGCATGGGTCATCAGGTGAAACAGCGCCGCCTGCCATACTCCACACCCAAGGGCGAGAAACATGTAACCAAGCTGGCTGATCGTGGACCATGCAAGGATACGCTTGAGGTCGGACTGCACCAGGGCCGTGCAGGCCCCCATAAGCAGCGTCAGCGTTCCAAGTATGGCCGTGAGCGCCATGATGGGGGTTGCCATGGCAAACAGGTCATGCAGTCGCGCGATCAGGTAGATGCCTGCAGTTACCATGGTGGCCGCATGGATAAGGGCGGAGGTCGGCGTCGGACCGGCCATGGCGTCTGGCAGCCATGTCTGGAACGGGATCTGCGCCGATTTGGCAAGTGCCCCCACCAGTATGAAAAGGGCCGCCAAATTGACACCGGACGGAGCCAGCTGCCCATTCGTGACCGCCGCCAGCACGGCCCCGATGCGCAGGGAACCTGTAGCCGTGGCCAGCAGCAGCAGGCCACACAGCAATGCCACATCCCCCATGCGGGTCATGTAGAAAGCCTTGCGCGCGGCAGCGGTATTGGCCGGGTCGTTATACCAGAACCCGATCAGCAGGTAGGAACACAACCCCACGCCTTCCCACCCGATAAACAGGCACAGCAGGTCGGACGCCAGCACCAGCACCAGCATGGCCGCCACAAACAGCGTCATGCAGCCAAAAAAGCGTGCGATCCCCGGATCATCGCGCATGTAGCCTGCGGCATAGACATGGATCAGCAGCCCCACGATCGTGACGACAAGGATCATGACCATGGAAACCCGGTCCAGCATGAAGGCGATATCCGCTGAAAATCCCGCAATATGCATCCAAGGCCACAGCGTTACCTGCAATACTCCCGCTGGTGGCCCGGACAGGAGCGTGATGGACAGGATGATGCTGATGACGGCGGATATCCCTACTCCGGTGCAGGCAACCGTCCCGATGGCACACGCTCCCATGCGACCGGCCGATACAGACACGATCATGGATGCCGCAAGCGGGCAGAGGATGAGAAGGGGGAGAAGGATTTCACCCATGGTTCCATCCTCGCAAAAGGTTGCCGGTGTCGGCATCCAGTGTGGGGCGTCCGTGGGCATGCAGACACAGGATGATGGCAAGCCCGACTGCCGTTTCCACGGCGGCAAGGGCCAGAATCAGCACAAACATCACCTGTCCCGTCGCATCATGCCAGCGTGCGCCCGCCCCCACGAACACAAGGGCTGCTGCATTGAGCATGATGTCCAGCGACATTAGCATGAACACCATGTTGCGCCGGACCAGCACGCCTGCCAGCCCGACCGAAAACAGGGTCGTTGCCAGCAGCAGGATGTCATTGAAGGAAAAGGCAGGCATGTCAGTTTCCCCCCACCCGGTTGCGTCCGATGTGAAAGGCTGAGACCAGACCGGCCAGCAGCAGGAACGACGCCAGTTCGACCATCAGTACATAGCGGCCAAACAGGCTTAACCCGACATCATGCGCCGTAATGGGGGCGAAAGGTCGTGCAGGACCGGAAAATGTCCCCATGCAATAAAGAAGTTCCGCACACACTATGGCGGCCAGAAGCCCCGGTCCGCACCATGCGCGCGGACGCAGCCATTCCTTTTCACGTGCACTGTCCGGGTGCCCTAGATTGAGCATCATGATGACAAAGACGAACAGCACCATGATCGCACCGGCATAGATGATGACTTCCAGCATCGCCGCGAATGATGCGCCCTGCATGACAAGTATCACCGCCAGCGACAGCAGCGTCACCACCAGGTACAGCACCGCATGCACCGCCACGCGCCGGGTAATGACCATGACGGCCCCCACAACGGTCACACTGGCGGCAAGAAGGGCCAGGGCATGCATGACGGGTTACGGTAGCAGGGAATGGAGGTCGACCGGCGGGCGTTCGCGTTCGGACGCGCCGCGATCCTTGCCGGGAATGGGAATGCCCGCGACATTGTAGAAACTGTAATCGGGATGTTTCCCGGTCCCGCTTATCAGCAGGTCGTCCTTTTCATAAACAAGGTTGGGGCGCGCATATTCGCCCATTTCAAAATCAGGCGTCAGCTGTATGGCATAGGTGGGGCAGGCTTCCTCGCAAAAGCCGCAGAAAATACAGCGCGAGAAATTGATCCGGAAATATTCCGGGTACCACCGGCCATCGGCTTCGGTTTTCTGCAGGCTTATGCAGTCCACCGGACAGGCGACGGCACACAGGTTGCACGCAACGCACCGCTCCGCCCCATCGGGATCGCGCGACAGGATGATCCGCCCGCGATAACGCGGCGGCAGGTAGGGCTTCTGTTCAGGATACTGCACGGTCGCGCGCCGGTGGAAGGCATGCAGCGCCGTCAGGAACAGGGTACGCAGGGTATCAAGCATGGGAAATGCCTTTGCATCAGGCGTGTCACAAAGACGCGCGCAGCATGAGGATGGTTCCGGTCGCCATGACATTGAAAAGGGAAAGCGGCAGTAGGACCTTCCAGCCCAGCGCCATCAACTGGTCGTAACGCGGGCGTGGCAGGCCTGCCCGCAGCAGGATGAAAAACCCTACCATGCCCCCGGTCTTGAGCGCGAACCACACGCCAGCGGGCAGCCACGGCCCGCGCCAGCCACCAAGGTAGAGCGTGGTCACGAGGCTTGCGACCAGGACGATCCCGGCATATTCGGCAATGAAGAACATGCCGAATTTCATGCCTGAATATTCGGTATGGAACCCCGCACCCAGTTCGTTTTCCCCTTCGGGCAGATCGAAGGGCAGGCGGTGCGTTTCTGCAATGCCAGCCAGCATGAACACGCCAAAGCCGAGACATTGCGGGATGATGAACCATAGTCCCGTCTGTGCAGCCACGATATCGTGCAGGTTGAATGACCCCGCCATCATGACCACGCCCAGCAGGGATAGCCCCATGAAGACTTCGTAGCTGATCATCTGGGCCGCTGCCCGCATGCCGCCCAGCAGTGCGTATTTGCTGTTGGATGACCACCCTGCCAGCACCACCGCATAGACCCCAAGTCCCATCATGCCGACGACGAACAGCAGCCCGACATTCATGTTCCCCGCAATGCCAGCGCCCATCGTGACGGGAATGACGGCAAAGGACAGCAGGACCGTCATCATGCCAATGGCAGGTGCCGCGACAAACACGCCCCGGTCGGCAAAGGGAGGAATCCAGTCCTGCTTGAACAGGATCTTGGTCCCGTCTGCCACGGCCTGGAACATGCCGCCCGGTCCCACGCGGTTGGGACCATGCCGGTCCTGCCACAACCCCAGCAGACGCCGTTCGATCCATGTCAGCACGGTGGCAAGACCAAGGATGACCAACGGCGTAAAAATGATGGTCGTAAGCGCCGTATATGTCATGATCCTTCTCCCCCGTCTGGCGCCCTGTCCAGCCGGGCCATGCAGGGAAAACGCAGCGCCCGCGCGACCATGTGCGCCGGGCACAGCGCAATGCCCGCAGGCAGCCCTGGCACCGGTTTCACAGGCAGAACGTGTGGCCCGTCTTCCAGATGCAGCACCATGCGGCCTGATGTCACCATGTCGGCAGGCAGACCCAGCGTTGGCGCGGGTGCGCGCGCCATGACGGGTGGGGAGAACATGCTCAGTTCCTCGCTGCCGAACAGGCGCGTATCGGGTAGCACCAGAACAGTATCCGTCCGCGCGGCGTAAGGGGCGGGAATATCATTGACGTAAGCATACGGAGGGGGATCCGCATTCTGATTCCCGGCGCGGGACAGCAGCCGCAGACCGGATGCCCCGTCACGCATGTCCCCACCAATTTCATGCTGGAAACGGTTGAGCGCCTGAACCGAATTCCATGCTGGCGCCTGATAGCCGGGAACCAGTGTGGCGGGCATGTCGGGACCATAGGCACCTTCCATTGAACTGCTGAACGGGGTGTCCGGGCTGCCGGGCGGTGGCTGGTCATGTACGTTTACGAAGGAACGGATGACGGTCCGTCCGCTGGCGCGGTAGGTCTGGCTGCGCAGTTTCTGGCCATTCATGCGGTAATCTGCCCCCGGTGCGGCCATGACTGCCGGAGCAAGGGGGGGAAATGCCACCGCCAGTGCGGCAAGGACATCATCCAGATCCCGCCACCCGGTCAGGCCTGAAATATGGAGCATGGACGGGTCAAGGTGCTGCGCCAGCGCCTGTACCCACCGCCAGCCCGCCTGTATGGGGGCAGTGGGAAAGACCGCCTGGAAAAATCGTTGCGCCCTGCTGTCCTGACTGACCAGCGTGCCGCTGCATTCACTGAAGGCGGCAACCGGCAGGACAAGGCTGGCCTGCTGGCACAGCGGCGTTGCCGTGTGGTCGATCATGACGATATCGGGGACTGCCGCCACCAGTTCCGCCACATCGGCCGGGGGCAGGTGGCGGGTCAGGTCGTTTTCCACAATGACCAGGGTGGAAATCGCACCCGCCCGTGCCTGTTCCATCACCGTTTCCAGCGACAGCCCCCCCATCATGGCCAGCCCCATGCTGTTGCATTCCGGCAGCACCAGCGACAGGCCCGCTTCAGGCGTGGCGCGCGCAAGGGCTGCGGCAATACTGCTGGCTGCCTGCAACAGTGCCGGGGAGCCATATTGCATGCCCGATACGACCAGCGGTTTTCTGGCTGCCATAAGCGTATGCGCAATGCGTGTGGCACGCGCCGCATCATCTGGCGTCAGATCCGTGACGGGTGGGGCTGCGGGATCAATTTCGTGGGCGATGGCAAAGCCCAGCCGCGCGATATCATCGGGCGCGGCGCGAAACGCTTCCGCCGCCACGCTGTCCAGATTGGTTGGCGCAGGTGTCAGGACATGCAGGGTGGACGGACATTCGGCTCCCAGCGTGCGCACTGCCGCATCCATCCAGCGTGGTACTTTGGCGCCGTCTGCCATATGGAAGGATGCCTGACGCACGGACTGTCGCAGCGACAGACCCAGCCGGGGGGCGGTGGCGCATGCGTCCTCTCCCAGAACCAGTACGGCATCGGCGCTTTCCATCTCATGCAGGGTGGGAAGGGCGCCGGGATGCCGGGTAAGCAGGGCATGGACCAGTTCCACGCATTCCTGTTCATGCCGTGTCTGGCCGGTGCAGAAATGCTGGGGACCCACCAGCGCATACAGGCTGAAACAGGTTTCCAGTGTCGCACGGGCGGAGGCGATGCCCACGATCGGGCCATCTGCCGCCATGCGGGCGAAGGCCTGCAGGGCATCCGTTATCGGGACGGATACCTGCTGGCCGCCGATGGTGCGCAGCGGCGTGCCGATACGTGTCGGCGCATTGACAAAACCATGCCCGAACCGTCCCCGGTCGCACAGCACGTAGCGGTTGATATCGGTATTGTAGCGGTTGAGGACACGGCGGAGGGTTTCCTCGCGCGCATTGACAATGGTGTTGCAGCCCACCGCACAATGCACGCATATCGAGGGTGCGCCACGCATGTCCCATTTGCGGGTATAGGTAGTGGAAAAGGGTTTGTCGGTAAACACGCCTGTCGGGCAGATTTCCACCAGGTTGCCGCTGAAGGCATTTTCCAGCGTACCGTCCGCCGCACGGCCAAAATACACATTGTCATGCGATGCAAAGGCCGCCAGATCATCCCCGCCCGCATAATCACGGTAAAAGCGCACGCAGCGGTAGCAGGCGATGCAGCGGTTCATTTCGTGTTTTACGAACGGCCCCAGATCCTGATTGCGATGCGTCCGTTTCGTGAACCGGTAGCGGCGGGGATTGTGCCCGGTCATGACCGTCATGTCCTGCAGGTGGCATTCGCCGCCTTCCTCACATACCGGGCAGTCATGGGGATGGTTGACCATCATCCATTCGATGATGCTGGCGCGAAAATCCCGGGCTTCCGGGTCATCGGTGGATATGATGGTATTTTCGCTGACAGGCGTCATGCAGGCCATCACGATGCGGCCCTTCGTGTCATCCGGCCCGCTGAACTGTTTGATGGCGCACTGGCGGCATGCCCCAACGGAGCCCAGTTCGGGGTGCCAGCAGAAATAGGGCAGGTTGGCCCCCGCTTCCAGACAGGCCTGCAGCAGGTTGATGCCGGTGCGGGTCAGGCAGTCCCGTCCATCAATGCGGATGCTGGTCATGGTCATGCTCCCGATTGCTGCGGGCATCGACGCTGCTGGATGTGGGCTGCAAAATCGGCGGCAAAAAGCTTCAGCCCGCTGGCTAGTGGCGCCATTGCCCCTGGTGCGTGGGCGCAGAAGGTCCGGCCCGGTGCCCCCAGCATGCGGGCATGACGGCCAAGCTGGTCCATGTCCTCGTCCTGTCCGGTTCCGTCTTCGATCGCGTCCAGCAGGCGTTCCACCCATGGCAGCCCGTCACGGCATGGGGTGCACCACCCGCAGGATTCCTGCGCAAAGAAATGTTCCAGGTTGCGGATCATGCCGATGGGGCAGGTCCGGTCATCCAGAATGATGGCCATGCCGGTCCCCAGCCTGCTGCCTGCTTTTTCAACCGACCCGTAATCCATCGCGACATCAAGGGCGGTTCCGTCAAGAAAGGCGGTGGACGCCCCGCCGGGCAACAGGGCGCGCAACTGGTAGCCTGGAATCATGCCTCCTGCATGGTCCTCGATAATCTGGCGCAGCGGCGTGCCTATGGGCAGTTCCCACGCGCCCGGTCTCGTTACCCGGCCGCTGACACCATAGATCTTGGTGCCGCCATCTTCCCCCAGCCCGAGGTCCGCGAACCATTCCGGCCCGTTGGTGATGATATGGGGCAGGTTGCACAGCGTCTCGACATTGTTCACCACGCTCGGCGCGCCCCACAGGCCGCCGGTCTGGGGAAAGGGCGGCTTGCTGCGCGGTGTGGCGCGCCGGCCCTCCAGCGCGGTCAGCAGGGCGGTTTCCTCGCCGCATATGTAGCGTCCGGCGCTGGAATGCACATGGATGTCAAAACTGAAGCCGGAGCCAAGGATATTCTTCCCCAGCCAGCCCTGTTGCCGTGCTTCCCCGATTGCATGGTGCAGACGGGCGCAGGCAAGATGGTATTCCCCGCGCATGGATACCTAATCAAACGTAATCAACAACTTATGGCTTAGTTTCTTTCTGGTTTAAGAAACTGGTATCTATGCGTGCGATCGCATCCTTTGCCAACTTCTCCTGACTGACGGCCAATGTATAATGCTGGACCATCGCAAGCGTCTTGTGCCCTGTTATGGCGGCAATTTCGTGGGTCGTGCATCCGGCTTCAGCCAAAAGCGTTGCTGACATTTTGCGCAGGCCATGGATATTGAAGCCCGGTGGTATTCTCCCGGATAAAGACGCCTCGCTTAATGAGGATGTGATGCTGTTAGGCTTCCATGGATCGCCATTGGTGTTGGTCAGAATAAATTCTCCGGAGTGCCTCCATTGATCCAGATAGATTGCAAGTTTAGGGTGGATGGGAATCTTTAGCGCGGTTCCGGTTTTTCCTTGGATCACATGGATAAAGTTCCCTGATATATCGGACCACTTCATCCGGCAAAGATCGCTGCGCCTCTGTCCAGTGAACAGAGCCATAATAATCGCTCTTTGCAGTGCATGATTTAAGCTCCCCATTGCCTGCTGGACGATTTCCGGTGTCCATGTAGGCAGCGGCTTGGAGGGGAGCATCTTAATCCCCGAGGCTGGGTTTACTTCAATCCAATCTCGGGTGACTGCCCACCCAAAGAATGACCGAACTATTGAAAGAAAACCATTAGAAGCGCCATGCCCCCGACATGAGGCAATCATGTCTCTGATCGCCAGTATATTCCGCCTCTTGATATCTTGGATCGGCATATCCCTAAAAATATCAAGCTCGCAAAGATAGTATTGTTTGATCCTCTGCGTTGCCGGTCGGGTTTGTCTAAATTCAATGCTTTGCCGATATGACCGGATGACGCTTTCTACAGATCCCTGTGCGGGCAGCCGAGAGGTGTCCTCGCCAGCAGATTTAACAGGATAGCGGTATTCCTTAATTGACCCGTCTGCCAGCCGCTTTTTTACGACCTTGAAGCGCCGCGTGCTGTCTGATTTTTTCTTCACAATGCCGCTCTAATATCTCGTCCATGTCCCGTTTGATCTCAATGCCCTGACTTTTCATCATGAGGGCATCAACTGCGTGTCTGTCCCATCGCGGGCTGCGCTCGCCAAGGTGATAGCTGGGGCGTGGCAATTTCCCCTGCTTAACCATCCGGGCCACATTGTGGGGCTTCACATCTATGCGTCGGGCCAGCCCCTCTCGGCTAAGCCAGCGTTCCAATGCTTCACCCATTCTGAACCTCCACTACGCGCCCGCTATCCACAATCCTCTGCCAGGCTGCGGCATTCATCGCCACGATTTCTCCATTGCGCCGCAGAAAAACGCGGTATCGGTTCTGGGCGATCAGCTCCACGGTTTCGGTCAGGTCGCCTGCTATGCGGATTTTGTGGGTCATGCCAATTCCTCCCCGGCAATCACCCTCTCTATGTCCTGTTCGATAGCGGACCGCGTGGCACCCTTGGATATCCCCACGACCTTCCCGTCCAGAATGATACGGGCTTCTTTCCGGGTGCACTCCACCCGGCACCCCTTGTAGAAGAAGCCGAAGCATGTGGAGATGTTCATGATGCCTCCCGCCGCGCGATTTCAGCAGTAATGGCAGGAATGACCGCCGCCATTACGAGGGACTGTCCATGGAAGCGGTCTCCCGCCATATTCTGACCTACATACGTGTCTGCCATGAAAATCCGGTCCAATATCGGCACCTTCCAACCGTCTACTGCTTGGTGGTCGCATAGCAGGCAGTTCACGCGATGCCTCACATCGGGATCAACTTCCCTTATCGGAACATCATTCGCGCACCAGTCTTCCAGAAAATCGACGGCCTTTCGTAGATCCGTAATGGCATCCTGATCCGACCCCTTACGCCCGCACCGATAGACATACTGCCATGCCTGGGCCATATCGCCGGACAGGTAGCGCGTCACATCCCATGCCTGAAATTGGCCGGTCCGGTAGTGTTCGCCGCGTGTATCGTCGGCGATTTCTGTGCGCTGCGTACCGCGAATGCTGTCGAAACCCGCAAGCCATGGTCTACGGTATTGGCCAAAATCTATATCCTTCGGCACTTCCCTCGGAGCGCCACGCTCAGCCGCCCGGCGCCCTCGCTGATAGGGAGTGTGCGTCTGTTCAGTCACTGGTATTTCTCCATCAGGGCGCGGTTCTGGACCCAGCCCCGGAAATTGCGTTGGTCGGTTTCGTCATGGAAACCGGGAACATAGGGTGACGCAGAATGCTCGAAAGGACTGGCATGGAACGGACGGGAGCGCGTCAGGCGTTCACCTAGAGCCAAATCCTCAGCCAGTGAGGAAGGTCGCCCATCATGCGTCAGGTAGGACGTGCGCGCACACCGGGCAGCCGACACGATACGCAGGTTGCCAGTCGGGTCTGTGAGGCCCTGATGCTCGCGGATTTCCTCTGGCGACACGAACGGGAGATGCCATTGGTCGCTATAGAGGTGCTGCGTATCCGCTGCCGAAATAGCCGCTTTCATCGCCTGAGCCAGCGCGCGGATTTCCGGCTGGGCGTCCTCACGGTCGCGTAGAGCGAAGAAGTTATCCCATTCCGTTGCCGTCACCACCACGTTGATATGAGAGAATGGCTCAAGGACACGGTTGACGATCTGTTTGTGAGCGGCATGCCCAGACATGAGGCGTGCAGTTTCGACGGCATACCGCGCGCCGTCATGCCAAAGCATTTCGGTCGCTGACCTGTCATGGATTGACATTTCCTCACGTGCCTGCATCCCTTTCTGGTTCTTACCCCAGAACACCGGCGCGGCTGGATCGCGTTCAACGTCCGCAATCAATCGCTCAACCGGGATGGCCCGGCTGCTGCTGGCGTTGCGGCTGAACTGACGATGCGTCATGAACTCAGCATGAATAAACCGAGGATATCGTAGCAGGAGCGTGTCAATGCGCTTCCCGGCATTGCTGATGCTGGCAAGGATGGATGTGGCTGTGATGGTCATCCCTGCGCCTCCCGTGCTGCGTCGATGGCGGCGCGTAAATTACGATCTATTTCGGGTACATGACTCACGAGACAAACACCGCAGCCAACGCCTCTCTGATATTGTTTCGGCGCATACGCATGAATGCAGCATTCTGCCAACCAATCCAATCGCTCACTATCCCGCGCAATCGCTTCCCGCACGCGCTGTTCTGCCCGGCGCTCGGCTACGATGATATGCTTGGTCGCGGCGTCCCGGTCATCCACGAATGAAAATGTGCCTTCCTCGCCAAATAGGTTGGTGAGATCAGCAATCTGTTCTTCCCGGCTTCTCACGACTTCTTCCCTTCATCGTCGGTTAGGGCGCGGATGGCCAATGGATTGGCACGGATACCAGCAGCGATATTTCGGCAATCAGAACCTAACGTAGGGAACGGTTGCGCGAATTGACTTGCGTATCTTTCAGCCACCTGAGCGTCTTTTTCACGCTGGTCACTAAGCATCTGCGCGAGTTCGGATGACGAATAGACGGCACCGGCATAACGATATTCTGCTGCCATTTCCTCAATGGACCAGATCAGATCGCCGCCTTCACATGTGGTCCAGTATTGGTAGTTCGGACCTTCCCACCAGAACTCGTGACGGTCGCCGGTATTGTCGAGGATGATATGCCAGCCTTTCCGCTCCGGCTGATCTGGCAGGCCGTGCCATGGTTTGGTCATACCTCAACCCCGTAAAGCGCAAGAATTTCTTTTGCCGCTTCAATCTGCCATCCGCGCCACATTACAGGCCCTTCTGGCCTGCGGTTACGACTGTCATTATCAATGCGCCCATGACAGTTAGAGATAATCGTCATAGCCTTATGCAATTTGCATTCAGGATTGCGGACGATTTTCATTGTTTCTTCTTTGGAAATCATTCCCCATCCCCCGGCAGGACTTCGCGGACGTGGATTGTGCGCTGGAAACGCACTCTGCATTTCTCTGCTTCTTCTTCTGACAGGTAAACCGATCGTCCACCGCCATAATACTCATTAACCCAAAACTCCCGCGCCACAGGGACTTCGCGGGCGTTCATGAGGTCGTCTGGTTTCGGCCCAGCAGCTGAAAAAACAGAACCGTCAGCTTCAAAGCTTCCGGCCAAATCACAACCATCTATGATTGCGACAACGGGGTATTTCGTACTGCCACCAGTCCGGCTGATGATGCGAGCAGGTAGCCCATCCCGCGTGCAAAACGGCCCCTCATGCTCCGGGGTGTAGGGGCCGATGATTTCAAGTTTTGTTTTGGTCATTCTCCAAACGCCTCAAGCTGCTCGTTCTGCGCCGCCTTTGCGCCATCGCAGAACTGATCGTGTTCTTTGCTGGTAAAATCCCAACCATGCGCTTCTATGGCGTCTCCGCAGTCCATTCCTGAAAATTCACCTTTATCGTAGGCCCAGTCGTAACCGGCCTGCCATGCTACGGGCATTCCCATCATGCCTTCTCCCCTACGACCGATCCTTCGTTGAGAGCCGTCCGGGCGATTTCTCGAAGATAGCGGCCATCGTAGATGCTAGGTTCAGCGCGCACAATTTCGAGAAGGACCGCGCTAAGCCGCGCAATCTCTGCATCCTTCTCCGCCGCCACCTTCGCAACCTGCGCTTCCATGTCGGTGCGGCGGACGAGGGGGATTCCGCCGTCCCATTCCTTGTGGATTGAAACCGCATGGCATCCGGGAGCCTTGATATCGACAAAGGATGTTTCCCGGCCCCATCCGACCGTCTCCACGTCCGCGCACGGCGGGATGGGGGCGCTGATGGCGATGAGTGCTGCTTCGGCGCTGTCCCGACGAGTGAGGCGGTAGAACGTATCATGCTGTTCATCTGACAGCGGCAACCGCACCATAACAAACTGTTCTTCGTTCTTCATGATCAATTCTTCCAAATGAACCTGCCGCGCATCGTGGATCAGTTCGTTTTCAGAACTGCACATGGTCGGTTCCTATGATCTGGGTGAAAGCTTCCCACGGTTCGACGCCGTTATCGCGGGCAATACACAGGCGACGTTTCTGCCGGGAATTGCAGGGCGCGGAGTTATGCGCCCTCATGTGCAGTTCGACCTGCTGCATCCACGTAAGCCGCGTGGCGAGGTAGTCGGGTTCGGCGGCGTCGCTGGTGGGGGTCATGCTGCACCTCCTACCTGCTGCATCATCCCGCGCTGCCGTGCCCGTTCCAGCAGTTCCAACTTCATGTCGTGGAAGTCTTTGAGGGCCTGTTCCAAGTTCTTGATGAACGGTTCGTCACGGAATACCCGCTCCACATAGGATGGCATTTCCTCGCAGTAGGAATACTTATCCGTCCATTCACGCTCACAGACCATCATCTGGCCTTGCGTCTGGGTATTATACTTGTGCCCAAAGCCGTCGAACTCGTATTCTATGTGGGTCTCCACCTTCGGGCACTTGATTTCGAGAAGCCCGTCATCACCCACCATTCGGTCAGGACTTGCCCCGGCAATACCGCTGTCAAGCGTCACAAAGCCAACCTTCTGCAGGACACGTCCGGTCTCAAACGCGTAAAGGTCAGCTGCGACCGGCTCAAGTTCATTCCCGCGCTGCACATCGTAGTTGTTTGACAGGTCAGCACCGAGGGGGCGCTGGAGAATGATTTCTCCGACAAGCCGGATGGCATACTTGCGGGACTGCGTAGAAAGCTTTCCCGTGTTGCTTACGATCTTGTCGAACTCGGATGCTGTAGGAAGGCCGAGGCGCGCCTGAAGCCACGCCTCGCTACCCTGTTCCATGGTATGGATCTTCATTTCGCCTGCGCTCCCGTCTGGCGGCGCTTGTTCAGGGAGTTCACAATCCGGGCGAACTGATTGGCCGGAAGTTCCTGGATCGAATTGGCACCAAAATGCTTGAGAACATCCGTCAAGGGCATGCCAATTTCAAAAACCATATCCTGAATAGCTTTTGCCTGCGCTGCATCCACAGTGCGGACAAATCCCTGCACACCATCGTCATCGGCATTTTCACGCACGATGTTGAACAGCATCTCCGCGCAATACCGCTTACCGTAGGAAAGCGTTGATCCCATTGCCTGCAGGGCATTGCGGCCAGGGCCGTTATCGATCGGAAGCGGCATGGATGCCGTCTGGCTGTGCCCACTGCGATGCCTGACGGTTCCGGTTATGGTCAGGCCGCCCTGACGCTCCTGCGCGTCAAACGACAGGGAAAAGCCGAACTTCTGCATGACCGGACGGAGCATCCGATCCATATCTTCCCATCGGGCAAAGCTGTATTTCCCCTTGCCGGTATCGACCTTGCCCATCTTTGCAACGCGCTGGATTTCCCCAGTGGCGTCGGCCATAGCCTGGTTGAACTCGGCCTCTGCCTGCCGCTTCATGATGCTGTCCTGCAGTTTAAGCAGTTCGTGCATCTTGTCCACGTCAACGGACGGGTCAGCGGCCGCGCGCGCGATGACGTTCAGGATGCTATTGGATACGGCTGGGTCCTGTTCCTGCCTTGTCGCCACCGCCTGATCCTGCTTGACGGATACTGTGGTTGCTTTGCGCTCAAGCGTTTCAGACATACTAGGGAACTCCATATGATGGCGGAAAGTAGATCTTTTCGTAATCAGGGAACGGCCACGCGGGGATTTCCAGATCGTCGCGTCCCGTGATGCGCTGCCAGTCGGTGCAAGGGTCCATCATGCGCAGGTTCCGGCGCGCTGCCTCAAGCTGTCGGGTGGTGAGGGTTTTCATGCCGAGATGCTCCTGAATGCGTCAATTCGTTCCTTGGCATCTTCGCGGGTTGTCCACGCAAGGCCGCGCTTTGCCGCCTTGTCACGGTAATATCCTTCGATCTTTCCGCCCGGCTGAGCATATCGATCATAGTTGTAGGAACGGCACATTTCCTTAAACCAATCCGCATCGCGCCAATGAAGATAGACCCTGAACATGCTAGGATTGCGCAACTCTAGGTCTCTATCGCGAGGAACCATTTCATAGATGACAGGTGGTTCCGGCTTATATGGAGACACTTCGTCCAAAGGCCCCCAGCCATGAATTACCGTCCCGTTTCGATCTCCGCTTTCAATGGAAAATGAAAACCACTCGCCTGCATGCTCAATATCTCCATCTACAACGTGATTGCATGCATTGATGGTATGGATATTGCTGATGATTAGACGATCATTTCCCTTCTGGTCCCACATCGCATCCGCGATGCGCTCCATAACTTCGGTTCCAGCATCTGCTCCGTATTTCTTCTCGAAGACCTCGAAAGCTTTTTCACCGGGATATGTCACAGCCCCCGCCTCCCCAAATGGGCAGGCACAGGCCGCCGGTTGACCCGGACGCGGGCGTACTGGTGGGATGTCAGGGGGAAGGTCATTCGGCTGCCTCCAACTGAGGCGCGTTGGCTGCACGCCATTCGTCCTCGAGATCACACTGGTCCTTGTCCAGACGCTCGATTTCCGCCGTCACTTCCTCGATGCAATCTGGCAGGAAACCGACCGTGTCGGATACTTCGCCGAAGAACACCTGCTTTGCTTCATGCAAGCAGTTCTCGAGATCCTTCTTCAGCTTCTCAGCACGCTGCGCCTTACGCACAATCGCTATGCTCTGCGTCTGAAACCGACGATCGATGTCATTCATCGAACAACCGTCAGGAAGATTACTGCACATAATCAATTCCTCTCATTACTTGGAAAATACTCGGCCAACTCGGCCAGACTGCCGGGACCGCAATCCCGGTGGCCTGGGCGTGTCAGGGCATTGCAATGATGGTGAAGGCCCAGAACATGACACCCAGAAGCATGGCGCCGAGCAGGGCCATGCCGAGGAAGCGGGTTAGGTGGTTGTCGGGGAGGGGAGGCATCAGGCCGCCTCCTGATCCGTTTCTTCATTGATCCACGAGGACGAGCGCAGTTTGATGAAGTCGATCAGGCAGCGATATTCTTTGGCTGTCTGGTTGTCGCCGTGCGTTTCCTCAACGGCAGCATTGAACGCCTCCAGCGTCCCATAAAAACATCCCCGATTGACCTGAACCCCATCCTTGGAGCGATACCAAGTCAGAGTTCCGTCCTCAGACCCAACGTGGCTGATCCAGCCAAAGTGAATATCGAGAGAGACCTGCGCGTCGCCGGAGACCCACGCGTTGCCGTAGACCCGCGCGTTGCCGGAGACCCACGCGTCGCCGTAGACCTGCGCGTTGCCGAAGACCCGCGCGTTGCCGGAGACCCACGCGTTGCCGGAGACCTGCGCGTTGCCGAAGACCCACGCGTCGCCGAAGACCTGCGCGTCGCCGGAGACCCGCGCGTTGCCGGAGACCCGCGCGTTGCCGGAGACCTGCGCGTCGCCGGAGACCCACGCGTCGCCGTAGACCTGCAGGTTCGCCTCAGCTTCGACGTAACCACCAAGATCGCCAGCCGCGACACCGATTACCGTAATCGCGACGAGGGCGCGGATACGATAGAGCGTCCGGCCATCCCACGACTTCACGGTATCTGTAGTCAGGAGTTCGTATTTGTTGTTTTCGGGAGCATCCGTCTGCTCAACCGTGGAATTGTTCACTGCCCATCTCCGTGTTGGTGATGGGAACAATGTCGGATAATCCGACAAATTATGCAAGAGGAAAAGTTAGAAGCCCCGACAAAATATCACCCATGCGAAAATCGCCTTCGCGAATCTCAAAGAACATAATATGAACATAATTGGAAGGATTCGCCATGCCCGCACCCCAGACCGAGACCTACGTGTTCCAATCCTACAAGCTGGAAGGGAAGCCAGGCGCACAATATCCATGGCCGACAGGGCTTGTGCACTGCCGGTCGCGCCAAGATGCCCTGATGCGGCTCTATAAGGTCAAATCAGGATTGACCGACGATATAGGCGCCAGCGTGTTCCGGTTCTATGTGGGGGAGGATGGCGCGCCACGGACCGAGACGGTGGACGAAGTGGGGCAGGTGGCTGTGGTGCAGGCATGAAAAACCCCGCCGGAGCGGGGGAGGGGACGCACTCTATCTATGAAAGCTACTTAGAATATCATGCCATCTAGTGACCAAGGTAATAGCACCAATCGCAAGAGCCATCATCACTCCGGCGGATCGTGTTGTTAATAGTTTGGTTGTTCGCTCGTCAAGCACAGCAAGGCGTGTATTGGATGCCGCCAAGGACTCTGACGTCGCCATAGTGTGCTCAATGGTATTGAGTCGAATATCCAGCTTGGATATATCATCCTTAGTCGCGATGGACGCTTTAATTTCGGCAAGCGTAACCTGAATGCCTGTCAATGTTTCCTTGACGGCCTTCATGTCGCTTTCAAGATTGGTTATGCGCCGATCCATACCTCCATTATCGTTGCCCCCTGAGCCATTTTCAAGATGACGAATTTCCTGCTTTTCAGCATCTAGTTTGGCAGAGAAAGACCGGAACTGCTCGCGTAGGGCTTCTTCAGTGCTCATCGGCATCTATCTCTTTTAAAAGCTGCCCGCATAAGTCGATCATTTGCTGTGCAGTCTTATTCATATCTTCTTGAATTTTTTTTAAATCGGCCGGGAGAAGTGCGTTTCGCTCTCCACGGGCTATCTGTGCGATGGCATCGCTAACCATTGCGACCCCTAAAGCGGTTTTTGCCGCGACCACTCGCAAATCTGATCGTTGTTCAAAATCAGTCATCCGAGGTTCCAATCGCAGATTTCATTATAAGCAATATCCAAATTACGTATATCAACCGCCCGGTCTGTTCTGCTATCGTTCCATGAGAACGAAAGGGAAACAATGAACGGGAACGCGGCGAAAGACCTGCGGGCGCTTGGGGATTGGTCAGGCTGCATCCGAGCGAATAGCCTTCTCAAAAAGAGTGAGAAGCAATTTGCGCTCATCGTGATTGAGGGCGCGCCAGAGGCCAAGGAGGGCCAATTCGTCGGGATCTTCGACCGATTGCGGCGACAGGTCCGAATTAACCGGCGCCGCGCCAGCTATATAATCGACGGGGACACCATAGTACTGCGCTAACGCAATCATAGTCTCGCGTCCCGGCTTATCGTGAGCCTTTTCGTATGACGCAAGCGTACTGCGTCCAATGCCTACAGCATCAGCCGCCTCTTGCTGGGTAATCCGTCGCCCTTCTTTCTTTCCCTTCTGCAACCGCAGGCCGGAAAGACGGGCGCCCATGTCTGTCTCAAGGCTCATGGGAAGCAGTATGGTTGATATTTCTAACCCCTGTGTCGGAACTACCGACTTTTCTGTTGCGTGCTAAAGTCGGAAATACTAACATTCCGGCATGACACCAGCAGAACTCATGAAGCGGGTAGGCGGCGCTGCAAAAGTCGCCCGCGCCGCTGGCCTTCGGTCCCATGCGACAGTGCTGGGATGGGAGCGTATTCCTGACAAGCATCTCATTACAATCGAAGCCGCCACCGGCATCCCCCGCGAAGAACTGCGCCCGGACCTATTCCGAGGCGTGACGGTCGTGCGGCCTGAAGGGGAGGGGGTGCGATGAACACACAGAACAATCGACGTGAAGCCATTGACCTTGCACTCCGCTGGACTGAAGTGCGCGGCGGCGCACAGGCAGCCACCAGCACTGATCTTGTGAAGGCGGCTGCCATCATTGAAGCCTATCTGACGGGCGCCCTACAGCTTCGTGTCGTCGGGGACAACGCTCATGGAAATGGGGTTGCCAGTGCCGTCGACAGCCATGCGGGCGGCCGAGATCACATCAATGATGTATGCCCGGTCTGCATCAATAGTATTGTAAGACGTTTCTTTTCCTTCATTGGCGGCAATGACTTTGGCAATATGCCAGATCAGACCTTCTCGGCTCATTGTTTCCATACTCATAAAGCTTCATCCTCTGCACAGGGTGGAGAAAAGCCGGAGAGGGGTGCGACTCTCTCCGGCGCTGAAACTGTAATATCCCGCTGCTCGTGCGACCTATGCCGTCGCATGCATGGCACCCGTGACAGGGAGGACCGCTCATGAGCAAAACCTTCCCCCTCTCAAGCACAATGCGCCGCCTCGGCCTTGCGACCACGACCGACGAAGCCTGCGCCCTGATCCGCTGCGGGCGGGTCCGTGTGGACGGCGATGCCGCGCCAAGCGGGGCGTATGTCGGATACGGCGTGACCGTCAGCGTTCGCGGGATTGGCGAGCGCGTGGTCAGTCGGCAGGCTTTGGGGGTGCGGTGATGGCCGGTCATTTCTCCCAGACGATCATCCTTGGCAATGTGGGTAAGGACCCTGAAATACGGACCACACAAGGCGCACAGAAGGTCGCCAGCTTCACGCTCGCCACGTCTGAAACATGGAAAGACAGGCAGTCCGGCGAAAAGCGCGAAAAGACTGAATGGCATCGCGTGGTCTGCTGGAATGAAGGACTGACCAGCGTGATCGAACGGTTTGTTCGCAAGGGGTCTAAAGTGCAGGTCATCGGCCAGAACCAGACCAGAAAGTGGACCGACCGGCACAGCCAGGACCGATATACGACCGAAGTCGTGATCCAGAAGTTTGGCGGTGATCTGGTTCTGTGTGGTGAGCCAGCCGGGGAAGGCTGCTCATCCTCTCAGCAGTCCCAGCCGCGCCAGCAGGCCGCCCAGCAGCGTTCAGGCGGGTGGGACGCGCCGTCCGGTAATGATCTGGACGACGAAATACCGTTCTGATGCGTCACCGCCCCGCCAGTTCCGTGGCTATCATGGCCGCTAGATGCTGCCGGACCTCGATGGTAGCATTCGGGTGTAGCACAGCCCAGGTGCGGGCATCGTTTACGAGCATCCACGCGAGGAAGGGGGTTCGGTCTCCCTCGCGTGCTCCATCAACATTTCTTCGTTCATGTTCCTCCAAGTGCAGTTTCTCCAGTTCCGTCCGTCGCAAGAGGGAACATGGAGAATCTGAATGCCGAACTCTTGGGGAAAATTCCGAAAGGTTAGGGGAATGAGCGGCGCAACTGCCTCGTTTGATCCTCGCCCACGGCTGCTGAAAGTAATCCGTAGCCATTTTGCACCATTTCGATTTGCCGCGCAGAAGCTCGCCGACATGGCTTCGAGCACACCTCGCGCGGCGGAAAACTGGTTGTCCGGCCAATGCGCGCCGGGCGTTCCGCAACTGATCGAGCTTATGGCCTCCTGCGACGAAATCGAACGCGAGGTCATGCAGCTTGTCGAAGAACGCCGCAAGGCAAGGGAAGAAGAATGCCCTGGATCAAAATCAGGTTCCGACGCTTCGTCTGGCTGAAGCGTGAAGATGGTCCGCCTCCCTCGTGTCACGTCCTGTGCCTGCACATTTCGTGGTTCGATTGGGACACATGGGCCAACAAGATGAACCGTGCCCTGAAGGCTGCACAGGAGGAACTGCGCAAATGACAGCAGTAACCCTACGCCCGTACCAGCAGGACGCAGTAGAGGGTGTCCGCGACGCATTCCGGCAGGGGCACCGTGCCCCGCTGCTTGTGGCGCCTACCGGAGCAGGCAAGACGGTGATGTTCAGTCACATCGCGTCAAGTGCCAAGGCGCGCGGCTCCCGGGTGCTCATTATTGCGCATCGCAAGGAGCTTATTCGGCAAGCAAGTCGTAAGCTGCGCGATGCTGGCGTATCCCACGGCATCATCGCGCCATGGGCTGATCCCACAGGCGATCTGGTGCAGGTTGCGTCGGTGCAGACACTGGCCCGCAGGCTGGAGACGCTGCCGCGCTTCGATCTGATCATTATGGACGAAGCGCACCATGCCGTGGCGGGCACCTGGGCCAAGGTCATCGCGGCACAGCCTTGGGCAAAGATCCTTGGAGTAACGGCTACGCCTGAACGTATGGACGGAAAAGGTCTGGGCGTATCCGCTGGCGGCGTGTTTGACACACTGGTCATGGGTCCGCTGATCGGCGACCTGATCGGAAACGGATTTCTCACGCCTAGCCGGGTGTTCGCGCCGACTGATGCGCCTGATCTGTCCGGCATTAAGACGCGCGGTGGTGATTATGACACCACGGCACTGTCCTCAATCATGTCAGAGCCTAAACTGACCGGGGACGTAGTGGCGCATTACGCAAAATATGCGGCCGGGCTGCCTGCTATTGCTTTCTGCGCCTGCGTGCAGGATGCCCAGATGTATGCAGAGGCATTCCAGAACGCGGGCTGGCGCGCCAGGGCTGCGTATGGAGCGATGCCCGGCGAAGAGCGCGATGCTGCGATAAATGGTCTGGCTGACGGATCCGTGCAGGTTCTGACTACCTGCGACCTTGTTTCCGAGGGTCTGGATGTCCCGTGCGTAGGGGCGGTGATCCTGCTGCGTCCGACAAAATCCCTTGGGCTGCATGTCCAGCAGGTTGGCCGCGGTTTACGTCCAATGCCGGGCAAGACGCATCTGATCGTTCTTGATCATGCGGGAAACACGTTCAAGCATGGCCTGCCGGATAGCCTGCATAACTGGTCCCTCGAAGGCCGGACCAAGAAAGAACGGGACGGATCGGCTATCGCGACCTGGCGGTGCGAGCACTGCTTTTCCGTCAATGCTGCAACAGCACGCAAATGCCAGGAGTGTGGAGAGGCGCGGAAGCAGGACAAGCCTGAAGAAGATGACCGACGCATGGAAGTTGCGGATGGTGAACTGGTCGAACTCGATGAGGCCGCGCAGGCCCGTCTGAATTACCTGCGCCAGCAGCCATACAAGCAGGTTCTCAGGGAAGCCCGGACCGAAGATGACCTGAAAGAAATCGCCAAAGCCCGCAATTACAAGCGGGGATGGGTTTTCCACCAGATGAAAATGCGCGCTGAACGTGCAGGAGCGCAGGCATGAACGAAGCCCAGATACAGGCGGAGATCATGCTCCGCGTTGGCTCTCTCCATGGGGTACGTCTGTTCCGTAATTCGGTTGGTGAAGGCTGGGTTGGGCGTACCATCCGCCATGAAGGCAGTCGCCTCCTGCTGGAACATCCGCGTCGCGTTACATTCGGTTGGTGTCCGGGGTCATCTGATCTTCTGGGCTACCGGTCGCGTGAAATCACGCCTGATATGGTCGGGCAGACGGTGGCGCAGCTTGTGGCTATCGAGGTGAAAGGACCGCGTGGACGTGCGACCATGGAACAGGCCCGGTTCATCGAAGTGGTGCGCCGTCATGGTGCAACTGCAGGCGTCGCCCGTTCAGTTGATGAAGCGTTGGCGACGCTGGGACTGGTGCAGGCATGATACCATTCGACCAGATCAATTCCGTTGCCCTGTCTCAGTTCCCGCAACTGGTTGCAACCTGGCTGCCTGCAGGGAAGCGCCGGGGTGATGAATGGGTGCTGGGTGACCTGTCAGGAAACCCGGGGCGCTCCCTGTCCATCAACACGCGCACCGGGAAGTGGAGCGATTTCTCCGGCGCAGGGAAGGGGGGCGACCCGATCAGCCTCTATGCAGCAATCAATACGAATGGCGACCGGGTAACTGCGGCCCGCGCCCTTGGGGAAATTCTTGGCGTGACTTCTGATACCGTTGATCCTGTCCCTGTTCACCGAGATCAGCCTTTGCACCAGTCAGACTGGTCGCCGATCGTTCCGCCGCCGGCCGATGCCCCTGCGCCGGATTTTACCGGTTGGGACGAGGTTTACGCTTACCGCGATGCCGCAGGCTTCCCACTACGGTACGTCGTGCGGAAAAATGCGACCGAGCATGAGCGAAAGAAAATCATGCCGCTCACATACGGCACGTCGCCCAAAGGAACGCGGTGGCACCTGAAGCATGATGCCGCACCACGCTGCCTGTATGGTCTCGACCGTGTAGCACAACATCGTGCCGTTCTGGTGTGTGAGGGAGAGAAGGCCGCCGATGCCGCCCAATCCATGTTCCCACGCATTGCGTGCGTGACGTGGACGGCCGGGACCGGAAACGTGAGCAAGTCGGATTGGTCTGTTCTCGAGGGGAAAAATGTCCTGATCTGGCCGGACAATGATGAACCGGGCCTGAAGGCAGCCGAGGAAATCCGCTCCATCCTCGCCGGAATTGCCGATACGGTGCGGATGGTTGATGTGTCCGGTCTAAACCCCGGCGATGATGCTGCTGACCTGAACGTGCCCAGCCCACGCGACTGGCTGCGTGAACACTGCGGACCCGTACTATGCGGCATGACCGTCAAGCGTGCGCAGGAAAGCGCACCCGTCATGCAGCCGGGTCGGCGCGTAGCCGGTCTGGAACCGATACAGGTACGCGCTGGCGAACTGGATCTTGTCGCTACTGCGGGTGAACAGGCGTTGGTTGCGTCCGGCATGCCGGTGTACCAGCGGGGCACGGCCCTTATGCGTCCGGGACGCAGGGAAGTGGCCGCCGCCAACGGTCGCACGACTTATGCTGCATGCCTGATCGACCTGGGCGCATCGGCACTGACTGATCTGCTGTGTCAGGCAGTGGAGTGGCAGAAATACGATAAGCGCACTCAGGGCTGGAAGCAGATCGACCCGCCGCCGACAGCCGCCCAGACCATTCTGGCCCGGGCTGGCACATGGGCGTTCCCGTCGATCGCAGGTGTCATCACCACGCCAACCCTTCGGCCTGATGGCAGCGTGCTCATGGCGCCGGGCTATGACGCTGCAACGCGCCTGTTCCACGTTGATGATCCGCTGCTGGACCTGCGCCTGCCAAACCCGAGCAAGAATGCGGCATTTGACGCGCTGAATACGCTGAACACCCTGCTGGAAGAATTTCCGTTTGCCGCGGATGTAGATCGGTCCGTTGCCGTTGCCTCGATCATCACGGCCGTAGTGCGCGGCATGATGCCGGTCAGCCCGCTCTTTGCCTTTCGCGCCAACGCTCCCGGGTCGGGAAAATCATTTCTGGTGGATGTCGCTAGCGTGATCGCCACGGGCCGCGTGTGCCCGGTAACCAGTGCAGGGGAAGACACGACCGAAATGGAAAAGCGCCTCGCCGGTCTGCTGCTCGCCGGGTATCCCATCATGTCGCTGGATAACGTGAATGGAGAACTGGGCGGCGACCTGTTGTGCCAGGCCACGGAACGGCCGATCGTTCGTATCCGTGAGCTGGGATCGTCATCATCAACCGAGATCGAGAACCGGGCCGTGATTTTCGCGACAGGAAATGCCCTGCGCGTTAAGGGCGACATGACCCGACGCAGTCTGGTTGCTTCGCTTGATGCCGGAATGGAGCAGCCCGAACTGCGCAAGTTCCGGCATAACCCAGTTGAGGAAGTGATGGAGAACCGCGGGAAGTATGTCGCGGCCTGCATCACAATCGTGCGCTCATACATGGAAAGCGGCGATGATATGCAGCTGACGCCTCTGGCCTCATTCGAGGTGTGGAGCAGGACGGTGCGGAGTGCCCTGGTCTGGCTTGGTCAGGAAGACCCCTGCGACAGCATGGAAGCTGCACGCGAGGATGATCCTGAACGTATCGAGCATCGTGAGGTTGTGGGCCTACTGGCTGAAGCGGCGGGATCGGGAAGGCAATGCGCCCTGACAATTCGTCAGATTGAGGAACTATCACTGCAAACCACATACGGCGATGATGGTCACATGTCAGGATTGAAGTTTCCGGAACTACGGGATGCGCTGGTACGGATAGCCGGAAATGCATCCGGAAAGGTAAGTTCTCGCCGCCTTGGAAAGTGGTTCTCCGACCACAAGGGTCGGATCACCGATGGCGCACGTATTATGGACAGCGGGGTTACGCGGGATAAGGTAAAGCGCTGGTATATCGCATCTAGAGCGTCAAACTAGGTGCCATTTTGCAATCCCGCCCGACGCCATGCCGCATCGCTCCATAGTGGGAGACGATGCGCTTGGGCGGGGTACGCTCATAAAATGACGCCCCAAGGATCGCAGGCTTATTTCCGGGCCATTTTCTCCGCGTTTTCCTGCAAGATTTTCCGTAATTTCAGTGAAGACGTCACCTTCAAGGGATTTTTTAGCGTTATACATTTTGAGGATGTCGCGGGTCGTAAAAGGGATATGTTTCCCGAACATGCCTGCCAAAAGTCCATAATATTTCGCTAATTCCTTGTCGCGACGTTCCTCGTAGGTTTCTTCGTGATGTAACCATTCCTGGCAGTGCTCCAGCTTCCCTACTGGTCGAATTACCGCAAAATACTTCCGGCGGGCAGGCTTCATGCCCGTCACGGGAACAATTCGATAATTGCCGATTGTTTCTCCACAAACCCGCTTGAGGAAATTAACGACCGACAGGCCGGGACTGTTGGCAGTCGTCCACTTCGCGACGACATAAACGTCAGACGCACCCCCTAAATCATGGGCGCAATTGAGGATGTCATCGGCCTCAAACGGCCGCCCTAAGCCCCAGTTTTTCTCGACAAACGAGCAAAATCGCGGGTGATTATCTATGTCTTTTTTCATGCTTGAAACATGAGTCATCCCGGTCGTCTTGTCAATTTGTTTGTATGGTTTGCGGGTTAGGAAGGGTTTGTGCGGCATTTCCGCCCCGCAACCCTGAAATTTGCATATTACTATCTCTGCATTTTTCCTCCCGCCAAGGGAAAGTGGTTGTGCAAACCCTTCCGTACCCGCAAACCATACAAACACTAATATTTCTGCGTTTATTTACGGCCTTCCAAAAACATACCCCGCAAACCCCGCAAAGTATAAAATAAGTAAATATCACCATTTTTCCTTCTCTCCCTATCCGATCCGTACTAGAATTCCGGAAATCCAATAATTTCCGGTGATCTGTGGATACCCAAGAAATCTGGCCCGAACGCTGTGGCGCCGACTATGTGGCGAACCTTGCCCCGGCCCGAAACTGGAACGTGGCCGTAACCGCGTGTCAGATGCGGGCCGGATACGATATCGGGGAAACGGGACGGGCTGTGCTGGCTGGTATAGCCCTGAGAGCGTCGAGGATTGGCGCTGAGTGTGGTGTAATCGGTTCCGAGGGTAGATTACCGTGGGTGATGGGAAAGGCGCTGTGTGGGCAAATATGGAGGGTTGGTTCGGATGATGGATCTGAATTCTCTTTCTCCCCAAGCCCTAAAGGCCGCGGTGAAGGGCGGAACTGATGGTTGGGGGAAATCGGCATGCGAAACTGAGTGTCGATATATCGAGCCGCAGGACAGGAAGTATTGCCGACGGAAGTGCCCTTGCGGTTGCGGTGGACGAATTTCTCATCGTGGAATGGTCAAGGGGATCGCTCTGGCGGAAGGGTGTGAACTTTCCATGAAGCGATGGGAGCGCGACCCTCGGACATTCCGGCAAGAAAGGGTGTTTCAAATCGGGGATGAGGTGCTTATCAGCACGAAAAGTATTCCGAGGCCTGGTGTCATTATTGGCTGCGATAAAATGCCCGGCATGCCCACTTTTTTCCGGGTCCAGTTTCCTCACGGGGGAAATTGCCTGATCCATCCGCGAGAGATCAAATTGGTAAAATCGAAGGGCGCTTATAGTGCCGTATCGAATGTCGTTCGGCTTGGAGGCCGCAATTCATGATCCGCTTCCTGAAACGCTACGTGTGGCCTTGGTCGGAGATTGAGAGGCTGAAGCGTGAGCGGATTACGGAACGTGAGCGGCGCGATCTTCTTGAACTGCTTGATTATACTGATCATCTCGTAGGGTTCTGCGCGGCGCATATGCCTGACGTGCAGAAGTATTACGATGGGGCAAATGCATTCTGGTCAGTTGCGCATCGTATCGCAGGAAATGATAAAATCGCCGATCGTCTTCGGGATGAGATTGGGAAAAGCAGGAGGTTTGCCCGGAATGGCTGACACACTGACAACCGCCCTGATCTGGACCCTGTTCATCCTCGTGGTCGCACCCGTGTCCGCAGCGGCTTGGGTGTTTGTCTGGTGGTGCGGAGAATGAAAATCCGCCTCCACCGCAAACTGCAACGCGAAATGGCAGACAGGGGATGGTCGGCCATCGCAATCACCGGCAGCGGGCATATCAGGTGGCAGCACAGTAACGGCGCTCTGTATTTCTCAAGTGCTACGCCGAGTGACTGGCGGGCGGCGTGGAAAATGCGGGCAGATATGAGGAGGTTGGAGGAAAGATGACTGAAAGCAGAAATTCTAAAAGTTTCGTAACGGTTCCATATGCAGGCGAAGAAAAGGTGATGTATTTTATCAGGCGCAATGGGGAGTTGTATTTCAATGAAATGCTAATCGGCTCCGATAAAAGCGCGGAAAATCTTGTAAATACGGCCCGTCTTTTGGCTAAAAACATTGAACCAACGGCACGACGCATTGCCGAACTCGAAACGAAGTGATTTGGAGGGGCAGGTGGCGCAGACCAGTGAACTTGACCGCGTATCCCAGATCCTGAAATCAGACCGGCGCTATAATCGCCTGCGCCGTGAGATAGAAGCCGGGACAGCCACAGACCCGGGGGCAGACGGACCAGCCGCAATCCGCCGCAGGATTGTGCAGGATGCTATTGCGATTGCAGGCGGCGGTGGCAAGACGCAGGCAGTTCGCCGGGTCGCGGATGAATGTGCGCTGGACCGGTTCTACCATCGGCCAAACAGCAACCTGACACCGCAGCAGCATGCTGCCGGGATGCGTTTCCGTCAGGCATGGTTGCGTTCCGCCCGACGGGCGCGCGTGACCCAGACTTACGACACGCAGGAAATCGAACGTGGCGGCGATCTGACAGGGCCGGAAAACACCAGCTACGCCCGCGAACTGGTTTCCGAGGCGCTGGAAGTTCTTACATCAGCGCAGCGGCGCGCGATCGTTGCCGTATGTGGCGAGGATGAGCGTGTGGGCATGCGCGGCAAAACCCTGTGCTATGGCCTCGATAAACTGGCTGATCTGTGGTTCAAAAAATAAGACTTGTACTTTTTCCAGTAACGTGCATTATTCGGTCCATCATGGAATAAATGCGCCGCAACGGCACGATATAATCCACCCACCGAGGGCGGTTTTTCGTATTCGGCCATCCCTGTTCCATGTGCATTCGGGCGGCTGACAACCTTACGGTTCTGGCACGGAGCCGATATCCCCGTCCTCCCTAACCGATTGGTGCCCGTTAGTTTCATTGCCGATCGGCATGGGTAAATCCTGTCAGCCCGCAAGCAACGGGGGATAAGGCGGGGAGTGCATCAAACATCATTGCCTGGAGGATCGTATGGCTGGGCGAAAGGGTCCGGCTAAAGCTGAGAAGCGAACGAGCCGGACACGTCCTACGCGCGATGCACGCGAGGTTTTCCTTGAGCATCTGCGTAAAACATCAAACGTATCAGAATCTGCTCGTGTTGCTGTGGTCGGGCGAACGACCGTTCATGAATGGCGGGATCAAGACCCTGCGTTTGCCGCCGCATGGGACGATGCGATCGATGAGGCGACAGACGCCCTTGAGGCGGAAGCGCGTCGTCGCGCCGTCGATGGCCACGAAGAATACGTGATTTCCATGGGGCAGATAGTGCGCGATCCGGAAACCGGGAAGCCGCTGAAACAGAAGAAATACAGCGATGCGTTGACAACGCTTCTTCTCAAAGCGCACCGGCCCGAGAAATTCCGTGAACGCTATGACGTTCAGCAGACCGGCAACATCACCATGAACATCACATCGGATGACGACGCGCTGTAATGGTCGCCAAGCTGAACCCGGCCCAGCAGGAAGCAAACCGACTGCTGGGCAGCCCGGCCACGCACATCCTGCTTCGGGGCGGTTCGCGGTCGGGGAAAACCTTTCTCCTGATCCGCGCTCTGGTCATCCGCGCAGCCAAGGCGCCGGGCACGCGCCACGGCATTTTCCGCCACCGATTCAATGCGCTGAAACACTCCATCATCGGGGACACGTTTCCCAAGGTGATGCGCCTGTGCTTCCCCGGCGTGCCCTACAACCTGAACCGCACGGACTGGTTCGTGACCCTGCCGAACGGGTCCGAAATCCTGTTCCATGGCCTTGATAGTTCCGACCGCACAGAGAAGATCCTCGGTCTTGAGTTCGCCACTGTTTACCTGAATGAGGCCAGCCAGATCGGATACGGCGCGCGCAACATGCTGCTGACACGGCTGGCGCAGAAATCGACGCTGAACGTCAAGGAATATATCGACGCCAACCCGCCCACGACTTCGCATTGGCTTTACAGCCTGTTCGAGCGGCACGTTGAGCCGAAGTCGGGCGAACCGCTGCCCGACCCGGCCGATTATGCAACCATGCAGATCAACCCGGACAGCAACCGGGCCAACCTGTCGCCTGAATATCTGAAGCAATTGGAAAGCCTGCCGGAGAAGGAACGCCAGCGGTTCCTGTTCGGCAATTACCAGACTGCAATCGAGGGAGCGCTGTGGACGCTGGACCGCATTCGGCGCGAGGCCGCGATAACGGACGCCAACCGTGCCGCCGTGCTGGCGCGTATGCGGCGCATCGTCGTGGCCGTCGATCCTTCGGGCTGTTCAGGGCCGGAAGATTATCGCTCGGATGAGATAGGCATTTCGGTGTGCGGTGTTGACGTTGACGGCAACGGCCATGTGCTGGCTGACCTGTCATGCCGCACCGGCCCGGCCGGATGGGCCAAGATCGCACTGGATGCGCTGGACCTTTGGCGCGGCGACCGGATCGTGGCCGAAAAAAACTTTGGCGGCGCGATGGTCGAAAGCACGATCAGGGCGGCGCGTGCCACGGCGCCGGTCACGCTTGTCACGGCCTCGCGCGGAAAGTTCGCTCGGGCTGAACCTGTGGCGGCGCTCTATGAACAGGGGAAAGTGACCCACCACGGCAGGTTCCCCGACCTTGAGGACCAGCTTTGCCAGTTCTCCATGTCGGGGTTTGAGGGCGCGCGTTCGCCCGACCGGGCCGACGCGCTGGTGTGGGGCCTGACTGATCTCATGCTGGGGCCGCCACCGGCCGCACCGGCGCGCTTCGCACCAACACGTTTCAATCTGGGCCGATAGCGGCCACGGGGCCGTATGGACTGGCAGCAGCTAAAGAAAACCTATCCGCAGGACAACGATCTGCCAGCGCGTGCAAACCGCCTGACCGCGCTGATGAAGGTCAGGGACTGCACGCAGTATGACGCGATCCAGAACCCGTTCAGCAGCGAATACAACGGGGCAGGGGAATACATCCCGCTATCGCAGCGCAGACCGTCGGTGCGCACCAACATGTGCGCAACGGTGGTGGATGAAAGCGCTTCGTTGGTGTTCGGCGAATGCCACTGGCCCGCCCTGAGCGCGGACAGTCCGGATGTTGCCGCCGTCATGGCCGATCTGGACCGGGAATGTGCATTGCCCGCGGTCATGATCGAAGCGGTTATTTCTGGCTCTGTCGGTTCGTCTGCCCTGCTGGTCGAGGTTGTGGATCGTGCGCCGTGTGTGTCGATGCACGATACCCGGTTTCTTACGCCCGTATGGGACGCGGCGAACCACCTGGTGAGCGTGACCGAGTGCTACAAGGTCAAGGGGGCTGATCTGGCCGCGAATGGCTGGCCCCTCTCTGATGATGACATGCCTGCCGTGTTCTGGTGGCGGCGCGAATGGGACAAAAAAGCCTGTCGGGTCTACGTTCCAACCCGTGTGGCCGATGGCCTGCCCGACCGGATAGATGCCACACGCACCACGCACCACGGCCTAGACTTTGTCCCGTGGATCTGGATGGCCAATCTGGCGCAGCCGGGCGTTGTGGACGGTCCATGCACCTTCGAGCGCGCCATCGATACGGTCATCGAGTGCGATTACCTGTTGTCCCAGTCTGGACGCGGCCTGAAATACAGCGCCGACCCGAAGTTGGTTATCAAAGCCGGTGCGGCTGATCCGGCCGGCGCGGCGGATGATGGCGGGATAACCGGCGGCGCAGCGTCTGCCCTGACGCTCCCGCTTGATGGCGACGCCAAGATGCTGGAGATCAATGGCGACGCATCCGGCGCCATGTTGGCGCACTACAAGGAACTGCGCGCCATCGTGATGGAGCAGATCCACGGCAACCGGGCCAGTGCGGACAAGATCAGCGCCGCGCAGTCTGGCCGGGCCATGGAAATGATGTGCCAATCGCTGGTGTGGCTGGCTGACCGCCTGCGCCTGTCATACGGCGAATACGGACTGCTGGCGCTGTATCGCATGATCTGCCGGTTTTCCAGCGTAGTGGCTGGCGGCATCCGGATTGGCGGCAAGGATCACGTCAATCTGCCTGACGCCGGTCTGGCGCTGCAATGGCCACCCTACTTCCCCAGCACGGACCCCGAACTACTGCAGCTTGCGCAGGGGCTGGCGACGGCTGTGGCGTCGGGCTTTATGTCCAACGAGACCGCCTGCAACATCTATGCCGCCAAGGTCGGAACGGCCAGCCCGCAGGAGGAATGGGACCGGGTGCTGGATGAACTGTCCGACCCGGTTCTGGCCGCCAAGCGGCAGAACGCCGCGAACGCCGCCAAAGCCGACCGGCAGGCTGCTGGTGCAGGCCGAACAGAGACACGACAAGCCACGGCCTGACGTTCCCCCGGCTGATGCCGGATCATTCACAAAACAGAGGGTCAGATGACCGAAAACACCACGCCTGTAATCGATCCCAACACGGTGCGAGAACTCGAAAAAGCCCGCGCCGATCTCGTAACGGTGCGCGGCGAACTGAAATCCGCCCGTGCTGAACGCGACACCATTCGCGGTGAGCGCGATGAGGCAATCAAGTCGCGTGATGGCCTCAAGGCCCAGTTCGACAAGCAGAAGGCTGACGGCGAAAAGGCCCTGGCCGATGCGAATGCTGCCGTCGAGCAGGCCAAGGCCGACGCCGAGGCCGCAACCAAGGGTGCGACTGAAAAGGCGAACGCCGCCGTCATTCGCGCCGAGGCCAAGGCCGCCGCCGTCCGTCTGGGCGCGGTCAATCCCGAGGATGTGGTCAAGCTGATCGACCTCGGCACCGTCAAGATGGGCGATAATGGTCAGGTCGAAGGTCTTGATGCAGTCATGGAAGCCGCCAAGGAAAGCCGTGGCTATCTGTTCACTGCACCGGCCAAGCCCGGCACAGAAACCGGCACGACCAAGACGACGCCCGCGCCCAAGGCCGGAGACCCCGAACCGTTCAACGCGGTAACGGCAGACGCGAAAGACGTGGCAGCAAATGCCGCAACCATCGGTCTGCGCTGGCCGCCTCGCTAACACAAAACAAATCCCGCCGCTGATGCGCGCACCGCTTCCTGCTGATGCCGGGGCGAATTTCTGACATCAAGGACATAAACATGGCCATCGCCAATTTCCCCGCAGTTCTTCAGCCCGTCATTCAGCAGGGCTACCTCGCGCGTGCCTTTCAGGATTCCCTCCAGTCGCGCCTCGGGTTTCGTTCCGTTGCGGATCGGATGGATTTTCCGGCACGCATCGGCCAGACCATTACCGATACCCGGCGCGGCCTGCTGGCTCCCGCGACAACCCCGCTGAACCCCAGCAGCAACACCAACTTCGATAACGGCATGTCGCCCACGAACTGGTCGGTCGAGCAGTACACGCTGTCGATCGATCAGTATGGCAACACCATGGACCTTAACCAGGTGACCGAAGGCGTGGGCATTGCCAACCAGTTCGTGGAAAATGCGCAGGTTCTCGGCATCAATGCCCGTCAGACGCTCGACCGGCTGGCCCGCAACGCGCTGTTCGGTGGTGTTCAGAGCGGTGTCGGTGGCTACCTCGGTGGCAATACGCGCGTCACCACCACGCTGACCGCTGCGGGCACCACGGTCGCGGTGGATGATATTCGCGGATTCCAGAATATCCTGTCCGATGAGGGACAGGTGGTCGCGGTCAGCAGCAGCAACGGAATGACGGTTACCGTCGGCGGTGATGCCTACACACTGGTTGGTGTCGCGGCTGATGCGACCAACACCACAACCGCTCCCAACGGAATCTCCGGCACGCTGACGTTCTCCAGCAACGTGACCGTGGCAGACGGCACGGCTGGGCAGGCTGTTGTTGCCGCCACGGCCCCGCTGGTTCTGCGTCCCAACGGGCGTTCGACAACGCTTGGCCTTCTGGCTGGCGGGCAGAAGGACTCCGATGGAAACGTGGTGACTGGCGATCTTCTGACCATTCAGGCGATGCTGGCCGCCCTTTCCGCGCTGCGTGACAACAACGTGCCTACGCTGGAAGGTGGCGTCTATCACTGCTACCTCGACAATGCGCAGCTTCTGGGCCTGTTCCGCGATGACGACTTCAAGCTGCTGTATCGTGGTCAGTATGGGTCCGATACCTACCAGACCGGCCAGATCTTCGACCTGCTGGGTATTCGCTTCATCCCCACGACAGAAGCGCCGCAGCAGGCGTCTCTGGGGGCAGGGGCCATCCACCGCGCCATCATCTGCGGTCAGGGGGCGCTGATCGAGGGCGATTACGCGAACATGGGCAACCATTACGCGGGCATGCTGGACGGTGGCGAACTGACGCATGTGGACGACGTGTGCATGATCACCCGCCCGGCGCTGGATCGTCTGGCGCAGATCATTGCGCAGTCGTGGTCGTGGATTGGGGGCTTTGCGCTTCCCACTGACCTTACGGCTGATACCACGATCATCCCGACCGCGACCAACAGCTATCTCAAGCGCGGCGTGGTGATCGAAAGTCTGGGCGCCAGCGCGTAATGGCGCGCCCTCGCAAGGTGCAGGGGGAGGGGGGTGGCGAAATTGCCGCCCCCGTTCGGCTTGTGCGTGACCACGGGTATATCGAACCCCGGTTCAACCGGGGCCGATACCACTGGTCCGCCGGGGAAATCATCACAAGCCCCGAGGAAATCGCCCACCTGCGCGAACGGGGGGCAGAGATGGAGCCGGTCGAATGTCTGGAACAACCACGGGCCAAGACGTAGTCAGCACACCCCTGACCGACGACGAGCTTGTCCAGTGCCGCCGCTATATGGGCTATCCAGCCATGGGCGGCATTAACAGCGGCCAGCAGTCATGGCGATTTTTTCAGGTCTATGGCTTCAACGAATGGCGCATGCGCAATCTTGCGCCCGACGAATGCGTGCAGGCCCGTACCTTTCTGACCCAGTGCCAGACATTGGAGACCGCCATCATGGGCGCGTCGGACAATCTGGACACGGATCAGGCCGCCGTGTGGCATCACAACCGATCCGAGGTTCAGGACAGGTTTGGCCTTTACAACAGGTGGCGCAGGCAGCTGTGCGCGTTTCTGGGAGTGCCACCGGGGCCTGGTCTGCGCCCTGCCAATCGCATCACAATATAGGAGGCAGCATGTTCGCTGTTGACAGCAACAGGCCGCGACCATCGCGGATTTGGGCGCAGGTTAAAGATGGCGTGATTGTCGCAGTCAGGCGCGCTCTTGCGCGTGACCCCCAACCGTTCGGGGCGGATGCCGGTCGCGTGGTCGAGGTCACTGGCACCGATGCGATGATCGGATACCTTGTTGATCGCATGGGAAACGTCACCCCGCGCGAGCGCCGGACCGGGCCGATACCTGATGGCCAGCCCGCGTATCTGGAAGGGCCGCCGGTTCCTGCTCCCATGTCCGGACCGCTTTCCGTGGCTTTGACTTCGGCAGGCATTGTGCCCAGCAAAGATCCTGACCATCCCGCAAACTGGCCGCAGAACAAGGCCAAGAAACAGGAGGGCGACAATGGCGGCCCTGAGCACCCGCAGGCGTAACGCCCTGCCGAAATCCGCTTTCGGCCTTCCCGGATCGCGGCGGTTCCCGATGCCTGATCGCGCCCATGCGATTAACGCCAAGGCGCGCGCCGCGCAGCAGGTGAAGGCGGGAAACCTGTCCAAATCCTCGCAGGCGAAAATAAACGCCAAGGCCAACAGCATCATCAGGCGGAAGAAGTAAATGGCACGTCCCGCAAAGCGCATGACCATGGCGCAGTATCTCAAGTCGAACACCGACCGGAAGGAGGATGGTCAGAACGCCGCCTTGGTGGGCATGACCACAGCGGCGTTCAAAAAGACCCAGCAGGCCAAGGCCATTGACCGGCAGATGGTATCGTTGATGAACCGCACATCGACCAAGGGGCGGCGTCGCTGATGACCGTTATTGTCTGGAAGGATGGCCAGATGGCCGCCGATAGTCTGGCCGCAACTGAATATGGTTGTGTTACTGGATCTGTGCGCAAGGTCATGCTTCTGGGGGATGGCAGATACCAGCTTGGTGTCTGCGGGACAGCCATGGCCATCCTTCCTCTTGCAAATTGGATTGCGGAAGAATGCGTCGGGTCGCCTTCTGCGCTTCCTGTCGGCAAATCATATTCCGCCATCCTTGTGCAGGACCGCAGGCACGGATTGATCATTCAGGATGGGGGCACGGAAGAATTCGACGTGTCCCAGCCTCTATGCATCGGATCGGGCGCTGAAATCGCATATGGCGCGCTGGCGATGGGCGCGACGCCAATTCAGGCAGTGCAGGCCGCTATTGATCGCAGCATCTATTGCGGCGGCGATATTCATTTTGTGTAGGTAACGCGGCATGTATCAGGCCCTCGTCCAGCAGAAGGTGGCGCGTGGCTATGCCAAGGCCGCCCTGCGGCTGGGGGCCACGACCGCGCAATACCGTCCGGCATCGCTGACCGCGCCGATGGAGACCGTCCACGCGACGTTTCTGGCCGCGTTCAACGATGACAAGGCGTTCGGGTTCGCTCGCCCGGCCCTGTGGGGAAAACCCGCCGTATTCGGCCTGTTCGACACCACGGATGTGCAGTCGGGCGACCTGCTGACCTGCGCGGGTGAAAATTATTTTGTGGCGCGCCTTGAGCCATTCCGGCCACCGCTGTGCATGCTGTGTAATCGGGTCGTGTCTATCGCGGGGCAGTCAGGACAGGGCAGCACCAATGGAGATGGCGCGGCCTGCACGGACGTTGGCGCGTCGGACGGTTACGGCACGGCGGGCGATACGAGCGCCCAGACCACGCTTGCCTCGAGCTGGCCTGTCTTCATCCAGATCAAGGGGAAGGGCAGTCCGACCGGTGATGGCATCCCCGGATCGATCAAGGCTGCTGATTACGAGATGCTTCTGCCGGTCATGCCGGGCTTCATCCCGACTGTGGAGATGGCTGTCACAACCGACCTCGGAACGACTTACACCGTGACTGCGGTGGAGCCGAGCCAATACGGCAATCGTTGCCTGATGAGCGTGAGGCAGGTGTGATATGGCCGATATTGTCTCGATTTCCCACGCTATCGTGGCGCAGATGGCGGCCATCGCCTACCCGAACGGGAAAGGAAAGCCGTCCGTAACGGGCAGGCCAACCAAAATATTCCGTGGCTGGATCACGCAGGCCGATTATACGGGCGCGGACTGCGCGCTGAGGAACGGTGTGGACTTCATCACCGTCATGGACCTGCAGGGCGGCTGGCGGCGCATTGATGAGCCTCTGGGGCGACCGTGGCGACAGGACGGCACTCCCGTTCCGGCCACGGTGTCAGTCACGACCGACGGAACCACGGCCACGATCACGCTGCAGGACGGGGCAACTCCTGCAGGCATTGTTGGCCTGCGCCTTCGTTCCGATGGCGCGGCCATCCCTGACAGGTCTGTTGCAGCCTACGCGGTGCAGCCGACTGATACCGTGGCAAGCATTGCAGCCGCCCTGGCAGACCAGATCGATGGCGCGACCTCAAGTGGTGCGATTGTCAGTGTGCCCGGAGCCACGACACTGGAAGGTGCGGTTGGCGCATATGCTCCAGCAGTACGAACCGCGCGCAGGCAACAGCAGTTGTTTCAGGTCACGGTCTGGTCGGCTACGCCGTCTGCCCGCGATGCGCTGGGGACAGCGATCGACAGCGGCATGGCCTTTATCGACTGGCTGACGGATGCCAACGGCTCAACCTTCCAGATCGAGAGCCGGGGGAACTGGAACAACGATGCCGCACAGAACAGCGGCATTTTCATGCGGCCGTTCCGTTTCATCGCCACCTACGACACCGACATGCGCGAGAACATGGCGCAAATGCTGTTCCATTCAGGCGTGATGTCCCTTCCGGGCGACACGACCCACACCGCAGGAGATGGCGCGATAAGCGCCTCCTGACCACATCCGAGAGAAAAATGACGGACACCCCCCAGAATGCGGCCCCGGCAACGCCCACACCGCCTTCGGTCGCCTATGTCGTGACCATTCCAGGACACGGATACCCGATGGGAACGCAGATCACCGATGCAGCCACCATCGCGAAACTGAAGGCTGCAGGAACGCTGGACCGCTTTACGGTTCGTGTGGCTCTCACGCAGGAGAAATAACCAATGCCGCAGCTTTATCAGGCAGGCTCCCTGAACACCAACAGCCTGAACGTGCCAAACCTGTATGTGCAGATCCAGAAGCCCACCACGCTGGCGCTGAATGCTGTATCCAGTGGGCGGATTGGTCTGGTCGGCACTGCTTCATGGGGGCCACTCAATACCCCCATGATTATTGGCAGCATGGGCGACCAGCTTGCCGCGTTCGGTCCCAAACAGGCGCTGGCCACCGACATCGGCACGGCGGTCAACATCGCCATCCTGCAGGGGGCTTCCGATTTCCGCTGCGTGCGCGTGACCGACGGCACGGATGCGGCCGCCACTGGCACGCTGGCAGGCGCGACACTCACCGCCCGCTATACCGGCAGCGCGGGCAACGCCATCACGGCCACCCTGACCCAGAACAGCATCGTTACCAGCAAATACACGCTGACCACCAGCCATGCCACGCTGGGTAGCCGGTCCTATACCGGAACGACGTGGACGGCCATTGCCGCAGCCATTGCGGCTGATACATCCGCGCTGGTCGTGGCGACGGTGCCGACAACCGTTCCTGATCTTGCAGCCGGGACCGAAATCCTGTCCGGCGGCAAGGATGGTGGCACACCCACAACAGAGCAGTTTATCGGCGCAGACGACACGACGCGGACCGGCATGTATGCGCTGCGCAAGCAGGGGTGCGCACTTGGCATCCTGCATGGTCTGACGGATAGCACGTCGTGGACCACGCAGGCGACATTCGGCCTGGGCGAAGGGCTGTATATGATCGGGTGCGGCCCGTCTGGCGACACGATCAGCAATGCCGTCAGCATGAAAGATGCCGCCGGCCTGGACAGTTATGGCGTCAAGCTGATGTTCGGTGACTGGCTGTGGTGGGACGACGACACCAACGGTGACATGCTGGTGACCCCGCAGGCGTTCGTGGCGGGTCTGTTTGGTGGCCTGTCGCCGGAACAGTCCAGCCTGAACAAGCAGCTTTCGGGCGTGATCGGCAGCCAGAAGGCCGGGCTTGTGTCCAGCGGCACGACGCAGACCTATTCCGATGCGGAACTAGGTGCGCTGTTCGATGCCGGTATTGACGTGATCTGCAACCCCGCGCCGGGTGGCAGCTACTGGGCGGTGCGCGGCGGGATCAATACGTCCTCGGACGATACCACCGACGACGACAGCTATACCCGCCTGACCAACTACATTGCCGAAACCATCAATTCCGGCATGGGCACGTTTGTCGGTGATGTCATCAATGACACGCTGTTCGGTGATATCCGCGCCGTGCTGCTGGGCACACTGTCCAACATGGTCAGCAATGGCATTCTGGGCAGCACAGCGGCCTATGCCGTAGTCTGTGACAGCACGAACAATCCCCAGTCCGAAACAGCGCTGGGCTACGTCCGCGCCGATGTGCAGGTCACGTATCAGGGCATCAACCGCTTCTTCGTGGTCAACCTGCAGGGCGGTTCCAGTGTGGTGGTTACATCGGCCACGTCCGCGTCCTGATCCCGTTCCGTTTTACCAGCCGCCCCACGTCGGGCGGCTTTTTCTTTGGAGGATTGAATGGCCACGAAGCCATTTAACGTAGGCCGCGACTGTCGTGTCGTGCTGATCTACAACGGGTCGCGCATCAAGCTGCCGACCGTGACCGGATTTCAGGCGCAGCAGCAGACGCACCGCCTCACGTCATCGCCACTGAACGATATGCCCGCGTTCTATGACACGCCGAACGGCTGGTCCGGCACCTTCAATTTCCAGCGTGACAATTCCGGTGCCGATGACCTGTTCGCGGCCATCGAAAGCGGGTTCTGGGACGCGGGCACCATGATCCTGGGCAGCATCTACCAGTATCTGGACGAGTGCGATGGCACCACGACCACCTATGAGTTCATGGGCGCGACGATTGCCCTGAACAACGCGGGCAATTTCCAGTCGGAAAATATCGTAAACCAGAGCGTCAGCTTTATGGCGCGTATCCGGAATAAGATTTCATGAGCACGATCCCCAAGGAAATCACCACCGCCTCTGGCAAGAAGCTGGAACTGCGCGAACTGGACCCCGGCGATATGCTGGACCTGATTGAAGTGGCGGGTAGCGCCATGCAGTCGGCCTCGGCTGGCGCGTGGATGGGCTATGCCCAGATGATCTGCTCGGTTGACGCCATTGACGGCGTGCCGGTGGAAATGCCCGCGACCAAGGAGCAGGTGAAGCAGGTGGCCCGTCGCATCGGCAATGACGGCATTGTTGCTCTACAGGCCGTGTTCTATCCGCCGAAGAAGCCTGACACCCCCGAGCAGCCGGGCGCTGCCGATGTGGACATGGAAACGGCAAAAAACTGAGCAGGCACCCCGTGATGCAGGAAATGCTCCTGCTGGCCGATAGCGGGGTGCCCTGGGACGTTGCAAGCAAATGGTCACGCACGCGGCGGTTTGCGGCCTGCGTGGCTATCACCGAACGCCGGAGCCGGGAGACGTACGGCCTGATCCCGGCCCGTTTTGACTGGTCTGCCAGTCGCTACGTGGATGCCGAAGCATGACCCGGAAGTTCAACACGCTGGAAGGCTTTGTGCGGCACCTGCGCGAGCGTGTGAAGCCGAATATTGCCCGCGCCGTGCATCGCGGCGTGCAGGATGGCGCAGACCTGATCAAAACCGAAACCAAGGTGCAGATCGGGCAGTATCTGGATGGACCGGAAAGCGGACTGCCCACAGCGCCATTGGCTGACCGCACCATTGATGACCGTATCCGCAAGGGCTTTTCACCCGACGAGCCGGGCCTGCGGACAGGCGACATGCGCGACAGCTACGGTACGCGGGTGAGTGGCGAGGCGTTGCGTGTAGAGGCGTCAATCGGGTCAGACGACATCAAGGCCGCGGTGTTCGAGGTCGGGCGCATGGAACAGAACAACTACCAGCCGCCACGCCCTGAACTGGCTGTTGCCGCCTTCAGGAACGAAGAGAAAGTCGCGCGCGGCATCGGTCGCATGGTCGTGCGGGCCATTGAAGGACGGTCGATGCCTAATGCGCGGGCGACCGATAACGAATAGAGAAACACCATGGCCGTTGAAGCCTATGAAATCGGCGTAAACCTCGTCGCCAATGCTGCCCGCGTGACGGGGCCGATTGGCGAAATGATCGAGGCTCTGGAACGTCTGCTGTCCGCCCAGCGGGAGGCGCAGCAGGGCTTTAACGGCATGGTGTCGTCGCTGGGCGGCGCACGCCGTCTGGCTGGCGGCATGGCCGACGACATGGAGCGCGCGGCCCGTGCTGCGCGGGATATTGCTTCCAGTTCCGGTCGGTTTCGTGGTGGCGGTTCTTCGCGCGGAAGCTATGGAGGCGATGGCGGTAACGCGCGTGGCACTTCCGCGCCGCCGATGCCGCCGGTTCCTCCTGCTGACCTCGGGCGCGGCAGCTACGTTTCGCCATATTCCGCCGCCGCCACCCATGTGCCCGGTGCGCCGCAACTGCTCCTGCCGCCGCCGGAAGTGCGCACGCCGGGAACCGCGCTGATGGTGCTGCCCAATCAGGGCGACAGCATGGGGAATGGGGCCAATTTCCGCGCATCCGTGCGCCCTACGGATTACCAGCCCAACTGGACGACGCCGCCATTCTCCATGAATGGGGAACACGGGCCATACCCATACAACGGCCCCCATGCCGTCAATCCGGGTGAAGTAGGAGAGGGGGTGATGGCGGCCCGTGGGGCACTGTCTGGTATCGGTATGCCGCGCGTTGGGCCGCTGGCGGCTGGAATGGCCGCATACGCTGGGATGCATGGGGTGGGGGAGACGCTTGGGTCCGCGTTCAACCAGACCGGCCAGTATGACCAGACGTTCTTGAGCATGCAGGGCGATCCTGTGGCGCGCGCAAACATGTCGGCGATCATGGCGAGCGCAGATAAAGCGCTGAGGAACAACCCTTTCTTGACCGCACCAGAGTCAGCTCAGATCGCGCAGGACGCCTTTGAGCTAAGCGGCGGCAATATGGAAGAGCAGGATCCGATTGCCGTCCTGCTAAATAGGGTAAACCGAACGTTTCAGGCCCAAGGGAAGTCTCCCGAGGCCGCTATGGCAGAAAGTAAAGCGTTCATCCGCGCCCAGGATATTTCGAACAGGTTCTATAACCCACGAACAGGTGAATTCGATCTAGACCGCGCCGCTCGGTCGACCGAATCCGCTCTGGGGATGCATATCGCCAACCAGCAGTTCATGAGCGGACAAAAATATTTGACGTTTGCCCGGTCAGCCGGAGTCGCCGCTCAGCATATGTCCGATGAGGGCACGCTGAATATGGCTCATTTCATCGACGTAAATCCAAGCCGGGCTGCAACCGCCGTTAAGTCCCTCGAGAACCTTTTCGGAGGCGATCATACGCGCATGACCGATAAAGATTTCGCATATTTTAGCCACTTGGGTTTGACGGGAAAAAACGGTCAGTTTTTAGGGCAGGATCAACTTGCCTCCGACCCTATTGGATGGATTACGCATTACCTGTCTCCGCTGATAAAGAGCCATCCGGAACTTCTCGGCCATATCCAGAGGATGAATGTGGCCGATCTCGCGGCGGAAACGACAGGCGCTGAAGGGAATATCGCAAGACAGTATGCTACCGCCAAGCGGACAGACGCTGCTCGCGCCGTGACCGCCATGGAAAGCGGGCAACGGGATCAGTCTCTCATCATGCACACAGCGTGGGAGCGACTTGAATTCACCATAGGCCGTGCCGCACAGGGTCCGTTCATCAGTTCGCTGCAATCACTGACCAATGCCTTCAATGGGATCAGTGATTTCGTGGGAAAGCATCCGGATGACATTCGGCAGTTTGCTAATGATATTTCGGCCCTGATTAATGTTATTGGTGCCATCGCTGGCGGCATCGGCAAAATTATGGGTATGGTGCCGGGGCCAATCCGACGCATCCTTGAGAGTGCCGCTGCAGGCGCAGCCACAGGTGCGATCGGGGGGTCGGTAATACCAGGACTAGGAACGGCTGCTGGGGCGATAACTGGAGCGGCTGGAGGCGTTGTTTTGGGCGTTACGAACGAAGCGAGTCACCAAGCTAGTCGCATTTCAACCATGCAGTATCCGCAGGTGAGCGGTAGCAGTGCGCAGCATGTGGGGACGGCGCAGATCGTGGTCATGATGCCCAATGGCCGAGAATTGGCGTCAGCAGTGCAGGAAGTGCAGTTCCAGCAAGCCAGGCAGGAGCTGCGATCGAGCGGGACCGCTCCTGATGTGGTGCAGTACCCGCAGTTGCCGGGGAGGGCGATTGGAAGGTGATGCCGGGATAGATTATAGGCATCCGCTTCTATAAAGGTTGTTTCAACCAATATGGAGGATCGCGTGGCGGACAAAGCTGGATGGAAAAAAGGTGCAGGATGGTGTCTGCTTGGAACGGTAGGCGTCCTATTCTTGTACAACTTGGGCGCCCATCAAGATGGCAACCATCCAGCCTCCGCACCCGCGGCAGTGCCGTCAGCCAGCAATGACATCATGTCCCAAACGCCATTAGACCCGGTTCTTTCTGGACGCGTTCTGCCTTTCAAAATTGTGCAGGCCGTTCGCAACTATTCATTCAAGGACGGACCGCAGGCGCAGATATCCGTGATGGTGGATGGGGGAGAGAAGGCAGATTGGGCAGCAACCGGCGCATCGATCGCCAGGGTGGCGATGCGGGATGGCGTAACATCAGCCACAGTCCGGGTTGTGCGGGATAATCCATGGGTCGACATGCCCCCAACGGAATATAAGTCCCTTGCCGATGTATATGTCGATCCAAATATCAAAGATGGCAAGTCAAACAGTGGGTTTGACGTGGTCCTTGCCAATGAGATGGCTCCCGTATCTTTGATCGAGTATGATGAACTCGATAACGAGTTATCAACATCGACGCCAACGTCCGCCTCGGACACAGAAAGGGACAAGAAAAGCCAATCGGATGCCGATCGGGCCCGCAGGTATGTGATTAAGAAATACAAATTGCCCGCAAAGTGGAGCATACCTGAAATTAATCCATATGGCACGACGGGTGATGCAATAGATGGGAACAGAATAGCTGCAGTAGCTATTGACGACGATCAGGACTTGGCTCGCATTCAGCAATGCATGACTTCCGATGACGGTACCCCAATTCTTAAGGGATGCCTCGCCGATAGAGACAATCTTCCTTACATTCTACCGTCATCGGAACGTAGGCCCCCAATAAATTACCGCGCGTCCAATCTATTAATGTCGGATATGGAAACGTCGGATCCATGTCAGGCTTTCGTAAGATTCATAGAAACGCATCGGGCCACAGGAAAAGATGACCAGCGCAGGAATGCTCTTTTCATGGCTGCCATAATTGTGTCCGCAAAGATTTCCCCAACCCTTAAGACTGATCAATATGAGGAATTGATGGGAGGTTTAATGCTGACCTGCAGCAGCAATCCTCACATGAAGATTTCTGATGCAGCGCGAGATGCCGCAGAAAGGCTTGGGTTGCCGCTTCAATAAGCACTTCAATCACTCTCCATTCCGCGTAACCCGACGACCCTCGGCCAGCGCGTCTTTCTCACAGGCGTATTTCCCGTATTTCGTGTGCCCATACCAGCGCATGCCGCGATAGTGGTAGACGCTGGTTCTGGTGTTGACCCACACGGGCCGGTCCCCTTTGGGGCAGGTTGGCTCCGTCTGGCTGCTTCCCGGCGCGTAGGCGTGGGCTGCTGCGGGGGAGAATAGGGCGAGAAAGGTGAGGGTTGTTAGGCGCATGGTTCCTCCCGCCAGAGTTTGGCAGGGAGTGCGCGAGTCTGGCCAGAGATTGGGAAGATCAGTCTCGTTTAGTTTGCCTGCTGCGTTTCCGCTTCACTTTCGGAGCGCCCAAAATCGTATCACCTAAATTGAGAAGATCTTCGTCAGACCGTCCATAATGAACGAAGCATAAACAAGGAATTTGTAAGCATTATCCGCAGCATGGCGGAAACAGAAAAGGCATCAGGGGCCAGTTTGGCGACTCCCCCCGATGCCTCTCACGCTGAATAGGAAATACAGCTATGACGACCACTAACACACTTGATACCAACAAATCCAGCATCATGAACCTGTTCAAGTTTGAAGGACAGGAAGTGCGCGTTCTCGACGTGAACGGTGCGCCTTGGTGGGTGCTGGCGGATGTATGTGGCGTTCTGGAAATCTCCCAACCACACCATGCGGCCAACCGTCTTGATGAGGATGAAAAGGACCGTGCTATTGTCACGACCCTTGGCGGCCCGCAGGAAATGGCCATTATCAACGAATCCGGACTCTGGTCCCTAGTCCTTACCAGCCGCAAGGCAGCAGCCAAGCGGTTCAAGAAGTGGGTCACGGCAGAGGTGATCCCGTCCATCCGCAAGACGGGAGGCTACAGCGCCAAGCCGCTAGTCCCCCAGACCTACGCGGAAGCCCTGCTCGAAGCGGGTCTTATCGCCAAAGAGCGTGACGCGCTGAAAGCTGAGAACCGGGAACTGGCCCCGAAGGCCGAAGCCCTCGAGGAACTGGCCTCTCTCGATGGTCGCCACAATATCCGCTCGGCGGCCCAGCAGTGTGGGTGGCCGGAGCGTAAGTTTGCCAACAAGCTGTGCGAACTGAAATGGTGCTACCGTCATGCTGTAACGGGTCGCCTGACCGTCTACCGCGAGACGATCAACCGCGGGTTTATGGATGCGAAGAATGTTGAAGTGAAACGGACAGGCTATGTGGAAGGCGTTGGCCAGCCGATGCTGACACAGAATGGCCTTGCAAAGATCAGGACAATCATTGGCACGCATGAGGTCGCCAAGCGCCCTTTCGCCAAGGCCAAGGAGCCAGCCCCCGCGTAGCCCTGACGGAGAACCCGATCAGCGGGCACTATCCAGAGGATGAGGAACTGCTCATCATGATGGAGAACTACCAGGCGTGGGATCGTGCGCTCCGGCAGAGGCCGGATGACGCCAGCGCCCGGTGGTGCCGGGACAACTGCCTGTTGCACATCCGATCCCGCACCGGGATCAAGGCTGTTGTCGAGCAGGCGCGTCAGAACTGGTTGCAGAGGCGGCAGGTTGTGCCGTTGAGGGCGCAGAAGGTGAGGGAGCGTGAGTTGATCGGGTAGGAAACAGGCCGCTCCGGGTGGGGCGGCCTAAATCATACAGGATACCAACCGGACAATTGATGCCGGGCCATATCAATGAATTTCTTCTTTTCATCTTCTGTAGGTCCGCCAGATGCGAAATCTGGCAGGGACCCCCATCTGCGGAAAGGATAGTGTTGCAAGAACAACTGCTCTGCTAGGTATTCAATGTCGCCTTCTCGGAATAACAATTTAATATCCTTCTCCGACTTTTATTCTTTCATTTCAATATTAATAATTATCTCTGCAATAGAGAGGGAATTATCTGTTTGTGTTAATCCACATTTTTTTGCCTCCATTCTCAGAAATGACAATGCAGATTTAATATCTTTTGCTTTTGTTTTTATATCTTCATTCATTTTTTTACGCAGCATGCTGGCGTTCAAATCCGTCATTGTGGAGAACAGCGTAATTAATATTCAGCTTGGCTCGGGCCTTATCCAGAACGTCCTGTGAAACGGGCACGACCGCAGACGCGACATCGTGGCCAGATGATAGCGTTTTTCTGCTGTGGATGTGCGCCTCCACGCCAGCACCGGGCACAATCCGTTTGAGCACTCCCCACGCAGTCAGGAACAGATAGGTGTGAATGCCGTTCAGCACCGAAAATTCAATGCATGCCAAAATCAGTTCGGCTGAAATTTTCTTGCGCAGGGTGAGGGACAGGGTGCGCTCCACGCCAAACCGGGTGATTTCCCAGACGGCTGGACCAGATGGCATAGCCGGATTGGGGAGCATATCGGGCCAGAGCGTTTCCAGCATGTAAGGGCGGCTCGTTGGCAACAGTCGAATCATGCCACGGACAATGCCCGCAGCATCGCGCCACACCAGGTAGACAGCAGCGGGCGTATCAAACTGATCGTATTCCATTCCATTGTAGAATGGAACTTCCCACTGTTCGTTAGCCACGAAATGGCGGTATCGAAATTTGAATTGTTCAACGAGAGCAGTCCCGCCCCCATAGGCGTTTTCAACAGTCACAACTTCGATCATGGGTCCACTCTCCGCTATTGGGTGAGGGGATCATTCATAAAAACTGACAGGCAGGTTACCTGTCAGGACTGACAGGTTTCACGGCTCAATCAGTCCAGCACAGATGGCCCTCACCACGCCCATGATACGATTCGTGCATTTCAGCTTCAGTAGGGCATTGTTGATGTGAAAATTAACCGTTCGCTCACTCACACCGATAATCATCCCGGTTTCCCAGGAACTTTTCCCCTTGGCGGTCCATTTCAGGCATTCTTTTTCACGAGGGGTTAGGGCTGGGCCTTCCGTCTCTATAGGGTCATCTAATTTTTTATAACTATCGACAAAGAAGTGTGACAAGGTACGAAGATAAAATTCAATTTCTTTGTCTATATATTTTTCTGTAAATGCGAAGCAGATGGCATAAACTATCCTATCATGCGTGTGGACCGGCACCGTCAGTCCTCTTTTTATACCGAATTCGTATACGTCTTTTATTATCTTTTTTTCTTCTTTGTTTATGCCTTTTATTTCATTCCAAAAGTATGGATAGCTTATGTATCGGGATTTTTTTATTATTGGATCGGAACTAATATAGTTGTTTTCTATATAAAAGTTCACCCATTCCGTTGGGTAACCAACATGTATGAAGTTTTCTTTAGGATCTTCAATTCTGTTTAATTCGACAATAGTTACATGGACGTTTCCGACTGCTAGGATGGCATCAAGATAGGTAGACAGGAGGTCATGCTGAGAAAGCGATTTCTCCAGATCGTGCAGCGTTGCGAGAAGGTCGGTCGTCAATCCTGCCATCTATTGCACTCTCATCCCCATCGCTGTGCAAAGGTAACTCTAAATTACATGATGTCTCGATTCTACACATTTATGATCGCGTTCTTTATCCTAGCTCCTGACTTTGCCTTGGCAGATGAGAACAAGATCATTCCATCCTGCCCCGGCGACACGGTGGTGTGGGTCAATCAGAACACCGGCGTCTATCATCTGCCGGGCGACCGCTGGTATGGGCGCACGAAGCACGGCGCATATGAGTGTGAGAAACAGGCAGAGGCGGAAGGCGCCCACCGTTCTGGCGCGCGAGACGGGCATCATCGGGCGGTAACCTCACGGCGCAAGCAGAAGGGCAGGGCGTCCAGCACAATCGAAGACCAGATGAGCAACGCCAAGCCTTCCAGCAGCGTGGAAAACCCCTTCTGATTTCGTCCTTGTACTTTTTCCAGTAATATGCATTATTCAGGGCATCATGCCCTGATCGTGCCTACCAAGCCGCCCCGACAAGGTGGCTTTTTCCGTTGGATTTCCCATGTCCCTGAGTCTGCTCAACGCTGAAACCGCCATTGGTTCGCTGGGGCGGCTGTGGGCATCTGCTCCGGTTACGATCGGCAGCCTTACCCTGACGGGCATGGAAGTGCCGGACCTGATCCGTGATGGCGGATCGCAGCAGGTGGCTGTGCATAAGCTGCCCGGCGGCAACAAGATTATCGACGCCGTGGGCAACGACCCCGACCGACTGGAACTGAGCGGGCGGTTCGTCGGGCCGACGGCTTATGAACGCGCCCTACTGCTCAAGTCGATGCGCATTGCGGGCCAGCCAGTTCAGTTCACGGGCGCGGGCCTGTCGCTTCTGGTCAAGATCGTGCAGTATTCGTTCGATTATCAGCAGAAGGGCATCGTCATTCCCTACCGGCTGGTGCTGGAACAGCCGCCACAGACGGGCGTAACGGCAACAGGCAATTCGTCTGCTCTATCCGCTCTGATCGGCACCGATGCGGCCTCGGCCATCTCCGGCATCACGGGCGCGGTGAGTGACGTTTCAACCATAGCGGGGAATATCTCAGGCCAGCTATCAACGGTCGTGGGGCAGGTCACGCCCATTGCCGACATGGTGGGCGCTGGCGGCCTGTTCGCGGGTGTGCAGGACAATTTGACCGTAGTGGGCGGCCTGTCCGGTGCCGGGGTCAACCTTGCCTCCACGCCTGAAAGCGCCGCAAGCCTGCTGACGGGTCTGGAAGCCTCTGGCACCGGCCTGACTTCGGCCATCGGTGAAACGGGCGCGAACCTCGAGGGCATCAGCCTGACCAATGCGGCCGGCCTGTCCACCCTGACCCAGAATGCGGAATTGCACAGCACATCTGTCACGTCCGGCAGTCTGGTCAACCGGGCCTATGCCAATACGCTCACGGCCACGGACGGCACGCAAAACGGACCGCTTGTAACCGCGCAATAGGATCAACCATGGCAACCACGATCAAGGTCACGGCGGCGGATGTGTCGCTGTATCACGTCGCGGCGGCGCAGCTTGGCGATGCGACCCAGTGGTGGCGGATTGCGCAGTTGAACGGCATGACGGATCCTGACCTGTCCGATTTTACAACGCCGGTGCAGATCGTCCTGCCGACGGTGGACGCCTCCCTTGGCAGCGGCGTGCCGGGCGTGTCGGCATGAGTGAAAGCATTACCGTCACGGCCAAAGGCCACCGCATCTGGCGTGCGCCGCGCGCCCGTCTTCTGGTCAACGGTGCGGAACGCGCGGAAACCGGGCTGGAAGAATTCACGCTCACCCGCACACGCTACAGCCGGGCCGACACGCTGGACATGACGCTGGCGCTGGACCGGACAAAGGCCCCCGCGAACGGGTTGTGGTTTGATCTTCCAACGCCCGCAAATGGCGGCGCGCTGGCCGATATCGACATCACCTTGCAGATGCGCGATGAAGCCCAGACCGGCGCGCAGTGGACCACCATGTTTTCGGGCATCGTGGACCACGTGGAACTGTCCCCGGCGGAAACGTCCGTCCACATCCAGTGCCGCGACTACCTGGCGAAACTGCTGGACATGCGCGTGCTGGATGGCTGGATGAACATGACCGGGGCGGACGTGGTCCGCGCCATGATTACGGCAGCGGGCCTTACGCCCGATGTCACCATGACCGACGGCATGGTGGGGCAGTTCTGGCAGGTCGAGCACAAGCGCAAGTCCGCCAGCAGCCACAGCCGGTTCCAGACCGCCTTTGACCTTGCCAGTTATCTGGCGAACATGACCGGGTGTGACCTGTATGCGGAAGGGAAGACGATCGTTTGCGCGCCGTATCCGACCGCTACGAAAGCCAACACCCAGACGCTGGATTACAGCGATACCGGCCCCCTCAATCCGATCCAGATGGGGGCGTCCGGACTGCGGTTTACCCGTGACTACCAGATTGCCAAGGGTGTCGTGGTCCACGTCACATCGTGGGACAGCAGGCAGCGGAACCGGGTGGAATATTACTGGTCCGTCGAGGGTGGTTCGACCAAAAAGGCCGAGAGCACCGGCAATCTGCACAGCTTCACGCTGCCCGGCGCGCGCCTTGATCTGGTCCAGCAGTATGCCCAGCAGAAGTATAACGAAATCGTGGCGCATGAACGCGTCATCAGCGGACAGATACCGGGCCGGATCACGCTGGCCCCGCGCCAGTTCATGCAGATCACCGGCACGGGCACGACATGGGACGGCACGCTGGATGTTGATGCCGTCAACAGCCGTTTTTCATGGTCTGGCGGCTTCTCCCAGCAGATCACCCTACGCACACGGGACGTGACAAAGGACGAAGATAATGGCTGATATGCGCATGGTGGGGTCAAACATCGCGAACGCGCAGGCGCAGCCGGAGTTTGGCATCGTCAGCGCGGTGGACCCCGTAAACCACGCCGTAAAGGTCATGACCCAGCCCTCCAATATAGAAAGTGGCTGGCTTCCTCTGGCAGCCATGCAGGTCGGCAGCCTGCGCATTGCCTGCCCGGCAGATATCGGCACTCATGTGCTGGTCGTGCATGTAGAGGCGGACGCGGAACATGGCGTGGCCGCCGTACCAGTCTATGACGCGGTGGTGATGCCTCCCACGTCTCCCGCCACGGGCAAGCCCGCGCAGCCGGGGGAACTGCTGATCGCGGCCGGATGCGGCGCGCCCCCGGCGGACGGCGGAACATCACCGGGAAGCGCAATCCAGAACGCCCCATGGTGGCACATAACCAAAGACACGATTTATAGCGGGGCAGGGAACGCCACGGAAACCCTGACCAACGGCAGCAAGGCGTGGAAGGTTGGATCAGTCAGCATGACGCTCGATGCCAACGGTCTGGCCATCACCGGCGGCTCCATAACGACAGATAAGGACATGACCGCACAGGGCACCGTGACAGGACAGACGGACGTGATTGCAGACGGCACATCCGGCCACACCCACGTCCATCCGGTCACCGATGCACCTGGCACCACGGGCGCGCCATCATGAGCGCCATGTCACACACTGTCGGTGGCGACCTCGATCTGTCTGGCACTGGCGGCGTTGCCGTAGTTGCGGGGGCAGAGCAGACCCGGCAGGCGCTGCTGCGCAGGCTATGCACCAATGCCGGGGCTTATATCTGGCAGCCCGATTATGGCGCGGGTCTGCCCGCCCGCGTCGGTGCGGTCATGGACGAAGCTGGCATCCGCAGCCTCGTGCTTGAGCAGATGCAGGATGAGGCGGGAGTGGACCAGACCCAGCCCATCACCGTAACCATCACGAACCCGAAAATCGGGGCCTATCTTCTGGCCATATCCTATACCGACGCCACGACCGGGACGGTGCAGGAACTGACATTGAATACCTGACCGAAGGCCTACGCATCTTCCCGCGACAGTTTTTCCCGCGCCGCATCCGACAAAAACCGTGATCGATTGGATGTACGGCTTGCAATGGCCTGAAGCAGGGATTCCTCCAACGTCACGTTGACGCGCACAACCCGGTCGATCTCTGGCGCATCGACCAGAAACGCCACCGCATCACGGTTCTCAGGATCGCTCATGACAGCTTCCAGCGTGGACGGCACTGGCAACGGTTCCCCATCATCACGCATACACGCGATGTGGCCCTGCAGGGCTTCCTTTGCCATCGCCCGTGCCTCATCCAGCGTGGACCCGGCCGAAACGCAGCCGGGGAAGTCAGGGAATTCAACCCCGAAATCACTTTCGGGGTCTTTGCGGATCAGTCCGATATAATTGGTCATTTTAGGGAAACTCCTGACTGTTTTTCTATGCTGCGGAGAGTACCTTTTGGAAGGTCTCTCTTGGGGTGTGGGACCGTCACCGTTCCGGGCCGCTCTGGGTGCCGGTAGTGATGGTGACTGCCTGTTGTCCTGCGGTGGAACCATCCAGCGGCCTCGATCTTTCGTATCACGTCTCTGCTGTCCATGTGTATTATATACACACTAACCATGTGCGCCGTCAATGATAAATGTGTATCAATACACACTTTTAGCGGACGATTAAATAAGCCTTTTACGGGAGGCCGTTTTGGCCATCACCTTCCAATCCTTCAAGACCACACTGGGCAACATGGTGGCAGCAGCACAGGGCGCGTGCCCTTCGCTGCTGGATCTTGATGTCGGCTCCCCCGGCCGCGCCATGCTCGAGGCGGTGGCCGGGCTGGGGCTGTGGTTCCAGTTCATTGCGCTGCAGATCCTGTCCCGCACGCGGCTTGCCACCTCCATCGGGTCGGATGTTGACAGTTTCGTGGAGGATTTCGGCCTGTCGCGCGAATCGGGGACAGCGGCGACCGGCACCGTCACCCTGACATCGTTCACGCCATCCAGCCAGTCGGCCACCATTGCGGTGGGCACCACGGTCAAGACGGCGTCGAACCTGATTTATGACGTGGTGGAAGACAGCACGAATGCCGCCTGGTCGGCAGCCGACAGCGCCTATGTCCGGCCAGCGGGCACGGCGTCCATCACCGTGCCAGTCCAGTGCGAGACGACAGGCGCGACCGGCAATGTCGCGGCAGGTGCCATCTGCCTGCTGGGCACGGCGGTTTCGGGCATTGATACGGTCACGAATGCCGCAGCCCTGACCAATGGCAGCGATGGCGAGACGGATGCGGCCCTGCGCACGCGCTTCGTGGCCTATATCAACAGCCGGTCCAAGGCGACGGTGGCGGCGATCGAGAACGCGGTGACGGATGTTTCCGCCGACCTGATCTATCAGGTGGTGGAGAACGTGGACACGTCAGGTGCCACACTGGCCGGTAACGTGGTGGTCTATGTCGATGATGGATCGGGCGATGTGGCCGACAGCGTGATTGATGAAGTCTATACCGCCGTGGACGATGTGCGCCCGGCTGCCGTGTCCATTCAGGTCGTGCGCCCCACGGTCGTGCGGCCGCCCGTGACCATGACCGTGACAGTAGACAGCACCGGCGACCTGTCCACGGTGGAAAGCACGATCAGCACCAATATCGCGACGTATTTCAACGGTCTCGCCATCGGCGCGGCGGCCAGCTATTCGCGGCTGATCCAGATCGCCTATGCCGCCAGCACGTCCGTCACCAACGTGACCGGGGTCACGCTGTCCGGCGGCACGGTGGACCTGCCTGCAATAACCGGCACG
>NZ_BDLU01000071.1 GCF_006538165.1 Komagataeibacter diospyri
TGACACCTGCGGTTGTGACGCTTTTGCCTGCGGGAGAAGTCATCGCAACCCAGATGCTGACAGGTCTGGACGGTGTTACAGCGCCTGCCGGTCTGGCTTTCGCACTGGATGCGGACTGCAAATATCCGGTCGGCAGCATCTACACGCCGCCTGCCGCTGCGTCCTGATCCCGCGCCCTGACAGTACGCGCCTGCCCGACCGCCCTTGAGGCGGTTTTTTTATGAGAAGATGAATGAGCGAATACATGACACCGGCCGTGCAGGCAGGGCAGGGCGCATCTGTGCGCTGCGCCACGGCAGAAGAAATGGCGCAGGTCCGGGAACGGCTGGCAAAGGTGGAAGGCGGCCATGACAACCTGCGTGATGGCCTGAACACGCTGTCGCGGCAGTTTTCCGACCTGCGCCGCGACCTGACCCGCACCGTGTCTGACAATGCTGCACAGACGCGGCGCGAGATCATGGAACGCGTTGACGACATGACCGACACCGCCACCGCCCGCGACACCGAAATATCCGGCAGGCTGGCCCGGATCGAGGGCGGGCTGAAACTCACATCATGGGTGACGATGACCTTCATCGTGCTGGCCACCGGGCTGCTGGGCTGGGGACAGATTGGCGATGCGGCATGGTCGTTCTGCAAACGCGCATTTGGGTATGGACCATGAACGGACGACTTCCCCGAGGCATCCGCAACAATAACCCCGGCAACCTGGACTATGTGGGGCAGGCCGGGGCACATCTGGAAACGGATGTGGGCAGCCCGCGCTTTGCAGTGTTTCCGACGATGGATGACGGCATCCGGGCATTGCGCGACCAGCTTGTGCGTTACGCCGTGCGCGGTCTGAAAACGGTGGCGGCGATCATCTCGACATACGCGCCCGCGGGCGAGAACGATACCGCCGCCTATATCGCCACATTATGCCGCCAGATGAATGTCGCGCCGGACACGGTGCTGGACATGGACGATCCAGCCATACAGCAGCATATGATCTACGGCATCACGATAATGGAAAACGGGCCGGGCCATATCAGCCTGACACAGATAAACCTCGCACTCCATACCGCATCCGACACGACCGGGACGCTGCTGACATCTGCATCATGGCGCGGCACGGAACACGACCATGCGCCCGGAACGCCACCAGTCAGTGCCGGATGTGGCGGTGGATTCACACTTCCAACCATGGGGCAGGATTAGCGGATGCGGCGCATGTCGCCCGCTCCCCGCAGGCTATCAAGGTGTCATATGAATCCCAAAACCAGATCGGTCACGCTGCTGCTGGCTGCAAATCAGGCCATACGCGGCAATTACGCAAAAATGGGCGGTCTGAGCGCGGCCGTTGTGTTCCTGCTCAACGAAGTGCCGGAGCAATACACGTTCTACGCTTGCGTTTTCGTTATCTCGTGCTCCGTAGCCTCGGCGCTGATAACACCGCCGCATGCAGGCAGCCGGTGGGTCCCAGCCTATCAGCTTATCACCACAATCGGGCTGAACATCGGCTGGGCGGAAAACCACTTCAAGCCCGGACAGTCAGGCGTGCGCGTGCCGCTGGTGGACAAACCCGCGGCAAAACAGGCAGTCGCCTTGGCTGGCATCCCGGTCCTGAACAGGAAGGGCAGACCTGAAACATCGTTGAAATAAGGGAAGACAGCCCCGGCGCTAGGTGGATGGCCGATGCATTCCGGGGCTGCATCCCTGATTGTACGTAACTTCAAGGCAAAAATATGTCTGCCGCCCACAAGGCGGTTTTTTCATTGGAGCATGCCATGCAGAACCTGTCCCGCCGCACTTTCCTGCGCGCGTCTTCCGCCCTGGTCGCCGCTACTGCACTGGTAGCGTGTTCCAGTACCCGGTCCGGCACTACCGCCACGATCACCTTGAACGTGGCCGAGGTCGTGGATTACGGCAACGCGATCCTGTCCTTTGCCAGCACGGCCATCAACGTATCGTTTGTGGCGTCAGCCATGGGGGCGGCAGATCTGGCACTGGCCAGCACGGTGATTGCCTCCCTCAGGGCCGCGCTGGCTGCATTCCAGACCGCAGCCGGCTCCAGCACGTCGGTTGCCTACGACAGTGCCAGCGTCAGGGCGGCGTTCGACAGCATTCTGGCCGATGTGGAAAAGGTGGATACGCTGATTATCGCGGTCATTACCGGCACGGCAGCCAACCTGTCCAGCAGCGTCGTGTCCGAAGCCAGAATGGCGGCAGGGGCGGCGGAGACGCTGATCTCGCTGCTCAGGGCGATGATCGACATGTCAGGCCCGCGTCTGCGCGCCGTGTCGCCCCTGAATGGGGATGCGGCCATCGGGCAGATCGCCATCTTTGCGGCATCCGGGGAATGACTACCCATGCGTTTGCCGGTCTGGGACTGTTCCTGACCGGCGCCGCGTTCTCGCAGGTGCTGGCGTTCGGCATCGCAGCATGGCGGGAGGGACGTCACAGGCGGCGGATTATGGATACACTCGGCCCGCCTGCTCCTGATCCATCGGATCACAACAGCCTGCCTTTGTAATGTCATGCAAATTATCCAGAAATTCCTAGGGACGCTTTCTATCTGTCAATAATTTGCATTTCCCGCTGTCCACCTGCGCATCAGGATGTCGCGTTGGATTTCTTTTTGTGCTCCGGCAGTCGCAATTCGCTGGCCAGAACCCCCGCCACAATGCACGCTGCCCCCGCCACCGATGTCGCGGGCAGCACATCGCCCGCGATCCAGCCGACAATGCCGCCCCATACCGGCTCGCCCGCGTAAATGATGGTGGCGCGGGTGGGGGAAACAGCTTTCTGCGCCCAGTTCATGGCAAGCTGGATCAGAACGCTTGCAGCGCCAAGGCCCACGCCGCCCGCCAGCCATACCCACGAAAACGCGGGGAAATGTTCACCCGCCATCGGCATGGCCAGTAGCGACAGGAGACCTGTCACCACCAGTTGCACCACCGTGATGCGTCGGCTGTCGCCACTGCCGGCGAACCGCCCGATCAGGATGATTTCCCCCATCGTGGCCACGGCCGCCAGCAGGGTCGCGCATTCACCAAGACCAAACCCGCCCGACGCCGCCCCCGTGCCCGACAGCAGCATGAGCCCGCAGAAGGCAAGGCCGATGCCAACCCAGCTCATCAGATGGGGCGGGCGCCGCAGCATCACCCATTGCGCCAGCGGCACCATGGGCACGTACAGTGCGGTCAGGAAGGCGGACCGGCTGCTGCTGATGGTCCGTAATCCATAGGTCTGGCTGACATAGGCCACGCACATGCACAGACCGATTGCAGTGCCTGCACGTATTTCCGCCATTGTCACCCGCCGCAGCGCACGATGAAACATGGCGATGCCCATGAGGGAGGCTGTGACAAAGCGCACCCCAACGAACAGCAGCGGCCCGCAATACTGCTGCGCCTGATGTACTATCAGAAACGTGCCGCCCCAGAAGAAGGTCACGGTCATAAGCGCCACCTCCTGCCGGGAAACACGGATCAGCGATGGCATGACCCGCGTCCCTTCCTGCTGGTGGCCGCGACATGCGCCCGATGCATCATAAACATTTCCATAGGGCTTTTTCCCCGCGCCGGACAGGGGCTGCCCGGCAATGCCTTCCTTGTTGTTTCCATCCCGTTGTGACCCGTGCGTGGCGTACAGGCAACCCCGCCCGCATCTATCGTGTTGATGGAAGGACACTTTGCCACATCACACAGGGACCATGACCGCATATGACCATACAGCCATCATTCACACCGACCACCGTGGGGGAAGGATGGCTGCAACTGGGGGAACTGGCGCTGGCGTTCGTGCTGTCGGCACTGGTGGGGCTGGAGCGGGAGTTCCGGCAGAAAAGTGCCGGGCTGCGCACCTATACGCTGGTCGGGGTGGCGTCGGCGCTGTTCATGCTCGTGTCGAAATACGGGTTCAATAACATTCTCGACAGCGGGCGGGTGGTGCTGGACCCGTCACGTATCGCAGCCCAAGTGGTATCGGGCATCGGGTTCATTGGCGGCGGCGTGATCTTCATGCGCCGCGACGTAGTGCGCGGTCTGACCACGGCGGCGTCCGTATGGCTGACGGCGGCGCTGGGCATGGCGTGCGGGGCGGGGCTGATCGCGCTGGCGGTGGCGACGGCGGTAGGACACTTCATCATCATGCTGGGGTTTCCACGACTGGCGCATCTGGTCCCGCGTGACCATGCGGCGCGCTCGGCCGGGCTGTTCATCTCCTACCCTGATGGGCAGGGCCTGCTGCGCAGCATCCTGATCCGCTGCACGCAGCTACGCTTCACCATCCACCGTGTCCGTATCGAACCACCGGCGGGTGCCACGGTGGATACCGACACATTGCAGGATCTGCATGACCGCCAGCATGATTTGATGTCAGCCCCGGGCCATGATGCCCATGCCACGGTCACGCTGTTCATAAAGGTGCGGGGCAGGCGGCCGCTGTCGCATCTGGTGGCGGCATTGTCGGATATTGATGGCGTGATTGGCGTGGAAACCGAAGAAGCCGACACCGACCCCGACTGAACCGCACCCACAGGACCAGAAGGCACGGACGCGCAGGCCGGGGTAATCAGGTCCGGGATCGTCAGACCGGCAGGCTGACCCCGCCATCAGCCGTGCGTGCCACAGGGGCGGTGGCCACCACCGCGCCAATGGGCAGCGACGCGTACAGGTGGGGGAAAAGCTGCCCCCCGCGTGAAGGTTCCCACCGTACCACCGCCGGGTCCAGCAGGGACAGATCCACCGCCACCAGCACAAGTCCGGATTTCATGCTGAAATGTTTGTCCAGCGTGCCCGCCACCTGTCCGGCGGCCGACAGGTGAATGAACCCGTCCACGATATCGGCGGAAGAGCCGGAAAAGCTGCCCGCACGCGTCAGGGCATCATATTCGTCAGGCGTCAGGATCTTGTATACGATACGATCGGTCATGGAGGCTTTCCTGTCTGCACGGCGCGACCATAGGCCATGAGCGTGGTCCCGCCAACCGGGTCAGCGTGGGACCTGCCGCACGTAATGCCGCCCCGCGCGCAGCACCCATAGCGCGACCAGTGCTATGCCCACGCTCCAGCCCAGTATGGCGTAAGACCCGGCGGTGGACAGCACCACGCCCCCACACAGTGCACCCGCGCCAATGCCAGTGTTGAAGCCGGTGACACAGAACGAACATGCGGCCTCACGCTCCGCCGGAGCCAGTTCGATGGCGTAGCTTTGTGGTGTCAGGTTCAGCAGGGCCGCAACCACGCCCCAGATCACCATGTCCACCCAAACAAGTCCCGGCACCCACCCCGACGCCACCAGCAGCCCGTGGCACAATACCATGGCAATGATGGACTGCCCCATCGTCCTTCCCGCCGACCATGGCAGCCGCCCGCCAATCCAGTTACCGCCAATCCCCGCAACGCCATAGACCAGCAGCAGCAGCGGTACCAGTTTTTCCGGGCTGTGCGGAATGTCGTGCAGCAGCGGGATGATGTAGGTATAGGCCGTGAAATGCGCCATGATGACCAGCATGGTCAGCATGGCGATATAACGCAGCAATGGCTGGCGCAGCAGCAGCATGATGTTGATGTGCCTGCGTTGGGAGGGCAGCGGCGGCAGCAGCGCCAGCAGCCCGGCCATGACCACCAGGGCTGCCACGCCGCATATGATGAACGCCGCCCGCCAGCCCAGCCATTGCCCGATGGCGGATGCCATGGGAATACCACAGGCGAACCCCATGGCCACGCCGGTAAACGCCAGTGCCGTGGCGCGCGTGACCGGCAGTTCGGGCGCCAGCCGGACCGCGACCCCCGATATGATTGACCAGAAAATGCCATGCCCCAGCGCCAGCATGACACGCAGCACCGCCATGACCGCGTAGCTGGTGACAAATGCGCAGGCAATGTCCACCACACCCGCCAGCGCCAGCAGCCCCGCCACCAGCACGCGCCGGTCCATGCCCGATGTCAGCAGCGTAAGCGGGATGGCCGTCAGCGCCACCAGCCATGCATAACCCGTGACCAGCATGCCCACGGAGCCATCAGAAACATTCAGCCCGTGGGCGATGTCCGTCAGCAGGCCAATGGGCAGGACTTCGGTCACCAGCCAGACAAATGCTCCGATCGAGAGCATGCCGATACGCATCATGATTATGGACACCACAGTGGATTACAATGGATGCAGCACCCTGCGCGCAGGCAGTGGTATGCCCGGCCGCTTTAACCCCATCGGGGCGTTACGGAAAGGGGACAATCATGAAATCGTACCGGAAAAGGACGATAGGGGCTGGTCTTTGGCGTCGCGACGCGGCACCCTGTGATCGCCCCGCGCAGCAAGCCGTGCCATGCCCGGGTATCCAGAACAGAGGTCCAAGCGTCGTGATGCGCCCCCAGAATGACAATGCCAGTCCGGCCGTGCTGCATTTTCCACGCCGCAACATTCTTTCGCCACACGAAGCATCGCATTACCTTGGCATTCACCCGTTCCAGCTGCGCGTCATGAGATGGCTGCGTTGCGGACCCAAGCCCATCTCCATCAACCGCCAGGCGCTCTATACCGAAGCCGAACTGCGCAATTTCCGCCTTGGCCTGCTCAGCGCGGTGGGGGTGGAAGAACACGGCGGCCCCTACCGCGAAATACACAGCCGCGCCGTGGCGGAAGCAGTCGGCGAAGAAGGGGAAACTTCTGCGGCAGACCCACTGCTTGTCCTGCTGTCAGCCAACCTGATCCGGCGACGGGCCATGGGGATTTCCCTGTGGGGCATGCTGGTGCTGGGTGTCGGTATCGACCTGATCCTGTTCTGACCGCAGGGCCGCACACGCGACACGCACGGCAGGGCAGGGCAGGGAGCCGGAAACAAAAAAAGGGGCGTCCCATGCCGGGACGCCCCCTTATTCGCGCTACGATCGCTGCAGATTACTGCTGCTGACCTTCGTGGTCATGGTCGTGTTCACCGCCATGCTCACCTTCGTGCTCACGGTCACCGTGTTCGCCATGTTCGCGATCACCGTGTTCGCCGTTCTGGCCGTTTTCTTCATGGTGCTTACCATGATGCTTGCCGTGGTGTTCACCGTGGTGCTCGCCATGACGGCCCTGTTCGTTGTTGTCTTCAGCGTGGGCAACAACCGGCAGGGAAAGACCGAGAACTGCCGCCAGGATAAGGGACTTTTTCATGTATATAATTTCCTTGTTTACCAATCGGGTTTTAGAAAACTGCCAACCCCCTATAAAATAACAACCAGTAGCAAGGAAGCCTTTACCGGTAAATTATTTGTAACAGAATGCATCATACCAGCGATTATCGCAGAACATTGTTGCCTGTACGATATATTATGCTTCCTCATGCATGAAACCGTCTTCAGGGCGGATATGGGCCGCTTCATGCGCACGCACATAGCCGCGCCGGTTTTTCCATGCATGGATCAGGGCTTCGCGCCATTCTTCATGCGGCTCTTTACGGGGTTTGGGGGTAGAGACGGCTTGCGTATTCATGATCCGGAAACCTCCTGAGGGAGCCAGCACAGGCGCGGGCAGGAACAATCTAACAAAAACACCTGGTCATGAATGTGATGATTGTATGAATCCGCCATCACTGCTACGCGACTGCCACATCAACCAGCCCCCTGAATATGCCCAATTATTACCAATAAATTAATCAGAATTACACAAAACTGTCATACGACCGCAGCATAATTAAGGAAATTATTCCTTTCCCATAAATTATTACCACGTGTTCCTGATAACAGCCATTGGCTGTATCTTTTTGTAAAAATGTGATGCCTTTCAGTTCCCGACAATCCAAAAATATTACAACTTTGTAATCTAAAGAAGGCATTATGAAACGTACGGTCATCATGCCTGTACTCGCCGTTGCCGCATCCCTGTCGGCAGCCGCATGGGCACAGTCCTTTTTTTGGTGAGCACCGTGAAGAGTACCACGAAGGCCATTACGGCCGCCGCTAAAACAGCCGTTTCCGTCTGACGGACTGCAAGAAACTGATCCCGGCCATGCCGGGTCTTCCCGTCCTGTCACCCGGTCGGACAACAGGCATGAAAGGCGTATCCAGTCCTGCCCATATTGGGCGGTGAAACCGGATACACCTTTCGCGTCTATGCGGATGCCGCCAGCAGGGGCAGGACGGTATCGGTAACAACTTGCCCGGACAGCGCCACCCGCGCCTGCGATACGTCACTTGACCGTTGTGCCCCGACATCAGCCTGGTTCAGGTGTGCGCGGCGGTAATCCGCTGCCATGTCCTGAAATCCCGCCCCGGTGGAGAACATGATGGTGTGGCTTGCCCTGATTGCAGCAGGCATGTTCGAGGTAATATGAGCCACCATCATGAAGGCTTTACCCGCCTCTGGCCTACGGTGGTTATACTGGTGGCGGCAATGATCACCTTTGGCCTGCTGCTGTGGTCCATGCGCCGATCTATGCGGCGTGGACGGGGAAGCCGGGCGGTGGGGATTTTCCTTGCCGGTATCGTCCAGTTTGGCGAAACCGCCAGCCTGGCCCGCATCATCGCTGCGTTGCTGATCCTGGCTGGCGTGGTCTTCATGAAATCCGCAACCGCGTGAATTCATTCATCCATGTTGCCCGTAGGCGGCGTGGATGAAGATGACGGGGCCGCTCCCCCACCATGCCGGGTGCCGGGTATGTTCGGGTTGCTCGGGTCCTTGCGCGGACAGGGATGGGAATGGCCGTGTCCGGTATCCTGTGTCCGGCACTGGCTTTCCGGGGTATTGGACATGGATGTCGCGCTACCATGTTCGGGCATGGTCTCGACCGGCATTCTGAGGGGTGTGTTGCCCTGTGCATGGGCTGTCGTGTCCACGCATAGCGCGAACGCCACAAGCGACGCGATACGAAGGGGGCGTGCGGTCATTATCGTTCATCCTTGTATGGTAACGTCGCGACACGCGGCGTCGCATTGTAACGCCCGTCATTATTGCCAGTTCTATTTCATATTCATTCCAGACCATATGAAAACGGCTGGCCGCAACCAGCAGTCCCGGCCGGACTAATCGCAACCCCTGCCATGGTGCCACGTTCACCCGCCAACACGACAAACCAGAGTCTGGAGGCATGAAATGACACCTGACAGCAACACCAGAAAGGTCCGTTATGCCGTAATCGGGGGCGGGCAGATTTCCCAGCAGGCCTTCATGCCAGGCATGGCGCGGGCAAAGAATTCCGTGCTGGCCGCACTGGTGACCGGCGACCCGGAAAAGGCCCGCAGGCTGGCAGCGCGCTATGACATCCCGGCCAGTCATTATGATGACCTGCCCACCCTATTGCATTCGGGCAATATCGACGCGGTTTATCTGGCCACCCCCAACGCGCTCCACCGGCAGTATGCGGTGCCCGTGCTGGAGGCAGGGCTGCATCTGCTGCTGGAAAAGCCCATGGCGACCAGTGTTGCGGATTGCGAAGCCATTCTGGACGCGCGCAAACGCGGCGGCGGCAAGCTTATGGTCGCTTACCGCCTGCATTGTGAACCGGGGACGGTGGAGTTGATCTCACGCTGCCGCAACGGGGATTTCGGGCACCTGATGGCCTTCAGTTCCATGTTCGGGCAGAATTTTGCCGAAGCCAATCATCGCGGCCATTCCGGCTACTGGTCCGGGCCGGTGCCCGACATGGGCACCTATCCGCTGAATGCGGTGCGCAACCTGTTTGCACGCGAACCGGTGGAAGTCCACGCCATAGGCACGAAAACGCCGGGGCGGGGCTTCAACTTTGATGATACGGTTTCCGTCACCCTGCGCTTTGCCGAAGGGCGGATGGCATATTTCCTTGTCAGCTATGCCTGCGCGCCGGTCGAGAATTTCTCGCTGGTGGGGGACAGGGGCAGCGTGACCGCCGGCCCGTGTTACATGTTTGGACCCGATACCGGCATTACCTATACCACCAGCATAAACGGCCGCAAGGAAACGCGCCGCCATGATCCGGTGGAGCAGTTTGGTGGGGAAATAGCCTATTTTTCCGATTGTATCCTGCATGATCGCGACCCCGAGCCGGATGGGGAAGAAGGATTACGCGACGTACGTGTCCTGGCTGCAGTGGAGCGCGCGCTACAGACCGGCCAGCCGCAGAAGCTGGATCCCATGCCACCCGCACGCGTGGCGCTGCCCGATCAGATCATGACCCTGCCGCCGGTCCGTGAACCGGGTATTCAGGAGATGATAGGCATTATCCCACAATCAGCCTGACGTGGCATTCCAGAATAAAATTCTGATCAATAAAGAATTTCTGGCTGCCGTCTTTTTTCAAAGAGGCGGCATTCCATGAAGCTTTCCGAAAAAAGCTGTCTCAGAACCGCAGGATGCTCACAGGCAGGCCTTTCAAACAGTTACCTATGTATTCAGGCGTATGATGGTCATCCCGACTGGCCCCGATCCCGGTAAACACCCCTGATCCATGCCAGAGTACCAGCAGGTGGGCGGCCCGTAATAATCGTCCTCGCCCTGGTCGGGCATGGGGACCATGCCGTCAGCCCCACCCGGTGATGGTGCCACCGCGGCAGGAAACCGGTCCCTTTTCATGTCCTGCCCGAAAAAAAACCGCAGTCCACGGCATGAAGCTGCGGCCTGCGGTTATATCCGCCGTAGTTTTTACCCAGCCTACATTTTGGGCAGGTCACCGTAATAGGTATCGACCTGACTTCCGTACTGGCTGTTTGTCCAGTCGGGGGACGTGTCCTCGGCATAGGCAGGGGCGGCCTCAAGCTGTTCGCGCGTCAGGGCAACAATGTAGCCACCACGGTCCTTGTCGTAATGCAGGTTTTTCCACGGCAGGGGATGGTAACTGTTGCCCATGCCGAGGAAGCCGCCAAAACTCATGACGACATACGCAACGTCACCACTGATCTTGTCCACCATGAAATACTTGACCGTGCCGAGTTTTTCACCCGACGGGGAGTACACGGACGTGCCCTCGACCTTGTCGGAAGAAATCAGGTCATGTTTGTCGGTCATGCCGGTGGTTATGGAACCATTTGTCGTATTGTTTGTCATTGAAGCAGACATGATGCTTCTCCTTGAATGTCATGAAGGCCACGCCCCCATCGGGGCGGATCGCACCGGACGGGGGACGGCATTCATGTAGATCAGGCAGGTCGGGCGGAACCCGGTTACAGGTCCCGCCCACCCGGTTACTTACGACTTGCCATGACTATGCTGGCCGCCCTTGCGTCCGGCTTCCGCCGCGCGTTCGGGATCATCCGCAAAGTTGCCCGAACCGTGCTGCGTGGCCTTGTGGGTGCCTGCGGCGTGGGTCGTGGCGGAGGATGTCGATTTTTCCGCCGTATGCCCGCCATGGCTGTGCTGGCCCCCCTTGCGGCCGGCTTCGGCTGCACGTTCCGGATTGTTGGCGAAGTTGCCGGAACTGTGCTGCCCGCCCTTATGCCCGGCTTCGGCCGCGCGGGCAGGGTCGTTGGCAAAGTTGCCGGGATTGTGTGCGGCCCCCCCACCACCACGGCTGTCGGCCGGTGCGAATACGGGCTGGCTGGTGCGTGCGTGCAGGGAGATATGATAACTCATGATCCTCACCTTTCCATATCACAGCGGCTACAGAAGGTCCTTGTTTTTCCCCGGTACCCTGCTGGGCCCCAATGGGGAAGCGACCCCGAAAATGCGCGCTGTGGGAAGATCAACGGCACATCATCCCGACGGTTCCGCAGCAGCCATATAAAATAAACAGGGCGACACCACACTTCATGCAGACACGAAACAGGTCGGTTTCATAATACAATTAAGACCATATACTTTATAATTCCCTTATACGCATCATATACGGATTCAGGTAAAGGAACTGAAGCCGCTTCGTTTGTGCCAGAGATTCGTCATTTTATGGGGAATACAGGGAATATATTTGTTGCACGGCATCATTACTTCTATTCCATATATGCAACATTATGGATGCCACATACGGTCATGCCCGGACGGGACAGGATCCGGGTGGTGTATCCGTGACATGCCACATGTTGCCCCGACGCGGACCGGATACGCAAAGGTCCCTTATCATGACAGACGACCTGCATTTCCCGTGCCGATGCATTTGCCGAAGCCGCCCATGCCAGCATTGGGCAGACGCACAAATACAGTGATGATCCGTATATCGTCCCTCCACGCTGCGTGGCGCGCATGGTGGCGCAGACTGGTGCACGCGACGAAGTCGTGGCCGCCGCCCTGCTGCACGACGTGGTGGAGGACACACCCGTCACCCTGGCAGATATAAAAGCTGCGTTTGGTGCTGACGTGGCGACACTGGTTAAAATGGTGACGGATGTCAGTTGCCCCGCAGATGGTAACGGCAGGCGGCGCAAGACCATGGACCAGACAATCAAGCTGGCTGACCAGATCGACAACACGGCTTCCATCACACGGCACGATCCGGGATTTGCGCGGGTTTACATGCATGAAAAAGAGGGAACTGCTGGATGTGCTGACCCGAGGGGACCAAGAACTGCACCAGCAGGCGGCGGCGCTGGCCGCGCAATACACCCGGCAGGAGTAAAAGGGCAGGGGAAATCATAAACAGGTTTCTGGTGAAACTATGAAAAAAGGCGGCACCCAAAAACTTTCCCGCTTATCAACCAAGCAGCACGGGAATTTCATCGTATGCGCGGTGGCGGGTAAGGATTGAAGAGGTTGCTACGGCCCGGCATACGGCGTGGATCATGCCGGGCATGTTGTGCCTTCGATTTGTGGTCCAGCAGAAAGCGCCGAGATAATCGGATGTGTGCTGCGGGGCGATGGCCTTGTGCGTTGCCTTGAGAGCCGTGCTCAGATTGGCGATGGCGGTGTTGAGGCCGTGGAACGGCGCAGTGCGCTGCCGGGAGGGGCGTTTGCTGCCGCTGACAGTGACCACATGGGATCTCGCGGGTGTGCCGAAAGCCAGAAAAGCCTTCAGGCCATCGGTATGAACCCTGACGGTTGCCGTCAGGCAGGTATCGGCAAATGCCCGCACCGCCCTGCTGGTGAAGCCAGCCACCATCCTCATGGCGACATGGCCCATACGGCCGTCGTCATACCGCTCGGTCGCGGCGATCATCCTGGTCTTGCCTCCCGGACCCGAGCCCTGGTTGCGCTCGCCCCCCAGATAGACATCGTCTGCCTCGACCACGACCGGGGCACCGTCCAGACCTGAACCACCGAGAAGATAACGGGTTTCCCGTTCGGTCATGGCGCGACGCAGGCGTTTGGCGGGATACCACGCCGTCGGATAGCTCACGCCCAGCCGACGGCCCAGTTCGATAGCCGAGACGCCCTGTTTGGTGCTGGTCATGATATGCATGGCCCGGAACCAGGTCGTAAGTGGGAGTTTTGTCCACTCATTACCGTGCCGGCCGTGACCGACCAGCGACGGTTGCAGCGTGTGCACCCTACCCGGCGACCACAGAGGTAATTCCGATCGTGGCCGCAGGACGGGCAGGCCATCAATGCCTCCCGACGCGCCATCAGCAACGCCTCGATACAGGCTTCTTCCGTGCTGTAGAGACGCTCGAACTCAACGTCTGTCAGACCTTTCATGACCTTCAACATCACCAGAACTCCAGCCACTCAAGTTCATATGGGATGTCAAAACACGCCCGGTAAGGCCGTGCTGTCTTGTTGATAAGCGGGAAGTTTCTTTGATTTGCGGTGCAGGCTTCTATGAGAACAATGTCGTGGCGCGGGCTATGCCCGCCACAGTCCCCGTCGAGGTCGGTATCGCGAATGATGCCCGTAATCGTCTAGTGTATCGTCGCAGACGCCGTTTCGCCTGATTCCACAGAAGTCCTCCCTGCCGTTGATATGGTTATGCCCTTCGCTGAAGCATCTGGCGTGATTGATCCTTTCATGCTGGAACTCAGAGACATCAAGCGTCCGGTAGGCATGCCATGAATCCGAATAAACGATTGAAGCCGGTCGTATCTTCCTGCGGATGACCGACATGAGCGTTTGGCTTCCCGTATCGGGGATCATCATGGAGTGGAGGTAGTCACCGTGCTTGAGAAGTCCGGAAACGGCGACCTTTCCGGCAGTAACCAGGCCCTTTTATCTTTGCGATGTCTACTAAAATAGCTCTTATCGACTTCGACCTCTCCCGCAAGCGACGCTTCTAGAGTATTATGCCTGGCAATGATTTCCCGAAGCTTGCGGTAGAACAGGGTCGCTGTATTGCAGTTGATGCCAATGATCTCCGCAGCACTGCGCGCAGGCGTAACCGCCGCCACGTGCTCCAGAATTCCGTTTTTGGATGACAAGTGCCAACCGGCTGCGACGGCGTACTTTCAGATGATATATCAACCCTTTATTGGCTTAACCTATGCCAGCCCCTTATAATTTAAAAAACAGACCCGTTTGATCCAGATGACACGACGGCTGGAAATACCGATCGGCTGTGTGCAAAGTCAGAGGTTACGGAGCGACTTCTGACCCGGACCGGCAGGAGGCGAGTGCGTGTTCCAGATAGAGCCGCAGCAGCGTAACGGCTTCCTCATCCTGGGCAGGGCGAGAAATCGAATGATCCTGTGGCAGGGCAAAGATCGCCTTGACCAGATGCAGCAGCATCACCGCCCGTTCGTCATGCGGGCCCGGAGAGCCACCGAGCCGTGACAACAGCTGGCTCATGCGCCCGATCAGCGCCTTGCGGAGCGTTCCTGTCCCATCTGGCAGGGTAACCCCGCTGTCGATCAGGGAAAGGACGACTGAGCGTTCCGTCCGCAGACGCTGGATAATGTCCAGCAGTCCTTCCGACGCGGCGGTTGGCGATAGCGGCGGATCGCGGTCGATCAGTCCATCCAGAGCATGAAGTAGCCGCGCGCCATAACGTTCGAGCACTGCGGCGGCCAGCACGTTCTTGGTCGGGAAGAAACGGTAAAGCGAACCGATCGCCGTGCTGGAGCGGGCAGCGATCTCGGTCATCGTCGCCGTCA
>NZ_BDLU01000072.1 GCF_006538165.1 Komagataeibacter diospyri
GCCGCGCCATTCATCTCGTTCAGAATCATGGTGACCCATAGATTCAGAACTCTCAGAAAAATGCAACTGTAGTGCTAGGTTCTGTTGACAAAAGACGGTAGCCACAATTTTACGGCTGCGAGGTTAAGAAAGGCGAGGAACGATTTTCTTGTCCTGTCATAGCGTGGGCGATACGTCGTAACTGCTTCAGTTTGTTGAACATCCGCTCGATACGGTTTCGATCCCGATAACGATGGAAGTCGCAGGGAATATCCTCCGTGCGATTTGAACGCGGCGGGATAACAGGAAGAATGCCTCGAAAAAGCAGGTTCTCCCGTATCCTGTCACTATCATATCCCTTGTCGGCCAGAAATCGGCGCGGTGTCACGACCGGCAGGTCCATCAGGGCATCAGCGCCGGAATAATCAGAAATCTCGCCACCCGTCAGGTCGAAGCCGAGAGGGCGGCCCTGACCGTCAGCGCGGGCGTGGATCCTGCTCGTAAAGCCGCCGCGGCTTCGCGACCACAACCTTCCTTGTGTGTCCCCCTTTTGCGCCAGCCGCCTGGCTGTAAGCCCGAACGACCATGCTGTCGATCATGTGCTGCCAGTCATCGGTCAGACCGAGTTCAGCCAGCGTTTCCAGCAGAGCGTCCCAGACGCCCTGTTCTGCCCATCGACGGAACCGCACATAGACCGAGTTCCATTTTCCGTAGCGCTCATGCATGTCCCGCCATGGGCAACCGACACGCAGGACATAAAGCATTCCATTGAGAAACAGACGGTTATCCTGTGCAGGTCGCGACCAACGGCCACGTTCAGGCGGCAGCAGGCCGCCAATGATCGCCCATTCCTCGTCCGTCAGGTCGCCACGCATCCACAGGTCTCCGCAAAGACCAGCGTTGAATCACGTCCAGGCCAGTCTGAGAAGACCTTTTGTCAACAGAATCTAACCAGCATTCCACCCTGACATTTGTCATGGGCGAACGTCAACTCGTCAATGTCGTCAGGCAATACCTGCCAGGCCATGAAAGTATCAACAGGGCCGAAGGTCTGGCCACAATGGGCATTGGCGCAGCGGAAATGGCCGGTGCCGCGGGCCTGCTGGCTGCCCCTGAGCCGCTGCTGAGCAAGGTTGGCGGCATTGCGCTTGCGGC
>NZ_BDLU01000073.1 GCF_006538165.1 Komagataeibacter diospyri
CCATAACTGAGTCCCGGTGTCGCGGGTTCGGTCCTCCCCGACTTTCGTACGCCTCACGGCGCCCGAAACTCTTCAGGTAAGCAGTAAGTCCGCTTCAGAGCGCAAAGACACGACGTCTCTTGCCGATCATTCAACTACGTGTGACGGCCGCTGCGTGCCCCATAGCAGTTGTTCAGCCCCTTGAGGGGAAAACATGACCGGCCGGTTCAATATGGTCTGGGTTAGCATAGGGGTAACCCGCTGATCAGGAATCGCTTTGTTCTTCGACATGAATATCGTTCCGCTGCATGTTGCCCCTCGTGAGGAGCGGTTAGCTAGGACAGCTTGGCGATATGGGCTATCTGGAACAATCACCCGACTTACTGAGCCTGTTCAAGTGCCTACCGTTTTCCCTAGTCCTGCCAGAACCTGTCGGAAGCTTGCTAGCCCCGCTTCAAGGTTCTCGATAATCTCCTCCGCCAAATCGTCCGGTTCGGGCAGATTGTCGAGGTCGGTGAGGCTTTTGTCCTTGAGCCAGAAGACATCGAGGCTCGTCTTGTCGCGCGCCGTCAACTCGCCATAGGTAAATTTGCGCCAGCGGCCTTCCGGGTTCTTCGTGGCATCCCATGTCGCCTTGCGCTTGTGGCGGTTCTGCGGGTTGTAGCATTCGATGAACGCCTCAAGATGCTCGAAGCGCAATGGCTTTCTTTTCAGCGTATGATGGATATTGGTTCGGTAATCGTAGAACCAGACCTCCTTCGTCCACGGGTTTTTGGCCGCCGTGTGGTTGTCAAAAAAGAGCACGTTCGCTTTGACACCGTTGGCGTAGAAAATGCCAGTCGGCAGACGCAAGATCGTGTGCAGATCAGTAGTCTTGAGCAGATTCTGACGCACGATCTCGCCAGCACCGCCCTCGAACAGCACGTTGTCGGGCACGACGACGGCCGCGCGGCCCGTGGTTTTGAGCATCGTGCGGATGTGCTGAACGAAATTGAGCTGCTTGTTCGAGGTCGTCGCCCAGAAATCCTGACGGTTATAGGTGAGGTCGTCGGTCTCTTCCTCCCCCTCGTCGTTGGTGAAGCTCATGGAGCTTTTCTTACCGAAGGGCGGATTGGCGAGCACGTAGTCGAAGCTCTGTGCACTGGGTGCTATCAGGGCGTCATTGGGCGAAATGAGCACATCACCGTCGATCTCACCAATATTGTGCAAAAACATGTTCATCAGGCACAGCCGGCGTGTATTGGTGACGATCTCGTTGCCATAGAAGGTCTTGTGCTTGAGGAAAGTCTTTTGATCCTTGTCCAGCTTGTAATTCGCGGGATTGGTCAGAAAATCGTAGGCGGCGAGGAAAAAACCGCCGGTACCACACGCCGGATCGGCGATAGACTTTCCGGGCTCGGGGCGCACGCATTCGACCATCGCCTTTATGAGCGCACGCGGCGTGAAGTATTGCCCCGCGCCAGATTTTGTGTCTTCCGCGTTCTTCTCTAACAGCCCCTCATAGATGTCGCCTTTGACATCGGCGCCCATGCTCACCCATTGCACCTCGTCTATCATGTCGATGAGACGGTAGAGCTTTGCCGGGTCCTGAATCTTGTTCTGTGACTTGGTGAAAATCTGGCCGAGCACGTCCTTTCGTGCCCCCAGTTCGCGCAACAACGACAGGTAATGGGCTTCCAGCTCCGCCCCGCGCTTGGCCTTCAGGCTCGGCCAGGTATATTTCGCGGGAATGCCGACATTGCGCTTATAGGGCGGTTTGGAATATTCATCAGCCATCTTGAGGAAGATGAGATAAGTGATCTGCTCCAGATAATCGCCATAGCCCACGCCATCATCGCGCAACGTATTGCAGAAGCTCCAGACCTTGGAAATAATAGGAGCGGTGCTCATGCGGCTTCCTTTCGACGATTATTGCGGCTGCGCGGTTTTTTCTTTTTACCCTCATCCTGTTCGGCGCGAATACGCTTCAGCAAGACGGAAGCCGGTTCATCACGGTCGTCTTGCGGCACGAGTTGACCGGAGAAGGCACGTTTGAGGATGGCTCGGCGTAGGGTATCGGAGCGGTTTAGTTGGGACTCCACATCGACAAAAAGGCTGTCACATAACGAGAGTTGTCTTTGAAGAATGCGGACAATCTCTTGCTGTTCTGCCAAAGAGCAGTACGGAAAAGGATAACTCTGTAGCTTTTCACCGTTAATATTGGACTGGTTCACGCCATCCGTCTTGACAGAATTTCCATATGACCTAGCGCTATGTGAGTTAAGAAAGAAGTTCAGATAGTCGCTATCTACGATGGCTTCGTTGTGGTTTATTCTAATTAAATATCCGGCATATATTGCAGAGCGCTCTCCGCGATAAATGGCCGTTTTCCCAACCAGCTCCGGGCTATTTGTTCGGTTAAACAACACATCGCCTGAGCAAAGCGAGTATTTTGCGATCTCCGCTGCATCGTCTGTGAAAACAAGATTATCCCAATCAATCACGCCATTTTGAATGTTACCCATCCGCACCACAGGCACACGGCCAGACTTAGATGACTTAGCCGATGTACCGTATTCAACGCCGCACGTGAGCCAGCCCAGCTTTTCCCACACCCATTCAGACGGGATATCCGGCAATGTTTCCAAAACCTCCGATGTAAGCGGAGTAACAGGAGCGAGCTTTCGTGTTCGTCGCCTTTTTTTTTGTTCGGACGCTTGTGCAGAACGCGCACAGCTGAGGCTCTCCCGCAGAGCTTCAGCGTCTGGCAATTCAGGATGCTGTTTACGCCAACCCTCAGTCAATTTTCCCTCAAATGCTGCCCTCAAGACAGATTGGCGGTATGCCTTGAGTTGCTCGCGGGCGGTGGTGAGGCTCTCGACGCCCTTGTCGAGTTCTGAGAACAGTTCCTCAATCTTGGCCACGATCCGACGCTGTTCGTTCGTGGGAGCCACCGGAACAGGCATCTTGGCGAAGGCCGATCCTGAAATTTCCTTGAAGGTTGTGCCTGTCGCCCGTTCTTCGGCAACGTACTTGGCAGCCTTGAGATAATAATAAAGGTATTCATTGAATACGCCGTCTGCCGGCACGATGCTCTTGAAGCCCTGATTTGTGGCGGCTTCCACGGAGGTAATCGCTACATAGCCGATAGGTGCACGTGAGGAGAACATAACTGTTCCCTTCGGCATTATCTGTGCCGAGCAGTTCACCAATCCCTTTCTGCTCAGAAACTTTGCACCACGCGCGATATATTTCGTCTTATAGCCGCTCAAATCGGCGGGCGAAAACCAGACGATTTCTTTTCCCCAGTATGATGCTTCTTTCGTGGAGGGGGTGCCACCGGAGACAACACGGCCAACATTTTCAATCTCTGCCCACGTCCACGATGGCAGAATATCCCACAACTCTTTACTCATACCGCCAGCGCCTCGTTCAATTCGTCGATCACGCCATCCATGCCCACGCCGAAAAGCTGATACATTTTCCCCAGCCCGCCTCTGGCGTCGAAGGGCGACATATCGAAGTCATCAGGCTCAACATGGAACGAGGTGGCGATATGGTCGCGGATCATGCGTAGCCAGTCCATCTGCTCCTCAGTAAATTTCTCGCCCGCGCCGCTGTGGCGCTTCAAAATCCAGTTCTGGAAGTTACGTCGCACGGTGTCGGCGTAGGGCGCAAGTTTCGGGTCGATCCCGCAGACACGCCGGATCAGCGCCACCAGCGCGGTCAGTTCATTCACAGGATCGGAGCCTTTATATTCGTCGAGTAAGGCATAAGCCCGCCAGACCCGCAGCGGCGCAAGTTTGGGCCGGTCGATCTTGAGGGAGTCCAGCACCGTCTTGATCATCGCGTAAGTAATGTGCGAGCGGCGCGCGGGCTGGCTATAGAAGATGGTCAGCGCCTCAATCGTATCGCGGTGTTCTTCCAGATAGTTGGCGAATTCCTTCGCCATCGTCTCGGCGTTTTCCTTCGCATCGCCGTCCCAGCCCTGGCCGATCACGGTATCAAGATTGTCGTGATCGATAGTCTGTTCCTTGTCACGACGGATGCCGTCGATCAGCGTGACGAGCGGCCCAGTGAAGACGTTGGTTGCTTCTCCGACAAGCTTGCTCCGTGCCTGTTCGCGCTGGGCATCTGTCGGCTCGCCGCCCGCCACCTTGGTGGCTGCTTCCTCAATGCGGTCTGGGTCGATGGCGTCGAACAGGCGACGCACGATGTCATGGAGCGGGACACCGCCCGCCGTTTCCTCGATGCGAGCCTTGTCCTTATCGTCGAGCTGCTTGTCGAGCCGCGCCAGGCGGCCCGCCAGTGAGCTTACCGTATCCTCGTCACGAATGCCCATCATCACGCCGGTGGCGAGGTCCTTCAATGAGACATGTGGCTTGGTGATGATCGGCTCACTGGCGGTCTTGCAGGATTTAGTGACGCCTATGGCATCGACGATGACATAATGCGTCTTGGCTGTTTTAGCTGACGGCGTGACCTTCTTAAGGCTGTCAGCATCAAGGGTGCGGGTACCGCGCCCTTTCATCTGCTCGAAGTAATTGCGGCTCTTCACATCCCTCATGAAAAGCAGACATTCGAGCGGCTTCACATCCGTTCCTGTGGCGATCATATCCACGGTCACGGCGATACGTGGATTATAGTTGTTGCGGAACTGGGCGAGGACGGATTTTGGGTCTTCGACCGCCTGATAGGTGATCTTCTTGCAGAAGTCGTTGCCCTGCCCAAACTCCTCGCGGACGATGTTGATGATGTCGTCGGCGTGGCTATCGGTCTTGGCAAAGATCAGGGTTTTGGGAACCTCGTCGCGGCCAGGGAATATGTCGGGCAGGCTGTCTCGGAAGGCGCGGATCACCGTACGAATCTGGTCGGGGTTCACTACGTCGCGGTCTAGCCGGGTGGCGCTGTATCGCTCGTCTTCGTCCTGGTGCTCCCAGCGTTTCTTACGTGTCAGACGTTCGCGCTTTTCGACCTGTTGCTGCGCCTTGATCTGCACGCCCTGACGGGTGATCTGCGTGTCAATGAGATAAACCTCGTTACCGACATTGACCCCATCGGCCACGGCGCGTTCATGGCCATACTCGCTCACGACGTTCTTATGAAAGAAGCCGTAGGTGCGGTTATCAGGTGTGGCCGTGAGACCGATCAGATAGGCATCGAAATATTCCAGAACCTGCCGCCACAAATTATAGATGGAGCGGTGGCACTCGTCGATGATAATGAAGTCGAAGAACTCCGGCGGGATTTTTGGGTTGTAGACCACCGGCAACGGCGTCTTACCGCGCACAAGGCGTTCGGCGGGATTGCTTTCCTCTGCGCTTTCCTCCAGCGGTTCGTCTTTAAGGATAGAATACATCCGCTGGATGGTGCTGATGCACACTTGAGTGCTGCTTGCGATAAACGATGAGCGCAGGCGCTGCACATTATAAAGCTCAGTGAACTTCCTGTTGTCGTCGTTCGGGAGGTAGGACATGAACTCCTGTTCGGCTTGTTCGCCAAGGTTTTTCGTGTCCACCAAAAATAGGATGCGCTTGGCATCCGCGAATTTGAGCAGGCGATAAACGGAAGTGATGGCGGTAAAGGTCTTGCCCGAACCGGTCGCCATTTGCACAAGCGCGCGCGGGCGGTCTTCCCGGAATGATTTCTCCAGTTTCTGGATTGCTGTGATCTGGCAATCGCGCAAGCCTGCGGGATCGAGCGGCGGAATGTCATGCAGCCGCGCACGGATGGATTTGGGCTTGGACAGCCATTCGGCCATCGTCTCGGGCCGGTGGAAGGTAAACACCTCGCGTGAGCGGGGTTTGGGGTCACGCCCGTCCGTAAAACGTGTAATGACGCCCGTGCTTTCATACACGAAGGGCAACGGCTCCTTGTTATTGACCCACTTAAGCTTGGCTGCCGCATAGTCGGAAGACTGTTCCTCGACCGTGGTGATCTTGTGCCCCCACTCCTTGGGTTTGGCCTCGATCACACCGACAGCACGGCGATCTACGAAGAGCACGTAATCAGCGGGGCCTGTATCGGTCTGGTATTCCCGGACGGCAATGCCCTGACCGGCGGACCAATCGAGCTTTTTCATGGTCTGAACGTGCCACCCCGCCTCAACTAGGTGCTTGTCGATCTGGTCGCGTGCGATCTGTTCGGGGTTCTGATTCGCGGTTTGCATCAGAGCTCCATCGACACGTCAGGAAACGGGTTCATGCTGTCATCATCCACAGGCAGCCAACCGGCATCCTTCGGAATCTGGCCTGTCGCAATATCCGCGAATACCTTAATTGGCACGTTTCGACGCCTCCTTGAACTCATTTCCCTCGTTGTCCATGCGCTGAGACTGTGCGGAAAGCCGTTCAGATTCTTCTGCCGCCACGACCACCACGACGCCGCGCCCATGCTTTTGGGTCAGCACAGGTTCAGCTCGCGCAGCGTCGATCAGCAACCCAAAACAGTTCTTGGCATCGCACGCCGACATGGTTTTCATAGTCTGCCTCGCCGCAATTTAATAGTCCAATTAGGCCAAAGTAGCTCTTATTGGTAATGCTGAAGTTAGCAACATGGACATACCTCGCAACGGACCTTCACGGCACTATTCCTAGGTTTCGCGCTGCTCGTTCGCTATCGGAGAACTTCACGGTGAGGGCTCGACGAGCTGCAACATTATATCTTGTCGTGGGTCGAATTCCCCCACACAGGCAGACGATCACAAATTTCAGTCTCCGCTAAGCGATGCAGGCTGGCGCGGCATCGTTTGTCGATCACCGCAGGTCGACGAATGATCCCGCAGGACTCTATCATCGCCCGTAGCACGTCGCGCATGCGCAAAGGCTTGTCCGTTTTATTTGATGCGTAATTCTAATCCTGCTAGTCAGCTTCTTGGCTCAAACTCGGCGGTAGAGCTTCAAACCAATGATGTCCGCTATGCGGAGAGCGATCTGGATAATTCTATGTCCGGACAGAAGGCGTCTGCCGCCTGTCCGCTTCATGTTCGTTGAGCGGACAGGCAGTTTAGGGGGGAAGAACGAACCCGCTGCGCGGGATTGGTGTGATGTGAAGGCCTGTCACCACGGCGTGAGAGACCTGCTTTTATTTGGAACTGTTCTGATCGGGCCAAGCACTCTGGCTTCTTCCCACCAGAAGGAGCCGGATGATGACAGAGTCCCTGTGCATTGCTGCAATCAGTCCCCTTCGCCAGCGCCTGCCTGATGACATGGCGGTGCGGCGGTTCTCCCGGGAGACGCAGCGCAATTACCTTCGCGATGTCGGTCGTTTCGCCACGTTTCTGGGCCGCTCACCCCACACGGCAACAGTCGAGGATGTGCGTCAGTTCCAGATTGCGCAGAACGCGGCTGGCATGCCGACACCGACCATGAACGCCATCGTGTCGGCGCTGCGGTTTTTCTTCACCCGGACGCTCGACCGCCCCGACCTTGCACGCAGGCTGGTCCGGGTAGCGCAGCCCCGCAACCTGCCCGTCGTGCTGAGCCGCGATGAAGTTGCCCGGTTGCTCAACGCAACCACCTGCCTCAAGCACCAGGCTGCCCTTTCGATCGCGTACGGGGCAGGCCTGCGGGTGGCCGAG
>NZ_BDLU01000074.1 GCF_006538165.1 Komagataeibacter diospyri
TCGGGTGGATGTGGCACGAACTCGGAATCACCATGCTCCGGAAATAGGCCGCTTTCGCCTACATGTCGGACATCCGGGCGGTTGGGTGAGTTTCCCGAAAGCCGACATGAATCATCTGACGCTCTACCGGAAAAGGCGGATAGCGGACTTGTGCACACATTCTATCCAGTCGAGGTTCGAATCTCGGCGGACGGGCCATGCGGGAACCCGATGGGACGGTTTCCAACCTCTTGAAACGACGGGGAGGTTTTATCTTTCGTTTGGCAATCGGCGGGTTTCGACGACGATGACATAGCTATGCCGGCCTTGCAGCTTGCGCTATCGGCCGACAGCGATCCGGACAGGCGGAGTTGCCGTTCTCGAAAGCCGTCCTGCGCGAGACGCCGGACCAGAACAAGTCAAACCGCGTCGATGACGGTTATAAGCGGCAGAGCGAGCGCCGATGAGTATAAGACTCTTGGGCCTTAAGGGGTGACAGGTCGAAGCTTATGAAAACGCAGAGGAATAGCCTATGCCTGTGAGTCAAAGTGATGCACTGTGTTGTAATTAGAATCACATCTCGCTAAGGCGAACAATAGGGGAACATTAGCAGGTCTGCCATGAGTGATCGATCAAAAAAGCTCGGCCCCCGTGTTACCGTCAGCGTCACGCCCGGAGACTACGACACGCTGAACACGCTCGCCGAAAAGGACGACGTATCCGTGTCCTGGGTCGTGCGGCGTGCCATCCATGAATATTTGCGGCGACACCAGCAGCCCGCACGGGCTGTGCGGCGGCCGACTCTGGACAAGCGGGCAGCGGCACCGGAGCGGACATGAAACAAATGAAAATGCCGGGGGAAAACGAACAGATGTTTCACACAGCAAACAGGCCACGCAAGGCAGCGCCGGCGATGCCCGCCAAATCTCTGGATGCCCTCTACCGCCAGCCACTGGCGGCAAAGCGCACCGGTGCCCTGTACGGGGCCTTTCCCTACCCGACAAAGATTTCCCCGGAGGCGATTGCCCTATATATCGTCGCCCATACCAAACCCGGTGACACCGTGTTTGACGGGTTCGGGGGCAGCGGGACGACCGGCCTCGCCGCGCTGCTTTGTGAACGGCCAACCGAGGAATTGCGCGCCGAAGCGATCCGCCTTGGTCTTGACGTGCAGTGGGGTGCCCGCAATGCCGTTCTCTATGAGCTGGGCGCGCTCGGCTCGTTTGTCGGCCGGACTCTGACCAATCCGCCCGATCCTGCCGCGTTCAGGAAGGCCGCCGAAGATGTCCTGGCGGCCGGGGAGAGCGAAGACGGCTGGATGTATGAAGCGCGCGATCCCTCCGGCGCGAAAGGCTCCCTTCGTCACCTGATCTGGAGCGATAAGCTGTGCTGCCCCGGTTGCCGCAGCTCTGTCACGTTGTGGGATGCGTGCGTTTCGCTCGATCCGGCGGAGATTTCTTCCACCTTCTCCTGCCCGAAATGCTGCCATGAAGCGCCGATGGATGATGTGCAACGGGTAACTGTGCAGGAACAGGATGATGTGCTGGGCGAGCAGCGCGCATTGCGCGGACGCGCGATGGCCCGCGTCTATGGTTCGACCGGAAAAAAACGCTGGTCGCGCCCGGCCACGGCCGCCGACCTGACGCTTATCAAGAAGATTGAGGCGGAGCCGATCCCGTCGTGCGTCCCGCAGGCGTTGATCCCCTGGGGCGATCTTTACCGAAAAGGCTACCACCAGGGCATTACGCACGTTCATCACTTCTACACGCGGCGCAATCTCATCGTCTTCGCCCGCATGTGGGAGCGTGTGGAATCGTATCGCGGCGCGCTCCGCGAAGGGCTGCGCTTCTGGCTGCTCAGCTATAACGCGGCGCACGGCACGATCATGACGCGCGTCGTGGCGAAGTCCGGCCAGAAAGACCTAGTCGTCACCAGCGCCCAACCCGGCGTGCTCTATGTCAGCGGCCTTCCGGTCGAAAAGAACTTTTTTGCAGGATTGCGGCGCAAGCTGACAACAATTGCGCAGGCGTTTGAGACAATCCACGGCGGCAGCGGCAAGGTCGAAGTCGTCCACGGATCTAGCTGCGCTGTCGCGCTGCCGTCCGGCAGTATCGACTATGTATTCACGGACCCGCCCTTCGGAGCCAACATACCCTATGCCGAACTCAGTTATATAAACGAGGCTTGGCTCAAGATCTTCACCGACCGCACAGATGAAGCCATCGTTAGCCCAGACCAAGGCAAGGCCATTGACGAGTACCGGGACCTGCTGACCCAGTCGTTCAGCGAGGCCCGCCGGATATTGAAGCCGTCCGGCAAAGCCACGATGGTGTTTCATTCCGCATCCGCCGAAGTCTGGAACGCCTTACAGCGTGCCTACCAGGATGCGGGCTTTGACGTGGAGTATGCGGGGGTTCTCGACAAGAAGCAGGGCAGCTTCAAACAGGTCACAACGGAAGGAGCCGTGCGCGGCGATCCCGTGCTCCTGTTGGGGCCCCGTCGTAAGGCCGAGGCCCGGATCGAAAGCAAGACCGGTGCGGACGAATGTGTATGGACGGTCGCAACGGCCCTTCACCGCGCGGCGACCGCCGCGCATGATCCGGCCGAAGCGACGGCGCAGAGGCTTTACTCCCGCCTCGTGACGCATTTCCTCAGCCATCATCAGCAAGTCCCGCTCGACGCGGACGTCTTCTATCGCTGGTACGCCGAACAGCCGCTGCCCGGAGTTCTATGCAGTGCCGGCGACTGACGCAGTCGGCGCGATTAGATCCTCGGCGCGGTCCTTTGAGGAAAGCCTGCCGCCGGCTCAGCGCAAACGGCTGGGACAGTTCTTTACTGGGTTGCCGTTGGGGGCGCTTCTCGCTCACCTAGCGCTCGACCCCGACGTGCGCACGGTGATCGATCCGATGGCCGGGCACGGCGACCTCCTTGATGCGGCAGCATTGACGGCGCAGGCGTGGGGAGTCCGGTTCAGCCGACTGCACGGAATAGAGCTTGATTCCGAAACAGCCGCCTTCTGCGGTCGCAGGATGGCGGCTTTGCAGGCGGACGACGCTGCGGAGAGCAGCCATATTCTCACGGGAAGTGCTTTTGATCCCGCCGCCATCGCGGCGCTAGATACCCCCGGCTACGATCTCGTCATCACCAATCCCCCTTATGTGAGATACCAATCTCAAAACGGGAACGGTGCCGGTGTCGGTGACGTGCGCCGGGGCCTGTCCGCGATTGTTGATGCGCGCATGATCGGCGGCGAGCGCGCGCTCTGGCAGGCACTGGTTGACGGCTATTCGGGTCTTGCCGATCTTTCCATACCGGCCTGGCTCCTGTCCGCCCTGTTGACACGGCCGGGCGGTCGCCTGGCCCTTGTCGTTCCCGCCACCTGGCGTTCGCGCGACTATGCCGATGTTGTGCGCTACCTGCTGCTGCGCTCGTTTCGCCTTGAGTACATTGTCGCGGATACACAGCCCGGTTGGTTTTCCGATGCGCTGGTGCGCACGCATCTTGTGATCGCGCGGCGGCTTTCTTGGGACGAGGCGCAAGCGCCCGTGTCAGGCCGGTCGCTTGCGCCGGCAACCTGGCTGCAAGTTGCACCGGCGGCTGCGGGCGGAGAGTCGCTTGTGGGCGGTGCCTTTCCCGGTTCGGAACCGGAGCGGGATTTTGCGGCATGGGCGGGCGCGGCAAACGGGGACGTGCCGGGCATTGAGCGCCGCTCCTTTGCACTGGATGAGGAATGGCGCACACTGGAGCAACGCCTTGCACGTAAGAGCTGGTTCCAAAAGGCCGAAAACAGGCGCGATGCCCTGCCGCTATTTTCCGCCGGGGACGCAAGGCCGACGGCGATACCGGAAGGATTGCGGGACATGCTGCCGCCCGGCGCGGCGCCGGCGCACCTCCAGACGCTCGAACAGGCTGGTATTCGGGTCAGCCAAGGCTTGCGTTCGGGCTGTAACCGGTTTTTCTATGTGGCAATAGCCGGTGACGAAGAGGATGAGACCGTCATCGTCGAAACATCGGACAGCTTTGAGAACATGCAGGTTCGCGTTCCCGTGGCGGCGCTGCGCCACGTTCTTCATCGTCAGGCGGATATGCAAGCCTTTGCGGACGGGCGCGTTCCGGCCACGCGAGCACTTGATTTGTCTGATTGGGTTCTGCCGGAAGACCAGCCGCTCGTTGCAGAAGCGGCGGAGGCCTATCGTAAGCGGCGCGTGTCTCCGCCCCGCGTTATGCCTCCCGAGCTCGCGTCGTTCGTGCGGCTGGCAGCCCGGACTGCGCCGGACCCGAAAAAGCCGGCCCAATTCATTCCCGATCTCACGGCCGTGCGCACCAATGTCCGCCGGCCCGCGAACGGCCGCGACGTGCCGCGCTTTTGGTACATGCTGCCGGCCTTCACCGCGCGCCACCTGCCTGCGATTTTTACGCCGCGCATCAATCACGGCACACCGGCCGTCGCGCTGAATACGCAGCCGCCGGCCCTAATTGATGCCAACTTCTCAACGCTGTGGGCGGAGCAAAGGCGGTGGACAGCGTATGCGCTCTACGCCCTGTTCCACAGCAACTGGTGCCGGGCGGCGATGGAAGCCGCCGGCACCCCGCTTGGCGGCGGCGCGCTCAAACTCGAAGCGACGCACATACGTCAGGTACCGATTCCCGTTTTGTCGGACCGCGACTGCGAGAGACTTGCCGCGCTCGGACAGCAGCTGGCTGCGGGCGTGCCGTCAGCCCTGCACCAGATCGACATGTTCATCCTGGCCGCTTCGTTGCCCGGTATGAACGAAAACGACCTCAAAGACGTAGCGCGCCATATCGACTCTCGCCTTGAGGCCGCGTGCGCTGCCCGCCAAAGGACCGTCCATGACAGCTGATATTGCCCGCATTCGTGAAACTATTGCGCGCTGCCGCATGTTGCGGGATGCCAGTCATGTCGAGGCGGTGCTGCGCAGCGAGTTCGTGGGACGGTTGCGGCTTATGTTCCCGGACACCACGCACGAGACCTGGATCAACAACTACACCGAAGGGACGGAAGCCCATACCAAGGTGGGCACGGGATCAGGCAAGGTCGCATCCCGGTTCATCGACAATCTGGTCGGTTCGACCACGATTGAGTACGAATCCGACCTGCGCAACACAGCCAAGCGCGATACCGGCTACGGGCAGGTGCAGGAGCAGGCGGCGGGGCTTGTCCGCGCGGGCATGCCGATTTCAACGGTCCGGGGCGTACTGTCGGACACGGTCGAATGGTACGCCTACGATGCCGAGCTTGCAGCGGGTGTTGATCCATCGTCCTGCACCGCTGCCGATATCACGCTCGTTGTTATCGACGAACTCAAGCTACCCGATGACAGCGTTCTGTCCGCCGAGCAGCTCGGCGGCTTTATCAAGAAGCATCTGGCGCGCGAACAGTCGCGGCCGCTGCGTTCCGAATTCCTCGCCTCCGACCTTGGCATGGACTCTGCCGCATACAAGAGCAGCGCCGGGCCTTTGTCGTTGCTTGTGGACGAGGGGCGCAAAGCCGATCCGTCGGCGAGCCTTGCCACCGATCTCTGGTCACAGTTCGTCGATCATCTGGAAGGGCCGGTAGGCACCTTCCGCACCGCCGCATATGTTGATGAAGCTTACGTGACCCTTCTCGCGCGGCTTCTGAGCGCGAACGTACTGACAGGCAAGGCGGTGCTCAGCACGAACGACGAGTTGAAGACAATCCTGAACGGGGAATTCTTCCGCAACAATTTCCAGCTGGAGAATGTGGTCGAGCAGGATTATTTCGGCTGGCTTCTCGGCCCGTCCTATATCGACCGGCTTGTCGCGGTGGCCCGCGACCTCCAGCGCGATCTCTATGCGTACGATTTCAGCTGGTATCCCGATGAGGATTTGTTCGGCCGCTTTATGGCGCAGCTCGCCCGCCGCAGCCAGCGCAAGCTGCTCGGCCAGGAATGGACTCCGCACTGGCTCGCGCGCCTGCTTGCCGACCGTTGCATCGACGGCCTCCCGAACGGGGAAAGCCCCCGGATCGTCGATATGTGCTGCGGGTCCGGCACGATGCTCGCAGAAATCATAAAGGCCACACGGGTCCAGTTCGGCTTTTCCGCCATCGAACAGCTTGAAGACGTGGCGACCGGATTCGACATCGACCCGCTGGCGGTCAGTCTCGCCAAGACGACCTGGGTCGTCAGCCTCTTGGCTGAGATCAAGGCGGCGACAAAGCCCATCGTCATCCCGGTCTATCATGCGGACTCGCTGTTCGCTGTCACACCGGTTTCGGCGTCAGTTCCGCTGGTCGGCGAAAGCGATACCATACCGGTATCGCTTGATGGCACGACCGTACATCTGCCGACAGCGTTGGTGCAGCCGGCATACCGCGAATTTTTCGACAAGATCGTGGACTGGGCCTATGATGAGGCGCGCGATGCGCAGCAGCGCGGAACCGTTGCGGGTTTCAGCAAGGCGGACGCGGATAGTTTTCTCGATGGCACGATCGCCGTGTTCGGGATCACGTTGTCGCCGGAGCTTTACAAGCAGCTTTCCGAGGCGCTGTTCCCGCTGGCGCATCGAATGGCTGAACTGGCCGTTGCCGGGCGCAACGGCATCTGGGCGTTCATCCTGCGCAATACCTACAGGCCGGGACTCCTGACCGGCCACTTCAACGGGCTTGTGTCCAATCCGCCATGGCTCGCCATGAGCGGGCTGGCCGACAACCCGTACCGGGACTTGCTGAAAGGCCGAGCGAAACTCTACGGCATCCAGCCCGCAGGACAGTCCTTTCTCCATCTTGAGCTGGGCACGATGCACCTGCTTCATGCCATCGACCGTTATTTGGGACCGGATGCTTGCGTCGCCTGTCTTGTACCCGGCACGGTGCTGAACGGCACCCACCACGAAAGGCTCAGGCAGCATGATTTCCTGACAAGCGACCGCCCCGTCCCGTTCGACATCGCCGAAATCTGGCAGGTCGCGCCCGGAACCTTCAAATATCCCGGCGCGGCGCTGGTCGGTCACAAAAGAGCGAATACGATCGGTCTTCCACAAAGCACGTTTAACGGCTTTGTGGCGACAGACGCGGGGCTGAACGCCGCAGGTTTTTCGGTTCGCACCATCGGTTCGGCGCGCAGCGCCTGGGTGCTCGAAACGGGCGGCGGTTCAGCCGTGGCCGGCGGTGGCGGCGACCTGCCGCAGCAAGGAGCCGACCTTATGCCGCGCACGGCCGTCTGCGTGGACATCGTCCAGAATGCGGGCGCGGAGGTTCGCGTTGATACGCCGACACGCGCTTCCGCGTGGGGATTTACGATCAAATCAGCCAAAGAAATGGCGGCAGACCGCTTCCCCGGGCACGTCGCGCCGCGCTTTCTTTTCCGCATGGCCCAGTCGGAAAACCTGCTGCCGTTCGTGCTCGGTGTCCATCGCGCGCCGCTGGCTCTGCCGGCGCTGCGCGCGGCGGGCGGAACGTGGAGCATTCTCGACGAGGCCGAAATCCGCAGGCAGGGCTTTACCCAGACCGCACGGCGGTTCACCGCGATCAACCAGAGGCTCAAAACGGTGGGGAAAGGCAAGTCGCTCCAACAGCGCATCGATGAGCGGGGTAAGCTTTCCAAGCAAGTCTTCGGTATGAGCGGGTACCTCATTCTGGCCGGTGCCGGCGGCAAGATCATCTGCGCGGCGTGCGTTCCGGTTGCGCAGGCTCAGGACCTTGTCGTTGACCAGACACTGTACTGGAAAGTTGTGACGGACGCGGACGAGGCCTGGTACCAGGTCGGCATGCTCAACAGCGAGGCTCTCACCAACGCCACCCTCGCGTTTAACCCGAAGGGCGATTTCGGGGAGCGGCACCTTCACACGCTACCCTACAGAATGATGCCTGCATACGATGCCGCCAACGGCGATCATCAGAAGATCGCGGTCCTTGCCAAGGATATTGCCACACTAGCGGACGGCCATTGCACGACGGACCTGTATCTGGCTGATCCTGCCAAAGCACTGACGGCGCGCCGCCGCAAATTGCGCACGCTGCTCGAAGCATCGCCGCTACTGGTGCAGCTTGAAACATTGGCGCAGTCGGCGCTGGCCGGTGCATCCACCGCGCCATCCGGCGGCAGCGGTAGCGGGACGCAGGCTCCGGTATGCTGATCGTCCAGAACGCCGCAGAACCGGCGCGCTTGCGCAATGCTCTCGTCGATATGGTCGCGGCGGGGGCCATCGATATCCGCGCCGCCTCCGCATACGTCACGCTCGGCGGCGCAAACATATTGCTGTCTGCCGTCGCAAATGCCGTGGGGCCGGCGGCATTCGCGGCGATGCCCAAAACCCTTGTGACATCCTTTGATTTCGGCCTTACCGAACCTCAAGCCTTGCAGCATTGGCGCGGGCTGGCGAACGCCACTGTTCTGGTGTCGGGCGCGCAGAGGCTGGCGCAGGGCTCGCTTATGCCGCTGCGCGCCTTTCATCTCAAACTATACGTCTTTGGCACCGATCCCCAAACATGCTGCACGCTGGTCGGCTCGGCGAACCTGACCAGCCGCGGTTTTAGCGTGAATACCGAGGCGGCATGGGCACAGCAGGGCGTTCCGCGCGCCGATGCCGATGAAGCCTTCGACAAGGCCCGCTTTGAAACGATTGCTCTCACCGACGACTTGCTCGCAGCCTATACCGCCCTGCGACAGGCCCTGCCGCCGCCCCCCGAAATCGAGCAGGAGGCACAGCCTGTAGCAGCACCGGCACCGGTGGCGGGTGCCGCGTTGCCCTTGTTCCGCGTCGCCATTGAAACCGGAGTGGTCAACCCCGCCGACTATGCCGCCATGTGGGTTCACGGCGAGGCCCTTCAGGGCGGATCTAGCAACCAACTGGAACTGCCGCGCGGCGGACACCGGTTCTTCGGCTTCGTGTTCGACCAATACAACTATCCGCATAACTTGATAATCGGTGAGCCCGTCCTCCGCAGCGGCGCGCGCGTGTGGAACGACCGGCGACTGACCTGGCATGGCAATAATAAGATGGAGCGGATGAACCTGCCGACTGCCGCACAGGGCGGGTTCAATTATGCCGACTCGGCGGTCATGTTCCGCCGCCTGACCAACGGTTCCTTCGAGCTGATCGTAACCCCCTGGGAGTCCGACCTTGCACGTTCGTGGCGGCAGGCCTCCGCACAGCGTCAAACGCTTTTTCGCCTTGGCACGGTGGCCACCAACAGGGTTGTCGGTTTGCTGTAAAGCAGCGAATTTAATCGTCTTGTACGGCTGCCCAAATTGTGCTGCCTCCGCGTGCGCGGACCGGGCTCTATGCCGCCGGATGTGCCGGCTCTACGGAGCCAGCCATGCTGTCTCCGCCCATTCGGGTGACGATCCCTGGCACGAAGCATTCAGGGCGAACGAGCTTGGTCACGGTAAGGCGTTCTGCCGGACCCGGATCGAATCCGCCCAATCCGCAAGAGTCTTGATGTCGGCAAGGATGTCGTCGGGCGGCGGCACCGCGCCGTCCCGTGCGCGCGACGGGTCGTGCGCGTCCACGAGGTCGCTGCACTTCTTGAAGTTCTTGCGGAATGTCTCGACATCTGCGTCTTCAATGACAGTCACCCGTTTCAGGTTCTTCGTGTCGATATAGTCCCGGTGGCGGTGGATGACCCCGGCAAAGGCGACATCTTCCAGCCCGCGCTCCCACGTCGCCCGCAGCCGGTCATAGATTTTCACTGCTGCGTCCCGGTATCCTTCTTCATCGTTCGCGTCATACAGATTCCGCGCCTCTCGCGCCGCCTTTTCCAGCTTATCAACCCGGTCGCGGATACCGGCGTGCTGCCAGGGCAAGCCGTCCGTGACCATGCCCGTCCCGGCTGGCCCTCGCGACAGGCTGACGAGCTTCATAGGAACAGCCTCGCGGACGGCCTTGTCGTGAAGGTCGTTCACGAACACCATGTCATGGGTGAAGACGATAATCTGGCGGGTTGCGGATTCTTCGACAAGCCGGTCCGCCACCTTTTCGCGCCAGCGATGATCGAGCGATGTCACCGGGTCATCGAACACCAGCGCAGATTTATGCTGGGCCGTCGCCAGTTCGGTGAGGAACGCGGCGAGAGCGACGCAGGTTTGCTCACCCTCGCTCAGGACCATATGGACCTTGGCTTTCGGGTTGGCAAAGAGGCGCACCTGGTAGTTGGGCGAGCCGTACTGCCCGCCCGAGCGCACGATTTCCACGCGCACTTTCTTTGCTGCGAGACGGACGATTTCCGACTGGAATTGGTCGCGCATTTTCGGGGTGATGACATTGTCGGCGATATTGTTGCCGAGCTTGGTGATGGCGTTGGTCGCCGTGTCAGCGATGCAGGCGCGGACAATGCGCAGGTCATCAAGTCGCTTGATTTCTTTCTTTGCGGTTTCGAGAAAGTCGGCAACCGCCGCCCGGTCCGTCAACGAGTCACGTTCGAGGATCAGCCGGTCGCGGCCCTCAGCGTCGGCCGCTTCGTCAAGTTCCGCAGCATAGGCTTCCAGAGTGGCCGCTAACGCCTCCAGCTCCGCCTTCGGTGACGGCGAAAACGGTGGCAGAATTAGCGGATCAGCGGTCGAAAGGGCGCGAAGGCATTTCAGGCGGCGCAAATTCGCGCTGGCGACAAAGCGCAAAACCTTGCGGGCAAGGCCGGGGTTCTGGAGGGCGATGCGCTGGCGCGCCTGCGCGATCACGCGCACGTCCGGTTGCCGCGCCGTGAATGCGGCAAGAGCCTCAGAATAGTCCTGCTCGGCGCGCGCCGCTTGTGATTCGGCATCCGCGCGAACGAACGCCTCGAAGCTCCCCAGCCGGTCCTTGGCATCCGCATGCGGCGCCTGGTGACACAGGACGCAGGCTTCGTCCCCTGTGGGTGGGAAAGGCGCGCCGGGATAAGCCGTTTGTTCTGAATGGCGGCGGGCGGCCTCCCATAGCGCCCGCCATGTTTCCCCGCCGACACCGGGAATGGAAAGGCCGTCAAAGGTCTCGCGCGCGGCAAGATCGGCCGCCGCCCGCTTGTCCCGCGCCGCGTCCGCCAGCGTTTTCATCCCGGCCAGCTTTTCATCCCCATAGGCGGCGGCAAGCCTGTCCAGGGTAGCGATCAGCTGCCTTACATTGCCGGCAAAAAGCCTCTGTTCGGCGGCAGCGTCCGCCGGGTTTTTCAGCAGGTCTTCGTCAAGGCGTGCCAGCCGCGCCCGCTCGTCGGCGCTCATCTCACCAAGTTTCTCAAGCGCGGCAAGATCGGTGTCATGGCTCAGTGCCGACATGATCGCGCCGACCGGCGTGGCCGGGTTCCACGTCGGCTTATCGAAGACCGGGTCGCGGACCGCATTGAGCTGGGTTTCTTCAGCACCCAGTTTCTGCTTGAGCGCCTGACAAACACCGGCGAGATATCCCGTTCAACCGGCTGGTCCTGTCCCAGTCCAACGTGCGGCGGGTAAAGTCCGGCCTGTCGATTGACGAACTGGCCCGCGATATCGAGCGTCGCGGGCTGCTGCAGAGCCTGAACGTCCGTCCTGTCCTTGATGGCGAAGGGGCCGAGACCGGCACTTACGAAGTCCCTGCTGGTGGACGGCGCTTCCGTGCCCTCGAACTGCTGGTGAAGCAGAAGAAACTGGCGAAGACGGCCCCCGTGCCATGCGTGGTCCGTGAAGCCGGGTCGGCCATTCTTGCCGAGGATGACTCTCTGGCCGAGAACGTCCAGCGGCTGGCCCTGCATCCGCTGGACCAGTTCCGGGCCTTTCGTGACATGCTGGAGAAGGGCATGTCCGAGGAGGAAATCGCAGCAGCGTTCTTCGTGGCGCCCGCCGTGGTCAAACAGCGCCTGCGGCTGATGACCGTGTCGGACAAGCTGCTTGAAATCTATGAGCAGGACGGGATGCGGCTGGAACAGCTGATGGCGTTTTCCATCAGCGACGATCATGCCCGGCAGGAACAGGTCTGGGAGATCGTGGCCCAGAGCCATAATCGCGAGTCTTACGTCATCCGCCGCATGCTGACGGAAAAAACGGTGCGGGCGTCGGACGCACGTGTTCGTTTCGTCGGGCTGGACGCCTATCTCGCAGCCGGTGGTCACATCATGCGCGACCTGTTCGAGGCCGACGACGGCGGCTGGCTGCAGGATCCGGCCATTCTGGACAGGCTGGTCATGGAAAAACTGCATACAGCCGCAGAGGACATCCGCGCCGAGGGCTGGAAGTGGGTCGAGACCGCCCTGTCATTCCCATGGGGCCACACACGGCAGTTCGCGGAGATCAATGGCACGGAGATGCCGCTGTCCGATGAGGAGACGGCCCGACTTGCAGCCCTGCGCGCCGAGCAGGAAAGCATCGAGGCTGAATACGCCCAGGCCGATGAATATCCTGACGAGGTCGATACACGGCTGGGCGAGATCGAACAGGCCATCCTTGCCCTGGAGGAACGGCCACTGGCGTTCGATCCTGCTGACATGGCGCGGGCAGGGGCTTTCGTCAGCCTCGCCAGCAATGGCACATTGCAGGTGGAGAGGGGCTTCGTGCTGCCCGAGGACATGCCGACCGAGCCCGAAGAGACCGATGATGCCGGCGGTGCCGATGGATACGATCATGCTGCGTATGATGGGCGGGATGAACGTATTGCTGGTTATGGCAGCGATGCGGACGGTGAGGGCGATACTACCGCTCCCGACGTCGAGCCCGAGGAAGAAGACGGCATCAAGCCGCTGCCTGACCGGCTTCTTACCGAACTGACGGCCTGGCGCACGCTGGCGCTGCGGGATGCGTTTGCCAGCAATCCGCACATTGCCCTGACCGAATTCCTGCACACGCTGGTGCGTGATGTTTACTGGCAGACACCGGGGGCCGACTGCCTGGAAGCCTATGTCCGCGAAATCGCGCTGCCGGTCCATTCACCGGACATGCCGGGCAGCCTGCCGGCTCATGCGCTACGGCAGCGCAACGAGGGCTGGAAGCACGATCTGCCGGAAAACGAGGATGCACTTTGGCGCTGGATCGACGGGCTGGACGATGCCAGCCGCATGGCGTTGCTGGCCCATTGCCTGTCCTTCGGCATCAACGCCTTGCATGAATCGTCCTATGGTCCGTCTCTGGCACGCAGCGTCCGGGAGCGGCTGATCCGCGCCGGGCGTCTCGCCACTGCGCTCAGCCTTGATCTGGTCGAGGCGGGCTGGCAGCCGACCGTCGAGAACTATTTCGGCCGGGTGACCAAAGCCCGCATCCTGCAGGCGGTGCGGGAAGCACGCGGCCATGAGGCGGCCTCGCGTATTGCGCATCTGAAGAAGCCCGACATGGCCCGCGAGGCCGAGCGGCTGCTGGAGGGGTCGGGCTGGCTGCCCGAGGCGTTGCGCACGATAGGTGGTGCGGAGCAAATGTCGGTTGAAACGACAACGGCAGGCGAATGCGTGGAGGCATCGCCGCTGAGTAAACTTATGGGATCAGGAACTTTGAGATGGCGGCTTCCGGTGCCCGGAAGCCGCTTTTTTTATGCCTGCCGTCCTGGAAAGAGGGAGAGGTCGGCTTCGCCTTTGGTGCCGAATAACCGGCATAAAGGAGAGTTTTCCATGACCACGACCACCATCCTGCTCCTGGCGTCCCGTGGCGCCGCGTCCGGCGGCTTCAGGATCGATCCCTCCCGTGCCGAGCGCGCCACCGCCCGCACGGTGGAAAGCCGCGCCATCCGCGTGGAAGCATCCCGCGACAATGCCGAACGTCTGACGTTCACCGTAATCCGTATGTGGACATCACGAAGGAAACCACCACGCTCTATGCATCAGACAGGGATGTCTTTTTATTCCTTGTTGACGATACGCATCCGATCGAGGCGGGACGCCTGCCCAATGGCGACCCCGATTTCTATTTCCGGGGTTTCTATGCATGGAATTCAGAAGTCGGCAGCAAGAGCCTCGGCATTGCGTCATTCTATCTACGCGGAGTGTGCCAAAATAGAATGCTCTGGGGCGTGGAAAATTTCGAACAGATCACGATCCGGCATAGCAAGTTTGCGGCCTCGCGTTTCGTGCATCAGGCGACACCGGCCTTGCGGAATTTCGCCACGGCCAGCCCAGCCTCGTTCGTGTCGGGCATTCAGGCCTCGCGCCGGACACTCGTTGCAAAAACAGACGATGACCGTGAAAGTTTCCTGCGGCGACGTGGTTTTTCGAAACCGGAAACCACGAAGATCATCGAAACTGAACTACCCCGGGTTTACCGGAGAGTAAAACTCTCGGAGGATGAGCCCTATGGTAGAGAAGAAGAAGACATTGCGTTATTCGCCTGAGT
>NZ_BDLU01000075.1 GCF_006538165.1 Komagataeibacter diospyri
TCCTGCATTGACATCGTGCGCGTCACCCGTTCCGGCGAGCCCTATCAGACGGTGCCGTTCGTGCGCCCTGGTGGCGAAAGCCTGCTGCGCCAGAGCGGCTGGCCGAAGGTCCGGCTGGTGCTGGAAGCAGTCGATCGCATCGAAGCCATAGGCATCGACCCCGTCGATGTTGCGCCCGATCATTGGCGGCATCTGCACAACCGGATGCTCGCCGGGCAGGCGTCCCGTCCCTACACGCGCGACCGCCACCACGCCTGGCTGCGCCGGAGGGCGGTGTCATGACGCGCTTCGGCTGGTTCTTCACTACCTATTTCGCAGTCCTCGGTGTCGGCACGTCATTGGCGATCCATCCGGCGCCCCGCCTGATCTGGAATGCCACCGCCAGCACGCCGGTCGGGCTGTATCGCCTGCAATCGGTAAGCCCCCTGCATGTCGGCGATCTGATCGCGATCCGGCCGTCCGCCGACATCGCCGCGATGCTGGCGCGCGGTGGCTATCTGCCGCTCGGCGTGCCGCTGCTCAAGCCGGTCGCGGCGCTGCCGGGGCAACGGGTCTGTCGGGTCGGTGCTGTTGTCACCGTCGATGGCACGGTGCTCGGCAATGCGTTGGCCCGCGATCATCGCGGTCGCCCGCTGCCGGTCTGGCAGGGCTGTCGACACGTCCTGCCCGGCCAGATTTTCGTCATGAACCCGGCAGTCCCGACCAGTCTCGACGGCCGCTATTTCGGCGTCCTGCCGGTCGATGCGGTGCTCGGCCGTGCCCAGCCACTGTGGCTCGTGCCGTCACCGATTTCTTCCAACCCCAAACAGAAACGAGGCTGACATGGCCCAGATCGGAACTTTTACGCGCACGTCTGACGGCTTCGCCGGTCGCCTGCGCACGCTCACCCTCGACGTCGAACTGACGATCGTGCCGGCGACACCGTCGGACGCCGAGCACGCGCCCGACTATCGTGTCCACCTCGGTGACGCCGACGCCGGACCGGAGATCGGCGCAGCCTGGAAACGCACCGGCGAGAAGGCGGGCACTTACCTCTCGTTCGTTCTCGACGACCCCATGCTGGCGCAGCCGATCCGCGCCAATCTGTTCCAGTCCGACCGTCAGGGGCGTGCCTTCCATCTGGTCTGGAACCGTCCGGTAAAGCGTGATGACCGGCGGTAAAGCGGCGCTTCGCCTGCTCGGTGTTATGGCTCCGGCCGTCGTGTCCATGACGATACCGGGGCATGTCGCGGTTGCCGATCCCTACGCCGATATGATCGCGGAAGCCGCCACGCGCGCGCAGATTCCAGCGTCATGGATTGCTGCCGTCCTGCATGCGGAGAGCCGAGGCGATGCGCGGGCGGTGTCATCGGCGGGTGCGATGGGGCTCATGCAGGTGATGCCCGGAACCTGGGCCAGCCTGCGTACGTCTCTCGGGCTCGGCGACGATCCGTTCGACCCGCACGATAACATTCTGGCCGGTGCGACCTATCTGCGGTGGATGCGGGATCGCTATGGCGAGGCCGGGTTTCTTGCCGCCTATAATGCCGGTCCCGCGCGCTATGACGAACATCTGAAGACCGGCCGACCGCTGCCTGCCGAGACGCGAAACTACGTTGCTTCGGTCAGCGCGCGGCTGGCTCTCTCGCCTGCCGATGACATCTCGGGCGGTGCGCCATTGGCACGATTCTGGCAGGATTGTTCCCTCTTTCCGGCCTCATTCCTGCGTACGGGCGATGCGTCCCGGCCTGTCGAAAGCGCGCACGATCCGGCACGCTCAGCCGGTTCCCGGCTGACCGACTGGACGGCGCTCGCACCGCAATCGGCCGGTCTGTTCATCGCGTCAGGGCATGGGGAGGCGCGTCGATGATCCCCGTTCCGGTCCATCGGGCGCTGGCGGGCTGTGGGTGCCTTGGAGATGGGGTGCTGGGGGGAGGCTGGCAACGGACAGAAGGACGGCAAGGTAAAAGCAGCGCCCGTTCGGGGCTGCATGTGGTTGGTTTGATTGGAGAATTTGTCCTCTCACCACGCAGCCCCTGCGGCTCTTCGGGCAGTTTTCCTAATCTTTTCAAGGCTCCGGGAGCCGTCAGGGGAGAAGTAGAGCGGAGAGCGGGACATGGCGACGCGCGATGACAGCCTGACCGTCCGGCCCGGACGTATCCAGTATGGCAATAGGGGGGCGCGTCCGAAATCCTTCGTCGGTGAGGTCATGCGTGCCGCGAAGAAGGCCGGTCATACCGGCACCCGTTTCGGTGCGAAGGGCAGGGGAGGCGGTGGCGGCTCCCGCTTCGGGCGTGGCCGACGCGCGGCGCTGTCCATGCGGCTCCGTGGCAACGCCCGTCGGGTCGTGGTCAAAGCGCGGGTGGTTCGCCAGCAGGGCACGCGGTTCCGCTCGGCGCCGCTCGCCCGGCACATCGCCTACCTCAGGCGCGAGGGCGTCACCCGCGACGGGGCCAAGGCCCATCTGTTCGATGCCGGGTCCGATGAGGCGGACAGCAAGGCCTTCGCGGAACGCTGCGAAGACGACCGTCACCATTTCCGCTTCATCGTCTCGCCCGAGGATGCGGCGCGGATGGAAGATCTGCGGGGTTTTGCGCGCGAGCTGATGCAGGACATGGAACGCGACCTCGGCACAAAGCTGGACTGGGTCGGGGTCGATCATTGGAACACCGATAATCCGCACGTCCATATCCTGGTGCGTGGTGTCGCTGATGACGGCAAGGATCTGGTGATCAGCCGCGCCTATATCAGCCAGGGCCTGCGCGACCGCGCCGCGGAGCGGGTGACGCTGGAGCTGGGTCCGCGCAGCGAGCAGGAAATTCGCACCGTCCTGGAGACCGAAATCGGTGCCGACCGCTGGACCAGCCTCGATCGCGCGTTGCAGGACATCAGCGACGAGCGCGGCGGTATCGTCGATCTGCGGCCCGGTGCGGGTGCCGAAGACCGGGAACTGCGCCGCCTGCTGGTCGGACGGGCGACCAAGCTGGAAGGGCTTAGTCTGGCCGAGCGCGTGGGCGTTGCACGTTGGACCCTCAAGCCGGGGCTGGAGGGGACGCTGCGCGATCTCTCCAGCCGGGGCGACATCATCAGGACCATGCACCGCGCCATGTCTGGCGGCGGGGCGGAGTCCGATGTCGCGGGTTTCGCGATCCATGGCGAGACGCTGGCCGATCCGGTCATCGGGCGGCTGGTCGAGCGCGGACTGGATGACGAACTGAGGGGCTCGGGCTACGTGGTGATCGCCGGCACCGACGGGCGGACGCATCATGTCCGCTTCCCCGATCTGGACCTGACCGGCGATGCCAGGACCGGCGCGATCGTCGAGACCCGGGCCTGGGAGGATGCCAAAGGTAAGCAGCGCCTGTCACTGGCAACCCGCTCGGATTTCACGCTGGCCGAGCAGGTGACGGCACCCGGTGCAACCTGGCTCGATCGCCAGTTACTCGCAAAAGAGCCAGCACTGGCCAATGCGGGCTTCGGCGCAGAGGTCCGCGAGGCAATGGCGCAGCGGATCGATCATCTTGCCTCCGAGGGGCTGGCCCGGCGACAGGGTGAGCGTGTGGTGCTCGCGCCCGACCTGATCGGCACCCTGCGCCAGCGCGATCTTGATCAGGCTACGGCGAAGCTGGCGGCGCAGACCGGGCTGGAACACCGGCCCGCGAAGGAAGGCGAGATTGTCGCGGGAGTCTATCGCCAGCGGGTGGCCCTGTCCTCGGGGCGGTTCGCGATGGTCGATGACGGGCTGGGCTTCCAGCTGGTGCCGTGGCGCCCGGCGCTGGAGCAGAAGCTCGGACGGCAGGTTTCCGGCACCCTGTCGCCGGGCGGAGCGGTGGACTGGAATTTCGGGCGGAAGCGCGGGCTCGGGATTTGACGTCGGGTGGACTGCCTGCGGATTTTCGGCTGACAAAGTAGGTGCTTCATAAGTATGATGAAGTATGCTTTCCTGAAAGGAGCCGCTTCATGTCCACGATCGAACGTATGACCATCACCATGCCGTCCGAGATGGCGGCGATCCTGCGCCAGTCCGTTGATGGCGGCGAATACGCCTCGACCAGCGAGGTGGTGCGCGAGGCGTTGCGTGAATGGATGCGCCGTCGTGATACCGACCGTCGCGATCTCGATGCCCTGCGGGAGGCAATCCGGCTTGGTGATGAGAGCGGATCGAGCATCCCGGCCGAGACCGTCTTCGCCGAATTGCGCGACGTGATCGGCCGCCGCCGTGCGCAGGGATGAAATGGCCAGCTTGACGGGAGTTCGGTATGGCAAATTATGCCATTATCTGCCATCGTGCGAACGCAGGGGGATGACAATGGCTTCCATGAATGTATCCGTGCCGGATCCGATGCGTGATTGGGTGCAGCGCCGTATCGACAGCGGGCAATATGCCAGCGTCAGCGATTATGTGCGCGACCTGATCCGGCGCGACCAGACACAGGCCGAGGAACGGCAGGCTCTGGTCGAGGCCCTGGTCCAGGGCGAACGGAGCGGCGTGAGCAAGCGTACGATCCCTGACATCCTCGCCGCGATGAAGACGGCCCACGACGCGACGGATGCCTAGCTACACGCTTTCCGGCGAAGCGGATTCCGACATTCAGGCCATCATTGCTCTCTCGATCCGGAACTGGGGTTGGACGCGGGCCGAGCGCTATATCCTCGACCTGCACGCGGCCTTCGAGACGCTGGCGACCTATCCTGACATGGGAGCCGATGTTGGCGATCTGCGGCCCGGCTATTTCCGCTTCGTCCACGACAGCCACGCCGTGTTCTATCGGAAGGCGGATGAGGGGATTTTCGTCGTCCGTGTCCTGCACCAGCGCCAGGAGCCGAAGCATTATCTCTGACCACGCGAGGTAGGGAATCGCTGCGTCGGTCGGCTGTGTGTCGCGTGGTCTGACGTCATCGGTGCGTCCGATTTTTGTCCGGATCTATCCGGGAAGCCCACCGCTTCAACTCAGGGATTGAAGTCAGCGGTGCCGATCCCCTTGATCGGTGGTCGTCATGAACCAGACCAAGATCCTCTGGGGCTCGGTGTTTGCCGTCAGCACCGTGATCCTCGCCTTCACCTGGGCGGCTACCCAGTGGACTGCCTGGCGGCTCGGCTTCCAGCCGCAGCTCGGCGTCCCGTGGTTCACGCTGCTCGGCTGGCCGGTCTATTACCCGCCGGAATTCTTCTGGTGGTGGTTCGCCTACGACGCCTATGCTCCGGACATCTTCACCACCGGCGGTTACATCGCGGGGTCGGGGGGCATTGCCGCTGTCATCGTCGCGATCACCATGTCCGTCTGGCGCGCCCGCGAGAAGAAACGCGCCACCACTTATGGCTCGGCGCACTGGGCAGAGCCGCGCGAGATCCGTCGCGCCGGGCTGCTGGCCCCCGATGGGGTGGTGCTGGGCCGCTCGGCCGATGCCTATCTCCGCCATGACGGGCCGGAGCATGTGCTGTGCTTCGCCCCGACCCGATCGGGCAAGGGTGTCGGCCTGGTGGTGCCGACCCTGCTGACCTGGCCGGGCTCCGCCATCGTCCATGACATCAAGGGAGAGAACTGGACGCTAACCGCTGGCTGGCGCTCGCGCTTCGGCCGGGTGTTGCTGTTCGATCCGACCAACCTGGCCAGTGCCGCCTACAATCCGTTGCTGGAGGTACGGCGCGGCGAGCGCGAAGTCCGCGACGTGCAGAATATTGCCGACGTGCTGGTCGATCCCGAGGGCGCACTGGAGAAGCGCAACCACTGGGAAAAGACCAGTCACGCGCTGCTGGTCGGCACCATCCTGCATGTCCTCTACGCCGAGGAGGACAAGACCTTGGCCGGGGTGGCCAATTTCCTGTCCGCCCCGAAGCGCGCGATCGAGACCACCCTGCGCGCGATGATGACCACGCCGCATCTTGGCAAAAAAGGCGTCCATCCTGTCGTCGCCAGCTCGGCGCGTGAATTGCTGAACAAGAGCGACAATGAGCGCTCCGGCGTGCTCTCCACCGCCATGTCGTTCCTTGGCCTGTATCGCGATCCGGTCGTGGCACACGTCACCCGGCGCTGTGACTGGCGGATCCGCGACCTTGTCGCCGGCAGCCATCCGGCGACGCTGTATCTGGTGGTGCCGCCCTCGGACATCAGCCGCACCAAGCCGCTGGTCCGCCTGGTGCTCAATCAGATCGGCCGCCGGCTGACAGAGGAACTGGAGGCGAAGCGGCGGCATCGCCTGCTTCTGATGCTCGATGAGTTCCCGGCCCTGGGACGGCTGGATTTCTTCGAGAGTGCATTGGCCTTCATGGCGGGCTACGGCATCAAGAGTTTCCTGATCGGCCAGAGCCTGAACCAGATCGAGAAAGCCTACGGGCAGAACAACAGCATTCTGGACAACTGCCATGTCCGGGTGAGTTTCGCGACCAACGACGAACGGACCGCCAAGCGGGTTTCCGATGCGCTCGGCACCGCGACCGAGATTCGGGATGCGAAAAACTATGCCGGGCACCGGCTGTCGCCGTGGCTTGGACATCTGATGGTGACGCGCCACGAAACCGCACGGCCGCTGCTGACGCCCGGCGAGATCATGCAGCTTCCCCCGGACGAGGAACTGGTGCTGGTGTCCGGCTGCCCGCCGATCCGGGGGTGCAAGGCGCGGTATTTTGAGGATGCCGAACTCGCCGCGCGCATCCTGGCGCCACCTCGCTTCGAGCCGCCGCCGCCTCCGGAAGGAACGCCGCCCATCGGCCCGCTGCCGCCGGGAGACTGGGCCGATGTGGTCCAGCCGCTGCCTGCCAGCAATGCAGATGATGATCCCGCCAATGCCGGCATCCGCCGTGAGCCGGAACTGCCGGAACAGGAAGAGGTGGTGCAGGCACCGAGAAAGCCAGTCCATGAGTTCGATCCGCCGGAGGATGAGCCCGAGGACGATGCGACGCGGGCGCAGACCCTTCGGCGCGGTGAGCGATCTCTCGCGCGACAAGTGTCGCTCGATCCCGGCGATCGGATGGGGCTGTGACTGCCATGCGGATCAAGCATACGATCCGGCTGCCTACTGATCTTAGCGCAAAATTAGCCGATTACGCTGCCCGCAAGAAGGTGCCGCAGGCGCTGATCGTGGAGACAGCGCTGGCATCGTTCCTGTCGCCGGACGGCCCGGAACGGTTGGAGGCGGCGTTGGCTCGGCGGCTGGACCGGATGGCGCGGCACCTGGAGCGAATGGAACGACGGGTCACGATCTCCAATGAATCACTGGCCGTGTTCGTGCGCTTCTGGCTGACCAGCACACCGCCGTTACCAGATGCGGCGCTTGCGGCAGCGCAGAGCAAGGGGCGAGAGCGGTATGACGGATTTATCGAGGCAGTCGGGCGCAGGCTCGCCAGAGGGAAAACACTGGACGACGAGGTGAGGCTGGACGTGGTGCCTGCTGCGGAACGGCATGATACTTGACCCGTCAGCCTATCCCCCAATTTTTGGTCTGGACTGGGGGGGAAGAACGAACCCGCTGCGCGGGAATGGTGTAGCGTGGCTGTCTGTCACCACGGCGTGAGAGAGGTGTTTTATTTA
>NZ_BDLU01000076.1 GCF_006538165.1 Komagataeibacter diospyri
TTTACCGGAGAGCGATTTGTTCAGCGCTCAGGCTGCGATATCAAGTCTGCTCTGATCTGCATGGAAGGCGCGTTCGGCTTCGGCGGGTGGCCTGTAGCGGATTGGTGCCAATAGGCGTCGATTATTATACCAGTCCACCCATCTGAGTGTTTCCCATTCGACCTGCGCCATGGATTTCCATGGCCCCAGATGATGGATAACTTCGGCTTTGTATAAACCGTTGATCGTCTCCGCCAGTGCATTATCATAACTGTCACCGACCGTGCCGACCGAGGCATCGATGTCAGCCAGCGCCAGGCGTTCGGTATATCGGATCGACAGGTATTGTGAACCACGATCCGAATGATGGATCAGCGCCCTGTTTCCCGCGGGCTTTCGTTGCCAGATGGCCTGTTCAAGGGCGTCGAGCACGAACTGGGTGGTCATGGAGGCCGAGACCTTCCAGCCCACGATCCTGCGGGCGAACACATCAATGACAAACGCCACATAGACCATGCCATTCCGGGTCTGGACATAGGTGAAGTCCGAGACC
>NZ_BDLU01000077.1 GCF_006538165.1 Komagataeibacter diospyri
CTTGGTCGGGAAGAAACGGTAAAGCGAACCGATCGCCGTGCTGGAGCGGGCAGCGATCTCGGTCATCGTCGCCGTCTCGTAAGATTTCTCGGCAAAGACCGTCGTCGCGGCTGCAAGGATCGCTTCAACGCGGTCCCGTCCGCGCTGCCGCGTGGGCGCGAGTGGCGATGAACGGGGCGGGCTTGACATAATGCGAGGGTACCCTCAACTTTCTTTTATACGAGATAGTCCTCGCATAACCGATTTCCCATTGCGGGTCGATGTTCGACCCGACCATGTATCCGTACCTAGCCTGAAGGCGCCGATCCGTGAACAGATTTGACCCGCGAACCACCGCCCTTGTCCTCATTGACCTGCAGAATGGCATACTGGCCCTGCCAACCGCCCCGCGACCATCGTCTCAGGTGCTGGAGAGCGGTAAATCGCTTGCCGCCCGCTTTCGGGATGCAGGTGCTACGGTAGTACTGGTGCGGGTCGCGTTTGCACCCGACTTTGCCGACGCACCGCCGGGTTCCGCCGACCAGCCCTTAAGCCCGCCGGAAGGC
>NZ_BDLU01000078.1 GCF_006538165.1 Komagataeibacter diospyri
CCATAACTGAGTCCCGGTGTCGCGGGTTCGGTCCTCCCCGACTTTCGTACGCCTCACGGCGCCCGAAACTCTTCAGGGAAGCGGATGGTCTGCTGCTGGAGTGCCAACACACGAAAACAGACATCCCTGTATTCGTGTTGGCGAACGACCTGCCTCTACATACTCGGGTCAATGTCTTTTCCCGCCTGCACCGCGGGGTCATTTTCAAAAACGTGCAGGACGGCAGACCAGAATGCCCGCAGGCTTGGGAAGCTGCCCCAGTTGGGTGGTTCCTCCGGCTCAACTACTGGAATGATACCAAGCAAAGCTTTACTGATGCGGTCGATTTCCGCATCGCTACAGGCCAGTAAAGTTCTTAATTCAGTGACTGTTTGCAGTTTGAACGGGAGATCATGCGTTCGCGGTCCGCACTGGATTGCTTCCTCCAGCGTATCTCCAAACATATCGGCATCTGCGCCTAAAGAACTGGCGCCGAGACCGGCCAGACAATCAAATGTTTGGCGGATTTCGTTATCTGGCCGCTAATCACGACAACGAATACATGATGATCGACAGCACAATTGTCCGGGCGCATCAGCATA
>NZ_BDLU01000079.1 GCF_006538165.1 Komagataeibacter diospyri
CCCAGCCTGTCGAGCGGACTGATGACGGCCCGCACGGTCCGTGTCGCAACTTTTGTATAAAGGGCCGTGGTCTCCAGACGGGAATGACCCGGCAGAACCTGGATCACGCGGACATCGACACCATCCTCAAGCAGGTGCGTGGCAAAGCTGTGCCGCAGGGTATGAGGCCCCACACGTCTGGTGATCGCAGCGGCCCGCGCCGCATCGACAGCCACGCGATGGAGTTGCCGTGTGCTGATGGGCCTCATGGTATCCTGCCCGGGAAACAGCCAGCCACCCGAATGTATCACGCCCTGCTGGCGTCCGGCCTTCCACCACTCCCGCAGCAGGGGCAGGAGGTCTGCCGGAAGCATGGCGTTGCGATATCGTCCCCCCTTTGCCCCGTTCGACCCTGAGCAGCATGCGTTCGCTGTCGATATCACTGACCCTGAGGGCGGCGACCTCGGCCACCCGCAGGCCTGCCCCGTACGCGATCGAAAGGGCAGCCTGGTGCTTGAGGCAGGTGGTTGCGTTGAGCA
>NZ_BDLU01000080.1 GCF_006538165.1 Komagataeibacter diospyri
TGGCCGATCCGTGCCGTGAGTGCTGCTGGCTCATGCCCCACCAGCGCCAGCCGGGTTTCGCGGGCGATGACCGTGCGTGCAGCGCAGCGGTTGAGCACAAACCGGGCGAGCAGGCCGGGACGGAAGAGGCGTGCTTCCTCCAGCAGCCGCAGCATCTCGGCCGAGGCCCAGCCGTCGAAGGGCGAGGGCTGGGCCGGGATCAGCACTAGATCGGCAGCCAGCAGGGCCGAGCGCAGCAATGCCGCCACCCGCGGCGGACCGTCGATGACGACGTGATCCACCCCCTGAGCCAGCATCGGCGCCTCGTGATGCAGCGTGTCGCGCGCCAGCCCGATCACGCCAAACAGCCGGGGCAGTCCTTCCCGTGCCCGTTGTGCCGACCAGTCCAGTGCCGAGCCCTGCGGGTCGGCGTCGATGACCGTCACGCGCCGACCTTCCCGAGCCCATTGGCCCGCGAGATGCAGCGCCAGCGTCGTCTTGCCGACGCCTCCTTTCTGGTTGAGGAAAGCCACGATCATGACCCCTCTCCGGGGCTTATCCACGGATCGGAAGGGGGGCCAACATCCTTAAAGTTAGACTCTTTTAAGTTAGATTCTAAGTTAAGGGTGCCATAACCATTTGATTCAACGTCGTGATTCGGCGTTTTCCGCAAACGATAGCACGGATGCCGTGGCAGTGATGACACGGATAAATCCACAACTGATAGCACGGATGGATTCACAGCCTGTCCACAGGCGCCTGTGGATAGTTTGACAGGCGCAAAGGCCAGCGTGTCATTGCCGTTACGGTCGGGACGCACCGACAGCCGATAGCCGGCAAAGGGCTGCCGTTTCGCCATCTCGCGCAGTTCGAAGGCAAAGCGGCGATAGGGGGAAAGACTGGCGGATTTTTCGTAGAGATGGTGCAGGCCGAAGGCCCAGCCTGCGCGCTGGCGACCGCCATGCTTGCGCACGATGCGATAGAGCCAGCGCTCCAGACCGCCGGTGAGGTCAAAATAGGCCGGGTCGATGGTCAGCACGAGCGCGTCGTCGAGAACCGCCTGGTAGAACCAGTCGGGCAGGATCAGTTCGATCACGCGGGTGCGCCCTTCCCGCGCGGTGTGTCGTTTCCATTCGTTGATCCAGGAAAAGCGGTGCAGTTGCCCCTTGCCGGTCTGCCGGAGCGAGGTCTTGATCGTGGTGGATTGCAGCCGGTCGAACGCCGCTTCCAGCCGCTCATAGTCCCGCGCGCTGTCGCCCCGGCCGATGAAAGTCAGGATCTCGCGCGGGCTGGCCACCATCAGCCGCGACGTGCGCCGACCGGCGTCGCGCGCGGCAACGAGATGACTGGCGGCCCAGATCAGCACGTCGGCATCCCAGATCGTGGCCATGCCATGTTCGGCGGAAGCCTCGACCCGGATGGTGACATCCGGGGTCCGGTAATCGATCGGGACCATGCGGGGAGATTTGGCGAGGCTGAAGAACGGGAACGCCATCAGATCCTGGGCGTCGCGAGGCGCAAAATCTCCCGCAATCGCATGGAAGAGTTCCAGTTGCTCGCGCTCCGAACGCGCCCTGCCGATCGGGGACATCAGCGGCGGTTCCCACGTGAGGTCGGCGGGATCAGCGGATTTTGCCGCGCGGCAGCCGGCACAACGCCAGCAGTGGTGTCCGAGGTGTGGGCGCGGGCACCGCTCTCGACCCAGGCCTGCAATTCATCGACCCGATAGACCACGCGGCCACCGAGTTTCGAATAGCGCGGGCCGGTGCCGTAGATCCGATGTTTTTCCAGGGTGCGAATAGACAGTCCGACGAAGCGCGAGGCGTCGGGCGTGCGCAGGTAGCGCGGCGGCAGATCGCTGTAATTGGCGGACATGAGAAAGCTCCGTGATCGCTGTCTGGGGCCGCGGGACAAATGCGGCCAGCAGGGATCAGCGTGGCGGAGCGGGGTCTTGCTGGACTAGGACCGATCTCGTAGGGGCATGAGATCGGCCCTGGATAGGTAGAAATAGCCAGCAGCGCCGAATATCAACGCAAATATTTTAATGGGGTCAACAGAATGCCCGCAATTGAGACGCTCAATGCAACATTGATCACAAGAAAATATACCAAAATTCAATCTAAAATATCCTAAATAATATAATTTTATCAACAGTATTTATTTAAATATTTTCTTGTAATGGAATTTCTTGAATCCTTTTGAAATATTATTATTTCACAAATACTTAATATTTTTTGAAATCTATCGGGAATGACGATCCGATTGCGCACCAACGGTAAGCCCTTTAAACTAAGCCCATGGCAAGGATCAATCTCAAGAAGTTTATCGCCGAACACTACAAAGGCGGCGTCACCGCGCGAGACGTCATCCGAGAGGGGGTGACCAATTCAATCCAAGCCGGTGCAAACTCGATTTCCGTCGATTTGTTGTTTAGTCGGCAGGGCGGATTGTTTGGCGATGAAGTCCGTAATGTCCTCGACAAAATCATTATATCTGACGACGGCGAGGGCTTCACGCAAGATAATCTAAATTATTTTGACGAAATATGCACTGGCCACAAAGATGATATTGGTGGCAAGGGCGTGGGTCGCCTCGCCTTTCTCAAATATGCTAACCGCGTCGAAGTTCGAAGCCAGTTGGCCGCCGAGTTGATCGAATTCCGTTACACACCGGACTTCAAGCTTGAAGACGTCGTGAAAACAGAAAAATATGGTCCTCGAGAAACGACAATAACGATTTCTGAGTTGAAGGATCAGATCAACACACAGGTCGCTAAGCTCATTAATTCGATGTGTGATGATCTTCGTCTCTTGCTTTTTCTAAAGAAAAAATCCGGACGAACTATTTCTATTAATTTCACGCACAATTCCAAGCAATCATTTCAAGATGATTTTATATTTTCTGGAAAAGACATCGAAGCTCAAAAGACTAAAACGTTTGAGGTCAATGGAGAGACGTTTGATTGCTATCTTTTTAGGGAAGAGGCTCCCCGCAAGGGGATCGTGGCGATGCTATGCGCTGACGAACTGTGCGTCGAAGAGTATCAGATCAGCAAACGATTCGATATATGCCGCTACTTAATCTCGATCACATCGACCTATCTGAACCAAATTTCCAATATCGAACGCCAAAAGCTCGAAATTCCCAAGACCGATGCCGAAGCCGATTTGGCTTCGCCAATCAGTCGCGAAACACTCATGCCCCGCATCCATGAAGAATGCTTGGCTATGATCAATGAGGTGGCAGAAGGCGATATCGACGCTTTCAAGTGTGCCAACATCGGAAAGCTCCAGAAATATTACCCTTTCATCCAAATGGATTCTCTAAACGGGGATGCCGCTATACTGGATGCAGACGAGGTCGTTAAAACCTATAGGGCGCAACAGGCTCGGCGCGAAGACCTATTAGTCGAAGCCATGGAGGCAGGACGCAAGGTAGCGTTCGACGACATTTCCCACCTCGCCAGTGACGATCTGGCTCGCTTCATCGTCCATCGAGCGTTGGTTATTGACTCTTTGGCGAATATGCCACGCGAGTCAGCAGAGGATGTGCTTCATGACGCCATTCTCCGTAAGCACAGCAATGGGAACGATATCCGCGAAAATAATGTGTGGCTCGTAGACGACAAGTTTCTGTCATATAGCAGTATCTACAGCGATGAGACATTAGCAAAAATCGTCCGCGAAGTCGGAACGGAGACGGAATCCAAGCAGAAACGCAAACCAGATATTGCCGCTTTTTACTCAAAAGATGAAAAGGGGCAACCAAATAAACTTGTCATCATAGAGTTCAAGAAGCCTGGAGCAGATATTTTTGATAATAGCAAAGCTCTTCTTCAATGTCGGCTCTATGCGAGTGAACTTGTAGACCGCATAGCCACAGTGCGAGAGGTTTTTGCCTTTTCTGTGGTCGAGATTGATGACGAATTTTACAAAGATATGAAAAGAACTGGATTCAAAGATGTCTTTTCCTTGAGCGAGCGGGTTGTCTACAATGACTTTGTAATCGGATCCTCAGACGATATTCCACTCCATCTATATGTAATGCCAGCTTTTTCCCTTATTAATGACGCGAGAGCCCGCAACCGAGTTTTCGAAGAAGTTCTACGCTTCAACATGGGTAGCAAAACCGGATCCGGAGACGCCTCCTCATAGCGACAGATTCAGCATATCCTGTGATCTTACAGCAAAGACATTTCTCGGATTATATGTCCGCTATCAGCCAGTGTGCCTACGTCCTTCACAGACTGACACGAGAGCAGGGGCCGACTTAGCAGCAGGCGGTCCACCGAACGCCTCCGACAGCAGTGTTTTCCCGTCTTATCATTGCCCTCGAAACGGGTGCCGCAACAGGCGCAAATATCCTCCGTCCGCCAGCCCCCGTGCAAAATGCACCAGCCGTTTCATACGGAAATGCAGATCGTGCGAGAGCCAGTCCGTCGAGGAGACCTTCCGGCCGAACAGAACACCGGCAATTTCGCGCTGCGAAACACCATCGTCCAGACCGTCGAGCATACGGAGCGCCAGGATCAGCCTGCTGATGCGATCGGATGACAGGCCGGCCGGATCGCGGCCAGGTGAACGGCCATTGAGGTCGCGCCAGAGCCGCAAAGCGGCCTGGACACGCACCTCGAACAGCGCGTCGAGCGGCAGCAACACGCCGACCGGAGCCCCCTCAGGCGGCAGGACGTACAGCCGCAGGATCGTCTCCCCCTGCTCGACCAGCACTTCTCCCGCCATGTCGGGCGGCAGTCCTGTCCGAGCGAGGGAGAGCGGACGAGACGCCGCGTCAGCCAGTGCGGTCGGCAGGGGGACAACCGCAATCACGGCCGGCGATACCGCAACAGTCCAGAGGGCGGTACGCGGATCGAGGGCCGTGCGGACACTCTCGAAATCGCAACTCCCAGCACCGGGCGAAGGCTTCGGCGTCTGACGTGGACAGCGCGGCCCGGCGCGCGGCGCGCTGAAGGGTTGCACGATCGCGGATAAAGTCCCGATTGCGACTGACAAACTGCAAGGCAAAGGCAGGGGCGTCGAGCGACCGCAGGCCCTCGTACGCGCCCGCCGACCGCCAGTTGGCGCGGCTCATGGCGTCGTCTCCGATGCGTAACGGGTGGGAACAGGGCAAGCACTTGCTCGCGAGAGTATGCCAGACCGTCCCGTTGCCCGCTACGCCCCGGTCCTGCAACAGGTCTTGCAGGTCACGCAACGATTCAGGGTATCAGTGGGGCGCGCCGCCGCGCAGGAGATGCTGGTAGCCATGCTCGGTCATCCAGTGCGCCCGCGCCAGATGACTGTGCCAGCAGCGGTGGACGCCCTTGGGGTCAACCACCGGGTCGCGGTGCAGCACGATGCGGGCGACCTCGCGCCAGTCGGCACCATCGGCCTCAGCATCCAGCAGGCGGAGATAAGTGATGAGGTGCTGTTCGTCGTACCCGGTGAGACAGGACGCTTCCGGAGCGCTGTCGGCGACGGACGGGTCAAGCGGGGGCTTCTGCATGGGTGAGCCGATCAGGTCGGAGAACGAACGCGACGCACCCTAGCCTGCCGCGTTTGGGTATCGGAAGTCTCGTTAAGAAACATGACGCCGCGTCCTTGTCCGGACTCGATAAACAGGATGCCCGCCGCTTCCAGCGCGCGGCGAACCTGGTCGGTCGTGCCCTCATGAACGCCAAGACCGCGTTCGGATTCAAGGCGCTTGAGCGCGGTCAATGCTACGAGGGCCTTTTCAGCAAGCATCTCCTGTGTCCAGTTCAGGAGTGCCCGTGCCGCCCTTACCTGTCGGCCAGTGATCATCCATGATCACATCCGACATGAGATGGGCGCACACCAGAAATACGACTATAATAGTTGCATTAGGGAGATTCAACATCCTTCTTTCAGAAGGATGCCTGAAGAGAGTCGACGTCTGGTTCCCGACGATACGGGCGACCATACGAAAAGACCCCCGTGCTATGCGGGGGTCGTCTTGTCGTGGTGTTCCGCCGCGAGTTGCGCGCATGCCTGCTTCAGTTCGCGCTCGATCTGCCGGCGCTCGCGGCGGCTGAGGTGAAAGCTGGTCAGTTCGGCGCGCAGCATCTGGATGTGGTCGTGTAGCGTGGTCATCGTCCTGCTCCTTTCGTTTCTCGAAGACAGGCCGTCGCCTCGTGCGCGCGTGAACCGGGTCAGGGATCGCCGCAGGCGACCGTGCCAGCGGCGCATGGGGGAGCCGATTTTGTCTGGTGTGCCCGCAGGGTGCGCCGGGCAAAATTGGGGGGACTGCGTGTCCTTGAGGCGGTTCACGCCGGGCATGGTACAATGGGCAGGCTGAGGGAAGCCCTGTTCCCCTTTCTTGCCCGCACACCGGCGGATCGGACACGGCACGACTGCTGCGCCCACGTGCCGTGCCCGATCGGTCATGCGAAAGCCCCGCCCGGACCGGCCGGGCGGGGGATCGCGGGTGCTTCAGTCGCCGTTGCGGCGACCGTTGGGGCGGGACCAGATCAGGCTGTATCCCTCGCCGTCCTCGTCATCGAAGAGATTGGCGAAGATCGGGGCATTGAAGCTCGGATCGTCCAGCTTGAGGCTCAGATAGTCGCGCCCTTCGTTGGAACGCCGGGACCAGGCCGCTCCGATCTCAACCCGACCGACGAAGACGCGGTGGCTGGGGGCGTTGTCGTTCGCGCGCGTGGTCTCGGGGGCGATGCGGACGTTGGGGGTCTGGAGCGAAAGGGTAACGATCTCGCCGTTATATCCGTTGCCGACTTTCTTGAAGGTGCCGATGGTGGCCATGATACTGCTCCGTGATCTCTGTTACCGAGCCCGCACCATTGCGGCCTCGATGGCGATCGGAAAGACGGAGGCGAGCGGCGGCGCATCCCGCAGGGACCGAAGCGCAGCGAAGGACGGTGGGACGGAATTTTCTTGTCTCGCGAGGAATGACGGCGCAGCCGTCAGGGGAAGAAAATTATGGACCGCTGTTGCGCCATGGCCGATCGAGGCGCAGCCGAACTTCGGCTAGATCAGCCATTTTGAGAGGCCGTATGCGTGCGCGGCCCGACAGAACACACATCACGGAGACCATGGCGACCGGCACAGCACACGAGATCCGGCAGCAACCAGAATAGCGGCGTCAACCTCCTTCCATACCAGCCACCAAACCGGCCCGTTCCGGGACAGCACCTCGCCGGACATGCCCGGCTTTCCCCTTTGCGATCGGCCTGCGGACCATCAGAGCGCCAGTCCTGATGTCTCAACAGGCGAACCGTATCCGGCCCAGCACGCCGGTTACGGGCTTCTCGGCCCATCGTTCCCCGGCTCTCGATGACGTGGAAAGACAGGCTGGTGCCTGATCCTGGCCTGCCCGCCAACTGCCGTTCAGACAGTCAGACCCGCGCGATATTCCCGCCAGCCGGTCCGGGCGGGGCCATGCCGGTAAAGCGGGCGAACGCAATGTCGTCCACCAAAATATTGCAGACATAACAAAACCACAGAATTCCTTTAAGGAATTCAAAATGGACCACCTCACCAAGACGACAATTGGAGTGAAAAAATGCTTACTACTTCGGGCATTATAGGATATTTTATAAAATACATTGCTCCAATATCTATTGCAGCCGCTAATTTTTTTAAGTTTATTTATAAAATACGATTTGGATTTCTTCACATATCAAAGTCAAAGACAGAAAGAATCTTTGCTCTTTTTTCTCAAGACCCGTGCAAAAATACAGCCAACAGATACGCGCTGTACATTGCGGTTGGAGATGCGTTGAGTAGCTTTTATCCAATACCTGAAATTGAATTCGCTTTTGCACGTAGCAATCCTCTCGTCATGCTACGAGACATGAGAGCCGTGCGACACCTGGTGCGACTAAATGTAGAAAAAAACATCATCGAGAGTCCTCGAAAGAAAAGTGCGAAATATTTCTACATCCAGAGTAATTTATCTTATGGGATATCTGCTTTTTCCTATTTTCCGGTGATGGCTTTTGCCATTTTCATCCAACATAAAAGTCAGGCTATTGGTGTATTTTTAGTTATTTCTTATCTTATCCTCGCTATATTAGGTTTCTGGCGTGGCCTGCAAATGAACCGCGCATACCAGCTCATGCAAAGTGAAAAATTCTACCCCCGACTGTCATAGGAACCGACAAGACGGCGCTCACGCGCCGCCGCCGAACCGAAGGACCGGGATACCGAGACGCTTCGCCTTGTCGGCGAGGTTCTCCTGAATGCCGGTTCCGGGAAAGACGATGACGCCGATCGGCATGGTGTCGAGCATGGCATCGTTACGGCGGAAGGGCGCTGCTTTGGCATGGCGGGTCCAGTCCGGCCTGAAGGCGATCTGCACGATCTCGCGGTGATCGGCCCAGCGAGATGCGATGAACTCCGCGCCTTTGGGCGAACCGCCGTGCAGCAGCACCATGTCGGGATGCTTGGCCTGGACCCTGTCGAGCCGATCCCAGATCAGGATATGGTCGTCGAAATCGAGACCGCCGGTGACGACGACCTTGGGACCGGGCGGGACCAGCAACTCACCCTCGGCCCGGCGTCGGGCGTTGAGAAAGTCGCGGCTATCGATCATGGAGGCCGTCATCGTGCGGCGTGACACCAACGAGCCAGTCTTCGGCCGCCACGCGCTCAGGGTCAGGCGCTCGAACTGCTCCTGCGCCTCATCGCGGAAGATCTCGTAAGCGTTGCGGCGCTCGATCAGGGTCAGCCCTTCGGCGATCAGCCGCTCCAGTTCCACTGAGCGGATCTCGCTGCCGTCCTGCTCCTGCTGCCCGCGCTTCTGCGCCTGCTCGTTGCGGTCAAGCTCACGTTCAACCTGGCCGACCATGCGGCGGAAGATGTTCACGGCAGACCAGAGCAGCGCTTCAAGGTCGGGTTCCAACCGTGTGTCGGTCAGCGTCGCGGCGATGGCGTCGAAGATGTCGGCCACAGCACCCCCGATGCGCGGCGCTTCGGGCAGCGGCCTCGGGTCCGGCTCGGCCTCGAAGGGACGGTAGCCATACATCTGGAGTTCAGCCAGCACATGGCCGGTGGATGAAGCGGCGTGCGGCGGTTCAAAATCATCGGTGCGGGTCATGATGCGGTCCTCCCAAGTCTCCGGCCGCGCCCTTCGCGGCCTTTCCGGGGGCGGATAGCGGCAGACCAGGGACAGGCCGGAACCGCGCGCTCGCGCGCGGCCGCAGCGCAGCGAAGGATGGCAGGGAGCTGGCTATTTTGCTTCGCGATGCAAAGCGCGCGGCGAAGCCCGCGCGGCGGAAAATAGCCGGTCCCGCCATTGCAGGCCCGGCCCGGCTGACGCCCGCTCCCCACATGAAAGGCCAAGGCGCGGACCTCCCGAACGGGAGGCAGGACAGGGCCGCCGCCAGAAGACGGGACGACCAGCCCCTCTTTCCGGCCCGCTCAGGTGCCGGTGGCCTCCAGAAACCGTGCCACGTCCGATGGCGCAAGTTGTGGATGCAGAATCGCCCGTAGCGCACCGCGTCCGAGAGCACGGAGATCATCGTTGAAATCGCCCAGTTGTGGCGACAGGCCGATCAACTCGATCCCGGCGTCATCTGCGCGAGCGTGCAGCGTCGCCAGCGCCTGATCCCCGGCCGGATCGTCATCGCGCAGGACGTAGAGCCGGCGCAGCAGTGGCGGAAAGATCAGGGCGGCGAGATGCACCGAGGACAGGCATGCGGCCAATGGTAGATCGGGCAGAACCTGCCGTAGCGAAAGCACCGTCTCGATGCCTTCCCCGGCGGCGAGCACGTCAGTTGCCACCCCGAAACGCACGGCATGGCCGAGCAGGCCCCCCAGAGCACGACGCGGGTGATCGACCGGCGCCTTGCCACGCCCTTCCGCCGCCAGCCAGGTGCGATGCACGCCGGTCAGCGTGCCGTCGAGGTCGGTGACGGCAGCGATCATGGCCGGCCAAGTCTCGGTCGGACCGTCCTCGTCCGGGCGATAGTAGCAGTGTGGATGGAAGCGCAGGGCTCCGGCTCCGTGCAAAAGCGTCATGTCGCGTCTACGGAGATACGCTTCTACGGGCGTGCCCGTGATCGGCCCGGACATGGCCCAGAGTCGACGCGCGGCGTCCGAAGAACTGGCGGAGCCACGTTCACGGACCGGGCGATCCTGTGACGACGATACCGGATCAGGATGCGGCAGGCTCAGGAAGGCGCGCGCCTCATCGGCCACGTCGCGGAAATCCACCAGACCGAGGCTTTCGCGGATCACGTCGAGCAGGTCGCCATGCTCGACGGACTGCGCGTCGGTCCATTTTCCGGCCCTGCCGTTGGCAGTGTCGTGCAGCCGGACAAACAGCGACCGCCCCGGCGTGTTGCGCACATCACCGACCAGCCAGTAATTGCCATGACGGCGACCGGCGGACAGATACCGCCGGCACACCGCCTCTGCGTTCTCCGCCAGACGGCGGGCGAGATCGCCTGCATCATGCGAGGCCATTACCCCTGCCCTTCTGTTTCGGGATCGCCTCCGTCGAGGGCGATCGCCAGCCAGCGATCGGTGGTCATCCATGACATCGTCCTGCGCCTGCCAAGGTCAAGCAGATGCGCGCCGCCACTGAAGGTGCCGATCCGGGGGCGTGAGCCCGTATTGGCCCATTGAAATCCCCATCGGCCCCGCAACCGGAAGGTCCGCGCGCAGCGCAGCACGAATTCCACGACCTGCTGCGGATCACCGGTCACGTCATCGCGCATCCAGAGCTTGGTACCACCATATTCCGGCTCTACGGAAAGCCGGAACCCGTCAGAGGGCGGATCTTCCGCCGCCAGCTCATCCATGAACGCGTTGTAGAGATCGAGCGCCTTTGCGGCATTGTCCACCGTGCCCACGTCGAGAACGCAGGAAAAATGCGTGAAAAAATCAGCCATCGGAAAAACTCCCGAAACGAAAAAGCCCGGCGCTGTGGCCGGGCTCGTAAAAACGTATTGACGGAAAGACGGAGAAGCATCTTTCAGGACGCACGCTCCATCAGCCTGCGGGCCTTCTCTTCCAGATCGAGCCGTGTATCCTGATTGGTTTTCGTGCGGGCCAGCGCCGTGATCCCCTGCACGAAGTCGAACACGCTCTCGGGCTTGCGCCCTTCCTCGTGCAGCACGGTTTCGATGATCTTGCTGGTTTCCGGTTTCGAGAACCCGCGACGGCGCAGGAAACTTTCACGATCCTCATCACTCCTGGCCACCAACGCCTTGCGCGAGGCCTGAATGCCTGAGACGAACGAGGCCGGGCTGGCCGTGGCGAAATTCCGCAAGGCCGGTGTCGCCTGATGCACGAAACGGGAGGCTGCAAACTTGCTATGCCGGATTGTGATCTGTTCGAAATTCTCCACGCCCCACAACATTCTGTTCTGGCACACGCCACGCAGGTAGAATGACGCAATACCAAGACTTTTACTGCCGACTTCCGAATTCCATGCATAGAAGCCCCGGAAATAGAGATCGGGGTCACCATTGGGCAGGCGTCCGGCCTCGATCGGATGCGTATCGTCAACAAGGAACAAAAATACATCCCTGTCTGACGCGTAGAGCGTGGTGGTTTCCTTCGTGATGTCCACATACGGATTATGGGTCATAGTGGCCCAGTCGATCACGCCCGGCACCTTCCAGTTGGTATCGCCTGTGCCGTCGCCGGCGATCTTGCGCACCGCGCCCACGAGTTCGTGGTCCCAGATGCGACCGTAATCCGGACCGGTGACGGCGCGCAGTTCCACCCGACCGTCTTCGGTTTCCAGCGTTTTGACCAGTTCGGCGCGGTGCGACAGCAGGCCGTGCTGCAGATTGATCGCCGCCAGTGGAGCGGGAAGATTGCGCAGATAGGACGATGGCGCGCCGACCAGGTTGCACATCTGGCCAAACGACCAGTGGGTGGGCGCGATCGGCCCATTCTGTCCCGGCACGGTCAGGGTCAGGCGTTCGGCATTGTCGCGGGATGCTTCCACGCGGATGGCGCGGCTTTCCACCGTGCGGGCGGTGGCGCGCTCGGCACGGGCCAGGGTCGCGGCGTGCAGGTCGGACAGTGACAGGTAGCGCTCGTCGTCAGGGCGGGAAAACCACTCCGAAGACACGCGGGCATTGCGGCCGCCACGGGAGGGATCGATCTTGAAGCCGCCGGGAGTTGCACCACGAGGCGCAGAGGGCAGGATGGTGGTCGTGGTCATGGAAAACTCTCCTCTAATGCCGGTTATTCGGCACAGCAGGCGAAGCCTCACTCTTCCTCGGATCACGACTTCCCACGCGGGATCCCATGCAACCGCAGAAAACACCTTACCCCTCATCCCGGAGTATGGCGCACTGTCACCTACCCGAAATTACGACCGCAATGGGGGGAATGTCGATTACTGGGAAAGGATGACCGAAAGCAGCCATACGCTTTGCTGCTGATGAGCTTGCATGGTACACAAGTTTCGTACGCGCTCTCCCTGTGAGCCCAATTACCTCATTTGATCTGTGCTGAATTCGCTGCAAGGCCGCTTTCCAGATGTTCTTGGGCGTCGGCCTTATTATCACACAGAATGCGTCGGGCGTTGCCTTGTGCCGTGCCGGGACAAATCTGCAATGCTAGTTCTATGATATTGTCGAGAGAGAAAGTGTTTTTGATTTCGCGGAAAGCAACAACGTTACCTGATGGATCGCAATGCAAAAAATGAATGTGCGCCTGCGCTCGCATATGAGATAATGCATTTTGGCTAGCTGGATCACAAATGTCGAATAGTAGAGTATGTCGCTCGAAAGAGCCATCAAGAGCCACATCAACGATAATGTAGCCGAGCCAGACGCCTTTATATGTGAAGGCTCCCGGATTCATCTCGTAGTATGGCGTCACAGTTCTATCGAGCGGTTGGGTAGTATTAATGACAATTGCGAGTTCTGGAGCAATATCTTTCGAATGTTTGACTTCCAAAAAACGCGCACCTGCTGTTCCGGGATGGTATAGGCCATCGTCACTGAAATCAATTTTTTCGCCGAGCCAGTGGTTGTCGATTCTCCTCAAGGAATTGAATGAGCCATACCCCCACTCATGAAGTTCTATGATTTTTCCGTCTATGTTGCTGCGAAGCGCCTTAAGCGTTCCATCTGCTAACTCGCTCCAGTCGAGCACGATGAGTAGATCGCGGCCTGAAGCACGATTAAGCACCGCGACCTGCTGCGTGTAATCGAGCGGAGCCATTGTTTCGGGCTGGTCGATGATGCTTGAACCCACTCCCCCATCTGCACCAATAAGTATGCAGGGCAGTTGGCCCTCGGGTAAATTGCGCAACATATCATCAATGCCGTGCCGTAAATCCTCGACATCGAAAGCCACGTTATGGGCGAGAACCTGTCGACGACGTAACGGCGGTATCCAAGCATCGCTGAGGTCGACCAGAATAGGCATGCATTGCTTAGCATCAACCGTGGCAGACATCCTTTCGAACAGGGCGAAGGCGGTCTCGCAGGATTGAAGCCACTCGGGCAGCGAAGTGATCGCAGTAGCCCACTTATCTCGGGAATCTTGATGCTGGTCTATCGACGCGCACAGGTCTAGGCAGACTTGCCAATATGCCTCTGCAGAGCAAGTTGGCGATAGACTCGGTGTGAATCCCGCGTTAAAGGCCGCTCTAAAGATGCCAGACAAAGGCGACTCATCGAGTTCTTTAAGCAGCCAATCGCCAAATTGTCTTATGTTTTCCGCAGTTTCTGCAGTAGGTTCGGCGAAGAGGTAGAGCGGCTCCATAGGCCCGCTTGGATCGACCCAACTGCGTGCTAGATCGGCTAGCTCAGCATTGTAAACAGCGAGCTTGCAATTCACCCATATCCATTTTGCCTGATCGATTGAACCCTGCTGGGCCAGCGTCATAGCACTTTGCAGCAAGACGCCGACTTCAAAAAGTGATCGCGCCCCGATGCGCCCTCCAAAAAACGGTTGGCTGCCGGTCATTGCTGTGATGATTTGCAGACCGACCACTGGGGAACCGACGCCGACAGATTGATCGAGATGAAAATGTTCCCGGGCGGCAGCACTTGTTCCGATCTGCCCCGCGAAGTCGGCAACCATCCCCCAATACTGATATCCGGTGACGATGTTACCGTGATCCTCAAGCCAAGTCATGTCATCGTGCCAAGTGCCGTCTCGCAAATGCTCGATCGTCGCACGATTCCGCAATGCCTGACGCCAGGGCAGGAGGATTGCTTCTAGCCCAGGTTCGAACCGCATCTCGTTAGTCGAGAAGAAGTTGCTGAAAAAAGACGCGAAGTCACTGTCGCGAGTCGGATTTACCGGGTCGACCGGAATATGGAGATGCGCGGGATCCACCGCATATATGATAATCCCGACCTCGTTACTATTGTATCCATTTTCCCAGATGCAGCTAAAGCCATGCTGGCCGGCCCGGTCTGCTGCTTGGCGCATGAGATCTCCGGCTTCTCTCAGTGCCAGCCAAGATGCTTCTGGGTCCACATCCTTAAACTGTACACGATAGGTACGCGATCTCAGTGCCGCTGGTGCGATATGAACCTGGAAGTGACGATACCAAGCCTGATCGGTTCGCACCGTGAATGCCAAATCTGGTTCTTCCCCCGACACAGTGAGTGCCAGCAGCGATGGGCGGCCTCGTGCCGCAAGCGCCGCATAAGCATGATTGAGGAGATCACCCCACTCGCGCGCGATGAGAACAAACACAACGTCCATTCCACCCATGAAAGGAAAATGGTTCCGTAATTCGCGTTCGTATGCGAGCAATTCCGTAACAGCCTGGCGTTCAGGTTGCTTGTCGTCCTTCAACTCGACAAGGATAAGCCGCCCAAGTTTGCGATTGAAGAGCACGAAGTCCGGGCGAAGTATCTCTCCGGGGTTACGCGAAATGCTAGTATTGTCGGATATGATTTCAACATCGCCGAGCGCGTTCAACGCCTCGTCAGCAGCAAGTATAATTCGCTCCCGCTGCAAAGAGTCGATGGACAGAGCAGGAATGACATGCGGTCCCCTGAGAGCGGTGGCAGCTTGGCGGACTGCTTCAGTACCTTGAATCGCAGCAAGCAGCGCATTTTGCTTGGCCAACCGTGCGAACAATCGCTGGATTGCTTGTTCGTTGACCTTGCGTTTGGAGGGATGTGTAGATGCGTTGATCATACTCATGCTTTAGATGCCCAGTTAGGGAAAAAATAAGGACTTTAAGATTATGCATGGCGACCTTCACTTGAAGGGCGCCCTCCCTTACGGCAGTCGCCCGTGGGTGAACACGTGCGCTTCTTGCTTGGCTGGCCACGTCCCTCTCGTGAACGTCGGCTACACTCGAGACCTGTCAATCTTGCTTAGGTGCGCGTGTGGCTGATGAGTCCCAAACTCGATCTATCGCGGTCCGTCTGGTAATGTCGCCTTATGGCAACCGTCACAACCGCGTGGATGTCTGCCATAAGGCGACAGTTGTCTATCTATTTGCCTTCTTCAAATGGACAGAAAGTTCAGGCAGGATTAGAGACCGTCTGCTGCCTTGTTGTGATATCAAGGGCCAGGTCATCTTCAGCGAAGCAGGTCGGGGAGATCATAGAGCAGCTTTAATGCCTCCGGCCAACCGACGTCGGAAAACAGGCGTAAGATCTCGATGAGTGCGATGCGACGAGCATCATCTTCGAAGATCGAGCGGTAATCGGCGATATAACGAGTGATCATCCGCACGATCACCGATGCAGCGAGACTTTCATGATGATAGCCTGCTCGTTTGGCTACCCCAGTGAGCAGTGCATGGAGACTGTCAAACACACCGACCGGATCGCCAGGGATTAGAAACTCATAAAGTTGAACGAGATGATGGTGCGTCGAGGGCTCATGCGACGCCGCAAGCAGGGAGAGCATCGGACGATAATTGACAAGAAACCGATGCATCTCTTTAGGAGATATAAGTCCGACTAGCCCTTCGCGATTGTCGGCATACGCACCCGAGCCAAAATAAAGCTGGCTCATCAGGTGGCCGATCACTGTCTCTGCCGCGTTATAAGTAGCTATCGCGGCATTGCGCTCAGCGTCATCGACCGTTCCACTCGTAACTGCGGTATAGCTGCCTTCTGCAGTCGCCAAGCATGCATCCAAGATGATCATCGCCGCCTGTTGCGAGCGATCAGAAAGCCCAGTATCGCGCTTCTCGCCATCCATGTAGCGTGCGAAGAAGGCGCCGCGCAACATAGACAAGAAGGCAGTGCAAAACTCGTGGTGTGCAACAGGATCACTGCCCCATGCCTTAAGCCACTCGAGCGCCATGGCCTCATTCTGCCAACACCAGAGCTGCGCAGTTAGACTTCCGAGTTGTTCGGCAACTGTGTCACGGCCAGATTTGTCGTCGCGGTGGATCGTCTCGCTGCGAGCACGCACGATCTCGATGATCATCTTGCACCTCTCAACATCGCGCCAGATAAATCGCGGGATGACATCATGCAGAAGATGACCGAGCACATCGATATGTGACTCATTCTGTGCAATACGCTCAGCCAGAGCCCACATTTTCTCGGGTGCAACGTGGCTCAACACTTGAAGGTTCTGCACCGCTTGCAGGCGGACCTGTGGTACGGGATCGGCAAGGACCGCGTCGAACATGTCGACTATTTCACGGTGATCTGCACCGAACCTTCCAGCAAGCGAGACGTAAGCGTCGCCTGCGTAGACGCGGACGTCCCAATTACTCCAGCTTAGGCTGGAATCTTCGCCCTTATCCTTGACCTCAGGGAAACGGCTCGCCCATAATCGCCGCAACACGTCGAGCAGTTCGTCGACCGACGGCATACCATCGACACCAGGCGCATAGGTTGCGGCACCGGCGATGCACTCAATGGCGTTGCTGACATGTCCCCAGACCGGCTGCTCGACCTTATCGTGTAGGATATCGGCATGCGCGTCATAGAATGCGATCGTCGCTAAGATGTCCCCCCAGAGCACAGCAAGCGCCTTAGCTCCGCTATCCGAAGAAGTGGCCACCACATTCTCGTAGAGCGCTTCGGAGTGGGATAGCATCTGTGCGTCGACGCCCTTCTCGATATCAACACCTTCGCGGGCAAGGAGGCTGCGCGTGACTCCGCGCGATGACTCCCAGGACACCGACACCGAGCGCGTCGACGCATTGCTGACCAGTTCGTTCGTCTCGAGTAGTTTCTCTCGCAGCGCACGCATCGTATCCGTCGCGATCGCGACCACATCGACCGATGACAGAAAGCGGCTTAGCGTGTGACGCCACCAGCGCTGCTCGGCTTCATCCGCAAACAAGTCCGGCCGCAACGCTTCATTCTCGTAAGCACCCGGCGACTGCCGCCTTGCTGAATATTTCTATTCTGGTTCAGCTATGAATCATGAGCGATTCAAGAGAT
>NZ_BDLU01000081.1 GCF_006538165.1 Komagataeibacter diospyri
ATCTTTATCAATGCTCATGCGGGGGCTCCTCTTCGAGCAGATTATCACTGCACCGCACAAAATTCAGGATAGTCCCTGGACCAGGGGCATGTGCTCCGTCGTTATCGGTCGTGGGGGATGACATAGATCTATGCCTCTGGGCCGAATAACCGTTGGCCATTTTTATGTCTCTGTTTGTTCATCCATTCCCCCAAATCGTCGTCGGTAGACTGCGGGTGTGATGCCCGTTTGCCGTTGAAAAGCGCGACGAAATGTGTCGATGTCCTTGAAACCAAAAGCAACAGCGACTTGCTTGGGATAGTCCCCGGCCTCCAGTCTGCCACGCGCAAGATCAATGCGGATCTGCTCGACCCATCGAGCTGGGGTCATGCCTAATTCCTGACTGAAAATACGTGCGAAATGGCGCGCGCTGAGCCCCGACCGGTTCGCAAGTGTCGCCGTACGGGCGTCTTCGTCCGGATGAGCAATGAGCCATCTCTGAATATCCTGGATGACCGAGCGTCCGGCAGGTCTGACTTCACCCCGTCTGCTGAACTGCAACTGACCTCCAGGCCGTCGGAAAAACATGACTAACTGGGACGCGACGTCTTTTGCGAGCGCCAGACCACAGTCTTCCTCGACCAGAGATAGTGCAAGATCAAGGCCGGCAGTCACGCCGGCGGCTGTGCGGAGCGGTCCATCTCGCACGTGGAGCGCATCGGGCTCGATTTCTGCAGCAGGACATGCCAGAGCAAGTTGATCGACTACGGCCCAGTGGGTCGTCACTCGCCGACCATCAAGAAGACCTGATGCCCCCAAGAGCAACGCGCCCGTACAGATGGAGCCATAACGACGGCAATTTGGTGCGACACGACCAATCCAGTCGACAATTTTCGCTTCATAACGGGTGTTTTTCAAACCCGGCGCACCGGCAACAAGAAGGGTATCGAACCGATCGAAAGCATCATCTACTGTACAGTCCGGTAGAAACCGCATTCCAGATGAGGATTCAATCGGCCGGTCAGAGACACCCACGACAAAAAGAGCATACGCTTTATAGCCGATCTGGATATTGGCTTCTGCGAACACATCCAGTGGACCTGAAATATCCAGCATCTGTGCACCGGGGAGCGCTAGAATGCCAATTTTGCGCATGTTCTTTCTGTGTCCAGCCATGACGTAAAATGTCTTGTTCCGTCGTCACACGATCATAGGAGACATTGTATCCAAAAGATATGATTCCGGCAGACATACAGGGAAAGGCAAACCGATGCCCACCATCAAGATACCCGACAGCAAACTGGTGAAAGAGATTGCCGAGTTCGTGCGCGACACCGAAACAGAGCTTCTGTTCAACCATTCCAGCCGTGTTTATATGTTCGGTGCCCTTGCCGGTGCACACAGAGGCCTGAATTTCGATCGTGAGCTACTTTACGCGGGGGCCATGTTTCACGATCTTGGATTAATGGCGGCTTACAGCAGTCCCCATGAGCGTTTCGAAGTGGATGGAGCCAACGCGGCGAAGGCGTTTCTTTCCGGTCGTGGGATTGCTCCGCAGGATATTGACCTGGTCTGGACGGCGATTGCACTGCATACCACGCCCGGCATCCCCAAACATATGCATCCGATTGTCGCTCTCGTGACTGCAGGTGTGGAAATGGATGTCCTCGGGCTTACCTATGATGAATATACGGCTATTGAACGAGACACGGTCGTCAGGGCATTTCCTCGTACACCGCATTTCAAGGAAGACATTATTCAGGCGTTCTACGAGGGTATCAAACATAAGCCAGAAACAACATTTGGTAACGTGAAAGCCGACGTCCTGGCTGACAAGGATGCGCATTTCCACAGAGGCAATTTTTGCAGCGTTATCCGTCGTTCCCATTGGAGCGGGTGATAATGTGGTTATTGTATAACGACAGCTCTGGTGATCCTGAAATACACGGCAAACACAACGTCGTGCAGGTCTGGGTGCGGGTCTTCATGACATTCGTGCTGGTGCGTTTCGAGGCAATCCATCAGGCCGTCAACGGCGCGAGCGTGCCGACCGGACAGATCCATCACCTGACCCTGCCCGATCGTGGATCCGCGGTCATCCGCAACCGTAATGCGCGAACCGGGAGGTCCAGAAATTCTCTCGCTCTCTCTCCAGTCGAGAAACCCGACCTGGTACCAGGTTCCGGTGAGATTCTGGTCGATATGGTGGCGGCCTGTGTTAACTTCATGGATACCGGCGTCCGGCACGGTCTGTTCGGGACGGAAGCCGGCCGGAACCTCCTTGGCGTCGAGAGTGCGGGCCGCGTTCTGTCCGTCGGCAATATTGCGCCGCTTGATTTGGTGCGTGCTCTGGCGGGCGTTTCGAATTCTTCTGCCGGACCGACCGGGTGACCAGTACAAAGCGACTTGTCGACATTTTTATTGCCCGATCACGAGCGTGATGTGTGCTGCACCTGACTTTCAGCGAATAAGGGTCGCACCAGCCAGTAAGACCAGGAACACCAAAATGTTCATCTTCGGCTCCCAATAACGCATGAAGGTGAACGTGATCGCAATCCAGCCTGCGGCAGCGGCAAATGATATCGCTGTGACCGCTCTTTGATCACCGAGTGCTGGCACCTGCCACGTCAGCCAGAGGCAGAGGAGACCAAAGACAACCTGGCCGAGTGCAAATGACGTATTGAGGCCATAATACAGGGTTGTCTCCGGTCCCGGTACACGCTTGTGGCGCACGTATTGTGAGACGACGTCGACGAGAAAATGTAGTGTTCCACTGAAGGTCAGCCAGATGTAGGCGGCAAGCAGCAAAGTCCTGTGCATGTTGCTTATCCGAAGCGCACATGGGTTAGCTTTTCAGAAATATCCCACAGACGGGCTGAAGCCTCCCGGTCGAGTGCGGCGGGGGGTATTCTGGCGGCGGTGGGATATCCGCGCGTCTCGCTCAGTCTGTCGGGGCCATAATAGCCGCCCCCCTTTGCCTCGGGTGACGTTGCGGCGAAAAGGGTCGGCAGCGCGCCCTGGGCAGCTGGCTGGAAAAGAAACCACAATACCCGTCGCGCGATGCTGAAGATGCTTGAGGCGCCAGTACCATTAGGAAGAAGGTCTGTCCGCGAAATACCAGGATGGGCGGCGATACTGGTTACCCCCCAATGTCCGGCTTCGCTGCGACGCTGGAATTCCAGTGCGAACATCAGGCAGGCCAGCTTGGACTGGCTGTAAACCGGCATGGACTTATAATCATGTGTAGCCTGAAGGTCATCAAATGCGATCCGGCCGTCACGTGCCGCGATGCTGGAGAGCGTTACAACGCGCGGATTGCGACCCTTGCGAAGCAGGGATAGCAAATGCGCGGTCAGTGCGAAGTGCCCGAGATAGTTGGTTCCGAACTGCAGTTCGAAACCATCCGGGGTGAGTTTGCGTGTGGGGGGCATCATCACCCCTGCATTGTTAATCAGCACGTCGAGATGGTCGTTCTGGCTGCGCAGACGTTCACCAAACGCGGCAATTGACGCAAGATCAGCCAGATCAAGAACCTCAAAGCTGATGGAAGCTTTGGGCGCTTCCCTTTTTATCCGGGCAACGGCGTCCGCGCCTTTGCCGGGGTTTCGTCCGGCGAGAATGACCGTTGCTCCGGCGCGCGCGAGCGCCAGCGCATCCTCAAACCCGAGGCCGCCCGTCCCGGTCACGACGAATGAGCGCCCGCGAATGTCTGGAATGTTTGATGTCGTCCATTTTCTCATGTTGGGCTCCTGTATCAGCAAGGAATTCTCTTCGGGGAGAGGAGGCCGGTATTTCGACGGCAGCGCGCCATTGATCCCGGCAGATACCCCATATTTAGGCGTACACGGCGACAGGACGAATGCCCGAACTCTCAAATTTCTTGCCCGATCCTGTAATGCTCTGGCTCAGACGATGAGCCGCGTGTAGATGGGAACTGTTGGAATTTTGGCTGGAGCAAGAAATGTCTTCATCTCTCGCCAGGGCTGTAACTTGCTATTTGGACGGGCGGGGTTGTGGCACAGACGGGCTTTTCACGACGTCTTTCGACGGCCTGAATATCATCAGGCTGAGCGGAAAGACGTCACCGAATGGCATGGTTTACAAACCATCACTCTGTATTACCCTTCAGGGCGCGAAGGAGGTAGAGTTTGGCGACGCCATCTTCGCGTATGGCGCCATGGGCTTCCTGCTGGTTAGCGTCGAAATGCCCGCTCTCAGCCGTGTGACGCAGGCAAGTCACGCATGCCCATATATTGGCATCACCCTGGATCTGGATGCAGGTATCCTTCGTGAGGTCATGACACAACTGACGCAGCCACCTTTACCGTCGAATGATCAGGGAATTGGAGTATTCGTCGCCGAACTTTCTGAAGATCTGGCCGACTGCGTCCGGCGGCTCATACGGCTGTTCGATAATCCGATGGCGCCTCCGGTCCTCTGGCCTGCGATCATGCGGGAAATCTGTTTCTGGCTTCTGACCGGACCCCATGCGGGTGAAGTCTGTAAACTCGTCCTGCCTGACAGTCACCTGCAACGGGTTGCGGAAGCCATTCATCTGCTGCGCGCGAATTTTACAAAGCCGGTGCGGATCGAGCATCTTGCTGCCGTTGCACGCATGAGCCTCTCGTCCTTCCATCAGCATTTCAAGACACTGACGTCCATGACGCCGCTCCAGTATCAAAAGCAGTTGCGACTGCTTGAGGCGCGCCGCCTCATGGTATCAGAGGATGTCAATGTCTCGCGCGCGGCGTTTGAAGTTGGTTACGAAAGCGCGTCGCAATTTAGTCGGGACTATGTTCGCAGGTTCGGGATAGCGCCCAAACGGGACGTGATGGAACTCCGGTCCTTTATCATCTGACTATGCTGGAGCGAATGCGAAGGTTTGTCCGTATCAGATTTCCTGTGTCGGGAACTACAGGCTTTCCTCGCTCATCTGCCTGTCTGCTAAATAAAATCAGCAGGCAGGCAGCATTCTCGCTTACAGCGTAACCACTTTGATGCCCCCGCGAACAGCCACCCGCCTGTTGCCTTACCGTGCTGGTATTCCGTAGTGCGACATTCCCGGTCGTTGATCAGGCCGTCCCGTGGCTGACTGACCACAAAAATCCACAGGATCGTTGATGTTCGAGGAATACTGGCCGCCTTTTCCCTGATGTCCGGCTAAAGGACGGAGATCACTGCAGCAGAACCATTATTTGATGACGTCGATATCGGTGCCTTCCTGCCGGCCAGGAAAATACAGCCTGAGGGGTGACAAAGGAAACGCAACCTGTCGATCTACCGGGCATGTAAGGCGGATCGACAGGCAGGAAATTGTTAGTTCATTCATAGGGGAGCCTGACCTGGTGGACCGCAGGTTTCTTTCAGATCAGGATGGAACGCTGATGGAAATTATGACGTAAACCGCTCTCCAGTCATTTCTTCGCTTTTTGCCCACAAGGCCTCGGCATGTGCCAGATCGACAGCATAGGCACGCACACCCCCGTCAAGCAGTCCTTTGGGCGCGTCATTGGGAATGACCTGTGCGACGTGGCAGTCCTCGCAATAATGCCCGCCTGCCGCATTGGCGTCTGCAACAACACCAGCCCATACCGAGGTCGCGGCGCCCTGTGGGATTGTTTTGAACTCAAAGGGCGGTTTGCCGTCAGCAGCAGCCTGCGCGTTGATCTGCGCCACCATTTTTTCAAGTTCGCCCTGTGGCAGGTGGCGCACCAGTTCCGTCATGATCCCGCCAGGGTGAACGGCAGTGGCCCGTATACCCTGAGCCCGATGCCGGGCATCGAAAGCAACCGCGAACAGGATATTGGCGGTCTTTGACCGGCCGTAGGCAACCCATGGATCGTAAGGCGTGTGTGCGAAGTTCGGATCGGCGAGATCGACATCCGAAAAACGATGCCCGGCGGAGGAAAGATTGACCAGACGCGAGCCTGCCCGCAGCAGGCCGGCAATCCGGTTGACCAGCACGAAATGCCCCAGATGGTTGGTGCCGAACTGGGTTTCAAACCCGTCTTTCGTATGGCCGAAGGGGGTGGCCATCACGCCCGCATTGGCAATGACCAGATCGAACGCTTTGCCTGCCGCATTCAGACGGTCCGCGGCAGCGCGAACGCTTGCAAGATCCGCGAGGTCAAGTTCAAGCAGTTCAAACGATCCGCCGCCTTTTTCCGCATCAGCGCGGACCTGTGTGGTGGCGTGTTCCGCCTTTGCAAGGTTGCGTACGGCGCCCACGACCGTGGCCCCATGGGCTGCCAGTGCACGGGCTGTCTCAACACCAAGCCCTGCTGAAACGCCGGTGACGAGAACGCGCCTGCCGGCAAGGGAGACGCCGTGCAGGACATCCTCGGTTGTGGATGTTGCGCCAAACTGCTGTGTCATAGTCTGTGCCATGATAGGCCTCCAGCATGAAGGGAGCGCCATTTCCTTGCGGAAAGAGCGCCCGGGGAGTTATGTGGAAGCATGCTCCGCTTATTTATATACGGAGCATCCATCCGTTTAACAAGAGGGAAAGACGTGGAAGAGGACCAGACGCGCCGTCGCAGGCCACGCAGCGATGGACGTAAAAATCGCGAACGCCTGCTGGAAACGGCCAGGAGCGCCTTTGGATCAGGCGAAATCGACATTCCCCTCGATGAGATCGCGCGGCGTACCGGTGTGGGGATCGGCACGCTTTATCGACATTTTGCCAACCGCGATGCCCTGATCGAGGCGGTCTATCGCGATGAACTGAACAGGCTCGCCGCAGCAGCCACCCATCTGGCAGGGACACAGCCGCCCGTGGCAGCGCTGCGTGCGTGGCTGAACCTGTTCGTGGATTATATCGCGACCAAGCAGGTGATCGCCCCCGCGCTCAACAGCCTCCTGGGCGGAACGGACGCGATCTATGCGGACTCCCGCACCGTTCTTACCGCTGCGATTGACGGGCTTGTCGCCCGCGCCATGGAAAGTGGTGACATCCGCCCTGACATTGAACCGGTAGACCTGCTGTGCGCTCTCGGTGGTGTTTCGAACTACGCGACAGGCCCCGGCTGGGAAACACGGGCGAAACGCCTTGTTGATGTTCTGATTGCAGGGTCGCGTCCCGAAGGATGAGGGTGACGGCCAGGGGCGGCGTGACATGTCCTTTGGCAGCCGGAACGTCGCCAGAAGCAGCAGGCCGCGGAAGACATAGAGCAGACCGAATGCCGCCGTAAAAGCCGCTGAAACCGAAAGCGGGCCCGCGGCATGTGACAGGCCCCATCCCGGCGCCGCGGTGCAGGACGTGGTCAGGGCCGGACCGCGCGATACGCTGCACGATATTGAGGGTGACGGTCGCCATGGAGATTTCCGAAAGCGGTCATTGCGTCCTGGCGCTCCGTTTGCATGATGACTTCACCTCGTCGTGTCGAAGAAGCACACGGCGTATGCGGTAACCTCTCCCACTGCCTTGATGCCCGGAAGGAAAACCTCAATGATCCGTTTGCGTCATATCGTCATCGCTGCACTGCCGTCTCTTGTTGCCGGGCACGCCAGTGCGCGCATGGTCGACAGGCCAGTCTCATGGACATTCGAGGGCACGCGCTATGACAGCGTCCTCGTCTATGACGACGCGACGACCGCGCGGCGGCCGGCGCTGCTGATGGTTCCTGCATGGTTTGGCCTGAACGCGAATGCCATCCGCAAGGCCGAAGGCGTCGCGGGGCAACGCTACGTGGTCCTGCTGACGGACATGTATGGCGCCACGATCCGCCCGAAGAACACTGCCGGCGCACGTGACGCCGTTGCTCCTCTGCTGTCTGACCGTCCCATGATGCGTCGTCGGGCGGCCTTTGCCCTGACGCAGCTCAGGACGCTTGCATCGCAGGCACCGATCGACACGACCCGCCTTGCCGCCATCGGCTACTGCTTCGGCGGGGCGGCGGTGCTTGATCTTGCCCGGTCCGGCGCGGACATTGCCGCCGTGGTTGCGTTCCACGGCAATCTGTCGACGGACGACCCCGCCCTGGCGCACGCGATCCGGGCGCGCGTCCTGGTCATGAACGGGGCGGACGACACCACGACCAGCCCCCAGTTTGATGCCTTCCTGACCGAAATGCGCGGCAGTCCCGCCCCGTGGCAGTTTCTGGCCATCGGTCATGCGGTCCACTGCTTCACCGAAAAGGAGGCAACGGCCGCAACCGGCCTGTGCCGGTACGACGCGCAGGCGGATGCCTGGTCGTCGATGATGATGCGCGCGTGGCTTGATGAAAGTTTCTCCGCCCATTGAGGCTCCGGCACATGGAATAACGCACCATACCGATGGAGCGATGCGATATGCCGCGGCATATGCGCTGCAATGCGGCCATCGAGGGCTTCGTGCATTTCCGTTTCACATCCGGGGCCGGTGCAAAGACGCAGGGTTTGCAGAAAATCCTGCGTCTGTATGGAGCCGGACGGCCCTTGATCCCGCTATCGATGTCAACGGTCCCGTGTGGGGGATCGCCGTTTGGCGTGACCAGTTCGTGCACCATGAACAGGCGCGGTCCAGTGGTCACGGGTTGCGGCTACGTGATCATCGGTCGTGGTGGCCGCTCCGTCTGCGGCACCCATCTGGAACAAGTCCACTGCACGCCTGTCCCATCCGGAGCCTCATATGGTCTTCGTGATGCCGGGACAGAGCCTGTATATAGAGGAGGTTGATCCTCGCGAGTTTATCCGCAACCTCGACCGTCACGATGTGGAAGGGCTGGCTCACGCCATGAACCTGATTGGCCCGGTCTGGAGCATATGCCGCAAAATTGACGGGGCAATGTATGGCTCCGCCGTTCTTCAAAGCGGCGTAGGCCGGCAGCTTGACGATGCTATCCGCATCGGCGTCAATATATCCGGCTGTGTCGTTACTGCCGTCCGGGAAAAAACATAGCCTTTACCCATCAGGCCATCGAGCTGGTGACTGACGCGCATTCAGAAGGCGGCATCATCCACAAGGCCCGCCTCGACGCATCGGCCAATGTGATGGCGGGCCCGTTTCCTGACGCCCGGCAGCCGTATGCGCACAGAAAGGCCACCATCATGACGTCCGTATCCATGATTTCATGGGCTGGCCTGTTTTGTGCAACCGTCATGCATCCATCCTTTCCTCCCGCCTGTCCTGTGCAATGGCCGGGGAAGGATGACAGGTGTGCGCCTCCTGCCCGCCCTGGCGTCGGGCGGATGATGACGTGTTTGCATGAGGCATAGCCGCGCCCTGCCTATTTCTACGACGGTGAACAAATCTCTCCATGCACCGCTGGACACAGGTCCGGGTGTCGTATTCGGCAGGCTACCCGACAAGGAGGCCGCCTCAGTGCAAAAGGTGTTATCACGCGCCTGTTTCAGGATATCACGGCCCGCCTGGCTGAGCTGCCCGTCCGCAGCCCCGGCGTTGGTGCTGGTGCCTCTGTCACCAGGGCATGGCTCTCCACGGAGTCGTTTCCGCGTCTCTCGGGTGTCATGGCAACTGAGTATTATGTAAATAACAGTTATTCTATATAATAAAGAGGGAGGGATACCAGACAGTCTCCCTGATTATATCAGGGGAGTTTCTTATAAAATGTATAGAACAGGCCGTTATTCAACCGCTAGTTGAATGAATTCTTCTGTTGCCGTCTTCTATGTCAAACTGTATCCATGAATGACGAAATATGTCGTTTTCAAGGCGACGTTCCATTCAATGCAGGACCGACCGGTTATTGCCGGTCAGGCTGACCGTTCAGGGGGGTACTGATGCAGTTCAGGGCCGTGGCGAGTGCTTTTCTTTTTTCTGCGGTCCTAACGGGGACTGCCCATGCGGCGGGTACGGCATCGGTTCCTTCTCCGGCAGCCACGCCAGCGCCTGCAAGGTCTGCGGGGACGGCTGGTGCGCCGCAGGCCCCGGCCCAGCCGTCGCCGATCACCACGCAGCAGAATTTTGGCGCCTGGCAGGCCAACTGCACCTATGCGCCCACGACGCGCGCGGCCGCGCTGTGCGTGGCGGCCCAGCAGCTGAGCATGCAGCAGCAGGGCAAGACCGTGCCGCTGGGCATGGTGATCGTGGCGCGTGCCGCGACCGACAGGGTGGCGATGACCGCGCGTCCCTACGAGCTGAGCATCATGACCCCGCTGGGCTTTGACCTCACGAAGCCTGCGACCCTGTCGATGGATAACGGCAAGCCGGTCAGCCTGCCCTATCTGGTGTGTAATGCGTCGGGGTGCCTGTCCACACTGCAGGCGACGCCAGCCATGATCGCGGCGCTGAAGGCGGGCAAGACCGGGCATATCCGCGTCAGCCGCGTGCCTGCGCAGGGCGGTGGGACGGTCACCATCAATTACGACATGAGCCACTTCTCCGACGCCTTTGGCGCGATCGAGACCTGGTCCAGCCAGAAAGCGCCTGCCTGACGCAGGCGGCATAGTCCGGATTGCGCATGATGCGCTGGCAGTTGGGGGCGGCCGCAGCCGTGATGGTCCTGCCCGGTGTGGCAATGGCCCAGGTTCCTGGCCTGCCCGGCGGCGTGATGCCGGCGGGGCCGGGCTCGTCGCAGGACCAGTTCCAGCGCTTCGAGCAGCACCAGGAGCAGCTTGACGCGCTGCCGCCACCGTCAAACGACATCCAGGTGCAGAAGCCGGCTGCCCTGCCGCAGGCGTCAAAGACCTGCGTTACGGTGCATGACATCACGGTCGAGGGCGCGCAGCACCTGTCGCGCGGCACGACGGATGCGCTCACCCGCCCGCATATCGGCACCTGCATGGCGGTGCGCGATCTCAACGGGCTGATCAACGCGCTCAATGCCGCCTATATCCGCCAGGGATTCATCACCTCGCGGGCCTACCTGCCGGAGCAGAAACTTTCCAGCGGGCATCTGCGGATCGTGGTGATCGAAGGGAAGCTGGCGGGCGTCGCGCTGAAGGGCCGTCCGACCCGGCTGGCGACCGTCATGGCCTTCCCCGGCCTGCACGGGAAAATTCTCAACCTGCGGGATCTGGAGCAGGGGATCGAGGACATGAACCGGCTGAGCCACTGGGGCGCGCGCATGCGCATTGCACCCGGCGGCAAACCGGGTTCCTCCACCGTGGTGGTGACCGCGCCAAAGCGTGGCGTGCTGCATGGCCAGGTCTGGTTCGACAATTACGGCCAGCAGATCACCGGGCAGGAGACGGGTCATGCCATGCTGACGGCGGAGAATCCGCTGGGGCTGCTGGACCTGTGGTCGGTGGAATACGACCATTCACTTGTCGGCCATGCCGGGCAGCGGGGCACGTCCTACCTGTCGGTCAACGGTTCGATCCCGTTCGGCTACTGGACCGTGTTCGGGTCGTGGTGGCATTCGCAGGATGACTATCCGCTCGCGACACTCAGCGACATCTACCACCTTGGCGGCGGCCGGCGGGACTGGAGGCTGGGCATCTCGCGGGTGCTGCTGCGCAACCGCATCGGGGTGACCACCTTCCAGGCCAGCTACGAGCGCAAGTCGTTCGGTTCCGAGATCAACCATACGGTGATCGACACCGAGACGGCACGGCAGGCCTTCGTCAACGTGCAGGTCAGTGAATCGCTCAAGGGCTGGGGCGGGGTGTGGTACATCACCGGTGGCCTCAAGGTCGCGGTGGACGGCGCGGGCACGTGGTCGAACTTCACCCGTCCCGGCTGGCAGGACCCGCATTCCTCCTACCTCAAACCTTCGCTGGATATCGACGGCTACAAGCCGCTCACGCGCGGCGTGCTGTGGCACACCACGCTACACGGCGAATACAGCACGCGCGACCAGTTCCCCACCAATGAACTGCAGGTGGGTGGTCCCTATTCGGTGCGCGGCTTCCTCGAACAGATCCTGCTGGGCAATGACGGCGGCTACATGCGCAACGACTTCTCGTGGCAGCTGCCCACCAAAGGCCTGAAATGCGGGAAGTTTGCCTTCATCTGCCATCAGGTCATCGAGGGCACCCAGCTTTACGCCGCTCTTGATGTCGGCGTCGTGCGCGCGGGCTTTGCCTCGTCCTCCACACCGCCCGCGCTCAGGGGCGGCGAGATGGCGGGCGGCGGGCTGGGGCTGCGCAGGACCACGGGGCCGTTCTTCTGGAACGTGTCCCTGACCCATTCAATTTACACCGGCCCGCTTCCCTCGGAAGGGCTGATCACGCTGTTTCAGGTTGGAGCGAAGATCTGATGAAGACGCGCCGCAGGACTGCCGCGCCCGATACCATTGCGGGTCCGACCCTTTTCCAGCGCTGCGTGCATGTGTTTGCAGCGGCCTCCCTGTTTCTGGCCTCGACGGTTTCCATGGCCTCGGCGCAGCAGGCCGAGCCGCAGATCGTGGTCGATCCCCATGCCGGTGGCCCTGAACCCACGCTGGACAAGACCCAGAACGGTATCGATCAGGTCAATATCGCCACCCCGAATGCGGCGGGCGTGTCGCATAACGACTTTCTCGAATATGGCGTGCCCGAACGCGGCGTGATCCTGAACAACGCCACCACGGCCACCGAAACGAAGATCGGCGGCGTGGTCTATGGCAACGAGAACCTGCATGACCATGCCGCCAGCCTGATTCTCAACGAGGTGACCGGCAACCTGCCGACCCTGATGCTGGGCTATACGGAAGTGGCGGGGCACCAGGCCTCGGTGGTGGTGGCCAACCCCAACGGCATTACCTGTGCCGGCTGCGGGTTCATCAACACCGCCCGGGTGACGCTGGCCACCGGCACGCCGGAGATGGATGCGACGGGGCACCTGAAGGACATCGCGGTCCGGGGCGGCAACATTACTTTTGAGGGCAAGGGCGGTGACTTCACTACCGTGCCGGTGCTCGACATCCTGTCGCGTTCGGTGACCCTGAAGGCGCAGGTCAATGCGGAGACGGCCAATATCGTGGCCGGGCGCAACCGGGTTGATTACGGCACCAACGCGGCCCATCCGCTGGCGTCCGACGGGACGGCCGCACCGGAATTCGCGATCGATACGGCGGCCCTTGGCGGGATGTACGCCAACCGGATCTACATGGTGGTCAACGAGGCCGGCGCCGGCGTGCGGGTGGACGGCACCATGGCGGCGAATGCCGGGGACATGACGCTCACCGATGCTGGCGACCTTGTGCTGAATGGCTCCATGACCGCCTCGGGTAATGTACAGGCCCAGGTGGGGGGGCAGGTCGCCAATGGCGGAACGCTGCAGTCGGGTGGCGGGATGCAGCTGGCGGCCGGCGGCGTCCTTGAAAATAGCGGCAGCATCGGTGCCGGCACGACGCTGTCGGCCCGGGCCGCTGCGATCGGCAATAGCGGGACGGTAACGGCTGGAGCAGGCGCGCTCTCGCTGACGGCTGCGGGCGCATTGAACAATAGCGGCGGTATTGGCGCATCCGGTGGCAGCCTGTCTGCCCGGGCAGGGGCCGTTGCCAATACCGGTACGATTGCGGCAAAGGCGGGCCTGACGCTCGCCAGCGGCAGCACGCTGTCCAATGCCGGTGGCCAGATATCGAGCACGACCGGGCAGGCCTCGATTGCCGTCGTGGGCGCGCTGGATAATACGGGCGGGAAGATCCTCGACCAGTCGGGTGACATGACGCTGTCGGCGCAGGCCGTCACCAATAATGGCGGGGCCATCCAGGCGGGTGGCAGCCTGACTGCTGCGCTGGCCAGCTATACGTCCGACACCACGGCTTCGCTGACGGCGCAGCAGGCCCTTGCCGTTACCGCCACGGGGGCGGTCGATAACGAAGGCACGCTGGGTGGCGGCACGGGCGTGACCGTGACGGCGGACCACATCGCCAACGGATCATCCGCCCTGCTGATCGCCACCGGGGGCAACCTTACCCTCAATGCGGCGGGGACTGGTGGTCTGGCCAATACGGGGATCATAAAATCCCGGTCGGCATCGGGCAGCCTGACGATCGACGCCGCCACGCTGGCCAATAGTGACAGCATCCTTGCCGCCGGCACGCTTGGCGTGCGCACGGCCGGTACGGCGACCAGTACGGGGACGCTGTACGGGGCAGCCGGCCTGAGCCTTGCGGCGGGTGGCGCGCTGTCCAACAGGGGCGGACAGCTTGGCAGTGATACGGGCATGGTGCAGCTTGCCGCCGCCAGCCTCGACAATACCGGTGGCAGGATCATCGTGACGGATGGTGGCCTGAACATTGATGCCGCCAGTGTCGCCAATAATAACGGCTGGCTGCAGGCAGCCACCCTCATGTCCATCGTGACGACCGCGCTGGACAATACCGGCGGGACGGTTCTTGGCGGGACATCCGTCAGCCTTGCGCGCGATGCGACGGGGGCGGCCCTTGACCACCTGACGAACGCATCCGGTCTGGTCGAGGCCGGTCGCGATCTCACGATCAGCGCGGTGAGCGTTGACAATACATCCGGTGGCCTGGTCGGGAAAACCGGTTCTGTTGCCATCACCGATAATGGGTCGGGACAGGGGCTGTTCACCAATACGGATGGCGCGGTCCAGGCGGGTGGCGCGCTGACCCTTACGACCGGCCAGTACGCCAGCGACACATCTGCTGCCCTTCAGGCAGGAACCGCGCTTGACCTGTCGGTCACGGGGGCGGCCGATAATGAAGGGGCGATCACGGCGGGTAACGGGCTGACCCTTTCGGCGGCCAGCCTGGTCAATGGCGCGAAGGGTACCATTGGTGCGCTGGCCGGGGACACGACGATTGCCGTCCATGGGAATGCGGCATCGCCTGCCCTGTCCAACGCTGGCGCCATCGAGGACGCGGATGCCGCCGGTGTCCTGAAGGTTGATGCGACGTCGCTCGCCAACACGGGCACGATCATCTCGCAGGGGAACCAGACTCTTGTCACGGCCGGTTCCCTGTTCAACAGCGGCGAAATCGCTTCCCTTGGTGGCGGTGGCACGCTTTCGGCGGCGGATCTGACCAATAGCGGCCTGATCGCGACTGCGGCGGGCCTTGACGTGTCCACGACGGATGACCTGCTCAATACCGGCACGCTGTATGGCGCGACCGGGCTGACGCTTGGAACCGGGGGCACAACGTCCAATCCGGGCGGCACCATCGGCACGGGGGATGCGGGCGCGCTGGTCCTGACGGCGGCACAGGTCGCCAATGACAATGGCACGATCCAAGCCGGGTCCAGCCTCGCGCTTTCCACCGCAGGTCTCGATAACGAAGCCGGCACGATCCTCGCAGGGGGCATCATCGGGATTGGCAACGGCAACGCCACGACGCCGCTGACCGCCCTTGATAACCGCGGCGGCGCGGTGCAGGCGGGCGGCAATCTGACCATTGCGGCGGCCAGCCTCGCCAACACCGCTGGCACCCTGGTCAGCGTGGACGGCAACGTCACGCTCTCCGCAGGGGCTCCCGCCACATTGATGACAACGCTGGACAACACTTCGGGCGGCATCATCCAGGCGGCCGGAAATGTCTCGATCGCGGCCGGTACGATCGGCAATGATAACGGCCGCATCCTCGCACTCGATGGCAACATCGCGCTGGACGCCGACAGCGCGCCCGCATCCGCCCTGGCCTTTTCGAACGCCGGTGGCGCGGTCAAGGCGGCCGGGAACCTGTCGCTGGTGACGGGGACCTGGTCCGATGATGCCACAGGCGTCATGAGTGCCGGTCAGGACCTGTCCGTGGTGGCGGCGGGCGACATGGATGTTGCGGGCACGCTGGTGGGCGGGCAGGGGTTGACCCTCACGGCGGCTGGCCTGACGACCGCGTCAGGCGGGCTGGTGGCGACCGAAAACGGCGTGCTTGACCTCGTCCTGACCGGAACGGGTAGCGGCGATGGTCTGTCCAATGCCGGGCGGATTGAGGCCGAAGGCCGTGGTGCGACCCTGAACGCCAGGACGCAGGCCGCCCTGGCCAATGGCGGCACGCTGGTCTCGCAGGGGGATGTGACGCTCGCGGCGCAGGGCGTGACCAATAGTGGCGAGATCGGTGCGCTGGCCGGTCTGGTGGACCTCAATGCGGCCTCCCTTGCGAATACCGGAACGCTGGTCGCGTCTGATCAGATGAACGCAACCCTGTCCGGTTCCGTGTCGAATTCCGGTCTGGTCTATGGCACGCAGGGCGTGACACTGAAGAGTGGCGGCGCGATCGACGATACCGATGGACGGATCGGGGGCAATGGCGCGGTCGCCCTTTCGGGGACCAGCCTGACCAACACATCCGGCGCGGTCATCTCGGGTGCGGGCACTGTGAGCGTCACCACGACTGGCGTCGTGGGCAATGAAGGTGGTGCGATCCAGGGCGCGGGTAATGTCGTGCTGGTGGCGGCGTCGCTCGATAACACCAGCGGCGGCCGGATCGTCAGCACCGGCGGCACGCTGGATGTCCGCAACGCAGGCGGTGGCGCGATGGCGCAGGTCGCCAATGACGGTGGCGCGCTTCAGGCAGGCAGGGATATCACGCTGGTTGCCAATAGCCTGACCAACGGGTCGGGCGGGCTGGTCAACGCGGCCGATGGCAGCCTGCTGGTCTCCGCCGGTGGCACGCAGGCTGCCGTCAGCATCAATAACGCGGGCGGCACGCTGCAGTCATGGGGAGACCTGACCCTGGTGGCGGCCGGGCTGGACAATGACGGCGGCAGCGTGATCGAACGCTCCGGCCAGAATACCCTGTCGCTTGCGAATGCCGGCGGCGGCGCCATGACCGGGTTCAGCGATACGGACGGTGTGGTGCAGGCGGCGGGCAATCTTTCGCTTGATACGACCTCGCCAGGTGGCGCTGCGCAACTGGTCGCGGGGAACACGCTGGCCGTGACGCTCACCGGGGGGCTCGACAGTGGCACGCTGTTCCAGTCCGGTGGCGATACGCTGCTGCGGGTCGGGGGCGATTACACGGCCGAGGCCGGTGGCGGGGTACTGGCCGGGGGCAATGCCACCGTCACGGCGGCATCGGTCACCAATAACGGCGCCCTGATGGCCGAAGGCGGGCTGCTGGACGTATCCTCGGGCGGGGCGATCACCAATACCGGCCTCATTGATGGCGCGGCCGGGGTGGCCCTGGATCTGCCCGGCACCCTGACCAACCAGCTCGGGGCCATCCTGTCGGAGAACGGGTCGATCGGGATCGGCAACGGTGCCAGCGGGGCGGCCACCGCCGTGTTCAACCGCTCCGGCGAAATTGTTGCTGACAGCGCCAGCGGGGATATCCTGATCAACGCCGGCACGGTCACCAATGATGTTCTGGGTGGGGTGACGGTCGTCAAAAACACCGTGCTGTGGAGCCATAGTTATGGCGGCGGCAGCAATGTCGATATTCCCGTGCCGGCAGGCCTGCTGGACACGGCGACCGGCGTGCAGGGCACGGGCCAGCTTGTCGGTCACTCCCAGGGGGGCACGATCTATGTGCAGGAAGATGGCGGGCGTGCCACGCTCAACAACGCCGCTTCCCTGATCTCGGCCGGGCGTGATGTCGATATCACCACGACGGGTGGCATCGTCAATGACGCCAGCCATATTGCGGCGGGGCGCGACATCAACCTCAGCGGGGGCAGCCTCGACAATATCGGCTATGCGGTGCAGCACGCTTTCTACGTTACGTGCAAGGCCTTTTATGGCTGTAGCTGGACCCGCGAGTCCGATCCTGCTTTCACGGGCGGTTCGACCTCGGCCGTAAGGCACAAGAAGAAAATTGCTGGTATTACGGTCGGCCACTACTGGACAGCGGCCCCTGAACCCAAGGAAAAATGGGGATCGAGCGAGACCTATTACGGCCCGACCGGCACCATCGTTGCAAAAGACAATATCACCGGCACCTTCACGGGCACGATCAACAACCAGACGGAAATCGCCAACGCGAGTTCCAGTGAATACACCACCTATACCGGCGAGACGCCGGGTGGCCTGTCTCCGGTCGCCGCCGCGTCTGCCGCATCCGGGGTTGCGGCTGACGCCGCGCTGAACGGCGGGACGACGGCGGCCCTGGCGGATGTCAGCACCGGGGTCGCGGGGGCGACCGGCACGCGGAGCGGTGCGGCAGCGCCCGCCACGGCGGGTGGTACCCTGGCCTATCAGGGGGTCGAGACCGCGCAGGTGAAGGCCTCGGCCACGGCGCAGGAAGCGGCGATGACGCTGCCGGGCTTTGCCACCAGCAGCGACCCGACCATCCCGACGGTGATCTCGGCCATTCCGGGCGGCAGCGCGCTGTTCATCGCCGATCCGGACCCCGGCGCGCATTACCTGATCGAGACCAACCCGAAATACGCGACCTTCAGCGGTTTCTACGGCTCGCAGTACCTGGTCAACCGGCTGGGCGACAACACGGCGGATTACGAGTTCCTGGGGGATTCGTATTTCGATACCGAGTTCATCCAGCAGCAGATCGTGGCGTCCACGGGCCAGACCTTCCTGGGCAGCAGCTACGAGACGGCCAACGAGCAGATGGAACTGCTGCTCGACAACGCGGTCTCGGAATCCAATGCGCTTGACCTGACCTTTGGCGTGGCGCTGACGGCCAGCCAGCAGGCGGCGCTGACGCAGAACATCGTCTGGTATGTGCCCGAGACAGTGGACGGGCGGACCGTTCTGGCGCCGAAGCTGTATCTGGCCCCGGGCCAGGCGACGCTTTCCGACGGGGCGGAGATCTCGGCCACCAACGTGTCGCTGACCGGCTCGAGCATCAACAATACCGGCACGATCAACGCCAGCAACGCGCTGTCGCTGACCGCGACCAGCGGGGATATCGTCAATGCGGGCGGGACGCTGTCGGGTGGCAGCGTGGCGCTGGCGGCGCTGAACGGCTCGGTTGTCAATGAGGACCAGCTCAACACCTTCATGGTCGATGGCGGAAAGGCGCAGTCGCTGGGCGCGCAGGGCACCATCACCTCGGGGGGCGATGCCCAGATCTATGCGGCGAAGGACATCACGTTTGATGGCGGGTCGCTCAGCGCGCTGGGCGATACCACGCTTGTGGCAGGCCAGGGGATCACGCTGGGTTCCGTTGCGGCCAGCGCGTCGCAGGACATCGAGCAGCATGATTACAGCCATCGCGCGGCCGAGACGGAGAATTTCGGAGCGTCGATCAGCACGGGCGGAAACCTGACGGCGGCCGCCCTTGGGGGTGACCTCACCCTGGCGGGGGCAACGGTTTCGGCCGGGAAGTCGGCCACGCTGATGGCGACGGGCAACGTGAACCTCAACGCGGTCACCGACAGCCAGTCCTCCTATACCCGCACGGTCGAGCACGGCTTCCTGAACAAGACCACCACGACTTCAAGCGAGAGTTCAACCGACCAGGTCGGCAGCACGGTGGCAGCCAATGACAACGTCACCATGGTCTCGGGCAGGGACATGTCCGTGGCGGGTACGGTTGCAGGCGGCGGCAATGTCACGCTCCAGGCCGGTGGAACATTCACCGAAAACGCGCTGAAGGATACGGCGCAGTCTGCCTACAGCCAGGAGAAAAGCGGCCTGTTCGTGGGCACCAGCGGCGCCGGGTTCGAGGTTGGGTTTGGCAAATCGCGCCAGACCGCCAATGACAGCAGCACGACCTGGACCTCCAGCGAAATCGGGTCAACGGGCGGAGACGTAACCGTTGCGGCGGGTGGTCCGGTCACGATCAACGCGTCCGGGCTTGAGGCGGCGAAGGACCTGAATGTTTCAGGGTCGTCGGTTTCGTTCAATGCCCTCAGCAATGTCGCGAAGGATTCCCAGACCAGCGATTCCAGCTTTATCGGCCTGAAAGCCGGCCTGTCGGACAATTCCGTGGTTGGCCAGGTGGCCGACATGGCGCTGAGTGCTGCGCAGGCGGCAAATGACAAGGATACCGGGAACCGGACGCTGGATGCGGCTTCGGCCGGAATCAGTGGTGCTACGGCCGGTATATCTGTCGCGAAGGCCCTGAGTGAGAACGCCAAGAGCGGCGAGGTCGAACTGGTCGGGGTAAGCGCCGAGGTCGGGTTCTCGCATGACCGGCAGGCCGAAAGTTCCACCACGACGACGGTGCAGGGGTCGACGGCCGCTGCCGGCGATGGCCTGACGGTCACGGCGACGGGGGCCGGGGGTGGTACCACCGACAGCAATGCCGGTGACATCATTGCCACGGCGTCGCAGCTTTCCGGGCAGACGGTTACCCTGAACGCGCCGGGAACCGTGACGCTGCAGTCCGGGCAGGACACCACGCACACCACGTCCAGCCAGTCTTCGGAGTCCGCCTTTATCGGGGCGACGGCGTCGCTGAACGCGGATGCCCAGTGGGGCGTGAGTGTTACCGGCCAGGTCGGCGGCTCCCATGCGCAGAGTGATGCACGGAGCGCCACGCAGGTTGATAGCACGGTGACGGGCACGGACAACGTGACCGTCAACAATGCTGGAGGCGCGACCACGCTGGACGGGGCAAAGGTCTCGGGTGGATCCGTGGACGTGACGACGGGAAGTCTGGACATCACCTCGGCGCAGAACACGGCGAGCTATTCCAGCAATCAGGAAAGTGGCGGGTTCAGTTTTGCGATTCCGGTCTACGGGGTGGGGGGCGAGAAGGGCTTCTCGGTCAACGCCTCGGGCGGCGCGCTCGGTGATACCTACGCCTCGACGGAAGCCAGCGGGCTATCGGGGATCCATGCTGGCAATGGTGGTGTCAACATTGCCGTTGCAGGCAATACCAGCCTTGACGCCGGGGTGATCGAGAGCACGGCGGCGTCGGCGCTCAACAGTCTTGCGACAGGCAGCCTTACGGCCAGCGGGGAGAAGAATGTTTCCGATTATGCCGGGGCGTCGGCCAGTTTCTCCTCCAGCACGATGCAGGGTGGAGGAGATACGGGCGAGGACAACTCGGTGCCCCTGACGCAGGGTTTTGCGGATAACGGCATTCCCATGGCTTCGGCTGCGGCGGTAGCCGGTTCCCATGGGACGGAAAGCCAGTCGGCGATCGGCTCGAACATCACTGTGGAGACGGGCGCCACGTCCGGGACCCTCTCGCGTGATCCGTCCACCGCCAACCAGGCCATCACCAACGATTTTGACGCCAGCAAGGAAAGCAATGTCCTGGCGCTCGCCAATGAGGCCGAGACGGTCACCCAGGCGGCGGCATGGACGGCCAAGCTGGGCTATGACATGGCCAGCGAGGGAGCTGACGACAGGGACACGGTCGGAACTGACGCGCGCGACATACAGCCGAAGCAGGATAGCGTGGCTGGCACAGGAGATGCGACGTCATCAGGATTACGGCCTGACAGGTTTGGCGAAGATGGTGGACCTGGTGGCTTTGAGACTCTCGACTGGAGAATGGGGCCAGGGATTAAAAAGGGGGATAGCACGGGAAACAACGTCGGTGCGGACGTACCACAGCCAGTCGAACCCGACGTTGCAAATCCATGGGATACTACGACTCGGGTGCACCGAGAAAATATCCTGAGGCTTGATTCCTCGGGGGGGCTGACGGTTGCTCCCGATATGGCCAACGAGTATCCCGGTGCCGAGGTCGCAATGACTGATCGGTTTGGACCGGGAGTTGCCCATTATTCGCCGGATGCCGTAGTTTCGGGGGTGGGTATCGGAGATCTGGGCATTAACATTCCTGGCGCAGGAACATTTCGTTCAACTGGTATGTTCACGGATCACGGCGAACTGGAGTTCACCAAGGACGGCAGCAGTGATATCTACATTTTAGGGGCGCCCGGGCCGGTCGATTACACCAAGATAGTCGATTATACCAAGACAATGGGCGGGAAAGTTTCAGCTTCTACGTTAGATAAAAATACTATCACTGATCGGCTTTCGGGACAGACTACAGCTTCTGGCGGTGGATGGATCGCTTTAGGCGATGACTCCATAGGGGCCGCTCGGCCGATATTACCTTCCGGCTACGACTGGGTTAAAAATGCAGATGGTGAAGTGGCTATCAGAACTCCAGACGGTGAAGTTATTACCAGTAGTGACGGTAAATCAGATATTGTTGGTGCAGGGCTGAACAACGCTAAACATAACGAATCTATCAAGGAGAGTGTTAACAGGCAGCGCGGCGGCGACCATGCGAAGAGAGTGGGGGATGAAAGAGAAAGTAAGGTTGCTGGAATAGTTGATGGGACTGTGTCTGGAGAACTTGTTGTTACAGAAAAATATGGGAAGACAGACATTGATGTTGTCGCAAAAAATGGCGATTTGATTGCAGTTGGCGGACCAGCTAAAGCGAAAAATCTGGATAAACTAGATAGAGTTCTAAGAATATACAAGGCGGTTGCCGAAGAAAGAGGAGTATCTGCGATGGCATACTTTTCAATGGATACGCCAAAAGAAGTAATAATTCGTGCCGGGAAAATACTCGGGAAAAGAAACGTTAAAACATTTATGGATAAATAAAATGAAGTTAAATTGCGAGATAAAGCTGTTAGGGTCTATTTCTGAAACATTCCGTGATATGGCCAAAATTCTTTGCGAAATCGGGTTCTCTTTATGCAATTCGGAGAAAGAAATTATTAGTTATCATGATGGGGAGCGGTTGGTTTGGAAATTTATAGGCCATATGGACGCAAAAGAAAAAAAAATAGACGAGTTTTTATATGCAGTTGATAATAAAAATATCCGAAATGTCCAATTTTGGCGGGGAAAGGGGAATGATTTATTTGTCTCGTGGAAAATAAAAAATGATTGCGTGGCATATGAAATTTCTTTTGATGGCTGGACAGAAGAAGAGGTCAGCGAGATAATGTCATATATTTTGAAGGTCATATTAAATATGTATAAAAGATCTAGCGATGTTGGTCGGGTTATGTCTATTTTCACCGAATGAATAATATGGAATATATATCGTTAAAATGAGAATAACTCATCAAATGACGTTTTGTGTTGATGTAATACCTCTAAAAAATAGTGACCTTATTACCGAAAGAGAAATTTCTTCAAACAAAAACGTGTTTGAGGATCCAATACCTGTCGTAAGAGATATTAGTGAAATTTCAAGGTAGGCCCGTGAACGCAAGAGGAAACCGGCTAGAGCGTGAGAGATTAAACCTACCAGATGTAATTGTCACACTAAATGTTGAATGATAATTATTAACGCGTGCGGCATATAATATTATGTTGTTTGTATATTTATTAATTTAACCAAAATGAAAATATAATGTGTTATTATTTAATTATGAAGAACATTGTCATACTTATTATATGCACTTTTGTTGTGGGCTGTCACCCATATCCTGATTCCATGCGGGCGCCCGTTAGTGCGCAGGATATGTCGTGGTCTACAAAAGAAGGCACGGCAACGATTGCCGGATCCGCATCCATGCGTCTTTTTGACCACCGGAGTTACCCCACCCTGCAGGGAGGAAATATGCAATTTGCTGTTGGCAACGGGCACGAACTGACCTGTGCCGGACACGATGTGCAGTTGCTGCCGCAAAGTCCGGCGTCTGATCCTGTTGTGGACAATATGTTCCGTTATGCTGTGATGACCGGGCCAAAAGTTGCTTCTGCTGATGTTGAGCCCTTTGTTCGGCATGTCACATGCGGAGCGGATGGGCAGTTTATATTCTCTAACCTGCCTGTCGGCGTCTGGTACGCGGTTACGGAGATCGGCAGCAAGAATATTGCCGTCAAGGAAGTCAGGACCCTGCCTGACCAGACAACGTCAGTCACGCTGCAGCATCGCTGGAATTATCCCTCTTCGTGGCGACACGGACCGTCCCTCTGGTAGGTGGGCCTGACGAGGAAATCCCTCATTCCTTTTCCTGATATTCTTTCTGGCAACCGGTTCAGGCGGAGCAGGGGATCACGCTGGGTTCCGTTGCGGCGAGCGCGTCGCAGGACATCGAGCAGCATGATTACAGCCATCGCGCGGCCGAGACGGAGAATTTCGGGGCGTCGATCAGCACGGGCGGGAACCTGACGGCGGCCGCCCTTGGGGGTGACCTCACCCTGGCGGGGGCGACGGTTGCGGCCGGGAAGTCGGCCACGCTGATGGCGACGGGCAACGTGAACCTCAACGCGGTCACCGACAGTCAGTCTTCCTATACCCGCACGGTTGAACACGGGTTCCTCAACAGGACGACCACGACTTCAAGCGAGAGTTCAACCGACCAGGTCGGCAGCACGGTGGCGGCCAATGACAACGTCACCATGGTCTCGGGCAGGGACATGTCCGTGGCGGGTACGGTTGCAGGCGGCGGCAATGTCACGCTCCAGGCCGGTGGAACATTCACCGAAAACGCGCTGAAGGATACGGCGCAGTCTGCCTACAGCCAGGAGAAAAGCGGCCTGTTCGTGGGCACCAGCGGCGCCGGGTTCGAGGTTGGGTTTGGCAAATCGCGCCAGACCGCCAATGACAGCAGCACGACCTGGACCTCCAGCGAAATCGGGTCAACGGGCGGAGACGTAACCGTTGCGGCGGGTGGTCCGGTCACGATCAACGTGTCCGGGCTTGAGGCGGCGAAGGACCTGAATGTTTCAGGGTCGTCGGTTTCGTTCAATGCCCTCAGCAATGTCGCGAAGGATTCCCAGACCAGCGATTCCAGCTTTATCGGCCTGAAAGCCGGCCTGTCAGACTGAATTGCCCCGGGTTTTGTGGAGACAGCAAGACCCGTGAGGTAAGAGATATTCATGAGTAACAAATCGAAGCGTTTTC
>NZ_BDLU01000082.1 GCF_006538165.1 Komagataeibacter diospyri
CCGAACGCGCCTTCCATGCAGATCAGAGCAGACTTGATATCGCAGCCTGAGCGCTGAACAAATCGCTCTCCGGTAAACCCGGGGCAGTTCACTTTTCCTGAAAATCATGAGAGCCGTACTGGCTGCCGCGATCAGGGAGTAAAATGCAGCCGGGCGCCGGATCACGCAGCCGCACCGCCATGTCCAGGGCGCGGATGGCCAGATCCTTTTTTATCCAGTCGCTGACAGCCCACCCGATCACGCGACGACTGAACAGATCGATGACGACCGCCAGATAGAGCCAGCCCCCGGCGGTCCAGATAGAACTGATATCTCCCGCCCATTTCTGGTTGGGCCTATCAGCAGGGAGGTCGCCATCCAGAAGGTTGGCCACAATGCCAGTCTGGTGGTGGCTGTCGGTCATGACCTTGTGGCGACGGGTGCGCACGGGCCGGATTCCGTTGTCCTTCATCAGTCGGCCAACACGACGTTCCCCGACATCAGGCCCGGCTTCCCTGAGTTCCAGGGTCATGCGGGGCCGTCCGCAGGAGGCGTTGCCCAGGGCATGATGTTCACGGATATGCGCCAGTATCTTCAGATCGGTGCGCAGGCGCTGACAGGCCGGTCGGGATGTCCAGGCCCGGTAACCACGTGCCGGGACCTGCAAAACGCGGCAGAGCCTCTTGATTGGCCACTCATGCCGATGCCCCTGGATGAAGGTGAACCTCATGGCTTCCGGTTCGCGAAGAACCGGGTAGCTTTTTTCAGGATTTCCCTCTCATCCCGCAGAATCCGGTTCTCCAGACGAAGACGTTCATTCTCGCGGGCCAGGTCACCCTGAGGCTCGGATGTCGGCCTGGTCGGACGGTACTTCCCTATCCATTTACCCAGAGTGGATTTGCCAATACCAAGGTCGGCCGCAATGCACGTGCGTGACAGCCCGCTGCTCAACGCAATCCTCACGGCCTCGCGTTTGAAATCTTCCGTATGCTTCATGATCTCGTCGGTCTCCTGATACAAGCTTAAAACGCTCAGATAACCGGCACAAAACCGTTACAAGTCCACCATCAGTTGCTCCAGTCGCATGCCGTCTTGCTCATAAACATCGAACAATTTGTCCGACACGGTCATCAGACGCAGGCGCTGCCTGACCACGGCAGGTGCGACAAAGAGCGCAGCGGCGATTTCCTCTTCGGACATGCCTTTCTCCAGCATGTCGCGAAAGGCGCGGAACTGGTCCAGCGGATGCAGGGCCACGCGCTGGACGTTCTCGGTCAGGGAATCGTCTTCGGCGAGAATGGCCGATCCGGCCTCGCGCACCATGCAGGGCACCGGAGCCGTCTTCGCCAGTTTCTTCTGCTTCACCAGCAGTTCGAGGACACGAAAGCGCCGTCCGCCGGCAGGTACTTCGTAAGTGCCGGTCTCGGCCCCATCACCGTCCAGCACGAGACGGACGTTCAGGGTCTGCAGCAGTCCACGGCGTTCGATGTCGCGGGCCAGTTCCTCGATCGACAGACCGGACTTCACGCGCCGCACGTTGGATCGCGACAGCACCAGCTTGTTGAAGGGGATATCACGGGACGCATTGAGGGCGATTTTCTGGATGGCGCTCGCCATGGCAGGATACTCCGTGACGGACGGGCGGAAGCCTCTCCCCCCTGAATCCGTCACGAAAAACCCCTCAACCCTTTGACTCTAACGATTACACCCGCCCCACACCCTCTTTCACGGCAGAAAAATGACGGAAACGGGGGGGGGAGCGGATGGTCTGTTTCTGGAACGCCAACATATGGAAACAGACATTTCTGTATTCCATGTTGGTGAATGCCCGGCCCCTATACGTCGCGGTCAATTTCTCTTCCCGCCCGCACCTCGGGGTCATTTTCAAAGGTATGCAGAACGGCTGACCAGAATGCCCGCAGGCTTGGAAAGCTGCCCCAGTTAGGTGGTTCTTCAATATCCGCCGTGGGGTCCATACCGAGCACAGCCCAACTGACACGATCGAGGTCCATATCGCTATAGGCCAGTAACGTCCTTAATTCGTTGACTGTCCGCTGCTTGAACGGCAGGCGATGCATGCGCGGCGCATCTTCAATGACCTCGAACAGTGTATCGCCAAAGAGCTCAGGATCCTCGCCAAACGAGCTCGCGCCCAGATTAGAGAGACGCGGAAACAGGTCGAGAATATCATATTTAGTCAAGTTTAACAGTTTGGACATAGTAGATCATTCCATTGTGTTCTTTTTTGACAATTGTAACTTGAATGCGCCGCGCAGTCTTGCGCTGCCGATTGGCCCTCTCGATGACGACAGTTCCTCCCCCTGAGGTGTGTCCTTCAAGGAGGATTGCATTTCCATCTCTGGCGTTCTTGAGCCAACCATCAATCCTGAGGCCATTATCCTTGATTACTTTGTGAATCGACGTTCGATATATGCCTCGGTCGGGTCGACGTGCTTTAGCAAGACATGACTGCCTCCTTTCTTACGATCATGGAGCGACGCCTCATGATGGTTGAGGTCAAGCCGGTTCTGTCGATGCGGTGAGAAGATATTCTGGTTGGCAGGCGTCCGTGCCGACTGACCGGTGCGTTGCACGATAGGCCGGTGGAAGTGCTCCGTAGTGATGTCATGCCTGAAGGCAAGCCGGTTTACATCCGCCATGGCAACGCGAATGGCCCTTGTTGCCGCGAAATGCGCTGCCGCATGCAGTATGCCAGTGGGAATCACGGCATCCGCAGCTTGACCTGCCAGATCGGCAACAGCGGGGGGGGCTGAGTGTCCGATTCCTGCATGGCAAATATCCCCAAATGGGGAATAATATAAATATTAAGTAAATTTATATTATATGAAACAGAAAATATTAGAACTGAATTATGGAGGACTGGAGCGGCAATTTGGTAGCGGATCACGTATCGCAAATGAATCTACCTGATATATTTTCCACTCTTCCTTTTCACGTTTCAGGCGGACACATAGGGAAACAACATTGTTATTTTTATTTGCACTGCCCATTTCGATCAAAACAAGTGCATTTTTTCCGTATTCTTTGACCAATTTACTATGAATAAACGGAATATCTTTCACATCGGAATCCTGTGTGTGTAGAAAATAATCCGCGTCTTCTGCCAATCTATCATAAGTCCCATTATGTAATGCTCGCTTGATTTTTCTTAATAAAGGCTGTGAAATATAGTTTTTTATTTCTTTACCATCTATGGCATTATAATTTTCTTCAGTCTGCCGATCTGTGGCCATGACATACCACTTATAAAATTCCAGAACATTCTGATCTGGCGTTAGGGGGTGAGAAAAAACCCTCGACGGGAACAGTAACAGGATAAAAAAAAGACATTTTAACTTACTCTTACGGATGTCTATAAAATTTATAAGGTGGTTTCTCATTTCTATAATCCAGTCCAGGATAAAAACCGCGATACTGCCTAAAATCTGATATCCATATCCTGCCGTCAAACATGCACATATGTCCATACGGATGGCCTTTAATAGGCTGAATAATCGCTACATCTCCCGGCTTTAGGGGAGTATTTTGTGCAATTTCAAGAAATCCTGCAGATTTAAGGAATTGACCATAATTCTTCGCATAATTTGTTTTTGATAGTATTACGCCCCCGGCATCAATAGCATGACGTGTAAATTCAGCGCATTTTCCCGTGCTGTTCGGCCTTGCCTGAGATTGTAGATATTGAACGGCTTTATTTGCATTCCATATATTTGACACTTATTTTTTAACTTTCATTCCAATCACAATTACACCGTCTATTATGTAATTATTTTATATTACATAATTGCAGGCATCAAAGATCCTTTATGTGTAATTATCCAAAATATGAATCGGCCTCAAAAAAATCAGGCTCAGCTTTCATAGATGTTGGGTTTGGAAAATATGACGACCCCGCAAAATGTCCGAAAAGTAAGCGTAAGCCGACATGAAATCATTGCTGCGTCATATCGCTCCCTGCGCCAGCCACTCTTTCACCTTCGACCATCGCCGCCTTCCGCCCTGATTACACACGGCGATGGCCAGCGCCTTCTTCTGGCCCACCAGCACGACGAGTTTCCGGCCACGTGTCACCCCCGTGTAGAGCAGGTTCCGCGCGAGCATGGCGTAATGCTGCGTCACCAGCGGGATGACGACGGCCGGGTATTCCGAGCCCTGACTCTTGTGGATGGTCGTGGCATAGGCCAGCACCAGTTCGTCCAACTCGCCGAAGCCATAAACGACCTCCCGTCCATCGAACGAGACCGTCAGTTCACCCTCTTCGATATCGACCCTGTCGATAACGCCAAGATCGCCATTGAAAACATCCCGGTCATAATCGTTGGCGATCTGCATGACCTTATCGCCCAGCCTATAGGTCCAGCCAAACCGCTCGACCTTCACGTCGCCTGGCGCGTTCAGCGCCTGCTGCAATTCGATATTCAGCGACCGTGCGCCAAGTCCACCCCGGTTCATCGGGCAGAGCACCTGCACGTCCCGAACCGGGTCCAGCCCAAACTGAATTGCCCCGGGTTTTGTGGAGACGTTTTTTATCTGAACCAGGCGGCTAGCACTACAGTTGCATTTTTCTGAGAGTTCTGAATCTATGGGTCACCATGATTCTGAACGAGATGAATGGCGCGGC
>NZ_BDLU01000083.1 GCF_006538165.1 Komagataeibacter diospyri
CAGCTCGCTATCATGTTCGATGAGCGGTTCCCAATGGCCTGAAAAAATGGCACCGCACAAAATTCTACACAGTCTCGATTCCAACAGGGCCAGACACACCTGCGTCGACGGCTGCCTCCTCACTGGAAAGCCCAGCAGCGACACCGCGCCAGAACCGGCACAGATTCTCACGCTGCCAGACAGGCGGCCGCCCTGGCGAGAATAATTTGCGCCGCGTCGAGCGCTCGGATTTGCGTCTTCCTGTTGTCATCGACACCTCCAAGAATGGGGTGTTGCGGCGACCGGTTGAAACCGCCAGTCGAGACCTTCCAGCCCACGATCCTGCGGGCGAACACATCAATGACGAACGCCACATAGACCATGCCATTCCAGGTCTGGACATAGGTAAAGTCCGAGACCCGGAGCTGGTTGGGAGCCTCCGCCTGGAACTGCCGGTTAACCCTGTCATCGGGACAGGGACGCACCGTATCCGGACGGGTCGTAATAACCTTCCTGCCCCGGGTCACACCCTTCAGACCCATCTGCCGCATGAGGCGCTCGACAGTGCAGCGCGCGACCTTCCGTCCTTCGCGCTGCAGGCTGTGCCAGACTTTGCGCGCACCATAAACATTACGGTTGTCGTGCCAGATCCGACGGATATGCGCCATCAGATCCCTATCACGTCGGGCACGTATGCTGGCCCTGGCCGGATCTCCTGCCATGGCCGCCTGATGATAAAACGTGGAAGGGGCAATCGGGAGAACGCGACAGATTGGCTCGACCCCATAATCGGCACGACAGGCTTCAATAAATGCGATCATTTGCGAAACAGGCGGTCGAGCTCCGCCTGCGCAAAATAAGCCGAAGCCTTCTTGAGGATCTCATTGGCCTGATGCAGTTCACGAACCTCACGCTCCAATGCCTTGATCCGTGCAGTCTCGGCTGTGGTCGGTCCCGGTTGTGCACCAACATCTCGCCGCGCCTGCTTCCACCAGTCGTGCAGGCTGTCTCCCGAACAGCCAAGCTTGCCACCAATCTCGCGACAGGCCGCCGAAATGCTCGGGTAATCCGATCGATGTTCGTCCAGAAGGCGCACGGCGCGCTCACGGAACTCAGGCGAATAACGCGATGTCTTCTTCTCTACCATAGGGTTCATCCTCCGAGAGTTTTACTCTCCGGTAAACCCGGGGCAGTTCAGAGCGGCGCCCGCGCAGTGGCCCTGCAACTCGACACCGGCGACACGCACGCCTGTCCTGCCTTCGCCGACGAAATCCGGCGCGTGCTGCGCGAATGGGGTGCGGAGCATTTCAATTATCTGGTCAACATGGCCGGTACGTCCCATAGCGGGCTGTTTGGCGAGGTGACGGAAGAGGATTTTGATGCCGCCTATCGCGTGCACGCCAAAGGTCCGTTTTTCCTGACGCAGACGCTGCTGCCACTGATCGCGGATGGTGGCCGGATCGTGAACATCTCATCCGGTCTGACGCGCTTTGCTTATCCCGGCCGGATTGCCTACGCCGCCATGAAGGGCGCGATAGAAGTCATGACGCACTACATGGCCAAGGAACTCGGGGCCCGTCGCATTGCCGTCAACACAGTGGCGCCGGGTGCGATCCAGACGGATTTCTCGGGAGGTATGGTGCGGGACAATCCGGACATTGCCCGGCATATTGCAGAAGTAACCGCACTCGGACGTCCCGGCCTTCCTGACGACATCGGCCCGATGATCGCCTCCCTGCTGTCCGAAGACAATCGCTGGGTGAACGCGCAGCGGATCGAAGTCTCCGGCGGCCAGGCCATCTGAACGGGCCGTTCCACAAATGGCATGCCGCACTGGTACCATCAGGATACCAGCAGACGTTTGCGTGTAATCTTGCCAGACACGGTGGTCGGCAGGTGACTGACGAAGTGGACTTCTTTCAGACCAATCCAGCGCCCGAGGACTTCATTGACCCGTGCTACGATTTCCTCGGCAGAAGGTGCGCATTCCACCTCGGGATCAGGAACCACGTAGGCGACAGGCCGCTGCCCCCGCAGTTCATCCGGGGTTGCAACCACGGCGCAGGCATGAACGGCAGGGTGAGAAGCAATGATCTTTTCGATCTGTACGCCCGAAATCCGCCGGCCTGCGACCTTGATGACGTCGTCAGAACGCCCGAGCATATGAACGGCGCGGTTGGCCTCGATCATGCCTTCGTCGAAGGCACGATAATACCTGCATGTTTCATCAAGATACGCTGCAGGAGCACGGATCGTCCTGTCCTTCCAGACACCCGCCAGACAGCCAGGGGGCAACGGCAGGGAGAGAACAATCTCGCCGCACCGTTCCCCCGGTATGGACGGCACTATGGCCGGACGGAATCCCGGTGCAGGCCGCCCGATGTCATTCATGAGCGCCACCGGTTCACGCTCGGCCAGGCCGAAGAAATGGGCGGTGATGCTCCACCCGGTTTCGGTCTGCCACCAGTGATTGACCACGGGTTTGCGAAAATACGACCGCGCCCAGTCGAGCAGGGTAGGATCCGCATATTCCCCGGCCACGAAGATGCAGGCGAGTGCTGGCAGGATTGCTCCTGACAGATGGCGGCTTTCCTGTCGCATGAGTCGCATCTGTGTTGGCGTCGTGAACAGGCATTTCACCTCGTGCTCATGACAGAGAGCGTGAACGGCGGAAGCAGATGCGCCCCCTTCCACGATTACGCTGGTGCAACCGCTGATCAGCGGCGCATAGACGCCATAGGAATGGCCGACGACCCAGCCGAGATCCGATGTGGTGAAGAAGGTATCTCCGGGTTTGCAGCCATAGATCAGTTCCATGGACAGGGCGAGGGCTACGGCATGACCGCCATTGTCGCGCGCAATGCCCTTCGCATGACCCGTCGTGCCAGATGTGTGAAGAATATAGAGAGGATCTTCGGAACGCAGCGTGACCGGCTCTGCTGGAGCGAAGTGTTCCAGCATGTGGAAATCATGATCCCGCACCGGCAGAAGTGAGGCCGGACAGGCTTTTCGCTGCACGATCACGCAGGCCTGTGGTCTATGCGCGGCCTCAGCCAGCGCCTCATTGAGGGCAGGTGCAGATGGGATTGCTGTCTGCCCCTGAAAGCTGCAACTGGCGGTGATGATGACTTTCGGCGCCACGTCATCAATCCGGCGCGCCAGTTCAGGCCCGGCATAACCCGCAAAAACCACGACATGTACGGCACCGATCCGCGCACAGGCCAGCATGGCGATGGCTGTTTCGATCATGGTCGGCATGACGATCAGGACACGGTCGCCTTTTTCCACCCCGAGCGAGCGCAGACCACCGGCAAACCCGGCTACCTTGCCCTGCAGTTCCCGGTAAGTTACCACCCGCCGTTCCCTGGTGGCGCAGGAATGCCAGATCAATGCTGCCTGTCCGCCGCGACCATTTTCAACATGCCGGTCCACAGCATTGTAGCAGGTGTTGAGCGTGGCGTCAGGAAACCAGTCATGCCAGCCATCCGCCCGTGTCCTGCATGCGGTCACTGGCGGCTGCTTCCATGTCACGCGCTGTGCCGCAGCCAGCCAGAACTTCTCTGGCCGATTCAGCGCCGCATCATACATCGCCTCGTATGTCGTCCATGGAAGCATGGTATTTTACTCCGTTCAGGCTACGGGCACGTCTTTGCCGATGATCTGGCTGGCCAGCCACGCGGCGTCACGCGAGACACCGGAGAACCGTCCCGAGCCCCATGTGTGCAGCCATGGCAGGCCGAGGAAGTAGAAGTCCGGCGCATCGGTCACGCCGCGATGCCAGACCGGCTTGCCTGCCCCATTGAAGACCGGCACGTCGATCCAGCGATAGTTCGGACGGAAGCCGATGCACCAGACAATCGAGGTGATACCAGCGGCCTTCAGGTCCAGCGGGGTGTTACTGCCATCGGGCTCCCACACAGGTGCATAAGGGGCTTCGGTTGGGGCCGTGATCCCTTCGCGGGCGATGTAGGCGTCGATGGATTTCTTGATGTCGGCATTGGTCCTGTCCGCATCATCAAGGTTTTCCGCAAGATCCGGCGCGAAGTGCGCGATTTCGTCACGGATGGTCTCAAGCGTGCCATGCAGGCCCACGCCTTCCCTGGCAAAGAGCCGCAGATCAAGATCATGGCCGCCATTCCGGCCCGTGACATAATGATTGGTCTTGTCGCGTGCACCGTCACGCAAGGGGTGATTATCCACCGTAAGATCGTAGAAGTGCATGTCCGCAAGCCAGTCCACGACATCGCGGCCACGATAGAAGCGCGAGACGCGTGGGGCGGAACCGACGCAAAGGTGGACCTTGCGTTTCTCAAGGAACAGGTCCTCGACGATCTGCGCACCGGACTGACCGCTGCCCACGACCAGAACCGCGCCGTCCGGAAGCTGGGCAGCATTGCGGTAATCCTGCGAGTGGACCTGATGGATGGCGGGGTCGATCGCGCTGGCATAGCCGGGGATGACTGCGTCCTGATAGGCACCTGACGCGATGACAACATGTTTCGCGTGCCACGCCTCACCACCTGCTACCACGTGGTAGCCACCACTTTCATGGCGCGTGATGGAGGTGACAGCCGTGTGTTCACGCAGCGGTGGATTGAAGGACTCAACAAAGCCTTTGGCGTAGTCGATAATTTCCTGCTTCACCATGAAGCCGTGAGGATCGCTTCCTTTGTAGGGATGACCGGGGAGTTCGCACTGCCAGTTTGGTGTGACCAGGCAGAAATTGTCCCAGCGTTCATCGTCCCACGAATGGCAGGCCGTCTTTGCCTCAAAGACAATGTGCTCCACCTTCTCGCGGCAAAGATACCAGCTCATGGAGAGCCCGGCCTGTCCGCCCCCCACGATGATGACGGGGATGCTTCTTTCGTTCTGTGTCATGGTCGTTCTTTTCGTCTCAATAACTGAAAGACAGGACGCGCACCTGCGCATCGGGTCGATTAAGGAAGGGCGCACCGGCCTGTCGAATGGCGTGCAGCTGGCCAAGGGCGCGGCTGCACGGGAAGCCGTAGCGGGCGCGAACCCGCTCACTGGCCTCTGTCAGGGCCGTATCCGCCTTTTCAAGGAACTCCCGGACCGGATAATCCTGACCGGGCGTGAAGTGGTCCCTTATGACCAGCGATGGGGAGTAACAGTCGGTCTCCTTCCCATCGGGCCAGCGCACGCGAAAGGTCATTTCGGGCATGGTGACAAAACTCCTGAAGCGGGGACGCCAGCGTGCTGCAGCGCCGCGAGACGCCGGTATGCGGGGATGTGCCGGCCAGCGACGTTGCGCCAGTCGAAACGACGGGCGGTTGCGGGACCGCTGATCCGGAAATGGTCACGACTTTTGATGCTCAGCGCGTCACGCAAGGCCACCAACAGGGTTTCGGGGCGCGCCAGGTCACACCACAGCGCATCCGCTTGCGAGAGGTGCCCGGTAAAGGGCGCGATTTCTGGCACAATGGCAGGCGTGCCGCAGGCCAGCGCCTCCAGCGGGCACAGGCCAAACCCTTCGGTGACAGACGGATAGGCCAACACCTCTGCCTGCCGGTAAAAGGCTGGCATGTCGTTATCCGCAACCGGTCCGGTTATGGTGACATGATCGGTCTCACCGCTTTCGCGCAGACGCGCCATGAACCGGGTGCGGTAGGCAGAATGATCCAGCAGCGAGGCCCCGCCCGCCACAACCAGATGCACATCAGGCTGTTCGCGGCGAAGGGCCAGAAATGCCTCCAGCAATTGCAGCGTGTTCTTGCGCCGCTCGATCCCGCCCACGGACAGGATCAGGCGACGGTCAGTCGGCAGACGATACCGTGCCCGCAGCGAGGCATCGTGCGTGGTTGGTGCGGGCGAAAAGCGCACGGGATCGACCCCGTTGCCGACGACGGGGGCCTCGCGACCATGTTCGTCACGCAGGATGCCTTTCCACAGGGTACTGACGGTAAACAGTTCGGCTGCCGCCATGAAGCCCCGCTTCTGCCGCGCGGCAAGGACGGGGTGGGAGAAACGGTCGAGATGGTGGACCGTGCGGGCAAAGCCCGGTATCCGCCCCTTTTCCACCAGATCAGCCAGCGCATTGGCGCTGATGGGGTCCTGCGCATGCAGCACGTCAAAATGCTGCCCATGCAGTGCGTCCCTGATCTCACCAATGCGGCGCTCCACCAGCGTTGGCAGATCGCTCTCCGGCATAGCCGGAATACAGTATGTGGCGCAGCGGGGCGTGCGGAAGAAACCGGCTCCTGTTACGTCCGGCGCGATGAGCGTTGTGTCATGGCCCGCGTCACACAGGGCTTCCGCCAGCGCCATGCCGTGCACCACACCGCCGCGCGGATTGGTCGAATGGGTCAGGATGCCAATGGACAGACTCATGGCGTAAACCCCATGAGCGGCGTCCGGGCCAGATCCCAGAAGGTTTCCTTCTCATCCGTCCATGTGACATCCACACGCCGCGTCTCATTGCACTGGCCGATGGCAGAAGCTGCAATGCCCCGCCCATGAAAGCGGGCGATGACCGCATCCGCATCTTCGGGATGCACTGTGAGCAGGTAGCCATAGCTGGGGAATGCGGACAGCCAGCGTTCCATAGGCGCGGCATCAGGGCGCGGAATGTCATCGAGCGTGATTGTCATGCCCACGCCTGAACATTCGGCCAGCATGAGGGCGGTACCCAGCAGCCCCGCCATACTGATGTCCTTGGCGGCACGGCTTAGCCCATCTTCGGCTATGCACGGAAGAAGTTCGAGATCCCCCCGCAGACGTGCCGCCCCGTCGGTGCCACACAGGGCTGAGCTTGCATCCCAGAACGGGTGCGGGTCATGCCAGCGGCCACGCAGGTCGATGGCGGCGATCAGCACCTCGCCCGGTCGGGCATCGAAGCTGCTCAGCAGATGACGGGCACGGCCAAGGATCGCCACCGACAGCGAGTTATGGGTGCTGCGCATGTTGGTATGACCGCCGACCACAGGCACGTCATAGGTGCGTGCCCCATCATGCAGACCGTTCAGAATGGACGCAGCCGTCTCGGACGTATCGCCCCATAACGCATCCACCACAGCCACGGGACGGCCTCCCATGGCCGCGATATCGCTGACATTGACCATCACGCCGCAATACCCGGCAAACCACGGCATGGACCGCACAAAGCTGTCCTGAAACCCCTCGCTAGCCAGCAGGAGGTATCCCTCGCCATCCGGTATGGCGGCGCAATCGTCACCAAGACGAATGGCCTCCCTGCCGGTCGGACCAAGGATGGCGATGATTTCCGCAATGTCCTGCTTGGCCGCCAGAGTGCGGCCTGTGCGCAGGCTGTGCAGCAGAATGCCCAGTTCGTGTGCCATCATGCCACCTGCCGGTTGCGCGGCTGTGGACGCAGCAGCCAAGTCTGATCCTGACCGTGTGCCGGATAGCGCTCAAGGTCGGCCTGCATGTCGTGATGTGGCAGGCCGTGCAGGGTTATGGTGCCAAGGCTTTTCCAGTGCAGGCGGCGGAAAAACAGCACGTTCTGCTCCTGCACCTGCGCCAGAAACTGCGTGGCCCCAAACCCGTGCGCCGTGCTGACCGCCATGCGGATGAGTTCCGCCCCGATCCGCCCCAGCTTGCGGTGATCGGCATGCACAGCCAGGCGGGAACCACGCCAGATGCCGGGTTCGGCTTCATGGATACGTACCGCGCCCAAGATCCGGTCCGGCATTCCCGCGATACAGCAGGCCGCGATGATGGGAATGGCAACCTCATCGATTGCATCCCGGTCATTCTCTGCAAAAACATGCTGTTCGGTGCAGAATACCTCACGGCGCAGCGCGTGATAGCCAGCCCTTTCCCACGGCGTGCGGGCAAGACCCACGACATATTCCGTGGGGATAAACGGCCGGTCTTCAACACCTTCTAGGATCGTGCTCATTGTTCGTACGCCGAAAGCGAGGAACAGGCGCCACACCGGCCACACCCGGCCCGGATGTCGGTGGATTTCATGTTTGCCTCGCGCAGCATCCGGCCCAGCGGTGCCAGCACGGATTTCATGAACTCGGCTGAAGGCGGCGCGTGATGTTCCAGCGGTGTGCCGGAAATGGGTACGAACGGCACTACGAAGGGATAGACCCCGAGCGCAATCAGGCGCTCGGCCAAAGCCAGAATGTCTTCGGCGCTGTCGCCAAGACCCGCGAGAATGTAGGTATTGACCTGTCCACGCCCGAAGATCGGCACGGCGGACGCAAAGGCGTCCATGTAACGATCGACGCTGACCGTGGCCTTGCCGGGCATGATCTTCTCGCGCACGGCCTGTGTTGCGGCTTCGAGATGCATGCCCAGACTGTCGGCCCCCGCCTCGTGCAAGCGCTGGAACCAGCCGTGGTCACGCGGCGGCTCGCACTGGACCTGAAGTGGTAGGTCTACTGCAGCCCGGATGGCACGGGCTGATTCCGCCAGCACGGCAGCACCCCGATCAATCACATTGGGCGTGCCGGTTGTCAGCACCATGTCGCGCACGCCGTCCAGTTTCACGGCGGCCTTGGCAACTTCGGCAAGCTGCGCGGGTGTCTTGTAGGCGATCGTCCGGTCGGCCTCCAGCGACTGGCCGATGGCGCAGAACTGGCACGACGTGCGCCGGTCGGCATAGCGGATGCAGGTCTGGTGCACCGTGGTCGCCAGCGTGTCACGGCCATGCAGAAGGGCGATCTTCCAGTAAGGAATGCCGTCCGCCGTGCTCAAGCCATAAAAGCGCGGGGCCCTCGGAAAATGGATTGTGCCCAGCGTCTGGCCATCACGCAGCAGCGTGCTTGTCCCACTCTGGTCAGGCGGACTGGCCTGAAACGGAGACCGTCGTGCACCAGATGTATAAACCGGGACCATGACTGTCTGACCCGCGATGGTGATCGTCTTGTGGTCGGAAGGGCCGGCCCCACCCTTGCGGGCGATACCCCCGGTCTGCTCACCGATCTGAAGCCCGAAGGATTGCAGGTCAGTGACGAGCTTGCGGCCGGAAAGCGTGCCGAGTGTCGGAACAGTCATGACGCAACCTCGTCATTGGAGGGACCAACCGGCCCAGTTGCTCCATGCTCACCAACATAATGCACCGTGCGTGCGGGCCGCCGGTCCTGCAGCAGGCTGAGCAATTCCGGGCGTGCATAATGCCCCACGGAATCCATCATCCGCTTGCGCTTGGTGATCAGTGCAAAGTCGAGATCGGCAATCACCATCCCCTCGCCTTCCGTCAGCGGCGTGCCCAGCAGCTTGCCTTCAGGTGAGACGATCGCGGTGAAACATCCGCCACGCAGCGGCCCTTCCAGTGCAGGGTCGCGCGCTATGTCCCTGATCTGATCTTCCGTGAGCCAGCCTGTGGCGTTCACGACAAAGCAGCCGGATTCCAGCGCATGGTGCCGGATGGTGACTTCCATCTGGTCGGCGAAGATCTGGCCTACCAGCGAGCCGGGGAACTGCGCGCAGTGGATTTCCTCGTGCTGGGTCATCAGCGCGTAGCGGGCGAGCGGGTTGTAATGCTCCCAGCACGCCAGCGCCCCGATGCGCCCGGCCGCACTTTCCACCACTTTCAGCCCCGAACCATCCCCCTGCCCCCAGACCATGCGCTCATGGTAAGTGGGCGTGATCTTGCGGCGCTTGAGCAGGATTTCACCTGTGGCGTCGAAGATGATCTGCGTGTTGTAAAGCGTACCGAAATCCCGCTCGTTCACGCCCAGCACCACGACCATGCCAGTCTGACGTGCGGCCTCGGCGACCATGTCCGTCACCGGACCGGGGATGACGACAGCGCGTTCGTAAAGCGCCAGATGCTCGCCGCCGAAGCAAAAAGCGGGCTGGATGAATGAGAAATAGGGATAATAGGGCACGAAGGTTTCGGGAAAGACCGCCAGCGCAACGCCTTTTTCGGCGGCATCGCGGATGGCCTGGCAGACTTTCCGGGCAGTCCCCAGACCATCATCACCAAGGACGGGGCTAATCTGGATGGCTGCGGCACGAACGATACGGAACATGGCGTGCGGTCCTTCCTTCGGTCTTCAGAGAGTCCAGGTGTTCAGGATGAAAGCGTTATCGCGGCGGGCCAGCAGGATGATGTCGAGCACGTCCTGCGGATTGATCGGCGTGATGCCGGGGATAAGGTTCTGCTCGCCGTAGCCATAAAGGGCCTGAAGCGCGAAGCGGCAGGCATAGACCTTGCCGCCCTCTTCAAGGATTTTTGCGATCTGTCTGTTGCAGTTCATGTGCCCCGGAAAGGCCTCATCGCCCAGGCGGGGAAAGCCGCGCTGCACGCCAAGGGTCACACCCGGACCATACAGCAGCACCGACGTCTCGAACCCCTTGCGGATCAGGCGGGTGGCCTGCAGCAGGTTGACGAACCCGACGGAGCCTTCATTGGCGACGGTGTGGAAGGTGATGAGGGCTTTTTCGCCGGGTCTGGCTTTGACGTCCTCAAAGACCTTGTTTTCATAATTGACGAAGCAGTCGCCATCTTTATGCGGAGCGTGTTCGACTTTCGGCATGGTATCTCTCCCGTGTGCTGCGGTCTCCGGCGGGAAGCCGAGACTGACCGCGTTGCCGAGACGAACGTGGCACGGGATGGCGGAGAGCCAAAATATTGTATGTCTTCTGACAAGCGTACAAACGGCTCAAATAAAATCAAACACAGCCGTCACGCCAAGACATAGGCATACAAAAAATATACATCAACCATACAATCGCAAGGAATGTCCGTAAGTATCTGTTTTGGAACGATTTTGTAATCACGTATTCGTGAATAAAGTGCCTTTTTGTTTTCCGGAATATCTGCCTTCCATCTCATGAAATCAGAAGATTTCGTCGTTTCCGGGTTCTACCATCCGGTCAAACAATATCGGCAAAACCGGGGGAGCGTTTGTGCTGCAGGACAGACAGTACTCCATGCAGGGATTCCTCAAGGCTCGCGGCATCCGGTGCGCTGCCCAATGCGATCCGCGCCCGCTGCGGGGGCTCGCCACTGATGGTAAAAACGGTACTGGGCACCAGCGCCAGGCCCCGCCTGCGGGCATAGGCCACAAAATCCGCACTGCCCCACCAGTCCGGCAGTTTCAGCCAGACATGCGGACCGTCGGGATCCATGCAATGCCCCTCCCCCAGAACCCTGCGGGCAATGGACTGGCGCAGGCGCAGTTCTTTCTGGATGGCGTGCAGGATCGCATGCGCCTGTCCTGTCTGCATCCATCGCGCCGTGAGCGCGCTGAGCAGACCGGCATTGGTCAGCGCAATCGCCCGGATGGCCGCCGTCACCCGCCGGGTCATATCCGCATTGGGCAGGGCAACATAAGCCATGCGCAGGCCGGGACTGAGCGTCTTGGCGAGGGTGGCCACGTAGCTGACACGGCTATGGTCAAGGGCTGCCAGCGCCGGTAACGGATTGTCCATCAGCAGGCTGTAAGGATCGTCTTCCGCAATATGCAGATGATGGCGCTGGGCGACCTTCAGGATGTCCTTGCGTCGTTGCAGGGACATCGTCGCCGTGGTGGGATTGTGGATGGTCGGGATGCAGTAGAGCAGCCGGGGATGATGTTCGGCGCAGACCCGGTCGAGCTGGTCCGGCATCATCCCTTCCATGTCGCTATCTACACCGACCAGAATAAGGTCGAACTGCGCTGCGATGGTCCGGATGCCCGGATAAGCAATACGATCGGTGACAATGACATCGCCGGGCTGGGTGTGCGTGCTGACGATCGCCGCAAGCGCACTCTGAGCGCCCGGTGAGACAAGGATTTCGTCCGTTCGCCGCTGCCCGATGACGGGCGCGATCCATTTCGCGCCCAGCTGGCGTTCTTCCTGTGTGCCGCCCGTTACCCGATAGGACATCAGGCTGTTCAGATCCTGCTGCTTCAGGATAGCCGTAATATCGCTCTGGATAACGCGTTGAAGGGGCGGGTCCTGCGGGATGGGCGGCAGGTTCATGGTCAGGTCAACCACGGCGGGACCGGTATGGCGCCAGTGGCTTTCCCCTGCGCCAACACGGACAAAGGTGCCCCGGCCGACCGTCGCATCAATCAGGCCGCGCCGCCGGGCCTCGGTGAACGCGCGGGTTACGGTCGTCAGATTGGTGCCGAGATAGTCCGCGATTGTTCGCTGTGGCGGCAGCCTGTCCCCTTCCCGCAGATCGCCCTTGCGGATGGAAAGTGCCAGGGCATCAGCGAGCGTCATGTAAATCGCATTCGGACTGCGGCTGATCTCTTCTTTCCAGTGGGCCAGATAAGGGTATGCAGACATGGGACAGAATTTCCATACATTCGATGAAATTCCATTTGACCATGTGCCATACAATCAGCGCAATCACGATGCTGGTAAGACTGGATATTCGGCGTAGGGGAGCCTACCAGGCTCGAGCGGGAATGTATTCCCGCGGGAAGATGGAGGTGCTATACAAGGTGGCAGGAAGGCCGGGCCATGTCGGAATACAGGCACTGCACAATAGTCGCGCCGGCCATCTGCTGCGCACTCCTGTCAGTAGTGGCTGATGCCAGCGATCGCCCTGCCCCAGGGACCACTGCCAATATCGTAGATCCGGGTATCGATGAACGTGTCATGACTATACCTCTCCGGGCGGGCGGGTCTGTCCGGGCCATCTTCAGTTCTCCAGACCGGACACGGGCAACCATCATCATGTGCCCTGGCGGAACAGATGACATCCGCCTCGGACAGGACGAGCGCATCCGGCATGCCGACAATTTCGTCGTGCGAACGCGCGAGGCATGGAACAGGCAGGACTATGCGGTGCTCATTCCGGACACGGTTGGCCACCTCAATCTTCGGGGGCAGCGTAGTGCCGCGCACTATGCCCATCTTGTCGAGGACCTCATCACTCATTGCCGATCTAATTCATCAACGGCTCTGCAGGAGAAAAGGAACGGCAAGCTCTGTCACAGCATCCGCGCTCTGGCGTTGAGGGAAATGACCGGTCCCGGACAGAACATGCCGCCTGAAATACCCCCTGAACAGATGGTCCTTGCCTGCTGATGTTTCCGGGTCGTTGCATGGATCATCACCTCCATGGATTACGAGTGAGGGCACGTGGATGATCGGGGCGGCAACAACACGTTTCTCAAGGTCTTCGAACATTGGTGAACGCGGTGCCAGTCCCCAGCGCACGCGATAGGAATGTAGTGTGATATCTGCCCAGTCGGGATTTTCGAATGCCAGGGCCGTCGCTGCAAATTCGTCTTCCGGGATTTGCCATCCCGGGTTCCAGATCGACCAGATATACCGCATGAATTTCTGGCGGTCGTTCCGGATGAGTTCGGCACCGCGATCAAGCGCCATGAGCCAGTGATACCAGTAATGCTGCATCTGCTGGTAAGACATGGCCTGTCCAGCATCATTTGTTCCCCATCCTACGGACAGGGCCACACATCCCGCTATCCGTTCTGGCGCCAGAACGGAAGCAATATAAGCAGCTCGTGCGCCCCAGTCATGTCCGATGACGCTGAAACGGGAAAGCCCCAGAACGTCCATCATTTCAAGCATATCATGAGCGAGAGCCACAAGCTGCCCGTTTCGGGGAATGTCTACTTCCCGAAAACGCGTTGCGCCGCAGCCACGCAACCAGGGCACATAAGTCCGAAAACCGGCGTCGTGCAGATCCGGCAGGAGCCGGTTCCATGTCAGCGCATCGTCCGGCCACCCATGAAGCAGGATAACAGGAGGACCGTCTTCTGGCCCCGAGATCCGGCAAGCGATGTCGAGCTGGGATGTCGTAATTGTTACGTTCTGCATGAGAGCATCTCCACTCCCGCCATGCGCGTTTCCCTCTCAATTCAGAAACGAACATACGATTATATCATATCGCATTTCACGATAAAAATAATCATACTTTCGGGGACACTGGTGTTACTTCCCCTGCTCGGGATTGTCCTGAACGGGACATCTTCTCTCCTGTACGGAACGATGCCTGAGTTGGCGCCTGACGGAAATATGAGCCGGACCTTTGCCGTATTCTATACTGGTGTGATCGGCGCAGGCGGACTGGTGCCGATTGCCTATGGCCTTCTCGCCGATCATCTCGGTCGGACCACAGGTCAACTTGCGACAGCCCTGCTTATCGTACCAATGGTAATTCGACTGGGTTCTTCCATGAAGGCCGCGTGAGGCCGCCCAGAGCAGACGACAACCGATGCCGGAGACGTGGACTATTTGTGCTCAGGAGGAAGAGATCATGACAGGTAGTACGAACAGTCGGACAGGCGGCTGCCACTGTGGTGCGGTACGCTTTGAAGTGACGCTCAGCGACGACCTTCAATCCGTCCGTCGCTGCAACTGCTCTTATTGCCGTATGCGGGGATCGGTCGTCGCCGCGGTAGCGCTGGACGGGATAAAAATTCTCCAGGGAGGGGACATCCTGACGAGCTACCGGTTCAATACGGGAACAGCCCAACATTTCTTCTGTTCCCGCTGTGGCATCCACACGCATCATCAGCGTCGGTCCAACCCGTCAAGACATGCCATAAACGTGGCCTGTCTTGACGCGATCAGTCCTTTTGATTTTTCGGAAGTGCCGGTAACGGACGGGATCAACCATCCGAACGACACAGGAAAACCGGCGCGACTGGCCGGTATCCTGCGTTTTGAAAGTGTAGCAGAGCACTGAAATGTTCCAGGATAGGATGAAGCATTGAGATTTGAAGTCTGCTTTTGGAACGATATCATAGGCCTTGAAGTGACTGCTATGAAGGCGGAAACCGCCTGTCTGCTTTACATTCCGTGAACAGACTGGCGGTTTAGACAAATACTTTGGCAGACAAATGACTGCTCCCATCTTCCACCAGACACGGTCGTCAAGTCTCAGCACCAGCGGGTTGGGAAGGGAGGGATCTGTCATGTCGGTCTTCAGCAGTGCCCACTTACCCTTTCGGCTGTTTCCCATGTATCTTTTGCCACATGCCGTCTTGTCCTCCTCCTGACGATCTGCGTGATAGAAAACGCGCCAAAGCTGGCCCGGTGACCAGAACACAGAAAAACCGGGCGACCTGCATGGCGATGACGAAAGGCATGTCCACTTTTGTGGTCGAGGCGATAATGGAGACGGAATCAGCCCCACCAGGGCTGGTTGCAAGATAAGCCGTCAGCAGATCCACATGCGCCAGCCGGGCCAGCACCAATGCAAAGCCGCCACACACCGCAATCAGCGCGAGGATGGAACCCAGCACACGTGGAAAGACACGTCCGGCATAAGCCAGCACATCTGGCGTAAACCGCATGCCGATGCCCCACCCGACCAGGGCATAGGCCGCGACTAGCAGAAGATGCGGCTGTTCGATCGGCAGATGGGCACCAAACCTTGCAGCCATCCCGATCCCCATGGGCACAAGCAGTCCCCCGGCCGGCACGCGCAGACGGGTGCCCAAGGCGCTGCCTGCCAGCGCGATCACAAGCGCAAGTAAAGCACCCTGCCATGAGAGAGTCTGTGCCACGACCAGCGGAGCGGACGGCGTTCCGGCTACGCGCGCAACAACAGCCGCAATGACGGCGCAGCAGGCCACGCGCAGATATTGCATGAAGGCCACGAGCCGCATATCCGCCCCGTATGATTCCGCCATCAATGTCATGACCGTGGCCGCACCGGGTGACGAGCCCCAGATCGCGGTAGTGCCGGGTAGCAGGCGTGAGCGCGTAAGCAGCCAGCCGAGAAGGGCCGCCGCCGACAGGGTAGAAAATGTCCCGGCGACAAAAACCGGCCAACTGGCTGCCATTTCGTGAAAGATCGAGGCCGAAAGATAGCTGGCGATCATGACCCCGACCACGCCCTGTGCGCCGAGAAAGGTCCAACGGGGAATACGGACCGCACCACCTCGTATGGCCAGTACGATCGCCGCCCCCAGCGGTCCCAGCAGCGGCGCGGCGGGCAGGCGTAAGGCGGCCAGAAGCGTACCGAAAACCAGCGAAAGCAGTGCCAGTGCGCCCCATCGCCCGGCCAGCAGCCACGCGGTTGGTCCCGCCTTCACCGCTTAACCGTCGAACGCGATTGTATCGGAAGGCAGCACGCGTGCGATCCGCGGAAGGATGGAGCGGATGGAAACATCGTGAAGGTCTGCTGACAGGCTGGTGCAGAGATCCTCGGCAATGACAATGTGATAGCCAAGTTCCCAGCCATGCCGTGCGGTGGATTCAACACCGAAATTCGTGGCGATGCCGCCCAGCACGACCGTCCGGATGCCCCGCCTGCGAAGCTGCAGGTCGAGTTCCGTGCCTGTAAACGCGCCCCACTGATGTTTGGTGATGACGATATCACCGGGTGTCACCAGCCCGTCGGCCAGATGCGCCCAATCCTCTGGCAGGCTGCCTTCCGGCGGGCTTAAGGGCTGGTCGGCGGAACCCGGCGGTGCGTCGGCAAAGTCGGGTGCAAACGCGACCCGAA
>NZ_BDLU01000084.1 GCF_006538165.1 Komagataeibacter diospyri
TCAGAATGTAAGGCTGCTGTGCAGGCCAAAAATGGCTTCGTTTCCCACCCGTCGGTTGCCGCTCCAGTCGGCCACGCCACCGGATGGGTTCCATACGTACTGGAAATCGGGCTGCATCACCATCCACGGCGTGACCTGCGCCTGATAGGTCAGTTCAAGATGGTTCTCGTTCCCCTGGACAAGGGAATTGCTGTCGCGGTCGAACTGGCGCTGTCCCGAACTGGCGCGGCCAATGCCCCAGCCCAGGCCGATCGTGTCGTTGTCCCGCCCCCTGAACGGGGCCTTCAGGTTCAGGCCTGCGTCGATGGCGAAGCTGATCATGTTGCGGTCGCCGCCATTGCCCGTGGCGCGCACGAATACCCCGACTGACCGCGCGGATCTGAGCGAAGGCCGCCAGATCATCTGGTCAATGATGCCATAAACCATCCAGTTGCCCCGGTCCCAGCGCGGGGTCAGTTCGGACTGCGTGCTGCTGGCATTCAGCGTGGCCGCACCGAGTGAGCCACCACGCTGGTTGTAACGGTAATCGGCAAACTTCGCCGTATCGTAATACCCGCCCAGCTTGTACACGCCCGGCAGGCCGGGATTTTTTGTCACATTGGACATGTCGGCAGGCTGTGGGTTGAGCGCATACTGCAGTTCGGTGATCAGCAGCGCGCCGGTGCCCATGTTGAAGTTCGTGCCATTGGCGCCATTGGTGGTCTGGCTGGTGGGGTCGGAATTGTACCCGCTGATGGAACCGGTCGCCTGCTGGATGGGCAGGGAGTTGTAGCGGTTGCCCGGCGGGTTGTCGTCGGCCGCCGCGAACATGAAGGTGAACTTCTCGCTGGGGCGGTAGCGGATGCGGATGGCGGGGGATGACAGCGGCCATGACGGCCCGCCCCCATACAGGTTGACCGAGGGCGCCATGGGCCAGCCGAAATTGGCGTTGAGGTAAAGCGAGGCGTAATCGCTGATCAGGAATTCGGTATCAAGGTCCTGCTGGCCGATCTTCACGTCCAGTTTGCCCTTCAGGAAGGACTGCTGGTACCATAGCTCGAACAGACGGGTGGAGCGGTCGGCCTCGAAGCCGCTGACCGGGTTGAAGTTGGCCAGATGATCCTGCGAGATCGAGCGCCCGCGCGTCTGCAGCGCGCTGACATTGAACAGGCCACCCTTCAGGCCGAACAGCTTTTCGGTATCAATGGTAAGGGTTGGCATGGTGACGCCGTCATAGGCGGGGCCGGTGCCCGAACCGGCCGCGCCATCATTGCCCGAGGCTGACCCGCCGGTGCCATTGCCCCAGACCTCATCGACTTCCTGAATGTCGAAGCTGATGCCATGCTTGTACAGCCACGGCCGCGCGCCCCACATGTTGCCCAGCAGGTTGCCGCTGGTGTCGAGTTTGTCGTCACCCCCAGCCGCAACCGCGGCCTTTTCTTCCGCATCGGCCTGCGCGCGTTCTGAATCGCGCACGGTGGCCGGGTCGATCTGCTGGATCAGGGGGGTGGAATTGCCAAGGCGGGCGCGGTC
>NZ_BDLU01000085.1 GCF_006538165.1 Komagataeibacter diospyri
GTTGAAACGGCCCTCCGATGGCGAGAAGCACATCCTTACGGATATCGTGAAAAACAGTCACATGATCTCGTGGCTACATAATACAGACATCAAGAAGCCCCTTGAAACAGCCTGCCCGGAAAACATCTGGCAGTCATAAAGGCGTTTTTGATGAAGCTTTTTCAGGGCCTGTTGGGAATTAACGTGAATTGATGACTGCGGCGGTGAGATAAATCATCGCTGCGAATGATCTGTCTGTCCTGTCGCTCCGCATGGCGATGCGCTTGAACTCCTTGAGCTTGCAGAAGAAGTTTTCGATGAGATGGCGCGCTTTGAACAGGGGCCCGTCAAACGGGCGTCTGTCGAGGCGGTTTTTGCGCTGGGGAATGACCACACAGGCTCCTTGCGCACGTATGGCGTCCACAATCCAGTGGACGTCGAACGCCCTGTCAGCAGGAAGCCCCCTGAAATCCGCCTGTTCAAGAAGAGGCGCCACCCCGACCGTGTCGTAATGCTGACCGGGGACAAGCGTAAAGCGGACCAGATTGCCCAGGGCATCAGTCATGGCGATGATCCTGGTTGACCATCCCGTCACACTGCGTCCCGTCGCCTGACTTCGGGTCCCCCTTTTGCGCCCTGGCCATGGCGGTGAACCCGGATGACCGTGCCATCGATCATCGCATATTCCATGTCGGCATCGTCAGAGACCGCTTCAAAAAGCCGCTGGAAAACACCAGCTTTCATCCAGTCGCTGTAACGGGAATAGACTGAGTTCCAATGCCCGAAATACATCGGAAAGTCCCGCCATGGACTGCCGGTCCGGGCAATCCATAAGATCGCCTCAATGAAAAGACGGTTGTCCTGCCTGCTGCGACCGCGATCCGTTTTCCTGCCAAGGCATAGCGGTTCCATTTTCGCCCATTGGGCATCTGTCAGTACGAAGCGATCCATATGAATTTTGAATCACAATCAGATGCTTTAAAAAAGACGACACCCGAAAGCGGATCATCTGCGGCGGTAAGTAACCGGTTGTCAGCGTTATGCACGTTTTACGACGAAATGCCAGATTTCCGTATGAACCTGCTTGGAAAGGAGCCAGCCCCGCCAGCTCCTTCCGTTTCAGTCAGGCAGGATCAACAAAAAATGCCGGGATTTTCTGACCAGATCCGAGCAATTTATCAATCTGGTCACAGGCATTCAGGGCTTCAGTAATGGTCACGTCCATATCCAGGTAACGATATGTCCCCAACCGGCCAAGGAACGAAACACCGGTCTGTTCACGTGCCAGTTCAATGTATTCGTGCAACTTGCGCTTTTCGTTTACCAACCTGATCGGATAGTACGGAACATCCTTAGGCTCCGCCAGGCGGCTATATTCACGGAAGTAAACGGTGCGGGAGAATTTATCCTGCTCCCATGGTGCAAAGTGCTTGTGTTCTGAAATACGGGTATAGGGCACCTTCTCGTCACAATAATTCATGACTGCCGTGCCCTGATAATCGCCTTCATCTTCAAAACGTTCGAAATCAAGGGTCCGGTAACCAAGACGTCCCAGACGGAAATTGAAATACCGGTCAATAGGGCCTGTATAGAATACGTGGGCAAAGGTCTCTTTCACGTCTTCAAACGGCATACCCAGACGCACCTCGATACCGGGTACCGAGATAATATTTTCAATAATCGATGTATAACCATTTTCCGGCATCCCCTGATAGGGATGGTTAAAATAGTTATCATCATAATTGAACCGGACGGGCAGACGCTTCAGGATGGCGGCAGGCAGTTCAGTCGGCTCGAACCCCCACTGCTTGCGCGTGTATCCGTAGAAAAAGGCCTTGTAGAGTTCCGGGCCGATCATCGCCAGCGCCTGCTCTTCAAAATTGCGCGGCTCCACAATGCTGCGGTCGGCCTTGTCCGAGATGAATTGCCTAGCGTCCCGAGGTCCCAGGGTCTTCCCAAAGAACTGGTTGATAGTGAGAAGATTGACAGGCAGCGTGTAAACGCGCCCCTCTGATATCGCCTTCACCCGGTTCACATACGGACGGAACGTGCCGAACTGCTGAACATAGTCCCACGCGCGCCTGTCAGCGGTGTGAAAAATATGAGGGCCAAACTTGTGAACCATGATACCGGTGGATTTGTCACGTTCCGTATGACAGTTCCCAGCCAGATGATCGCGTTCATCAAGCAACAGGACCTTATGGCCGTTTGTGGCAAGATGGCGAGCAAGAATCGCGCCGCTGAATCCACACCCAACTATACAATATCTCATATTATCCCAACACCTGTGTAAATGTACCTTATTATTACCCACTCATTCCATAAATGGAAATCAAGCAATGCAATGAGTGATCTAGGGAATCTGGAGCGAAATTTTGGGGTAATGAACGGCTTTTTTATGACGCAGTCAAAGCTTTTCTCATTTTTTTACGTCCGCAGACAGACCTTTATTTCCCGCTGATTTTAAGAAAATTTTCCCACCATTCGATAGTTGTCATCTTCCATATATTTTGTTTTGAAGGCGGTTTTCGGAAATATTGAGCAACAAGTCCTTTAATTAATGAATGAAATATGGCGCGAAAACGCTTTGGATCACGGACAAGGCGTGTAACCTTATCTCCGGTTTTTACCAGAATGCCTTCCGGGCGCTGCCGTGTGCCGCTTACCCAGTCACGATTATTGACAACTGGCATATGATTTATTTGTGACTGTGGTGCAAAGTAATCATGAATGATGCGCATCACGCTTATCAGCGTTCGAAAAAAAGGAGTCGGATAACATGTGATTGCAACGGGACGTTCCGCAGGGGCAGCCTCGTCCTTTATTCTGTTGGCCAGCAGATCCCGATGGGATTCCGCCCCCCATTCGGCCAGGGCGTCTGCGCCGCATTGGTAAGCCCGCAGGGCACCGATCCCGGCCTCAGCAAAATCGTAGCGATACGTCACCATCGCGTTGATGATACCGCGAACCAGAGACGCAACGGATGGAGCCTGCCCCTTCGGGCTATACAGCAGGCTGCAGAGCAGCGCGTTGCGTCGGTCATAGAAATGATGCCAGGCCTGTGTCTGTGATGTCAGCGCATTATGTTTCACCGCAATACCGGGCCACATCACGGTACGAAAACCCGCATGGGTTAGACGCAGGCCATATTCTGCGTCATCTCCCCGAATGAAAAAAGGCAGGGGCAGTCCGCACTGCTCAACCGCCCGCTGCGGAAAGCAGAAACACCACCATCCACAGAAATCGACATCGGGCAGTTCTGCCATCTGCCGTAATGTCCCTTCATCATTCAGGGACATTCCCTCTTTTGGAACAATATCCCGAACGGCACATTTGTTGACATCAATCCTGTGCCCCAGGGACACAACGGAATCCGGGTTACGGATATCCAGCATCGCGCCGCCAATACATATGGAATCCGGCACATAGGCACATATGGCCTTCAGCCGGATGATCAATGTATCTGAAATCTCGACATCATCATCCATAAACAGAAAATGCGTCATACCGCGCATTTTCAGGCTTTCCATGAGGCCACGCGTAAAGCCTCCCGCGCCGCCGTAATTGGCTTGTTCGACAATCTGCAGAAATGAAGGATCATCCTCTCGGCGAACCCGTGCGGCAAGTCCGGAATGCCCCTGATTGACGATGCAGATATGACCGATCGCTTCGCGCTGTTTCCCCAACGCATCAAGCACCAACCGCAACTGCTGATCCCGATTAAACGTGCAGATAATAATTGCAATGGCGGGAGCATGCACGGGGGGAGCGGAACACACCCATTCAATTTTCAGATCGGAATCGGGAACTGCGGTGTTCTCGACCTCACAAATCAGCCAGTCTCCGCAGGCATCGGCCCTGCCAATGGGCAGAACGGTCAGACCCGGCGCGCATCTCTGCTGAACAAGGACCTGGCCGTCGGTTCCTCCCTGACGAATGAAAACATGACGGGACTGCCCCGTGCGGATACGCAGGCCCAGTGCGCCCACTTCCGCATAAACTGCCCACGGACGCGGAAAAAAATCAGCCTGCCACTGCGGGGAAGCCGGATCCATGCAAACGGTCTGGAGCGTAAAGAATTTATCTGCGGATATATTGGTCATCAAACATCAGAATCAAAAGAAAATTCTTTCCGGCAAATGCAGACGGAAGGAACGCCATGGGAGCAGAAGTCACCCAGACCTATACCCCAGATGCAGTGGGTTTAGAAGCAGCTCGGGATAATAGGACACCATTGACGGTGGTGAGTGCTTCTACCCAATGCAGGAAAATCCGTTTGCCTGCGCCGCTGTCGCTTGCATCATGGCGTTGCGTTCACGGTTTTCGCCCGAAATAGGGAGAAAATATTGTAGATTGGATGAAATTATGACATCCAGAAGCAAGCTAATGCTGGCCGCTGCGCAGCAGCGTTTGAACGTAATTTCTTGAAGAAAAGACCGGCAGAGGGAAGCGCAGATGCCAGGCAGGCGGGCCATTATAGGTTACGGGACGTAAACCGCCGCCAGATGATCTTCACAAAATAATCCCTATAACATTTACTGTTTCTTAATAGAAAAAGATTAAAAAATATTTCATATGCTGGTGCGCAAGCGATCAACTTTGCCATCCCAGCAGTACTTTGGCAGAATATTCGGGATAAAAATTCTCAACGGGTATGACCAGTGTTTCATGAAAGACCCGTTGTAAACGGGGCTGATATCGTGGAACCAGAGGCAGCCGGACTACCCGCTTTGCAGATGGATCAGTCCGGTCCTGCAGGTAATGCCTACACTGTGGAAACCTTCTGTCCTCCCAAGCATTCTAGCAAAGTAGTGCTGGCATTCCGGCGTATTTTTGGTTAGATGGGTCTTTAATATTAAATCACATCTTGATGCAGGCTGC
>NZ_BDLU01000086.1 GCF_006538165.1 Komagataeibacter diospyri
AAACGCTTCGATTTGTTACTCATGAATATCTCTTACCTCACGGGTCTTGCTGTCTCCACAAAACCCGGGGCAATTCAACAAAAGGTCTTTTCAGACTGGCCTGGACGTGATTCAACGCTGGTCTTTGCGGAGACCTGTGGATGCGTGGCGACCTGACGGACGAGGAATGGGCGATCATTGGCGGCCTGCTGCCGCCTGAACGTGGCCGCTGGTCACGACCGGCACAGGATAACCGTCTGTTTCTCAATGGAATGCTTTATGTCCTGCGTGTCGGTTGACCATGGTGGGACATGCATGAGCGCTACGGAAAATGGAACTCGGTCTATGTGCGGTTCCGTCGATGGGCAGAACAGGGCGTCTGGGACGCTCTGCTGGAAACGCTGGTTGAACTCGGTCTGACCGATGACTGGCAGCACATGATCGACAGCACGGTCGTTCGGGCTCACAGCCAGGCGGCTGGCGCAAAAGGGGGTCTCACAAGGAAGGTTCTGGTCGAAGCTGCGGCGGCTTTACGAGCAGGATCCACGCCCGCGCTGACGGTCAGGGCCGCCCTCTCGGCTTCGACCTGACGGTTGGCGAAATTTCTGATTATTCCGGCGCTGATGCCCTGTTGGACCTGCCGGTCGTGACACCGCGCCGATTTCTGGCCGATAAGGGGTATGATAGTGACAGGATACGGGAGAACCTGCTTTTTCGAGGCATTCTTCCTGTTATCCCGCCGCGTTCAAATCGTACAGAGGATATTCCCTGCGACTTCCGTCGTTATCGGGATCGCAACCGTATCGAGCGGATGTTCAACAAACTGAAGCAGTTCCGACGTATCGCCACACGCTATGACAAGACAAGAAAATCGTTCCTCGCCTTTCTTAACCTCGCAGCCGTAAAATTGTGACTACCGTCTTTTGTCAACAGAACCTAACACTACAGTTGCGCTTTCTGTTTGATATGTGAGAGGTAGGCTGCGGCCTGATGAGCACGTCGAAAGAACGACCATCG
>NZ_BDLU01000087.1 GCF_006538165.1 Komagataeibacter diospyri
CCGTTACAGGCCACCACCCCGCAGTGGCGGCCGCTGCTGCATTATACGCCCCGACGCAACTGGATGAATGACCCCAATGGCCCGTTTTTCCACAAGGGGGTCTATCACCTTTTCTACCAGTACAATCCTGTAGCTCCGGAATGGGGCAATATGTCGTGGGGGCATGCGACCAGCACGGATCTGCTGCATTGGCATGAACAGGATGTGGCCCTGCCGTTCAGTGCGACAAAAGACATCTTTTCCGGAACGGTCGTCGTGGACACCCATAATACGTCCGGGCTTGGCACGCCTGATAACCCGCCGCTGGTTGCATTGTACACCAGCGTTTTCAAGCAAGGCGCGCCCAGGGCGCCCGGTGTGCAGGCCCAGTCCCTTGCCTACAGTCTTGATGATGGCCGGACATGGAAACCCTGCCAGAAGGATCCTGTCCTGACGTTATCACCTGACTCACTCCATTTTCGTGACCCTGGCGTTTTCTGGTACGCACCCGGTGGATACTGGGTCATGACAACAGTCGTTGCAAATGCACCGGTCGTGAAGCTGTACAAATCATCAAACCTGACAGACTGGACGTTCCTGAGCGATTTCGGGCCTGCAGGTTTTGTCCGGTCGGGCATGTTATGGGAAATGCCGTCACTGTTTCCCCTGCCACTGGATGGAAATCCGGCACAGCAGAAATGGGTGCTGATGCTGGGGGTCAATCCATGGGGCATCGCAGGCGGGTCGGGCAGTCTCTATTTTGTCGGCTCCTTCGATGGCACGACATTCCGGCCGGAAGGACTGCCGCCCAAGGGTTCAGACCCTGCGGCCCATGACTGGCTCGATCACGGGGCGGACCATTATGCCGCCATCCCGTTTGCGGGCCTGCCTGACAACACACCGCTCACCATCGGCTGGATGGGCAACTGGGATTATGCAGCGCAGGTACCGACATCTCCATGGAAAGGCCAGATGACCCTGCCCATGGATATGGCCCTTCGGACAATTGATGGCCGCCCGCAGCTGTGCCTGGAACCTGACAGGCATTACATGGCACTGGTCGCTGCCCGGCCGGCGCTGTCTTTCGATGGACTGCAGCTTTCCTCCGGACGGCATCTGTTGCCCGACCGTGCGCGTGGTCAGGTTATGGATATCGACATGAGCATGCATATGCACGGCGCGGATCGTGCCGGAATATTCGTACGGGCGACGGCCGATGGCCGCATTGGCACCAGCATTGCGTATGACATGAAAAAGCATGTGCTGGTCATCGACCGGTCACATTCGGGTCTGACTGACTTCTCGCCCAAATTCAGTCAGGAACATATCGTCAATATGCCTGCCCCCACAGGGGAGGTTTCATTGCATGTCATTGTTGACCGCAACTCGGTGGAAGTTCTGTCACGCAATGGTTCGGTTGTCATAACGGATCTTGTCTTTCCGCCTGCCGATGCCGACCGCATCATGGCTTTTTCCGAAAATGGCATGACCGAATTCAGGCATATGAAAATAACGCTTCTGGACCGCGACCAGGAATAGAAACCTGTCCTGTCCCGCAGTTGCCCACAGGGTGTACGGACATCCATCAATGCTGGACAGGACCAGTCAATGCCAGTTCGGTTTCCCGATCGTCCGAAATCGCGGATGACAGGTCATCCAGCCTGACCGGCTGTGAATTCAGGAGAATGGAAAAAGCATGGTGGACCTGACGCGCATCAGTTGCCGACGCACCGTGGCCCGGACCATGACCGGGCTACTGTTTCTGGCAACCGCGATGACCTGCGGCATCACCGGCAGCCATGCAGGGTCCGTGTCCCATTCCCTGGACCAGATCCAGACCGTTGTCGTAATCTTTGCCGAAAACCGCTCCTTTGATAACCTGTACAATGGTTTCCCGGGTGC
>NZ_BDLU01000088.1 GCF_006538165.1 Komagataeibacter diospyri
GGGACTATCCTGAATTTTGTGCGGTGCAGTGATAATCTGCTCGAAGAGGAGCCCCCGCATGAGCATTGATAAAGATATTCTGGACCGTCTGATGGAAGGTCGTTCACCTGGCGACCTGTTTGGCAAAAGCGGCATACTCTCGGAATTGACGAAGGCTCTGGCGGAGCGAGCGCTCAACACGGAGATGACACTTCATCTTGATGAGGAGCGCGCCAATGGAGCCTCTGCTGAGGATAATCAGCCGCCCAATCGCAGAAACGGCAATAGCCAGAAGACCGTGACGACAGAGAGCGGCAAGGTTGTTCTGGATATTCCCCGGGATCGGAACGGTACGTTTGATCCGATGTTGATTGCAAAGTATCAGCGTCGCTTTCCCGAGTTCGACCGCAAGATCATCAGTATGTATGCCCGGGGTCTGACGACCCGTGAAATCCAGGGGCATATTGAGGAAATCTACGGCGTTGAGGCCTCCCCGAGCCTCATTTCCGCGATTACCGACGCCGTGATGGAGGAGGTCGCCGCCTGGCAGAACCGCCCGCTGGAACCCTGCTACCCGATCGTCTTCATGGACGCGATCCGGGTCAATATCCGCAGTGATGGGACTGTCTCGAACAAGGCTGTCTTCGTGGCGTTGGCGATCCTGCCTGACGGCACACGGGACGTTCTGGGGCTGTGGTTCCAGGCGAATGAAGGGGCCAAATTCTGGGCCAAGGTCCTCAGCGACCTGCGCAATCGGGGTGTGCAGGACATCCTGATCGCCGTAGTCGACGGGCTGAAGGGCTTTCCGCAGGCTATCGAGGCGGCCTTCCCCAGAACCCGCATTCAGACGTGTATCGTTCATCTGCTGCGTCATTCCATGAGCTTTGCCAGCTACAAAGACCGCAAGGCCATCGCCACAGCTCTCAAGGCGATCTATACAGCAGTGGACGCCACAGAGGCCGAGGCAGCCCTCGGCGGGTTCGAAGAAAGCGATCTGGCCAGACAATACCCGGCCATCGCGCCCAGTTGGCGCAGAGCATGGAATGAGGTCATTCCGTTCCTCGATTATCCTCCGGAAGTGCGCAGGTTGATTTACACAACAAATGCCATTGAGGCCCTGAACTCAAAGATCCGTCGTGCCGTGCACACCCGTGGCCATTTCCCCAGTGAAGAGGCCGCAGCAAAATTGATTTACCTGACGCTCAATGCTACCTCAGCAGAGTGGAAGCGCTCAGTGCGCGAATGGTACGCTGTCAGATGCCAGCTCGCTATCATGTTCGATGAGCGGTTCCCAATGGCCTGAAAAAATGGCACCGCACAAAATTCTACACAGTCTC
>NZ_BDLU01000089.1 GCF_006538165.1 Komagataeibacter diospyri
GTTTACCGGAGAGTAAAACTCTCGGAGGATGAGCCCTATGGTAGAGAAGAAGAAGACATTGCGTTATTCGCCTGAGTTCCGTGAGCGCGCCGTGCGCCTTCTGGACGAACATCGATCGGATTACCCGAGCATTTCGGCGGCCTGTCGGGAGATTGGTGGCAAGCCTGGCTGTTCGGGAGACAGCCTGCACGACTGGTGGAAACAGGCGCGGCGAGATGTTGGTGCACAACCGGGACCGACCACAGCCGAGACGGCACGGATCAAGGCATTGGAGCGTGAGGTTCGTGAACTGCGTCAGGCCAATGAGATCCTCAAGAAAGCTTCGGCTTATTTTGCGCAGGTAGCGCTCGACCGCCCGTTTCGCAAATGATCGCGTTTATTGAAGCCTGTCGTGCCGATTATGGGGTCGAGCCAATCTGTCGCGTTCTGCCGATTGCCCCTTCCACGTTTTATCATCAGGCGGCCATAGCGAGAGATCCGGCCAGAGCCAGCATACGAGCACAATGTGATAGGGATCTGATGGCGCATATCCGTCGGATCTGGCA
>NZ_BDLU01000090.1 GCF_006538165.1 Komagataeibacter diospyri
ATCTCTTGAATCGCTCATGATTCATAGCTGAACCAGAATAGAAATATTCAGCAAGGCGGCAGTCGCCGGGTGCTTACACTCTGAGTTCATACGCAGCATAATCCGTCACGCCGAAGGATCGATAGATTAGACTTCTATCAATCATAAAAATGCGATATAATGATTGATAGAGCCTTGGGGTATCAATCATGCTTTGGAATTGGCAGCTTCCGGACTGGCCACATTTTCACTTCGAGAAAAGCTGTCTGCGAGACGCCGAAACGGAGTTCCTAAAAGGTTCAGGCGTGGTCGTCGGTGCGATGCAGCATCTGGACAAAGACGCCAATCAGCATCTTGTCGTTCAACTCATGTCGCAAGAAACGGTCGAGAGCTCCGCTATTGAAGGCGAGGTGCTTGATCGGGCCAGTGTGCAATCGTCGATTGCGCGACACCTTGGCTTCGCCACAGACAGGCGACGTTCTACGCCAACTGAGGCTGGGGCTGCTGAATTGATGGCGGACCTCTATCGGCATTATGCGGCCCCTTTGACTGACCAGAGTCTCTTTGAGTGGCATGCCATGCTCATGAATGGTCGGCGAGATCTGGATGTCATTGGCGGGTATCGGACGCATGCCGAGGCAATGCAGATTATCTCCGGCCCCATCCATGCGCCGCACATCCACTTCGAAGCCCCGCCATCTCGAAGCGTCCCTTCGGAGATGGCGCAGTTTATCGGCTGGTTTAACAGGACCGCCCCAGGCGGGATTGACCCCTTGCCCGCGATTGAGCGGGCTGCGATTGCGCATCTGTGGTTTGAGACCATTCATCCCTTTGAAGATGGAAATGGTCGCATCGGACGGGCTATTGCTGAAAAAGCATTGGCGCAAACCCTCGCAGCCCCAACGCTGACGGCGTTGGCCGCGACCATCAATACATACAAGAAAGCGTACTATCTCGAACTGCATCGGGCCAGCAAGACGAACCAGATAGAGAACTGGATGGTCTGGTTCTCTCAGGTCGTGTTGGAGGCGCAATCCCGCACGCTTCGGAATATCCGGTTTCTTATTGAGAAAACGCGGTTTCTGGATCGCTTACGCGGAAAACTGAACATTCGTCAGGAGAAGGCCCTGCTTCGAATGCTGGCAGAAGGGCCTGATGGTTTTCAAGGTGGCCTGAGTGCCCAGAATTATCGGTCGATTACAGGGGCGACGTCTGCCACGGCGACGCGCGATCTGGTTGATCTGGTGGCGCGTGGTGCTCTTATTCGGACAGGAGAAAACCGGTATGCCCGGTATTCTCTTCGTCTCTGACAAACATGTAGTTTACTGTTCAACCACGAAAAAACCTTCAAGGTCGCTGCATTATGGACGCGGATAATCTGACAGAGCTCCCGACCGCGCTAGATGGCATTTTCGGCCACGATTAACTGGAGGTGCCAAATAGGTGGTTGGTAAAATAGGATTTCTGTTTCCATTCATGAGGCATTTCGACAAAAATCCCAAAATGCGCCTGTTCCAGAGCCTTTCCACCCTGCCTGCCTGTCTGCCCCTCCCCTGCTGCCCGCGTAGCGGTCGGCTCTGTCCTTCCGAACCGCTGGCCCAGCCTAGACCGGGCCAGCGGAAAAGAGGCAGAGGCGACCCCGGTCACCTTTTTTGCACCCAGGGGGCTTCTGACCGGGAAAGCCGGTCATGCTGAGCGACATCCGGATCCTCGGCTCCAGCAGGCGCGCGCAGGCCGCGCTGCACGCCCGCGTTGACCATTTGACACGGCAGCGTCTGGCCGAGACACAGGATCCGGCGCGCTGGCGCGAAATCCTCTCGACCGCGCGTTTCACCCCACCCCTGCCCCTGCTTCTGGCCGGTATCGAGCGGCCGGACGGCACCTATTCCCCGGATACTCCCCTCGCCCAGGGCGTGCCATATGCCGCAGCGGCCCAACAGATGGCTCAGGACCATGTGGCCGATATCCCATCAGGGTTCGAACTGGCCGTCGGACTGGAAATCGATGATGGCGTGCCCAGCTTCCTGGCCTGGTTCCGGTCGCTCCAGCCCATAGGCTCCTGTCCCAAGACGTCAGATACCGCGCTTCCTGCGCCCGTCGGCCAACCGGCAGCAGCCGTCGCGCAATGGTTTTCTGTCGTCTCGGCGCAACCTGTACCCGAACATGATGGCCGCCTTGCCACCGCCCGTCAGGCGGCTGATGCCTATATGCACCGCAGCAAGGCCGGGAACACGCTACGCACCTATCGTGCCGCCGTGCGATCCTGGTGCCAGTGGGCTGCTGGCCATGCCCTGCCCGCCCTGCCAGCCCGCGGCGAAGATGTCGCCGCCTATCTGGCCGACATGGCGCTACAGGGGCGCAGGACCAGCACCATCGACCTGCACCGTGCCGCCCTGCGCTACCTGCACCACCTGGCCCAGATCGCCGTGCCAACCTCTCACCCGATGGTGACCGCAACCCTCGCCGGCATCCGTCGGGAAGCCAAGGAGGCCCTGCCCCGCCAGAAAACCGCGCTCACCTGGGACAGGCTGGTCCGGGTCGTCGAGGCCATCAGTCCACATGATCTGGTCGGCGCGCGGGACCGGGCCATTCTGCTCCTCGGCTTTGCCGGCGCGTTCCGGCGCTCCGAGCTTGCCGCACTGAAGGTGGACGACATCATGGTGGACGAGGATGGCATGCAGATCCGGCTGGGCCGGTCCAAGGGGGATCCCCAGCGCAGGGGCGCGCTGATCGGCATCCCGCGGGGCCTGACCCGGAACTGCCCGGTTCTGGCATACGAGACCTGGCTTCGGCAGGCCGGGATCACGGAAGGTCCGGTCTTCCGGCGCATCTGGTCAGCGCGGGACCGCAGGGCGGGCACCACTCCCGTCGGGACCTCGCCCAGGATCGGGCCGCACGCCCTGTCGGACCGGGCGGTCACGGACATCATCCGTAAGAGATGCGGCGACACCCACCTCGAAGGGGATTTTGGCGGGCACAGCCTGCGCCGCGGGGCCATCACCACGGGAGCGAAAGACGGGTATGACCTTCTGGAACTGAAGCGCTTCTCGCGGCACAAAAGCCTTCAGGTCGTCGAGACCTATATCGACGAGGCCAGCATCAAGGCCCGGCACCCGGGAAGGTCGAGATTCTGAGCCTGTCTTGACCCCTACCTCCAGAGCGCTTCAACTCGCCTTCAACCGCAACACGTCAGGGTGGACTAAAGTGAACTGCCCCGAGTTTACCGGAGAGCAATTTATTCAGTAATCAGGCAGCGATATCAAGTCTGCTCTGATCTGCATGGAAGGCGCGTTCGGCTTCGGCGGGAGGCCTGTAGCCAATAGGCGCCAGCAGGCGCCGGTTATTGTACCAGTCCACCCATTTGAGTGTTTCCCATTCGACCTGCGCCATGGATTTCCATGGCCCCAGATGATGGATGACCTCGGCCTTGTATAAACCGTTGATCGTCTCCGCCAGTGCATTATCATAACTGTCACCGACTGTGCCGACCGAGGCATCGATGCCAGCCAGCGCCAGGCGTTCGGTATATCGGATCGACAGGTATTGGGCGGTTTCAACCGGTCGCCGCAACACCTTCGATCATATCCTGTTTGAGTAGCCGGTCGAGCGCTTCTGCGGGGGTTCTCCATTCGAGTGTTTTTCGTGGCCTCGTATTTAGAGCATGGGCAACAGCGCTCAGTTCTTCGATGCAATGCTGACTGAGATCGGTGCCTTTGGGAAAGTATTGGCGGAGCAGGCCATTGGTGTTTTCGTTGCTCCCGCGCTGCCATGGGCTCTGAGGGTCGCAGAAGTAGATATCAAGACCAGTGTCGATCCGAAGCTGAGCGTGCTGCGCCATCTCTGCACCCTGATCCCAGGTCAGGGAACGGCGCAGATGTGTCGGGAGATCCATAATGGTTTCGGAGATGGCAGCGCGGACGGCTTCAGCACCATGACCGGCAAGAGCCGGACCGTTCTTGATCGACTTGGCCTTGCCGTGGCCTTCCATGCGCGGCAGGTGCAAGAGCATAGTGAAGCGCGTGGTGCGTTCAACCAGTGTGCCGATCGCCGAACTGCCAAGGCCGAGAATGAGGTCGCCTTCCCAATGTCCCGGCACCGCTCTGTCGTTAATTTCGGCAGGCCGATCGCTGATCATAAGCGCATCTGAGATGAAGGACTTGCCTCGGTTTTTGGCTCGTTCCCGAGGCAGACGCAGTGCCCGTCCAGAGCGAAGACAGGCCGAGAGTTCCCGCTTCAGAACTCCACGTCCTTGGATGTAGAGTGCCTGATAGATGGCTTCATGGCTGATGCGCATGGTTGGATCCTCGGGAAAGTCCACCTTCAGGCGCTGCGCGATCTGCTCGGGGCTCCACGCCGAAGACCAGCGTCGGCTTTGCCGATGAACGGCCCGTCGCTTCTTCCATACTACAACCGGCCCATCGAAGGCGATGCCCTCGGGCGTGGCGATCAGGCCGGCGAGGCGATTCTGCACGTAGCCGCGCAGGGCGGGATTGTTCGCCAGCTTGCTGATTTTTGGGCGTCGCGCCGCACGATCCGCATGCCACTGTGCAGTGAGAGCCCGGTAGTCGAAGTCTCCTCCGCGGGTCGCCGAGTTGCGCCTAATCTCGCGGGAGATCGTACTGGGCGCCCGCCCAAGCTTGTGCGCGATGGCACGCACGCCGGTGCCCCGAGCGCATTCCAAGGCGATTTCCTCGCGTTCTGCGAAAGTGAGATTACGGCGCTTCAGTTTGGGTGCCGAGGGCGCAAGATGTGTGGGGGGCATTCCGCCAGAGCTCCGAAACCACCGGATTCCAAGGGACTATCCTGAATTTTGTGCGGTGCAGTGATAATCTGCTCGAAGAGGAGCCCCCGCATGAGCATTGATAAAGAT
>NZ_BDLU01000091.1 GCF_006538165.1 Komagataeibacter diospyri
CGCACGGTCATCGCCCGCGAAACCCGGCTGGCGCTGGTGGGGCATGAGCCAGCAGCACTCACGGCACGGATCGGCCAGCGTGTTGCCTTCGCCGACGCTGCGCGCACCGGCCGCCTGGTGTGCGATCTTCGCCCCCAAGGGATAGCCGCCCGCGAAATCGCCGCTCTGACGGCTGAGATCAGGGGGCTGGTATCATGACCCTGCTGACCTGCGACAGCGCGCCCCTGATGCCCTGGCGCGGCCCCTACGACATGATCCTGGTCGATCCACCCTATGGTGGCGATACGTCGCTCGCCTGGGACCGGCGCGTGGCGGACTGGTCGGCGAAGGCGCGCGTTACCCTGAAACCGTACAGCCAGTTTCTGATCGGCGAAGGAATTGCGCCATGACGGAACGCCGCACGCTGCCCGGTTTCGCCGCGCGTCCCGCCGATTCTGAACGCTGGGTCAGGACGCCGGAGAAGCTTGCGACCCCCAACCGCTTTACCGCCCGGCTGACCATCGACGTCACGCCAGCGCTGCGCGGACGGCTCAAGGTCGCGGCGTTCCAGCGCGGCATCACGGTCGCCGACATGCTGCGTGCGCTGCTGGGCCGCGAGTTCCCCGATATCCCTGGAGATGTGCCATGAACACTCCGCACGAGGCGGCATCCGGTCGTCCCGCCGACACGCTTGCCCATGTCGAACTGACCTGGATCGAGAAGCGCATCGAGCACTGGATCCGCTTCGGCTCTGTCGCCCATGAGCAGATTCTCGATCGTCGGCGGCGGATACTGAGCTTTCCGCCGGACACCGTGTTCGCCTTCCTGCGCTGGGCTGCGAATGATTACGGCACGGTGGTCTCCTGCATTGACATCGTGCGCGTCACCCGTTCCGGCGAGCCCTATCAGACGGTGCCGTTCGTGCGCCCTGGTGGCGA
>NZ_BDLU01000092.1 GCF_006538165.1 Komagataeibacter diospyri
GTGGTGGCTGTCGGTCGTGACCTTGTGGCGACGGGTGCGCACGGGCCGGATTCCGTTGTCCTTCATCAGTCGGCCAACACGACGTTCCCCGACATCAGGCCCGGCTTCCCTGAGTTCCAGGGTCATGCGGGGCCGTCCGCAGGAGGCGTTGCCCGGGGCATGATGTTCACGGATATGCGCCAGTATCTTCAGATCGGTGTGCTGGCGCTGACAGGCCGGTCGGGATGTTCAGGCCCGGTAACCACGTGCCGGGACCTGCAAAACGCGGCAGAGCCTCTCGATTGGCCACTCATGCCGATGCCCATGGATGAAGGCGAACCTCATGGCTTCCGGTTCGCGAAGAACCGGGTAGCTTTTTTCAGGATTTCCCTCTGCTCTTGCAGAATCCGGTTCTCCAGACGAAGACGTTCATTCTCGCGGGCCAGATCAGCCGGACGGTACTCCACTATTCATTACCCAAGGTTGATTTGCCAATACCCAGATCGGCTGCAATGCGCGTGCGTGACAGCCCGCTGCTCAACGCAATCCTCACGGCCTCGCGTTTGAAATCTTCCGTATGCTTCATGATCTCGTCGGTCTCCTGATACAAGCTTAAAACGCTCAGATGACCGGCACAAAACCGTTACAAGTCCACAAAACGTCGTCTGACTTTCCTGCCGGGACAGGAAGCACCCGTTTCCGTCGTGAGGCGACGCTTTGTGCTGTTTACTGATTGGCCCGACGGTAAAGCCATGAAAGCGTCAGGAGGGGGGAATGCTCATCGTGGCCTCAATGTCACCAGATGATAGTGCGGCCATATCGTAAAGGTGAGGGTGGTCTGGTCAAAGTCCAGTGGGCCCTCTACCGGATGGTAAAACCGGCGAGGGCCGCCTTCCCGTAGCAATACACTCTGGTTATGCCACAGGCGTTCAAAATCCGGGCTGCGGGATCTAAGCGTCTGCACGAGTGCTTCTACCTGCTGTTTGTCGCCACGGATGCTGGCAGCCCGGAACTCGGCCAGAACCCGCCGTGCGCTGCCTTCCCAGTCATCCAGAAAGGTACGGGCTGCGGGGTCGAGAAACACATAGCGCAGCAGGTTGCGGTCCTCACTATCCAGCCATCCGACGAAGAGACGCTGGGCCGCTTCGTTGGCGACGCAGGCATTCCACAGGGGATCCAGCACGTAGCAGGGTACGGTTACCTGCTCAGGGAACGTCCGGACAGGTTCCGGAAGACTGGATGCGATGACGGGCCGTGAGGCGTCGGGGTCCTTCAACTGGGCCAGTTCGAACAGATAAAGTCGCTCGGCCGGAGACAGATGCAGGGCCGTGGCAATGCGCGCCAGTGTTGCCGCCGAGCAGGAGACATTCCGGCCCTGTTCCAGCCACGTATACCATGTCGTGCTGATACCGCAGAGTTGGGCAGCTTCTTCCCGTCGCAGCCCCCGGGCCCGACGCCGTCCGGGCAGGACATGCAATCCAACATCCTGAGGAGACAGGGCATCACGCCGTGCACGCAGGAAAGCCCCGAGGGCGCGGTACTGTTCAGAGAGAAGGGTCATGATGGTGGTTTTTATACCAGTATAAAATGAGACCTTATACCTGCTTTTTGTATCCGTCAGTCTGATGCCACGGATTAAACAGGACGCAGAAGAGAGAAGATGACGGACTCATATGCGGCAAGGTACTATGGTGACCGGGCGCAGGATTATGTTGTCAGCACGGTGCATGGTCAGGGCAGCGATCTGGACAGGATCGAGCACCTTGTCGCGGGCAAAGACCTGCGGCGTGTTCTGGACCTGGGTTGTGGAGGAGGGCATGTGACCTACCGTCTGGCGCCCCATGTCGAAGAGGTGGTTGCCTGCGATGTCACGGCTCCCATGCTGGAGGCGGTGACGCAGGAAGCCGCACGGCAGGGTCTGGACAATGTTACAACTCTGCAGGCTCCGGCAGAGGAACTGCCGTTTGAAGCCGGAACCTTTGACGCCGCGTTCTGCCGCTTCACCACCCATCACTGGTCGGATGCTCTGGCAGGTCTGCGGGAGGCACGGCGTGTCCTGGCTCCTTCAGGCATGGCCCTGTTCATTGACGTGACGGCTCCGTCTTTAGCCCTGCTGGATAGCTGGCTGCAGTCGATGGAACTGCTGCGCGATATCTCGCATGTAAGGAATTATTCATCTGCCGAATGGACGGCCTTTCTGGGGCAGGCGGGGTTCACGCTGGAGGCCTTTCAGACCCATCGCCTGCGGATGGATTTCGCAAGCTGGGTGGCACGCACGAAGACTCCGACTGAGCGGGTCGTGGCCATCCGTTCCCTGCAGCAGGCCGCACCGGAAGAAGTGAAGCACTATTTCGGGATTGAGCCAGACGGAAGTTTCATGATCGATGTTGGCAGTTTTCAGGTGGCACCGTTGTGAACCGGGCTGTGATTGTCTTGAAGACGTGCAGGATGTGTAATCATTCAGATCAGGAACTGTTTTCGAGCATCGTGAGGGAATAGAGATGAGCCGGGAGTCCGTGCAGGCATTTTTTGAGGCAAACGCACCTGAAATCGAACCCGTGGTGCTGACGGACAGTACTGCAACGGTGGCTGAAGCCGCTCAGGCGCTTGGCGTACAGGAAGGGCAGATTGCCAAGACGCTGGCGCTGAAAGTCGGGGATGAGCGAATTCTGGTCGTCATGGCCGGGACAGGACGTCTGGATAACCGCAAGACGAAGGCTGCGTTCGGAAACCGTCCCCGCATGCTGCCTGCGGAAGAGGTGCTGGAACTGACCAGCCATCCGGTCGGTGGCGTATGCCCTTTCGGACTGCCACAGCCGGTCCGGGTGTTCTGCGATACCTCTTTACGCGCGTTTGACGTGGTCTGGCCTGCCGCCGGTGACCGGAACAGTTCCGTGTGTCTGACGCCGGATCGGCTTGCAGAACTTGTTGGCGCAGAATGGGTGGATGTCAGCCAGCATTGACGTTGAAACCGCCTGCAGGCCCGACATAACGGTCATTTGTCTTTCTGCTGGACGGACAGGACCTGACGGGAAAGAAAGACAGAACCAAACGGGACAATCGAAAACACTGCGAACACCCAGAAGGCGGCATCCTGGGGACTATCCTGAATTTTGTGCGGTGCAGTGATAATCTGCTCGAAGAGGAGCCCCCGCATGAGCATTGATAAAGATA
>NZ_BDLU01000093.1 GCF_006538165.1 Komagataeibacter diospyri
TCCTGCATTGACATCGTGCGCGTCACCCGTTCCGGCGAGCCCTATCAGACGGTGCCGTTCGTGCGCCCTGGTGGCGAGAGCCTGCTTCGCCAGAGCGGCTGGCCGAAGGTTCGCCTGGCGCTGGAAGCGATCGATCGTATCGAAGCCATCGGCATCGACCCCGTTGATGTGGCACCCGAGCATTGGCGGCATCTGCACAACCGGATGCTTTCCGGGCAGGCGTCACGTCCCTACACACGCGACCGTCACCACGCCTGGCTGCGCCGGAGGGCGGTGTCATGACGCGCTTCGGCTGGTTCTTCACCACCTATTTCGCAGTGCTAGGTATCGGCACGTCAGTGGCGATCCATCCAGCGCCCCGCCTGATCTGGAATGCCACCGCCAGCACGCCGATTGGACTCTACCGGCTGCAATCGGCGCGCTCATTGCATGTCGGCGACCTGATCGCGATCCGCCCGCCCACCGACATCGCCGGAACGCTGGCGCGCGGTGGTTATCTGCCGCTCGGTGTGCCGTTGCTTAAGCCGGTCGCGGCACTACCAGGGCAATTGGTCTGCCGGATCGGCGCTGCTGTCACCGTCGATGGCACGGTGCTCGGCAATGCGCTGGCCCGCGATCATCGCGGCCGTCCGCTGCCGGTGTGGCAGGGCTGTCGGCATGTCCTGCCCGGCCAGATTTTCGTCATGAATCCGGCGGTCCCGACCAGTCTCGACGGTCGCTATTTCGGCGTCCTGCCGGTCGATACCGTGCTCGGCCGCGCCCAGCCGCTGTGGCTCGCGCCGTCACCGATTTCTCCCAACCTCAAGCAGAAATGAGGCTGACATGGCTCAGATCGGAACTTTCACGCGCACTTCTGACGGCTTCGCCGGTCGCCTGCGCACGCTCGCCCTCGACGTCGAACTGACGATCGTGCCGGCGACATCGTCGGACGCCGAGCATGCGCCTGACTATCGCGTCCATCTCGGCGATGCGGATATGGGACTGGAGGTCGGTGCGGGGTGGAAACGCACCGGTGAGAAGGCGGGCACCTACCTCTCGCTGGTTCTCGACGACCCCATGCTGGCGCAGCCGATCCGCGCCAACCTGTTCCAGTCCGACCGTCAGGGACGCGCCTTTCATCTGGTCTGGAACCGTCCGGTGAAGCGTGATGACCGGCGGTAGGAAGGTTCGCGATCTTGTCGCGAACGCGCTGGTTGCAGTGCTGGTTTCCGTGTCACCCGTTCGCATGGCGGAGGCTGATCCGTACGCCGACATGATCGCGGAGGCAGCTAGGCGTGCGCAGATTCCGGCCTCGTGGATTGCTGCCGTCCTGCACGCGGAAAGCATAGGCGATGCGCATGCCGTGTCGTCGGCGGGTGCGATGGGGCTCATGCAGGTGATGCCCGGCACATGGGCCAGCCTGCGCACGTCTCTCGGGCTCGGCGACAATCCGTTCGACCCGCATGACAACATTCTGGCGGGAGCGACCTATCTGCGCTGGATGCGGGATCGCTATGGCGAAGCTGGCTTTCTTGCCGCCTATAACGCCGGTCCCGCGCGCTATGACGAACATCTGGCGACCGGCCGACCGCTGCCTGCCGAGACGCGGAACTACGTTGCATCGGTCAGCGCGCGGCTGGCTCTGCCGATTGCCGATGACATCGCTATCGGTGCTTCGGAGACACCATCCTGGCAGGGCTCTTCCCTCTTTCCGGCGTCATTCCTGCGCGCAGAAAATGCCCCTCGGCATGGCGAGAGCGCGCACAATCCGGTGCATGCCGACGACGCCCGCCCGAGCGACTGGACGGTGCTTGCGCCGCAATCGGCTGGGCTGTTCATCGCGTCAGGGCAGGGGGAGGCGCGTCGATGACCCCCATTCTGGTTCATCGGGCGCTGGCGGGCTGTGGGTGCCTCGGGGATGGGGTGCCGGGGGGAGACAGGCAACGGACAGAAGGACGGCAAGGTAAAAGCAGCGCCCGTCCGGGGCTGCATGTGGTTGGTTTGATTGGGGAATTTGGCCTCTCGCCATCAGCCGCCCGCGGCTCTTCGTCCATTTTCTACAATCTTTTCAACGATCCGGGCGCCGTCAGGCGCACATCGAAGCGGAGAGCGGGCCATGGCGACGCGCGATGACAGCCTGACTGTCCGGCCCGGACGCATCCAGCATGGCAATCAGGGCGCACGACCGAAATCCTTCGTCGGCGAGGTCATGCGTGCCGCGAAGAGGGCCGGTCATATTGGCACCCGCTTCGGCGCGAAGTCCAGGGGAGGCGGCGGTGGTTCCCGCTTCGGACGCGGCCGACGCGCGGTACTCTCCATGCGGCTGCGCAGCAATGCCCGTCGGGTCGTGCTCAAGGCGCGGGTGGTCCGCCAGCAGGGCACGCGCTTCCGTTCCGCGCCGCTCGCCCGGCACATCGCCTATCTCAGACGCGAGGGCGTCACCCGCGACGGTGCCAGGGCCCATCTGTTCGATGCCGGGTGTGATGAGGCGGACAGCAAGGCCTTCGCGGAACGCTGCGAAGACGACCGCCACCATTTCCGCTTCATCGTCTCGCCCGAGGACGCGGCACGGATGGAGGATCTGCGGGGCTTTGCGCGCGAACTGATGCAGGACATGGAGCGCGATCTGGGCACCAAGCTGGACTGGGTCGGGGTGGATCACTGGAACACCGACAATCCGCACGTCCATATCCTGGTGCGTGGGGCGGCCGATGATGGCAAGGATCTGGTGATCAGCCGCGCCTATATCAGCCAGGGGCTGCGCGACCGCGCCGCGGAGCGGGTGACGCTGGAGCTTGGCCCGCGCAGTGAGCAGGAAATCCGCACCGCCCTGGAGACCGAAATCGGCGCCGACCGCTGGACCAGCCTCGATCGCGCGTTGCAGGATCTCAGCGACGAGGGTGGTGGCGTCGTCGATCTGCGGCCGGGCGCGGGTGCAGAGGATCCGGAACTGCGCCGCCTGCTGGTCGGCCGGGCGACCAAGCTGGAAGGGTTTGGTCTGGCCGAGCGCGTGGGCGTCGCACGTTGGACCCTCAAGCCGGGGCTGGAGACCACGCTGCGCGATCTCTCCATCCGGGGCGACATCATCAGGACCATGCACCGCGCCATGTCCGGCGGCGGGGCGGAGCCCGATGTCGCGGGTTTCGCAATCCATGGCGAGACGCTGGCCGATCCCGTTCTCGGTCGGCTGGTTGAGCGCGGGCTCGACGACGAGTTGAAGGGTTCCGGCTACGTGGTGATCGCCGGCACCGATGGCCGCACGCATCATGTCCGGTTCCTGGACCTGGACCTGACCGGCGATGCCAGGACCGGTGCGATCGTCGAAACCCGGAACTGGGGGGACGCGAAGGGCATGCAACGCCTGTCACTGGCGACGCGCTCGGATTTCACGCTGGCCGAGCAGGTGACGGCTCCGGGGGCAACCTGGCTCGATCGGCAGATGCTCGCCAAGGATCCGGCACTGGCCAATGCCGGTTTCGGCACGGAGGTCCGCGAGGCGATGGTGCGGCGGATCGATCATCTGGCATCCGAGGGGCTGGCCCGGCGGCAGGGCGAACGCGTGGTGTTCGCCCCCGACCTGATCGGCACCCTGCGCCAGCGCGATCTCGATCAGGCGGAGGCCAGGCTGGCGGCGCAGACCGGATTGGAGCACCGGCCCGCGAAGGAGGGTGAGATCGTCTCGGGGGTCTATCGCCAGCGGGTCAACCTGTCCTCCGGCCGCTTCGCGATGGTGGATGATGGGCTGGGCTTCCAGCTTGTGCCGTGGCGGCCAGCGCTAGAGCAGAAGCTTGGACGGCAGGTTTCCGGCACGCTGTCGCCGGGCGGAGCGGTGGACTGGAATTTCGGTCGCAAGCGCGGGCTTGGGATTTGACGTTGTGCAGCCTGCCTGCGGATTTTGGGCTGACAAAGCGGCTGCTTCATAAGTATGATGAAGTATGCTCGCCTGAAAGGAGCCGCTTCATGTCCACGATCGAACGTATGACCATCACCGTGCCGTCCGAGATGGCGGCGATCCTGCGCCAGTCCGTCGACGGTGGCGAATACGCCTCGACCAGCGAGGTGGTGCGCGAGGCATTGCGCGAATGGATGCGTCGTCGTGATACCGACCGTCGCGATCTTGATGCCCTGCGGGAGGCAATCCGGCTTGGTGATGAAAGCGGGTCGAGCATCCCGGCCGAAACCGTCTTCGCCGAATTGCGCGACGTGATCGCTCGCCGTCGCGTGCAGGGATGAAACGGCTCGGCTTCGCTCCGGCCGCACGTGCCGACCTCCTGGAAATCGCGCTCTATATTGCCGAGGACAATCCCGAGCGGGCCATGAGCTTCGTTGCCGAACTGGAAGCGAAGGCCGGCGTTGCCGCTGAACATCCAGCGAGCTTTCCGGCGCGCGATGAGATCAGCCCCGGATTGAGGGTCGTTGTTCACGGCCGCTATTTGCTGTTCTTCCGTGAACTGGTCGATGAGGTACGCATCGTCCGCGTGCTTCATGGCGCACGGGATTTGCCACAGGTATTTGACTCGTAAAGTCAGGGCCTCCCGTGAGATCGCGTGCAGCGGTCGTCAATGACGATGAACTTCGATGCCATCACGACGATCAGAGTGTGGGTGCGATTATCAGGTGGAAGCATCTTTACCGTACCGGGTTCTTCTCCACATGCGACGACAAGGCAATCGGAGTTTCCCAGCATGACAAGGCGAAATAAGGCGCCGTCGATCCATTATCCAGCCAATCATCAAGACTAGCGGACGCTTGTCGGATTGCTGGAACAGGGCGAGCGAAGCGGCGTCAGCAAGCGCACGATTCTCGATATTCTTGCCGCCGTGAAGGTCGTCCGGAAACCGTCCGTTTATTATCCGCTCCCGTCCGGCGGCCCGAAGCGCTTCAATTAGGCCTTGAATATCGGGAAATCGAGCCGTCTGGTCGGTTCCTGTCATGAACCACACCAAGATCCTCTGGGGATCGGTGTGCGCCGTCAGCACCGTGATCCTCGCCTTTATCTGGATTGCCACCCAGTGGACCGCCTGGCGGCTCGGCTTCCAGCCGCAACTTGGCGCGCCGTGGGTCACGCTGCTCGGCTGGCCGGTTTATTACCCGCCGGAGTTCTTCTGGTGGTGGTTCGCCTATGACGCCTACGCACCGGACGTCTTCACCACCGGCGGTTACATCGCGGGGTCGGGAGGGATTGTCGCGGTCATCGTCGCAATCACCATGTCCGTCTGGCGCGCCCGTGAGAAGAAGCGCGCCACCACTTATGGCTCAGCGCATTGGGCTGATCCCCGCGAGATCCGTCGGGCTGGGCTGCTCGCCCCCGATGGGGTGGTGCTGGGCCGCTCGGTCGACGCCTATCTCCGTCATGACGGGCCGGAGCATGTGCTGTGCTTCGCGCCGACCCGATCGGGCAAGGGTGTCGGCCTGGTGGTGCCGACCTTACTGACCTGGCCGGGCTCCGCCATCGTCCATGACATCAAGGGAGAGAACTGGACGCTGACCGCCGGCTGGCGCTCGCGTTTCGGTCGGGTGCTGCTGTTCGATCCGACCAACCTTGCCAGCGCCGCCTACAATCCGTTGCTGGAGGTACGGCGCGGCGAGCGCGAAGTCCGGGACGTGCAGAACATTGCCGACGTGCTGGTCGATCCCGAGGGTGCTCTGGAGAAGAGGAACCACTGGGAGAAGACCAGCCACGCCCTGCTGGTCGGTACCATCCTGCATGTCCTCTACGCCGAGGAAGACAAGACCCTCGCCGGGGTGGCCAATTTCCTCTCCGACCCCAAACGGGCGATCGAGACGACGCTGCGCGCCATGATGACCACGTCCCATCTCGGGGCGAAGGGTGTGCATCCGGTGGTCGCCAGCTCGGCGCGGGAACTGCTCAACAAGAGCGACAATGAGCGCTCGGGCGTGCTGTCCACGGCCATGTCGTTCCTCGGTCTCTATCGCGACCCGGTGGTGGCGCATGTGACCCGTCGCTGCGACTGGCGGATCCGCGACCTTGTCGCCGGCAGCCATCCGGCGACGCTGTATCTGGTGGTGCCGCCCTCGGACATCAGCCGCACCAAGCCGCTGGTCCGCCTGGTGCTCAATCAGATCGGCCGCCGGCTGACCGAGGAACTGGAGGCGAAGTGGCGGCATCGCCTGCTGCTGATGCTCGATGAGTTCCCGGCCCTGGGACGGCTGGATTTCTTCGAGAGTGCATTGGCCTTCATGGCGGGCTATGGGATCAAGAGCTTCCTGATTGGCCAGAGCCTGAACCAGATCGAGAAAGCCTACGGGCAGAACAACAGCATTCTGGACAACTGCCATGTCCGGGTGAGTTTCGCGACCAACGACGAACGGACCGCCAAGCGGGTGTCCGATGCGCTCGGCACTGCGACCGAGATCCGGGATGCGAAAAACTATGCCGGGCACCGGCTGTCGCCATGGCTCGGGCATCTGATGGTGACGCGCCACGAAACCGCACGGCCGCTGCTGACGCCCGGGGAGATCATGCAGCTTCCCCCGGACGAGGAACTGGTGCTGGTTTCTGGCTGCCCGCCGGTCCGGGCGCGCAAGGCGCGGTATTTCGAGGATGCCGAATTGACCGAGCGCATCCTCCCGCCACCCCGGTTCGAGCCACCGCCATCTCCTGAAGGAACGCCGCCCATCGGACCGCAGCCGCAAGGGGACTGGGCTGATGTGGTTCAGCCGCCGCCTGCCGACAATGCAGATGATGATCCCGCCAATGCCGGCATCCGCCGTGAGCCGGAGCTGCCGGAACAGGAAGAGGTGGTGCAGGCACCGAGGAAGCCGGTGCATGAATTTGATCCGCCGGAGGATGAACCCGAGGACGATGCGAAGCGGGCACAGACTTTGCGGCGCGGTGAGCGGAGTCTCGCGCGTCAGGTTTCGCTCGATCCTGGCGATCGGATGGGGCTGTGACTGCCATGCGGATCAAGCATACGATCCGGCTACCGGCTGATCTTAGCGCAAAATTAGCCGATTACGCTGCTCGCAAGAAGGTGCCGCAGGCGCTGATCGTGGAGACGGCCTTGGCATCGTTCCTGTCGCCGGATGGACCCGAACGGCTTGAGGCGGCGTTGGCCCGGCGACTGGACCGGATGACGCGGCAGTTGGAACGAACGGAACGACGGGTAACGATTTCGAATGAATCGCTGGCGGTGTTCGTTCGCTTCTGGCTGACCAGCACACCCCCTCTGCCGGATGCGGCCCTTGCTGCGGCACAGAGCAAGGGGCGGGAGCGTTATGACGGGTTTATCGAGGCTGTCGGGCGTAGGCTCGCACGCGGAACGACACTGGAGGATGAGGTGAGGCTGGATCGGGAACCAATCGTTGACGGTTCCAACATCTGACCCAATGAAACGTCTCGTAGATTTTGGTCTAATCGTTGCCGTAATCAGGCTCGTATTCCATTTCGCGCTCCTGCCGGTCTTCATGGATATAACCAATGCCGGAGGCATCGATTTCGTCATTTCCCATGAGCGTCAGATCACATGTTGGGCAGCGGAATTCCTCACCGACGAATTCGCGGTCGACGATTTCCCAGATCGCGTGTTCGTCGCGCTCTTCGCTGATGTCTTCGCCGATTTGCTCGCCGGCCATAAAAGCGCGGCATTTGCAAGCGGGACAGCTCTTCATCCAGATCTCGTCGTAACGATTCTTGAAAACTCCGGCTTGGTGCTGCGGCTCACGTAGTTCAGCCTCAGCGGTTAGCCGCTCTCGCTCGGCTTTTTTTAGTCCATCGAACTGCACTCTGGCGGCTTCAACACGTAATTTGACTGCAGCCACTAGAGCATTGGCAGCTTCATCGAGCAATTGACGGGGTGCCTTTGCATCGGCTGCGCCGAGCCATTGCTCAAGGGACGACCCCATCTGGTGAAGGATCGTGTCGCCGGCATGCCAATAGCGCGCCTCCCAAGCGTCGAGACGCATAGCTCGAAATGGAAGGTCGGCCGAGTGCAATTCGGCGTTTCGACGCTCGGCGATGTCTTGGCAGAATTTTTGTAACGTCTTGTCAAACCGAGGAACGAGGTGCATGAGTCGTTCGAACAGGGTCTTGGCGGTGATCGTCTTTACGTCGGTTGTCACGTTGATGCTGGCGGCGACGAACATCGATGGATGGACTGGTATAATAATCGACGCCTGCTGGCACCAATCGGCTACAGGCCCCCCGCCGAAGCCGAACGCGCCTTCCATGCAGATCAGAGCAGACTTGATATCGCAGCCTGAGCGCTGAACAAATCGCTCTCCGGTAAAACCGGGGCAGTTCACTCGCTGCAACCGTCATGTTCTGGCTATGAGTCCTGATCGTAACGATCTTATCTTCATCTCAGCCGTATTCCTGTAATGAATGCGCTGAAGTTCCGGAACAAGAGAACCTCCTGTTGTCCAGATAACATGTGTCGCGTGATCTGGAACGATCTGATGTCTCCTAAGATATTCTCGCCCTGCTTCGGTTTCATTAAGCCACATTGGCCCGCGCAGCCCGGCCGCTGCAGATGGCTCCGGTAAAAATCCCAGATGTTTCTCTACAAGAGCCATATTCTCATATAATTCGTCATCGGAAACCGTAAATACGCCTGCCAGCATTTCCTGAATGCGATGCGCGACAAACAACGACGCCTGTCCGACGGCAAGTCCGTCGGCTTCCGTTTTGTTATCCAATCCGATTTCCGCAACGGAAACTGGCCCTGTTTGTCCAGAACATAACTGGAGCAGCATGCAAGGTGATGCGACCGGTTCGGCAAAAAAGCAGTGTACGTCTGGACCAAAAATTGCTTTCAGCCCGACCGTAATACCTCCAGGTGCACCGCCTACCCCGCACGGTAGATAAACCAGCAACGGCGTCTGGCTGTCCACCTTGCGACCGACCGCATGCAATTGCATTTTCAGTTCCAGTGCTGCGGTTGCATAGCCGTAAAATAAAAGGGCGGATGCTTCATCGTCAACAAAGTAATCGGACTCTTTCATGAGCGAACGCGCCGTCGCAACCGCTGCGGAATAGTCCCCCTGATGTTCAACGACAGCCACGCCCCGCGCCAGAAGGCGATCTTTCTTCCATTGCCTGGCATCGGCAGACATATGGACTTCCGATCTGAACCCGAGGGCAGCCGACAGGGTGCCGATGGCAAGGCCCAGATTTCCAGTGCTACCTACGAGGATCTTATGTGCGGAAAAGAGTCCTCTGGCTGCCTCTTCTGCCAGACAACGCCTGTCAGATGTGGGATTGATGATGCCATGGTCAAGTGCGAGTTTTTCGGCATAGGCGAGAACCTCGTGAAATCCCCCCCGTGCCTTGATCGAACCCGCGACTGGAAGCAGATCATCACGCTTGATGAACCACGCACCTGGTGCGGTTACAGGCGAACATGCGGCCAGTTTCCCCGCATTGGTCAGGGGAGACTCAATCCGACCACCTGTCGGCCCCAATTCGTTGAAGACCGCTGCCAGAAGCGGTTCACACCGCTTGAAGCGCGCGCCTGCATCAGCGATTCCAGCTAATATGGATTGATCAGGGCGGCAGTTGGGAAACAGCCGCTCATTCAGCCAGAGACAACGACTTTTCGTGCGCAAACAATCTATAATATGGCTATAATCTTTGCTATTCGTCATTTCACGCGGCCTGAATGATGCGGTTCTGGGACGACGTATAGCGCGTCGTGGCATCACGTGGGAACGATATATTCTAATTGATGCATTAGTGGAGCTAATGGATATGCCTCTGCCCTCAACATCCGTTATGGGAGCGCTTCGCAGCTTTCATGTCGTCGCAACGAAGCTCTCCTTTACGAGGGCAGCCGCCGATCTGTGCGTAACCCAGGGGGCGGTCAGTCAACAGATCAGGCGGCTTGAACAGCATCTTGGCCTCAGATTGTTCATACGCTCCGCGCGCACCCTAACATTAACAGCAAAAGGAGAGGCATTGCACCAAGTCATGACACGTGTGTTCTCGGATACTGAGGCTATTCTTGAAGAACTACAGACACCCGATGCTCCTCTGCAGATAAGTTGCTCGCCTTCGTTTGCCCTGCATTGGCTGACGCCCCGTCTGGCAGATTTTAACGCCCAGTATCCCCATGTCCCGGTTCGACTTGTTGCAGAGTTTCAGGATCTGGATTGTGAGGAACTTGCGCGAGGCCGTATTGATATCGCCATTCGTTATGATCCAAAAAAATACAATGATGTGGTGGCGGAAGACCTGCTTGATGAGTTTATCATTCCTGTATCGACACCATCATTTGCAGAAAAAGCGCAACCACTGGAAATAAGAAGTGTCCACCTTCTACACGATAACGAACCGTGGACAGGTGCCCCTGAATATTGTGAATGGAATGACTGGATAAAAGAAAACATGGACGATTACAAATGCACGATTGGGGGATCGCAGTTTAACCTGTCCAGTCTTGCGCTGGGATCTGCCCTGAAAAATCAGGGTGTGGCTATGGGTAGAATGGCCCAGGTGTATGACGACATTCTTTCTGGAAGACTTGTTTTCCCATTTGGGAAAGCGATACCTGCAAGAGCACGTTATGTCCTGATCTGCCGTGATGCTGCAGACAGAAGAGTAAATGTTTTCACGAATTGGTTAAGAACTGAATGTGCCCATTTTCGGCGACAGCGAGACAACATGTTGAAATCCCTGCCAACAAAAGTCTGTTCATTGAAAAACAGATGATTGCCCGCCCGGCAGGGATACCAGCACGCGTAAGACAAAATCAAAAACTTACCCGCACCGTGGAAGAAAAATACCCACGTAGAGGTCTTCAGAAATTAGTTACCAAATGACTGACATGAGCCTGTAGTGGTCCGGTTACTGAATGCCTATCAACGACGAAGATTGCCAGCTTCATGTTTACATTGGGTCGGTTGCTCCAGCGCGGCAGCGTTGTGCATAAGCACTTGGGCTATATCCGGTGTTTTTTCTAAAAGCCGCTGCAAAAGCGCCCAGACTTTCGTAACCGACTGCGGCGGCGACATCGGTCACACGCTCGCGTCGCGCCAGCCTCTCCTGCGCATTAAGAATACGCAGGCGCTGCCGCCAGGCTGAAAACTGCATGCCCGTATCAGCGGTAAAATGCCGAATGAATGACCGCAAAGACATTCCTGCCATATCCGCCCACTCCTGCTGTCCTCGCGGATCAGCGGGAGTGGCACTCAGGGCCTCTGCGACCCGTTTTAGCCGGGCATCTTCGGGAAAAGGCAGTGAAACAGAATGATGCGGAATGGACAGGAATTCATCCCAGAAGCTTTCGGCCAACCTTGTAAGGCTGTCCTGCCATACTGCTTCTTTGGTATTTTGCGACAGACGTTCAAGCTGAGCCATCAATAACCGTGTGCAGTCTATCAGAAAAGGCTTGTGTGAAACTGAATAATACCTCTCAGCAGTAATATACAGACTCCAGCCTGTGATAGCACCGTGGGAGCGTGCCTCATGAACAAAGCCAGGAGGCAGCCAAAGGAGCTGTCCCGGCCCGATCAGCCAGTAAGAACTTTGGGTCATCACGGCCATAACACCGCTTTCCACTACGAATATCTGCCCTCTTTCGTGAACATGCAGGTCCGTGGTCCGGCGGTTCGTCTGTCTTACGGGACTTCCAGATAGCCAGGGAAGACCACATGACGGAGGAGGATCTTCTAATAAAAAGTAAAACGATTTGGCGTGCATGAGTCGCATTATGGCCTACGGTCGGCAGAATGCCAAAAGTATCTCCTTTACAATCTTCTGGTCCACTCAATTCACAAGATTAAAGGGGATTCCATGTCTTCCACACACCACGAGCAGATCATCAGGGAAATGTTCACCACATTCACGGACTTTGGTTCAACTCCGGATAAGCTGCTGGATTTCATGACACCGGACTATCGGCAATTTGTCGATGGATGTGAAATGACGTTGGGTGACTTCCTGGCCCACACACATGCTTTACGCAACACTCTTCGTGCGTTGAAAATAGATATTCAGCATGTCGTATGTGAAGACGATAAAGCTGCCACCGTTCACGTGGCTCGTGCAACACGTCGCTCCGGCAAGCAAAGTCTAATCAAGGTCGTTGCTTTTTATCAGTTTCGAAAAGGGCGCATCTGTCTTGTAGATGAACTGACGCATCTCCTGAAAGGGAGTGAGAAAGACCAGGTGCTTGGGGCACTACAATGAGAGAACCCATTCAATTCGAGCAGATGTTCTCATTTCAGATATGGAGTGTCTGCTTTCGGAAAACGCAAACGAACTGCTGAACGACCGCAATGAAGGCGAATGCCGCCAGTCTGCTTTATTCTCTGTAAACCAGACTGGCGGCTTCGGGGAAGAACGAACCCGCTGCGCGGGAATGGTGTAGCGTGGCTGTCTGTCACCACGGCGTGAGAGAGGTGTTTTATTTG
>NZ_BDLU01000094.1 GCF_006538165.1 Komagataeibacter diospyri
GTAAGCACCCGGCGACTGCCGCCTTGCTGAATATTTCTATTCTGGTTCAGCTATGAATCATGAGCGATTCAAGAGATAGAGACGCGGTACTACCTGCGAGTGTCGCAGGTAGTACCGCAGAGAGGCTCCAAGGGAGCGGTATGGAGGCAGGAGAGCGAGACAGGCTGGCGGAAGCCTCGCGGATCGAGATCGTTTCAGATCGCCGCCGCTGGCACGCCCCTGAATTTCGCGCGCGCGTGGTCATCGCGTCCTACGAGAGCCGGCGCCCCGTAAGGGAGGTGGCTGCACAGTATGGTGTTCATCCAAGCCTGGTGTTTCGCTGGCGGCGAGAGGCCCGGGCCAAAGCGCAGGGCGGAACATCGTTCGTGCCTGTCATGGTGGCTCCGGCACCTCAGCCGCAGGCATTGGAGCGTCGAAGCGAACAGGGAACGCCGCCTGGCCGAGCGGTCAGCGTGGTCTTTCCGGACGGTGTGCGGCTCGAATTCGACACGGGGCTGTCCGCTGATCGTCTGCGTGAGATTGTGGGCGCGCTGCGGTCATGATTCCGCTTCCCTCCACGCTGAGGATATGGCTGGCGGCTGGCGTGACCGATATGCGCCTCGGGATGCCCGGGCTGGCTCTGAAAGTCCAGGAAACGCTGGGTCGTGATCCTTTCGCCGGCGACGTTTATGCCTTCAGGGGAAAGCGCGGCGACCTGGTGAAACTGATCTGGCACGATGGCGTAGGCCTGTCATTATATGCGAAGCGGATCGAGCGTGGGCATTTCCTCTGGCCCTCGGCCAGGGACGGGGTGATCCATCTTTCCCCGTCACAATTAAGTTGCCTGCTGGAAGGGATCGACTGGAGAAACCCGCAGAAAACCTGGAGACCCGAACTGGCGGGATAATAAAAACTGCGCCAGATCAGCATATACTGGTACTCTTTTGAGCGCCCATGTGGTCAACTGTCTTCATGACGGGAGACACGGACGAGATGATGGCCCTGCGCGCGGCACTTGCCGCGGTCGAGGCGCGCGTTCAGGTCGCCGAATTCCGGGCGTCTTCTGCCGAAACCCGGGCCACTGCCGCTGAAACCCGAGCGATCAGCGCCGAGGCGCAGATCGCCCATCTCAAGCACCTCATTGCGCGGATGCGCCAGGACCGTTTCGGGGCCTCATCGGAGCGGGGGCGCCGTCTGCTGGCCCAGTTCGAACTCGAACTGGAAGATCTGGAGACGGCGTACGCCGAGGATGCGCCGGAAAACGCTCCGGATCCTGCCGTGCTGGCGACAGCGCCCCGGCGCAATCACGGTCGCCAGCCGTTGCGCGCCGATCTCCCGCGCGAACGGGTCGTCATCCCCGTGCCGACACATTGCCCGTGCTGTGGCGGCGAGCGCCTGAGCAAACTGGGGGAGAGCGTCACCGAGACGCTGGAGGTGATCCCGCGCCAGTTCAAGGTGATTCAGACGGTACGCGAGAAATTCACCTGCCGCGACTGCGAGAACATCATCCAGCCCCCGGCACCTTTCCACCCGATCGCGCGCGGACGGGCCGGACCAAAGCTGCTTGCGGGCATCCTGTGCGACAAGTTCCTGCAGCATCTGCCGCTGAACCGGCAGAGCGCCGCATTTGCCCGTGAGGGGATCGATCTCGATACCTCGACGCTGGCCGACTGGGTGGGGGCCTGCACGGCGACGCTGGTGCCCCTTACCGCGCTGATCCGGGCACATGTGCTGGCAGCCCGGCGTCTGCATGCGGACGATACCACAGTGCCCGTGCTGGCCAGGGGGCGCACCGTGACCGGACGGTTGTGGAATTACGTGCGCGACGATGCCCCATTTGGCGGCCTCGCGCCCCCAGCCGTGTGGTTCCGCTACTCCCGAGACCGCAAAGGTGAACATCCGGCCGACCATCTCACCGGCTGGATCGGAATCCTGCAATCAGACGCCTATGGCGGATACACCCACCTGGCAAAGCCGGGACGTCAGCCCGCGCCTGTTGTTCCGGCCGGCTGCTGGGCGCATGGACGCCGGGGACTGTTCAAGATTGCTGAAAAGGACAAGGCGCCATTCGCCATAGAGGCCGTGCGCCGGATCGACGCCATATTCGACGCCGAACGCGCGATCAACGGCAGATCCGCCGCACATCGGCTGGAGATCCGCAAGGAGAGCATCGCCCCGCTGGTCGAGGAGTTGCTCGACTGGATGCGCGATACCTGCCGGCGCATGTCGTCCAAAAACCCCATCGCCCAGGCAATGAACTATATTCTCAGACGGGTCGATACATTCACGGTATTTCTGGAAGACGGTCGGATCTGTCTGACGAATAACGCGGCGGAACGCGCAATCCGGGGTATCGCACTGGGGAGAAAAGCCTGGCTGTTCGCCGGCTCCGATCGTGGCGGTGAAAGAGCCGCCGCCATGTATTCCCTCGTCGTCACCTGCCGCCTGAACGAGGTCGATCCTCAGGCATGGCTCGCCGATGTGCTCGCCCGCATCAACGACACTCCCAACCCACGCCTCCATGAACTCCTGCCCTGGCATTGGAAACCCATTGCTCAAGGCGAGAATAACGTCGCTGCCTGATCACGCCCGCGTCTCTCGCCGGATGGTTAC
>NZ_BDLU01000095.1 GCF_006538165.1 Komagataeibacter diospyri
CTCGGCCACCCGCAGGCCTGCCCCGTACGCGATCGAAAGGGCAGCCTGGTGCTTGAGGCAGGTGGTTGCGTTGAGCAGACGGGCAACCTCATCGCGGCTCAGCACGACGGGCAGGTTGCGGGGTTGCGCAACCCGGACCAGCCTGCGTGCAAGGTCAGGTCGGTCGAGTGTCTGGGTGAAGAAAAATCTCAGCGCCGACACGATGGCGTTCATGGTCGGTGTCGGCATGCCAGCCGCGTTCTGCGCAATCTGGAACTGGCGCACATCCTCGGCTGTTGCCGTATGGGGTGAGCGGCCCAGAAACGTGGCGAAACGGCCGACATCGCGAAGGTAATTGCGCTGCGTCTCCCGGGAGAACCGCCGCACCCGCCGCACCGCCATGTCATCAGGCAGGCGCTGGCGAAGGGGACTGATTGCAGCAATGCACGGGGACTCTGTCATCATCCGACTCCTTCTGGTGGGAAGAAGCCAGAGTGCTTGGCCCGATCAGAACAGTTCCAAATAAAAGCAGGTCTCTCACGCCGTGGTGACAGGCCTCCACATCACACCAATCCCGCGCAGCGGGTTCGTTCCTCGCCCCAAGTCAGACGTTTCATTCCGGCTGTTCATGCAGGGAGAATTATCGTCGAACAAGGCGGGCATGATCTACGAAGCGGATATATCTGCCGGTGCGTCGTGTCGCCCTGTGCGTCTTAACGCGTGCCGTTGCTGTTCATACACGCGCAGATTCAGGTCCGTGAGATTCAGGAGAGGCGTTGGGATCTGATGGACGCGCGCGCGCCTGACCAGATCACCAATAATCTGCTGCGCCTCCACAGGGGAGCCCTGAACTGCCCCGGGTTTACCGGAGAGTAAAACTCTCGGAGGATGAGCCCTATGGTAGAGAAGAAGAAGACATCGCGTTATTCGCCTGAGTTCCGTGAGCGCGCCGTGCGCCTTCTGGACGAGCATCGATCGGATTACCCGAGCCTATCGGCGGCCTGTCGCGAGATTGGTGGCAAGCCTGGCTGCTCGGGCGACAGCCTGCATGACTGGTGGAAGCAGGCCCGGCGGGACGCGGGTGCGCAGCCGGGGCTAACCACGGCCGAGACGGCACGGATCAAGGCATTGGAGCGTAAGATCCGTGAACTGCGTCAGGCCAATGAGATCCTCAAGAAGGCCTCGGCTTATTTTGCTCAGGCGGAGCTCGACCGCCCGTTTCGCAAATGATCGCGTTTATTGAAGCCTACCGTGCCGATTACGGGGTCGAGCCAATCTGTGGCGTTCTGCCGATTGCCCCGTCCACGTTTTACCAGCAGGCGGCCATAGCAAGAGATCTGGCCAAGGCCAGCCCGCGTGCCCGGCGCGATAGGGAACTGATGGAACATATCCGTCGGATCTGGCACGACAACCGTAGTGTTTATGGTGCGCGCAAAGTCTGGCACAGCCTGCAGCGCGAAGGACGGAAGGTCGCGCGCTGCACTGTCGAGCGCCTGATGCGCAAGATGGGCCTGAAGGGTGTCATCCGGGGCCGGAAGGTCATCACGACCTGTCCGGATACGGCGCGCGCCTGTCCCGATGACAGGGTCAACCGGCAGTTCCGGGCCGAGGCCCCCAACCAGCTCTGGGTCTCGGACTTTACCTATGTCCAGACCTGGAATGGCATGGTCTATGTGGCGTTCGTCATTGATGTGTTCGCCCGCAGGATCGTGGGCTGGAAGGTCTCGACTTCCATGACCACCCAGTTCGTGCTCGACGCCCTTGAACAGGCCATCTGGCAACGAAAGCCTGCGGGAAATAAGGTGCTGATCCATCATTCGGACCGTGGATCACAATACCTGTCGATCCGATATACCGAACGCCTGGCGCTGGCTGGCATTGATGCCTCGGTCGGCACGGTCGGTGACAGTTACGATAATGCACTGGCGGAGACGATCAACGGTTTATACAAGGCCGAAGTTATCCATCATCTGCGGCCATGGAAATCCATGGCGCAGGTCGAATGGGAAACACTCAGATGGGTGGACTGGTATAATAATCGACGCCTGCTGGCGCCTATTGGCTACAGGCCTCCCGCCGAAGTCGAACGCGCCTTCCATGCAGATCAGAGCAGACTTGATATCGCAGCCTGAGCGCTGAACAAATCGCTCTCCGGTAAAACCGGGGCAGTTCAAACCTTCTCCCAGACCTGTTCCCAGGACTGCATGATCGCCGCGTATTTCCGGTCCCAGAGCTTTCGGCAAAGGCGGCCACTTCGTCCAGCACGGTGTCGGTGATGACGCTGATCAGATCCGGTGAGGCTTCCACACCATAGATTTCAAGCAGATGACCCTGGATATCGCGTACGCTCATGATGAACTGCACCGTGGGCTTGATGCGCTGCCCGGTGACTATCAGGTGATGATCAAGGTCTCGATCCCTGAAAAGGCCGATCTCTACCTTGACCTGATCAGGTACTCGCGCGTGCAGCGTGTCGTGGTACTGTCCGGTGGGTATCCATGTGACACAGCGTGCCAGCGTCTGGCGAAGAACCATGGCATGATCGTCAGCTTCTCGTGCGCGCTGCTGCAGGACCTACGCTACACCATGACGGATGCGGAATTTGACGCAGTTCCTACAAAGTTCATCGAGCAGATCTTCAGGGCTTCAACGTAGAAGGTCTGATCTTCGTCTTTTCTTTCATCTCAAACAAAAACGGCTTCCGTCCTGTGTCAGGCAGGTGGACGTGTGGGCATCTTTCCACCCTGCGGCAGGGAACGTGCACCCAGGTCACGCAGGGGCCATCCCGCCAGCAGGTGGGATTCAATATCTTCCAGCGAAACCCCCTTCGTTTCCGGCACGTAAAACAGCGTGATTACGATAAACAGAGCATTCATTCCGGCAAACAGCCAGAACGTATGGGCCTCCCCCAATGTATCAAGCACGCTGAGGAATGTATTGCTGACCGCCCAGTTAGTCGCCCAGTTGGTAAAGGTGGAGCAGACAATGCCAAAGTCACGACCCCGCAGCGGCTGTATTTCGGCGCACAATGTCCAGACCAGCGGCCCGGCACCGATGGCGAACCCCAGCACAAACACCAGCAGCGACCCGACCATGGCGACCTGGGCTGTGGTGTCATGGCCACCATATTCAACCAGGCCACCCGCCAGCAGCATGCTACCTGTCATGATGGCGCAACTGAGCAGCAGCAATGGCCGACGGCCCCAGCGGTCAACAGTCACGATTGCGACGCACGTGGCGACCAGGTTGATCAGGCCGATCAGCGCCGTGGCCCAGCCTGCAGCGGATGCGCCGAAATCGGCGGCCTGAAAGACCTTGGGCGCGTAATACATCAGCACATTGATACCGGTAAGCTGCTGCATGATCTGCAGCATGATACCCAGTCCGACCGAACGCCGGAAATTGGCGTTATTGCGGAAAAACGAAAACCCTTCCGACCGGCCGCGGGTCAGTTCCGTGGCAATATCGGATATTTCCCGGTCAGCCTGCTGCGGGCTTGGCCGCAGGTAGCGCATCACCGTGCGTGCGCGTAGCCTCTCCCCACGCATCATGAGCCAGCGCGGGCTGTCTGGCAGAAACAGGCAACCAATCAGGAATATGGTCGCAGGCACGGTCATGAGTCCCAGCATCCATCGCCAGTGTGCACCATTCGCGAGCATGCCATCGGTTACATAGGACAGGAAGATGCCGCCCGTCATCATCAACTGGTAACAGGCGATCATCGACCCGCGCTGCGTCACGGCCGAGACTTCGGATATGTAAAGCGGTGCCGTAAAAGCCGCGATTCCTACCGCGAAGCCAAGGAAAATCCGACCGATGATAAGCATGGCAACGGACGGGGCCAGCGCACTGATCAGGGAACCGACAAGAAAAAGAACGGATGAACCCAGCAGCGCGCGCCTGCGTCCCAGACGGAACGAGATCGTCCCGGCGATCAGCGAGCCTACGGCTGCCGCCGCCATCATGGAGGAGACGATCCATTCCTGCGTGCGTGGTGATGCATTGAAATCCGTGCCGATAAAGCGCAGCGCGCCCGCGATGACCCCGGTATCCAGCCCGAACATGAGACCGGCAAGGGCTGCCAGCACGCCCACGACAATGGCATGTCCCGCTGCGGGCGTGTCGTGGGCGGTCGTCTGACCCTGCGGTGCGGCACATGTCATGTCATGGGTAAGCAGGTCTTCTTCGGGCATTGCGGAGTACCTTCTCTTTTTATTTATTGAAATACGTCTGTCCCGTTACGTGCCTGTTGTTGAAGGTTCGTGATCGTCAGGATTGGCCATCATGAACGGGCAGGTCATTACAGACGCTGATATGCATGCATCAATGCATGGATTGTCCCCTGCTGAACAACAGATATGAACCCGGTCGCCAACATTTTTCTGTGACCCGGATATCTAAAATTTTTATATAAATCTAAGAAAATCCTGATAACGGCGATAAAAGGCCGTTCGTCAGGTCTGATACCCATCACTTTCAGCAATGGTGGACAGGAAAATGTCCAACGGAATGGTAGATGAAACAGATTATATGCAACCTGTATTGCAGATATAAGTAACGCAATTGGCACCGTCATAAGAATCGTGTGCTGATCTGAGTCGGCTCCATGAACGTATTTATGTTCACATATATTATATTCATAAATTATAAAAATACATTCGATTCTATCCTTCTGTTATTTCTGAAATATGCAAACATGCACATATTTTTGTGTACTGGATCTGTATCCGCGCCTGTTTCATGGCGTCTGGCACGGTCCATGCGCCTATGCATTCTTGACCTCTGTTCTTTGCTAAAAAACGTTGGGAAACAGCACATTTTCAGGATTTGCCATGTCTTGTCACACGGCCATGACAGCATATGGAAAATATATAGCTATGCGTAAAAAGAATAAATAAATATCAAGGACTCGTGAATGAACGAGGCTGGCGTTAGGCCCGGATTGGGACTTCAATGCAGGAACTGCCGCGCCAGACATGACGCACTGTTCCATATCAATAAACCGCAAGACTGAATCAATTACATCTGGCCTGCGGGTTGTACTGGAAATACGTCGGCGCATCAGTCCCTGTACTGTCATGGATGGCAGCAGGGTAATGGATCTCGGCACAGGTATGTGACGTACGTGGCATGCAGGCATGACCGGATGAAGGCTGTCCCCTCATGCAGTTCCATGTAACGCCCGTAGCGAACAGGGCTGGCCGTGATAACGGAGGACGGTTTTCATGCGTTCACTATTTCCTTGTCCCGTATGGGCACCTGATGGTGCCGGCAATGCACGGGCGGATATTGATACCCTCTGCATCAATACAATCCGTACACTGGCTATGGATGCGGTGCAGAAAGCCAATTCCGGCCACCCGGGCACACCTATGGCGCTTGCCCCGCCAGCCTATGCGTTGTGGCGCGAGGTCCTGAATTATGACCCCGCCAATCCCCTGTGGCCCAACCGCGATCGCTTCGTACTGTCGATCGGCCATGCCTCCATGCTGCTGTATTCGCTGATCTATCTGAGCGGTATCCGTGACGTGAAGGACGGGCGCGTGCTGGCGGACAGGCCTTCGCTGACCCTTGCGGATATCGAGCAGTTCCGTCAGCTTGATTCCCGTACCCCCGGCCACCCGGAATATGGCCACACCGCAGGCGTCGAGACCACGACCGGCCCGCTGGGACAGGGGTGTGGCAATTCCGTCGGCATGGCCATCGCCCAGAAATGGCTGGCCGCGCATTTCAATAAACCCGGTTTCGATCTGTTCACCTACCACACTTACACGTTCTGCGGCGATGGCGACAACATGGAAGGCGTATCCAGCGAAGCTGCGTCCATTGCGGGCCACCTGAAGCTGGGGAACCTGACATGGATCTATGACAGCAATCATATTTCCATCGAAGGCAATACCCGCATCGCTTTTACCGAAAGCGTGCATAAACGCTTCGAGGCCTATGGCTGGCACGTGCTGGAACTGAAGGACGCCAACGATACCGGCGATTTCCGCCGCCTGCTTGCCGAAGCGAAGGCTGAGACATCGCGGCCGACGTTAATCATCGTGCATTCCATCATCGGCTGGGGGTCGCCACACAAGGCGGGCACGGCTGCGGCGCATGGCTCGCCCCTGGGGGTGGAGGAAATACGCGAAACCAAGAAATTCTACGGCTGGCCGGAAGACAGAAGTTTCTATGTGCCCGAGGGCGTGCCGGAACACTTCCAGCAGGGCATCGCCACACGCGGGGCCGCCGCCAGCAGGGCATGGTACGACCTGCTGGCGCGCTACCGCACGGCGCACCCCGACCTGGCCGCCGAACTTGACCTGATCCTGGCCGGGAAGCTGCCCGAAGGGTGGGACCGTCAGATCAGCGATTTCCCGACGGATGCGAAGGGACTCGCTTCCCGTGCCAGTTCCGCGACCGTGCTCAATCAGGTGGCCGCCAGCTACCCGTGGATGATCGGTGGCTCGGCCGACCTTTCGCCCTCCACCAAAACACACCTGACATTCGATGGTGCGGGTGATTTCCAGCCACCGCAATGGGGCGGGACCTATGGCGGACGCAACCTGCACTTCGGCGTGCGCGAACATGCCATGGGATCGATCTGCAACGGGCTGGCGTTATCGTACCTGCGGCCCTACTGCTCCGGCTTCTTCATCTTTTCCGATTACATGAAGCCGCCCATCCGCCTTGCGGCGCTGATGAAGCTGCCGGTGCTGTATATCTTCACCCATGATTCCATCGGGGTGGGGGAAGACGGCCCGACCCACCAGCCGGTCGAACAGCTTGCGCAGCTGCGCGCGACACCGGGGGTGACCCTGATCCGCCCGGCGGACGCCAACGAGGTCGTGGAGGCCTGGCGCACCCTTGTCCCGTTGCATGACCGTCCCACCGTTCTGGTACTGACCCGCCAGAACCTGCCTACCATCTGCCGCAAGACCTATGCCCCGGCTTCCGGGCTGGCAAAGGGTGCCTATGTTCTGGCTGACAGCAGCGCTGGCACGCCCGACGTCATCCTTATGGCAACGGGCAGCGAGGTCGGGCTGATCGTGAAAGCCTTCGAACAGCTCAGGGCCGAAGGGGTCAGGGCCCGCATTGTCTCCATGCCGTCATGGGACCTGTTCGAAGCCCAGCCCCAGTCCTATCGCGATAGCGTGCTGCCGCCGGATGTCACCGCGCGCGTGGCAGTGGAACAGGCAGCACGGCTTGGGTGGGAACGATATGTCGGCCTGCGGGGGGCGACCATCGTGATGCACACATTCGGCGCGTCCGCCCCGGCGGATGAACTGGAGGTCAGGTTCGGGTTCACGGTGGAAGCCGTCATGACCGAAGCCCGCAGACAGCTTGCCGCGCGCTGAGCGCAACCACCATTGCGACGGGACCGCTATCGGACATCGCCTGCCGGGTGGCTGTTCACATCCGCAATACCATAAAGGAAATACACCATGACTGCGTATGACGCCGGCACCACTGAGGCCGCCAATCCGCTGAAACAACTGGCCCGCTTTGGTCAGTCCCCGTGGCTGGACTTCATCCAGCGTTCCTATACCGAAAGCGGCAAGCTGGAAAAGCTGGTGGAGGAAGACGGGCTGAAAGGGGTCACCTCCAACCCGTCCATCTTCCAGAAAGCCATGGGCCGCGGCACCGATTACGATTCACAAATTCGCCAGATCCTCGAACACCAGATCGTTGACGCCGGGACGCTGTATGAAACACTGGCGATCCATGACATCCGTGCAGCGGCGAAGGTGCTGCACCCGGTCTATGAACAGACCGCGAAGGTCGATGGCTATGTCAGCCTTGAGGTCTCGCCCTATCTTGCGCGTGACACAAGCGCCACCATTGCCGAAGCGCGGCGGCTGTGGCTTGCGGTAGGTGCACCGAACCTCATGATCAAAATCCCCGGAACGGATGAAGGCGCGCCTGCCGTGCAGGCCGCCATCGCTGCGGGGATCAATGTCAACGTCACACTGCTGTTCTCGCTGAGTGCATACAAGAAGGTGGTGGAAGCCCATATCGCCGGGCTGGAGGACCGTCTGGCGCGCGGCGAAAGTGTGAAAGGGATCGCAAGCGTCGCCTCCTTCTTCGTCAGCCGCATCGATGTAAAGATCGATAAGGAAATCGATGATCGCGTCGCAGCGGGGGACAAAGACGCAGCCGCGCTGAAGGCCCTGCGTGGCAAGGTCGCAATCGCCAATGCCAAGCAGGCTTATGAATACTGGCAGGGCGTGGTAAAAAGCCCACGCTGGCAGAAACTGGCGCAGGCTGGCGCCATGCCCCAGCGCCTGCTGTGGGCCAGCACCAGCACGAAGGACAAGACCTTCAGCGACGTGCTGTACGTTGACGGCCTGATCGGCCCGGAAACCGTCAACACCATTCCCCCTGCGACCTTTGATGACTTCCGCAATCACGGCAACGTTGCCCCAACCCTGACGCAGGACGTTGCGGGCGCGCACAAGGTAATCACTGAGGTCCGGCGCCTTGGCCTTGATCTGGATGGCGTGACCCGGACCCTTGTGGATGAAGGGGTGCGCGGCTTCGAGGAGGCGTTCGACGCCCTGCTTGGGGCGATTGCGGCCAAACAGGCGGCGTTCCTGGGCCACAAGGTCACCACAACCACGCCCAACCTGCCCGCCGACCTTGATACGGCGGTCCGGGCGGAACTGGAAACATGGCGCACGCAGGGCAATGTCCGGCGCCTGTGGGCGAAGGACGCCACGCTGTGGACGGGCCGTGACGAGGCAGGCTGGCTGAAATGGCTGAGCATTGTTGATGACCAGTTGCTGGACCTGTCGAAGTTCGAGGAATTCCAGGCCGAAGTAAAGGCGCGCGGCTTCCGTGATGCGCTGCTGCTGGGCATGGGTGGATCGAGCCTTGGGCCGGAAGTCCTGTCAGTGACGTTTGGCAAGCATGAAGGCTTCCCGCACCTGTATGTCCTGGACAGCACCGATCCTCAGCAGATCCGGGATTTTCAGGGGAAGATCGATATCAGCAGGACGCTGTTCATCGTTTCCTCCAAGTCCGGTGGCACGCTGGAGCCGAATATCCTCAAGGCCTATTTCTTCGATCAGGCGAAAAAGGTGCTGGGGGACAAGGCCGGGTCGCACTTCATCACCGTCACTGATCCCGGTTCGCACATGGAAGACGTGGCGAAGAAAGATGGATTCTGGAAAATCTTCTACGGTAACAAGCAGATTGGCGGTCGGTATTCCGTGCTGTCCGATTTCGGCATGGTGCCCGCAGCCATCGCTGGCCTGCCGCTGAAGCGGCTGCTGGATTCCGCGCTGCGGGGTGAAAAATCCTGCGCTGCATCGGTCCCGCCCGCGCAGAACCCAGGCGTGGTACTGGGCAGTGTGCTTGGCGTGGCCGCGCGCAATTTCGGTCGGGACAAGGTCACGCTGCTGGCGTCGCCTGCCATATACGACATGGGCGCGTGGCTGGAACAGCTTCTGGCGGAATCAACGGGTAAGGATGGCCGCGGCCTGATCCCCATTGATGGGGAAACCGCCGGACCTGCATCCGTTTATGGCAAGGACCGCGTGTTCATCTACCTGCGCCTGAGCGAAAAGCCGTGCGAGAAGCAGGACGCGGCGGTCAAAAAGCTGATCGCGGAAGGTGAGCCGGTTGTAACAATCGAACTGCATGACCGCTGCCAGATTGCCGAGGAATTCTTCCGCTGGGAATTTGCGACCGCCGTCGCCGGTTCAATCATCGGCATCAATGCCTTCAACCAGCCTGATGTCGAGGCATCGAAGATCGAGACGAAAAAGATCACCACCGCCTATAACGAAACCGGCAGGCTGCCGCCGTACGAACCGTTCGCGAAAGACGGCAGCTTTGCCTTCTATGCCGACCCGAAAAATGCGGCGGCACTCAGGGTCGGTCATACGGCGGAAGGGATCCTGAAGGCCCATTTCGCTCGCGGCAAGGCGGGCGATTATGTCGCCTTGCTGGCCTATATCGACCGCGACACGGCCACGCGCGAATGGCTGCAGCAGGTGCGGCTGTCGGTGCGCGATGGGCTGAAACTGGCCACGGCGGCCGAGTTCGGCCCGCGCTTCCAGCATTCCACCGGCCAGGCTTACAAGGGTGGGCCCAACACGGGCGTATTTTTGCAGATCACATGTGATGACGCAGTAAACCTGCCGGTACCGGGAGAGAAATACACCTTCAGCATCGTCAAGGAAGCGCAGGCCCGAGGGGATCTCGAAGTACTGGGCGAACGCGGTCGTCGCGTCCTGCGCGTGCATATCCACGGTGACCTGAAATCCGGCCTTGAAAAACTGGCTCAGGCCATCAGGGCCGCCGTCTGATCGCGCAGCGCAGCAGCCCCGCCATGACCATCGGAAATGGTGGGGCCCATTTTTTTATCAGCCCGAACGCGGGCTGACGATGCGGGGCATGTCCCTGCCACGGGAGCAGTAAGAATCATGCAGATTGGTATAGTAGGTCTGGGCAAGATGGGGGGCAACATCGCCATCCGCCTGACACGTCACGGGCATGAAGTGGTGCTTTATGACCGCACGCCCGCCGTGATTTCCAAAATCGCGGAACAGGCCGTGGCCGGAAAGACCATTGCTTCATCCGGCCTGAAGGACATGGTCTCCAGACTGACAGCGGAGCGGCGGATCATCTGGCTCATGCTGCCCGCAGGCCCCGTGACCGAAGCGGCGGTAAAGGAACTCGGCGGCCTGCTGGACAAGGGTGACATCCTGATCGATGGCGGCAATTCCTTCTATAAGGACGATATCCGCCGGGCTGCCGAACTGGCGAAGAAGGGCATCCATTATGTTGATGTCGGCACATCGGGCGGCGTGTGGGGGCTGGAACGTGGCTACTGCATGATGTACGGCGGCACCCAGGACGCCACCGACCATATCGACCCCATCCTGTCGGCCCTTGCACCGGGCATTGGCGATATCCCCCGCACGCCGAACCGCGATAAACCCGGTTTCGATCCGCGTGCCGAGCAGGGCTACCTGCATTGCGGTCCTGCGGGGTCCGGCCATTTTGTAAAGATGGTCCATAATGGCATCGAATATGGCATCATGCAGGCCTTTGCCGAGGGCTTCCATGTCATGAAGTCCAAGAATTCCACCGACCTTGCCGAAGACCAGCGGTTTGAACTGAACATGGCCGATATCGCTGAAGTCTGGCGGCGCGGCAGCGTGGTTTCGTCCTGGCTGCTCGACCTTTCGGCGCGTGCGCTGGCGGGCAACCCGGACCTGTCCAATTACAAGGGCGACGTGGCGGATTCCGGTGAAGGTCGCTGGACCATAGAGGCCGCGATCGAAGAAGCCGTTCCCGTACCGGTCATGACGGAAGCCCTGTTCACGCGTTTCCGTTCCCGCACGGGTAACAACTTTGCCGAAAAGATGCTGTCTGCCATGCGTTTCGGCTTTGGTGGCCATATCGAAGGCACGAACAACTGATGTTTCGCGCCTGATAACGCACCCGGCAGGCCAGACCACGTTGGCACCATAACGACCACGGGCGGTCTGGCCTGGTTTTACACGCTGAAAAAAGTTCAGGGAGAAGCAAGATGGAGAGCATTGTCGCATCCGCGTCCTCGCAGATTGACGACACCCGGCATGAAAACGTGCCGCGTCGCGGGCCACCAGGGGTCTTTGTCATATTTGGCGGGGGCGGGGACCTGACGCATCGCCTTCTTGTGCCAGCACTCTACAATCTGGCCAGTGCGGGGCTGCTGGACAGCCATTTCTCCATCATTGTGGTGGACCGGGCCGATGTCTCGGCTGCCGACCTGCGCCAGAGCTTTCATGCGTCACTGGAAAATTTCGTAACCAGTCGCGGGACCGAAGCCGTCACCCTGCATGATGATGTATGGAAGCGCCTGTCCTCCAGCATCGACTATGTGCGCGGCTCGTTCGAGGATAACGCGACATATGATGTCCTTGCCCGGAAAATCGGCAACCAGAACTGCATTTTCTATCTTGCGGTGGCCGCCCGTTTCTTTGGCACGATCGTGGACCAGCTTGGCGTATCGGGCCTTGCGAAGGAAAGCGGGAAGGCCTTTCGCCGGGTCATTATCGAAAAGCCCTTCGGCAGCGACCTGCAATCCGCCATCGCACTGAACGAACGGCTGCTGCGCACGCTTGATGAAAGCCAGATCTACCGGATCGACCACTATCTGGGCAAGGAGACGGTGCAGAACATCCTTGCCCTGCGCTTCTCCAATGGTTTTTTTGAACCCCTGTGGAACCGCGACAATATCGACCATGTGCAGATCACCGCAGCCGAGACGGTGGGGGTGGAACAGCGTGCGCGGTTTTATGAAAGCACGGGTGCAGTGCGCGACATGGTGCCCAACCATGTCATGCAGCTTCTGGCCATGACGGCCATGGAAGCCCCCATTTCATTCGATGCCGACGCCGTACGTGATGAAAAGACCAAGGTGCTCAAGGCGATCCATACCGTGCAGCATCATGACGTGGTGCGCGGCCAGTACGCCGCAGGCAGCATCAAGGGAAAGCCAGTTGCCAGCTATCGTGACGAACCTGGCGTGGACCCGCATTCCCATACCGAAACCTATGTTGCGATGAAGCTCATGATCGACAACTGGCGCTGGGCGGGGGTGCCGTTCTATGTGCGCACCGGCAAGCGCCTGGCCGCGCGCAAGACGGAAATCGCGGTGCATTTCAAGTCAGCGCCTTATGCCCTGTTCCGCGATACACCGGTGGACAAGCTGACGCCAAACATCATGCTGCTGCACATCCAGCCGACTGAAGGGGTGACGCTGCAGTTCTCCGCCAAGATCCCCGGCCCCACGGTGCATCTGGGCGGTGTGCGCATGAAATTCGACTATTCCGAATGGTTTCACGAAGGACCAAGCACCGGCTACGAGACGCTGCTGTATGACTGCATGATCGGGGATGCGACCCTGTTCCAGCGCGCGGACAATATCGAGGCCGGCTGGCGCGTGGTCCAGCCTGTTCTTGACTGGATGCACGCCCCCGCGGGACTGGATTTTTACGCCGCTGGCAGCGAGGGGCCAAAGGCCGCTGATGACCTGCTGGCCCGCGATCACCGGCACTGGCTGAAAATCGGGTCCTGACGGAACCTGATGCGTGCCCAAAAACTGTTTAATATAACGCTGACAGGAGGACACTTCCGTGTCTGATCCCGAAATACGCCTTGTCCTGGCCGATGTGGACGGCACCCTGGTCACGAAGGACAAGATCCTGACACCCCGCGCAATCCGGGTGGTCGAGCGCCTGCGTGAACGCGGTATCCTGTTCACCATAACCAGCGGCCGCCCGCCCAGGGGCATGAAGATGGTCA
>NZ_BDLU01000096.1 GCF_006538165.1 Komagataeibacter diospyri
CCTGAAGAGTTTCGGGCGCCGTGAGGCGTACGAAAGTCGGGGAGGACCGAACCCGCGACACCGGGACTCAGTTATGGGGAATTTGCAACTGGCGCTGCCCTGAGGCGCCCCTGAGCGGGGTCACGTGGCGGCATTCGTGACGCGGCAAAGGGCGTGCCCGCTGATCCTACACATGAAGATGACAGGATCTTCAGGGCCTCAGGTGCGCGCTTTCCGCCGTTTTTTCGCGTTTTGCGTAAGCCTGTCGGTGTGCCGGAACGAGACGGTTCCGGCAGGCATCGGGTTATAGGGTCATGTCTGCCGGTCATCATGCTGATTCCCCGGCCGGATCAGTCGACCGTGGCGGTCCTCTGGGCTGGCACCAGCGGGGAAGGATCTGGATAACGACCATCTGCCCCCCACAGCATGGGCAGGGCGGTGGCGTGACCGGTCCGGACTCCGGGACTTCCGCCGCTGGTGTGGGGATGACATTCAGCAGGTCCCGCGCCCGGGCGAGACTGGCCTTGCGGTTGGAACTGGCCAGCAGGCCGTAATGGCGGATGCGATGAAATCCCCGTGGCAGGACATGCAGCATGAAGCGGCGAATGAATTCATCCGTGCCAAGCGTCATGACCTGCTGCTGATGCGCGGTATCCCGGCGGTAGTCCTTGTACCGGAACGTCACGCCCCTTTCGTCGAACGCGAGGAGACGGCGGTTCGAGATGGCGACGCGGTGGGTATAGCGTGACAGATAGGCCAGCACCGCTTTTGGACCGGCAAACGGTGGCTTGGCGTAGACGACCCAACGCCTGCTGCGCACAGGGGCGAGATACCGCAGGAAGGCACGGCGGTCTGCCAGAGGGGCAAGCTGCCCCCGGAAGACCAGCCGGTCGGCGTCGAAAAGTGCCAGCAGCCGGGTCAGGAACAGGCGGCGGAACAGCTTGCCCAGCACCCGGACGGGCAGCAGGAAGGCCGGGCGCGATGAGATCCAGCGTTGGCCATCGGGTGAGAGACCGCCACCCGGCACGATCATGTGCACATGGGGATGATGGGTCAGCGCTGAGCCCCAACTGTGCAGCACGGCGGTGATGCCGATGCGCGCGCCCAGATGCCGGGGATCGGCGGCGATCATCATCATGGTCTCCGAGGCGGCCTGGAACAGCAGGGCGTAGAGAACGGCCTTGTTCTGAAGCGCGATGTCGGCGATCCGCGCCGGCAGGGTGAAGACGACATGGAAATACCCGACCGGCAGCAGATCGGCCTCCCGTTCGGCCAGCCATGTCCGTGCGGCGTTCCCCTGACAACGCGGACAATGACGGTTGCGGCAGCTGTTATAGGCGATCCGCCAGTGTCCGCAGTCCCCACAGGCCGCAACATGACCACCCAGGGCTGCCGTGCGACAGTGCTCTATCGCCGACATGACCTTGAGCTGCTGTAGGGGAAGACGTCCGGCATGGGCTGCCCGCCAGGCAGGACCGGCAGCCCGAAAGATATCGCCAAGTTCGAGCGAGGCGGACATGACCGTGCCCACCGAAGCTCGGGGATCAGCCGTCGGGCCTCGCCTGCGTCGTCGCCAGGGCCCCCAATGTGTCGAGCGGGCTGATCACCGCCCGCACAGTGCGGGTAGCGACCCTTGTATAGAGCGCTGTGCTGTTGAGACGGGCGTGACCCAGCAGGGCCTGGATCACGCGGATATCGACGCCATCCTCCAGCAGGTGCGTCGCAAAACTGTGCCGCAATGTATGGGGACCGACCCGTTTGCTGATCGACGCGGCATGGGCCGCGGTGACGACCACACGATGTAGTTGCCGGGTGCAGATGGGCCTCATCGCGTTCTGGCCGGGAAACAGCCAGCCCTGCGGATGCATCACGCCCTGCTGGCGGCCGAGTTTCCACCATTCCCGCAGCAGGGGCAGGAGGTCTGCCGGAAGCATGGCGTTGCGGTAACGACCCCCTTTGCCCCGCTCGACCCGCAGCAGCATGCGCGCGCTGTCGATATCGCTCACCTTGAGAGCGGCCACCTCGGCGACGCGCAGGCCCGCCCCATAGGCGACCGAGAGCGCCACCTGGTGCTTGAGGCAGGTGGTCGCATTGAGCAGGCGGGCAACCTCATCGCGGCTCAGCACGACGGGCAGGTTGCGGGGATGTCTGGTGCGAACCAGCTTGCGCGCAAGATCAGGTCGGTCGAGCGTGTAGGTGAAGAAAAATCGCAGCGCCGACACGATACTGTTCATCGTCGGTATCGGCAGGCCGGCCTCGTGCTGCTCGATTTGGAACTGACGGACCTCCTCCGCCGTCGCCGTGTGCGGAGAACGGCCCAGATGGGTCGCAAAACGACCGACGTCACGGATATAATTGCGCTGCGTCTCGCGTGAGAACCCTCGCATTGTCATGTCGTCGATCAGGCGCTGGCGAAGAGGGCTGATCGCGCCTACAGAAATAAGCTCCGTCATCATCTGGCTCCTTGTGTTGGACACAAGCCAGAGTGCGGCGGATCATCAGGCCAGCTTCAAATAAAACACCTCTCTCACGCCGTGGTGACAGACAGCCACGCTACACCATTCCCGCGCAGCGGGTTCGTTCTTCC
>NZ_BDLU01000097.1 GCF_006538165.1 Komagataeibacter diospyri
CGATGGTCGTTCTTTCGACGTGCTCATCAGGCCGCAGCCTACCTCTCACATATCAAACAGAAAGCGCAACTGTAGTGCTAGGATCTGATGCTGGCCGACCTGCGGATCTTCATTGTCAAGATGTCGGAAAAGCGTTCCTGACGCCGAAGATGTTCGTTTCCCAAGCCCGACATAAGGCATCTCTGCCAGACAATCGACCAAATCGATCTATGGTAGGTCAACAACGTGAACATTCCCGTATCCACCTGTTATCTGTCGATCGTCCTCCAAACCGAACATAATCTGATCTGACGGGTCACATTTTATCACCAGACCATGAAATATAGCCGATAAATTATGAAAGCCGTCGGCCTGTCAGTCCGGTAGCTATCGATCCGATTTATGTGATCTCTTCGCTTTTCCCTTTGATATCTCCCGGGTTACGCAATGGGCAGTCTGTTAGCGACAGGCAGCCACAGCCAATACAGAGATCGAGTTGGTCTCTCAGTTTAAGAAGATTTTCAATCCGGTCCTGCAGCGCGTCCCGCCACGCGCCTGACATCCGGCGCCAGTCCCGTATCGTGGGCTGCCGTCCATCCGGCAGGGTTTCCAGGGCTTCCCTAATTTCAGAGAGGGATAATCCTGCCCGCTGGGCAATCCGGATGACGGCAACACGGCGCAGGATCGAACGGGGATATCGGCGCTGGTTCCCTGCATTGCGATAGCCGCTGACAAGCCCTTTTGTTTCGTAAAAATGCAGCGTCGAGACCGTTACACCCGACCGTCGTGCCACATCACCCACGGATAGTTCCTGAGGCAGTCCCGATTTTTTCGTTCGCTTTGTCATTGACCTCAACCTTACCTGAGGTTTTATGAAAGATACCGGCATGTCTCGGCAAGCCCCGTGTGCGAATTGGCGCCGCGGCATTCCGGAGTTTCATGATGGACGGCACAACAGTCAGCCCAACCACACCGAGCGATGACTGGAGACTTCTGTTTTCTGGCCAGAACGGGGTCAGGACCCTGGTCCTTGCTGGCGGGGTCGCCCTTCATGCCATCAATCTCTACATGATCCTGGCGGTCCTTCCGTCCGCTGTCAGGGATATTGGCGGCATGCGCTATTATGCTTGGAACGAGACCCTGTTTATCGTGGCCTCCATCGTCGGGTCCTCGCTTTCCATTTCCCTGCTTGCTTACCTCGGGCCTCGCCGGGCCTATGGCGCTGCCGCAATGATTTTTGCAGCAGGCGCCCTGCTCTGTGCGCTGGCGCCGTCCATGATCGTCATGCTTGGCGGCAGGATCTTTCAGGGCATCGGGGCGGGAATGCTGGTTTCGCTTGCCTATGCTGTGATCCGTCTCGTTTTCCCGGAACAGCTCTGGACCCGTGCCATGGGAATGCTGTCATCCATGTGGGGTATGGCCACACTGATCGGACCCGCAATCGGCGGACTGTTCGCTCAGGCGGGCGCATGGCGGCTGTCTTTCTGGTTCATGTGTCTCTGTGCAGGTCTCTTCGCCCTACTGGCGTTATGGGTGCTGCCAGACAGGTTTGCGGATGACAGCAAGGGGCAGTCATCCGTGGCGTGGCCGCAACTGATGCTTCTGGTCCTGTCGGTGCTGGTTCTGTCCATTGGCAGCGCCATGCCGCATCTCACCGAAAACGTGATGGGGCTCGCGCTCGCAGCCTGTCTATTTATCCTGTTCATACGGTGTGAGCACCGCAATACCAGTCGGCTGCTCCCGATGGGTACGCTCCATCTTCGGTCTCCGCTTCTGCCTCTCTATGGGCTGCTGGGTGGACTGGCCCTGACTGTGGAGGTGATTGAAATCTTTGCGCCGTTATTCCTGCAGACCCTGCATCACCAGGGACCTCTGGTCGCAGGCTATCTGTCCGCGCTGATGGCTGCAGGCTGGTCTACTGGTTCTTTTGCCGGTTCTGGGGCATCGGGAAGAAAGGCGCGCCGACTGCTGGCTGCTGCTCCTGTTCTGGGACTGGGTGCAATCCTGTTTCTGGCATGGTGGATGCCACACGACGTCCACGGTGGCGTTACCGACATCCTGCCGATTGCCATGGCCTTTATCCTTGTCGGAACCGGTGTGGGGATGGCATGGCCGCATCTGCTCAGCGGTATTGTTCGTGCAACACCGCAGCCCGAACAGGGCGTGGCTTCAGCGTCCCTGACCACCGTGCAACTTTACACGACTGCCATCGCAGCAGCCGTGGCCGGAACCATCGCGAATGCGGCCGGTCTGGCCAGTCCGGGCGGGATAGCCGGAATACAGGATGCGAGACTGTGTAGAATTTTGTGCGGTGCCATTTTTTCAGGCCATTGGGAACCGCTCATCGAACATGATAGCGAGCTG
>NZ_BDLU01000098.1 GCF_006538165.1 Komagataeibacter diospyri
CGCATCCAGCCCGGCCTCATGATACTGTGCGGCCTGGGTGTTGTGATCGATGAAGCGGTCGGGCAGGGTCATGGGGCGGAAGCGCACGCGGTCCAGCAGGCCGGTTCTGGCCAGATGGGTCATGACAAAGCTTGCGAATCCGCCAACCGATCCTTCCTCGACCGTGATCAGCACGGCGTGGTTGCGCGCGAGCTGCTCGATCAGTGCGGTGTCGATCGGCTTGGCGAAGCGGGCGTCGGCCACGGTGGGGGACAGGCCCTGGGCTGCCAGCATGTCGGCGGCCTTCAGCGCATCGGCCAGCCTCGGCCCAAGCGACAGGATGGCGATGCCGCCCTGTTCCGGCCCGGACTGGCGGGTCATTTCGCGCACGATTCGCCCACGCCCGATTTCAAGGATCTGACCGGCTTCCGGCAGTTCCAGCCCGAGCCCCGGGCCACGCGGGTAACGCAGGCCAAGCGGGCCTTCGTCAAATGCGATGGCGGTCGCGGTCATGTGCTGCAGTTCCAGCTCGGTGCTGGGCGCCATCAGCGTGATGCCCGGCAGGCAGCCAAGGTAGGCGATGTCGAACGAACCCGCATGCGTCGCGCCATCGGCCCCCACCAGCCCCGCGCGGTCGATGGCGAAGCGCACCGGCAGCTTCTGCAGCACCACGTCATGCATCACCTGGTCATAGGCGCGCTGCAGGAAGGAGGAATAGATGGCGCAGAACGGGCGCAGCCCCTCGGTCGCCATGCCGGCGGCAAACGTCACGGCATGCTGTTCGGCAATGCCCACGTCAAAGAAGCGGTCGGGATAGAGCCTGGCGAACTTGTCCAACCCCGTGCCCGAGGGCATGGCGGCGGTAATCGTGACGATCCTGTCGTCGGTCGCGGCCTGACGGACCAGCTCCTTCGAAAAGACCGAAGTGTAGCTGGGCGGGCCGGACGGGCCCTTCTTCTGCTCACCGGTCACGACATTGAATTTCGAGACCGCGTGATACTTGTCACCCGCCGATTCGGCCGGGCTGTAGCCATGGCCCTTTTCGGTAATCACATGCAGCAGCACGGGGCCGACATCCTCGGCGTCGCGCAGGTTGCGCAGGATGTGGACCAGCTGGTTCATGTCATGGCCGTCAACGGGGCCGACATAATAGAAGCCCAGTTCCTCGAACAGCGTGCCGCCGGTCATGATGCCGCGCGCGTATTCATCCGCCTTCTTCGCCGTGCGTTCCAGGCGGCCGGGCAGGCGCTTGGCCATCTTGGCGGCGAGTTCGCGTAAGGACAGGAACTTGCGCGAGGACATGAGGCGCGAGAGGTAGTTCGACATCGCGCCCACGGGGGGGGCGATCGACATCTCGTTATCGTTCAGCACCACGATCAGGCGTTCGGCGCCCGGGCCGCAATGCGACGCATTGTTCATGGCCTCGTACGCCATGCCCGCCGAGATCGAGCCATCGCCGATCACCGCGATCACGTTGCGCTCGCGGTAGGAAGGATCTTCCTCCGCGCGCAGGTGATGGGCGACGGCCATGCCGAGGCCGGCGGAAATGGAGGTCGAGGAGTGCGCCGCGCCAAACGGGTCGTATTCGCTCTCGCTACGCCGCGTAAAGCCCGAAAGGCCGCCCGGCTGGCGCAGGGTGCGGATACGGTCGCGCCGCCCGGTCAGGATCTTGTGCGGATAGGCCTGGTGGCCCACGTCCCAGATCACCCGGTCATCGGGTGTGTCGAACACGGCATGGAGCGCGACGGTCAGTTCAACCACGCCCAGCGACGCGCCAAGGTGCCCGCCGGTGGTGGACACGGCATCGATCGTCTCGGACCGCAGTTCATCCGCCAGCTGCTTCAGCTGCTCCACCGAAAGGTTGCGCATGTCATGCGGCGCGCGCACCCGGTCAAGCTGGGGGTAACGCCCAAGGGTCGGAATCGCGGGC
>NZ_BDLU01000099.1 GCF_006538165.1 Komagataeibacter diospyri
GGGGCTGTTGGGAATTGAGTTTTCTAAAGGGCCATGATGTGTTTCAAAGACCATATGGATCGCTTCATACTGACGGATGCCCAATGGGCGAAAATGGAACCGCTGTGCCTTGGCAGGAAGACGGATCGAGGTCGCAGCGGGAAGGATAACCGCCTCTTCATCGAGGCGGTCCTATGGATCGCCCGGACCGGTAGTCCGTGGCGGGACCTGCCGACGTATTTCGGACATTGGAACTCGGTTTATTCGCGCTACAGCGACTGGACGAAAGCCGGTGTTTTCCAGAAGATTTTCGAGGCTGTCTCCGATGATCCCGACATGGAATACGCGATGATTGACGGCACGGTGGTCCGGGTTCACCGCCACGGCCAGGGCGCAAAAGGGGGACCCGAAGCCAGGCGATAGGGCGGAGTGTAACGGGGTGGTCAACGAAGATCATCGCCATGACCGACGCCCTGGGCAATCTGGTCCGCTTCACGCTTATCCCTGGCCAGCATTACGACACGGTCGGGGTTGCCCCCCTTCTCGAACCGGCGGATTTCAAGGGGATTCTCGCTGACAAAGCGTTTGACGTCCACTGGATCGTGGACGCCCTACACGCGCAAGGGGCCTGTGTGGTCATTCCCCAGCGCAAAAACCGCCTCGACAGACGCCCGTTCGATGGGGCCCTGTTCAAAGCACGCCA
>NZ_BDLU01000100.1 GCF_006538165.1 Komagataeibacter diospyri
CTTCAAAACACTCAACGCATATTCCTAAAAAGATACGCAAAGCTACCCAGACCAGTCTCACCCAGTCCAGACCGCCAATCATCGCCCCCTAAAGAGCAACAACCGCGCCGCCAGCATATCCCTTCCAGATACTCTCTCTATTCTCTTGTCAAAGATCCCGCCGGAGCAGCATCGCCGTCCGGTGAAGGGGCTTTTACGGATATTAGCCCCCCCTGTCAACGCCATACCAAAAACACATGAAACACACAGAAATCAGCCAATAAACATCAAAAACGTTCACTAAACGCACCAAAAAAAAATGCGCTAAAATGAAAAATATATGAAAAAAGGAGAACGGGCTTCTCCTGCATCAAAGATGCAGGGCCTGACCATGGTTCAAACAGCCTCATCCGCATAGAGACCCGCGGCCCATCTCATATGAACAGGCAACCGGGCGGTGCGCCTGCCTTCCTGAATGCGACGCCAATGAACTGCCATATTAATATGAATACCTGATGCTGGCATTGCGCTCCCTCTGCCAGAAAACACCGATTCATATATATCCCGTCCCGGCGATTGACATTAAGCAGCGCATGGCAAATCCAACCTGCTATAATTCCCGTAATATACAAGGACGCAGCCATACGATCAGACAATGCGACAGAGGCGGCCCCGTTTGTTCGGACAGTTTTGCGGGTTGAAGAAGCTATACCCGGTTGATGTCATGCCGCCATTCTGACTGCGTTGCTGTCGGCCCTCTGGTCCGGAGCCACCCCCGGACCAGAGGACATCGGCACGTCATGATACGCCTGATCAGGCGCACGTCCACCCAGCGCCATATGCGGACGCTGCCCGTTATAATGGCTGATCCAGTTCGCGAGACCCGCACAGAGATCTGAGCCGGTCTCAAAAGCATGCAGGTAGACGCATTCGTATTTCAGCGACCGCCACAGACGTTCGATGAACACGTTGTCCAGCCACTGGCCGCGACCATCCCTGCTGATGCAGATCTGGCGTTCTTCCAGCACCTCGGTAAAGCGTGGCGTCGTGAACTGCGCACCCTGATCGGTATTGAAAATCTCCGGCGAACCGTAGTGTGTCAGTGTTTCCTGGAGCGCCTCAATGCAAAACTCCATCCACGTCCATCGTGTTCGACAGGCGCCAGGCCAGAACCCTGCGCGTCGCCCGGTCCATGATCGCCACGAGGTAGAGGAAGCCCCTCCTCATGGGGATATAGGTGATATCGGAACACCAGACCTGGCTGGATCGGTCCATGACCAGATTCCGCAGCAGATACAGATATTTCCGATGCTCCGGATGTGGCACGGTCGTGCGCGGATTCTGGTAGATCGCCCGCAGGTCCATGATCAACATGAGCCGACGAACCCGTTTGCGGCCCAGATGCCATCTCATCTGTCGTGAGCCATAATACGGTGTTTCCAGGAACTATGCGTCGATCAGGCGCATCAACTCCAGATTGGCCTCGCCCTGTGGCATAGGCCGATAGTAGACGCCTGAGTGGTTAAGCTGCAGCAGCGTGCATTGCCGCATCACCGAAAGCCGGGGCCGTTTCAGGGCAATCATCTATCGTCTCTGATCACGCCCAACCGGGAAGGGGCAGCCCGTAAAAATTCTGTTCCACCAGAAGTTCGCCAATCTTGGCGTGCAGTTTCTCCACGGTGGCAGCGCTGACCGGGGATCAGACACCGCCTTCCCGGAGAAGGTCGCCGCCATCCCCTCGATCGCCCGGCGCTTCCAAAGTGCTACCATCATCTGATGCACGCCGTGCTTCGA
>NZ_BDLU01000101.1 GCF_006538165.1 Komagataeibacter diospyri
GAAAACGCTTCGATTTGTTACTCATGAATATCTCTTACCTCACGGGTCTTGCTGTCTCCACAAAACCCGGGGCAATTTACTGACGACCGCCCTGCGCGATGGCTATGCGCTGGCGGACCAGACGCTGTTCCCGCTCTGGGGCAGCGCCGATCCGGGAGACCTGAACGGGATCCGCAACATCACCGCTGGCCTGTCTGCCGCCTATCTGGGCGTGCAGCTTGCCACGGCGGATATGTGGGAGGACCAGGACGGCAACCGCCCGTATGGGACTCGGACAGTCCGGCCGACCATGGTGATCCGACGCCGGGAAGTGCGGGCGGTCACTGCCTGCTGCTGTGGGATTACGCGGGCACGACCGACACCGATCTGGTCACCCTGCTGACATGGGGCAGCAAGCAGAAAGCCACATGGCGCTGGGTCCGGTCCCGCATCATGGAGGCGCACGGGCTGGCGTGGGGACAGTTGCACGCCCCCGGCAGCCTGTATCCGGCTGGCGATGACTGGGCGGCTCTGGTTGAGGCCAACGCGGCATATCTGCGGGGTGTGTCGTGAACCGGGGCGACCGGATAGCCTTCCTGCTCGGCTGCATGATTGGCCTGTCCGGCTGCGCAGTCCATCCGGCCAAGGTCAGCACGACCATTCCGCAGGCCATGGCAGGCATCCAGTCCAGTCTGGCGCAGGCCGGGGTGGTGTCGGTATCGCACGCGGGCGACTGGACCCCGGCGCAGGACGCGCTATTCGTCCGCGCCGTCCGGGCGGCGCAGTGCGGTCAGGACCGGGCCGACCCGGTGGTGGGCACGATTGCGGGCGACGTGACCTTACAGCTATCCGGGCAGTTCACGCAGGGCGGCCAATTCACAGTGGGAGCGATCACGACAGCGCCCACATTCGGCGTGCAGGGCGATGCTACCCGGACGCGCGGCCAGACGGTCAGCCTGCCGGTGGCCTACGCTCCGCTGTCGTCGCTACCAGATGTCGAGATGTCGCGGCAGCTTGGATACGAGACCGAGATGCTGGCACAGAACGATGATGCCCGGCACGCCGAGGCGGCCCGGCTGATTGCTGATCGGGAGGAGCTGCGGGGGAGGGTGCAGACGATGATCGATACCTGGTCCGCGAGCGAATGCGTCGGACGTACGCCGGTCGTGCCATTCGTTGGGAGAAAGCGGTGATCTGGCGCTGGCTTCACCGGTTGTTCTGTTTGCGGAGAGGGTGCAGGAAATGAGTGACTATCCAATTGTCATTGTGAAATGGCTTGACAGCGGGCAGCCGGAGTCAGCGTGGCAATGGGCAGATGAAATACCGGAACCTGATCCGATTGTCTGTCAGACGGTAGGGCATCTGATCCATGATACATCGACGGGTGTTGTAGTCGCCCTCAGCATTGGGGACGTCAAAAGTGAACGCCCCCAAGCCAATGGGGTGATGCATATACCGCGTTCAGCGATAGAGCAGATTACTTCTTTGGTCCCTTGTGAGCGGGTTCGTGCCGCATGACAGAGGCTGCCAGCGTCTTGGCCTGTGTAGGCGTTGCACGACCTGTATTCAGGACATTCGCTGCAACCGTCTTCACACGGGAAGAAGTATTGGGAGAAACCGGTCCACGACCGGTGGGCTTATGAGCCGCCATATGGGGCCTCCAGTTTTAATATAAGCCGCCTTGACCCTGCATCTTGTACGGGCCATATGGCCCATGCTACACAAGAGAGCATTCCGCAGGCGGCCAATTCGCTTGCGGAACAGAGAGGGGCAGGACCACGAATCCTAGCCCCTTTCTTTTTGTCTGAAATCTGGATAGCCGTACCTTCAAAAGATTGGAAGGGGAAGCACAATATGTAGTGTGCATTAAAGCCATTAGGCACAAGATAAACACACAATGTGTATCAGGTGAAAAAAACGGCAGGAACCCGTTAAGGCCCTGCCGTTCACCCGCTTTTCACTACGGCGCAACCTGTGAGTTGTCCGGAATTTCCGGACAACTGAAACTGGCGGGAGGGGTGGGATTTGAACCCACGGAACCTTTCGGTTCATCGGTTTCAGGACCGCCCCATTAAGCCGCTCTGGCACCCTTCCGACGCGGAGATTCCACCCGCCGCCGCCTGAGATAGATAGGTATCAGGCGTCTGCCTCTCTATAGCCGAGAGGCACATAGATGCGGTGCTGCGGCAGCGGGCTTGGACCCGGATCACCACCACTGGAGATAGCCACCGCCGCAGCGTGGGGATTATAGGAGGGATTTGATGCATGAGTACAGGGTATAAATCGCTCATCCAAAATGATGAACGATTGCGAACGCATGCGGACATAAAAAAGTGATTTGGGGCTGTGTTTGGGGCCAAAAATAGCACGGCCTAATAAGTTATAATTAAAACAATAATTTATTTGGTTTGATTGGCGGAGGGGAAGGGCATCATTTATTTTATGTAATATTCTGAAATACATAGATTTTAATATTCCAGATTTACCGCCTTACCCGTCATTATACCCATAAAATATTTTCACGATGCCACGCCGATCACGACACATCCTGACCTGCCCACAGGAAGCGCCTCCATAAAAACCGGCACCATTATCAAGCAACATGAACTTCCTGCACTTTAGAAAAATGCTTTCCTGTCACACCGGTTCAGAAGAACATGAGAGGAACAACGGCTTGCTCTCCGGGAAAGATTCTGCCATTTGGGCAGATACAATCCTAGTTCATCGAGATCGGAAACACCTTCATGCCCACGCGAACAGAATTCAGTCTCCTGCGTGACCGGGCAGGCCTTACGCTACATCAGGCGGCAGAGGAACTGGGGCTGGGAGAACGGACGATATATCGTTACGAGAATATGCCCGGTGCGGCGAGCCGGACGGCACTCAAGCTGCTACGCCATATCGCCAATGAACGGCTCCGCGCTTTCGAAAAGGAAAGGGTCAACTTTCGCTTCATTGACCTGTTCGCCGGTATCGGAGGTCTCAGGATCGGCTTTGAAGGGATTGGCGGTCGATGCGTCTTCACCTCGGAGTGGGACCGGTTTTCCCGACAGACCTATGCGCTCAATTATCCGGACAACCACGAAATCAGCGGGGATATCCGGCCGTTTGCCGATGATCCGTCACTGATCCCCGAACACGATGTCCTCCTTGCCGGCTTTCCCTGCCAGCCTTTCTCGATTGCGGGGGTTTCCAAAAAAAATTCGCTGGGCAGACCCCACGGCTTCCTGTGCGACACACAGGGAACCCTGTTCTTCGATACGGCCCGGATCATCGCCCATCACCGGCCAGCAGCATTCCTGCTGGAAAACGTCAAAAATCTGGAACGGCATGACAGGGGGCGGACTTTCGCCACCATCATGCATGTTCTCCAAGAAGAACTGGGTTATCATGTCCAGACGCGGGTGATCAGCGCGGCGTCCTGGGTTCCCCAGAAGCGGGAACGTATTTTCATCGTAGGTTTTCGTGAAAAAACGGAGTTTGATCTTGCGTCCCTGGCGATCCCGCCAGCGGAGCAGGGGCCCCGGCTCGGTTCAATCCTTCTGCCCCATGATGAGGTAGCCCCGAAATATACCCTCACGGAACATCTCTGGACCTATCTCCAGAATTACAAGGCCAAACATGCTGCAGCCGGTAACGGCTTCGGTTTCGGGCTGTTCGGGCCCGACGATGTCGCCCGGACACTATCAGCCCGGTACCACAAGGATGGCTCCGAGATCCTGATCAGACAGGAGGGTAAACGTCCGCGTCGCCTGACCCCGCTGGAATGTGCACGTCTGATGGGGTTTGATCGGGGAGCACGCCGTTTCCGCATCGGCGTTTCGGACACGCAGGCCTATCGCCAGTTCGGAAATGCAGTTGTGGTGCCGGTGATCGAGTTTCTGGCCAACGCGATGAAGCCCTATATCCGGTCTGCCCTCGCGCGGCAGTCTGCCGTGCCTGTATGGTCCCAGCCTGATATCCCGGGGCTGCCGCATGCGCGTCAGCAGGTCGCCGTTGCCTGATATCGTCTCACCCGAACAGCGGAGCCGGATGATGGCCGGCATCCGCGGGAAAGACACGAAACCGGAAATGGTCCTGCGAAAAGGCCTGCATGCCCTCGGTTTTCGCTTCAGACTGCATGACAGAAAGCTGCCGGGTACGCCCGATCTGGTATTTCCAAAATATAAGGCCGTAATTTTCATCCATGGCTGCTTCTGGCATGGCCATGACTGCCATCTTTTCCGTCTCCCCGGTACCCGCACCGAATTCTGGCGCAGCAAGATCGAGCGTAACCGGGCTATTGATGCCCGGAGCGTCATGGCACTGCGCAGTTCAGACTGGCGCGTCGGAACCGTGTGGGAATGTGCGATACGGGGGAGGGAACGCATCCCGCTGGAGGTTGTCCTCGAAACCTGTGCTTCATGGCTGAAATCAGACGTGGCCGAACTGGAAATAAGGGGCAGCAACGAACGAACTGTCGCAGAACCAGTCCCATCCTGACATGGGCCAGCAGCATGGAGCAGGGAGACATTATATTGAAGTCTGGCAGGCATTGTTACAGAACTGAGAGAGCTGTTTTCTGGCACCACATGTATTCATAAGATCAGGGATGTCAATGTCATCGCAGACTCAACTGGCCCTTGAACAGGCTGCTCCGGATGCCAGCCTTCTGTCACGGCTTTTTGCGGCGTCTGATCAAATCATGGTAAAAAAGCTGCGGAACAATGATCGGGACTGGGCCCGCAAGCGCAGTAAACATCAGGCCGGGGTCTTTATTCCCGTAGAATCCCGGGATAGCGGTTTCTTTCCGCAACTGATGGTCAAGGAACGTAAAAAGCCCGGAGCCGCTGAAATCCGTGAAGCTTTTTTCCCGACTGTCTGGCCACAGGTCGGCGAGGAACGTACCAGCCATCTGGTCCACTATACCAGCAAAGGCAATGAGACCCATCTGACGGTTCTGCCAAAAGCCGCTTTTGCAGATCTTCTGCCTGCCTCTTTTCTGGTCATGGGACGACGGAAAAGACATGGAAACCACTTTTATGAATGCCTGACCATTGATTCTGGCAGCGATGATTTTGAACTGCTACGTGACCTGTTCGGTCTCAAGGCAGATTTTATATCTGACGTGTTTGAACCCGAGAGTATCCGCTCGGAAGAACAGGGAAAGGTCCTCGATTTTGCAGGGGAGGTTATTGATGCCTGGCTACATGGCAAAATCGGGACATTCGCTGCCAGTCGTGCTGCCATACCGGCGACCGTTGAACTCGCGCGCGAAGCGCAGGCCATTTTCATGCGGGAACGTGGCCTGACGAAGATTGATCCCTTTTCCCTTGAAAGGCCCGGAGACGATCTGAGAACACTCAGCCGGACTATCGAATGGAATCTCTTCCGCAAGCATCAGCATCGGAAATATGCCGTCGATCTGGTCCGTCTGGTAATGGGCGAGACGCCATACAAACCTTCTCCGGCAGAGGTCATCCGCCGCCTGATCGATAAGCGTCCCGAGATCGACGCACTCATGCTGTCGGCAGGACAGCAACGGAAATCCCGGGCGGGCTACTCTTATGAGCATCATATCGAAGCCATGCTGCGTGACGGTGGTATTCCCTTCGAGAAACAGGTCATCCTTGAATCGAAAAAGAGGCCGGATTTCATTCTGCCCAGCCTGGCCTTTGTGGATAGCGGACATGCTGATGCCGGGACCGGTCTGATCCTGAGTGCCAAAACGACATTGCGGGAACGCTGGAAGCAGGTGGAGCGCGAAATGGGAGGACGCTCCCTGTTTCTGACGACCGTCGACGAAAACATCGCAGGCAATGCAATCGAGGACATGGCGTCTATCGGCGTCAGGCTTGTGATCCCGGAAAGCCTGCTCAAGGCGAAAGAAACCGAATATGCGGGTCATTCTAATGTTATGGGATTCGGTCGCTTCTGTCACGAATTCGTCAAACCATATTTGTCTTCCTGGAAATAATGGTTGGGGCTGGCATAGGATAAGCCAATAAGGGCTTGATATGTTGCATGACAGATTGCTCATGAGGCACCGGTTTCGGATGAAATCGAAGTCGATGAGCGCCATTTCGATGGACATCGCAAAGGAAAACGAGGCCGGGGCACTGCCGGAAAGTGGCCGTCTTCGGCCTGCTGAAACGACATCGCCGTGTCCATGCCGTCATGATCCCCAACGCCGGACATCAGACGCTGATGTCGAGCAGGATTATTTTCCGGGAAATATCGTAGTGAAGACGCGGAATTTCCATTAAACGCCAGCAGCCATCCAAATGAGGGTAATCCCTGAAAATATGAATGCCATGCCTGCCCCATACTAATTTTATCTCAGTACTGACACGCAGGCTGCATCATGAGGCAGGTCCATGCCGTAGGCTTCGCTGTAGCGTGACGCAAAAGCTTCCCGCTCCAGCCTCTCGCAATAGTCAAGATACCGGATCAGGGCCCGCTCGGCGCGCGTCGTGCGGCCATAGAGCCTTTTATAATGCTGCCATAGCATCATTACATTGACCGACCAGGCATCATAGGCATGCGCTGCCACCCGTTTGCGGATCGCTGCGGGAAGCGCGTCAAAGGCCGCCCAGTCATTACCCTCATACCGCCGCCACATCTCGTGTCGTAAGGTCCGCTCGTTATCCGCCAGCCTACGCATCCGCCATTTCTCCGTTCCCCCAGACCGGGAATGGGTCAGGCAGATGGGCAAACAGCAGCGGGTCAAACCGCTCCAGATCAAGCTCCGGTACAAGGCAGGCATCCAGAGCCGCGCAAAGGACAGTATCGTCCATCTCCGGTGTACCGATAAACACGATTTCCTGTCGGCGGTCCCCATAAACCGCGTCCCATTTCGACAGGATCAGGTCCCGCCATTCATCACTGTCCGGCCACTGGTTTTTGGGTATCGTCACCCACCAGCGTCCCATGGCCTGCGTGCGCACGAGCGCACCAGCCTGCCCCAGTTCGCCCACCCATTGTGGGCGGGTCGCCAGCCAGAAATGGCCCTTCGCCCGGATCACGCCCGGCCACGCAGAGTCGATAAAGGCCTTGAACCGTTCGGGTATCAGCGGACGGCGGACGCGCCAGACAAAGGTGTGAATGCCATATTCCTCGGTCTCGGGAACATGATTCCGAAATTCGAAAAGCTCTTTGTACCACAGCGGATGCTTATGGGCCCGATCGTAATCGAAGCGGTGCGTATCCAGAATGCGCGTGCAGGGCACGACGCCCTGGTCCGTTTCGATAATATCTGCATCGGCGTTCAGGGCCTGGATAACCAGCCGTGTAGCCTCGCGCTGCACCGCAGTTGCACTCGAGACCTTGTTCAGCACAACGACATCGGCAAACTCGATCTGCTCGACCAGCAGGTCAACCAGCGCCCTGTCATCCCCATCGCCTGCCGTCTCGCCCCGATCGCGCAGGAAATCCGTTGAAGCGTAATCTTTCAGCAGGTTGACGGCATCGACCACCGTTACCATCGTATCCAGCCGCGCGATGTCAGACAGGCTTTCTCCCGCCTCGTCACGGAACTCGAATGTCGCTGCAACCGGAAGGGGTTCCGCAATTCCTGTCGATTCAATCAGCAAGTAATCGAAGCGCCCTTCTTCCGCGAGGCGCCTTACTTCCAGCAGCAGATCATCACGCAGCGTGCAGCAGATGCAGCCATTGCTCATCTCCACAAGCGTTTCGTTCGTTCGGGACAGATCGCTGCCCTCGCGCACCAGATCCGCATCAATGTTCACGTCGCTCATGTCATTGACGATCACCGCGACTTTCCGGCCTTCGCGATTATTGAGCACGTGATTGAGGAGCGTCGTCTTTCCAGCCCCCAGAAAGCCGGAAAGAACTGTTACCGGAAGTCTTTCGCGCATGACGGATACCATTCATTCGGTTGCGATCCGCCGAACCTATATGTTACGTTATAATATAACAATCCCTAAAGAACTTCGACATGAGATCGGCCTGCCCGACCCGCCAGCGCCTTGCCATTCCGGCCTCATTCCAGGACATCGCCAGAAGCGACTGTTTCATCGTTCAGGAAGAGCGTCACATGGGACAGGACGTCACGCAGGCTGCAGCATCATGGAATGCCCATGGCCCGGATCTGTTTCTGTGTCGAGGCACCATTAAAATTCTTGAAACCGGGTTGCGCGCCGTCCTGCCAGCAGGCACGCAGGCGCTTGCAGAAGACGCCCTGAAGCTTGCCCGTCGTTATCAGCGTCTGTCAGGTACGGCCGAACTCCGCTTCCGACTGGAAAAGATCCGTCATGACAGTTGCCGCCGCTTTCATGTTGATCAGGTCCCATTACGTTTCCTGTGCACCTACACCGGTCCCGGGGTTCAATGGAAATACGCTGACAGTGAGACTATCCATGAAACGTCAGCGGGCTGGATTACCCTTCTGAAAGGGCGGTTATACCCCGGTTGGTCGACAAAGGGGGCGGTGCTTCACCGTTCGCCGCCTCTCTCCGATCTCCTGGTGCCTGTCACACGCCTGCTTCTGACCCTTGACCATCCTGACGCGTGTGGCATGGGACGACAATGATGCCTTATATGAACTGCCCCGAGTTTACCGGAGAGTAAAACTCTCGGAGGATGAGCCCTATGGTAGAGAAGAAGAAGACATTGCGTTATTCGCCTGAGT
>NZ_BDLU01000102.1:2500-5359 GCF_006538165.1 Komagataeibacter diospyri
GCGATGGGTATCATGTCCTGAATACATAGGGGCATGAGGCGAACCCGGGGAACTGAAACATCTAAGTACCCGGAGGAAAAGACATCAATTGAGATTCTGCTAGTAGTGGCGAGCGAACGCGGAACAGGCCAGTGGTCATTTTTGAAGAAGCAGAACGGAATGGAAAGTCCGGCCATAGCGGGTGATAGCCCCGTATGCGTAGTGTCAGGAATGATCCTTGAGTAGGGCGGGACACGTGAAATCCTGTCTGAACATGGGGGGACCACCCTCCAAGCCTAAATACTCCCTGGTGACCGATAGTGAACAAGTACCGTGAGGGAAAGGTGAAAAGCACCCCGACGAGGGGAGTGAAAGAGACCTGAAACCGAATGCCTACAAGCAGTCGGAGCCTCTTATGGGGTGACGGCGTACCTTTTGTATAATGGGTCAGCGAGTTTCTGTTTGCAGCAAGCTTAAGCCGATAGGTGTAGGCGCAGCGAAAGCGAGTCTGAATAGGGCGACGAGTTGCTGGCAGAAGACCCGAAACCGAGTGATCTAGCCATGGCCAGGCTGAAGGTGCGGTAACACGCACTGGAGGGCCGAACCCACGCCTGTTGAAAAAGTCGGGGATGAGCTGTGGCTAGGGGTGAAAGGCCAATCAAACTCGGAAATAGCTGGTTCTCCGCGAAATCTATTGAGGTAGACCGTCTGGTATTACCCCGGGGGGTAGAGCACTGGATGGGCTAGGGGGGCCCAAAGCCTTACCAAACCTAACCAAACTCCGAATACCCGGAAGTATGAGCCAGGCAGACAGACAGTGGGTGCTAAGGTCCATTGTCGAGAGGGAAACAGCCCAGACCACCAGCTAAGGCCCCCAAATCGTGGCTAAGTGGGAAAGGATGTGGGGATTCCAAAACAACCAGGAGGTTGGCTTAGAAGCAGCCATCCTTTAAAGAAAGCGTAATAGCTCACTGGTCTAATAGAAACCCTGCGCCGAAAATGTAACGGGGCTCAAGCCACGTGCCGAAGCTGTGGGTGCATACTATGTATGCGCGGTAGCGGAGCGTTCCGTAGGTCTGTGAAGGAGACGGGGTGACCCTCTCTGGAGATATCGGAAGTGCGAATGCTGACATGAGTAGCGACAAACAGTGCGAGAAACACTGTCGCCGAAAGTCCAAGGGTTCCTGCGCAAGGTTAATCCGCGCAGGGTGAGCCGGCCCCTAAGGCGAGGGCGAAAGCCGTAGTCGATGGAAACCGGGCAAATATTCCCGGGCCTGCCAGAAGTGACGAATACAATATGTTGTCGGGTCTTATCGGATTGATCCGGCTTTTGGAGTATTCCAGGAAATAGCTCTGGCATATAGACCGTACCCGAAACCGACACAGGTGGACTGGTAGAGAATACCAAGGCGCTTGAGAGAACGATGCTGAAGGAACTAGGCAAATTACTTGCGTAACTTCGGGATAAGCAAGACCCGTCAGTGGGCAACCATTGGCGGGTGGCACAGACCAGGGGGTAGCGACTGTTTAGTAAAAACACAGGGCTGTGCGAAGTCGAGAGACGACGTATACGGCCTGACGCCTGCCCGGTGCCGGAAGGTTAAGAGGAGGTGTGCAAGCACCGAATTGAAGCCCCGGTAAACGGCGGCCGTAACTATAACGGTCCTAAGGTAGCGAAATTCCTTGTCGGGTAAGTTCCGACCTGCACGAATGGCGTAACGACTTCCCCGCTGTCTCCAGCATCGGCTCAGCGAAATTGAATTCCCCGTGAAGATGCGGGGTACCCGCGGTCAGACGGAAAGACCCTATGAACCTTTACTGCAGCTTTGCAGTGGCATCAGAGACATTCTGTGTAGGATAGGTGGGAGGCTTTGAAACCGGGGCGCCAGTTCCGGTGGAGCCATCCTTGAAATACCACCCTGACTGTTTCTGATGTCTAACCGAGGCCTGTTAGCCAGGTCCGGGACCCTGCATGGTGGGCAGTTTGACTGGGGCGGTCGCCTCCCAAAGTGTAACGGAGGCGCGCGATGGTGGGCTCAGGCCGGTCGGAAACCGGCTGTCGAGTGCAATGGCATAAGCCCGCCTGACTGTGAGAGTGACAGCTCGATCAGAGACGAAAGTCGGCCATAGTGATCCGGTGGTCCCGCGTGGAAGGGCCATCGCTCAACGGATAAAAGGTACTCTAGGGATAACAGGCTGATCTCCCCCAAGAGTCCACATCGACGGGGAGGTTTGGCACCTCGATGTCGGCTCATCACATCCTGGGGCTGGAGCAGGTCCCAAGGGTTCGGCTGTTCGCCGATTAAAGTGGTACGTGAGCTGGGTTTAGAACGTCGTGAGACAGTTCGGTCCCTATCTGCCGTGGGTGTTGGAGACTTGAGAGGATTTGTCCCTAGTACGAGAGGACCGGGATGAACATACCTCTGGTGCACCGGTTGTCGCGCCAGCGGCACAGCCGGGTAGCTAAGTGTGGACGGGATAACCGCTGAAAGCATCTAAGCGGGAAACCCACCTCAAAACAAGGTCTCCCCGAGGGCCGTGATAGACCATCACGTCAATAGGCCAGGTGTGGAAGCGCAGTAATGCGTGCAGCTAACTGGTCCTAATCGCCCAACAGGCTCATTCCATCGCCACAACAGTGGCAACACACATGCACAGCAGTCATCCACTCTTCAATACTTACAAAAAGCACCAACCCATCACATCCTCTCAGCCCCTAACCAGGGATGACTGGATGACCTGGTGGCCATGGCGGGGAATGATCCACCCGATCCCATCCCGAACTCGGCCGTGAAACACCCCAGCGCCCATGATACTGTGCCTCAAGGCACGGGAAAGTCGGTCGCCGCCAGGTCTTCCAGTCACCCCTCACCACCGCGG
>NZ_BDLU01000103.1 GCF_006538165.1 Komagataeibacter diospyri
TAGCACTACAGTTGCATTTTTCTGAGAGTTCTGAATCTATGGGTCACCATGATTCTGAACGAGATGAATGGCGCGGCCTCGATCGAGGATGTTCTTGCCCTGACGCTGGAGGCGCTGCGGGACGCCAAGGCGCGGATGCGCCCGGTATTCGGCCAGGAGCGGGTGGCGGCGTCGGCGGGCCGGTTTCTGGAAACACTGCTGGGCAATGAACCGCGCAAGACCGGCTGGATGCGCGCAGAAGCTGCGGGCGATCCGGGGCCATGGCGACAGCAGGCCTTGCTTGGACGCGGGCATTGGGACGCCGATGCGTTGCGGGACGTCGTGCGCGATCATGTCGTCGAGCATCTGGGGGATACCGACGCGGTGCTGGTGGTCGACGAGACCGGTTTTCTCAAGAAGGGCTCTGCATCGTGCGGGGCGGGACGGCAATATACCGGGTCTGCCGGTAAGATCACCAATTGCCAGATTGGCGTGTTCGCAGCCTATGTCTCTGACAAGGGGCACGCATTTCTCGACCGGGCTTTGTATCTGCCGAAGGCCTGGGCGGAAAAGCCTGAACGGCTGGCGGCGGCCCATGTGCCGGGCGATGTCCAGTTTGCCAGCAAACCGTCTCTGGCCACCGCGATGATCGGCCGGGCACTTGCGGCCGATGTGCCGTTCCGGTGGGTGGCCGGCGACAGCGTCTATGGCGTCGGGGAACTGGAAATGGCTTTGCGCCGCGCCAGCCGGGGCTATGTTCTGGGCGTGAATGCCAATCATCACTTCCATTCCTGGCGGCCGGATGTCTGCTGGGCCGGCGAGGCGCGCGAGATTGTCGACACCCTGCCGGACGCCGCCTGGGTCCGCTGTTCCGCCGGACGCGGTACCAAGGGCGAGCGGCTGTATGACTGGCTGTATTGCCCGATGGCCGATCTCGAAGCCTCAGAATATTCAGATACCTCAACCGGGACATGGACCCGTGGGCTGCTGGTCCGGCGCAATCCCTCCGATGGCGACCTGGCGTATTTCACGACCTGGTGCCCTCAGGGAACACCGCTCGAGACCTTGGTGCGCGTCGAGGGTACGCGCTGGCGCATTGAAGAAGGTTTCGAGACCGCCAAGAACGAATTCGGCCTCGACCACAACGAGACCCGATCCTGGCATGGTTGGCACCGTCACGTCTCGCTGGTCATGCTGGCTTACGCCATGATGGCCGCTGTGCGGTCCCAGGCCAACGCCATGGCGCTCAAAAAAAGCCAGTTGCACAAACGCGGCCGCTTATCCGCTGGTCAATCCAGGAAATTCGACGCCTCGCCATGAAGATGACCCGAAGCTGCGCCTCCATCGGGCATATCCTCCGATGGTCGTTCTTTCGACGTGCTCATCAGGCCGCAGCCTACCTCTCACATATCAAACAGAAAGCGCAACTGTAGTG
>NZ_BDLU01000104.1 GCF_006538165.1 Komagataeibacter diospyri
GTAGCCACGAGATCATGTGACTGTTTTTCACGATATCCGTAAGGATGTGCTTCTCGCCATCGGAGGGCCGTTTCAACAATCTGATCCAGCTCATGATATCTGGGCTTCCAGCCGGTGTCCCTGCTGAGCTGTGTGGAATTGGCGACCAGCACGGCCGGATCACCCTGTCTGCGCGGAGCCCATTCCCAGGGTACCTTGCGCCCGCTCACACGCTCAACGCTCTGGACAACTTCCAGATTACTGAAACCCAGCCCGTTCCCGATATTGTAGGTCACGGATCTGGTATCGAGCAGGGACAGGACCAGGATATGCGCGTCAGCCAGATCGGTCACATGGACATAGTCGCGAATGCAGGTGCCATCATGTGTCGGATAATCATTGCCAAACAGCTTCAGCCCCGGACGACGCCCCAGGATGCTGTCAATTGTCAGCGGGATCAGATGTGTTTCAGGCTGATGATCTTCCCCCAGCCGCCCCAGAGGGTCAGCGCCTGCTGCGTTGAAATAGCGCAGGCTGGCGCTACGCATGCCATGAATGCGGTCTGCCCATACAAGCGCCCGCTCGATAAAGAATTTGCTTTCGCCATAAGGGGAGCTGGGGTCGATACGGGCATCATGAACGATCGGCTCCGAACCATGGTCCCCGCCGAACAGGGCTGCCGTTGAGGAAAATACAAACCGTGGCACGGCATGCGCGGCGCACGAACGGATGAGGTTCAGTGCCGTGACATAGTTGTTATGCAAATAGTAAAACGGGTCTCGCATACTGTCCCCGACAAGGGACAGTGCCGCGAAATGCAGGACCGCATCCCACTGATCACTTGCAACGACCCTGTCCGTGGCAACAGGATCTGCCAGATCCACATTAAAAAAACGTACGCCCGGTGCGACTGCGGATAAATGACCTGTGCTGAGATTATCAAGTACCGCCACTTCATGGCCTGCATCCAGCAGGCTTATGACAGCATGGCTACCGACGAATCCCGCTCCGCCAGTCACAAGACACTTCATTACATTCCTTTTCTATCAACGGGCATGCGCAGCCTGCATCAAGATGTGATTTAATATTAAAGACCCATCTAACCAAAAATACGCCGGAATGCCAGCACTACTTTG
>NZ_BDLU01000105.1 GCF_006538165.1 Komagataeibacter diospyri
GCTACGGCCCGGCATGCGGCGTGGATCATGCCGGGCATGTTGTGCCTTCGATTTGTGGTCCAGCAGAAAGCGCCGAGATAATCGGATGTATGCTGCGGGGCGATGGCCTTGTGCGTTGCCTTGGGGGCCGTGCTCAGATTGGCGATGGCGGTATTGAGGCCGTGGAACAGCGCGGTGCGCTGTCGGGAGGGACGTCTGCTGCCGCTGACAGTGACCACATGGGATCGCACAGATGTGCCGAAAGCCAGAAAAGCCTTCAGACCATCGGTATGAACCCTGACGGTTGCCGTCAGGCAGGTATCGGCGAATGCCCGCACCGCCCTGCTGGTGAAGCCAGCCACCATCCTCATGGCGACATGGCCCATACGGCCGTCTTCATATCGCTCGGTCGCGGCGATCATTCTGGTCTTGCCTCCCGGACCCGAGCCCTGGTTGCGCTCGCCGCCCAGATAGACATCATCTGCCTCGACCACGACCGGGGCACCGTCCGGACCAGAACCACCGAGAAGATAACGGGTTTCCCGTTCGGTCATGGCGCGACGCAGGCGTTTGGCGAGATACCACGCCGTCGGATAGCTCACGCCCAGCCGACGGCCCAGTTCGATAGCCGAGACGCCCTGTTTGGTGCTGGTCATGATGTGCATGGCCCGGAACCAGGTCGTGAGGGGAAGTTTTGTCCCGTTCATCACCGTGCCGGCCGTGACCGACCAGCGACGGTTGCAGCGTGTGCATCCCACCCGGCGACCACAGAGGTAATTCCGATCGTGCCCACAGGACGGGCAGGCCATCAATGCCTCCCGACGCGCCATCAGCAACGCCTTGATACAGGCTTCTTCCGTGCTGTAGAGACGCTCGAACTCAA